>NZ_JBEGGL010000015.1:0-2500 GCF_040203315.1 Xanthomonas sp. WHRI 8393 | reverse complement strand
AGTCTGATAAGGGCGCATAGTCGCGGGCAGTAGACCCGAAACCGGGTGATCTAGTCATGGCCAGGGTGAAGGTGCCGTAACAGGTACTGGAGGCCCGAACCCACGTCTGTTGCAAAAGACGGGGATGAGCTGTGATTAGGAGTGAAAAGCTAATCGAACCCGGAGATAGCTGGTTCTCCTCGAAAGCTATTTAGGTAGCGCCTCGGACGAATACTACTGGGGGTAGAGCACTGTTATGGCTAGGGGGTCATCGCGACTTACCAAACCATTGCAAACTCCGAATACCAGTACGTACTATCCGGGAGACACACGGCGGGTGCTAACGTCCGTCGTGAAAAGGGAAACAACCCAGACCCACAGCTAAGGTCCCAAATTCACTGCTAAGTGGAAAACGATGTGGAAAGGCATAGACAGCCAGGAGGTTGGCTTAGAAGCAGCCACCCTTTAAAGAAAGCGTAATAGCTCACTGGTCGAGTCGGTCTGCGCGGAAGATTTAACGGGGCTAAGCAGTGAACCGAAGCTTGGGGTGCATAAAACTTGTTTTATGCGCGGTAGAGGAGCGTTCCGTAAGCCTGCGAAGGTGGATTGAGAAGTCTGCTGGAGGTATCGGAAGTGCGAATGCTGACATGAGTAACGATAATGCGGGTGAAAAGCCCGCACGCCGAAAGCCCAAGGTTTCCTTGCGCAACGTTAATCGACGCAGGGTTAGTCGGTCCCTAAGGCGAGGGCGAAAGCCGTAGTCGATGGGAAGCAGGTTAATATTCCTGCACCTCGCGTGAGTGCGATGGAGGGACGGAGAAGGTTAGGTGTACCGGGCGTTGGTTGTCCCGGGGAAAGGCGGTAGGTTTGGATCTTTGGCAAATCCGGGATCCTTTAAGACCGAGCACCGAGACGAGCCTTTATGGCGAAGTCACTGATACCACGCTTCCAGGAAAAGCTCCTAAGCTTCAGCTCACGAAGACCGTACCGTAAACCGACACAGGTGGGTAGGATGAGAATTCTCAGGCGCTTGAGAGAACTCGGGTGAAGGAACTAGGCAACATGGCACCGTAACTTCGGGAGAAGGTGCACCCTTTTTGGTGGCTCATGCGAGCTATAGCTGAAGAGGGTCGCAGAAACCAGGCCGCTGCGACTGTTTATCAAAAACACAGCACTCTGCAAACACGAAAGTGGACGTATAGGGTGTGACGCCTGCCCGGTGCTGGAAGGTTAATTGATGGGGTCAGCCGCAAGGCGAAGCTCTTGATCGAAGCCCCAGTAAACGGCGGCCGTAACTATAACGGTCCTAAGGTAGCGAAATTCCTTGTCGGGTAAGTTCCGACCTGCACGAATGGCGTAACGACAGCGGCGCTGTCTCCACCCGAGACTCAGTGAAATTGAAATCGCTGTGAAGATGCAGCGTTCCCGTGGCAAGACGGAAAGACCCCGTGAACCTTTACTATAGCTTTACACTGAACGTTGAGTTCGTCTGTGTAGGATAGGTGGGAGGCTATGAAACTGTGGCGCTAGCTGCAGTGGAGCCATCCTTGAAATACCACCCTGTCGTGCTTGACGTTCTAACCTAGATCCGTTATCCGGATCAGGGACCGTGTATGGTGGGTAGTTTGACTGGGGCGGTCTCCTCCTAAAGAGTAACGGAGGAGCACGAAGGTACGCTCAGCGCGGTCGGACATCGCGCACTGTGTGCAAAGGCATAAGCGTGCTTGACTGCAAGATCGACGGATCAAGCAGGTACGAAAGTAGGTCTTAGTGATCCGGTGGTTCTGTATGGAAGGGCCATCGCTCAACGGATAAAAGGTACTCCGGGGATAACAGGCTGATACCGCCCAAGAGTTCATATCGACGGCGGTGTTTGGCACCTCGATGTCGGCTCATCACATCCTGGGGCTGTAGTCGGTCCCAAGGGTATGGCTGTTCGCCATTTAAAGTGGTACGCGAGCTGGGTTCAGAACGTCGTGAGACAGTTCGGTCCCTATCTGCCATGGGCGTTGGAAGTTTGAGAGGGGCTGCTCCTAGTACGAGAGGACCGGAGTGGACGAACCTCTGGTGTTCCGGTTGTCACGCCAGTGGCATTGCCGGGTAGCTATGTTCGGAAGCGATAACCGCTGAAAGCATCTAAGCGGGAAGCGCGCCTCAAGATGAGACTTCCCGGGGCACAAGCCCCCTAAAGGAACCATATAGACTATGTGGTTGATAGGTCAGGTGTGTAAGTACAGCAATGTATTGAGCTAACTGATACTAATGATCCGTGCGGCTTGACCATATAACCTCAAGTTGCCTTGGTCCCAACGAACGTTGGTAGATCACCAAACGCAAGCTACGTCACAAGTTACCTATGCGAGACGAGCGCTATCAAGCGCTGCTCCAACCGTCTCCCTGGTGAAATTAGCGCTGTGGAACCACCCGATCCCATCCCGAACTCGGAAGTGAAACGCAGCTGCGCCGATGGTAGTGTGGCTCAAGCCATGCGAGAGTAGGTCATCGCCAGGGGCTTTACCCG
>NZ_JBEGGL010000014.1:0-10131 GCF_040203315.1 Xanthomonas sp. WHRI 8393 | reverse complement strand
CACATATGCAGCGCCGCTGGAGAGCACCGCCAGCAGCGCCACCGGCAGCGCCAGCCCGCGCTCCATGCAGATCCCAATGCGATCGCCTGGGCCAAGGCCCGCAGCCACCAGCCGATGTGCCAGGCGGTTGGACAAGCGCCCGAGTTCCGCATAGCTGAGCGTCGCTGCACCGGCACGCACCGCGGGCGCGTCCGCACACCCACGTACCACCTGCGCGATCGCCAGCGGCAGCGGTTGCCCGCGTCCCTGCGCACGATCCGGCCCTGTGCCCAGCGTCAGCAATTCGCTGCGCTCATCCGCATCGAGCAGGGTGTATTCGCTCAGCTTCCTGCTTGGATCGGCGGCGATCTGTGCCAGCAACGACACCCAAGCGTCGGCCATTCGTCGCACTCTTTCGGACGAAAACAGCTTCGGAGCAGCCAGCCAGTCAAGCAACAGGCCATCGTCGCACTCCTCGGCGCCGATCTGCAGGTCGAACTTCGCCAGTGCGGCTTCTTGCTCCTGCACGGTGATGGACAGCCCTGGCACGTGCAGATGCACGCGCTCGTTGTTGCGCATGTTGAACTGGATCTGGAACAGCGGCGCATGCAGCAGACTGCGGACCGGATTCAGCTCCTCGACCAGCATGTCGAACGGAACCTCGGCATGGCCATAGGCTTCCAGATCGGTGCTGCGCACCCGCGCCAGCGCGGTTTCAAAATCGGGGTCGCCGGACAGATCACTGCGTAACACCAGGGTGTTGACGAAAAAGCCAATCATCGGCTCCAACGCGACGTGGCCGCGCCCGGCTACCGGCGTCCCGATCGCCAGATCGGTGCCGGCGCCGAAGCCGGCCAGCACGGCCGCCAACGAGGTATGCAGCAGCATGAACAGACTCGCGTCGTGGCGCCTGGCCAAGTCGTGCAGCGCCTGCAGAGTTGTCACCTCGAGCCGCACGGCATAGCGTTCGCTGCCTCCAGCTGCAGCCGCCGAACGTGGCGCATCCAATACCAATGAATGGGTCGGCGGCAAATCCTCCAGCTGCCCGCGCCAATACCCCAGTTGGGTTTGCAGCGCCGGACCATCCAGGCGCTGCCGTTGCCAGGTGGCATAGTCCGCATACTGGACACGCAGCGGCGGCAGGTGCGCACCGGCGTAGATCGCCATGCATTCGCGCACGAGCACTGCGTAGGACCAACCGTCGAAGGCAATGTGATGTGCGGTCAGCCACAGCAGGTGCTCGTCGTCGGAGATCACCGCCAACCGTCCCCGCAGCATGTGATCCCGGCCCAGGTCGAACGGATGCGTCGCTTCCTCGGCAGCAATCGCCAGACAACGTCCGTCACGGATGGTCGGCTCCATCCCGCGCAGATCGTCGATCGCAAAGGGCAACCCATCGCTATCAGCGATCCGCTGTACAGGTTCTCCATCAATCTCGCCATAGGTCGTGCGCAGCACTTCGTGGCGAGAGACAACCGCGCGCAGTGCCGCATGCAGGCGCTCGACATCCAGACGACCGCGCAGGCGCAGGGAGCCGCTCATGCGATAGGCGTCGCTGCCTTGCAGGCGGTCGATGAACCACAGCCGCCGCTGTGAGTACGACATCGGCAAGCGTCCATCGCGTGGCGCCGGTTCAATCGCCGTCGCCTCTGGCGGTGGCAGCGCAGCCGATTCGGTGTCCTGCGCATCCAGCCAGGCGGCGACCGCCGCAGGAGTTGCGCCTTCAAAAACCACGCGCACTGGAAGAGTCCGTCCCAATCGCGCCGCGACCGCGCTGGTCATCCGCATTGCCAGCAACGAATGACCACCGAGCTCGAAGAAGTTGTCCTCGACACCGACCCGTTCGACGCCAAGCAGCTGTTGCCAGATGTCCGTGAGCGTGCGCTCGGTGTCAGTGCTCGGCTCGACATGGCCACGGGTGACCTGGGTTTCCTGGCCGCAGTCCGGTAGCCGGCGGCGATCGATCTTGCCGTTGGCGGTCAGCGGCAGCCTGTCCAGGCGCACATAGGCAGATGGCAACATATGTGCGGGCAGCCGCACCGCTAGGTGGTCATGCCAGCCAATCGCCTCGTTTTCGGCGCTGGCGACGTACGCGACCAAGCGTGCGGCGCCAGCCGCGTCGCGACCCAGCAGCACCGCGGCTGCTTCAATGCCGGGCACGGCCGCCAGTGCGGCCTCAATCTCGCCCAGCTCGACCCGATGGCCACGCAGCTTGACCTGTTCGTCAGCGCGACCGAGGTATTCCAGGCGCCCGTCATCGCGCCAGCGGCCCAGATCGCCGCTTCGGTAGAAACGCCCGCCGTGCAGTTCGACGAAGCGTTCGGCGGTTAGCTCGGGGCGACGCCAATAGCCCCGAGCCAGGGCCGCGCCGCCGATGTGGATCTGGCCGCGCACGCCAACTGGCACCGGTGCACCGAAGGCGTCCAATACACGAATCTGCACGTTGGCCAGTGGCCGGCCGATATGCGGAGCGACCGCAGACTCGATCCGCGCGCAGCTGCTATCCACCGTGCATTCGGTCGGGCCATAGACGTTCAGCGCCAGCGCATCCAGCGCCGCCAACGCCCGCCATAGCCGCGGTGCGATCGCTTCGCCGCCGACCAGCCATGTCCGGGGTCCTCCCTCCTTCACGTCGGGCAAGCCATGCACCAGCAGGGCCTCCAGTTGCGCAGGAGTGGTATCGCAGACATCGATGCGTTCGTCGCGCAGGAACGCGCGCAACGCCTCTGCGTCGCGGCGGACCGCTGTCGGCACCACCACTACGCAACGCCCGGATAGCCACTGCACGATGCCCTGCAGCGAGGCATCGAAGGACACGCCGGCATTGAGGGTGACCCTCGCCGTTGCCGGACAGGCTGGTGCGAGCCACGTCTCCAGTGCCCGCCACAGATTGACCACGCTGGCGTGCTCGACCATCACCCCCTTGGGCTGGCCGGTCGAGCCGGAGGTATAGATCACGTAGGCCAGATGCTGCGGCCGCAGCCCCGGCACCTGCGGGTTGTCCTCGCTTGCCGGTTCGTCCGACGCGATCGCCAACTGCGGGCAAGCGGCCGGCCCGGCGACGCCGATCGCATCGACCAGCAATGCCGCCGGTGCACTGTCGGTCAGCATGTAGTCCTGGCGCGCCTGTGGGTAAGCAGGATCGATCGGCACGTAGCCGGCACCGCTTTTGAGGATGCCCAGCAAACCAATCAACAGCTCCAGCCCGCGCTCGGCCCGGATCGCGACGCGGTCGTCCGGCTTGACTCCCAGGGCCAGCAACCGGTGCGCGACCCGGTTCGCCGCCCGGTTCAGCCCCGCGTAGCTCAAGCTGCGTCCTTCAAAGCGCAGCGCCTCGGCCTGCGGTGTGCGCCGTACCTGCGCCTCGAACAGGGCCGGCAGGGTCAATGCCGGCCACGACCATGCAGCATCGGGTAGGCTCCAGGCCTGCAACTGGGCCAGCTCCTGTTCTGGCAGCCACGGCAGCTGCGCCACCGCGCAGTCTTCGGTGGTCGCCATTGCCTGCAGCAGCCGCTGCAGATAGCCGGCCCAACGCTGGATCGTTGCCGCGTCGAACAGGTCGGTGGCGTATTCGAGCTCGCCAGTCAGTGCGCCGGCGTGTTCGTTCAACGCCAGCGACAGGTCGAACTGGGTCGTGGTGCGCGGTTGTGGCTGCGGTTGCAGACGCACCCCTGGCAAGGACAGCTCACGTGCGCCCGGCGTGTTGTTCAGCGCCAGCATCGTCTGGAACACCGGGCTGTGGCCCAGGCTGCGCTCCGGCCGCACGTGCTCGACCACCTGGTCGAACGGCAGTTGCTGATGCGCAAACGCGTCCAGCGCTTGCGCCTTCACCTGCATCAACAGCGTCGCCGCATCCGCCATGCCGTCCACCGGCACCCGCAGCGCCAGCGTGTTTACGAAAAAGCCCGCCAGCCCCTCAAGCTCCGCACGTGGGCGGTTTGCCACAGGCGTGCCGATCACCACCTCCTCCTGCCCACCCAACCGTGACAGCAACGCTGCCCAGCCGGCCGTCAAGGCCATGAACAAGGTCGCTCCGTGGCGCGAGGACCAGCTGCGCAGTGCCTGGACCAGCTCAGGCTCCAGGCGTAGCGGCAGACTCGCACCGCGATAGCTTTGCACCGGCGGACGCGGACGATCGGTCGGCAGTTCCAGCAGCGACGGCGCGCCAGACAAGGTCTGCTTCCAGTGATCGATCTGACGCTGCCAGACCTCACCGGCGAGCTGGCTGTGCTCCCAGGCCGCATAGTCGGCATATTGCAACGCCAGCGCTGGCAAGGGATTGGCCGCACCCTCGGCAAAGGCGCGGTACAACACCCCCAGCTCGCCGACCAGCACCCCCACCGACCAGCCGTCAGAAATGATGTGGTGCTGGGTCAGCAGCAACACATGGGTGTGCGCGTCCAGACGCAACAGGCGACCACGCACCAGCGGGCCGGCGGCAAGATCGAATGGTGCGGTAGCGGCCTCACGGGCGTGGGTGGCCACCGCCTCCGCGCGCTCATCGGCCGGCAGCAGCGACACATCGAGCTCACATAGCGCAAAGCCGCGATCGGCCGGATCGATCACCTGCTCGGGCTCGCCATCGCGCGCCAGGAAACGGGTGCGCAAGCTCTCATGCCGCGCCACCAGCGCATCGAGCGCAGCGCGTAATACTGCAACGTCAAGCTCGCCTTCCAGGCGCAGCGACACCGGCATGTGGTAAGCCACACCGGCGGCGCCGTCGAGCTGGGAAAGGAACCACAGCCGACGCTGGGCCAGCGATGGCGGCAACGGGCGCGAACGGTCGACCACCGCGATCGGCGCCGTGTCGGCGTCATCGGCTGCATCCAGGTACAGCGCCAACGAACGTGGCGATGGGTGCGCAAAGAGTTCACGCAACGGAACTTCCCGGTGGAACGCGGCACGCAAGCGCGCGACCGCCTGGACCGCGGTCAGTGAATGACCACCCAGGACGAAAAAGTCATCGTCACGGCCGATCATTTCGATCTTGAGCAGTTCGCTCCAGATGGCTGCAATGCGCTGCTCGCATCCGCCCTGCGGCTGCTCGTGGAGGGTGGCGTCCCGGGAGCGTTCCGGCGCCGGCAGGCGTTTGCGATCGAGCTTGCCGTTGGCTGTCAGCGGCAGGCTCTCCAAGGGTACGTAGACCGACGGCTGCATGTACGTCGGCAAGCGCGACGTGGCCACCGCGCGAAGCGCCTCCTCCCAGCCCTCGCCCGAGACACCGCTTACCCAGGCCACCAGGCGTGCCGTAGCACCCTCCCCGTGCACCCCCACCGATATCTCGCGCACCTGCTCCCGCAGCACCGCCTCGATCTCGCCCGGCTCGATCCGGTAACCGCGCAGCTTTACCTGCCCGTCCATCCGGCCCAGGAATTCCAGCGCCCCGTCCGCTCGCCAGCGTACCCGGTCGCCGCTGCGATACATTCGCCCACCCGCCTCGAACGGATCCTCCAGGAACCGCTCTGCCGTGCGTGCCGCATCGTTCACGTAGCCACGTGCCACGCCCGCACCGCCGATGTACAACTCGCCCGGCACCCCACGCGGCAACAACTGACCCGACGGCCCCAGCACGTAGAGCCGCGTATTGCTCATCGCTCGACCGATCGGCAGTGTGCCCTCGCCCGACAGCACTACCTGGTCCAGCCGCTGCCATGTGCAGCCCACTACCGTCTCGGTCGGACCGTAGTGGTTCACCAGCCGCGCCTGCGGATACTTGGCCTGCAACGCACGCGCCAGCGACGCCGGGAACGCCTCGCCGCCGATCACGAACGCATGCGCGCCTGCACGTGGCGATGCGTCGGCCAGCTGCAGCAGCCCCTGCACGTGCGAGGGCGTCAGCCGCAGCAGCCATGCTCCGTCTGCCTGCTCCAGCCGCCGCGCCAGCGCCGGCAACTCCTCTCCCGCCGGCAGCAGCTCCACGCACCCGCCTACCAGCAGCGGCACGTACAACGACGGCACCGTCAGGTCGAACGCGTGCGAACTCGCCACCAGCGATCCATCCAGCGCCTGGTCGTAGTAACTCTCGCGCGCGAATGCGCAATAGTCGGCCAGCCCGGCATGGAACACCTCCACCCCCTTGGGTTCGCCGGTCGAGCCGGAGGTGTACAGCACGTAGGCAATCGCATCATCGGCCAGCCTCGTCTCCAGCGGCTGCGCGGGGTACTCGCCAAGCCAGTCCGGATCGGTGCCGGCGCCGTCCAGATACAGCATGTCCACCCCGCCCAGCGAGGCTGGCGCCGAGCTGCTTTCGACCAGCACCACGCTAATGTTGGCGTCGGCGATGATCCGTGCCAGGCGTTCGCTGCCCTGGCGCAGGTCCAGCGGCACATATGCAGCGCCGCTGGAGAGCACCGCCAGCAGCGCCACCGGCAGCGCCAGCCCGCGCTCCATGCAGATCCCAACGCGATCGCCTGGGCCAAGGCCCTGTTCGCGCAACGCGTGGGCCAGGCGGTTAGCGTGCGCGGCCAGGGTCGCGTAGTCGGTGCTCGCCCCGGTCTCGGTCGCGCGTAGTGCAATCGCCTGCGGGCTCCGCGCAGCCTGGGCCTGGAACGCGTCGATGAGGCCATGCGCGCGCGTGCGCGCCTGTGACCTGCCGCGGCCCAGCGCCAGCAACTGTTCGCGCTCCTGCGCGTCGATCAGCGCCAGCGAGTCGATCCGCTGCTGCGGATCGGATAGCAGTGCCGCAGCCAACGCCTCGACGACGCGAACCAGATGCCCGGCCAGCGCCGGGCCGTCGATATCACCGATGCTCAGCGAGGTCAGGCCGAAGCCGGTTCCGTCATCGTCCACCGACATCGTCAGTGGATAGTTGTTCCGCGCTTGAGCGCCGCCAACCCGTATGCCCTCGCCCAGCGATGAAACAGCATCGGCATCGGTCTGGCTGCTGTGCTGACGATAGTTCAACAGCACGGTAAACAGCGGTATGCCCGCCGCGACCGCACTGCAGCGCTGAGCCAAGGCAAGCGATGCATGTTCGTGAGCGAGCAGTTCGGCTAGACGCAACCGGGTTTCGTCGAGCGCCTCGGCGACGCCGCGTCCGGCCAGATCCAAACGCAGCGGCAAGGTGTTGATGAACATGCCAACGGTGCGCCCTGCCTGGGCCATCCCCTGCAGGCGACCGGTCAGCACTGTGCCAAAAACTACGTCGCTGCGGCTGGCATGCTCGGACAGCACGCGCGCCCATGCTGCATGAAACAGAACCGATGGCGCCGTGCCCCCGGCCGTGGCAGCGCGACGGATCAGCGCGACGACGTCGTCCTCGAGGCGCAGGACCGACTGGCGGATCGCGGCGCCGTCATGGCGCACGTCGACGATACCGCCGATTGCGGTGGTTTCATCGACGCTGCCCAGGCGTTCGCGGAAATACGCCTCGTGCACGCTGTCGTGGACAGCGCCAGTGCGGGCGATAAAGTCGCGATAGGGCGCCGGCGGCGGCAATGCCGACGCATCGGTGAGCAACAAGTTGCGCACCTCATCCAGGATCACTCCCATGGCCACCGCATCAGACACCATGTGGTGCCACAGCACGGTCAGGATCAAACCGTCGTCGCCGGTATCGGCATGACGCCACAGTTGCAGCAACGGCGCGGCGCTCAGGTTCATGCGTACGGCGCCTGGAACGCCGTCGAACACGGGCAGCGACACCTCGCGCAACACGACCTGCACAGGCCGTTCCAGTGCCTGCCAGAACAAGGCAGTGCGCAGCACGTCGTGGCGTGCGACCACCGTCTTCAGCGCGTCGATGAAGCGCTCCATGCGCACGATGCCATCGAATTCCAGACTTACCCGCAGGACGTAGGGATCGACCGCGTCCTCGGCGTGCAGCAGATGATGAAACAGGATGCCATCCTGCAATGGCGCAAGCGGATAGATATCCTGCACATTGGCCGCGCCGCCCGGGACCGTGTCGATAATGCGGTCGATCGAAGCCTGAGACAGCGCTACCAGCGGCAGCAGGTCAGGGGTGATCGCGGTACGACCCGGCTCGATCAGGTTCGGTGGCACTGGCTGCGTAGTCCCGCGCGATACCTGTGCGGCGAGATCGGCCAATACCGGCGATAGGAACAGATCGCGAACGGGGAGCTCGATGCCCTCGCCTGCCAGGCGCTCGATCATGGCGATCGCCAGCAGTGAGTGACCGCCAAGCTCAAAGAAATTGTCACGGCGACCGACTTGCTCCAAGCCGAAAAGCCCGGCCCAAACCCGCGCGATCGCAGATTCGACCGCGCCTACCGGCAATTCGTGTTCGGAGTTCGTCCTGGCAGAAGCGTTCGGCACCGGCAGCGCGGCACGGTCGATCTTGCCTGACCGGGTCAGCGGAAAGTTTTCCAGCAAGACGTAGCAGGAAGGCAACATATAAGCAGCGAGCTTTTCGGACAGCGCCGAATGAAGCATCTGCTCTGATGGCGCGTTGGCCTCCGCGGCAACTACATAAGCAACCAGTCGGCTCGCGCCAGACGCATCGTCATGCAGCAGCACGAGCGCGTCGGCGACTCCGTCGCAGCGGCGTAACGCGTACTCGATCTCACCAGGCTCGATGCGGAAGCCACGGAGTTTGATCTGCGCATCGCGGCGGCCTGCATAAGCGATGTTGCCATCGCCCAGCCAGCAACCGAGGTCGCCGGTGCGGTACAGGCGCGCGTCGCCGGCTGCGTCCTGATCATGCACAAAGCGCTCTGCAGTCAGCGTAGGCTGCCCGAGATATCCACGTGCAACTTGCACGCCGCCAATATGGATCTCACCAATCACGCCCTGCGGCACCGGAGCACCGCAAGAATCGAGAATGCTGATCTTGAGGCCTCGCAGCGGACGTCCTATGGGCACCTGGCTTTCGCACTGGGGCACGCTTTCCAGGGCGATGGACGTCGCATACACGGTCGCTTCGGTCGGCCCGTAAGTATTCAGTACGGTGGCGTACCGCGCGGAAGGGTGCGCGAACCAGCCCGCCAGCGCACCGCGTTCAAGCTTTTCGCCACCGACCACGACCAAACGTACCTGCTCTGGCAGGGCAGGACGGCGTTGCGGAGCCTGCTGCGCCCAGACGTGGAAAAACGCGGTCGGCAAATCGAGGATGGCGATACGTTCGACGGCGAGGAGTTCCACAAAGTGCGTGTCGGGCGACACCATCCAGGAAGGCCGCACGACTACCGTTGCCCCGGACACCAACGCCGGAAAGATTTCCTCAATCGAGGTATCGAACGAACACGAGGCGAAGTGCAGCACGCGATCGCCCGGCTGAAGACGACAGCTTGTCGCATGTGTGCGCACAAACGCAGCGACGCTGGCGTGCTCGACCATCACCCCCTTGGGCTGGCCGGTCGAGCCGGAGGTATAGATCACGTAGGCCAGATGCTGCGGCCCCAGCGCCGGCACCTGCGGGTTGTCCTCGCTTGCCGGTTCGTCCGACGCGATCGCCAACTGCGGGCAAGCGGCCGGCCCGGCGACGCCGATCGCATCGACCAGCAATGCCGCCGGTGCACTGTCGGTCAGCATGTAGTCCTGGCGCGCCTGTGGGTAAGCAGGATCGATCGGCACGTAGCCGGCACCGCTTTTGAGGATGCCCAGCAAACCAATCAACAGCTCCAGCCCGCGCTCGGCCCGGATCGCGACGCGGTCGTCCGGCTTGACTCCCAGGGCCAGCAACCGGTGCGCGACCCGGTTCGCCGCCCGGTTCAGCCCCGCGTAGCTCAAGCTGCGTCCTTCAAAGCGCAGCGCCTCGGCCTGCGGTGTGCGCCGTACCTGCGCCTCGAACAGGGCCGGCAGGGTCAATGCCGGCCACGACCATGCAGCATCGGGTAGGCTCCAGGCCTGCAACTGGGCCAGCTCCTGTTCTGGCAGCCACGGCAGCTGCGCCACCGCGCAGTCCTCGGTGGTCGCCAGTGCCTGCAGCAGCCGCTGCAGATAGCCGGCCCAACGCTGGATCGTTGCCGCGTCGAACAGGTCGGTGGCGTATTCGAGTTCGCCAGTCAGTGCGCCGGCGTGTTCGTTCAACGCCAGCGACAGGTCGAACTGGGTCGTGGTGCGCGGTTGTGGCTGCGGTTGCAGACGCACCCCTGGCAAGGACAGCTCACGTGCGCCCGGCGTGTTGTTCAGCGCCAGCATCGTCTGGAACACCGGGCTGTGGCCCAGGCTGCGCTCCGGCCGCACGTGCTC
>NZ_JBEGGL010000013.1:0-10806 GCF_040203315.1 Xanthomonas sp. WHRI 8393 | reverse complement strand
GCAACTGTTCGCGCTCCTGCGCGTCGATCAGCGCCAGCGAGTCGATCCGCTGCTGCGGATCGGATAGCAGTGCCGCAAGCACCTGCTGGTAGGCCTCAGCAATACGGTCGATGGTTGCGCCGTCGAACAGGTCCTTGTAGGTCCAGGCCAGGATCAGCCCGTCGCGGCCTTCGCCGACACTGAGATCCAGATCGAAATGCACCTGCTCGACATTGTTGACGAATGGTTCGATCTGCAGCCCGGGCAAAGCAAGCTCTCCGGCCTCGTGGTTCTGGACCACGAATTTCACCTGGCACAGAGGGTTGTAAGCCATGCTCCGTTCGTGGCGCAGCGTGTCGTTGACCAGGTCGAAGGGCACATCGGCCGCAGCGAATGCATCCAGCGCAGTGGTGCGTACGCGGGCGATCACCTCCACCAGCGTCGGATTGCCTGACAGGTCGCTACGCAGCACAAGGGTGTTGATGAAGAAGCCGATCAGCGGCGCCAGCTCGGCGCGATCGCGGCCGGCGTGCGGCACCCCGACCACGACATCGTCGGTCGCGCCGAATCGACCGAGCACGATTGCCAGTGCCGCCTGCAGCAGCATGAACAACGAGGCCTCATTCGCCTTCGCCAGCATGCGCAGGGCCTCGGTCTGGCTGGCGTCGACGCGGCGACTGGATTGCCGTGCATCGAAACGCTGGCGCGCTGGTCGCGGACGGTCTAACGGCAGCGAGTGCACGACCGGCAGGTCCTCCAACTGGCGGGTCCAATAGGCCAGTCCGCGTTGCAGCACACCTTGCCCCGCTTCTTCGATCTGCCAGGCGGCAAAGTCGGCGTACTGGATCGGCAATGGCGGCAGCGGATCGTCGAGCCCGGCGACGCGATTGCGGTAGAGCGCGACGAACTCGTTGACGAGCACGCCGCTGGACCAGCCATCGGAAGCGATGTGATGCAGTGTCAGCAACACCACATGGTCCGCGTCGGCCAAGCGAATCAGCACGCAGCGCAGCATGAGGTCAGCTGAAAGATCGAATGGCCGCGCCGCTTCCTGCATCGCTAGGTCGCGCGCGCGCGACAGCGCGACCTCGGGCGCCAGCGCCGACAGGTCAGTCTGCGCTAGCGGGATCGGCGCAGGCGCCAGCACTTGCTGCACCGGTGCGTCGTCCTGGAATCGATAGACCGTACGCAGGATCTGGTGACGGGCAACGATGCGGTCGAGCGCTGCCTGCATCGCTTGTACATCAAGCTGGCCACGCAGGCGCATGGCGGTCGGGATGTTGTACTGGCGGCTGCCGCCTTCGAGCTGATCGATAAACCATAGGCGTCGCTGCGGAAACGACAGAGGGGCTTGCCTGGCGTCACGGCGCGGAATCGGCACAAGGCTGCCTGCGCCGCTGTCGCTTTGCAGCCAGGTCAGGATCTCGGCTTTGTGGGTAACCAGCCGTTCGCGCAGCGCAGCGGTCAAGCGCTTATCCGGATCGTCCAGCAACAGCTTTCCATCGCGGGCCTTGACCCGAATTCCGCTGTCTACACACGCCTTCAATACTTCGCGAAAACTCATAGCTCGATAAGTCCCTGATCGCTACTGTCGGTGTTGTCCATCACCAAAGCGTCACGCAACGCCGTCTCGCCCAACCGTTCGTCAAGATACGTCGCCAGTGCCGTGATCGTGGTCTTCTCGAACACGTCTCGGATCGATAGTTCAATGCCGAAGTGCTGCTTGATCTCAGCCAGAACCTTCACCGCCAGCAGCGAGTGACCGCCGATCTCGAAGAAATGATCGTATCGCCCGATCCTCTCCACCGCCAGCGTCTGCTGCCAAATCCTGGACAGCACGCGCTCGCTGTCAGTGCGTGCCGGCTCGAACGCGCGCGCCGCCGTGGCCGCGCCGTCCGGTGCTGGCAATGCGGCGCGGTCGAGCTTGCCGTTGATCGTCAATGGCAAGGCGTCAAGCACGACAAAGGCAGCCGGTATCATGTAGGCAGCCAACGTGGCGGCGAGCCGCTCTCGCAAGTCTGCGATCTCCAACGTCACGCCAGGCGCGGAGACCACGTAGGCGACAAGACGACGATCGCCGCGATCCTCGCGCACCGCCACCACCGCCTCGTCGACGTCCGGGGCGGCAGCCAGCGCCGCCTCGATTTCGCCCAGTTCGATGCGGAAGCCACGGATCTTGACCTGCTGATCGTTGCGACCGAGATACTCGATCGAGCCATCCGACAATCGTCGGCCGAGGTCGCCAGTACGGTACAGCCGATCGTTGTCAGGTAGCGTCAGGAAACGTTCGGCGGTCAGCGCTGCGCGATTCAGGTAGCCACGTGCGACACCGCCGCCGCCGACATAGATCTCCCCGGTCATCCCAAGCGGCACCGGCTCACCACGATTGTCGAGCAGGCGCAGCGACAGATCCGCCAGTGGCAGGCCGATGGGACTTCCACTGCCGCCGCGTACCTCTGTCTCGCTGATCTCCCGGTAAGTCACGTGCACGGTGGTTTCGGTGATGCCATACATGTTGATCAAGCGTGTGCGATGCAGAGCGTTGCGCTCGATCCACGGCAGCAGCGCATGCAGCTCCAGCGCCTCGCCGCCAAAGATCACCATCCGCAGTTGGTGGTTGTGGCTCTGGTCCTGGGCGGCGGTCAATGCACGGAACGCGCTCGGAGTCTGGTTGAGCACGGTCACGCCCTCATCCGCCAGCAGGCGCAGGAATTCTTTCGGTGACTGCGCCACCGGCGCTGGCACGATCACCAGGCGGCCACCGTGCAACAAGGCCCCCCAGATCTCCCACACCGAGAAATCGAACGCGAAGGAATGGAAGAGCGTCCAGACATCGCGCGTTCCAAAGTCGAAGTGGCGCGCGCAGGCGGAGAACAGCCGAACCACGTGGCGATGTTCGACCATCACCCCCTTCGGTCGACCCGTCGAACCGGAGGTGTAGATGATGTACGCCAAATGCGTGGGATCCAGGCCCGGCACGCGCGGATCGTGTTCGTCCGCTGGCGCACCTGCCATGATCGTCAGCAGTGGACAGGACACGCCGACGTCCGCGTCTGCTCCGTTGCCGGTGTTTTCGGCTGGCTCATCAACCAGCAGCGCGACCGGTGCGCTGTCTTCGAGCATGTAGGCCTGACGCGCTGCTGGGTAGGCCGGGTCGATCGGCACGTAGGCGGCACCGCTTTTCAGGACGCCCAACAGGCCGATTAGCATCGGCAGGCCGCGGGCCGCCCGAACCGCAACCCTGTCGTCCGGCTTCACTCCCAGGGTCAGCAGCCGGTGCGCGACCCGGTTCGCCGCGCGGTTCAACGCGTCGTAGCTCAGGCTGTGTCCCTGGAAGCGTAGTGCTTCAGCCTGCGGCGTGCGTCGTACCTGCGCCTCGAACAGCGCCGACAGGGTGTCGACGACCTCGAAGCGCTCAGCCGGTTGCTGCCACGCCTCAAGCTCGGCACGCTCGACAGCGTCGAGCAGGTCGATGCGGCAGCCGTCGCGCATGGCGGCAGGCAGTTGTTCCAGCACCCGTTGCATGTGGCCAATCGTCCGCTCAATCAGCCGGCTGTCGAAGGTCTCGCTGCGATAACCGAAACGGATCGTCAACCGACGGTCGAGCAGTGCGCTGAGCACCAGTGGATAACTGGTCTGCTCGCTGCTATCGGCGCGTTCGATCGTCAGTTGCGGCGTTGACGCATCCCTATCGCTGCGGTTCGCTTCCTCGACCGCATCCAATGGATAGTTCTCAAAGGCCAGCAGGCTTTGAAACAGCGGTATGCCCTGCACCTCCGACATACCCTGGATCTCTGCCAATGGCAGGTAGCCATGCCCGCTGGCGCGAGTGAAGCCGTCGTGCAGCGTCGCCAGTGCCTGTTCGAGCGCTTGGCCATCGACGAAATCGACTCGTACAGGAATGGTGTTGATAAATAATCCGACCATGGACTCGATGCCCGCTACTTCGGCTGGCCGGCCCGCGACCGTCGCGCCGAATACCACGCTGTTCTCCCCGCTATAGCGGTGAAGCAGATAGGCCCAGGCCCACTGCACGAGCGTATTGGGCGTTGTGCGCAGTTCGCGAGCCAGCGCGCTGAGCGCTGCGGTTGCGGTCTCGTCCAGTTCCATCAGGCGTTCGCGGTAGCCAGCAACACCAGCCTCGGATGTCAGGCCGCGGCGATCGATGCTTAGCGGCGTCGGCGCCGAAATGCCGCCCAGATAGCCGCGCCAGAAGTCGCGCGCGACGTCGCGGTCACGGCTCTCCAGCCACGCGATATAGCGCTCGTAAGGCACCGCGACCGGCAGGCTTGGGCGCTCGCCAGCGATGCGTGCGCGATAACAGGCCATCACATCGCGGTACACCAGCGGCATGCTCCATCCGTCGAGCAATACGTGGTGCAGGCTCCACACTAGCAGATGGCGGTCTTCGCCCAGGCTCACCAGGGTCACGCGCATCAACGGTGCATGGGCGAAGTCGAAACCTCGCGCGCGATCGCTGGCCAGCAAATGGTCGATGCACTGCTGTTGCGTAGTCGCATCCATTCCCCTCCAGTCCTCTTGCCGCCATTGCAGTGGGGCCTGCTTCAACACGACTTGCTGCAGCGCCTCGCCCGCGCCGGCGAACGCAGTACGCAAAATGTCATAGCGGTCCACCACGTCTTGCCAAGCGGCCTTGAAGGCATCGACCTCCAGCGGACCGCACAGCCGCGGATGCACCTGCACCACGTAGGCCGAGGCGTCCAACTGGGAGTGGAACCACAGGCCGCGTTGCATCGGCGTCGCGGCGTACAGGCGAACCAGATTCGGATAGTCGTGCAGCACGGCATCCAGCGTCGATGCGTCGAGGTGCGCAAGTGGAAAGTCCGAGGGCGTGAAAGCGCCGACACCTGGCTCCTGGCAATGGGCGATGATCCGCCGCAATGCAGCCATCGCCGCGTCCAGCACCGCGCGTACTTTCTGCTCGTCGTCGCGACGTCCATCGAAGTCCAGCGAAAGTTGCAGGCAGTTGCCGAACACCATCGCGTTGATCGCGTAGCGTGCCGAACGTTGACGCGATGCACTGCCCTGCACGCCGGCTGGTTCCGGTGCGATCTGGAATGCACTACCGGGGGTGATCACCTGATCAAACTGACCCAGATAGTTGAATGCGAGCAGGCATGCTCCGCCGTCGTCGCGACCACGCAGGCCGTGTCCGATTCCACGGTGCGGGACGGCGCGACAGCTCTCCTTGACCCCTTTGATGACCTCGCCCGTCGTGCCGCCGTGCCAGCGCAGCGGGAGTGGGTACACACTGGTAAACCAGCCGACCGTGCCGGTGGTATCAAGGGTCGGGAACAAATTCTCGCGCCCGTGGCCTTCGATCAGCACGTCGAGCGCGCCGGCCCGCCCAGGATGCGGCAACGCCATGCAGACAGCTGCTAGCAGCAGTTCGTCGACACGCGTGTGATAAGCCGCATTGCAGGACTGCAGCAGCGCGGCGGTTTCCGCATCGTCGAGCGTATCGGTCAGCACGCGGCTGTCGCCCAATCGGCCGTGGTCTTCGCGAGGTGCGGCTCCGGTTCCGTCGAGATGGGCATCCCACCAGGCAGCGTCGAGGCGGCCCGGTTGTGTCTCACGCCATTCCTGCAATGCGGCGCCCCATTGTGCGAAGGAGGAGGTTTTCGACGCCAGCGTCACCGTTCGGCCGTCGCGATGCAGCGACCACGCCTGTTCCAGGTCGGAGAGCAGGATGCGCCAAGACACCGCGTCGACGACCAAATGGTGCGCGACCAGCAGCAGACGCCCCTCGCCTGCATCGGCCTGGAACCAGACTGCCCGGAACAACGGCCCCTGCGCCAGATCGAAGCCACGTTGCCAGCGGTCGCATTGCAGGACCAGATCCTCGCCCAACGGCTCCACCTGCGCAGCCTGCTCCAGCATTGCCGCGTCCCAGGGCCGGTAGCGGCCCTGCCAGGTGCCGTCGTCGTCGCGATAGAAGCACAGCCGCAGCGCGTCATGGCGCTTGTAGACGGCGGTAACCAGCACGCGCAGCGCGTCGGCGTCGAACGTTGCCGGCGCAACCAGCAGAAGCGCCTGGTTGAAGTGGTGGATCTGCTGGTCTTCGCCGGCCAGGAAATCTCGCTGGATCGGCAATAGCACTTGCAGGCCCTGCACCGCATCCTGCGGCGCATCGGCACGGGCCGCGGTACCGGCCACGGCGGCCAGCGCGGCGATCGTGCGCGCCTCGAACAGCTGGCCGGTGGTGATCGCGATACCGTCCTGGTTGGCACGCGCAACCACCTGGATCGCCAGGATCGAATCGCCGCCGCGTTCGAAGAAGTCGTCGTCAATGCCGACCTGCTCGACCCGAAGTACCTGCGCCCAGATGTCGGCCAGCGCCTGTTCGAGAGGATTGCGTGCAGCCACGAAGTGCGTCGCTGATGCGGTCGGCGCGGGTGCCGGCAGGCGACGCCTGTCGACCTTGCCATTGGCGGTGACCGGCAGACGCTCCAGCATCACCACCGCCGACGGCAGCATGTGATTGGGCAGGCGATGGGCCAGGCGCTGGCGCAGCGTCCGGGCCAGGTCCTCGCCGCCATCGGCGGCGATCACATAGGCGACCAGGCGTTGTCCATGGCCATCGTCGTCGCGGGCGATTACCACTGCCTCGGCGACATCCGGTTCGGCGGCGATCGCGGCTTCGACCTCGCCCGGTTCGACCCGGTAGCCGCGGATCTTGACCTGCTCATCAACGCGCCCAAGGAAACGCAGCTCACCGGACTCGCTCCAGCAGACCCGGTCGCCGGTGCGGTAGTAGCGTACGCCCTCGCTCTCGACGAAGCGCTCGGCCGTTAGTGAGGTGCGGCCGAGATAGCCGCGCGCCAACGCGACGCCCCCCAGCCACAGCTCGCCCGGTACGCAGCGCGGCTGCAGGGCTCCGTCCTCGGCGCACACGCGAAGATGCACACCCGGCAGTGGCGCACCAAGTCGCACCGGTTTGCCGGCGACGACGCGCGCGCAGGTCGCTGCGACGGTGTTCTCTGACGGGCCGTAGGCGTTGAACAGCGGCATCCGCACCGCCCAGGTCCAGGCCAGATGTTCGTCGCAGGCCTCGCCGGCGACGATCAGCACCCGCAACGCGTAATCTGCCTGCGGGTTGAGCTGGGCCAGCATCACCGGCGGCAGGGTCGCGTGGGTGATGCGCTGCTCGACCAGCAATTCGGTCAACGCCTGCGCCGACAGACGGGTCATCTCGCTGCACAGATGCAGGCTGGCGCCTGCGCCCAACGCCATCAGCCATTCCCAGGCCGCGGCATCGAACCCGATCGAAGCAAAGCCCAGGACGCGGCTGTCGGGAGTGGTGGCATACAGGGCCTGTTGCGCATCGGCGAGGTTGGACAGGCCGCGATGCTCCAGCATCACTCCCTTGGGCCGGCCGGTCGAACCGGAGGTATAGACCACGTAAGCCAATCTGTCAGGGGTGGTGGCCACCGCCGGCGTCGAATCGGCAGCACGTGCGGCGATGCGTTCCAGCGCGACCACCGCGTGCCGGCCCGCCAGCGCCTCGCGCCCGGACGCATCGGCGAGTACCAAGCGTGCGCCGGCGTCCTCAAGCATGAAAGCGATCCGTTCGGCCGGATACGCCGGGTCGATTGGCAGATAGGCAGCTCCCGCAATCAACGCTCCGAGCATCGCCGCGATCGTGTCGGCGTGGCGCCCAGCGCAGATCGCAACGATCTGCTCCTGGCCAACCCCGCGACCAGAGATCTCTGCAGCGATTGCCATCGCCCGTGCGGCCAACTCGGCGTAGCGGGTCTGGTGCCCGTCGATTCCGATCGCGAGCGCATCGGGTTGACGCCGCGCCCAGTCGAGCACGCGTTCGTGCACTGCGTAGAACACCGGTGCGGGGGGCGCCACGGTCCCCAGCTTGAGCAAACCCGCTCGCTCCTCCTCTTCCAGCAGATCGACCGTGTCGGCTTTCAGCGCGTCCGGCAACCGCCGCAGCACTGAGCAAAGGTGAGCGATCAGGCGGGTGGCGGCGGCCGGCGCGATCTGCTCGGCGCGGTAGCCAAGGCGCAGCGTCAATACCCGTCCCAGACTCGCGCTGAGGCTGAGCTTGTAGCTGGTGCGTTCGGAATGACCGCTGCTCTCCATGCGTAGGCCGGCGGTCTGCGGAGTCAGCGCCGGATCGGCCATCGCATCCAGCGGGTAGTTGTCGAACGCCATGATGCTGTCGAACAACGGCGAGCCGGGCGCGATCTCGGACTCGCGCTGGATCTGCGCCAGCGACAAATAGCCATGGTCGGTGGATCGCTGGAACTGTTCATGCAATGCAGCCAGAGACTCGCCGATCGAGCCGCCGTTGAAACCCACCCTGACCGGCAGCGTGTTGATGAATAACCCGACCATCTCGCCGATCGCCGCCACGTCGACGTCGCGGCCGGACACGGTCGCGCCGAACACCACCTCACGCTCGCCGCTGTAACGATGTAGCAGCCAGGCCCAGCTCCATTGCAGCAAGGTGTTGACCGTGGTGCGGCGATGCTGGGCCAGCTCGCGCAGCGCCTGGCTGGCCGCTGCATCCAGTTCGACGGTGAGCTCGCGATGGCCGCTCTGGCCGCTGTCTTCGCCGCGGTCGATCGCCAGCGGCGTCGGTGCCTCGATGCCGGCCAGACGCTCGCGCCAGTAGGCGCGCGCTTGGGCCGGATTCTGGCGTCCCAGCCACGCCACGTATTCCTCGTAGGGCGCCGGCTCGGGCAACGGTGCGGAGGCGACTCCACGCAACGCCGCGTAGGCGTGCATGACGTCGCGGTAAACCATCGGCAGACTCCATCCGTCCAACAGCAGATGATGCTGCGTCCACAGCAGTTGCCAGCGCTCATCGCCTACCCGCAAGAGGGTTACCCGCATCAGCGGCGGAGCCTCCAGCGCGAATCCGATCGCGCGGTCGGCTTCGCGGAATGCGTCGAAGCGCGCGCGCCAGTCACTCTCGTCGAGACCGCGCCAATCCAGTTCCTGCCAAGGCAGTTTGACGTCGTCGGAGACGACCTGTAGCAATCCATCGCCGGCGGTGTGGAAGCCAGTACGCAAAATCGCATGCCGGTCGACGGTTGCCTGCCAGGCAGCGCGGAAGGCGGCCACGTCCAACGCGCCGCACAGCAGAGGATGGATTTGCACGACGTAAGCGGAACGATCCAGGGCCGCGTGGTAATGCAGCCCCGTCTGCATCGGCGTCGCCGGATAGGCGCGGCGGAGGCGCGGATAGCGCGCCTGCAGCGCGTCGACCGCTGCCTGGTCCAGTGACAGCAACGGAAAGTCCGAGGGGGTGAACCCTCCGCTGCCGGCCTGCAAACAATGCGTGATGACCGTACGCAGGCCATCGACGATGCAGTCGAGCAGGCGCGCCGCGCTGGCGGAATCGTCGCGCGCCGGATCGTGGCCGAGCGAGAGGCGCAGGCGGCTGCCGGCAACCAACCCACTCAATGACCAGCGCGCCGAACGCCGCCGCGTCGGCGCCACCTGCATACCGGCTGCGCCCTCGGCGGCGCGCAGGCCGGCCTTGCCCTGCAAAACCTGGTCGACTTGGCCCAGATAGTTGAATTCGAATTCCGGCTCTGCCATCGCCCGCAACAACGTATCGCCGCGCAGGTCGCGTAGCACGCCAAAACCCAGCCCGTCGCCCGGCACGGCGCGGCAACGTTCCTTGATTGCCTTGATCACCTCCGAAGGTTCGGTGGTGGCGGCATGCAGGGTCAGCGGATAGACGCAGGTAAACCAGCCGACGGTCTGGGTCAGATCGAATTCGCCGTCCGGCGCTGTGCGGCCGTGTCCCTCCATCCGCAGGGCCACTCGGTCGCAGCCACTCCATGCGCGCACGCCTAGATAGACTGCGGCCAGCAGGAGGTCATTGATGCGGGTACGGTAGGCGGCATTGCAGTGCTGCAGCAGATCGCGGGTGCTGTCCTCGTCCAGTACGTGGTTGATGCTGCGCGCAGTGCCATGGTCGCCATGGTCGGGCATTAATGCGGGAGCGTTCGCGTCCGTCCCAGCATCGCGCGCCTGCTCGCGCCAATAGTCCAGTTCGGCCGTGGCGGAATCACTTTGAGCCCAGTGCGTCAGCCGCTCGGCCCACTGCTGGAACGACCGCGTCTTCAGCGGTAACGTGATCGGCTCACCGGCACGCAGGCTCGCATGACCGCGTTCGATGTCTTCCAACAGGATGCGCCAGGACACACCGTCCACAACTAGGTGATGCGCGACGAGCAACAGGCGCCCCTCCTGGCCAGCCGGCGGCACGAAATGCACTGCGCGCAACAGCGGCCCGCGCTCCAGATCGAAGCTGCGCTGCCAGCGCTCGCAACGTGCGTCCAACCCGTCCAGTCCTGGTTCCAGCACGACCGCTGCATCCAGGAGTTCCGTGTCCAGCGGTGCATAGCGCGCGTGCGGCGTGCCGTCCACAAGCGTGAAGCGTAATCGCAGCGCGTCATGGCGGAGGTACAACGCTCGCATGATCGGCGCCAGCACGCTCGGATCGAAGTCGACTGGCGTAGTTAGCCAAACCGACTGGTTGAAATGGTGACGGTCGACCGGGTCGTTGAAGAATCCACACTGGATTGGCAGCAGGCGTTGAGGGCCTTCGCTATCTCCCTGCGGTACCGCCTGGGTCACGCCCTCCCGCACGCGCATTGCCAGGGTGGCGATGGTCTGTGCCTGGAACAA
Source organism: Xanthomonas sp. WHRI 8393 (assembly GCF_040203315.1). Taxonomy (NCBI): domain Bacteria; kingdom Pseudomonadati; phylum Pseudomonadota; class Gammaproteobacteria; order Lysobacterales; family Lysobacteraceae; genus Xanthomonas; species Xanthomonas sp. WHRI 8393. Next base: position 147 of record NZ_JBEGGL010000013.1, on the reverse strand, counting down.
GTCGCGAGTGGTCAGCGCAAGGCCATTCTGGCTGGCGCGGGCCGCGACCTGAATCGACAAGATCGAGTCGCCACCCAACTCGAAGAAGTTGTCGTGGATGCCGACCTGTTCCACCTGCAAGATCGCCCGCCAGATCGAGGCCAGGGT
>NZ_JBEGGL010000012.1:0-13028 GCF_040203315.1 Xanthomonas sp. WHRI 8393 | reverse complement strand
GGCGAGGGCTGGGAGGAGGCGCTTCGCGCGGTGGCCACGTCGCGCTTGCCGACGTACATGCAGCCGTCGGTCTACGTGCCCCTGGAGAGCCTGCCGCTGACAGCCAACGGCAAGCTCGATCGCAAACGTCTGCCGGCGCCGTCCGTTGCCGAGTTGCCCTGGAGCGCGCCAGAAGGCGAGATTGAATGCCTGCTCGAGCGCATCTGGGCGCAGGCGCTGGATCTGGAGCGGGTCAGCGCGACCGCTGATTTTTTCGCGCTCGGCGGTCATTCGCTTCTGGCGATGCGCGTCATCAACGATGTGCAGCGTGAGTTCGGGATCGAACTGCCGCTGCGACGTCTCTTCGAAAATCCCGATATTCGCTCGCTGGCACGGCTGGTGAGCGATCAGCGTATCCGCAGCGAGAACCTCTCCGGTGCCGTAACGGACGCAACGCAAATCGAAATGGAGTGGTGAGATGCGGCCTGCAGAGATCGTGACGTTGCTCAACGCCGAAGGCGTATTTCCTTTCATCGACCAGGACCGGCTCAAAACTCGTTCGGCCTCAGCGGACATTTCACCACGTGCGGTCGCGTTGCTGCGCGAGAACCGTGACGCCCTCATCGCATTCCTCTCGGACAGTGCTGTCTTACCAATCGCGGAGGCGATTCCCCGACGCGGGCAGCCGCAGCGGCCAGCGCCGCTGTCGTTCGCGCAACAGCGGCTGTGGTTCTTGCACCAGCTCGACCCGGCCGCCAGCGCCGCCTACCACGTCGGCGCGGCGCTGGCCTTGCGCGGCGCCCTCGACGTGGACGCGCTGCGGCTGACGCTGGCTCGTATTGTCGAACGCCACGAGGTCTTGCGGACCTGTTTCGTCGATCAGGACGGCGAGCCGGTGCAGTGGGTCCTGCCGGCTCACGCGGTGCCACCGTTGCCGCTGTTCGACCTGCGCGGCGAGGATGCCGCATCGCGGATATGGGAGCACCTGCGCGACGAGGGCGAGGCACCGTTCGATCTCGTTACCGGCGGACCACTGCGCATGCGCCTGCTGCATACCGGCGAGGAGGAGCACGTATTGGTGGTCACGATGCATCACATCGTCTCGGACGGCTGGTCGAACGCGGTGCTGGTGCGCGAATTGGGCGCAATCTATGCCGCAACCGTTGCTGGCCAGCCCGATCCGCTGCCGTTGCCGTCCATCCAGTACGCCGACTATGCGGCATGGCAGCGCGAACGCCTGGACCAGGCGCGTTTGCAGACGGAGATCAGCTACTGGAAACAGCATCTGGCAGGCGCACCAGCGCTGCTGGAACTGCCGAGTGACCGTCTGCGGCCGGCGCACCAACGCTATACCGGAGAACGCGTGCCGGTACGAATCGACCAGGGGACTAGCGACGCGCTGCGCAACCTGGCCTGGCGCCATCGGGTGACGCCATTCATGGTCCTCCTGGCGGCCTGGGCGGCCTTGCTGCACCGGCTCTCGGGCCAGGACTCGGTCGTGGTCGGCTGCCCGGTCGCCAATCGTCAGCGACCGGAGGTCGAACCACTGATCGGCTTTTTCGCCAATACCATGCCGTTGCATGTGCATCTGGAAGACGATCCGTCTGTGGCAGGCCTGCTGAGCCGGGTCCGCGAGCTGACCCTGGACGGCTACGCCCATCAAAATGTGCCGTTCGAGCAGGTCGTTGATGCGCTGCGACCGCAGCGCAGTCTCAGCCACTCACCGCTGTTCCAGACCAGCCTTACCGTATCCGGCGCAGGCACCTCCGCACCCGACCTGCAGGGCGTGCGGGTAGAGGCGCTGCAGCCGCCGCGGCACAGCGCGCAATTTGACCTGGCGCTGGCACTGGCCGATGAAGCGGGCGGCTTCTGTGGCGAGTTGGTGTACACCTGCGACCTGTTCGATCGCACCACCATCGACCGCTGGCTAGGCCACTTTGATTGCTTGCTGCGGGCAATGGCCTTTGACGATACCGTCCGGGTCAGTACGCTGGATCTGCTGGATGCGTCCGGTCGCCAACAGATGGTCGCGCTGGCTGCTGGTCGGGCAGTCTCCGAGGCTGTCCCCGAGACGGCGTTGAAGCAGATCCAGCGCCATTGCGACGCGCGATCCGACGCGGTGGCAGTGATCGCCGGCCACCAGCAATGGAGCTGGGCGCAGCTTGGCGCCGCTGCCGATGCAGTGACCGATGCACTGAGCGTGGCCGGTGTCGGCGAGGGCGACCGGGTCGTCCTGTTGCTGGAGCGCGATGCCTGGATGGTGGCCGCGATACTGGGCGCATGGAAGGTTGGCGCCGCCTATGTGCCGGTCGACACAACATCACCGCCAGCGCGCATCGCGGCGATCCTCATCGACGCCGCGCCCGCCGCGATGCTGACCGCGCGCGACGATGTGGCAAAAGCGGTCGATTGCCCGAGCGGCATGGCGGTCATCGATGTCAACGCGCTGGCAGTTGCGCGCGCGACCGCTGCCCCCAGCAGCAGACCGGAGCATGCGGTTGGCGTCACCGCCTACCTGATCTACACCTCCGGCTCGACCGGCCGTCCCAAGGGCGTTGTCGTTGGTCATACCGCGCTGGCGCACTATCTGGATCGTGCGCGATGCCTTTATGACGCCGATGCGCTGGCTGCCGGCGTAGTTGCGACCACGCTCGCGTTCGACGCCACCGTCACCTCGCTCATCCTGCCCCTGGCCACCGGTCGCCCGGTCCACTTGCTGCCACCCGATCCGCACGCCTCGCTGGCCATACTGGCCAGCCTGATGGTCGGCGCCGAACCGCTGCTTTTCAAACTCACTCCTGCACATCTGGAGGCGTTGGCGAATCTGGCCACGGTCCCGGGACAGGCGCCCCATCGCGTGGTCGTCGGTGGCGAAGCATTATCGACCTCGACCTTGGCCCGATTCCGCGAACGTGTCGCACCGAAGGCGACGTTGGTCAACGAGTACGGACCGACCGAAGCCACGGTCGGCTGCATGGTCCACGCCATTGGGCCTGCCGATGCATTGCCCAGTGAGGACGGGGTGCCGATCGGGCGGCCGTTCCCTGGCATGCGCATTGACGTCGTCGACCGCCATGGACAGCCGGTACCAATCGGCGTGCGCGGACAGCTCCATATCGTCGGTCCGCAGTTGGCCCAAGGCTATCGGGGCGGCGCCGACGCCGGTGGTTTCTACGTCAAGGCCGATGGCTGCCGCGCCTATCGCAGCGGCGACCTTGCGGCCTGGGGCGTCGATGGCCGCTTGCGTTTTTTCGGTCGCGACGACGCGCAGCTGAAGATTCGCGGGTATCGGATCGAGCCTGCGGAGATCGAAGCGCGTCTGATGGCGCTGCCGGGCGTGCAGGATGCCGCAGTGGTCGCTGTCGGCGACGACCACGATCGGCGTCTGGTGGCCTATGCGGTCTCTGCCGACGGCGCGCCAGTGATGGAGGATGCGCGCCTGCGTGCGACGTTAGCTCTCGAATTACCGCATTACATGCTGCCCGAAGCGGTGGTCTGGATCGAGCGAATGCCGCTGACCGTCAACGGCAAGCGCGAATTCGCGGCGTTGCCGGCATGGCGGAGCGATGCCGGGGCCAAACACGAGTTGACCCCGCCGACGACTGTCAGCGAGCAGGTCCTGCACGACTCCTGGTGCGCCATCCTCGGTCACGCGAAGATCGGCCTGGACGAGGATTTCTTCGCCCTCGGTGGTCACTCACTGCTGGCCACCCGGGCAATCGCCGATATCGGTCGTCGCCTGGAGCGCAGCGTGCCCCTGCGCGCCCTGTTCGAGCATCCGACCGTGCGTCGTCTGGCCGCCCACGTCGACAGCCACGGCGAGCAGCGCATCCAATTGCGACCGCGCCCGCCGGGCACCGCGCCGGTGATGTCGCACGCGCAGAAGCGCTTGTGGATTCTCGACCAGGTCGAGGGCGGCAGCCGCCAATACCACATCGCCGTGACGCTGCGCCTGCGCGGCGATCTGGACATGGAGGCCTGCAGGATTGCGCTGGACGGTATCGTGGCCCGCCACGAGGTCTTGCGCACGCGCTTCCTGGCCGGCGATGGTGATGGGCGGTGCGAGGTCGTCGACCTGGCTGACGCGCCGTTGGAACTCCATGACCTGCGCAAAAGCGCGGTCAGCCAACGCAAGGCACTGTTGACCGCACGGATACGCGAGGAGGTCGAACGGCCATTCGACCTGGGGACCGACACGTTGTTGCGCGCGGCGCTATTGCGTATCGACGAACAGGAATGGGTCGCGGTGCTGACGGTGCATCATATTGCTTCCGATGGCGGCTCCAGCGCATTGCTGGTCAAGGAGTTCGTCGAACTGTATGCCGCCGCCTGCGAAGGACGCCGGCCGGCCTTGCCACCTTTGGCGGTGCAGTACGGGGACTACGCTTTGTGGCAGCAACGCGTGTTGGACCAGGCGCGACTGCAACAGGGGCTGGATTACTGGCGCGAGCGCCTGGAGGGGGCACCGCCCGTGCATGGCCTACCGCTGGATCGACCCTGGCCGACACAGCGCGCCTTTTCCGGCGGCCGGATCGAACGCAGACTGGAATCATCGCTATCCGCTCGCCTGCGCGAACTTGCCCGGGCGCGCGCAGCGACCCCGTTCATGCTGCTGCACGCGGCATTCGCCGCAGTGCTGGCGCGCTGGAGTGGCGAAGACGATGTGGTGGTCGGCTCGCCGGTCTCCGGACGCCATCATTCGGCCACCGAACCACTGATCGGATGCTTCGTTAACAGCGTGGCCATTCGCACCCACGTGGACACTGCGCAAAGCTTCGAGACACTTCTAGGCCACGTCCGGACCACCGTTCTGGATGCATTCGCACACCAGGCCATTCCCTTCGACCTGGTGGTGGAGGCGATCAATCCACCGCGCAGTCTTGGCCACGGCCCGATATTCCAAATCAGCTTCACGATGCACCAGGACGAAGTTGCAGACCTCGCGCTGCCGGGCCTGAGCGTGGGCGGTCTGGAATCCGGTATCGACGTGTCGCGCTTCGATCTGGAACTGCATGTGCGCGATCGGGGCGACGGTTTCGACATGACCGTGCTGTATGCGACCGAATTGTTCGATGCCAAGACCGTCGAACGCCTGGCCGACGCGCTACTGGCGTGCTTGTCGGCCGCCGCCAAGGATCCGCAGGCGCCATTGCTCGCGTCGGCGGCGATGTCAGCCGACGATGCTGCGCGCGTGCTTGCGCTCGGCGCACCATCGCTCCTGCCGCGTCCGGCACTGTGCGCGCACCAGTTGTTCGAGCACTGCGCGCGCGCGACACCGTACGCAGCAGCGGTGGTTTGCGACGGCCACGCGTGGACGTATGCCGACCTGGACCGCCGCGCGAACCGAATAGCCGCGTTCTTGCATGCGCAGGGGATCGGGCCAGGGGCCCGGATTGGCGTGTGCATGGAGCGGTCACACGATTTGTTTGCAGGTCTGTTGGCTGTCCTCAAGGCGGGCGCCGCCTACGTACCGATCGACCCGACCTATCCCGAAGAGCGTATCGCCGCGATGCTGGAGGATGCCGCGCCGGCACTGGTATTGACCCAGCAGGGCGTACTGGAAGCGGTCCCGGCGTTGGGCGAGCACAGTGTGGTACCGGTCGATGGCGCTCTCGCCCACGCCTTGTTCGGCGCATCCGACGCGGCCGATCCGGGTGCCCCGCAGACAGGCGTGCGTCCGCAGGATCCAGCCTACGTGGTGTTCACCTCCGGCTCGACTGGACGCCCCAAGGGCGTCATCGTGCCGCACTGCGGCATGATCAATCTGGCCCTATCGCAGCGCGAGCTGTATCAGGTGGGCGAGGGCGACCGCGTGCTGGCATTCGCGTCGGTGAGCTTCGACGGAGCCGTCTGGGAATGGCTGATGGCGCTGGCCAATGGCGCGGCCCTGCATGTCTGCGCGGAAGAAGACCGGCGCTCGCCAGCACGACTGGCACGTTTGTTGAGCACGGCCGAGATCACCCATGCGGCCATACCGCCGGCGTTGCTGGCGCAACTGGATATCGGTTCTACACCGGCGCCGCGCGTGCTGTTCGTCGCCGGCGAGGCTTGCGACGAACGCTTGGCCTGGGCCTGGGCCGAGCGTTGTCGCGTGGTCAATTCTTATGGCCCGTCCGAGATCACCGTTGCTGCGACCAGCGCCGAGGTGGTGCCCGGCCGTCCGCTGACCCTGGGCCGCGGCCTTCCAAACGTCGAATTACGCGTCCTCGACACACAGGGCGCGCCGGTGGCGGTCGGCGTGCCTGGTGAGCTCTACATCGGTGGTCCAGGCCTGGCTGACGGCTATCTGGGGAACGAAACACTGACCGCGCTCAACTTCATCGATGGACTCGCCGCCGACGGTGGCCGTCTGTACCGCAGCGGCGACCGTGTGCGTTGGAATGCGCAGGGTGAGTTGGAGTTCCTCGGGCGCGTCGACGGCCAGATCAAGATTCGTGGACATCGTGTCGAGCCGGGTGAGATCGCCGCGTTGCTGCGCGCCCACGAGAGCGTGTCCGAGGCCGTGGTCGCGGTCCGTGGCGACGGCGCTCTGCGTCGCTTGGTCGCCTACGTGGTGCCAGCCGTCGCCAACGAAGCAGAGGTCAACGAAGCGCTGCTGGTGCGCGCATTACGTGAGCGAATCAAACGGCATCTCCCCGATTACATGATGCCGGCGGCATTCGTAGCGATCGATGCGCTGCCATTGACCGCCAATGGCAAGATCGACCTGCGCCGACTGCCGGAGCCTGATTACCAGTCCCAGGCCGTGCACGTCGCGCCGCGCAACGAACATGAAATCACGCTGGTGGCGATTTGGCAGGAAGCGCTGCGGCTGGAGCTGGTCGGCGTGCACGACAACTTCTTCGAGATCGGCGGCGATTCCATCCTGGCGATCCAAGTGGTATCGCGCGCGAACAGGGCCGGGCTGGCGCTCACTACCCGCCATCTGTTCGTCGCCCAGACCGTGGCCGAGTTGGCCGCGCTGGCCGCCACGCTGGACGCGCCTGCAGCCGTGGCGCCGCAGCAGGCGATCGAAGGTGGGCAGGTGCTGTTGCCGGTGCACCGCTTATTGATCGGCCTGGACGAGACGGACCGCCATCACTACAACCAAGCGGTGCTGCTGAGGACACCTGCAGATGTCGATGAAGCGATCCTGCGGGACGTGGTGGCGGCGGTCTATCGCCGTCACGATGCGTTGCGCCTACGCTTCGCCGAGCGCGATGGCGACTGGCAGGCCTGGTATGCGCCATTGGACGAGGCAATGCTGTCGGCAACGATTGTGCGCGAACGCCTACCCGAAACCAACGCAACCGCGTTCGTGACGGCGCGTTGCGATCATTGGCAACGCTGCTTCGATCTTGCGCGGGGGCCGCTGCTGCGGGTGGTCCATTTCGCGCCTGCCCGTGCGGGCGAGAGTGGGCGTCTCTTGCTGCTGGCCCAGCACTTCGTCGTGGACGGGGTGTCTTGGCGAATCCTGCTCGCCGATATCGAGCGCGGCTACGGCCAGGCCGTGGCCGGTCGAGCGATCGAACTGGGCGCCAAGACGTCCTCGTTCCAACAATGGGGTCAAGCCCTGCTCGAGCATGTGGGTTCGTCGCGGCAGGCGGCGCAACGGTCGTTTTGGCTGCGCCAGTGCCGACTCCACGTGGAGCCGTGGCCGAACGACTTCGGCACCGAGGATGTCGGGCGAATGAGCGATAACGCGTTGGTGACTGCCAGCCTCGACCCGACGCGTACTCGTCGGCTGCAACAAGACTGTGCGGCCGCCTACCGGACCCAGATCAACGAGCTGCTGCTGGCGGGCGTCTACCTCGGACTGCGCGCGTGGAGTGGCGCGAGCGCATTCCGCGTGCGCATGGAAGGACACGGTCGCGAGGACCTGTTCGACGAGCTCGATGTCACGCAAACCGTTGGTTACTTCACCGGCATCTATCCGTTGGTGATCAGCACGGCTAGCGACGAGGTAGGCGAGGTCATCAAGGCGGTCAAGGAGCAGTATCGGGAGGTTCCCGATCACGGCATCGGGTTCGGCATCGCCCATCAGCTGGGTAACGACCCGGAACTCGTCGAGGCTGCCGGACGGCTCGGTCCGCCCGACCTGGAGTTCAACTACCTCGGCCAGTTCGATCAGGTGATCAACGAGGAGACTGCCTTCCAGGCCGCGCCGGAAGGTGTGGGTGACAAGGTCAGCCCGCGTCGCCGGAGGGTGCGCAGGATTGGCTTGACCGGACGTGTGTTCGGCGGCGAACTCACGCTGGTGCTGGATTACAGCCGTGCCCAGTATCGCGACGAAACGGCGCAAGCGCTGATCGAGGCGATCGTGCAAGGTCTGGACCTAGTTATCGATCATTGCAGCACGCCCGGAGCCGGCACGCGCACGCCGTCGGACTTTCCCTTGGCCACGGTCGACCAGGCGCAATTGGACGCATGGCAGCGCCGCTATGGGGCGATCGCGCAGGTGTATCCGGCAACGCCGATGCAGGCGGGCCTGCATTTCCACAGTCAGCTCGAACGTTCCGCTTACGTGGTGCAGTCGTATCCGACCCTTCACGGTCCCCTGGACATAGAAGCGTTCCGCCGCGCCTGGAAAGACACGCTGGCCCGCCACGACATCCTGCGCACCGCGTTCTCCGAGGCCGGCGGAACGCTGCAACAGATCGTGCTCGATCGGGTCCAGCTGCCATGGCGCGAAGAAGATCTGCGCGATCTGGCACCAGCCGAGCAGGAGGCGCGCTTTGCCACCTTCCTGGCCGCCGACCGCGACGCCGGCTTCGACTTCGCCAGCGCACCGTTGCTGCGGCTGACGCTGTTCCGTCTGGGCCACGATCACCATCGCGTGCTGTGGACCCAGCACCATATCACCCTCGACGGCTGGAGCGGGCCGCTGGTCTATCGCGATGTGCTGGAGCGCTATGTCGCACTGAGCGAAGGTCGCCCGGATACGCTTGCGGCGCCGGCCGCGTACCGCGACTACATCGCCTGGCTATCGCGCCAGGACACCAACGCGGCGCGCAGCTACTGGCGCGCAGCACTGTCGGGACTGTCGCTGCCGACCCCGCTGGGAGTGGACCGTCTGCCTACCGACGGCGAACACGGTTCCCGCGAGCGCCGGTTGCGTCTGTCGGTGGCGGCCACGCGTGCACTGGAATCGATGGCGCAACGCTTGAAGGTCACCTTCAACACCCTGCTGCAGTGGAGCTGGGGCTATGTGCTGCATCGCTACAGCGGAGAGGACGAGGTCGTGTTCGGCACCACTTTGTCGGGGCGCCCGGCGGAGGTGCCGGACATTGAATCGATGGTCGGGCTGTTCATTCAGACTGTACCGGTGGCGGTGCGCTTTGGCCGCGACGCCGATACAGCATCGATGCTGGCGCGCCAGCATGCCGAATTTGTCGAAAGCGCACAGCACGGTTTCCTGCCGCTTCCGCAGATCCAGTTGGAGGCCGGCGGAATGCCGCTGTTCGACAGCCTGCTGGTGTTCGAGAATCTGCCGACCGATGCCCGCGACCAGGCGGCAGCCCTGCCGGGCCAGCTACGAATCGAGCGTGATTCGGCACCGCAGTTCACCCATTTCCGCCTGACGCTGATTGCGGTGCTGGAAGACACCTTGCTGCTGCGCATGGGCTATCGCGCCGAGCACTTCGCCGAGGCCACCATCGGCCGCCTGGTCGCGCATCTGGGGCGGGTGCTCGAGGATCTGCCCGCAGCGGTTGCCGCAGGACGCGAGCCGGCGCTGCACGATGCTGCTGAGCGCGCGACGATCGCTGGCTGGAATGGCGCTCGCGCGCCGTATCCTCACGATAGCTCGCTGGCCGACCTGTTCGAGGCGCAGGCTGCGCGCACGCCCGATGCGATCGCGGTCCAGGCCGACGGAATCATGCTGGACTACGCGACGCTCAATGCCCGCGCCAACCGCATCGCCCACGGTCTGCGCGAGCGCGGCGTTGTGACAGATGCGCGGGTCGCGATCGTGGCACCACGCGGTGTCGCGATGCTGGTGGCGATGCTGGCAGTGCTCAAGGCAGGCGGTGCTTATGTACCGATCGATCCGGCCCAGCCGGACGCGCGTGTGAGCTATCTGCTCGAGGACGCTGCGCCGGTTGCCGTTCTTGCCGCAGATGACGCAGCAACATGGGTGGGGCAACGCCTGTCGCTGCACGAAGAGGCGTGGTCGCATGAGTCGCAGCTCAATCTTGCGCGCCAGCCAGCCAGTGGCCGCGAACTTGCCTACGTGATGTATACCTCCGGCTCTACCGGGCAGCCCAAAGGGGTCATGGTCGAACACCGAAGCATTGTGCGCCTGGTGTTTGGCACCGATTTTGCGCCGCTCTCGCCTGCTGATCGCGTCGCCCATTGCTCGAACCCAGCGTTCGATGCATCCACCTGGGAGATCTGGTCGGCCTGGCTGCAAGGCGCGCGCGTGGTCGTTTTCGACCAGCAGACCGTCCTGCATGCTGCGGCCTTGCGCGACGCGCTGTTGAGTGCCGGCGTCACCGCGATGTGGATGACAGTGGGACTGTTCAACAGCCATCTGCCGGTGCTTGGACCGGCCTTGGCACAGCTGGGCCACTTGCTGGTGGGCGGCGATGCACTCGACCCGCGTCGGATCGCCGAGTTGGCGCAGTCGCCGTATGCGCCGGCACGACTGGTCAACGGCTATGGACCGACCGAAAGCACCACGTTTGCGCTGACCTATGCGATCACTGGAGCAGTCGATGGCGAGCGTGCGATTCCAATCGGGCGGCCAATCGCCAACACCACCGTACATCTGCTGGATGAGCGGATGCAGCCGGTGCCGATCGGTGTGGTCGGAGAGCTATGGATCGGTGGCGACGGGCTGGCCCGGGGCTACCTGAATCAGCCAGAGCTCACTGCCGAACGCTTCGTCGACACCGGCGCGCATGGCCGCCTGTACCGCAGCGGCGACCTCGGTCGCTGGTTGCCTGACGGAACCGTCGAGTTCGTTGGCCGTCGTGACGCTCAGGTCAAGTTGCGTGGCTTCCGTATCGAGCTGGGTGAGATCGAATCGGCGCTTGCGGCACTTCCGGGTATGCGCGAGACAGTCGTGGTCGCTCGCGAAGATGAGCGCGGCGACCGTCAACTCGTCGCGTACACAGTGGCTGGCGAGGATTTCGATCCATTGCAGGCGCGTCTTTCGCTGGTAGCCGTGCTGCCGGATTACATGGTACCGGCGGCGATCGTGGTGCTGCCGGGACTTCCGTTGACTACCAATGGCAAGGTCGATCGTTCCGCCTTGCCGGCCCCCGACTGGAGCCTGGATCAAGGCGACACTTTGCCGCAGACGGCGACCGAAACCCGCGTACACCGGGTCTGGTGCGAAGTGCTCGAACGCGAATCGGTTGGCACCCGTCGTACTTTCTTCGAGGTCGGTGGGCACTCACTGCTCGCGACCCGGGTGGTGGTCGCGCTGCAGGCCGAATTCGATTGCGAACTGCGCATCGCCGATCTGTTCGCTCGCTCGACCATCGTCGAGCTGGCGGCCTGGATCGATGCGTTGACTGCGGCTGGGGCACAAGTCGCAACGGGTACGGTGGAAGAGAACGACGCAATGGAGATGACCGAATGGTGAGCATGGATCTGGCCGCGTTGCTGCATGAACTCGGCCGACGGCAGGTCATGCTTTCTGTCGAAGAAGGACGCTTGCGCAGCAATGCGCCGCGCGGCGCGATCACGCCGGAGTTGGCGGACGCCATCCGTTCGCACAAGGACGCGTTGATCGCCGTTCTCGAGCGTGGCCGCGGCAATGGTGCCTTAGCTGCGATCCAACCGGCAGCGAAGGCGTCGTGCTACCCGCTGTCATTCGCGCAGCGTCGGTTGTGGTTCGTTGATCTCCTTGGTGGCGGCAGCCCGCAATACAACTTGCCCGGTGCGCTGCGCCTGCGCGGCCGACTTGACGTGGCCGCATTGCAGCGTGCGCTGGAAGCGCTGCTGGAACGACATGCGATCCTGCGTACCGTCTATGCCGACCACGACGGAGAGCCGGTACAGCGTGTGTTGCCGGCGACATCGCTGACCATGGTTCGGCACGCACTGGATGGGCTTGAAGAGGGGGCGCGCTCAAGCGCGCTGGACGCACTGCTGCAGGCGCAGGCCAGCGCCGTCTTCGACCTGTCAGGGGACGTGCTGTTGCGGGTCGCACTGGCTCATATGGGTGAGGACGATCATGTTCTGTTTTTCTCTACACACCACATCGCCGGCGACGGCTGGTCGATGGGGCTGCTCGTGCAGGACATGGCCGTGTTGTACTCGGCCTTTGTTGAAGGCCGCGACAACCCCTTGCCGGCGCCGAGCCTGACCTATGCCGATTACGCCTGTTGGCAACAGCAGCGACTGGCCGATGGCAGCCTCGACGCCTCGTTGCGATTTTGGTGCCAAGGCTTGCGCGATGCGCCGGCGCTATTGGAGCTGCCTGGCGATCGGGCACGGCCGGCGCGCCCAAGTCACCGTGGCGCCAGCCTGCCGTTGCGCTTGGCGCCGGAGCATGCGCAGCTGTTGCGCAACTGGGCCTCTGCGCATGGCGCGACACTCTTCATGGCGTTGCTGGCCGCTTGGTCGGTTCTGCTGTCGCGGCTGAGCGGGCAGGGTGAGGTGGTGATCGGCACCCCGGTCGCCAACCGTCAGCGACGCGAGACCGAGACCCTGGTCGGCTTCTTCGTCAACACGCTCGCATTGCGCGTCAACCCGGCGGCGGCTAGCAGCGTTGCCGAACTGATCACTCAGGTGCGCGATGCGACCTTACGCGCTTATGACCACCAGGATGTGCCGTTCGAACAAGTGGTCGAAGAACTGCGGCCGGTGCGCGATCTCGGCCACCATCCGGTATTCCAGACGATGCTGGCGCTGGACAACACGCCCGGCGGCCGCGCTTTGGTGCTGCCTGGCCTGGACGTACAGTCGGTGTCGATGCCCCACCAGAGCGCGCATTGCGATCTGACTGCGACCTTTGTCGAAAATGCGGATGGCAGCGTGGGCGGCGAGCTCGAATACGCCACCGACCTGTTCGACGCGGCAACGATCCAGCGTTGGGCCGGCTATCTGCAGCGGCTGCT
>NZ_JBEGGL010000011.1:0-52380 GCF_040203315.1 Xanthomonas sp. WHRI 8393 | reverse complement strand
AGTACGTCCCTGTAGGCTCTTACGCGGCATCCATGCCGCGTAAGGTCCCGCGACGGTGGGCGGGCAAGGACCAGTCGGGAGGGTTGGTGCGCCTGGTTAAGAACAGAGCATGACGCGCGTTGTTCGGATGACGTCGCGTCCGAAACCCCGTTGCAGTTCGAGCAACAGGCAGGCTTTAGGCATGCACCCTACGACTTTCTGAGCATCTCACGCAGGTCTGGCGACAAGCAGGTTCTTCACCTGGCCACCGACCAATCTCCCGGTGCGGTGTCCTTGCCGATTGCGGGGCACTTGGCGGCGTGGATGCCGCCAAGCAGCCTCCACGGACGGATTCACGGCGTGTTCCGCGAGCGCTGAGGGCAGCGCGCGCTCGACCCACCGAGCTTTTGACTGCATCCAATAAACGACGCTTCGACTCGAGTCTCGGTCTCTTGCGTCTTCGCTTGCGCGTGTTGCGGGTAACGTCTGTCGTCTGCCGCCACGCTAGCGTGCAAACCCGGTCCGATATGCCTGCACTGCCGCGAGCGGGTCCGGCGCGGCGTACACGCCGCTGACCACTGCAATCAACTCGGCACCTGCAGCCACCAAGCCGGGCACCTGCGCAGCCGCGATGCCACCGATCGCCACGCGCGGCACTCCCAGCGCTGCGGCTTGCTGCAGCAACGCCGGCGTTGCGCGACGTGTGGTCACCTTGGTGGTGGTCGGGAAGAACGCGCCGAAGGCCACGTAGCTGGCGCCGGCCGCGACCGCTGCGCGCGCGCGCGCAATCTCGTCGTAGCACGACACCCCGATGATGGCCTGTTCGCCCAACAGCGCACGTGCGGCCGCCGCCTCGCCATCGTCTTCGCCCAGGTGCACGCCCTGCGCGCCCACCTGTCGTGCCAGCTGCGCATCGTCGTTGATGATCAACGGCACGGCGTGCGCGGCGCAGGCCTGACGCAGCGCGCTGGCCTGTTCCAGGCGCAGCGCCGCGGTGGCCTGCTTGTTGCGGTACTGCAGCCAGGTGACAGCGGGCAGCAGCGGCAAGGTGCGCGCGATCAGGCGTGCGGTGTCGGGTTCGTCGGGCGTGATGAGGTAGACGCCGCGGGCGTTGTGCAGGTCGGACATGGCAGCGCTTCCGGAAGCGGTGGGTGGGATGGGACAATGCAGCCCCACCGTTGCGTGACCGCGATTATCCGATGAGCGAGACATCCACGACCACCTACCGCACCTGGATGTGCGTCGTCTGCGGGTTTCTCTACCACGAGGCCGACGGCATCCCCGAAGAAGGCATCGCCCCGGGCACCGCCTGGCAGGACGTTCCCGACACCTGGACCTGCCCGGATTGCGGCGTGACCAAGGACGACTTCGAGATGGTCGAGATCGACTGAGAGCGGCTAACAAAACTACTGCGCCGCCGTCAGGCGGGCGCTGCGGTGCGCGGGATCGGCATGTACCACTCGTACACTCCGGCTCTGAGCGCGCCGTCCGCACCACCTGACGACCGCTCGCTACGTTTTATTCGCCGCTCTAGTGCCTCGGCGGCGCAGCTGGATCGCTGCGTTTTTCGCGCCACAACATCGCCGGCACAGGTTCGCATGGTGCTGGCGAGGGCCTTGCAGGCTGTGTTTTCAGTGCGCGCGCGCGCGCTGACTGTTCAGCTCGACCAGATGCTCGTGCAGATTGGCCGCGTCCTGCGCACTGGGATTGAGCTGCAGATAACGCGACAGATCGTGGCGTGCGCCATTGCGGTGTCCCAGGTGCAGATAGGCCATGCCGCGATCGCGTAACGCCTCGGGCTGGTCCGGCACCAGCTTCAGGATGCGGTCGGCACTGCGCGCGGCGCGGTCCCAGTGCTCGGCATCGGCGTAGACGCCGTGCAGATTGCGCAGAATGCGGATCAGGATCGCGCGATGCGGTGCGGGGTCGAGGATCTGCGCCAAGGCGCGGTCGTCGGGGATCTCGCCACCCAGGTGCGGACGCGCGCGCTCGCGCAGCTCGTCCACGCCCAACGGGCGGCCGCCGTTGAACGGGTCCATGACCAGCACGCCGTCGTCCACCGGCAAACGCACCAGGAAATGCCCGGGAAACGACACGCCCGCCAGCGGAATGCCCAGCCGGCGCGCCACTTCGATCTGCACCATCGCCAGCGAGATCGGGTTGCCCAGGCGGCGTTCGAAGACCTGGTTGAGGTAGCTGTTGCGCGGGTCGTAGTACTCGTCGTGATTGCCCGAATAGCCCAGCTCGTCGAACAGGTAGCGATTGACCGCGGCCATCTTCAGCGGCCACAGGTCGATCGCCTCCACCTCGCGGCGCAGATGCTCGACGTGGCTTTGCACCAGCGTGTCGTACAGCTCGGCGTCCAGCTGCGGATACTCGTCGCGCGCGATCAGCAGCGCGGTGGACATCAACGGCACTGCGTCGTCGTCCAGGCTGGCGAGCGCGGTCCAATGGGGAAGTGGGAGCATGTCGACCATGCTGCCAAGAGTGTCGGCAAGCGGCGCGTGGTTCAAGTCCGGTACTTCCTGACAGGAAGGGCCTGTCGCGTGAGATTCACTTGAGCTTTGGGATGTCCGGGCTCAGGGTCAGGCTGGCGCCGTCCTGCAGGTTGAGCCTGGCGGCCTGGCCGGCATTGAGTTCCAGCACGTAACGGGCCGGGCGCTTGCTGGGGTAGGGCGGGCAGGCGTCGCCGGCCGAACACGGCGGCACGTCGCGCTGCTGCGAGACCAGCCGGCGCTCATTGTCGAAATACAGGATATCCAGCGCGATCTTGGTGTTCTTCATCCAGTACGCCAGCGGTTCCTGGCGGTCGTGGACGAACAGCATGCCGTGATCGTCCGCCATGGCATCGCGAAACATCAGGCCTTTGGCGCGGTCGGCATCGTTCTGCGCCAGCTCCACCTGGTAGCGCGTGCCGGCCAGTTCCACCCAGCTGCCGCCGCTGCTGGCGCAGCCGCTGAGCAGGATCAACAACGCAAGGGCGAGGAAGCAAAGACGGCGCATGCGGCATACCAGTGGGCGGGGATGCCGCACCATCTGCCAAGCGGCCGCGTGCGTCAAGCCGCTGTGGTGCGGCGTACCGTCATCGCAGGTGACAGGAGTCCGGCCCGCTGTCGCTTCGCAACGCGGGCCGCAACTGCGTATGCGCGTGCTTGCACGCGATCGCTCAGATCACCCGCGGCGGCTCGCCACCGACAATCACCACATCGGCCGGGCGACGCGCGAACAGGCCCACGCAGACCACGCCGGGAATCTGGTTCAGGCTGCGCTCCAGCGCCACCGGGTCGGTGATCTGCAGGTTGTGCACGTCCAGCACCACGTTGCCGTTGTCGGTGACCACGCCATCGCGCCATACCGGCTGACCGCCGGTGAGCGCCAGGATCTGGCGGGCCACCAGGCTGCGCGCCATCGGAATCACTTCCACCGGCAGCGGGAACTTGCCCAGCACCGGCACCTGCTTGCTCGGGTCGACGATGCAGATGAAGCGCTCGCTGGCTTCGGCAATGATCTTCTCGCGCGTCAACGCCGCGCCGCCGCCCTTGATCAGGCAACGGTTCGGGTCGCACTCGTCGGCACCATCCACATACAGCGACAGATTGCCGGTGTGGTTGAGATCCAGCACCTCGATGCCATGGCGCCTGAGCTGCGCGCTGCTCTGCTCGGAGCTGGACACCGCCCCCTTGATGCGGTGGCTGATGCGGCCCAAGGCATCGATGAAGTAGGCCACCGTCGAACCGGTACCGACCCCGACGATCATGCCGTCTTCCACGTAATCGATTGCTTTTTCGGCGGCCAGGCGTTTTGCTTCGGACATTTTGGGGCTCGGGATTGGGGAATCGGGAATCGGGATTGGGGAATCGCAAGAGCGGCTGGGCTGAGCGGGATTTGCAAATCGCAAATCCCGAATCTCTACTCCCGGCTACTCCATCGCCAGCAACAATTTCCACTGCGCGGCGGTCACCGGCAGGATCGACAGGCGGTTGCCGCGGGCGATCAGCGGGAAGCCTTCGCCCAGTGCGTCGGCCTGCTGCTTGATTTCGTCCAGTGCGATCGTGCGCGTGAGCTTGCGCTCGAAGGCCACGTCCACCAGCATCCAGCGCGGATCTTCGCGGGTGGCCTTGGGGTCGTGGTAGTCGGATTTGGGATCGAACTGGGTGTCGTCCGGATACGCCGCGCTGGCGACCTTGGCGACGCCGACAATGCCCGGCACTTTGCAGTTGGAGTGGTAAAACAACACCCCATCGCCGACATGCATGCCGTCGCGCATGAAGTTGCGTGCCTGGTAGTTGCGCACGCCGTTCCACGGTTCGGTGCCGACGCGTTCCAGATCATCGATGGAAAACGTGTCCGGCTCGGACTTCATCAACCAGTAGCGCTTGCGGGCAGTCATACGGAAACGGCGTCGTCTTTCAGGAAGGTGGCGTGTTCGGTGCAGATCGCATCCACCGCCACGTCCCAGGATTCGGTGGGCAGGGCGGGTAGCTGCTGCGCGGCGAAGCCGACGCCGACCAGCCAGGGCGGCGGCGTCTGGCGGTGCCGGAACGCGAAGCTCCGATCATACCAGCCGCCTCCCATGCCCAGCCGCCGGCACTGCGCGTCGAAGCCGGTCAACGGCGTCACCACCAGCGCCATCTCCTCGGGTGCGAGCAGCGCGGTGCGCGCCACGTCCGGCTCGGGGATGCCGTAGCGGTTGCTGACCAGCCCCTGGCCCGGCCGCCACGGCGCAAAGCGCAGGACGCGCCCGTCCAGCACCGGCAGGCAATAGCGCACGCCGGCCGGCAGGCTCAGTTGCCAGCGATGCAGCGCGATTTCGCCATCCATCGCCCAGTACCCGGCCACCGCGCCGGTCTGCGGCGCGAACGGCAGCGCCAGCAGGCGCTCGGCCAGCGCATCCGCGGCTGCCAGGCGCTGCGCTGCGGGCAGGCTGCGGCGCAGCGCGCGCAACTGCTGGCGCAAGGCGTCTCGGTCGTCGGTCATGGCGTCTCGCAGCGATAGGCGGAGGGATATTGTCGATGGCGTGGACGCGCCTGCCTAGCTGCGTGTGTCCCACCGATCGCCGGTGCCGGCAAGTCTCTCGCCTGTCGCTGAGCGCGTGCGTGCAGCACTGGCAACGTTGCGGCGCACGCACGCATGTCTTGGCGTAGTCATTACAACAGCGGCGCCGCCGAACTGCGCGTGCCGTGCGTTTCAGACACGCAAAAAGAAACGGCGCCCGAAGGCGCCGTTTCAGATTTGCATTCTCCGCCGTGAACGATGCGGGCGAAACGACCTTGAACCCGGGGTTCAAGTGGGGACGTTGTGAGGCCATCGGGCTTCCCGCTACAAGGCGGACTTGCACTCCCGGCTTCGTCGCGCCCCCGTGGTCGTAATTAAGGGACAAGGCGAATGTTTTGCACGCTGTCGTTTACAGCAGAGAACGCAGGTGAAGTATAGACCTCTGCTGCGCGATGGCTAGCCCATTCGTCGGCCGGCGCAATTGAAAGTTCATATTTGCGACGACAGTGCGAACTGCACCTCAACGCGGCGTGTCGGGCACGCTGTCCAGGCGGCGATTCAAGCTGTCCAGCGTGTTGGCCAGTTCACGGTCGTACAACGCTTGCTGATCGCGCAGCTGCTGCAATTCGTGCGCCAGATTGAGTGCGGCCAGCACCGCAACGCGGTCCACCGCTGCCATGCGATTGCTGCCGCGAATCTCGCGCATGCGCAGATCCAGCAGGCGCGCCGCAGCGGTGAGGCTCTCGCGTTCGTCGGCGGTGACGCCAACGGTGTATTCACGATCCAGAATACGCACGCTGACCGGCTCGTTGTTGCTCACGTGTGCTGCTCCAGAGATTTCAACCGCACGATCATCGCTTCCACGCGCGAGCGCGCCTGTTCGTTTTTGGTCAGCAATTGCGCACGCTCGCCGATCAACTGTTCCTGCTGGTGACGCAGGCTGCGGTTCTCGTCGGTCAACCGCTGGCTGCGCTCGACCAGGGCCTCCACACGGGCGGCAAGTGCGCGGATCTGGGCGAGGGCAGCGGCGTTGTCCATACGCTCACGATAGGGGCGCGTGCGCGCGGCGGTCAAGCGCCCGATCGCAGCCCGCTTACCCGCCGTCAGGCCAATCCCGACAAGGGCTTGCACCGCGCCCGGCGCGGCCGGCGCCACGCGCGCGGACCCCGTAGGGAACGCGCCGCTGGCGGCCGACGCGGGGTGCCTTGATACACTGGGAAGTCAAATCGCCGGCCCATGCGCCGGCACCTCCTGTTCCCAGCCTGGATGACCCGATGGATCTGCCCGATGTAACCGCTGTGCAAAACGAAAGTCGCCAGCTGGAGTTGGCTTCCTCCGCAGCGGAGTTGCATGGCGGGCTGTGCGGGTGGCTCTCCGGCGGCGGTGCCGACAGCGGCGACTGGCTGGCGCGCATCCTGGCCGACACCGCGCAGGTGGCACCCAGGCAGGGCGGGGCGCTGGACCAGATGCGGCAGGCCACGGTGGCGCAGCTGGAAGACCGCGATTTCGCCTTCGAACTGCTGCTGATCGATGACGGCGCACCGCTGGCGGCGCGTACCGATGCCTTGTTCGACTGGTGTCGTGCCTTTCTGGGTGGCTTCGGCCTGGCGGCGCAGCAGCGCCCGGCACTGACCGAAGAGGGCGAAGAGGCGCTGCAGGACCTGGCGCGGCTGGCGCAGGCGTCCAGCGACGATTTCGATGCGGCCGACGAAGACGACACCGCCCTGGCGGAGATCGAGGAGTTCGTGCGCGTGGCGGTGCTGTTGCTGCATGGCGACTGCGTGATGGGGCCGCGCTTCCGCCAACGTCTGAACTGACCGCACGACCGCCATGAAAAAACTCACCGGGATCGGCGCGGCCGAGTACGCGCGTCGGCGCAAGCAGCTGATGCAGATGGCCGGCGATCAGGCCATCCTGATCCTGCCGGCGGCGCCCGAGCGGGTGCGCAGCCACGACACCCACTACCCGTATCGGCAGGATTCGGATTTCTGGTATCTGAGCGGCTTCCCGGAGCCGGAAGCGGTGCTGGTGCTGGTGCCGGGCCGCAAGCATGGCGAGGCGATCCTGTTCTGCCGCGAGCGCGATGCCGAGCGTGAGGCCTGGGATGGCCCGCGCGAGGGCCAGGAAGGCGCGGTGGAGCGCTACGGCATGGACGATGCGTACCCCATCGACGATGTCGACGAGATCCTGCCGGGCCTGCTGGAAGGGCGCAGCCGCGTCTATTACCACTTCGGGCGCGATGTCGACTTCGACCTCAAGCTGATCGGCTGGCTCAAGCGCGTGCGCGAGCAGGTGCGCCACGGCGCGCAGCCGCCGCACGAATTCCTCGAGCTCGGGCATCTGCTGCACGAGCAGCGGCTGTTCAAGTCGCGCGACGAAATCGCCTTGATGCAGCACGCCGCCGACATCAGCGTGCGCGCGCATCGCGCCGCCATGCGGCTGGCGCGGCCGGGTGTGCACGAGTACGAACTGCAGGCCGAGGTGGAGTGCGCGTTCCGCGCCGCCGATGCGTGGCCGGCGTACGGCAGCATCGTCGGCACCGGCAGCAATGCCTGCGTGCTGCACTACCGCGCCAACAATGCGCGCAGCCGCGATGGCGAACTGGTGCTGATCGATGCCGGCGCCGAGTACCGCGGCTACGCGGCCGATATCACCCGCACCTTTCCGGTCAACGGCCGTTTCACCCCGGCGCAGCGTGCGCTGCACGATCTGGTCGGCGCTGCGCAGGCTGCCGCGCTGGCGCAGGCGCGCCCTGGCGTGCCCTACGAAGCCGGGCATCTGGCCGCGGTGCAGACCCTGACCGAGGGGCTGCTGCAGCTGGGCCTGCTCAAGGGCAAGCTGGAGCGCAATATCGCCGACGGCCATTACAAGCGCTTCTATCGGCACAAGACCGGCCACTGGCTGGGGCTGGATGTGCACGATGTGGGCGACTACCGGTTGGCTGGCGACTCGCGTCTGCTCGAGCCCGGCATGGTGTTCACCATCGAGCCGGGACTCTATATCTCCGCCGACGACACCACGGTGGAGGCCAGGTGGCGCGGCATCGGCATCCGCACCGAAGACAATGTGCTGATCACCGCCGACGGCCATCGGGTGCTGACCGATGCGCTGGCGCGCAGCGCCGACGAGATCGAAGCGGAGATGGCGGACCGCGACGCGTTGCACGCATAGCGCGGTCATGCCGCAATGAGCCGTCCTGGTCTGGATCGGTGCATTGCCTTGCGAGCCACACGCGCATTACCGGCTTGGTTGAGATTGCGCGGCGTATCCGGCTGAGGGCGGCGGCGCTCGGGCCGCGCCGGGCGCCTTGCAGGCATGAGGCGCCCGGCCGTTGTGCTGCGGGCCGTTCTACTGGCCCAGCTGGGGCGTCTGGGTGCGTTCGGGCTGCTGGACCTGTTCGCCTGGCGTCGCCAGTTGCTGTGCGCGTGCGAACGACTGCGCTTCCGGCGTGCTCAATGCCTGCTCGGTCTTCATGTGTGCGCGCAGATGCGCCGGGTTGGCCGGGTCGCCCTGCACCACGAACACGTTTTCGCCACCGTGTACGCCGCGATTGTTGGCCTCGCTCATCAGCACATGATCCACGCGCGACAGGCCGCCTTCCTTGGCCAGCGGCAACAGGGCGGCGCTGAGCCGGTCGCTGGTCTGGTCGGGTGTGCGTCCATGTGCCGCATCGATTGCATGCACGCCGCGCTGGATCTGTTGATACATCGGATGGTCGGGGTGCGAGGACTGGCGTGGATCGTTCATGGCAATGCTCCTTGCGGTGCGGAAGGATTCAAGGGGCGGCAAACACCGGGCGGGTCAGGTTTTCGGGCGCGCCATCGGTGCACACCACCTCGTCTTCGATACGGATGCCGCCGTAGGGTTTGAACTGCGCAACGCGCGCCCAGTCGACGCTGGCGGCGTGGCCGTTCTTCTTCACTTCGTCCAGCAGCATGTCGATGAAGTACACGCCCGGTTCGATGGTGACCACCATGCCCGCTTCCAGCACGCGGGTCAGCCGCAGATACGGGTGGCCGGCGGGGCGCTCGATGCGGCCGCCGCGGTCGCTGGCCGCAAAGCCTGCCACGTCGTGCACCTGCAGGCCGATCAGATGGCCCAGCCCGTGCGGGAAGAATGCGGCGCTGACGCCGGTGGCGAGCGCAGCTTCCGGCGACACGGTGAGGATGCCGAAGTCCTTGAGGATGCCCATCAGGGCCAGATGCGCATCCACGTGCAACTGCTTGTAATCCACGCCGCTGCGCACGCCCTGGCCCATGCGGATCTGTGCGGCATCCACCGCATCGATCAGGGCCTGGAATTCGCTGCCGGGGTCGGCGGCGTAGGTGCGAGTGATGTCGCTGGCATAGCCGTAGGCGGAAGCACCGGCATCGATCAGGAAGCTGCGCAGCGGCTGCGGCGGCTGCTGGCCGAGTTCGGTGTAGTGCAGCACCGCGCCGTGCTCGTTGAGCGCGATGATGTTGCCGTAGGGCAGTTCGTTGGCGTCCTGACCGACGGCGGCGCAGTAGGCCATATGGATGCCGAACTCGCTCTGGCCGGCGCGGAAGGCCGCCTCGGCGGCGCGATGGCCGCGCACTGCCAGCTGCTGGGCGATGCGCAGCAAGGCCAGTTCGTACGGCGTCTTGAACGCGCGCTGGTAGTCCAGATAATCGAGCACCGGCTGCGGATTGTTGGGCACATACGCACCGAGCGCGCTCTGCGCCTCGCCCAGGATGGCGCAACGGTCGATCTGCCTGGGCAGCAGCGCCAGGGCCTGGTCCGGGGTGCGGATGATGTGGATGTCGCAGTGCTCCACCCACCAGCCGCTGGGCGCCTCGGGCACCACATGCCAATAGTCCAACGGCTGGCAGAAGATCAGCATTGGGCGCTTGCCCGGGGTGTAGACCAGCCAGCTGTTGGGCACCCGCGTCAGCGGCACCCAGGCCTTGAACTGCGGATTGACCGCGTAGGGATAGTCGCGGTCGTCGAACACCTGGTAATGCAGGCTGCCGCTGGGCACCACCAGGTGGTCGAAGCCGCCGCGCTGCAGCGCCTCGTCGGCGCGCGCGGTCAGCGTGCGCAGGTGGTCGGAATACAGGTGGCTCAAGGACGGCTGGGGCATGCGGGGCTCGATCGGCGATGCAAGGACAGGTCGCGATTTTGCCGTAATCGTGGTGATGCTGTCCTTCAGCCCAGCATGTGTTCTTCGGCGATCCAGGCGCGCAGGCGTTGGCGATGCGGCTCGGACATGGTCAGGAAGCGGAAGCCGGCCCAGGCCTGTCCGGGTGCGTGCGCGGCTTCGCTCCACAACAGATGCACACCGACATCGATCTCGGTGGCACGGCCGATGCGCTCGGGCAGGCTGAAGCGCAATTGATACAGGGCGTCGTCATGCAGCGGAACCGAGGCCAGCAGCAGCATGCCGGTTTCCGAGACATTGCCGACCCGGCCAATCTGCGCCTCGCTGAGCATGTCGGTCACCGGTATCAGGTCGGACGGCTGGCGGCGCGGTGCGCGGCGGGTGTCCTGGATCATGGGTTGACCTCTGCAATGGGCGCCTGACCGGCCAGGCTGCGCAGCGTGCGCACGGTGGCATGCCAGGCGCGGTCGATCAGCCGCGATTTCTCTTCGACCAGCAGGCGTGCCTGGCCACCGGCCATCAGCCGCGACAGGCCATCCAGCGAGTGCTCGGCGACCTTTTGCCCACGTTGATTGACGAACAGCGCGTTGCCGGTCATCGGGCTGTACCAGGACAGCCGTTGCCGACGTAGGTCGCCCTGCTGGTTGATCACGAACTCGAACCAGCTGCCGAACGGCAGGCTGCGCAGCTGCGTGTAGCAGGCCTCTTCGGCCGGCGAACGCGGGCCGGCGATGTCCTTGCGCGGCGTGCTGTCGCCCTGGTCGCCCAGCCGCGTGCGCGCCTTGAGCCTGGTGGCGAGCTCGGTGCGCGAGGTCGTCTCGTCCTCGCCGCCGGGCGTGGACAGGCGCCGCGCGATCGCCGCCGCTTCATCGTGGTGATAGCCGACCTGCAGCAGCGCGGTTTCGATCTCGCTGCCGAGCGCGATGTCGGCAGGTTGCCCCTTGCTGCGGCAGGTGACTTCGGCAATGCGCGCAGTCAGGGCCTGGCGCTCGTCCCATTCGGGCGATTGCTCGCCCTGGCGCAGCAGCGTCAGCGTCAGCACGTCCGACCATGCCTGACGCAGCAGCGCCTGCACGAAGCGCGGCGGGACGCTCTGCTCGCACAGCTGCTCGATGCGCGCCTCGGCCTGCTGCTTGGCCGACTCCAGCCGCTCCTTGCCGCGCGCCGCATCCACATGGCGGCGCTCGGCGAGGTCGGCCTTGCGCGCCAAGGCGCGCAGATGCGCCTGGATATCGGCGTTGGCTGCGGCGAATACGGCCTCGTCGCCCTGGTAGTCGTTGACGATCCGGTCCACCGCGCTGCCCAGCTTGTGCAGCAACTGCGGGTCGACATCGTCGTCGCCCAGCCAGACCGCGCCGGACTCGGCCACGGTGTTGAGCAATTCGCGCACCGGGTGCTGGTCGCGCACGAAGAAATGCGTATCGGCCAAGGCCGCGCGCACCACCGGCACCTGCAACTTGGCGAGCAGGGCCTGCGCCGGGGTCTGCTCGCGCACTTCGCGTTGCATCTGCGCGTAGAGCAGGCCGAGCAGGTCGAAGGTGTCGGTGTCCTGCGGCGACAGCGCGGCGTCGGGGCCGTGTTGCGCCCGCAGCAACGCCAGCAGCTGGCGCTGCACCGCATCGATGCCGGTCGGCTGCGCCGCTGCCGCTGCCTGTGCCGCCAGCGTGCCCTGCAGGCTGGCCAGTGCGTCGCTGACGGCGGCCTTGGGCACGGCCGAGGAGGCGAGCCGGGGAGATGCTTTTTCGGGTGTTGCCTGGGCGCTGCTTGCAGGCGCTGCGCCGTGATCTGCAGAGCTTTGATTCGCCGCTGCGCCTACGTTGCCCGCCGCCTGCGACCGGCGCGCTGACGACATCAGGCCGCCGAGCGCCTGCACTGCATCGCTCAGGGCAGGTGCTGCCTGCTCACCGTCGGTCGCCGCTGCCAGTGTCATCGGCATGGCGGGCGGATCCAGCAGGGCGCTCTGCCACGGTGTCGGTGCCGATTGACCGCTCCAGCCAGTTGCAGGCCGCCCGTTGCGCGGCGGCAGCGCGCGCGCGCTGGCGGCCGCAGCATCCTTCGGTGCGGTGGCTGCTGCAGGCGGTGCGCGCCGCGTCTGCACCTGGGTGGGCTTGACCAGGTAAGGGTGATAGATCAGCCCCGGCAGGATGCCTTCCTGCGCGAGCGTGCCGTTGGCGCGCTCGTACAGATCGTTCAAACGCTCGATGACCTGACGCTCGAACACGCGGTACAGCGTCAGCTGCCCGTCCAGGCTCAGTCCCAGCGTTTCGCCGCACTGGCGCAGCACGCGGCACAGGGCGTACGGGCCCAGCGGCACTGCCTCCAGTTCGAACTCGGCCACCGCGCCGATCACCGCCACCCGCTGCGCCAGCAATTGCAGCGCATCGGCGCGGCGGGAGGTTTCGCGGCGCGCAATCTCGCTGAGCACGATATCGCGATCGATATCGGTGTCCTCCACCAGGGTGAGCATCTGCGGATGCGCTGAGGCATCGGCTGCTGGCATCAGCGACGGGCGATCGCGCAGCGTGGCCAGGTCCTGCGCCAGCTGCTGCAGGAACGCCTGCGGAAACCGATCGATGTGGTCGCGCAGGTCACGTGTCTGCGCATAGGTTTCGGCCTGGATCTGGCTGTTGCGGGCATGCTCGGCCTGATGCAGCAGCTCGCGTTCCAGCTCGACGATGGTCAGCCGCAGCGGCCCGCTGAGCGCCTGCACGCAATGCGCATGCAGCGCGGCGAGCAGGCGCCGTCCGCGCGCGGAAACCGGTGCATCGGCGATCGGGCCGCTGAGCGTGTGCTGCAGGGAGGAGGCGGGAGTGGACATCCGGGGGAGGCGGGCTCGGTGCGAGGCGTGAGCTATGTAGCATGTTTTTCCGCCGGGCAGCGACCAGGCGGGCGCAGGACGCGCCTCGCCAGCTACGGTCGCCACCCTGATGCGGATGGCGCGCGTGGCGCGGCTCGCTGGATCCGCGCGCCAGTGATGTCGCGTGCGCTACCGATCACGGCGCGGCGTGCTGGCTGCTGTGCCGCGCCGTGATCGCCGCGATCAGCCCAGAAACAGCTCGACCACGTCATTGGTGAAGCGGCGGCCCAGCTCGGTCGGCACCACGCGTCCGTCCTGCGCGGTCATCCAGCCTTGTGCAATCGCGCGCGCCACAGGCAACTCGATGACCGAGGCGGCCAGGCCGGTGGAGACTTCGAAGTCGCGCAGGGAGAAGCCCTCGTGCAGGCGCAGCAGGTTGAGCATGTATTCGAACGGCAGCCGCTCACGCGGCACGATCTCGTCGCCGCCGATCGACGCCGCGCTGCCGGCGCTGGCCAGGTAACTCTGCGGATGCTTGTGCTTCCAGCGTCGCAGCACATGCTGTTCGGCGCCGGAGCTGATCTTGCCGTGCGCCCCGGCGCCGATGCCCAGGTAATCGCCGAAGCGCCAGTAATTGAGATTGTGCGCGCATTGCCGCCCGGGCCTGGCGTAGGCGCTCACTTCGTACTGCGCGTAGCCGGCCTCGGCCAGCAGGCGCTGGCAATGCTCCTGCATGTCCCAGGCCGCATCGTCGTCGGGAATGCCCTTGGGCGGCCGCGCGAAGAACACCGTGTTCGGCTCCAGCGTGAGCTGGTAATGCGACATGTGGGTGGGCTGCAGCGCAAAGGCGCGTTCGAGATCGCGCTCGGCCTGCGCCAGGGTCTGCTCGGGCAGCGCGTACATCAGGTCGATATTGAAATTGTCGTAGCCGGCATCCTGCGCCAGCTTGATCGCACGCTCGGCCTCGGCACTGTCGTGGATGCGACCCAGCCGCTGCAGCGCTACATCGTCGAAGGTCTGCACGCCGAAGCTCAGGCGGTTCACGCCGGCGGCGCGATAGCCGTCGAAGCGGCCATGTTCGGCGGTGCCTGGATTGGTTTCCAGGGTGATCTCCAGATTCGGTGCAAAGCGCAGCCGCGCGGCGGCGGCTTGCAGGAATCTGTCGATGGCTTCGGGCGGAAACAGGCTCGGCGTGCCGCCGCCGAAAAACACCGAATGCACCACGCGCCCCCACACCAGCGGCAGATCCGCATCCAGGTCGCGGATCAACGCATCCACGTAGTCCTCGAACGGCAGCACGCCCTTGGCCGCATGCGAGTTGAAATCGCAGTACGGGCATTTGCGCACGCACCAGGGCAGGTGCACGTAAAGCGACAGCGGCGGTGGAATCAGGTCGGGCACTGCGTCAGGCCATGGTTCACAGCGACAGGGCGTGCAGCTTGTGCTGCAGCGTGGCCAGCGCCACCGCACGGTGACTCAGCCGGTTCTTCAGCGCGGTATCCATCTCCGCAGCGGTCAGGCCATGCAGCGGATCCAGGAACACCGGGTTGTAGCCAAAGCCGCCGGTGCCGCGTGGTTCGGTGGTGATCACCCCTTCCCAGCTGCCTTCGGCGATCAGCGGTTGCGGATCTTCCGGGTGACGCAGCAGCACGATCACCGCGTAAAACCGCGCGCTGCGGCGCTCGGCCGGCACGGCGCGCATGGCGTCGAGCAGCTTGGCGTTGTTGGCCTGCGCATCGGTCGGGCTGCCGGCATAGCGGGCGCTGTACAGGCCCGGTGCGCCGCCGAGCGCATCGACGATCAGGCCGGAGTCGTCGGCCAGTGCCGGCAGGCCGGTGACCGCGCTGGCATGGCGTGCCTTGATCAAGGCGTTCTCGACGAAGGTCAGGCCGGTTTCCGGCACATCGTCCACGCCGAGCTCGCCTTGCTCCACGATGCGCAGTGGCAGGTCGGCGAGCATGGCGCGCAGTTCTTCCAGCTTGCCGGCGTTGCCGCTGGCCAGGACCAGTTGTTTCATTGCTTGGGCTCCAGCAGGTCCCACTTGGTGCCGTACAGATCGCGGAACACCACGACCGTGCCGTACGGTTCCTCGCGCGGGGTTTCCAAGAATTCCACCCCGAACGCCTGCATCGCCGCGTGGTCGCGCCAGAAGTCGTCGGTGTAGAGAAAATGATCCACCCGCCCCCCGGTCTGGTCGCCGATGCGCGCGCGCTGGGCGGCGTCGGCCGGCTGCGCGAGCAGCAAGCCGGCGTCCTGCGCGCTGCCCGGGCCGATCACCACCCAGCGCTTGCCGTCGCCAAGTGCGCGATCCTCCAGCACCTGGAAGCCCAGCGCGCCGGTGTACCAGGCGATCGCCGCGTCGTAATCGGCGACCAACAGGGTGGTCAGGGCGATGCGCCTGCTCATCCGGCCAGTGCAGCGCGTTGCAGGGCGAACAGTTCGCTCATGCCTTGTTCGGCGAGTGCGAGCAGTGCATTGAGTTCGTCGCGGCGGAAGGCGTGGCCTTCGGCAGTGCCTTGCAGCTCGATGAAGCCGCCGCCGTCATTCATCACCACATTCATGTCGGTGTCGCAGTCGCTGTCTTCGGGGTAGTCCAGATCCAGCACCGGCTCGCCGCGATAGATGCCCACCGACACTGCGGCCACGGCGCCGATCAGCGGGTGCTTCTTGATGTCGCCGCGCTTGAGCAGCAGGTTCACCGCATCGGCCAGCGCCACGTAGGCGCCGGTGATTGCGGCGGTGCGGGTGCCGCCATCGGCCTGCAGCACGTCGCAGTCCAGGGTGATGGTGCGCTCGCCCAGGGCATTGCGATCCACGCAGGCGCGCAGTGCGCGGCCGATCAGGCGCTGGATTTCCAGCGTGCGTCCGCCCTGCTTGCCACGTGCGGCTTCGCGATCGGAACGGGTGTGGGTGGAGCGCGGCAGCATGCCGTATTCGGCGGTCACCCAGCCTTCGCCCTTGCCGCGCAGGAATCCGGGGACGCGGTTTTCCACGCTGGCGGTGCACAGCACGCGGGTGTCGCCGAAGCTGACCAGCACCGAGCCTTCGGCGTGACGGGTGAAGGCGCGTTCGATGCGCACCGGGCGCAGCTGGTCGGCCGTGCGGCCGCTGGGACGGGAAAAGGTCATGCGATGAGTCCGGAAGTCGGGAGGTGGGTCTGGGTCGGCGCGTGGCGGGGCGGTCAGCCAGCGCGGGCCGCTAGGGTACCATTCGCGCTTTGAAGGCACGGGACTGACGATGATTCGAAGCATGACCGCGTTTGCTGGTGGCGAACGCATCACGCCCTGGGGCACGCTCGGTTGCGAGCTGCGCTCGGTCAACCATCGGTTTCTGGAAGTGGGCGTGCGCCTGCCCGAAGAACTGCGTGCGCTGGAGCCGCTGCTGCGCGAGCGCGTGGCGGCGAAAAATAGCCGCGGCAAGCTGGATCTGGCGCTGCGCCTGCGCGCGCCGGACAACGCGCAGACCCTGGCCGTGAACGAATCGCTGCTGCAGGAACTGGGCGCACTGGCCACGCGCCTTGACGGCATGTTCCCCAAGCTGCAGGTCGGCTTCACCGATCTGCTGCAGCTGCCCGGCGTGCTGCAGGTGCAGGACGTGGACGCACCGGCATTGCAGGCGCAGGCCCTGGCATTGCTGGATGAGGTGGTGGACAGTTTCGTCGCCGCGCGCGAGCGCGAAGGCGCCAAGCTGGCCGATGCGATCAGCGAGCGGGTCGATGCGATCGAACGTATCGCCGCCGAGGTGCGTACGCTGATTCCCGTCATCCGCGAAGGGCAGCGTGCCAAGCTGGCCGCCCGCCTGGCCGATCTGCCGCATCCGGTCGATCCCGGTCGCGCCGAGCAGGAACTGGTGCTGTGGCTGCAGAAGCTGGACGTGGACGAAGAGCTCGACCGCCTGTCCAGCCACATCGCCGAGATCCGCCGCGTGCTCAGGCAGCGCGAGCCGGTCGGCCGCCGCCTGGACTTCCTGCTGCAGGAATTCAACCGCGAAGCCAATACGCTCGGCTCCAAGTCGGTGGACAGCCGCACCTCCAACGCCGCGGTGGATCTGAAGGTGCTGATCGACCAGATCCGCGAGCAGGTGCAGAACATCGAGTAGCCGGGAGTGGTGATTGGGGATTCGGGATTGGTCGACGGCCATCCCGGGTTTCAGCGGGGCGCGGCCAATACCGGTAGCATATCGACCCCGGTGGTACCGGTCCGCAGCCCGTTCGCGAATCCCGACTCCCCAAGCCCGAATCCCTGACCCTATGCGCGGCACCCTCTATATCGTTGCGGCCCCTTCCGGCGCCGGCAAGAGCAGCATCGTCAACGCCACCCTGGCGCGTGATCCCAAGATCGCCTTGTCGATCTCGTTCACCTCGCGCGCGCCGCGGCCGGGCGAACGGCATGCCGAGCACTACCATTTCGTCTCCGCCGACGAGTTCCAGGGCATGATCGAAGCCGGCGACTTCTTCGAATACGCGCTGGTGCATGGCGACTGGAAGGGCACCGCGCGGCAGTCGGTGGAGCCGCAGCTGGCCGCCGGTCACGACGTGCTGCTGGAGATCGACTGGCAGGGCGCGCGCCAGGTGCGCCAGAAGGTGCCCGACGCGGTCAGCGTGTTCATCCTGCCGCCGTCGCGCCAGGCGCTGGACGAGCGCATGCGCAAGCGCGGCCAGGACAGCGAGGACGTGATGGCGCAGCGTCTGGCCGCTGCCCGCGAAGAGATGCTGCATTTCGAGGAGTTCGATTACGTCATCATCAACGAGACCTTCGACACCGCGGTCTCGGAGATGTGCGCGATCTTCACCGCCAGCCGGCTGCGCCGGCAGGCGCAACAGCAGCGGCACGCGGCGTTGATCCGGGCCTTGCTGGACTGAGCTGCTCAAATCCCTGATTCCAAAGGAAACTGAATGGGCCCAGGTTGCCGTGACGGCGGCCCGGGCGTACACTCCGCCCCCTTTCCCTCATTCGATGCGCGGCCGTTGCTGGTCGCCGGGAGCCCGCATGGCCCGCATTACCGTAGAAGATTGCCTGGAAGTCGTGAACAACCGTTTCGAGCTGGTCATGATGGCGTCCAAGCGCGCCCGTCAGCTCGCCAACGGCGTGCAGCCGTTGATCGAAAATGCCGACGCCAGCGACAAGCCCACCGTGATGGCACTGCGCGAGATCGCCGCACGCCGGATCGACAACGCGCTGATCGACGAAGTCGAGAAGGCCGAGCGCGAGCGCGCCGAACGCGAAGCGCTGGAATGGGCCGCTGCCGAAGTCGTTGCCGACGAAGACATGTCCAAGAACGACGATTGATCGTTCGCATCGCTGCGATCGATCTGAACAGCCCGCCACGCGCGGGCTGTTTTCGTTTCAGGCCCGCTTTGGTGCCTGCAGTGTGCAAACGTTTGCCGTGACTGCGTTGCTGGCATAGTCTTCCGGCATGAACCCAGGCCCCACTGCCCAGGCGACCGTCGTGACGTCTCCGTCTTCCGACCAGGCCATCCCCGACTACGTCCTGCACTTCGAACACGCAGCCAGCTACCTTCCCAAGGAGCAGCTGCCGATCCTGCGCCGTGCCTGGGAAGTGGGCGCCAGCGCGCATGCCGGCCAGACCCGCAAGTCGGGCGAGCCGTACATCACCCATCCGGTCGCGGTGGCCGGCGTACTCGCCGAGCTCGGCCTGGACATGGAATCGCTGATCGCCGCGATCCTGCACGACACCATCGAAGACACCCCGCTGACCCGCGAAGAGCTGGCGTCGGAATTCGGTGAAGCGGTGGCCGAGCTGGTCGATGGCGTCACCAAGCTGGACAAGCTCAAGTTCCGCGACCGCCAGGAAGCGGCGGCGGAGAGCTTCCGCAAGATGCTGCTGGCGATGTCGCGCGACCTGCGCGTGATCATGATCAAGCTGGCCGACCGCCTGCACAACATGCGCACGCTGGGCGCGCAGAGCAGCGAGGCGCGCAGCCGCATCGCGCGCGAAACGCTGGAAATCTACGCGCCGATCGCCCAGCGCCTGGGCATGAGCCTGATCAAGTCCGAGCTGCAGAACCTGGGCTTCCGCGCGCTGTATCCGTGGCGTCATGCCATCATCGAAAAACATATCCGCAGCCAGCCGGTGGTGCGGCGCGAATCGATGGCGCAGGTGGAAGTGCAGCTGTCGCAGCGGCTGGCCAAGGAAGGGCTGGAGCACCGCCTGGTCAGCCGCATCAAGACGCCCTGGAGCATCTATTCCAAGATGCACGAAGAGAACAAGTCCTTCGACCAGGTGATGGATGTGTTCGGCTTCCGCCTGGTGGTGCGTTCGGTGGCCGATTGCTATCACGCGCTGGGCGCGGTGCATGCCACCTTCAAGCCGCTGGACGGGCGCTTCCGCGATTTCATCGCCATCCCCAAGGCCAACGGCTATCAGTCGCTGCACACCGTGTTGTTTGGCCCGTATGGCTCGCCTATCGAAGTGCAGATCCGCACCGAGGAGATGGACCTGATCGCCGAACGCGGGGTGGCTGCGCACTGGACCTACAAGGTCGGCTCGGCCTCGCCCAATAGCGCGCAGAGCCGCGCGCACGACTGGATCGTGGAGCTGATCGATTCGCAACGCGCGGCGGGCTCGTCGCTGGAGTTCCTGGACAACGTCAAGGTCGACCTGTTCCCGGACGAGGTCTATCTGTTCACGCCCAAGGGCAAGATCCTGGCGCTGCCGCGCAACTCCACCGCGCTGGATTTCGCCTATGCGGTGCACACCGACGTGGGCAACCGCGCGGTCGCCTCGCGGGTGGACAAGAAGCTGGTGCCGCTACGCACCAAGCTGGTCAGCGGGCAGGCGGTGGAAATCATCACCGCGCGCTCGGCCACGCCCAAGCCGCAGTGGCTGGAGTTTGTGGTCAGCAGCAAGGCGCGTACCGCGATCCGCCACCAGCTCAAGCAGCTCGAACACGAAGACGCCGTGCAGCTCGGCCACCGCATGCTCGATCGCGCGCTGGAAGCGATGGACAGCTCGCTGGAGCGGCTGCCCAAGGGCCGCCTGGACGCCTTCCTCACCGAGCACCGCTATCCACGCCTGGAAGCCTTGCTGGCCGACGTGGCGCTGGGCAACTGGATGCCGACCCAGGCCGCGCAGGCGCTGATGGCCTACGCCGAATTGCGCGGTGGCGGCCACTCCAAGCATTCGCACGAAAAGATCCTGATCGACGGCAGCGAGCGCGGCGTGATCAGCTTCGCCAACTGTTGCCAGCCGATTCCCGGCGACGAAATCATGGGTTACCACACCGCCGGCAAGGGCATCGTGGTGCACCGTCTGGACTGCCCCAACCTGGCCGAGCTACGCAAATCGCCCGAACGCTGGGTGCCGATCGACTGGGATTCCAGCGTCAGTGGCGACTACGACACCGCCTTGATCGTCGAGGTGGAAAACCGCACCGGCGTGCTGGCCCAGCTGGCTGCGGCGATTGCGCAGAGCCAGTCCAATATCGAGCGCGTGGATTACCTGGACCGCGATTTCAACGCCGCGGTGCTGCGCTTCAACATCCAGGTCCGCGACCGACGCCATCTGGCCGAAGTGATGCGCCGGCTGCGGCGCCTGCATGTGGTGCAGAGCGTGGGGCGGCAGTAGAAGCGGCGAGCAGACCGTGGCGAGCAGTCGTCAGGTGGCTGTCGGCGTCGCGCTCAAAGCAGGCGTGTACGCGTGGTCCATGCCGCACCGGGCACCGGTCGCACCCGCCCGGCGGTGCGCAGTCGTGTTGCCAGTTGCTTCGAATCCGGTCCCCGCGTTGGACAGTGGCTGCGCTGCCGTGCGTCTGTGACAGCGCACGCGCCTTGCCCGGCTCAGGCGATCAAACGACCCAGCGCAGGGTTGTCGTTATCCTGTTTCCACACCAGGTGCAGCTCCACCGGCGTGGCAGGGGTTTCCTCGCGCAGCGGCAGGTACACGATGCCGGCGTAACGCAGGCCGCTGGCGCCTTCGGGCACCAGCGCCATGCCCATGCCGCCGCGTACCAGCGCCAGCACCGAATGAATCTGGCTGACGTATTGCACCGAGCGCGGCGCGATGCCGCGCGCACCGAACAATTGCGCCAGCAGATCGTAGAAATAACGCGCCTCGTCCGGTGCGTAATTGACCAGCGGCTGGCCGTGGAAATCCTGCAGACGCAGGCTGTCGCGGTGCGCCAGCGGCGAGTCCTCCGGCAGCGCGGCGATCAGTGGTTCGCGTGCCACGCAGCGGCTGTGCAGGCCCTGGCGTTGGATCGGCGGGCGCAACAGGCCGATATCCAGCCGGCCTGCATCCAGTGCGTCCAGTTGCGCCAGGCTGACCATCTCCTTGAGTTGCAGATCCACATCCGGCGCTTGCCTGCGCCACCGCGCGATGGCCTCGGGCAGGAAGCGGTAACTGGCACCTGCGGTGAAACCCACCAACACGTTACCGGCATCGCCGGTGCCGATCCGGCGCGCGCGCAGGCCGGCGTTTTCGGCCATGCGCAGGATCGCGCGCGCTTCGGCAAGCAGGCTGCGCCCGGCCTGGGTCAGCCGCACATGCCGGCTGTTGCGCTCTAGCAGCGCGGTGCCGACGCTGTGCTCCAGCAACTGAATCTGCCGGCTGAGCGGCGGCTGGGTCATGTTCAGGCGCTCGGCCGCGCGACGGAAGTGCAGTTCGTCGGCGACGGCGACAAAGCAACGCAGTTGCTGCAGATCGAACATGGGGGACGGGCCTCGCATGGCAAAACAGGTGAATTGATGCTGCACCCGCAACATCCCTCCGCCGCCAGCGCCGATGAATAGGCGCTGCCGTGCCCGCAACCGCGCTGGCGGGCGTCGCCGGCCATAATTACGCAGTTTCGAAAAAGCGTTGCAAAGCAGCCATTTGCGGCGCACTACATCGATTGATGATGCTATTGATTCAACTTGTGTATCAAACAATACGTCCTTTGGTTTGGACCGGCAACGATCTGCGTTTCTAGGATCAACCGCATCCCCCGCCCAGGAGCGTTTGTCCGATGAGCAGCAGATACACCCCTTCTGAAATGGCCCAAGCGCTTGGCGCCGGGCTGTTGTCGTTTCCGGTGACCCATTTCGACGCCGACCTGGCCTTTGATGAATCCGCCTACCGCAGCAATCTGGACTGGCTGTCCTCGCACCCGGCCGCCGGGCTGTTTGCCGCCGGCGGCACCGGCGAGCTGTTTTCGCTGACGCTGGATGAAGTGAATCGCGCCGTGCGAGCAGCGGTGACCCAGACCGCCGGCCGCATGCCGGTCATCGCACCGGCCGGTTACGGCACCGCGATCGCCATGGAGATGGCGCAGGCTGCCGAGCGCAATGCTGCCGACGGCATCCTGCTGTTTCCGCCGTACCTCACCGAGTGCGATGCCGATGGCGTGGCCGACCATGTCGAGCGCGTCTGCAAGGCGACCAGGCTGGGCGTGATCGTCTACGGCCGCGCCAACGCCAAGCTCGACGACGTGACGCTGGCGCGGGTGGCCGAGCGTTGCCCCAACCTGGTGGGCTACAAGGACGGCATCGGCGATGTGGATCGCATGACCCGCATCTACGCACGCCTTGGCGACCGATTGCTCTACGTGGGCGGACTGCCCACCGCCGAAACCTTCGCGCTGCCGTATCTGGAAATGGGCGTGACCACGTATTCGTCGGCCATCTTCAATTTCCTGCCCGAGTGGGCGCTGACGTTTTATGCAGCGGTGCGTGCGCGCGACCACGTCACCATCTACCGCGAGCTCAATGACTTCGTGTTGCCGTACACCGTGCTGCGTAATCGCCGCGCCGGTTATGCGGTGTCGATCGTCAAGGCCGGCATGCGCGCGGTCGGCCGCCCGGCCGGTCCGGTCCGCACGCCGCTGGCCGACCTCAACGAGGACGAATTCGCCCAGCTCAAGCAACTGATTGGAGGACGCCGCTGATGCACAGCATCACGGGCCAATCGCTGATCGGGCAGCGCGACGTGCGCGGCGCAGGGGAGGAATTTCATGCGCTGGATGCGGCCAGCGGTGCGGCATTGCAGCCGGCATTCGGCTCGGTGAGCGCACAGGATCTGGAACAGGCCTGTGCGTTGGCGCGGGCGGCGTTCGATCGTTACCGCGAAACGACGCTGGACGCGCGCGCAGTCTTCCTGGAAACCATCGCCGAGCAGATCCTGGCATTGGGCGATGCCTTGATCGAACGCGCCATGCACGAAAGCGGCCTGCCGCGCCCGCGCCTGGAAGGCGAGCGGGGGCGCACGGTGGGGCAGCTGCGCCTGTTCGCCAACGTGGTGCGCGAAGGAAGCTGGCTGCAGGCGCGGATCGACCCGGCGCTGCCGCAACGCACGCCATTGCCGCGTGCGGATCTGCGGCAGCGGCATATCGCGCTGGGGCCGGTGGCGGTGTTCGGTGCCAGTAATTTCCCGCTGGCATTCTCGGTGGCCGGTGGCGATACCGCCTCGGCACTGGCGGCCGGCTGCCCGGTGGTGGTCAAGGCGCACAGCGCGCATCCGGGGACTTCGGAATTGGTGGGCCGTGCGATCCAGGCGGCGGTGGCGCAATGCGGCCTGCCCGAGGGCGTGTTCTCACTGCTGTTCGACGCCGGCATCGAGATCGGTGCACGACTGGTCGCCGACGCGCGCATCAAGGCGGTGGGTTTCACCGGCTCGCGGGCCGGCGGCATGGCGCTGGTCAAGATTGCCGCCGCACGCCGCGAGCCGATTCCGGTGTATGCGGAGATGAGCGCGATCAATCCGGTGTATCTGTTGCCGCAGGCGCTGCAGGCGCGCGCATCGGATCTGGGCAAAGCGTTCGTCGGCTCGCTGACCCTGGGCAGCGGGCAGTTCTGCACCAATCCCGGCTTGCTGCTGGCGATCGATTCGCCGGCGCTGGATGCATTTGTCGCATCCGCAACGCAAACGCTGCAGGCCGTGTCGCCGGCAGCGATGCTCACCGCAGGCATTGGCCAGGCCTACGCGCAAGGCGTGCAGCGTCTGGCCGCGCACCCGCAGGTCAGCACGCTGGCACGCGGCGCTGCGGCGGACGCCGGGCGCTGTCCGGCGGCGTTGTTCGGCACCGACGCCGATGCCTTCCTGGCCGATGAAGCGCTGCAGGCCGAAGTCTTCGGCGCCTCGTCGCTGCTGGTGCGTTGCAGGGACATCGAACAGCTGCGTGCGCTGAGCGAGCACCTAGAAGGCCAGCTCACCGCCACCTTGCACATGGAGGTGGGCGATACCGAACTGGCCGCCGCATTGCTGCCGGTGCTGGAGCGCAAGGCCGGACGCATCCTGGTCAACGACTGGCCCACCGGTGTGGAGGTCTGCCACGCGATGGTGCACGGCGGCCCGTTCCCGGCCACCTCCGACAGCCGCAGCACCTCGGTCGGCACGCTGGCGATCGATCGCTTCCTGCGCCCGGTCTGCTACCAGGATCTGCCGGCTGCGCTGTTGCCTGCCGCCGTCGCGCACGACAACCCGCTCGGGCTATGGCGACGCGTCGATGGCGCGCTGGGACACGACTGACGGCTGCCGCAGCAACGATGCCTGAGGCGTGCCGGAGGAGGGTCCGGTACGCCATCTGCAGGCGCAACGTGGAGTACCGAAGCGCAGTGCGCTTCCATCGTCATAGGTGAGGAACGATGATGGCTATCGATTCAAAAACGGTCGGTTCAACGACGGTTCCGCGCAGGCGCTACCTGATCTTGCTGATGCTGTTCGTGGTCACCACGATCAACTATGCCGATCGCGCCACCTTGTCCATCGCCGGTTCCGCGGTCCAGGATGCGCTGGGCATCGACGCGCTGCAGATGGGCTTCATTTTTTCTGCGTTCGGTTGGGCATATGTGGCCGGGCAGATTCCCGGCGGCTGGTTGCTCGATCGCTTTGGCTCGCGGCGCGTGTACGGCCTGTCGCTGCTGATCTGGTCGCTGTTCACCGCCTTGCAGGGCTTTATCGACTGGGTGCCGGTGACCTGGGCGGTCACCACGCTGTTCGTGCTGCGCTTTCTGGTCGGCATCGCCGAAGCGCCGTCGTTCCCGGGCAATAGCCGCATCGTGGCGGCCTGGTTTCCCACTGCAGAGCGCGGTCTGGCTGCGTCGATCTTCAATTCCGCGCAGTACTTCGCCACGGTGGCGTTCGCGCCGTTGATGGGCTGGCTGGTGCATGCCTGGGGCTGGGAGCATGTGTTTCTGGTGATGGGCGCGGCTGGCGTGTTGCTGGCGCTGGTGTGGCGCAAGACCATCTATGCCCCGCGCGAACATCCGCGCCTGAGCGCGCAGGAACTGGACTACATCCAGCGCAACGGCGCGCTGGTGGACATGGAGCAGGGCAACAAGCCCGGCCGCCAGCCCAAGGGCACGCAATGGCATTACGCCAAGCAGTTGTTGTGCAACCGCATGTTGCTGGGCGTGTACATCGGCCAGTACTGCATCACCACGCTGACGTATTTCTTCCTGACCTGGTTTCCGGTGTATCTGGTCAAGGAGCGCGGCATGTCGATCCTGGAAGCCGGATTTGTGGCCTCGTTGCCGGCGGTGTGCGGTTTCATCGGTGGCGTGCTGGGTGGCTATGTGTCCGACCGCATGGTGCGGCGCGGCTACTCGCTCACCGTCGCGCGCAAGACGCCGATCGTTGTCGGCATGTTGATGTCGGTGACGATGATCGGCTGCAACTATGTGCAGGCCGAATGGATGGTGGTCGGGCTGATGGCGCTGGCCTTCTTCGGCAAGGGCATCGGCGCACTCGGCTGGGCGGTGGTGGCCGACACCTCGCCCAAGGAAATCGCCGGCCTGTCCGGTGGCCTGTTCAATACCTTCGGCAATATCGCCGGCATCACCACGCCGATCGTCATCGGCTACATCGTCTCCACCACCGGCACCTTCGAGTGGGCGCTGGTCTTCGTCGGGCTCAATGCCTTGCTGGCGGTGGTGTCCTATCTGGTGGTGGTGGGCGAAATCAAGCGCGTGGAACTCAAGGCGCCGCCCGGCGGCCCGTCCATGCCCGTGCCCGCAACGCTGTGACCGTCCTGGGAGACTTTCGATGACTATCCACACCGCACCTGCAAGCATCGGCGCCACGCCGCGCATCACC
Organism: Xanthomonas sp. WHRI 8393; assembly: GCF_040203315.1. Classification (NCBI taxonomy): domain Bacteria; kingdom Pseudomonadati; phylum Pseudomonadota; class Gammaproteobacteria; order Lysobacterales; family Lysobacteraceae; genus Xanthomonas; species Xanthomonas sp. WHRI 8393. The sequence continues at coordinate 26,461 of NZ_JBEGGL010000011.1, read as the reverse complement.
GACATCCGCGTGGTGCCCGTCGCCGGGCAGGACAGCATGCTGCTCAACCTCAGTGGCGCACACGCGCCGTACTTCACCCGCAATGTGCTGGTGCTGCGCGATTCGTCCGGACGCACCGGCGTGGGCGAAGTGCCTGGCGGCGCGGCCATCGCCGGCTTGCTGCAGGAAGCAGCGCCGCTCATTCGCGACCGCTCCATCGCCGAGTATCAGCGCATCCTCAATCAGGTGCGCACCGCCTTTGCCGACCGCGACAGCGCCGGCCGTGGCCTGCAGACCTTCGATCTGCGTATCACCATCCATGCGGTGACGGCCATCGAGTCGGCGTTGCTGGATCTGCTCGGGCAATTCCTCGACCAGCCTGTCGCTGCCTTGCTCGGTGAAGGCCAGCAACGCAGCGCCGTGGATGTGCTGGGCTATCTGTTTTTCATCGGCGACCGGCGGAAGACTGCGTTCGACTATCGCGACGGCAGCGGTGCCCGCGATGACTGGGAGGCTGTGCGGGACCAGGAGGCCTTGACGCCGGCATCGGTGGTGCGCCTGGCCGAAGCGGCCTACGAGAAATACGGCTTCCGCGATTTCAAGCTCAAGGGCGGCGTGCTGCGCGGCGAAGACGAAATCGACGCCATTGTCGCGTTGCACGCGCGGTTTCCGCAGGCGCGCATCACCCTCGACCCCAATGGCGCGTGGTCGCTGGATCAGGCCATCGCCCTGTGCCGCGGCATGCACGGCGTGATGGCCTATGCCGAAGATCCGTGCGGTGCGCAGGATGGGTATTCCGGGCGCGAGATCATGGCCGAATTCCGTCGCGCTACCGGCTTGCCGACCGCCACCAACATGATCGCCACCGACTGGCGGCAGATGGGCCACGCCATCCAGTTGCAGTCGGTGGATATCCCGCTGGCCGACCCGCATTTCTGGACGTTGCAGGGCTCGGTACGAGTGGCGCAACTGTGCCGCGACTGGGGCCTGACCTGGGGCTCGCATTCCAACAACCATTTCGATATTTCACTGGCGATGTTCACCCATGTCGCAGCCGCGGCGCCTGGGCGGGTGACCGCGATCGATACGCACTGGATCTGGCAGGACGGCCAACGCCTGACCCACGACCCATTGCAGATCGTCGGTGGCCAGATCCAGGTGCCGGCAAAGCCGGGCCTGGGTGTGGAGCTGGACATGGACGCGCTGGAGGCCGCGCATCGCACCTATCAAAGCCTGAGCCTGGGCGCGCGCGACGATGCCGCCGCCATGCAGGCGCTGATCCCCAATTGGACCTTCGACAACAAGCGGCCCTGCCTAGTGCGCTGAAGCGCCCTCATGCCTGCTGCCGGAGCGCCGGCCGCAGCGCATGGCCGCCAGTTCACCGCAGGTGGAGAACCGAGTGATGAAAAGCATGATGGCAATCAGCGGCGCAGCGCTGCTGGCGGTCGGCGCGGCCGGGCGTGCGCGTGCGCAACAACCCGATGAGGGGTTCTGGAATGGCGCGACGGCCGAAGTCACCGCACTCAACTTCTATTACAACCGCGATTTCCGCAGCGGCGAAGGGCAGGGCAAGCGTGCCGAGTGGGCGCAGGGGTTTGTGGTTGATGCCCGTAGCGGCTATACCCGCGGGCCGGTCGGCGCGGGCCTGGATCTGCTGGGTATCGGCGATTTCAAGCTCGATGGCGTGCGCGCCGAAGGCGGCACCGGCCTGCTGCCCAGCAACGACGACGGTACTGCGCAACATGCGCTGATGCGGGTGGCACCCACGCTCAAGCTGCGCGCCTCGCAAACCGAAGTGAAGTGGGGCAGCTTCATTCCCAACGAGCCGCTGGTGCGCGCCAGCATCACCCGCATCATGCCGGAAACATTCCAGGGCGTGACGCTGGAATCCAAGGACGTGCCAAAGCTCGATCTGCTGCTCGCGCGCTTCACCAGCGCCTGGTATCGCGATGGCGACTCGCGCGTTCCCATCACCTTGACCAACAAGAATCGCCGTTTTCTGGGCACGCCGGATTCGGATGCGTTGAATCTGCTCTCGGCAACCTACAGCGTCGTGCCCGGCACGCAACTGCGCTATCAGGGCGCGGTGATGGAAGACATCTATCGGCAGCAGCTCTATAACCTGATCCAGACGCACACCTTCGGCAAGGACCAGCTGCGTGTGGATCTGCGGTATTTCCGTACCGATGACATCGGCCAGTCGCTGGCCGGGCCGATCGACAACCGCATGTTCAGCAGCATGCTGTCCTGGCGCACGGGCGGGCACGAATTCGGCGCCGGCTATCAACGCCTGTCCGGCCCCAGCGCCATGCCCTGGCCGGGCGGCACCGACGGCAATGTCTTCAACTGGACCTTCATCAACGACTTTCTCGAACGCGGCGAGCGCAGCTGGCAGCTGCGTTACAGCATCGATGGCAAGAGCATCGGCATCCCCGGTCTCAGCGTCATGGCGCGCTACATCAATGGCGACCATGCGCAGCCGGCCACCTATGCCGGCCAAGGCCGCGAGTGGGCCCGCGATGTCTTGACCACCTATCAATTCCAGAGCGAGCGCTTCAAGCACTTGAGCGTCATCTGGTTCAACGGCACCTTCCGCTCCAATTACCAGCGCAATGTCGATGAAAACCGCTTGATCCTGCAGTACCGCCGTCAGTTCGACAGCCCCGACCGGTAATGCACTCCACCCCACGCCTGCAAGGTAGCCCCACGATGTCCGCAACCCAGCAACCCACCCGTTGGCTTAGCATCCGCGCCCACGCGCGCGACAACGTCGCCATCGTCGTCAACGATGACGGCGCACCGGCCGGCGCCACCTTTCCGGATGGGCTCACCGCCGTCGAACACATTCCGCAGGGCCACAAGATGGCGCTACGCGACCTGGCCGCCGGCGCGCCGGTGATCCGCCTGGGCGCGGTGATCGGCACCGCCAATGCCGACATTGCACGCGGGGCCTGGGTGAGCGAGCAATTGCTGGCGATGCCCGAAGCGCCCGATCTGGCCGCGCTGGATCTGTCGCTGCAGCCGGCACCCGCACCCGCGCCCTTGGATGGCTACACCTTCCAGGGGTATCGCAACCGGGATGGCAGTGTCGGCACGCGCAACATCCTGGGCATCATGACCAGCGTGCAGTGCGTGGTGGGCGTGCTCGGCCACGCGGTGGAGCGCATCCGCACCGAGCTGCTGCCCAAGTATCCCAATGTCGACGATGTAGTGGCGATCAATCACGTCTATGGTTGCGGCGTGGCAATCACCGCGCCGGAGGCCATCATCCCCATCCGCACGCTGCGCAATATCGCGCGCAGCCCCAACTTCGGCGGGCAGGCGCTGATCGTGGGCCTGGGCTGCGAGAAACTCGCGCCCGAGCGCCTGCTGCCGGACGATGCCAGCGCCGACGACAGCGGCGTCTACCGTCTGCAGGAAGCCAGCCTGGGCTTTGCCGACATGGTCGGTTCGATCATGGCCATGGCCGAAGAACGCCTGCGCCATCTGGACCTGCGTCGGCGCGAAACCGTGCCGGCCAGCGAACTGGTGGTAGGCATGCAATGCGGCGGCAGCGATGCGTTTTCCGGCGTGACCGCCAACCCGGGCCTGGGCGTGGCGGCGGACCTGCTGGTACGCGCCGGTGCCACGGTGATGTTTTCGGAAAACACCGAAGTGCGCGATGGCATCCATCTGCTGGTGCCGCGCGCGGCCAATGCCGATGTCGCCAGGGCGCTGGTACGCGAAATGGCCTGGTACGACGCCTACCTGGCGCGCGGCCAGGCCGACCGCAGCGCCAACACCACCCCGGGCAACAAGAAGGGCGGGCTGGCCAACATCGTGGAGAAGGCGATGGGCTCGATCGCCAAGTCCGGCTCCTCGGCGATCAACGGCGTGGTGCCGCCCGGCGAGCGGGTCAAGGGGCGCGGGCTGCAGTATTGCGCCACCCCGGCCAGCGATTTCGTCTGCGGCACCTTGCAGGTTGCGGCGGGCATGAACCTGCACGTATTCACCACCGGGCGCGGAACGCCCTACGGCCTGGGCATGGTGCCGGTGATCAAGGTGGCTACCCGCAGCGAATTGGCGCAGCGCTGGTCCGACCTGATGGACATCGATGCCGGCGGCGTGGCGACCGGCGCCAAGACGCTGGAGCAATTGGGCTGGGAGTTGTTCCGGCGCTATCTGGACGTGGCCAGCGGCCAGCGCACCTGGACCGAGCAACACCGCCTGCACAACGATCTGGCCTTGTTCAATCCGGCGCCGATCACCTAGCCCTGCCGGTTTTCCGCAGTGGCGGGCCGCTAGGTGGCGCAGCGCAGACCGACTGTTGCGCCGCCGCGCAGGGGGCGATGTTCCCGAGTCGGTAGCAATGATGCGGCGTTGCACGTCTCTTGGTGTCGTGACCGCCCCCGTGCGTTGTGACGACCCCGCGCCACAGGTCGCACCCCCGGAGCATCGCGCGCCGCAGCGCTGCCGCACCACAGTGCAACGCATTTGGCGTGGCTTCGCCCGGGCCTTCACCCAAGCCCTGCTTCGCAGGACAGTGGCCAGCGTTTCCAGCGGAAGAGGGGCTAGCGTCCAGCAAAAGAGGCGCGCGCCGTTCCCTTCTCCCTTCGGAAGAAGGTGCCCCGTCGGGGCGGATGAGGGGACGTGCGCAGCCCCGTGCTCCGTCGCGCGGCCTCCAGCGGCGCACGCGCACAGCCTCACCACGCCATCGCGCGCGCGCAGGCAGACACCAGCCCATTGCAAGATGCTCAGCCCATCGGGCAACACGCCGCTACGCCGGCGGCCAACGCCTGCGCGCCGTCACCGCCCACGCCCCATTCGCCCGTCAATGGCAGGCGCCGATACAATGCGCGTTCGTTTTCAGTGTTGATGGAGTCGCCATGTCCCAGATCATCCATACCGACCAGGCGCCTGCCGCCATTGGCCCGTATTCGCAGGCCGTGCGTGCCGGCAACACGGTGTATTTCTCCGGGCAGATCCCGCTGGATCCGGCCACCGGCGAGATCGTGCCGGGCGATGTCGGCGTGCAGGCACGCCGCGCGTTCGACAACCTCAAGGCGGTGGCCGAAGCCGCCGGTGGCTCGCTCGACAAGATCGTGCGGCTGGGCCTGTACCTTACCGATCTCGGCCAGTTCGCCGCCGTCAATGCGGTGATGCAGGAGTATTTCCAGGCGCCGTTCCCGGCGCGTTCGACCATCGAGGTCTCCGGCCTGCCCAAGGGTGCCGGCTTCGAGGTCGACGCGGTGATGGTGCTCGACTGATCCAGCTCGTCTGACTTGAGCGCCCTGCCGTGCCGCGCGCAGCGACCGTCACCCCGCGCCTGGCCGTCGCAGGCCAGGCCTCGCTTGCCAGCCTGCCCGGCGTCGGCCCCAAGGTGGCCGAGAAGTTCGCTGCGCGCGGCATCTTGACGCTACAGGATCTGTGGCTGCATCTGCCGCTGCGCTACGAAGACCGCACCCGGCTGACCACGATCGCGCAGTTGCAGAGCGGCGTGCCGGCGCAGATCGAAGGGCGTGTGGATGCGGTGGAGCGTGGCTTCCGTTACCGGCCGGTGTTGCGGGTGGCGGTCTCGGACGAGTCGCACGGCAGCGTGGTGCTGCGCTTCTTCCATTTCCGCGCGGCGCAGGTCGCGCAGTTCGCACCGGGCACGCGACTGCGGGTGTTCGGCACGCCCAAGCCGGGACAGAACGGCTGGGAAATCGTGCACCCCAGTTACCGCGTGCTGGCACCGGGCGAGGATGCCGGGCTGGGCGACAGCCTGGATCCGGTCTATCCGGTGCTGGAAGGCGTGGGCCCGGCCACGTTGCGCAAACTCATCGGCCAGGCGCTGGAGCGCTTGCCGGCCGAGGCCGCGCTGGAATTGCTGCCGCCGCATTGGCTGCAGGATGAACAACTGCCCTCGCTGCGCAGCGCGCTGCTGACCATGCATCGCCCGCCGGTGAACACCGACCCGCAGCAGCTGCTCGCAGGCGGGCATCCGGCCCAGCAACGCCTAGCGATCGAAGAACTATTGGCGCATCAGCTCAGCCTGCGTCGCCAGCGCATCGCCTTGCAGCGCTTCCGCGCACCGCTGCTGCCTGGCAACGGCACCCTGGTGCGGCAACTGCGCGCGGCGTTGCCGTTCCAGCTTACCGGTGCGCAGCAGCGCGTGTTCGCGCAGATTGCCCGCGATCTGGCAAAACCGTCGCCGATGCTTAGGTTGGTGCAGGGCGATGTCGGCAGCGGCAAGACCGTGGTCGCCGCATTGGCGGCGATGCTGGCGGTGGAGCAGGGCAAGCAGGTCGCACTGGCAGCGCCGACCGAGCTGCTGGCCGAGCAGCACCTGACCAATCTGCGTGGCTGGCTGGAACCGCTGGGCGTGCGCATCGTCTGGCTGGCCGGCAAGGTCACCGGCAAGGCACGCGCTGCGGCAATGGCCGAGGTGGCCGCCGGCCAGGCGCAGGTGGTGGTCGGCACCCACGCCCTGATGCAGGACGCGGTGGTCTTCCACGATCTGGCGCTGGCCATCATCGACGAGCAGCACCGCTTCGGCGTGCATCAGCGCCTGGCCTTGCGCGACAAGGGCGCGGCCGCCGGCAGCGTGCCGCATCAGTTGGTGATGACCGCCACGCCGATCCCGCGCACCCTGGCGATGTCCACCTATGCGGATCTGGATGTCTCGGCCATCGACGAGCTGCCGCCCGGGCGCACGCCGGTGCAGACCATCGTGCTCAGTGCCGAGCGCCGGCCGGACCTGGTCGAGCGCATCCGTGCCGCCTGCGCCGAAGGGCGTCAGGCGTACTGGGTCTGCACCTTGATCGAAGAAAGCGAAGAGCCCGGCAAGGGCGCGCCCCCCGGTGGCCCGCCGAGGATCGAGGCCCAGGCGGCGGAGGCCACCTTCGAAGCGCTGTCCGCGCAATTGCCCGGCGTGCGCGTGGCGCTGGTGCACGGGCGCATGAAAGCGGCGGAAAAACAGAAGGCGATGCTGGATTTCAAGCAGGGCCTTACCGATCTGCTGGTCGCCACCACGGTGATCGAGGTCGGCGTGGACGTGCCCAACGCCTCGCTGATGATCATCGAGAATGCCGAGCGCCTGGGTCTGGCGCAGTTGCACCAGTTGCGCGGCCGGGTCGGCCGCGGCGCGGCCGCGTCCAGCTGCGTGCTGCTGTATCAGGCCCCATTGTCGATGATGGCGCGGCAACGCCTGGAAACCATGCGCCAGACCAACGACGGCTTCGTGATCGCAGAAAAGGATCTGGAGCTGCGTGGTCCCGGCGAATTGCTGGGCACGCGGCAGACCGGCCTGGCCAGTTTCCGCATCGCCGATCTCACCCGCGATGCCGGGCTGCTGCCGCGCGTGCAGGTGCTCGCCGAACGGCTGCTGGCCGAAGCGCCGGACATTGCCGACCGCGTGGTCGCGCGCTGGATCGGCAGCGCGGTGCGTTATGCCGCTGCTTGAGTGGCGGGGATTCGGGATTGGGGATTGGGGATTGGCCAGGGCTGGCTGCTGCGGCCTGTAGGTTCGCGTGACCGGCCGATCCTTGCGAAGATGCGGCAACGAATCCCGAATGACCAATCTCCGATCCCATGACCAAAAAGATACCGCTGCTGATCGACACCGACCCGGGCGTGGACGACGCGCTGGCCTTGCTGATGGCCTTCAACGACACCCGGCATGAGGTCGTTGGGCTGACCATCGCCGCCGGCAACGTGGGCCTGGAGCACACCGTGCGCAACGCCTTGAAGGTCTGCGAGATTGCCGGACGCGACGATGTGCCGGTCTATGCGGGCTGCCCGCAGCCGCTGCTGCATCCCTCGGTGGACGCGGCGCATGTGCATGGCATCGACGGCTTCGGCGATGTCGGCCTGGCGCCGGCCAAACGCGCTGCCGAGACCGAGCACGCCGCGCTGGCCATCCTGCGCCTGTCGCACGAGTACGCCGGCGAGCTGCTGCTGGTCGCGCTCGGCCCGCTGACCAATCTGGCCCTGGCCCTGACGCTGGATCCGACCCTGCCGCAGCGCGTGGCGCGGCTGGTGGTGATGGGCGGGGCGCTGACCGGGCACGGCAACATCACCGCCGCGGCCGAATTCAATATCGGCTTCGACCCGGAAGCGGCACATCTCGTATTCCGCGGTTTTCCGCACTTCGACGTGGCCGACTGGGAAGCCACCATCGCGCACGGGCTGCTGCATCGCGATGTCGAGCAATGGCTGGCGGCAGACTCCGCGCAGGCACGGTTCTACGAAGAGATTTCGCGCAAGACCCGGCTGTGGTCCGAAGACAGCCGTGGCGAGCACTGGTACGCCGCCGACGCGCTAGCGATGGCGTTCGCGCTGCATCCGGAGGGCGCGCAGCGGCTGGAGCAGCGGCCGGTGCATATCGAGTTAACCGGTACCCATACCCGCGGTATGACCCTGGTGGACTGGGAGCGCCGGGATGGCACCCCCGACAATGCCAACCTGCTGCTGGACTACGATCGCCAGCAATTCTTCGGCCTGGTCGCCGCGGCTCTGGCGGCGGGGTAAGGCGATCTTGCGCCGGGCGTCTGGAGGCCGCTATAATGCCCGGCTTATCCAGGCAGCCCGGCGCCAAGTCCATGAAAGATAACGTTCATCCCAGCTACAACGACGTCGTCTTCCACGACGTGACGTCCGATTTCAAGATTCTGACCCGTTCCACCATGAGCTCGAAAGAGACCGTGAAGTGGGAAGACGGCCAGGAATACCCGCTGATCAAGGTGGATATCTCCTCGGCCTCGCACCCGTTCTATACCGGCAAGCACAAGGTGATCGACACCGGCGGCCGGATCGACAAGTTCCAGAAGCGCTACGCGCGCTGAGCTTGCAGGACGGGCTGTACCGGCAGCGGCCGCGCATTGCGCGGCCGTTGTTTTTTGGGCGGCGGCAACTTCGTTTTCACGCCGTCGACGGGGCGTCTACGACTTCTGTCCAAGCGACGGCCAAAATGTTGCTGTGCGATAATGACGTGATCCGGGGCGATGCCCTGGACTTCCATCACGTGCCTGCCCATTTGGTGACAGGCGCCTTCCACTGAAGGAGCGTACACAGTGTCCGATCTTGATCAGGTCACGCTCAACGCCGGCGACAAGTCGGTCGTTCTGCCGGTTCTCAAGCCCACGCTTGGCAATGATTGCGTCGATATTTCAAAGCTGACCAAAGAAACCGGTCTGTTCACCTACGACTCGGGCTTTACCGCCACCGCCAGCTGCAAGTCGGCCATCACCTACATCGATGGCGACAACGGCGTGTTGCTGTATCGCGGCTACCCGATCGAACAGTTGGCCGAGAAGTCCAGCTTCCTTGAAGTCTCGTACCTGCTGATGAACGGCGAGCTGCCGACCGCGGACGAATTCAAGAAGTTCGACCACGAAGTCACGCATCACACGATGATGCACGAGTCGCTGAAGAACTTCCTCGGTGGCTTCCGGCATGACGCCCACCCCATGGCCATGCTGGCCGGTTCGGTCGCCTCGCTGTCGGCGTTCTACCACGACACCCTGGACCTCAATGATCCGGAGCAGCGCCGCCAGGCCGCCATCCGTCTGATCGCCAAGGTGCCGACCCTGGCTGCTGCCGCGTACCGCTATTCGATCGGCTGGCCGATCCGCTACCCGCGCAACAACCTCAACTACGTCGACCGCTTCCTGCACATGATGTTCGAAGTGCCGAGCGAGCCGCTGGAGATCAATCCGGTGGTGGCCAAGGCGCTGGATCTGCTGTTCATCCTGCATGCCGATCACGAGCAGAACGCCTCGACCTCGACCGTGCGTCTGGTCGGTTCGACCGGTGCCAACCCGTATGCCTCGGTCGCAGCGGGCATCACCGCGCTGTGGGGCCCGGCACACGGTGGCGCCAACGAAGCCGTGCTGAAGATGCTGGAAGAGATCGGCACCGCCGACAACGTCGAGTCCGCCGTGGCCAAGGCCAAGGACAAGAACTCCTCGTTCCGCCTGATGGGCTTCGGTCATCGCGTCTACAAGAACTTCGACCCGCGCGCCAAGATCATCCGCGAGATGACCCACAAGGTGCTGGGCGAACTGGGTGTCAACGATCCGCTGCTGGAAGTGGCGCTGAAGCTGGAAGAAGCCGCGCTGAAGGACGACTACTTCGTGCAGCGCAAGCTGTACCCGAACGTCGACTTCTACTCGGGCCTGATCTACAAGGCACTGAACATCCCGGTGGAAATGTTCACCGTGATGTTTGCCATCGCACGCACCGCCGGCTGGGTGTCGCATTGGCTGGAGCAGCAGGTCGACCCGGAAATGAAGATCGGCCGTCCGCGCCAGATCTACACCGGCTACGACAAGCGCGACTACACCGACGCCGGCCAGCGCTAAGCGCCTGCGGTTGTCTGCTTGAACGAACGCCCCGCATTGCGGGGCGTTTGCTTTTGCGGGTTGGCGTTGTGGTCAGTGGTCACGCGTCATGGCGCGCTGCGCTCAGCGCGTGCGCGGCAGGGCGTGGCCACCATCCTCTTCTGCCAACAACTGACGCAACTGGGCGGCCGAGGCGCGCTGCATCGGTTTTTCGTCCAGCTGCGACAGCGGTGCCTGGCGCAAGGCATCGTACGGCAGCACGGTCAGGTCGAAGCTCAGTTCCTCGGCACTGAACAGCCAGACCGGGAACTCGGCCGTGCGCTCGCGGTCCAGACGCAGCCGGCGCGTACGCGATTCGGCCGGAATGCGGTGTTCTTCCAGAAAGCGCTGCACGGCGTCGGCATCGTCGCTGTGCAACTGCAACTGCACCGGCGCATTGGCGTCGGCTGTGCCATCGAGCACCGGGCCGGCCAGGCGCGGCTGGAACGGGCTGAGAAACTCCAGCGCGCGCAATGCGGCTTCGCGGCGTTGGCGCAGCCGCAGCCCGTGCGCAGGCCCGGCGAACAGGCGCTGGTGCTCGCGCAACGCATCTTCGATCTCGCGGTTGCGCGGCAGCGATGCGTCGTCGTGGATGCCCAGCCGGCTGGCCGCCTTGAGCTTGGCCTGATGAAAATCACGGATGCCACCCTCGGCCATCAGCCGGGCCGCTTCGTGCGCCAGGCGATGGCGACGTTCTCGGGTTCGCGTATCGGCGTGTTCGCGCGCGTGATGCATGACCGGGCTCCCCTAATGAACCTGGTTCGACTCTACAACAGCGGCATGAAGAGGTGGCGAATGCCCCGTGTTTCCCTGCAAGGGCAATCACGCGATGGCGATTGCCCGGTCCCTTCTACTGCAGCCGGAGACAGTCGATTCCGCGGACCCGATCGGGGAATCGGGCGGACGAAGCCGTTCCGATTCCCCAATCCCGATTCCCGAATCTCGAATCCCCGCCCTCAAAAGATATCGAAGGCCTTCTCGTCCTGCTGTTCCTGCAGGCCGTAGTCGTAGTCCTGCAGGCGATCCAGGTCCTCGTTCTTCACCCATTCCACCGCCCCATTGATGGTGGCCTGGGTCATGCCGTCGGGCGGATCGTTGGCGGCGATCGGCTTGTCCTTCAGCGCCACGCGCATGTAGTCGATCCAGATCGGCAGTGCCGCCTTGCCGCCGTACTCGCGATAGCCAAGCGAACGGAAGTCGTCGCGACCCACCCACACCGTGGTGGCGTAGGGGCCGCCGAAGCCGGAGAACCAGGCGTCGCGGTGATCGTTGGTCGAGCCGGTCTTGCCGCCAACGTCCTCGCGCCCCAGCACCTTGGCCGCGGTGCCGGTGCCGCGCTGGACCACGTCGCGCATCATCGAGACCAACTGGTAGGCGGTACGCTCGTCGATGGCGCGCGGCGCGATCTTGGTTTCGGCAGTGGCTGCCGGGGCGGTCTCCGTCGGCGTGGCCGGGGTCGCCGGGGTCGGCTCGATCGACTTGGGCAGCGCGGGGGCGCCGAAGTTGAAGCCGTCCACCACCTGGCTCACCGGCGCGACATTGCCGCCCTGCAATGCGCAGGTACGGCAGGCCACCGCCGGCACTTCCTTGAAGACGACATTGCCGTCGCGGTCCTTGACCTCGTCCACGATCCAGGTCTCCACCCGCGAGCCGCCGTTGGCGAACACTGCATAGCCACGCGCGACCGACAACGGCGTCAGTGAGGCCGTGCCCAGCGACATCGACAGGTTGGGCGGCAGCTCGGCTTCCTGGAAGCCGAACTGGCTGATGTACTTGCGCGCAAAATCGACGCTGATCGCGTCCAGCAAGCGGACCGAGACCAGGTTGCGCGATTGCACCAGTGCCTCGCGCAAGCGCATCGGGCCGCGGAAGCCGCCGCCGTCGTTCTGCGGCGACCAGGTCTTGCCGCGGCGGTCGCGGAACACCACCGGCGCATCGAGCACGATCGAGGCCGGGTTGAAGCCTTTCTCGAACGCGGCCGCATACACGAACGGCTTGAAGCTGGAGCCCGGCTGGCGGCGCGCCTGGGTGGCGCGGTTGAACTTGTTGCCGGCGAAGCTGAAACCGCCGACCAGCGCGCGCAGGGCGCCGCTATTGGCATCCAGCGACACCAGCGCGGCCTGGCCGCGCGGCAACTGGTCGATGATCCACTCGCCATCCTTCTCGCCGGCGCGGATGCGGGTCAGGTCGCCGCGCGTCAGCAGCTTGGCCGGCGTCTTGTTGGTCCAGCGACTGGCGCTGGCCGGCAAGGTGAGCTCGGTCTTGTCGCTCTGCACGACGGTCACGCCGCCGTCGGCATTGGTGCGTGCCACGATCACCGCGCGCAGGCCGCCCTGGGTGAACACGCCCGACAGATGCTTGGCCAGTGCCGTGGCATCCGCATCGGCGGCGACATCGAAATGCTGCTCCACCCCATGCCAGCCATGCCGGTGGTCGTACAGGCGCAGGCCTTCGGCAACCGCCGCATCGGCGCCGGTCTGTAGCGTGGCATCGATGGTGGTGGTGACGTGGTAACCCTTGTTGAGCACATCGCCGCCGTACTTGGCGATCATTTCCTGGCGCACCAGCTCGGCCACGTACGGGGCGTAAACCTCGACCGGCGGCTCGTGCGGCTTGGCGTGCATCGGCACCGCCTTGGCGGCGTCGGCTTCGGCCTGGCTGACAAAGCCCAGGTCGGCCATGCGTTGCAGCACGTAGTAATCGCGGCGCTCCTGCGCGCGTTCCGGATTGCTGATCGGGTTGCCGCTGGACGGGAACTTGGGGATGCCGGCCAGCGAGGCCATCTCGTCCAGGCTCAACTCGCTCATCTTCTTGCCGTAGTAGTACTCGGCGGCAGCACCGACGCCATAGGCGCGATTGCCGAAGAAGCTCTTGTTGAGATACAGCTCGAAGATCTCGTCCTTGCTCAGCTCACTCTCGATCTTGCGCGCCAGCAGGATCTCGGCGAGTTTGCGGGTGTAGCTGTATTCGGAACTGAGGAAGAACTGCCGTGCCACCTGCTGGGTGATGGTCGAACCACCCGGCACGCGCTTGGCATCGGTGCTGGCCAGCAGCCACACCGCACGGGCGATGCCCTTGTAGTCCACGCCGCCGTGTTCGTAGAAGCGCGCATCCTCCGTCGCCAGGAAGGCCTGCTTCAGGCGCAGCGGCACGTCCTTCATCTGGATGGGGTAGCGCCGGGTCTCGCCATAGACGGCCATCAGGCGGCCGTCGCTGGAATAGACGTACATCGGCTCCTGCAGCTCGACCTGCTTGAGCGACTGCACGTCCGGCAACTTGGAGGAAATGGCGTAATACAGGCCGCCGGCAGCAATAGCGCCAAGCAGGGCGAGCACCACGAACGCGGCCAGGATCCAGCCCAGCCAACGGCGAATACGGGGCATGTAAGAGAGATTCCGATTGCAGATTTCTTGGTCACAGAGTATAGATGACGCCGGGTTTGGCTGGGGCCGAACTCTGGGGATCGCAGGAAACAGCACTGGGGTCACGTCGCGGGGCCATTGCCATGCGCGTGAAGGGCTTGTCACCTGTTAAAATTTAATTATTAATACGAGGGCGCAGACAAGCGTCCAAGTGCCCATCGGCAGGGGAGTTTCCGTGGGGCTTCTACCCAAGAGTCAATCGCCACTGATTGGTGTCGATATCAGTTCCACTGCGGTCAAGCTCTTGCAGCTGTCGCGCAGCGGGAACCGTTTCCGCGTGGAGCATTACGCGGTGGAACCGTTGCCGCCGAATGCGGTCGTGGAAAAGAACATCGTCGAGGTCGAGGCGGTCGGCGAAGCGATTCGTCGCGCCATCAACCGTTCCGGCAGCAAGGCCAAGAACGCCGCAGCCGCGGTGGCCGGGTCGGCGGTGATCACCAAGCTGATTCCGATGCCGGCCGATCTGGACGACAGCGACCTGGAAGCCCAGGTCGAACTGGAAGCCACCAATTACATTCCGTACCCGATCGAGGAAGTCAATCTCGACTTCGAGGTGCTCGGCCCGATGCCCAACAGCCCGGACATGGTCCAGGTGCTGCTGGCGGCCTCGCGCTCGGAGAATGTGGAACTGCGCCAGTCCGCGCTGGAACTCGGTGGCCTGACCGCCAAGGTCATGGACGTGGAGGCCTTCGCGGTCGAGAACGCCTTCGCCCTGGTCGCCAGCGAGTTGCCGGTGGCCGCCGATGCGGTGGTTGCGCTGGTGGACATCGGCGCGACCATGACCACGCTGAGCGTGTTGCGCTCCGGTCGCAGCCTGTATAGCCGCGAGCAGGTCTTCGGCGGCAAGCAGCTCACCGACGAGGTGATGCGCCGTTACGGGTTGACTTACGAGGAGGCCGGCCTGGCCAAGCGTCAGGGCGGCTTGCCGGAGAGCTACGAGGTCGAAGTGCTGGAGCCGTTCAAGGAGGCGACGGTGCAGCAGATCAGCCGCTTGCTGCAGTTCTTCTACGCGGGCAGCGAATTCAATCGCGTCGACTGCATCGTGTTGGCCGGCGGCTGCGCTGCGCTGTCGCGCTTGCCGGAAATGGTGGAAGAGCAGCTCGGCGTGACCACCGTGGTCGCCAACCCGCTTGCGCAGATGACGCTGGGCCCGAAGGTCCAGGCCCACGCGCTGGCGCTGGATGCGCCTGCATTGATGATCGCCACCGGCCTGGCCCTGAGGAGCTTTGACTGATGGCAAGAATCAATCTTTTGCCCTGGCGTGCCGAGCGCCGGAAGGCGCGCGAGCGTGAGTTCTATTCGATGCTGGGCTTCGCCGCGTTGGGCGGCGTGCTGCTGTCGGTCCTGATCTGGTTCTACTACGACGCGCAGATCAGCGGCCAGACCGAGCGCAATGCGTTCCTGACCGCCGAGATCGACAAGGTCAAGGCGCAGAACGAAGAGATCAAGGAGCTCGACAAGAAGAAGGACCGCCTGCTCGCCCGCAAGAAGGTGATCGAGGAACTGCAGGCCAATCGCTCGCAGATGGTGCATCTGTTCGATTCGCTGGTGCGCACCATCCCCGATGGCGTGGCCTTGACCAACATCAAGCAGGACGGCGACATCCTCACCCTGGAAGGGCGTTCGCAGTCCAACGCGCGCGTCAGTACCTATATGCGCAACCTGGAAGGCTCGGGCTGGATGACCAATCCGGACCTGTCGATCATCGAGGCCAAGAGCCAGGACAAGGCTGGGCAGCCCGCGGGACCGTCGATGGACACCAAGACGCTGCCGTACGTGTTCACGCTCAAGGTCAAGCTGGCCAATCCGAACGAGGCCGACAAGAACGGCACCGCACCGGTCGATGCGCAAGCGCCGGGTGCAACGCCAGTCGGTACGGCCCCTGCGGGTGCGCCAGCGGCGGCACCTGCAGCACCTGCGCCTGCCACGTCGCCGGCCGCTGCTCCTGCGCCCGTGCAGCCAGCGCCGGCGTCCGCCAATCGGCCGCAGGAGGGGGCGGCGTCATGAGTAAGAAAGCATTCAAGCTCAGCGATCTGGATTTCAACAACATCGGCGGCTGGCCGCAGCAGGCACGCATCGTGTTCTGCGTGGTGGTCGGCCTGTTCATCATGGTGCTGGCCTGGTTCCTGTTGATCAGCGGCAAGCGCGATGAACTCGAAGGCCTGGAAGGCACAGAAACGCAGCTGCGCACCGAGTTCGAGACCCAGCAGGGCCGCGCGGTGAATCTGGAGCCGCTCAAGCAGCAGCTCGCGCAGATGGAGCAGGTACTGCAGCAGATGCTGCGGCAGCTGCCCAGCAAGACCGAAATGCCGGATCTGATCATCGACATCTCGCAGACCGCGCTGTCCAGCGGCCTGTCCAACGAGTTGTTCCAGCCGGGCCCGGAATCGCCGAAGGAGTTCTACGCCGAAAAGCCGATCGCCTTGCGCATGGTGGGCAGTTATCACCAGTTCGGTGCCTTCGTCAGCGGTGTGGCGTCGTTGCCGCGCGTGGTGATCCTGACCATGCACGACATCAACCTCAAGCCGAGGGACCCCAAGGCCGGCATCACCCCGCGCGGGGCGCTGGAACTGTCCGGCACGGTCAAGACCTATCGTTATCTTGACGATGAGGAAATGGCAGAGCAGGAGAAGGCCGCGGCCGACGCTGCGAAGAAGGGCGGCCAATGACCATGAAACTGCTCAAGATCCTGTCCTGCGTGGCGCTAATTGCTGTATTGCCGGCGTGTACGCGTGGGGTGACCAGCACACCGGGCGATGCGCCGAACCTGGAAGCCTGGGTCGCCGAAGTGCGCGCACGGCCGGCGCCGCCGTTGGAGCCATTGCCGGTGATGCAGCAGTTCGAGACGTTCGAATATGCGGCGCAGTCGATGCGCGACCCGTTCAGCGATGCCTGGGTCAGCGCCGAAGGCGGCAACGGCACGCGTCCGGATCCGAACCGGCGCAAGGAGCCGCTGGAAGCCTATCCGCTCGACGCCCTCGACATGGTGGGGACCATTGGCGGTGGCTCGGGCCTGGTTGCGCTGGTCATGGCACCCGACAAGGTGACTTACCGGGTGCGGCCGGGCGTGTATCTGGGACAGAGCGATGGCCGGGTCACCGGGGTCTACGAAGACCGCATCGAGCTGATTGAACTTGTGCCGGACGGTGCGGGCGGATGGCTTGAACGGCCGGCCGCGCTCGCATTGGATGATCAATAAAGTGATAGGGGATAGCACGATGACGTTTTCCAATGCCCGGCGGCTGCGTCCGGTTCGACGCCACGCGGTATTCCAGGCCTGCGCGATGGGGTTCGCGCTGGCGCTGGCGAGCGGTAGCGCGTTCTCGGCGGCGGCACTGAAGCAGCCTGTGCAGGACCCGGCCAAGACCGCTCCGGCGAGCCTGGCGGTGTCCAAGATCGATTTCAAACGTGGTGAGGATGGCGCTGGCCGTCTGATCCTGCAGTTCGACGGCCAGGGCGCCAGCCCGGATCTGCGCACGCAGGGCGACAACGTGCTGGTCGACATCAGCAACGCACGCCTGCCCGCCGAACTGCAGCGCCCGCTCAACGTCACCGACTTTGCAACGCCGGTGCAGCGCGTCGAGGTCAAGCCGTCCGGCTCGGGGTCGCAGCTGGTGCTGTCGACCAAGGGCGCGTTCGATTCGCTGGCCTACCAGACCGGCAACGAGTACGTGGTCGAAATCACTCCGCGCAAGGGCCAGCCTGCGGTCGGTGGCGTCAGCGCCGCAGCCGTCACCCAGGCCGCCGCACAGATCGCTGCGCGCGGTTACAGCGGCCGCCCGGTGACGTTCAACTTTCAGGACGTGCCGGTACGCACCGTGCTGCAGCTGATCGCCGAGGAATCCAACCTCAATATCGTCGCCTCCGATACCGTGCAGGGCAATGTCACGCTGCGCCTGATGAACGTGCCGTGGGACCAGGCGCTGGACATCGTGCTGCGCGCCAAGGGGCTGGACAAGCGCCGCGACGGCGGCGTGGTGTGGGTCGCCCCGCAGCCGGAGCTGGCCAAGTTCGAGCAGGACAAGGAAGACGCCCGCATCGCGATCGAGAACCGCGAGGATCTGATCACCGATTACGTGCAGATCAACTACCACAATGCGGCCGTGATCTTCAAAGCGCTGACCGAGGCCAAGGGGATTGGTGGCGGTAGTGGTGGTCAAGGTGGACAGGGCGGCGTAGGACAGCAGGACAACGGATTTTTGTCGCCGCGTGGTCGTCTGGTCGCTGATGAGCGCACCAATACCCTGATGATCAGCGATATTCCGAAGAAGGTCGCGCAGATGCGCGAGCTGATTTCGCATATTGATCGGCCGGTGGATCAGGTATTGATCGAAAGCCGCATCGTGATCGCGACCGATACCTTTGCGCGTGACTTGGGTGCACGGTTTGGAGTCACCGGTGCGACAGGGCGGGGAATTTTGAGTGGCTCGCTGGAAAGTAACGTCAACTACCTCAACACTTCTGCGCAAGCTGCTCTGGAACGCGCTAATGGCGGCACACAGACGACGTTGCCGGCGCATCTGTTTCCGTCCGGGCTGAACGTCGATCTTGGGGCTGGCGGCTTCACGAACAGCGGCGCAGCAGGTCTCGCCTACACCCTATTGGGTTCCCACTTCAACCTGGATATCGAGCTGTCGGCGATGCAGGAAGAAGGGCGCGGCGAAGTCGTTTCCAATCCGCGTATCGTGACCGCCAACCAGCGTGAGGGTGTGATCAAGCAGGGCCGCGAAATCGGCTACGTGACCATCAGTGGCGCGGGCGTTGCAGGTGGCGGGTCGCAGGCCAATGTGCAGTTCAAAGAAGTTCTGCTTGAACTCAAGGTGACGCCGACGATTACCAATGACAACCGCGTTTTCCTGAACATGAATGTTAAAAAGGACGAAGTGGCACGCTTCATTACCTTGCCGCAATACGGCACCGTGCCGGAAATCAATCGCCGGGAAGTCAATACGGCAGTGTTGGTGGCCGATGGCGAGACGGTGGTGATCGGCGGTGTGTACGAATTCACGGACCGTGAGAGCGTGTCGAAGGTGCCGTTCCTGGGAGACATCCCGTTCCTGGGCAATCTGTTCAAGAAGCGTGGGCGCAGCAAGGAAAAGGCTGAGTTGCTGGTTTTCGTCACTCCGAAGGTGTTGCGAGTGGCAAGCGCAGCGCAATAAGCGCAACCCATGAGAAAAGAGGGCCGCGAAAGCGGCCTTCTTCTTTTCCAGGTCTGCTCGAGTGATGCCCATGGCGCATGCAAACGTCATCTGCGCCAGGTGGCATGCGTGCCTCATCCATCCAGATGTCTATCACTCAAGCCCGCCTGCGATGTTCACCGGGATATTCACCCACGGTGTGGCCGGCCGTGGAGAGCATGAACCCGGTCACTCACTGAACATCTTTCCGCTTCGTAGTGAACCAATTACATTCGAATCGGTCACACTGGTCCTATGAACGCACCGCCGCTGTTGCCCCCAGAAGCCGCTGCCGCGCCCGCCCAGGACCGGTTGCATCGTCAATTCACCCTGCTGCGCGAGTCGCTGGCGCAGCGCATCGTGGGCCAGTCCGCGCTGGTCGAACGATTGCTGATCGCCCTGCTGGCCGACGGGCACCTGCTGGTCGAGGGCGCGCCCGGGCTGGCCAAGACCACCGCGATCCGCGCGCTGGCCTCGCGGCTGGAGGCGGATTTCGCGCGGGTACAGTTCACCCCCGACTTGCTGCCCTCCGATCTGACCGGCACCGAGATCTGGCGGCCGCAGGACAGCCGGTTCGAGTTCATGCCCGGGCCGATCTTCCATCCGATCCTGCTGGCCGACGAGATCAATCGCGCGCCGGCCAAGGTGCAGTCGGCACTGCTGGAGGCGATGGGTGAGCGTCAGGTCACCGTCGGGCGGCATACCTATGCGCTGCCGCAGCTGTTCCTGGTGATGGCCACGCAGAACCCGATCGAGCAGGAAGGCACGTTCCCGTTGCCCGAGGCGCAGCTGGATCGCTTCCTGATGCACGTGCGTATCGGCTACCCACAGGCCGATGCCGAGGCGGAGATCCTGCGTCTGGCACGTGAGGCCGCGCGCGACACCCTGGAAAAGCACGAGCCGGTACCCGACAAGATCCCGCTGGAAGATGTCTTTGCCGCGCGTCGGGTGGTGCTGGACGTGCATCTGGCGCCGCAGCTGGAGCGCTACCTGATCGAGATCGTGCTCGCATCGCGTGATGCGCAGCGCTACGACCCGGCATTGGCGCGGCGGATTGCCTGGGGCGCGAGCCCACGTGGGTCGATCGCGCTGGAGCGCTGCGCACGGGCGCGTGCATGGCTGGCCGGGCGCGACTACGTGACCCCGGACGATATCCGCGCAATCGCGCCGGATGTGCTGCGTCATCGCGTGCTGCCCAGCTACGAAGCCACTGCCGAAGGCTGGGATGGCGAACGTCTGGTCGCCGCCTTGCTGGAAAAGATTCCGCTGCCCTGATCGGGTAGCGTGTCGCCGAGGTATGCCGTCCTCTGACCAGAATCCGATGTCTTCGATGCCGTCTTCTTCCCCTGTCACCGCTCCGGCGTCGATCGCCGGCGATGGACTGCGGCCGACGCTGACGGAGCTGATCGCGCTGCGTGGCACCACGACCCATCGCGGGCAGCCAGGGCGTGGCCGCCACGGGCTGGTGGGGCCGGTGCCGGCGGCAACGCGTGGGCGCGGGATGGAATACGCCGAGTCGCGCGAGTACGTGGCCGGCGACGATGCGCGGCATATCGACTGGCGCGTCACCGCGCGTACCGGGCGCGCGCACACCAAATTGTTCCAGGCCGAGCGCGAACGCTTGAGCCTGATTTTGGCCGATACCTCGCCAGCGCTCTTCTTCGGCACGCGGGTGCGCTACAAATCGGTGCAGGCCGCCCGTGCCGGCGCCGTCGCGGCGTGGCTGGCGCAACGGCAGGGCGACCGGATCGCCGCGCTGCGTGGCACTGCCAGCGAAGCGCCGATTGCACCGCGCTCGGGTCAACGCGGCGTGTTGCCGGTGCTGGACGCATTGGCGCGCTGGTACACGCAGCCGCCGTCCGGCGATGCGGGCCTGGAGGTGGCACTGGACCATGCTGCGCGGCTGCTGCGCCCGGGTGCGCGGTTGACCGTGCTGGCCGATGCGCGCAGCGCCAGCAGGATTTCTGCCACGCGCTGGTCGGGCCTGGCCTTGCATCACGAGGTGGTGGTGATCGTGCTGGTCGACCCGCTGGAGCTGGCGCCACCGGCCCGCGCACTCAGCTTCGATGTGCGCGGCGAGCGCATCGCGATCGATCTGTCCACGCAGGCCGGACGCGCGCGTTGGCAGTCCGAATTCGTGGCGCCGCTGGAACAATTGACCGCGGTCCTGCAGGCACGCGGTGTGCGCTTGCATCGCCTGTCCACCGACGATGCCAGCGATGCCTGGTTGGGCGGCAGTGCCGCCGTGCGGAGTCGATGACGATGTCGCCGCAATCGCTGCCGCTACGCGATGTCCATCTGCCGCCGTCGCCGTCGTGGTGGCCGCTGGCGCCGGGCTGGTGGCTGGTGATCGCGGCAGTGGTCCTGGTGCTTGGCAGCGCATGGTGGTGGTGGCGTCGCCGTCGTCAGCAGCAGCGGCGCTGGCTGGCGGCATTCGATGCCGAGCTGCAGCGCGCAACGACCCCCGCACAGCGTCTGGCCGCGTTGTCGGTGTTGCTGCGACGCGCAGCGCGCAGCGTCGATGCGCAGGCCGACCGGCTGCAGGGCGAGGCATGGCTGCAGTTTCTGGACGGGCACAAGAGCAAGACGCAGGCTTTTTCGCAGGGACCGGGGCGCGCGCTGCTGGACGGCGGTTTTCAACGCACGCCGGCGGTGACCGATCTGGATGCGGTGCAGGCGCTGGCGCGGCAGCGTTTTCTGAGTCTGATGCGAGGCCGGCGATGAACTGGCTGCAGTGGTCGCAATGGCAGGATGCGCTGGCGCACTGTGCATGGCCGTGGGCATGGTGGTTGATGCCGCTGCCGTTGCTGATGTGGTTCTGGCCGCAGCGTCGTGCCGATACGGCCGCGCTGCGCGTGCCGTACGCCGATCAATTGCATGCGGTTGCGCAGGCAAACAGGGCACCGGTGCTGCGGGTGCCGCGCTGGCTTGCCTGGCTGGGCTGGTTTTTCCTATGCGCGGCGCTTGCGCGCCCGCAACAATTGGGCGATGTGATCCAGCCGCCGCGCGAGGCGCGGCAGATGATGCTGGCGGTGGATCTGTCCGGCAGCATGAGCGAGCCGGACATGGTGCTCGGCGGCAATGTGGTGGATCGCCTGACCGCCGCCAAGGCGGTGTTGTCGGACTTTCTGGATCGTCGCGACGGCGATCGGGTCGGCTTGCTGGTGTTCGGTCAGCGCGCCTACGCGTTGACGCCGTTGACCGCCGACCTGACCTCGGTACGCGACCAGTTGGCCGACAGCGTGGTGGGACTGGCCGGGCGCGAGACGGCGATCGGCGATGCGATCGCGTTGTCGGTCAAACGGCTGCGCGAACAGAAGCAGGGCCAGCGCGTGGTGGTGTTGCTCACCGACGGCGTCAACACCGCAGGCGTGCTCAATCCGCTCAAGGCCGCCGAGCTTGCCAAGGCCGAAGGCGTGCGCGTGCATACGATCGCCTTCGGCGGCAATGGCGGCTATTCGTTGTTCGGCGTGCCGATTCCGGCCACGGGCAACGACGATATCGACGAAGACGGCTTGTGCAAGATCGCCGCGCAAACCGGTGGGCGCTTTTTCCGTGCCCGCGATACCGAAGAACTGGCAGGCATCTATGCCGAGCTGGATCGGCTGGAGCCGGTCAAGGCGCTCGGCCCCTCGGTGCAGCCGCGCGTGGAACGCTATTACTGGCCGTTGGGCGCTGCCATCGTGATTGCGCTGCTGGCCTATGTGTTGCCGCGGAGATGGCGATGAACGCGCTGACCGAACTGGCAGGCTGGCTGCAGTCGCTGCATCTGCTGCGCCCGGGGTTGCTATGGGCGCTACTGGCGATCGTGCCGGCGGCAGTACTGTGGCAGTTGCGTCGACGGGATGCGGACGTGTGGCGGCAAAGCGTGGATGCCCATCTGTTGCCGACCCTGCTGGTGTCCGGCAGTCGGCGTGGATGGCTGGGATTCGTACTGGCTGCGCTGACCTATGCGCTGGCGGTGCTGGCGATGACCGGGCCGAGCTGGCGGCAGACCGAGCGGCCGGTGTATCACTCCAGCATGCCGCTGGTGGTGGCGCTGGACCTGTCTTCCAGCATCACCGCCAACGACCTGCCACCATCGCGTCTGCTGCAGGCGCGGGCCAAGTTGGCCACGTTGTTGCGCAAGCGGGCCGGTGGCGAAGTCGCATTGCTGGTCTATGCGGGCGAGAGTTTCACCGTTGCGCCGTTGACCGAAGACACCGCCAACGTGGCGTTGTTTCTGGATGCGCTGTCGCCATCGGTGATGCCGGTGGACGGCAAGCGCGCCGATGCGGCGATCGACGCGGCCACGCAGTTGCTGCTGCAGGCGGGTTTCAAGCAAGGCGACATCCTGCTGGTCAGCGACAGCGCCGATCGTGCGGCCGGAAGTTCCGCACGATTGGCGCGCTCGCGTGGATTCAGTGTGTCCGCGCTCGGCGTGGGGAGCATGCGCGGCGCGGCCTATCGCACCACGACCGGTGAGATTGCGCAGACAAAACTGGATGAAGGCAGCCTGCGCGATCTTGCCGGGCAGGGCGGTGGTCGCTATGCGCGCATCACCGCCGACGATACGGACCTGCGTGCGCTGGGCGTGCTCGACCCGGCGCAACAGCCGCTGGCCGATGAAGCTGCCGAGTCCACCGGCGGCAAGACCTGGCTGGACGAGGGCTACTGGCTGCTGCTGCCGGTGATGCTGTTGGCACTGCTGGCGTTCCGGCGGCGTACGGTTGTGGCGATTCTGGCCCTGGTGTGCGTGTTGCCGCTGGCCCAACCCGCGCATGCTGCCGACGGCACCTTGTGGCAACGCGCCGATCAGGTGCAGCAGGAACGCCTGGATGCCGGCGTGCAGGCGTATCGCAAGGGCGATTTCGCCGCGGCACAAAAAGCCTTCGAAAATGTGCCCACCGATGAGGGTTTGTACAACCTCGGCAATGCGCTGGCCAGGCAGGGCCAGTACGACCAAGCGATTGCGGCTTACGACCGGGCGCTCAAGCAACATCCGGATCAGCCCGACGCCATCGCCAATCGTGCGGCGGTGGCGGCGGCGCGCAAGCGTCATCAGCAGAACAACAAGGACGGCAAAGGCAAGGACGGCAAGGGCCAGTCCGACGACCAGAAGCAATCCGGTCAGAATGACTCCGGCCAGAATCAGTCCGGGCAGAACAAGCAGAACGCTCCAAAGCCCGGCCAGGACGGGCAAGGCAAACAGGACTCGCAGGGCAGACAGGACGGCAAGGATCAGCCGTCTGCACAGACGCCGCAGGACGCAGCCTCACAGAACCAGCAGTCCAAAAACGGCCAGGGCGAGCAGAGCAAGCAGGACGCAGCGCCGCAATCGGCCGATGCCCAGGCGCAGCAGCAGGCCGATGCCGCGCAGCGGCAAAAGATGCAGCAGGCGATGGCGCAGGCTGGCGACAAGAGCGCCGATGCAAACGGCAAGCAGGCCGCCGCGGCAACGGCTAACGAAACGCCGGAACAACGCGAGCAACGCCAGGCGGTGGATGCCTGGCTGCGGCGGGTGCCGGACGACCCGGGCAGTCTGCTGCGCACCAAATTCAGGCTGGAACACGAACGCAGGCAACGGGACGGACGATGATCGGCACACACCATTTGCGCCGCGCGGCGATCGGCATGTTGACCAGCGCGATGCTGCTCACCTGTGCACCGGTGGGTGCCGTCACGCGCGCGTGGCTGGACCGTGACAGTGCCAATGCCGGCGACGTGGTGATGCTGAATATCGAAACCGATCAACGCGGTGTCGATCCGGATTACACGCCGTTGCGCAACGATTTCGCGCTGGGGGCCAAGAGCGCCAACCAGCAGATGCAGGTGACCAATGGGTCGGTGACGGTGCGCGCGTTGTTCGGTGTGGTGCTGACGCCGCGCAAGAGCGGCGAGCTGATCGTGCCGGCGATCCGCGTGGGTAACGAGCGCACCGAACCGTTGCGGCTGCAGGTGGGCGCGTCGGCAAGCGATGCCGGCAGCAGCGCGTCCGGCGCAGCGGCGGCGCAAGGCAACGAGGATGCCTTCGTCCAGACGCAGGTGGACGATCCGCAGCCCTATGTGCAGCAAAGTGTGGGCGTGGTGGTGCGGCTGTATTTCGCCACGCAGCTGGCGTCCGGCGAGCTGGATCTGGAAGCGCCCGATGGTGCATCGCTGCAGCGCATCGGCGACGACGTCAGTTCGGTCAAGGTACTCAATAACCGCCAATACAACGTGGTCGAGCGGCGCTATCTGCTGGTGCCCGAGCGCAGCGGCCGCCTGGTGTTGCCGTCGGCGCGCTTCAATGGTCGGTCGGTCGGCGGCTTCTTCGACGACTATTTTGGTCGTGGCAACGGCGAGCTGAGCGCACGCAGCGCCAGCATCCCGCTGCAGGTACGCGCACAACCGGCCAACGCGCCGCAGCCGTGGTTGCCGCTGCGCAGCCTGCAGTTGCGGTATACGACCACGCCGCAGCGCGCCACCGCCGGTGAAGCGGCACAGCTCGTGGTGGAGGCCAGCGCACGCGGCGCCACCCAGGCGCAGTTCCCGGAACTGCCGACCCCGAGCGTGCCCGATGCGCAGGTGTTCGCCGAGCCGCCGCAATACGAAGAACGCTTCGTGGATGGCTCGCCGCAGCTGCGGCTGACCCGCCGCTATTCGATCGTGCCCAACCGCGCCGGCCCGCTGGTGGTGCCCGGCTTGCAGGTGGCGTGGTGGGATGTGGGTGCGGCGGCAGCCAAGACCGCGGCGTTGCCGGACCTCACACTGGACGTGGCGGCAGGCAGCGGCGCGTTTGCGGCGCCCGCGCCAGCGCCAACGCCTGTAGCCAATCCATCACCGGATAACGCTGCGCCAACCGCTGCGGCTGGCACGCTGAGTCTGCAGCAGGCTGCGGCCACGCAACGGCCTTGGGGCTGGATCGCTGCGGCCATCGGCTTTGCGCTGCTGTGGATTGCCACCCTGGTGTGGGCCTTGTTACGGCGTCGCGGCGGTTCGCATGGCGCGCCGGTGATCAATGCCAGCGATGCAGCTGCGCCCGGCCGGCGTGTGACGCACGGTGTGGCCGAGCTGCGACGCGCGCTCGATACCGGCGGCATGGACGACGTGGCCGCAGTGTTGTGCGGCATGGCCGGCGTTACCGATATCGACAGCGTGCTGGCAGCGTTGAGCGACCCGGCGCAGCAGGCGGCGGTGGCGCAGATGCAGCGCGCCCGCTGGGGCGGCGATGGCGACGTGACCAGTGCACGTTCGGCATTGCGCGAGGCCTTTGCCAAGGGCCCGCGTTGGCGGCATGCCACGGCTGCGGAGCCGGAGGTCTTGGCGCCGCTGTATCCGCCGGCGCCTTGATCGGTTTCGCTGCATCGGCAGCGGGGACAGGGGCAGGTCCTTCATGAACAGCATGCTGCGCCTCGCGTTGACGTGTTGATTCCGGTTGCATTCTGACTTCTTCACCTGTGCAGCCTGAAGCGAGGCGTTGGGTCTGTGACTTCGCTGCAGGGCCCTTGCCCGCCCACCCTCGCGGGACACGCCGCAAGTACGTCCTTGTAGGCTCTTACGCGGCATCCATGCCGCGTAAGGT
>NZ_JBEGGL010000010.1:0-70312 GCF_040203315.1 Xanthomonas sp. WHRI 8393 | reverse complement strand
ACGCCGCAAGTACGTCCTTGTAGGCTCTTACGCGGCATCCATGCCGCGTAAGGTCCCGCGACGGTGGGCGGGCAAGGGCCAGTCGAGATGGTCGGTGTGCATGTTTGCAAACAGGGCATGACCTGCGCTGGTCGGATCACTGTGCGTCGACCAGCTTTTCCCCTTTTGCATGCAGAGCGGTGGACAGGCTTTCAGCACGCAAGCTGCAAACTTTTCATTGCCTGGCGCAGCGCAAGCCAGGAAAGACGCTTTCAAGAAATCAAGCGGCCAACTTTCTGGTGCGGTGTACTCGCGGGTTGCGGGACCCTTGGCGGCATGGATGCCGCCAAGAAGCCTCCACGGACAGATGCACGGCGTGTCCCGCGAGCGGTGAGGGCACCGCGCACTCCACTCACCGGGCATTTGACTCGAGCATCGATCGCGACGACACCACGCCACCGCTCGACCGTTGCGCTTACTCGGCCTTGCTCAGTTTCAACGCGGTTTCCAGCAGCAGGAACAGGCGCCGGATTTCGGCGCTCATCAGCGCGAAGCGGGCGTCGAGTTCGGCGCGTGCGCCGTCGTCTTCGCTGTGTTCGAGCTGGTCCAGTGCGCCATCGAGGAACTTGAGCTTGCGGATCACCAGATCGTCGCCGAGCACGAACGACAGATTGTCGTCCAGCACCAGCGCCAGCTTGGTGACCTGCTTGCCGGCTTCCAGGTGCTTGTCGATCTCGTCGCCGCGCAGTTCCTGGTGCTGGCACTTGACCACCGCGCCGCCTTCGATCGGGTCCTTCATCTCGCACTCTTCGCCCAGGCTCAGGCCTTCGGGCAAGGGTTCGCCGGCGATCCAGCCGGTGAGGATGGCGCGCGGCGCGACCTCGGCATTCAACGGCAGTGCCGGGAAGCTGCCGAGTGCGCCGCGGATCTCGCTCATCACGTTCTCGCCGCTCTTGCGGCTGGAACTGTTGACCGCGATGTAGCCGTGCTGCAGGTCCAGAATGGCATCGGTGCGCGAGCTCTTGACGAAGGCGCGCGGCAACAGCTCATGGATCAGGTCGTCCTTCAGGCGCTTGCGGGCCTTGCCACCGGGGCGACGGCCTTCCTTCTCTTCGATCTCGGCGACCTTGCGCTCGAGCAGGTCGTTGACCACCGCGCCGGGCAGGATCTTGTCCTCGCCACCGACGGTGAGCCAGAGGAAATCTTCCAGACGGTGCGAGAGCACTTCCTGCTCGTCGCGGCCGAACGGGGAGATGAAACCGCGCGAGCTCATTTCCAGCGGGCCGACCGGCTTGAGCTGCACTTGCGGCAGCAGCGTGTCGATCTCGGAAAAATCCAGCGTGGTCGGGAAACGGAACAGGGTGAGATTACGAAAGAACATGCGTCGGACCGAAGAGGAGGAAGAAACGGGGAGGGTGGAAAGACTGCCGGCGCCGCGATGGCCGCGTCAGTCGCTGTCGTGTGCGCTGTCGCTGGCGGCGAGCCAGGCGCTGGAATCGGGATCGGGATCGGGCGGTGCTGCATCGCCATTGCGGCCCAGCGCCAGGAAATCGAACAGGGTGCGGTCGGCCAGTTGCTCGGGCCGCACATCGCCTAGCGCGCGGGCGATCTGCTCGACCCGCCCGGGCTGCTCGCGGTCCCACTGCTGCAGCATCCGCCCGACCTGTTGGCGCTGCAGGTTTTCCTGGCTGCCGCACAGGTTGCACGGAATGATCGGGAACTGGCGCGCCTGCGCGTAGGCGGCGATATCGGCTTCGCGCACGTAGGCCAGCGGGCGGATCACCACATGCGCGCCGTCGTCGCTGCGCAGCTTGGGCGCCATCGCCGCAAGCCGGGCGTGGTGGAACAGATTCATGAAGAACGTGGCCACGATGTCGTCGCGATGGTGGCCGAGCGCGATCTTGGTCACGCCATGCGCCTGCGCATAGGCATACAGCGCGCCGCGCCGCAGCCGCGAGCACAACGAACACATGGTCTTGCCGGCCGGAATCACCCGGCTGACCACCGAATAGGTGTCCTGCTCGACGATGTCGAACGGTACGTCCAGCCCACGCAGATAAGTGGGCAGCACCTGCGCGGGGAAGTCGGGCTGCTTCTGGTCCAGATTGACCGCCACCAGGGTAAACGGCACCGGCGCCTTGCGCTGCAACTGCAGCAGCATGTCCAGCAAGGTGTAGCTGTCCTTGCCGCCGGACAGGCAGACCATGATCTTGTCGCCGGGAGCGATCATGCCGAAGTCGGCAATCGCCTGGCCCACTTGGCGCTGCAGGCGTTTGCCCAGGCGCAGCTGCTCACGTTGCAGCCGCTGGCGCGGGTCGCGCGGCGCGGGGTCGGCCAGGGGTTGCGGCAGCGGCAGGACAGCGGTCATAAGCCGGCCATTGTAGCCGCCCGGCGCGCGGCGGGCCGGCGCCGCGCGTGCGCGGCTGAACGGGCGGTCAGCCGCTTGCGGGCGGGGTGTTCGGCGCTGGTTCGGCGGTGCCGGGGCGCTAGCGAGCCGATCACCGCTGGAGGTGTGCCGCAGATGCTCGGGGCAGCGCACATCTCGCAGCGCAGCAAGCCTTTCGGCGCCGGGCTGGGTAAAGTCGGGCAGACCGCTTCACTCGGGATCGGCATGGCATCTTCAGCTTCGCTCCATCGCGCGGCTTTTTTCGGTCGCGATTGTGGTAGCGCTAACATTCTGCGCGGCGTGGGTCAGGCCCCGTGCCGGCGTCCGTCCCCGGCGCTGATTGAGAGTGCGCGCCGGTGGCGGCGGTGACGGCCTGCATGCGCGATCGCTGCGCTGCGTGGCTGGTCACTCGCGTGCGACACCTTTCCCTTCTCCCCTCGCCTCTCTGCAGGAGTTCCACCCCATGAGCAACACCGTCTACATCGGCGCCAAGGAATATTTCCCCGGTATCGGCAAGATCGGCTTCGAAGGCCGCGACTCGGACAACCCGCTGGCGTTCAAGGTCTACGACGCCAACAAGCAGGTCGGCGACAAGACCATGGCCGAGCATCTGCGCTTTGCCGTGGCCTACTGGCACAGCTTCTGCGGCAACGGCGCCGATCCGTTCGGCCCGGGCACGCGCGCGTACCCGTGGGATATCGGCAACACCGCGTTGAACCGCGCCGAAGCCAAGGCCGATGCCGCGTTCGAATTCTTCACCAAGCTCGGCGTGCCGTACTACTGCTTCCACGACATCGACCTGTCGCCCGATGCCGACGACATCGGCGAGTACCAGAGCAACCTCAAGCACATGGTCGGCATTGCCAAGCAGCGCCAGGCCGATACCGGCATCAAGCTGCTGTGGGGCACCGCCAACCTGTTCTCGCACCCGCGTTACATGAATGGTGCGTCGACCAATCCGGACTTCAATGTCGTCGCGCGTGCGGCGGTGCAGGTCAAGGCCGCGATTGATGCCACCGTCGAGCTGGGCGGCGAGAACTACGTGTTCTGGGGCGGCCGCGAAGGCTATGCCTGCCTGCACAACACCCAGATGAAGCGCGAGCAGGACAACATGGCGCGCTTCCTCACCCTGGCGCGCGACTACGGCCGCGCGATCGGCTTCACTGGCAACTTCCTGATCGAGCCCAAGCCGATGGAGCCGATGAAGCACCAGTACGACTTCGACAGCGCCACGGTGATCGGCTTCCTGCGCCAGCACGGCCTGGACCAGGACTTCAAGCTGAACATCGAAGCCAACCACGCCACGCTGTCGGGCCACAGCTTCGAGCACGACCTGCAGGTGGCATCCGATGCTGGCCTGCTCGGCAGCATCGATGCCAACCGCGGCAACCCGCAGAACGGCTGGGATACCGACCAGTTCCCGACCGACCTGTACGACACCGTCGGCGCGATGCTGGTGGTGCTGCGTCAGGGCGGGCTGGCACCGGGCGGGCTGAACTTCGATGCCAAGGTGCGCCGCGAGTCGTCCGACCCGCAGGATCTGTTCCTGGCGCATATCGGCGGCATGGACGCGTTCGCACGCGGGCTGGAAGTGGCCAATGCGCTGCTGACCTCCTCGCCGCTGGAGCAGTGGCGCGCCGAGCGCTACGCCAGCTTCGACAGCGGCGCGGGCGCGGACTTTGCCAACGGCAGCAGCACGCTGGTGGATCTGGCCAAGTACGCCGCCGGCAACGAACCCAAGCAGCTCAGTGGCCGCCAGGAAGCCTACGAGAACCTGATCAACCAGTATCTGACCCGTTGATGTTGTGCCGATGGTCGCCTGCACGCGCAGGCGACCGCCGGCGACCTGCGCGCAGAACCGCGTGCAGCGTCATGGCTGTTCCGTTGCATCCGGCACCGCCGGTGCGGCCACCGAATCCCGCTTGACCAGCAGGTGCGCGACCACATGATCGACCATCTTCGCCGTGCGCTCCTTGGCGCGAATCGTCTTCAACAGGATGTCCAGCGCAGCGTCGGCCATGGCGGCGATGGGCTGCTGCACGGTGGTGAGTTCGGGCCATACCGCAGTGGCGGCGGAGGTGTCGTCGAAGCCGACCACCGACAGATCGCGCGGCACATCCAGCCCGCGTCGATGCGCAACCGAGATCGCGGCGGCGGCCATATCGTCGTTGCTGGCGAAGATGGCGCTGGGGCGGCGTTTGCGCGCCAGCAGTTTTTCCGCAGCGACCAGGCCGGATTTGTAGGTGTAGTCGCCCGGTTGCACCAGATGCCGGTCCAGCCGCAGGCCCGCATCGGCCAGCGCGGCCTGGAACCCCTCGAAGCGACGCGTGCTGGCAGACAGGTTGGGATGCCCGGCGATGTAACCGATACGCGTGTGGCCCTGCGCGATCAGATGCTCGGTGATTTCCTTTGCGGCGGCGAATTCGTCGATGCGCACGCAGGCCACATCCGGGCTGAAATGGTTGGAGGCGATCGCCACCACCGGCACCTTGGCGCGTACCAGTTCCAGTACCGCGGCCTTGGATTCGCACAACGGCGGCGGCAGGATCACCCCGGCCACGCCCTTGGCGAGCTTGCGCGCGGCACGGCGTTCGGCGTCGGCATCCAGGTCGTCCCAGCAATCGATCACCAGCTGGATCGGTGTGCGCGAGGCAACCCGCAACACGCCCAGCAGCAACTCACGCAGGTAGGCGCCGCTGGGATCGCTGTAGATCAACGC
Organism: Xanthomonas sp. WHRI 8393; assembly: GCF_040203315.1. Taxonomy (NCBI): domain Bacteria; kingdom Pseudomonadati; phylum Pseudomonadota; class Gammaproteobacteria; order Lysobacterales; family Lysobacteraceae; genus Xanthomonas; species Xanthomonas sp. WHRI 8393. The sequence goes on along the minus strand of NZ_JBEGGL010000010.1, from coordinate 65,228 downwards.
AATGCGCGTGCTCTGCGCGGCGGCCAGGGCACTGGCCGCCAGGTTGGGCGTGTAGCCCAGCTTGTCGACCGCGCGCAGCACGCGTGCACGGGTGGCATCGCGCACGCTGCCGTTGTTGTTGACCACGCGCGAGACCGTCATCGGCGAGACCTTCGCCAGCGCCGCCACCTCGTCGATGGTGGTCGCGCGGCTGGTGCGGCGGACCGATTTCCTGACCTTCTCCAAGCGTGGCCTCTTCAAGTGGGTGGCGAACCTGCACGATGCACACAACCCGCTGCAGTAACGCAAGCGCCGACTGCGTGCATGACGATGCGACGCATGGTACCGGGAAGCAGGCAGAGCGGCGATACGCCGCGGCGTGCGGTGATGCCGCTGGAGCATGCCGCATGAGCGCGCGTGCAATGCGGCACTGCGGCGCGTATTGCGCAGCGTTGACGCAGCCGTGGTGGCTGGCGCTGACGTTGCTGTGCGGATTGATGCTGGCCAGTGCCGGCGCGCGGGCCGAGGATGGCTACGATTTATGGTTGCGCTACCACCCGCTGGCCGACGCGGCGCAGTTGCGTGGCAACGCAAGCGAGTTGATCGTCGCCGGCGACTCGCCGACGTTGCAGGCTGCACGTGAGGAATTGCAGCGTGGACTGTCGGGCCTGCTTGGTGCTGCGCCGCAGTCGTCCGCCACGGTCACGCGCGATGGGGCGATTTTGCTGGGCGCGGCGGCTGCGCCGCAGATCGCGGCATTGCAACTGCAGACCACCGGCCTGGGCCGCGAGGGCTATCTGATCCGCAGTGTCAGCGTGGACGGGCATCGCACGACCGTCATCGTCGGCGGCAGCGATGTCGGCGCGCTGTATGGGGCGTTCCACTTCCTGCGCCTGCTGCAGACCGGCCAGTCGCTGGCCGCGCTGGACCTGCGCGAGTCGCCGCGGCTGCAGCTGCGCATGCTCAACCACTGGGACAACCTGGACGGGGTGGTAGAGCGCGGCTACGCCGGCGCCTCGTTATGGAACTGGCAGACCCTGCCGGGTTACCTGGATCCACGCTACACCGACTACGCGCGCGCCAATGCATCGCTGGGCATCAACGGCAGCGTGCTCAACAACGTCAACGCCAAGGCCTGGAGCCTGACGCCGCAGTATCTGGACAAGGCGGCGGCACTGGCCAAGGTGTTTCGTCCCTACGGCATCCGGGTGTTTCTCAGCGCGCGCTTCAGCGCGCCGATCGAGATCGGCGGTTTGACGACCGCCGACCCGCTGGATCCGCAGGTGCGCCAGTGGTGGCGCGACACCGCCGACCAGATCTATGCACGCATTCCGGACTTCGGCGGTTTCCTGGTCAAGGCCAATTCCGAAGGCCAGCCCGGCCCGCAGGACTACGGACGCAGCCATGCCGATGGCGCCAATCTGCTGGCCGACGCGCTGGCGCCGCACGGCGGGGTGGTGATGTGGCGCGCATTCGTCTATTCGCACGAGCAACCGGACGATCGCGCCAAGCAGGCGTACAGCGAATTTCTGCCGCTGGATGGCCAGTTCCGCGACAACGTGATCGTGCAGGTCAAGAACGGGGCCATCGACTTCCAGCCGCGCGAGCCGTTCCATCCGCTGTTCGGTGCGATGCGCAAGACGCCGTTGATGCCGGAGTTCCAGATCACCAAGGAGTATCTGGGCTTTTCGACCCATCTGGCCTACCTGGGCACGCTGTTTGCCGAAACCCTGCAGGCCGACACCTATGCACGCGGCAAGGGCTCGACCGTTGCCAGAACCGTGGATGGCACGCTCTTCAACGATGCCAAACGCACGCGCCTGACCGGCATTGCCGGGGTGGCCAACATCGGTGCGGACCGCAACTGGAGCGGCTCGATCTTCGATCAGGCCAACTGGTATGCATACGGGCGGCTGGCGTGGAACCCGCAGTTGTCGCCGCAGGCGATCGCGCAGGAGTGGGCGCGCATGACCTTCTCCAACGATGCTGACGTGGTGACGCCCGTGGTCGACATGATGCTGCGCTCGCGCGAGGCAGTGGTGGACTACATGACCCCGCTCGGCCTGCATCACCTGATGGGGCGTGGCCATCACTACGGCCCGGCACCCTGGGATGCGGGCAGCGAGCGCCCGGACTGGGACCCGGTCTATTACCACCGCGCCGATCCCGACGGCATCGGTTTCGATCGCAGTGCCAGCGGCAGCAATGCGGTGGCGCAATACGCCAAGCCAGTGGCGCGCATGTTCGGCGATGTGCAGCGCGTGCCAGAGCATTACCTGCTGTGGTTCCACCATGTGCCCTGGGAGCACCGCATGGCCTCCGGGCGGCCGCTGTGGGACGAGCTGGTATGGCATTACGACCATGGCGTGGACGAGGTGCGTGCCATGCGCGCGACCTGGCAGGGCCTGGCCGGCAGGATCGATCCGCCGCGTTACCAGCAGGTAGCGAACTTCCTGGCGATCCAGCAGGACGAAGCGCAGTGGTGGCGCGATGCCAGCATCGCCTACTTCCAGCGCGTGTCCGGGCGGCCATTGCCGGCCGGCACGGCGCCGCCGGCGCATCCGTTGGCGTATTACCAGGCACTGAAGTTTCCGTATGCACCGGGGAATCCGAAATGAGCGCGCGCCTCTCGACGGTCATCATGGCAACGCTCTGTGCAGCACTGCTGCCGCGCCTGGCGCAGGCGGCCGATGCGCCGCTGCTGCATGCGCTGTTTCAGGAGCATGTGGTGTTGCAGCGCGATGCGCCGATCCGGGTGTGGGGCGACGCACCCCCTGGCGCGCGCGTGAGCGTGCAACTGGATGCGCAGCAGGTGCAGGCACGCGCGGATCGGCAAGGCCACTGGGAAGCACGCCTGCCCGCGCACGCCGCAGGTGGCCCGTACAGCTTGAGCGCACGCACCAGCACGGGCGTGATGCAGCAGGTCAACGACGTGCTGATTGGCGATGTGTGGCTGTGCTCGGGCCAATCCAACATGGAATTGCAGGTGCATCGCACCCTGGATTCACGCAGCGAGATTGCCGATGCCGACAACCCGCGCATCCGCATGTTCAAGGTGCCGGCGCAGTCCAGCCCGACGCCGCAGCGCCGCTTCGGTGGCGCTGCGGCATGGCAGCGCACCACGCCGGAGACGGTGAAGGAGTTTTCTGCCGCCTGCTACTACTTCGCGCGTGAATTGCAGAAGACCGTCGATGTGCCGATGGGCCTGATCAACGCCTCCTGGGGCGGCTCGCAACTGCAGGCCTGGATCGGCGAGAAGGCACTGCGCGCTGCCGGCGACGATGGCCCGGCGCTGGATGTGCTGGCGCGTTACGCACGCGACCCGGTGGATGCCGCGCCGCATTGGGGCGCGCTGTGGGAGGCCTGGTGGCATGCGCACGGCGAAGGCGAGCCCTGGCAGGCGGATGCGCCCGGCGCCTGGCAAACCGCACCGGCGGCATTGGGCGCGTGGGACGACTGGGGCGTGCCGCAGTTGGTCGGCTTCAACGGCATGGTCTGGTACCGCACCAGCGTGGAGCTGACGCCGGCGCAGGCCGCGCAGGACGCCAGCTTGTTGCTCGGGCCGGTGGACGAGCTGGACCAGACCTGGGTCAACGGGCGCGGCGTGGGCAGCAGTTACGGTGCCGACCAGCCGCGTCGCTACAGCGTGCCGCGCGGGCACCTGCAGGCCGGGCGCAACAGCATCGTGCTCAATGTGCTCAACACCTATCGGCGTGGCGGCTTGTTGGGCGATGCGCAATCGCGTGCGCTGCAGTTCGCCGATGGCAGCACGCTGCCGCTGGATGCGCCCTGGCAGTACCGCATCGTGCCGCCGCAACTGGGCTCACCACCGCGCGCGCCGTGGTCGTCGGCGGCCGGGCTGACCACCTTGTACAACGGCATGATCGCCCCGCTCGGCCAGCTCGGCCTGCGTGGCGTGCTGTGGTACCAGGGCGAATCCAATGCCGGCGATGCGGTGCATTACCCGGCCTTGCTCGCTGCATGGCAACGCGATTGGCGGCAGCGCTTCGGTGCGCAGTTGCCGCTGCTGATCGTGCAGCTGGCCAACTATGGCGCGCCGCCCACCCAGCCGGTCGACAGCGGCTGGGCGCAGCTGCGCGAGGCGCAACGCCGCTTCGTCGCCAACGATGCGCATGCGGGCCTGGCGGTGACGATCGATATCGGCGACCGCTACGACATCCATCCGGCCAACAAGCAGGAACTGGGCCGGCGCCTGGCGCGTGCGGCGCGGCAAGTGGTGTACGGCGAGGCGCTTGCGCCCTCCGGCCCGGTGCCACGCAGCGCGCAACGCGAAGGCGACAGCGTGCGCATCGCCTTCGACGAGGTGGACACCGCCTTGCTCAGCTATGGCGCCGATGCGCCGATCGGCTTCGAGCTGTGCGGCGCCGCGTCCAACAGCTGCCGCTATGCCGTTGCCAGCTTGCACGACCACGCCATCAGCCTGCGCGTTCCCACCGGCCTGGCCGTCACGCGCGTGCGCTACTGCTGGGCCGACAGCCCGGTATGCACCTTGTACGACCGCAGCGGCCTGCCGGCCGGCCCGTTCGAGCTCCCCCTCACTGCCGCCACTTCTCCCTGAGCGAGACCACGATGTCACAGACTCCCGACTCCCCTGCTCCGCTGCAAGGCTCGGCCCGCGATCGCGAGATCGTCGAGGCGCGCGTCATCGTCACCTGCCCGGGCCGCAACTTCGTCACCCTGAAGATCCGCACCCGCTCGGGCATCACCGGGCTGGGCGATGCCACACTCAACGGCCGCGAACTGGCGGTGGCGGCGTACCTGCAGGAACACCTGGTGCCGAACCTGATCGGCCGCGATGCCGGCCGCATCGAAGACATCTGGCAATTCTTCTACCGCGGTGCGTACTGGCGGCGCGGCCCGGTGACGATGAGCGCGATCGCCGCGGTGGACGTGGCCTTGTGGGACATCCTGGGCAAGATGGCCGGCCTGCCGTTGTATCAGCTGCTGGGCGGGCGCTCGCGCGAGGGCGCGCTGGTCTACGGCCATGCCAATGGCCGCGATATCGCCGAAACCAGCGATGAAGTCGGCCGCTTCCGCGAGCTGGGCTTCATCGCCATCCGCGCGCAGTGCGGCGTGCCCGGCATCAAGAAGACCTACGGCATTTCCAGCGGCGGCAAACCGTATGAGCCGGCCGAGAGCGAGCTGCCGACCGAAACGGTGTGGTCCACGCCGCGCTATCTCGGCGTGGTGCCGAAATTGTTCGAGCAATTGCGCAACGACCACGGCGATGAGATCGAACTGCTGCACGACGCGCACCACCGGCTCACCCCGATCGAGGCCGCGCGCCTGGGCCGCGACCTGGAACCGTACCGGCTGTTCTGGCTGGAAGACGCCACCCCTGCAGAAAACCAGCGCGCGTTCGAGGTGATCCGCCAGCACACGGTCACCCCCTTGGCGGTGGGCGAGGTGTTCAATTCGCTGTGGGATTGCAAGCACCTGATCGAGCAGCAACTGATCGACTACATCCGCACCACGATTGTCCACGCCGGCGGCATCACCCATGTGCGCCGGCTGGCCGATTTCGCCGCGCTGCATCAGGTGCGCACCGGCTTCCACGGCGCCACCGATCTGTCGCCGGTGTGCATGGGCGCGGCATTGCACTTCGACACCTGGGTGCCCAACTTCGGCATCCAGGAATACATGTTCCATTCCGACGAGGCCAACGCGGTGTTTCCGCACGATTACGTATTCCGCGATGGCCGCCTGCATTGCGGCGAAACGCCCGGGCATGGCGTGGACATCGACGAGGCCCTGGCCGCGAAGTATCCCTACGTGCCCAAGCAGTTGCCGATCGCGCGGCTGGAAGACGGTGCGATGTGGGACTGGTGATGCGCTGGCTGCCGGCCGCGCTTGCGGCACTGCTGCTTGCGGTGGCCGCACCTGCGCGCGTGCAGGCGCAAGCACACGCCGATGTCGCCTTCGACTGGTTCGAGTATCGCGGCGACGATGCGGTGTTCGCCACGCCATTGCCACCCGGCCACTACCGCAACCCGGTGCTGGCCGGGTTCTACCCGGACCCCAGCGTGACACGCGTGGGCGAGCACTACTACCTGGTCAATTCCACGTTCGCGTATTTCCCGGCGATCCCGGTGTTCGAAAGTACCGACCTGGTGCACTGGACGCAGATCGGCAATGTGGTCGAGCGCCCCGAACAGCTCGACTACGACGGGCTGGGCGTGTCGCGTGGCATGTTCGCTGCCAGCATCCGTCATCATGCCGGGCGTTTCTATGTGGTGGGTACCTCGGTCGACAGCGGCGGCAACTTCATCGCCAGCGCCAGCAATCCCGCAGGCCCATGGTCGGCACTGACGTGGTTGCCAGGCATCGACGGCATCGACCCGTCATTGTTCTTCGATACCGACGGCAGCGCCTACCTGCTCAACAACGGCCCGCCGGAAGGCACGCCGTTGTACGAAGGTCACCGCGCGATCTGGATGCAGCGCTTCGACCTCGCCAGCAATCAACCGGTCGGCCCGCGCAAGGTGTTGCTCAACGGTGGGGTGGATCTGGCCAGCAAGCCGATCTGGATCGAAGGCCCGCATCTGTATCAACGCGACGGTTGGTATTACCTCTCGTGTGCCGAAGGCGGCACCGGGCCGCAGCATTCGCAGGTGGTGCTGCGCAGCCGCACTGTGTGGGGGCCGTTTGAGCCCTCGCCGCACAATCCGATCCTGACCCAACGCGACCTGCCGGCTGATCGCGCGCACCCGGTCAGCAATGCCGGGCATGTGGATCTGGTGGACACACCGGACGGGCAATGGTGGGCGGTGTTCCTGGCCAGCCGCCCGTATGCGGGCGAACGCTACAACACCGGGCGCGAAACCTTCCTGCTGCCGGTGCACTGGCGCGATGGCTGGCCGTCGATCCTGCCGGCCGGCGAGCCGATTCCGTCTGTCGCACAGAGCCCGCGCGGCGCCAAGACCCCGGCAGATCAAGCGCCATTGTCGGGCAACTTCACCTGGCGAGACGACTTCGCCGGCACCTCGCTGCAGCGCGAATGGCTATCTCTGCGTGTGCCCAAACATGAGGTGGCCGATCTAAGCGCACGCACCGGTTGGCTGACCCTCCATGCCAGTGCGCAAGGGTTGGATAGCACAACCACACCCGCCTTCCTCGCGCGGCGCCAGCAACACACGCGCTTTGCCGCAAGTACCGCGTTGGCGGTGCCCACGCAGGCCGGCGTCAGCGCCGGGCTTGCGGTCTTGCAGAATTCCAATGCGTGGTATGCGCTGGGTGTGCGACGCAATGGCGATGCGCTGGACGTCTTTCTCGACAAGCGCGAGGGCGCAAGAACCACCACGCTCGCACGCACCCGCGTCCCCGCAACGGCGCAGCTGCGCCTGCAGATCAGCGGCGACGGCGGTGCGTACAGCTTTGCCTTCGATGCCGATGGGCGCGGCTGGCAATCGCTACACCGCAACGATGCTGCGGGCATGCTCAGCACCGCACAGGCCGGCGGCTTCGTCGGCAGCATGATCGGGCCCTTTGCCCAGCTGGAACCGCACCGCACCCAGGAGGACTGACCATGCATTCGCACCCCGCCCACCGCGCCACCGCCCCGCGTTGCCCACCTGCGCGCGGCTTACTGCTGGCGATGGCGCTGGCCGCCACCGGCACGCAGGCCGCAACGCCGCCGCCGTATCTGGACACCCAACGCCCCTTCGACGCGCGTGCGGCCGACCTGGTGTCGCGCATGACGCTGGAAGAAAAGGCCGCGCAGATGCAGAACGCCGCCCCGGCGATCCCGCGCCTGCAGGTGCCCGAATACGATTGGTGGAACGAAGCGCTGCACGGCGTGGCGCGTGCCGGCGGCGCCACCGTGTTTCCGCAGGCGATCGGCCTGGCTGCTACGTTCGATACCCCGTTGATGGCCGAGGTGGCCACCGCCATCAGCGACGAAGCGCGCGCCAAGCACCACGCCTTTCTGGCGCGTGGCGAGCACAAGCGCTACCAGGGGCTGACCTTCTGGTCGCCCAACATCAACATCTTCCGCGACCCGCGCTGGGGCCGCGGGCAGGAAACCTACGGCGAAGACCCGTTCCTGACCGCGCGCATGGGCGTGACCTTCGTGCAGGGCCTGCAGGCGCAGCAAGGGCCGTACCGCAAGCTCGATGCCACCGCCAAGCACTTCGCCGTGCACAGCGGCCCGGAGGCCGACCGTCATCACTTCGACGTGCATCCCAGCGAGCGCGATCTCCATGAAACCTATCTGCCTGCGTTCCAGGCCCTGGTGCAGGAAGGCAAGGTCGCCGCAGTGATGGGCGCCTACAACCGCGTCAATGGCGAATCCGCCTCGGCCAGCACGCGGCTGGAAGGCATCCTGCGCCGCGACTGGGGCTTCGATGGTTACATCGTCAGCGACTGCGCCGCCATCCGCGATATCTGGCAGAACCACAAGATCGTGCCCACGCCCGAGGCCGCTGCCGCGCTCGGCGTCAAGCACGGCACCGACCTGGATTGCGGCGACACCTATGCTGCGTTGCCGGCGGCGGTGCGTGCCGGCTTGATCGACGAGGCCAGCATCGACACCGCGCTCAAGCGGCTGATGACCACGCGCATGCGGCTGGGCATGTTCGACCCGCCGGCCAAGGTGCCGTGGGCGCAGATTCCTGCGGCGGTGAATCAATCGCCAGAGCACGATGCACTGGCCCGCCGCACCGCGCGCGAATCGCTGGTGCTGCTGAAGAACGACGGCCTGCTGCCGCTCAAACCCACGCTCAAGCGCATTGCCGTGATCGGCCCCACCGCCGACGACCCGATGTCGCTGCTGGGCAATTACTACGGCACGCCGGCCGCGCCGGTCACCATCCTGCAAGGCATCCGCGACGCCGCACCGCAGGCGCAGGTGGTCTACGCGCGCGGCAGCGACCTGGTGGAAGGGCGCGAAGACCCCAATGCTGCGGCACCGATCGACACCCGCTATCTGCGCCCGGCGCCGGATGCCAAGCAGAACGGCCTCACCGGTGAATACTTCAAGGGCCGCGCCCTGGCCGGCCAGCCGGTGCTGACCCGCATCGACCCGCGCATCGCCTTCCGCTGGGACCGCAATGCGCCCACCGACGATGCCGTCGGCCGCGGTGAACTGCAGGCCGATCGAGCGCTGGCCAAGGACGACTTCAGCGTGCGCTGGCATGGCCAGCTGCTGCCGCCGGTGTCGGGCACCTACGAGCTGCAGATTGCCGCCGACGATGGCGTGCGCCTGTTTCTGGACGGCAAGCTGCTCATCGATCAATGGAGCGAGGCCCCGCGCATGCGCGGCGGCAATGCCAGCGTCGCGCTGGAAGCCGGCAAGGCCTACGACCTGCGCGTGGAATACTTCGAGGCCACGCGCGATGCCGGCGTGCGTCTGGCGTGGCGCATGCCCGGCGCCAAACCGCCGCTGCAGGAAGCGGTGGACGCCGCACGCAACGCCGAGGTAGTGGTGTTCGTCGGTGGCCTCACCGGCGATGTCGAAGGCGAGGAGATGGACGTCAACTATCCCGGTTTTGCCGGCGGCGACCGCACCGACACCCGCCTGCCCAAACCGCAGCGCGAATTGCTGCAGGCACTGCAGGCCACCGGCACGCCGGTGGTTGCGGTGCTGACCACCGGCTCGGCGCTGGCGATCGACTGGGCGCAGCACCACGTGCCCGCCATCCTGCTGGCCTGGTACCCCGGCCAACGTGGCGGCAGCGCGGTTGGCGATGTGCTGTTCGGCCAGGCCAGTCCCGGCGGCCGCCTGCCGATCACCTTCTACAAGGAAGACGAGCGCCTGCCCGCCTTCGACGATTACGCCATGCGCGGCCGCACCTATCGCTACTTCGCCGGCAAGCCGCTGTACCCGTTCGGCCACGGCCTGTCGTACACGCAATTCGCCTATTCGGATCTACGCCTTGATCGCACCACGGTGGCCGCCGATGGCACGCTCACGGCCACGGTCACGCTGAAGAACACCGGCCAACGCGCAGGCGATGAAGTGGTGCAGCTGTATCTGCATCCGCTCAAGCCGCAACGCGAACGCGCCATCAAGGAACTGCGCGGCTTCCAGCGCATCACCCTGCAACCCGGCGAGCAGCGGCAGCTGCGCTTCACCCTCAAGGCGCAAGACGCCTTGCGCATCTACGACGAGCAGCGCAAGGCCTACGCAGTGGATCCAGGCGACTACGAAGTACAGATCGGCGCTTCCAGCGCAGACATCCGCAGCACACAACGCTTCACCGTCACCGACAAGTAGCAGCCGTTGACACCCTCGCCCTGCGGACGTGGGCGAAGAACCCACTCAGCCGCGATTGCCCTAAGCCCCTCTCCCGCCGGGGCGAAGAGGCACCGCTTGCGCGCCACTGGCGCGCGTGCCTTGGAGCGCCCGCGTCGCAAGACGTGGGCCGGGGCGCGGAGCGGGGGTTGGGGTGAGGGTACGGCCACAGGCGAACTTGCAGCACCCCCACGATTCCAAACAAAAACCCATGCCAATTCCAACGCTCTCCATCGCAACACTCGCGCACCTACCAACCACCGTCCTCACTCCCAGCTACGACCCCAAACAGACCACCATCGGCATCGTCCATCTAGGTGCAGGCGCCTTCCATCGCGCCCACCAGGCCGTCTACATCGATGACCTGCTCGCACAGGACCCCACCTGGGCCATCTGCGCCGTCTCCCTGCACAGCCCGAGCGTGCGCGACGCCCTGCGCCCGCAGGACGGCCTGTACACCCTCGCCCTGCTCGACGAGTACCCGCAGCTGCGCATCATCGGCGCCATCCACGAGGCGCTGTGCGCCGCCGACGAACAAACCGCCGTGCTCGCGCGTCTGTCAGACCCCGCCGTGCGCCTGGTCACCCTCACCGTCACCGAAAAAGGCTATTGCCTGGCCGGCGACACGCTCGACCTCGCCCATCCCGACATCGCGCACGACATCGCCAACCCTGGCACACCGCGCAGCGCCATCGGCTATCTGGTCGCCGGCCTGCAACAACGCAGGCAGCAGGGCAGCGCACCGTTCACCGTGCTCAGCTGCGACAACCTGCAAGACAACGGCAGCCTGCTACGCCGCGCAGTCTTGCTGCTCGCACAGCAAACCGATCCCGCGCTTGCGGCATGGATCGACCGGCACGTCACCTTCCCGCGCTCAATGGTCGACAGCATCACCCCCGCCACCGACGACGCGCTGCGCGCCAACGTGCACGCACAGACCGGTCTGCACGACGCCTGGCCGATCCAGCGCGAGCGCTACAGCCAGTGGGTGATCGAAGACCGCTTCTGCAACGGCCGCCCCGCCTTCGAAAGCGCAGGCGTGATTCTCAGCGACGATATCGCCGGCTATGCACGCGCTAAACTGCGCCTGCTCAATGGCCCGCACTCCACACTCGCCTATCTCGGCGGCCTGCTCGATCTGGAAACCGTCGCCGACGCCATGCGCCACTCGCAACTGGCCACCTTTGTCGAAGCCCTGATGCGCGAGGACATCGCCCCCACCCTGCAACCGATGCAAGGCTTCGACCCGCAGCACTACTGCGGCGCCATCCTCGCCCGCTTTCGCAACCCCGCCATCCGCCACCTGCTCGCCCAGATCGCCTGGGACGGCTCGCAAAAGATTTCGGTGCGTCTGCTCGGCGTCATCAGCGATGCATTGGACGCCGGGCGACGGATCGACCGGCTCTGCATTCCGGTAGCGGCGTGGCTGCAGTTCGTGCGCAGGCGGGCGGCCAACGGCGTGGCATTGGTCGATCCGCTGAGCGAGGTCCTCAGCGACATCGCCCATTCGACCACCGGCGATGCCAGCCATGACATCGCGGCATTCCTCACCGTGGATGCGGTGTTCGCTACGCTCTCTGGCGATGCGCGTTTTGTGGAGGCACTGCGCGCTGCCTACGCTGCGCTGGGCACTGCAACACCGGCAGAGATACAGCTGGCAATCGATGCAAGGTGATGTGCGGCAAACGCATCGCCGGCTGCCATCGCATGCCAGCAAAGCCCGATGTCTGCATCGTGCGATGTCGGGCAGCGTGTATATCGTGCCACCTGACCGATGGCCTGTTCCGGATAGCCAGGTACGCAGATGCGGGCGATTGGACGCCTAGCCACCGATTACCTGCCCAATCCTGATCAGATTTCCGCTCTCATCGACAAGCGCAAATTCCCGCATCCCCCAGGGCTTGTCGCTGACAGCATCGAGCCTGGGGATGCCGTGCGCCGGAAGCTGCGCGGCACGCATGGCGGCGTAGACCGCATCGACATCGCCAACCCGGATATAGCAGCCCGCATAGCAGGCCGCAGGATCCAGGTCCGGGTGTGCGAAGAAATGCAGCTCCACCTCGCCACGCGTCAGGATCGCGTAGCCCGCATCGTGCGGGTGCGCGTCGCCGACAAAGCCCAGCCGCCGATAGAAGGCGACCGTGTGTTCGATCGAGCGACCGGGGAGCAGTGGAATCGCACGGTCTGGCGTTTCGGTAGTGGCAGTCATCGCTTTCTCGTAGTGGGATAACGAAGCCGTCTTTGAGCACAACGATACGCCAGATACGAGGGATCGGTTGGGAGCCGTGCCGTGCTGTCTTGACTCGCTGTGTTGGCGAGTAGCAAGATCCCTGTGCTGCGGCACATTCCGCAGCCGGATTTGACAGTCCGAAACCACAAGGCGCACCAGCGCCCATTGCACGATGTCGGCGCTTTTTCTTTGCCCGATGTCATGCGTGGGGGGCGTGCCCGCTCTATGGCGGGCGGTGTGCGGAGACCGAAAGGTCTGCCGGTACCTTGTGGCCGGTCTGTCAACCGCATACCGTCCGCCACCTCGATTGACAGCGATGCGGCGGACTTCCTATCGCACAAGGAGTTCGATATGACCCGTCCCAAAGCAACCGCCCGTGCACGCGCTGCATCGCCTTCCAGTCGATCTGTTGTAACACGCGCCAGATCCAAGCACCGCCCGGCCGCCAGCATGACCGACGCTGAGCCAGCGGTGGATCCGTCGCTGGCGCACACTCCGCCCTTGCGCAAGCCCGGCTTCCGTATTCCCGAGCGGGTCACCATGAGCTATCAGCACTACGACGTGCGGCGTGCCGAGGATGTCATCGGTTGCGCGGTGCCCAAGCTGCGGCTGTCCGGGCGCTGGCTGGAACACTGCGGTTTCGCAGTGGGTGATGCGTTGCGGGTAACGGTGGGACGCGGCGTGCTGTTGATCAGCCGCGTGGCGCCTGCGGTACCGGCGGTGAGATCGCGCCGCAGGTGACACGCCTGGGGCGAGCGCCCTTGCCCGGCGCTTTGCGCTTCCTTCTCCCGTGCACGGGAGAAGGGACGCATTCTGCTCTGGTCTGGATTGCAGAAGGGAGGCCGGCTGTTGCTGTTTGCGCGTGAGAGCAGAGGTGCCTGTTGCGGTGCGGAGCAGCAAAGCAAGGCTGCGTAGCGCAGGGGCTGTCAGCGGCAGAGAGCTTCTTGCCTGCAATGGCATCTGCACCGCATCGCTCGACATGACATGCTTGGCCTCACCTACGCCCCGCCCACGTTCGGACAGGTTCAAGCGCCACATGGCCATGCGCAAGCTACCGTATTCGCGCACCGATGGAGTTCTCTGCATGAAAATGGCTGTCTTCAGCACGCGCCCTTACGACAAGCGCTTTCTCGATGAAGCGAAACTACGCCTAGGCACGCAATGTGCAGCCGAGTTCGTTTATTTCGAGGCATCGCTCGATCTGCGGACGGCAGCGTTGGCGCAGGGCTGCGAGGTGGTCTGCGTATTCGTCAACGACCAGCTCGATGCGCCCGTGCTGCAGGCACTGCACGCGACCGGTGTGCGCGCGGTGCTGCTGCGCTGCGCCGGTTTCAACAATGTGGATCTCGCTGCGGCCACCGCACTTGGGCTGTTCGTGGCACGCGTGCCGGCCTACTCGCCCGAAGCGGTGGCCGAGCACACCCTGGCGCTGGTCATGACGCTCAACCGCCAGACGCACCGCGCCTACAACCGCGTGCGCGAGGGCAACTTCATGCTCAATGGCCTGCTCGGCCGCACCTTGCACGGCAAGACGGTGGGCCTGATCGGGCTGGGCAAGATCGGGCTGGCGACTGCGCGTATCTTTCAAGGGATGGGCTGCGATGTGCTGGGCTTTGATCCTTATCCCACGCCTGGCTTCGATGCGCTCGGGCAGCGGGTGGAGCTGGAGACACTGTTCGCCCGCTCGGACATCGTCTCGCTGCACTGCCCGCTGACACCGGCAACGCAGCACCTGATCGATGACACGGCGCTGGCGTCGATGAAGCCGGGTGCGATGCTGGTCAACACCTCGCGCGGTGGCTTGGTGGATACCGATGCGGTGATCCGCGCGCTCAAGTCCCGCCAGCTCGGCCATCTGGCCATCGATGTCTACGAACAGGAAAGCGCATTGTTCTTCCAGGACCGCTCGGGCGAAATCATCGACGACGAAGCGTTTCAGCGCCTGATGACCTTCCCCAATGTGCTGGTGACCGGGCACCAGGGGTTCTTCACCGCAGAGGCATTGCAGGAGATCTCCGACATCACCCTGCGCAACCTTGCCGATTTCGCTGCCGGTTCCCCATGCGCGAATCGTGTTCCGGCACCTTAGCGGCACCTTCTCGCTCACCAGCCGCGCAGGTTCGACGCATCGACTCCTCTGTCGTGGTACTCGGGTTCAAGCCGGTACGGCAGTTGCCTGGCGACGCAGCGCACAGATCCGCGTGCAACCAACCGCGGCGGCCAGCCCCAGCTGACCGGTGTACCAGCTCACCTGCCGCAAGTATCCACCCAGGCGGCAGTTGACTGCATGGCCCAGTGGCCGCACCCGCCTGTGGCCCCGGCGCATGTATGCATCCCGGATCACCGGCGCCACGCCCTGCAGCAGAACCGGGCCCAGCCGGCTTGCCAACAAGTATGCAAACACGTCGATACCCACCATCTCCAGCAGTGGTATGGCCGCTGCAACCTCCGGATTGGATGCGATGCAGGCAATCGCCAGCGTGGTAATGGCAATGACCGCCCTGCGGTTCAAGTTGACCGGCCACATGTCGATGGTCCTGAGCGCTCTCTGGATGTCACGCAGATCTGCACAATTCAGACACCTTGGCTTGCCTGTCGGTCACGATACCCGGACGCCCCGGCTGCTGCCGGATGTATTGAAGATGCGCGTCAGCACCAGCACGAGCAGGACCACAAAGCTCAACTCCCACACATAGAATGCGGCGCCCACGTGATCGATCATGACTTGCTGGCCAGCCTCGTTCTTGTCGAACCGGGTTGCGCGAAAGGTATCCAACCCGATCAGGCAAGCCGCTACCAACAGGGCCGCCGCCATCTTGTCCGCCTTGAGGAAATAACACAGCCATGCCAGCAGGAACAGCGGGTTACTCATCCAGGCCAGGCACTGGCCATCGAGCACCTGCATCCAGCCAAGCAGCAGGATGACAAATCCACCCAGTTGATCATTACCGCCATGCAGTGCAGGAAGGCACAGCGAAATGCCGTACAGCAGGGCAGATAGCAGAAGTGGAAACAGCTTCATGGGCGTCCGTGTCTGATGATGAGGCGAGTGCATGTCCCCGCGTTAGGGAGGCTCGTTCCATCTCGGCACAAGCCAACCTGCATCACTATAGACACTGCGCGTGCCGCTTTCACGACCACGCTGCCAAGCCCGCCGACGCATCTCGTGGAGCGGCGGAGGCTTCGGCCCAATGCATCGCTATGGCATGCTTGAACCCCTGCCGCACAGCGTCCGACGTCCGCCTTGCCATGGCCGCCCACAAGAAGCAGAACTTGCCGGAAAAGCTCTGCGTTCAATGCAGGCGACCCTTCTGCTGGCGCAAGAAGTGGGAAAAGGTGTGGGACGAGGTGAAGTATTGTTCGGACCAATGCCGCCGAAACAGCAAGCGGCAGCGCCCGGAACAATAGTCTGCTTACGCGCAACCCATCTCTCCCGTGCCGTCGCGCGTGAGCCGAGCGGGTTCGGCCATTCTGACAGCCGGTTGCGGCTAACGTTTACCAGCTTTTTTCGCAGCACCCGATCCACTCGCCCGCTTGGCAGCGCTGCCTTTACCTGCCACTGCCATGTTGTCCACCAGATTGGGATAGGGGCGGCCTGCTGCCTTGGCGCGTTGTCTGGCCTGTGCCTTCTGCGCCGGGGACAGCGGACCTGAGCGCGAGCGACTCTTGGGGTTGGGCCTTTTCCATGGCGCAGACGTCTTGCTTGTGCCTTTCTTCGCTGCACCGCGCGTGGAAGCGCTCTTCCCGGCTGCAGTTCGGCGGGCGACCGTCTTGTTTACCGCTTTCTTCGTCGATGCTGCCTTCTTTGCAGGAGATTTCCTGGCCGCAGTCTTCTTGACTGCCTTCTTGACTGCCTTCTTGACTGCCTTCTTGCCGGTCGCCTTGCGGGCACCGGCCGAGGGCGCCGACTTGCGCGTCGCTGCGTTACCGGCGCTCGTTTTCTTGGTCGCGGCCTGTGTTGCCGACGGTTTCCTCGCTGGCGACGTTCCGGTTGCTTTCTTTGCGACCGCCTTCTTTCTCGCGGTCTTCTTCGGGGTGCGCTTATCCGCGGCACCGGCATGGGCGGCGGCCGTCGTGGTCGCGCTTGCTCGTTTTCCTGCCGGGGTCTTCGCGCTCGCCGCCTCTTCCAGACGCTGGTACTGCCGTGCCGCCCAGCGCTGGCCGGCATCGCCGCCCCAGAGCAGCCAGGCAATGTAGCCGGCCGATGGCGCGCTACGGTCGGCCCAGCCCTTGCCAGTCTTGTCCACGCTGTGGCGCGCGAAGTACGCATGCATGCGCCGGATGGTCTGCGTGGAAAGCGATTTCCGTGCCGAAAGATCGCGCGCACGCGCAACGCCGATTGCGGTGCCACCACGCCCATGCTGCTCGCGCAACCGCAGTCCGCGTGCCGCCGCGTCGGCAACTGTCTTGGGCGGTGTTGTCGAAGACGCCTGCTTTGCCGGTTTGCGTGCCACACCTTTCTCCTGTCGTATCGCGTTGCCGTAGTGTTCGCATGCGCGGTGCTGCTGCATGTGAAGAAGCCGGCAGCCAGGACTGCCTAGGCAGCCTGCCGGGGACATCACGGCAATGCGCAAGCACGCGCGACCTGGCCCTGGATCAGCCTGCTTGTGCGAGTGGATCATCGCGCACGTGTCGCTACACTTGCCTGCCCACGCCATCGGAAGAGTGCTGCATGCGCCTGTTGACGAGCTGGTTCCGCGCAAGCCTGTTTGCTGCCGCGGTCGGCACTTTCCCCGCGCTTGGTCAGGCCACCGACAAGGCGGTGCCGGTGGCCACCTCGGCACAATCGAAGCAGACGGCCTCCTGGCAGACGCTGACCCCGCACAACAAACCGCACGCGCGCCATGAGAACAGCCTGGTGTCGGTCGGCGACAGGCTCTATCTGATCGGAGGGCGCGACGACCGCCCGCTGGACATCTTCGACACCACAACACGCCGTTGGTCCAAAGGCAGCACGCCGCCGCTGGCGGTCAGCCATGCGCAGGCAGTGGTGTCGTCGGGGAAGATCTACGTCGTCGGCGGCCTGACCGGCGACTACCCGGAAGAAGCCGCGCTGACCCACCTGTTGATCTACGACCCTGCCACCGATCGCTGGCAGGCAGGCGCGGAGATTCCCGAGGGCCGTCGCCGCGGCGCGGCAGGCGCGGTGGCGCACGACGGCGTGCTGTACCTGGTCGGCGGCAACACGCGCGGCCATATGAGCGGGTATGTGCCTTGGCTGGATGCGTTCGACACAAGGACGCAGCAATGGACGCAGCTGGCCGACGCACCGCGTGCGCGCGATCACTTCCATGCAGTGGTGCTCGACGGCAAGCTGTACGCGGCCGGTGGCCGCAGGTCCTCGCACGAGAGCGGCAACACCTTGGCGCAGACGATTTCCGAAGTCGATGTCTATGACATCCAGCGCGGCACCTGGAGCGTTGCCCCGGCCGCGCTGCCGACGCCGCGCGCCGGTGCCGCCGCCATTACACGCAATGGCCAGCTGCTGGTCATGGGCGGCGAGAGCACGCGCCAGTTGAAGGCGCACGACGAGGTCGAAGCCTACGACCCGGCCACCTCCACCTGGACGCCGCTGGCCGCATTGCCGCGAGGGCGCCATGGCACCCAGGCCGCAGCGGTCGGCGACGCTCTGTACATCGTGGCGGGCAGCGGCAACCGCGGCGGCGGGCCGGAGCTGGATGATGTGCTGGTGTTGCATGAAAGCAGCGCGCAATAGGCCATGCCGACTCCCGCGTACGGCATGCTGCAAGAGACCTGGTTGAAGATTGTGCCTCTGCAGACGAGGATCTAATCTGCTGCATCGTTGTTCAATGTGCAGTGCCAGGGAGCGGTCATGCCGAAACGTGGATCAGATCACACGCCATCAACGATGCCTGGCGTTGCCGGGCAATTTTCGCTGCCACTGGTACAGGCGGAAGGCGAGCCGGCGACATCGCCACTGCTGGCAGCTACCGACCCGCGTTACAGCAATTACATCGTCTATGTCGATGAAAGCGGCGACCACGGCCTGGAGTCGGTAGATCCCAACTATCCGGTGTTTGTGCTGGCCTTGTGTGTCTTCCACAAAGGCCACTACGCGCAACGCGTGGTTCCCGCGATTGAGTCATTCAAGTTCAGGCATTTCGGGCATGACGTGGTGATTCTTCACGAGCATGACATCCGCAAGGAAAAGGGACATTTCCGCTTCAGTGATCGATTGGAGAAGACGATTTTTCTGGACGAGCTGACGGGCATCATCGAGTCGCACAACTTCATCCTGATCAGCTGTGTCATCGACAAGACACGGCTGAAGGAAAAGGCCCAGACCGCAGACAATCCCTACCACCTGGCGCTCGCATTCTGCCTGGAAACACTTTTCGAACTGATGCAGGAAAAGAAGCAGGACGCCGTTGCCACGCACGTGGTGGTTGAGTGCCGTGGCAAGAAGGAAGACCGCGATCTGGAGCTGGAATTCAGGCGGATCTGCGACAACGCAAACCGCTGGGGCCGGCAACTTCCGTTCACCATCGTCTTTGCGGACAAAAAGGCCAACTCATCTGGCTTGCAACTGGTTGACCTCGTTGCGCGGCCCATCGGGCTATCGGTACTGCGCCCGGATCATCCCAATCGCGCATTCGACGTGCTGCAGCGAAAATTCTTCTGCAAGCAAGGCCGGCGTCAATTGGGTGTCGACTATGAAGGCTGGGGCCTGAAAATTTTCCCGCCGCCAGAAAGCGAAAAGCCCCGGTGATCTCACCGAGGCTATGACGCCGACCGGGAACCCCCAGTCCACTTAGGGTGCGAGTCTAGGGTTCTGGACCGAAGAATTCAAGGTTGCCTGCTACAAAACCGGGTCAGTCAGGACATCGCATCCATCAGCTGTTGTGACTGCTGAAAGAAGAACGACTTGCAATATAGGGCGATGGATACAGCTCCATCGCGGCCAGGGCCGCTCCTACGGGAGCGGCGACTGCTGTGCTGCGGTTTGGCCGGCCAATGCGCGCTACGGCGCGAACTCCAAGCCAAGCGCCTTGACCCGCACCCGCGCCAGCATCGCGTGCGAGGTCATGTACAGCGTGTGGCCGTCATTGCCGAAGGCGCAGTTGGAGATGGGTTCGCCGGTTTCGATACGGCCCAGCCTGCGGCCGTCGGGGGCGAACACGATGACGCCGCCGGGGCCGGTGGCAAACAGGTGGCCGTCGGCGGAGACCGCCATGCCGTCGGGCAGGCCGGGCGCGTCCTCGGCGACCAGATCGGAGGCGTCGGCGAACACGCGCTTGCTGGTCACCGCACCGGCTGCGTCGAGCGTGTAGGCCATCCAGATCGGGCGCTCCGGATCGGAGTTGGCCACGTACAGGGTGCGCGCATCGGGCGACAGTGCGATGCCGTTGGGAAGGCTGAGACTGTCGTCCAGCAGATGCACGCTGCCGTCGGTGTCCAGCCGGTAGACGCCGTTGTAGCGCAGCTGCTTGACCGGCGAATCGTTCATGCCCTTCAGGCCGTACGGCGGGTCGGTAAAGAACACCACGCCATCGCTACGGCGGACGAGATCGTTGGGGCTGTTGAAACGGTGGCCTTCGAACTGCGTCGCCAGCGGCGTCTTCTTGCGCGTGGCCGGGTCGAGCCTGGCGACGATGCGCGTGCCCGAATCGGCCAGCAACACGGTGCCGCCCGGTTCGGCATACAGCCCATTGGCGCCAGCTTCGCGCAGCGTGGCCTGCTCCGGGCCGCTGTAACCGGATGGCGACAGCAGGACCGACAGGCCTGCGTCCTCCGACCAGCGATAGAGCTTGTTTTCCGGCACATCGGTGAACAGCAGATAGCCACCGTTGCGGACCCAGGCCGGGCCTTCGGACCAGGTGAAGCCTTCGCTAAGCTTCTCGATGCGCGCATCGCCAGCGACCACCTCGCTGAAGCTGCGATCGAAGCTCTGCAGATGCCCGATCGCGGCAAAGCGCGGTGGCGGCACCTCCTTCCTGGTGCAGGCGGCGAGGATTGCCAGCAGCGGAACGGCCAACAGCAGATAGGGCGGCAAGCGCATCGGTCTGTCCAGTAACGAAGTCGGGCCATGATGCCACCATGCGCGTGCAGGCCTGCTGCGCATGCCGGCAGCCGTGCTAGCGCTCGCCAGCGTGCGCGGGTACCGCCAGCACCGCATCCAGTGCCGGTTTGGGCTGGTAGTTTCGATCGAACAGCAGCGGATAGTTGGTACGGCCGGGCACGGGGTAATCGTTCTTCCAGGACATGCCATCGCTGACGCCCCACACGCTGACGCGTGCGAGCTTGTCGCGCTTGCGCCAGAACAGCGCGAACAACTCGGCGTAGCGATCGCGCAGCTGCGCCTGCACCTGCGGCGGCAAGCCCTCGCGATACGGGTCGAGAAAGCGCTTGAATTCCGGCAGCTGGAACTGCTTGTGCGCAAGTCCGGTCCCGATGACCTGGCCTTCCCTGGTCAGTGGCAACACGTCGATGTCCAGCTCGGTGATCATGACCTTGATGCCGAGCGCGGCGTAGGCATCGATGGCGTCTTCGATATCGCGCAGGCTGGGATAGTTGAGCCCCCAGTGTCCCTGCATGCCGACGCCATCGATGCGGATGCCCGATTGCTGCAGCATCCTGACCATGCGCACGATGCCATCGCGCTTGCTCGGCCGCCATGCGTTGAAATCGTTGTAGTAGAGCTCCGCATCCGGCGCATACCGTTGGGCAAAGGTGAAGGCGTTGCGCACCACGGTGTCGCCATCGCCGACGCGCTGCACCCAGTTGGTATCGCGGTAACGTCCGTCTTCGTCGATGATCTCATTGACCACGTCCCAGGCCTGCACCTTGCCGACGTAGCGCCCCGCCACGCGCTCGATGTGCGCGCGCATGCGCTCCAGCTGCGCGTCGGCGCTGTTGGGCTTGCCCTGTGCATCGACGAAGAACCATTCCGGCGTCTGGTTGTGCCAGACCAGGGTATGGCCGACCACGAACAGGGCGTGATCGCGCCCATAGGCGACGAAGGCGTCGGCCGCGCCGAAGTCGAACACGCCTGGGCGCGGGGCGACCACTTCGGCCTTCATCACGTTCTCGGCAGTGATGGCATTGAAGTGGCAGGCGACCAGCGCGGCAGAGGCAGCGTCCTTGCCGGAGACGATGTCGGCATTGACGGCGGTGCCGATCAGAAAGCCGTCGGCGTAGGCGTGCTCGAGCGAGGTGCTGCGGGTGTCGCAGTCAGCCAAGGCCGGCACTGCCATCACAGCGCCGATCAGGGCCAGAACAAAACGCAAGCATGCTGCTGGGCGCTCGTGGGTCTGCTGCATCGCCGGATTCCTGTGCAGGCACCGCAGGTAGTGCGTCATCGGGAACTCCATCACTCCACCACCACCTGCGCATTGGCGGCCTGCAAACTGTCGGAGTCCACATGCAGCGTGATGGTGCCACGCGCGCCGGGCTTGGCACGCACGATCGCCAGGCACAGCCCGTTGAACGCATTGCGCTGCGGCGCGGCGAAGGATTCCAGGTTGGTGGGATCGCCGTTGTCGGTGGCGACCAGCTCGCCCGGGCCTTCGATGCGGAAACGCAGGCGGTCGCCGGCGGTCGGCGCCGGGCGTCCATCGCGATCGAGCAGGCGCACGGTGACGAAACTCAGATCCTGCCCGTCGCCGCGAATGCTGCCGCGGTCGGGCGTCACCTGCATGCGCGCGGCGCTGCCGGCGGTTTGTACGCGGTCGTCGGCCCAGGGTTTGCCTTCCCTGTACGCCTGCACGCGCAGCTCGCCGGGTTGGTAGACCACCGCGTCCCAGCGCAGCCGGTACTGCAGCGGGCCCTTGCGCTTGCGTCCCTGCGAGACGCCATTGACGAACAGCTCGGCCTCGTCGCCGGAGGTGAACACATGTACCGGCGTGACCTGACCCTCGCGGCCGGGCCAGGTCCAGTGCGGCAGCAGATGCGCCATCGGCAGGTCGGGGCGCCAACGCGATTGATACAGCCAGTAGCGATCCTTGGGAAAACCGGCCAGATCGAAGATGCCGGAGTACGAACTGCGCGAGCTGTAGTACGGCGTGGGCTCGCCCAGATAATCGAAGCCGGTCCAGACGAATTCGCCGGCGACATACCGATGCCGGTCCTGCGCCGCGAACACCTTGTCGGCGCTGGAGCCGAAGTCCACCGCATGCAGTTCGTAGGCGCTGACCTGGTGCGCGACCGAATCGCCGCCGCGCCCATCGCGCACCGGTGCGCTAATGTCTGGCGTCACCGGAAACAGATACACACCGCGGCTGCTCAACGCCGAGGCGGTCTCGCTGCTGAGAATGGCCTTGTGCGGGAACCTGCCATGGAACGCGGGATATTGCGGTTGTTTGCGGATGCGCTCGGTGCCTGCGAATTCCGGCGCGTCGCGGATGCCTTCGCCCTGGTAGTTGAGGCTGATGACATCCAGCGCAGCGGGCAGCGGCATCTCGGGCGAGGCGTAGTTCATCGCCACCGTGGCCGGGCGCGTGGGGTCTTCCTCATGCACGATGGCGTGCAGTGTGCGTGCGATCGCCGCGCCCTGCTCGCCGGTGTACTGCTCACCGACTTCGTTACCGACGCTCCACAAGATCACCGAGGGATGATTGCGGTCGCGCCGCAGCATCGCGCGCAGGTCCGGCTCGTGCCACTGCGGGAACACCAGGTGGAAATCCAGCGGGGTCTTCTTCATCTCCCAGCTGTCGAACACCTCGTCCACCACCAGCAGGCCCATGCGGTCGGTCAACTCCAGCAGCTCCGGCGCGGGCGGATTGTGACTCATGCGGACGGCATTGGCGCCCATCTGCTGCAGCAACTGCAGTTGCCGCTCGGCGGCGCGCAGGTTGAACGCCGCACCCAGCGCGCCGAGGTCGTGATGATTGTTCACGCCGCGAATCGGCACATGTTCGCCATTGACCAGCAAGCCCTTGTCGGCGTCGAACACGATACTGCGGACACCGAACGGTGTTTCGTAGCGATCCACCACGTGCCCGTCCTGACTGACCTCGGTCACTGCGATATAGCGGTGCGGGCGCTGGGTCGGCGGCGGGCCCCACAGACGCGGGCGGTCGATCTGCGTGCTGCCCTGCACACGGGCGCTGCCACCGGCGGCAACCGCAACCTGCACGGCGGCAATGCGCGCGACCGGCTCGCCGCTGCGTGTGCCGCGTGCATCGTCGAGCACATAGATCGCGGTGCTGACCTGCGCCTGCACCGCGCTGCGCGCGGCATTGTCCAGCGTGATCGCCAGCCGCACCTGCGCGGTGTCGGCCGACACCTGCGGCGTGGTCAGCTGCGTGCCCCAATGCGCCACATGCAGCGGCGCAGCTTTGGTCAGCCACACATTGCGATACAGCCCGCCGCCCGGATACCAGCGCGCCGACTCCGGCGGGTTGTCCAGGCGGATCGCCAGCTGGTTGCGCGCACCAAACACCACATAGGGGCTCAGGTCCACGCGCCAGGAGCTGTAGCCATACGGCCAGCCACCGACCAGCTTGCCGTTGAGCCAGACCGTGGCATAGGCCATGGCGCCATCGAGATCCAGAAACAGCGCGCGCCCGCGATCGCTGGCGGGGATGTCCAGGCGCTTGCGATACCAACCCACGCCCCAGCTCGGCAAGCGCCCCATGCCGCCATAGGGACCATCGGCCAGGAACGGCCCGGCGATGGCCCAGTCGTGCGGCAGATCCACGCGCTCCCAACCGCTGTCGTCGAACTGCGGCTGCACGAAGGCGACGCTGCTGCCGGGGTGGCCGGGCGGGCGTTCGTGCCACTTCGCGGGATCTGCAATCAAGGCATTGGCCGTAGGCAGGATCCATGGCTTGAGCACGCGGGTTGCGGCGGCATCGAGGCGCTGCGCCTGCTCGGGCTGCGCATCGGCCACCTTGCCGTCTTCGCTACGTAGCACGTGCGGGCGGATGTCGTAGTCCAGGATTTGCCGATTGTCTGGAGGATCGCCGCGATGGAAGCGCCACTGCGCGTTGAGCGAGACACGCTCGCGCGGCAACTGGGTCGATGTCGGTGGTGCTGCCAGCGCGGGCACTACCAGGCAGATGCAAACCATCGCGACACCTGCGAGGCGCGCACAATGCCTGAAAAAATCTCGCGTCGCTGTCGCTGCCCTGCCTGCATGCGTCATATCGCGCCTCGCATCGACCATGCATGCAGGCGTGTCCTATCCGCACCGCCTGCACGCGTGCAGGCATCGCCACGTGCTGCCTCGCTCAGCCTCACAGCTTGTAGGCTTGCTTGGGCAGGCGATACGCCAGATCGATCGCAACCTCGGCCGCCTCGTCCTCGTCCAGCCTGTGCTCGGCGACAAGCTTGGCGAGAAAGGCACTGTCCACGCGCCGCGCCACATCGTGCCGCGCCGGGATCGACAGGAAGGCGCGGGTATCGTCATTGAAACCCACGGTGTTGTAGAAGCCGGCGCTGGCCAGGGTCTGCTCGCGGAAGCGCCACATGCCTTCCGGCGCGTCATGGAACCACCAGGCCGGCCCCAGCAACAACGACGGGTAATGGCCGGCCAGTGGCGCCAGCTCGCGGCTGTAGCTGGTTTCGTCCAGCGTAAACACGATCAGGCGCAGGCGCGGGTCGTTGCCGAACCGGTCCAGCAAGGGTTTGAGCGCGTGCACGTAGTCGGTGCGCATCGGAATATCGGCGCCCTTGTCGCGCCCGAAGGTCTGGAACAACTGCCGGTTGTGATTGCGAAAGCAGCCCGGGTGCAGCTGCATCACCAGGCCATCGTCCAGGCTCATCGCCGCCATCTCGGTCAGCACCTGCGCGCGGAACAGCTCGGCCTGCGCCGGTGTGGCGGCACCACGCACCACGGTGTCGAACAGGCGTTGCGCCTCGGCAGGCGACAGATCGGCGGTGGCCGCGCTGGGGTGGCCGTGGTCGGTCGAGGTGGCGCCGTGTGCGGCAAAGAACGCGCGGCGCTGCCGGTGCGCACGCAGATAGCCTTGCCAGCTCAGCACATCCTCGCCGGTGAGCGCGCCGAACTGCTGCAGCGCACCGGCAAACTGCTCGTGTTCGGGGTCGACCACCGGGTCCGGGCGGTACGCGGTGAGCACGCGTCCCTTCCAGCCGCTGTCGCGAATGGTCGCGTGGTGCTGCAGCGTGTCCAGCGGCGACTCGGTGGTGGCAATCACCTCGATGTTGAAGCGCTCGAACAGGGCACGCGGGTGGAATGCCGGCGTCTGCAGTGCCGCGGTGATGTGGTCGTAGTAATGATCGGCAGTGCCGGCATCCAGCCGGATGCGCAGATCGAACACGTCATGGAAGACATGATTGAGCCACAACGCAGAGGGCGTGCCGCGCAGCAACGTGTAGTGCGCGGCGAATACGCGCCACGCCGCGCGCGGGTCCACCGCCGCGCGCGATCCATCCGCACGCGGAATGCCCAAGGCATCCAGTGCGATGCCCTGGCTGTAGAGCATGCGGAACACATAGTGGTCCGGCACCAGCAACAACGCGGTGGCATTGGCGAATGGCGCGTCGGTAGCGAACCACGCCGGGTCGGTATGGCCGTGCGGGCTGATGATCGGCAGTGCGGCGATCTGCGCGTACAGGCGGCGCGCGATCGCACGCGTGCCGGGGTCGGCGGGCAACAGGCGGTCGGCGTGGAGGGTCAGTGGGATGGATGTAGACATCAGTCGGTCGCCGAACGGGCAGGAAAAAGGCAGGGCACCGGGATCACCGCGCCGCACCGTGGCTGGCAATGTAATCGCGCAGCCAGGTCAGCGCCGGCCGCTCGGTGCCATCGGCCCGGATCAGGTACGCCGCTTCCTTGTCGCGCCACAGGCCGGGGCGAAAGCCCCACAGCGTGATACCGTGCACGCCGGGGTGCTCCCAGAACACCGGGAACACACGCTGGTAGGCGGCCAGCTGCTGCGCATCGGTGGGCCCGTCCAGATCGAACTCGGTGATGTAGATCGGCAAGCCGGTCGCGGCCAGTGCATCGAGATTGTCGCGGTGCACCGACATCGCCACATTTGGCGTGGTTTCGAAGGCATGCTCCTGCACGCCGATCGCATCGACCAGTTGCTCGCGCTGCAGCAACTGCACGATCTGCAGGTACTTCTGCGTGGCCTGGGGGCTGTTGGTGATGCTGTAGTCGTTGATCATCAGCCGCGCACGCGGAAAGTGCTGGCGCGCCAGCCGGAACGACTGCAGCACCCATTCCCAGCCGCTGGCGCCGTTGCCGCCGAGCGCCTGCAGATAATTGCCGCCGCCGATGTCGTCCTTGCTGGGCGGATCGTTGAGCGGCTCGTTGACCACTTCCAGCAGGTCGATCTCCGGATAGCGCTGCGCCACCGCGGCAAACCACTGCTCGATCTCGCGGCGCTGCTCGGCCGGCCGCAGCGACTTGATCCACTCCGGCTGCTGATTGCCCCACACCATCACATGCATCTGAAACGGCATGCCGTTGGCCTTGGCCAGCCGGTAAGCAGTATCCAGCCCGCTCCAGTCCATCTGGTCGCGCACCGCTTCCACGCTGCCCCACTTGCCGCTGTTTTCCGGCGTGAGCTTGTTCCAGTACTGCGCAAATCCCGGGGACTGTTGCGGACTGTAGGCGCTGCCCAGGAACTTGGGCGCGCCGGAAGCCAGCGGTGCGGCCTGCGCAAGCGTTGCGACGTTCGCCGCCAACAACAACCCGATTGCCAGTGTGCGTATCTGCATGATGATCCCCTCAGGAAGATGCGTTGGCGGTCGGTGCGGCGGCATCTGCCGGCAGCTGCGCCGGCGCCAAGCGTGGCACCAGCATGTGTACCACCGCCAGCGCCAGCAGATACGCAGAGCCTGCCATCAGGAACACCGGCACATAACTGCCGGTGGCCTGCAGCAGGAACCCGATGAAGGTGGCGATCAGCATGCCACCGACCGCGCCGGCAAAGCCGCCGATGCCGACCACGGTGGCGACCGCGTGGCGTGGAAACATGTCCGATGGCAGCGTGAACAGATTGGCCGACCACCCCTGGTGCGCAGCGGTGGCCAGGCCGATCAGGCCCACGGCCAGCCACAGGTTATCGGCGCGTGCAGCGAACACGATCGGCACCACCGAGATCGCGCAGATCAGCATTGCGCTCTTGCGTGCGCGGTTAACGCTCCAGCCGCGCGCGATGAAGCGCCCGGCGACCCAGCCGCCGGCAATGCTGCCGATATCGGCCAGTACGAAGATCACGATCAACGGCGCGCCCAGTTGCAACAGACTCAATCCGTATTCGGCATGCAGGAACTTGGGCAGCCAGAACAGGAAGAACCACCAGATCGGGTCGGTGATGAACTTGCCCAGCACGAACGCCCAGGCCTGCCGATGCCGCAGCACCTGCAACCACGACAGCCGCCGCTGCACCGGCTCGTGCGCATCGCTGCGGATATGCGCCAGCTCTGCCGCCGACAGGCCGGGTTGCTGCTCGGGCGGGTGATAGCTGAGCCACCACACCAGCAGCCAGGTGGCGCTGAGCACGCCGGTGAACAGGAATGCCGCCTGCCAGCCCCAGGCGGTGGCGATCAGCGGCACCAGCAACGGCGCGACGATCGCACCGATGTTGGAGCCGGAATTGAAGATGCCGGTGGCCAGTGCGCGCTCGCGACGCGGGAACCACTCGGCCACCGTCTTCAGCGCAGCGGGGAAGTTGCCGGACTCGCCCAGCCCCAGGAAGAAGCGCGCAATCGCAAAGCCCACCACGCTGGTGGCCAGCGCATGTCCCATCGCCGCCAGGCTCCAGATGCCGATCGCCAGCGCGTAACCGACGCGCGTGCCGAAGCGGTCGATCACCGCACCGCTGCACAACAGGCCCAGCGCGTAGGCGGCCTGGAACGCGGTGACGATATAGCCATACTGGATCTCGTTCCAGCCAATCTGCGTCTGCAGAAACGGCGCCAGCACGCCCAGCACCTGGCGGTCGACATAGTTGATGGTGGTGGCGGCAAGCAGCAGTGCGCAGACGCGCCAACGCATGCGGCCCAGGCGCGCCAGCGTGCCGGCAGGTGCAGCCGCTTGCGGCAACTCGCTCATGCGCGCGGGCGCCATAGCGCTGCTGGACCCAGCCTGCGATGGGCAGTCGCGCAACGGCCACTGCAATGCGCTGCCACATGTCGCGTGTGGCCCGGCCTCTGGCTGCCGCGTTCTTTGGTTCGTTTCATCGAGCACTGCACCTGCACGAAGGTGGCCTTGCGCCACGGGTGATAGCGCTACCATTACCACGCTGCCGGGCAAAAACCATCGCGCAGTGCAACACGCCAGTGCGCCATATGCAGCCGGCACCATTCCGATCAGCGCCACTGCCGCAGCCGCCACGATGCCTTCCGTCGCCTATGCTGCCCTGCAGCGTGATGTTCTGAATTTGGTAGCGCTAACATCGGCCACCACTGATCGCCCGTCTCCCCCATCGCACCATCGCCGCGCCGCTACCGGCAGCGGCACTCCCTACGCAGGGGCGATGCGTGGGACATCTGCTCACCTGTTAGGGAAGGGATTACGGTGAAGAACAGCTACGCACAAACCGCGTTGTCCTGCGCGTTGGGGTCCATCCTGCTGGGCATGACCAGTACCACCGCCTGGGCGCAGTCCAGCGACGCCGACAGCGCTGCCGCCACCGCACAACCGCCCACGGCCGCCGCTGCCAGCGGCGATGCGGTGACCCAGCTCGACACCGTCACCGTCTCCGGCTACCGGCGCAGCATCCAGTTTTCCACCGATGCAAAGCGCGACTCGGTGGGCTTTGCCGACACCGTGTTTGCCGAGGACATCGGCAAGTTCCCGGACATGAACATCGCCGAGTCGCTCAACCGCATCCCCGGCGTGCAGCTCTCGCGCGACGTCAATGGCGAGGGCCTCAACATCGCCATCCGCGGTCTGGGCACCAGCTTCACCAAGACCACGCTCAACGGCGCCAGCATCGCCACCGCCTCGATCGGCCTGAACGCGCAGAACCAGAACCGCGAAGTCGATCTGAACCTGTTTCCCACCGAGTTCTTCACCCAGCTCACCGTCAGCAAGACGCCCACCGCCAGCATGCTCGAAGGCGGCGTCTCCGGCGTGGTGGACATGCGCAGCGCGCGTCCGTTCGATCGCCCCGGCGTGCACTTCACCTATCAGGCCCAGGCGGACTGGAACAGCACCAGCGAAAAGACCACCCCGCGCGGCGCCTTCATGGGCAGCTGGACCAACGAGCAAGGCACCTTCGGCGCATTGCTGGGCGTGGCCTCGGTGCGCAGCAAGCTGGGCGTGCGCGGCTTCGAAAGCGTGGGCTGGACCAACCCCGGCCTCACCTACACCCAGTGCGGCCTCACCCCGCCTGCCGGCACCCCGGCCACCAATCAACCGGCCGCGTGCAACGTCAATGGTGGCGGCAACTGGCGCATTCCCGACCGCGTGCCGGCCACCGCCGGCAGCGGCCTGACCACCGGCGAGACCATCGATGCGGCCTGGCTGCTGGCGCGCAACCCGGGCCTGAGCATCGACCAGATCAGCGACGCGCTGATTCCGCGGCTGGGCCGCAGCGTCTACATGAATGGCGATCGCGACCGCGATGCCTCGGTGATGTCGCTGGAATGGCGCCCGTCCGACAGCATGCATTTCTACCTGGACACGCTGTATTCGGAAGCCAAGCGCACCACCGAGCGGATCAGCATGAATCTGATCGGCCGCAACGGCAACATGATCCCGCTGGGCATGCAGCTGGACCAGAACAACGTGGTCACCAGCGCCACGTTTGCCAATGCGCAGTACTTCCTGGAAGCGCGCCCGTACCGGGAAGAGGTCAAGTTCTGGAGCGTCAATCCGGGTGCCGAGCTGTTGTTCGGCGAGAACCAGGACATCAAGCTCAACGTGCAGGCCAATGCCACGCGCAGCTGGCTGCAGCGCGAGTCGCCCAGCATCCTGGTCACCTCGCCGTTCACCACCGTCGATTACCGCAACGAAGGCGGCGACCGCCCCTCGATCAGCAGCCCGCTCGATCTCAACGACCCCAATCTGGGCTGGGGCTGGAACGGCGGCCGGGTCAATATCCAGAACGAAAAACGCGTGACCGAAACCCGGGGCGCACGCGCCGACCTGCAGTTCGGCGAAGACAAGCGCAACATCAAGATCGGCGCCGCCTACGACCAGGCCGAGCGCACCATCCGCGGCTTCGACAACAGCATCGCCTGGGAGCAGGTGGTCTGCCGCGGTGGCGGTGGCAATGTCTGCAACGGCGGCCCTGGCTCGGCAATCCCGAATGCGGCGCTGGCCGGCTATCTGCGCCCCGGCCCGGATGGCTTCATCACCGCCGATTTCAACCGCTTCCTGGGCGACACCAATTACTACGCGCTGCGCGATTCCGCACCGGAGACCAACTCCGCCAACACCGGTGCCTCGGCCGGCGGCATCCGCGAAAAAAACTGGGGTTTCTATATCGAAACCAACGCGGAAACCGAAGTGTGGAACCGCACGCTGCGCTTCAATGCCGGCGTGCGCTACGTGACCACCGACCAGACCATCACCGGCCCGGTCACCATCAACGGCATCCGCCGCGTCCAGGTGCTGGATTCGGACTACAAGGAAACCCTGCCCTCGTTCAACGCCGCCTGGGACGTGGCCGACAACGTGGTGCTGCGGCTATCCAGCTCGCGCACGCTCACCCGGCCTGACCCCAGCGCGATGTTGCCCAACACCAACTTCAGCGACCCCTCCGCGCAGACCGCAACCCAGGGCAATCCGAACCTGGCGCCGTACCTGTCCACCAACGTGGATTTCGGTGGCGAGTGGTACACCGGCGGCGAAGGCTATGTGGGCCTGACGTTGTTCAACAAGCGCATCAGCGGCTTCACCGTCAACGGCGTGCGGCGTATCCCCTTCAACGACCTGGGCGTGCCCTACGACAGCCTGCTGCCGATTCAGCAGGCCGGCCTGGACCAGCGCGGCGGCCCGAATGCGGCCACCGTGGATGTCCAGACCCAGGTCAACGCCGACGGCGTGCTCAACATCCGCGGCACCGAGGCGATCTGGGTGCAGCCGCTGGACCGGCTGGTCGACGGTCTGGGCTTCAGCGTGAACTACACCCATGTCACCCAATCCTCCGAAGGCGAAGGCATTCCGGCAGTGGCGGTCGGCGTTGCACCCAACCTGTGGAACGGCACCGTGTACTGGGAAAAGGACGCCGCCTCGGTGCGCCTGTCCTACACCTGGAACGACGACATGGTGATCTCCGGCGCCAACCAGAATGGCATTCCCTACGCGCGCCTCAACGCCGATGCGCGCGGGCAGCTGGATCTGTCTGCCAGCTACACGCTGGAATCGCTGCCGTCCAAGCCGCAGATCACCCTCAACGTCACCAACCTCACCGACGAGCCGCTGCGCACCACCTACGCCTGGCCCAACGCCACCTACGATCTGTACGAGCCCGGGCGCACGGTCATGCTCGGCATCCGCGGTACCTTTTGAGTGCTGTGTTTGCCGGTCGCGATCACCTCCCATCGCGACCGGCAGCCTGGCGCGCGCCGCGGCGTTTTCCGCAGCACTCCCTGAGCCCCGCCCCACCTCATGAACGATCGCTCACAACAGCTCTCCTTGCGCGAAAAGATCGGCTACAGCCTGGGCGACCTGGCGGCCAACCTGATCTTCCAGACGCTGGTCACCTTCCTGGCGTTCTTCTATACCGATGTGTTCCGCATCCCGGCGAGTGTGGCCGCCACCCTGATCTTCGTGGTGGGCATGCTCGGCGCGTTCGTGTTCACGCCCATCATCGGCATCCTGGCCGACCGCACCCGCACGCGCTGGGGCAAGTTCCGCCCGTGGATCCTGTGGACGGCATTGCCGTTCGGTGCCTTGTCGCTGGCCGCGTTCAACACACCCGCACTCGGCGAGCAGGGCAAGATCGCCTACGCCTTCGCCACCTACACGCTGCTGATGCTGGTGTACGTGGCCAACAACCTGCCGTACTCGGCATTGAGCGGCGTGCTCACCGGCAGCATGGAGCAGCGCAATAGTTTGTCGGCGTACCGCTTTCTGGCGGTGACGTTTGCACAGTTCATCATCCAGGTGTTGTTGCTGCCGCTGGTCTTGATCCTGGGCAATGGCGACAAGGCACAGGGCTTTCGCAACACCATGGCGCTGTTTGCCGCCGTCGGCACGCTGTGCTTTCTGATCACCTTTTTCACCACCCGCGAGCGCGTGCTGCCGATCAGCGAACAACGCAGCAGCGTACGCCAGGACCTCACCGATCTGGTCCGCAACAGACCCTGGCTGGTGATGCTGTCGCTGACCATCCTGGTCTTCATCAATCTCGCCATGAAGGGCGGGATGTACATCTACTACTTCAAGTACACCCTCGACGCGAACGCGTTGACGCTGTTCCTCGACAACGCCGGCTTCAACCGCTTCATCGCTGCGATCAACAGCATGCTTACCGGCGCCGGCCTGAGCGCGCTGCAATGGCCGCAGGACGCACCCACCTCGGCCTTCAGCGTGTTCAGCGCCGGCGGCATCCTGGCGATGATCGTGGGCATCGGCTTTTCCAAGCGGCTGGCCGATCGCTACGGCAAGCGCAACGTGTTCGGCGGCGCGCTGCTGATCTCCACGCTGTTCCTGCTGGCGTTCTACGTGTATCCGCCGACTGCGATCGCCTGGGTGTTCGCCTCCTACGTGCTGCACGGCTTCTTCTACGGCATCACCATCCCGCTGCTGTGGGCAATGATCGCCGACGTGGCCGACTACTCGGAATGGAAGAACCACCGCCGCGCCACCGCGATCATCTTCTCGGCGATGTTGTGCGGCCTGAAGATCGGCCTGAGCGTCGGCGGCGCGCTGGTTGCCGGCATCCTGGCGTTCTATGGCTACGATGCCGCCCTGCCGCTGCAAAGCGATGCGGTGACAAACGGCATTCGCCTGGCCATCAGCGTGTATGCGTCCATCCCGTTCCTGCTCGGTACCGCGTTGCTGGCGCTGTACGAGATCGACAAGCCGCTGGAAACCCGCATCGAACACGAGCTGGGCCTGCGCCGACGCAGCGCCGCGCTCGCCACCAGTTGACGCCCTCTCCCTCCCACCTCATGCACAGGTACGCGCATGTCCGATGAACTGCACACCGCTGCACTGCAGGCGCTGGCGCGCACCGCCATTTCCGCACCGCTGGTCACCCACCTCTATACCGCCGATCCTTCCGCACACGTGTTCGACGGCGCCTTGTACATCTACCCCTCGCACGACATCGATGCCGGCGTTGCCTTCAGCGACGATGGCTCGCACTTCGACATGGCCGACTACCACGTCTTCCGCATGGCCCATCCCGGTGCACCGGTGGAGGACCTCGGGCAGGTCCTGCACGTGCGCGACGTGCCGTGGGCACAGCGCCAGATGTGGGCACCGGATGCCGCGCAGCGGGACGGCAAGACCTATCTGTATTTTCCCGCCAAGCGGGCCGACGGCATCTTCCAGATCGGCGTGGCGGTCGGCGATGGCCCGCAAGGCCCGTTCGTCGCCGCAGCCGAACCCATCGCCGGCACCTACTCGATCGACCCGGCGGTATTTGCCGACCACGACGGCGCGCATTACCTGTACTTCGGCGGCATCTGGGGCGGCCAGCTGCAGCAGTACCGCGACAACGTCTATGCGCCGGACCATCAGGAACCGGGCGACGACGCGCCCGCACTTGGCCCGCGCGTCGCCCGCCTGCACGAGGGCATGACGCAACTGGCCGAACCCACCCGCGAGATCATCATCCTCGACGAACACGGCACCCCGCTACGCGCAGGCGACCACGCCCGCCGCTTCTTCGAAGGCCCCTGGGTCCACCACCATGCCGGCCGCTATTACTTGTCCTATTCCACCGGCGACACCCACCGCATCTGCTACGCCACCAGCGATACCCCGTTCGGGCCATTCGCCTACCAGGGCGTGCTGCTCGCACCGGTGGTCGGCTGGACCACGCATCACTCCATCTGCCTGTTCAACGGCCAGTGGTATCTTTTCTATCACGATGCTGTCTTGTCGGGCGGGCAGACGCATCTGCGCAGCATCAAGATGGCACCGCTGGAGCACGACGCGGATGGAAGGATCGCGACGATTCATCCATATGGGGAAGACGCGGTATCGCCCTGGTGAATGCCGTCGGGCTACCGCCTGCCGGGACTATCGGCGCGTCATGGCTCGACCGCCGGCGCTGAACGACACGTCCTGCCACCGCTGCGCTTTCAAAGCGCGTCTTTATCCTCGTTGCGGCTGATCGTCGACCCGGCGCTCACCGCTCCGTGATCGCGCGTTTCCTGGCATGCGCAAGGCGTCGGCCTGGCGCTTCAACACCGCCATGACATGTCGAGCGTTACGGTCGTGCCGCTGGCACACCACGCCAGCGTGCACTCAGTCCGGAACTGCATCGCATGGGCTTGCATCCGGACGCACAGTAACGCCGTAGGCCTATCTACGGGTTCTTTCTGGTGGAGGTTGCCATGCGAGGTGGTTCGATGCTGTTGTTGCTGACGCTAGCGGTCTACGGGAGTGCCAGTGGGAGCGAGTCGCGTGCCGCCCTGCCCCGCGCAGACAGCGTCGACGTGCCGCGCTTCATGGGCGACTGGTACGTCATCGCGCACATTCCCACCCGGCCCGAGCGCAAGGCCTACGATGCCGTGGAGCGCTATGCGCTGCGGCCGGACGGCCGCATCCAGACCACCTTCACCTACCGCAAGGGCAGCTTCCAGGCACCGCTCAAGTCCATGCATCCGATCGGCCAGGTGGCGAAGGAAGGCAATGGTGCGCTGTGGAGCATGCAGTTCTTCTGGCCGTTCAAGGCCGAGTACGTGATCGCCTGGCGGGATGCGGCCTACGCGCAGACCATCGTGGCGCGCAGCAAGCGCGATTACGTCTGGTACATGGCGCGTACCCCGCAGGTGTCCGATGCCGACTATCAGCAGGCTGTCCAACGCATCGCCGCCATGGGCTATGACGTGTCGCAGCTGCGCCGCGTACCGCAGTCACAGCGGTAACGCGGTAAGAGTGCAACCAGCTCAGCGATGCAGTGACTGCATCGCCGGCTCTCGCACACGGGCTGCGTCAGGCGTCCTTGTCATCCACGGAAAACTCCCAGCCGTCATTCAGGCCACCCAGCGGCTTGGCCTCCACGGCCAGCTCCTCCTCGAACGCCGAAATCGCCTTGTGCGACGGCACCATGGTCGGATACACCGTCACGTCCATCGGAAACGCGGTGTTTTCCGGATAGTGGCAGCAACGCACCTTTTGCTCGAAGCGCAGCAGCATCACCGAGAACTCCAAGGCCGATTCCTTCGTGGGGAAGACCACGGAGAACGCAATCTCGCGCGGCTTCGACAGGTCCACGCCTTGCTGGGCAATGTGCCAGAGGGTGTTGCCGTTATCGTCGTTGGGATACAGGTCCGGATGTCGTTGCATGTGAGCTTCGGTCTTTGGCGGCCGGTGGCCAGGGAAGAGCGCTGGCGCTGATTGTGCGCTCTGGTCGCGTGTCGCCAGGATCCAGACCTCGGCTGCTGGAGCCTACCGTCTCCCAGTGTTCGAGGTGCCTGCTCAGGCAATGAACCTGCTATGCAGATGGCCGCACGATGTGCGACCACCTTGGGCAATTCACGGCAGCCAAACCAGATTCATCAACTGCGGATCCGCGGTCACCTTGACCAGCTTGCCGCTGGGGCCGAACTGCACCTGGTACTCGGAGAAGCTGTCGCGCCAGTAGCGCCAAAGCGAGGCGTCCAGATTCGGGTTTTCGCTGCTGATCGGGTAGCCGACCGCCATCAGCACCTGTTCGCGGGTCATGCCGCCAGTGAGCTTGCCGTCATTGATGGCCTGGCGGATCTTGGGCGGGAAGGTGGCGAGCTTGAGCTTGGGGTCGGCGGTGACGACATAGCGCGCGGCGAAGGCGGTGTTGTCCAGGTCGCGGCTGTAATCGTTGCCGATGGACTGCTTTTCGCCGGCGATCTTGAGGTTGACGCGGTTGCGGCCGAAGCCGGTGACGCTGACCGGGGTGCCTACGGGAAGCATGCGCTTGCCGTCTTCGGCGTAGTTGCTGTCGCTGATCCAGCTGCCGTCGGTGCGCAGGTTGCAGCACAAAAAGCCGTCGTACTTGGCGACGTCGGCGGCGCTGGCCAGGTTGGCGGCGGTGAGCAGGCTCAGGGCCAGCAGGGAAGAACGCAAACGCATCGTAAAGACTCCTTTCTCGACGGCCATGGCCGCGCGGCAATGATGGGATCAGGCGCGCCGCCGTTTCCCCAACGGCGCGCAGGCATTGTCGCAGCCCCGGGCGGCTTGGCAAGCACGGGTGACGCGGCCGGCCCGTGGTTGTGTATGCTCGGAGCCGTGGAAACTCTCTCACCCGCCGAGATCGCCGAGCAGATCGCCGAGTTGCGACGCGCCCACCGCGCGTTGGACGAGGAGATCCAGCGCGTGCCCGCCAACATGGACGACGAGCTGCAGATGAAGCGCCTGAAGAAGCGCAAGCTGCATCTCAAGGACTGCATCACGCGGCTGGAAATGGAACTGGTGCCTGACGAGCCGGCGTGAGGCTGGTGCGTGCGGCCGCCTGGGTCTGCTTTGCGGCAGTGGATATCAAGGTCGCGGTGACAGGCAGTTGAGTCAGTTGGTGACGCAGGCAGGGGTTTGTCCGCATGGCGCCGGCTTGAGCTGAGGCGTGTCGCGTTGGTCGCTTGGGCCACACCCTCACCCCAACCCCGCTGCGCGCCCCAGCCCACGTCTTGCGATGCGGGCGCTCCAAGGCACGCGCGCCAGTGGCGCGCAAGCGGTGCGGCTTCGCCCCGAGGGGACAGGGGCTTGATACGCCGGCCTTGGAGAATTGTCGATCTCTTCGGCCGATCTGGGCAACGGATCCGGGCGCTTGTTCGCGTCAGCGGACGTGCAATCGCCTCACCGCTTTTGCGCGTCAGGCGCCGACTGTCGTAAGACGACCCGAGCCGCCGTCCTCAGCCTGCGCGCAGCAGGATCTTGCCGCGGCGGCCCGGTTCGGCGCTTGCCGCGGCCGCCTTGGCTGCATCTTCCAGATCGAATACCGCTTCCACCGGCAGGGCTAGGCTGCCATCGACGGCGGCCTTGAGCAGTTCGCCGATCATGCGGCGCTTGTCCTCGGGCTTGGTGGCGGCCATGACCTTGCTGCCCCAGAAGCCGCGCACGCTGGCCTGCTTGAAGATCACATCGCCGCTGGAAATCTGCAGCGGCTCGCCGGTCATCGAGCCGAACGAGATCAGCTCGCCGCCCTCGGCAAGCAGCCCCATCAGGTCGCCGGCCGGGCTGCCGGCGACAGAGTCGATTGCGCGCACGATCGGCGCCTCGCCGACCAGCGCGCGCACGCTGTCCTGCCAGCCCTCCCGGGCGGTGGAGACCGCGTTGCCAATGCCCAGGGCCTGCAGCTCGTCCACGCCGGCGTCGCGGCGCACCAAGTTGACCACGTTGATACCGCGCGCGGCGGCGAGCATGGCGACAGTCTTGCCGACCGCGCCGTTGGCGGTGTTCTGAACGATCCAGTTGCCTTTTTCGACATGCAGGAACTCGATCAGCATCAGCGCGCTCAGCGGCATGGCGATCAACTGGCAACCGCGGTCGTCGTCCAGCGCGTCGGGCAGCGGCACCACGCCGGACGCGTCGGCCAGGAAAAACTCCGCCCAGCTCTCGTGCACGCCGGCGGCGACCACGCGCTGGCCGGTCTGCAGGCCCTGGACGCCTTCGCCCAGAGCATCGATCACCCCGGCCGCCTCGCTGCCGCCGATTGCGGGAAGCTCCGGCTTGTAGCCGTAATTGCCACGCACCGTCCACAGGTCGTGGTTGTGGATGGGCGAGCGACGCATGGCGATGCGCACCTGGCCCTTGCCGGGCTGCGGGGTGGGCCGTTGACCGAGTTCGAGCACCTTGGCCGGGTCGCCGAATTGGGTGTGGATGGCTGCGCGCATGGAAATCTCCTGCCGGGCACGCCAGTGATCCAACGCACCCGATCGTGATGAAAGGTGGCGCGATGCTATCGGCACGGCTGCAAGAGGCGGATGAAACGAACGGAACTGTTGTGTGAAGTTGCGGGCGTTGGTGAACAACGCCGCGAGTGACTCTGGTCAGCTGCAGCGCCGGATAATCTGCGTGCTGACCGACCCGCATCCGCCCTTCGGGCACCTTCTCCCTGTGCGAGAAGGGAAGCATGGTGCGCATCTGCGCTTCCCTGCGGGTGCGCTGCCATTGCCCGGCATCACCTACCGCAGGGAGAGGCTGGCGTTTGTACTGCCGCCTTACTCGGCCGGCGGCAGCACCACGTCCGGCTTGACCGCCTCGGGGCTGACCCGCTCGATAGTGTGGCGCAATTCGCGGCCAAGGATGAACTTGGCGTCCTTGGCCCAGGCATCCAGGCGCTCGTCGAACAGCAGCTTGCTGTTCTCGTCCGGCCACACCAAGCGCAGCTCGCGCAGTTTCTGGATGAAGCTGCGGAACAGGGTCTTGTCGAAGAACTCCGGGGCGGCCGGGGCATACAACAGGCTCAGGCGTTGCGCGGCCTGCTGGCACAGGCTTTCCAGTTCGCCGGCACCGAGCACGCCGGGGCCGTTCTTCACCAGCACCGAGATGGCGATGTAATAGCGCTCGAAGGCCTGCTGCAGCGAATGGCCGATCGCACGCAGGCGGAACACCTCGTCGGTCTGCCCGGTGTTGCGGGTAAGGATGCCGCCATCGTCATCGGTGACGTTGAGCAGCAGGCCTTCGCGCACGAACATGTCGATGGTCTGCTCGATACGCTCGGCAAAGCGGTCCTCGCTCCACGGCAGGAACAACTCCGCCTGCAGGAACGGGTACACGGTGCGCCCCAGGCGCAACAGACCGGCACGGCTCATGCGGCGGTTGTTCTGGAAGCAGCACGCCACCCACGAGGAGGCGGTGAACAGGTGCAGCACGTTGTTGCGGAAGTAGCTCAGCAACACCGCAGTGTCGCCGCTGACGCTCAGCACATCGCCCAGCGGATGCGACACGCGCGTGAGCACGTTGATCTCTTCGGCGTGGGTGATGATGCGCGCCGGGGTGTGCGGGGTGACGGTGACACGGTCCGAATACGGCATCTCCGCCAGCAGCTTCTTGCACAGCTCGATCTGCGCGATCAGGTCGGCCTCGCCCATCGCGTGCTTGGGCGTGGACAGCAGCGCCAGCGCCAGCAGGTTGATCGGGTTGACGTCGGCGGCGCAGTTGATGCGGGTCTGGATCTGGGTGGACAGCGTGTCCACCGCCGGTGCCAGCCAGGTGGGCTTTTCGTCGTCGGGCAGCGGTTGGCCGTCCCAGTCGGGCGCGTGTTTGGCCAGCACGTCGTTGAGCGCGATCGGCTCGCCGAAGTTCACCACCACCTGGCCGTAGTTCTGCTTGAGCACCTTGGGGATGGACCACAGCAGGCCCCAGATGGATTCCTTCTCCTTGGGCCGGCCGGTGAGCTCGTCAAGGTAGCTGTTGCCTTCCATCAGCTTTTCGTAGCCGATGTAGACCGGCTGGAACAGCACCGGCTTGCGCGGCTGGCGTAGGTAGGCGCGCAGCGTCATCGCGATCATGCCGCCCTTGGGCTGCAGCAGGCGCCCGGTGCGCGAGCGCCCGCCTTCGACGAAGTATTCGATCGAGTAACCGCCGGCCACCAATTGGGCGACGTACTCGCTGAGCACCGCCGAATACAGCGCATTGCCCTTGATCGAGCGGCGGATGAAGAACGCGCCGCCCTTGCGCAGCAGCGTGCCCACCACCGGCAGGTTGAGGTTGATGCCGGCCACGATGTGCGGCGGCACGATGCCGCGTTCGTACAGCAGGTAGCTCAGCAGCAGGTAATCCATGTGGCTGCGGTGGCTGGGCACGTAAACCACCTCGTGCCCGGGCGCGGCCTGCTTGAGCTTGTCCAGGTGATGCACCAGCACGCCGGCGTAGATGCGGTTCCACACGTGGGTGAGCAGGAAGCTGGCCGAGCGCACCACCGGGCTGGAATAGTCGGCGGCAATTTCCCAGGCGTAGGCATGCGCCTTGCGCCAGGCATCGACCGGCTTGGAGTTGTCGCGCTTGGCCTGGGTGGCGATCGCCTCGCGCACCGAATCGGCGGCCAGCACCTGGTCCACCAGCAGGCGGCGGGTGGACAGGTCCGGCCCGATCACTGCCTCACGGATACGGCGGAAATGCGTGCGCAGCACGCGCTGCAGCTTGCGCAGGGTGCGCTCGGGCGGCAGGCCCTCGGCCATGGTCTGGCGCAGCGAGATCGGCGGAGCGAAGCGCACGATGGTGGTGCGGCCGTTGAGCAGCACCGCCAGCAGGCGCCGGAAGCGGCCGACCAGCGCCCAGTTTTCCGAGAACAGCACCGCAAACCAGCCGCTCTGCTTGTCCGGCGCGCGGCCGACGAAGATCGACACCGGCACCAGATGCACGTCCAGGTCGGCGCGCACGCGATGCGCCTGCAGCAGCTTGGCCAGCGAATCCGAATGGGTCTTGCCGCCGCGCTGCTCGGGGATCAGCGAATTGCTGCTGCTGCGCCGCGACAGCGCCAGGTAGGCGCGCTTGCGCTGCAGCGGGTCGCCCGGCAGCGGCACCAGTGGCGAGGGCAGCCCGGCCTCGCGGCAGGCCTTGTCCAGGATCAGCGCGCTGGACAGGCCGTAGTCCTCCAGCACGTAGACCACCGGCGTGCCGTCGTCGTAGCGGCTCGGCTGATCCGGTTCGATGGTCAGGCTCAGCCAGGGGTCGGCCAGGCGGCCGAGCAGGCGCGCCCACCACGGGCGTTTGGCGCTGCGGGCAGCGGCGACGGCGGGCGCGATCGACGGCGCAGCGTCCGGCGGAACCGGAACGGCGCTCGGCAAGGCGGCGGCCGTGGCACCGAGATCGGCAGCAGCGCTGGGCGGGGCGGGCTGGCCGTCCGGGAACGGCAGGGGATTCTGTTCTGGCATCACGGTCATTATCGCCCAGCCGGGCGTTGCCCGGTGGCGGCGGGCGTGGCGGGCGCGGCCGCCGGGGTGTCAGGCGTTGCAGCGGCGTCGGGTGCGGGCGCCGCCGGCGCAGCGCCGAGCAGCGCCTGCACCTCGTCCTGGGTCTGCTGCTGGTACCAGTGGCCGTCGCGCTTGATCAGGCCGATGCTCAGGTCGATGTCGTGCGCGGCCAGCGGATAGCGCAGCCGCACCTGGGCGCGGTCGCCGTCTTGCCTGATCAAGCCGGTGCGCAGCGCATCCAGGCTGCTGTCCAGCGACAGGCCGTAACGCTCCAGCACCTGCTTGGCCGCGGCCCAGAACGGCCCGAGCCGGCGCAGGCTCTCTTCCATCCCCAAGCGCTGCAGATCGGCGTCCGAGCCGATGCCGGTGGCGCGGGCGGCAGTCACCAGGTCGGCGATGCTGGCCTTGGCGCGCGCGCGATCGGCCAGCGGCGCAGTGGCCGCCCAGGCGCTCAGGGCATCGACCAGCTGCACGTAATGGGCGCGCTGCTCGGGCTGGTAGTCGCTGCGGCTGCGCAGGTATTGCACGCCGAACTGGCCCAGCGACTGCGCAGCCTGGCGGATGCCCTGCGACTGGCCGGCCAGCTGTGCATCGAAGGCCTGCTGCAGCTGGCGCTCGGCGCCGGGCGCCGACAAAGTGCCGAGCAGGCTGCCGACCTCGTTGGGCAGCGGTAGCTCGGTCAGCGGCCAACGGCTGGCGCCGCTGCGCCAGGCCGCCTCCAGCTGGGTGTATTGCGCAGGTGTGACCCGGATCCGCGCATAGGCGACCAGGTCGTTGCGCCGCAAGGGCAGGGTCATCGACTGCATCGCTGCGGCTGGCTCGGCGCTGGCGCCCGGCAAGGCGGCGGTCTTGTCAGCGCGCTGGCAGCTGCCCAGGCACAGCGCTGCCAGCAGCACCCACGCGATGGACTGGAACCGGCCGGCGCGGACGGTAGATGGCGACATGCGCACGCTGTTCCCCTGATCGATCGGCGCATCTTGCTGTCTGAACGCACTGGCGGCAAGGCGCGCGACAACCGTGCGCCCGGGTACGGTGCGGAAACGTTAGATTTTCGTAGTTCCATGCATGTTGTCGCCCAGTGTCCGACATTGACTGCCGTTGTCCTTCCCGGACAAACTTGTCCAGGCGATGCCGCCAAGCCCTTGTGCCACCTGCGTTTGGCCCAATGGTGCAGCGCATCATGTAAGCGCTTGCAGTTCCTGCTAGCGTGCGCGCCATCTCGCTCTGAGGTCGCCATCGGTTGGGGCCGATGTCATTCATGTGCATGTGTGACACGAACGTTCTGCGCCAGCGGACCGTGCGACCCTTCCCGGCGTGCGGTGGCAACCGCGTTGTTTTGGAGGTTTTGCCATGAGTCGGCCACGCTCCGAAGGCGGTAGCGTCACCATCAAGGACGTCGCGCGCGAAGCGCAGGTGTCGGTGGCAACGGTCTCGCGCACCATGAATGGGCACCAGCATGTGGCCGAGTCGGTGCGCGAGCGCGTGCTGCAGGTGGCCCGCGCGCTGCATTACATCCCGCACCACGCCGCGCGCAGCCTCAGCAGCCGGCGCACCCACACCATCGGGGTGGTGTTGCCGGACCTGCATGGCGAGTTCTTTTCCGAACTGATCCGCGGCATCGACCAGGTGGCGCGCGAGCAGGGCTACCACCTGCTGGTGTCCAGCTCGCACGGCGACCCGCAGGCGCAGCGCAGGGCGCTGGAACGCCTGCCTGGCCGCGTGGACGGGGTGGTGGTGATGTCGCCCTCGCTGGGCGACTCCGGCGTGCACGAGGACGCCCTGCCCGGCGGCCTGCCGGCAGTGCTGCTCAACTGCGCCGGCACGGCCAGCCAGCGCCCGGTGCTCAACGTGGACAACTACGGCGGCGCGCGGACGATGACCCGGCACCTGCGCGACAGCGGCCACCGCCGCATCGCCTTCATCGCCGGGCCGGCCGACAACTTCGATGCGCATGAGCGTCTGCGCGGCTACCGCGACGAGCTGGCGCTGGATGCCGACGTGCAGCCGTGGGTGCTGCCGGGCAACTTCGACGAAGAGTCCGGCTACCGCGCCGGCCAGACGCTGGCACAGGGCGCGCGCCCGGATGCGGTATTCGCGGCCAACGACATGATGGCGCTGGGCTGCCTGTTCGCGCTCGGCCATGCCGGGCTGAAGGTGCCGCAGGACATCGCGCTGGCCGGCTTCGACGACGTGCCGATGGCGCGCTACGTG
Source organism: Xanthomonas sp. WHRI 8393 (assembly GCF_040203315.1). Classification (NCBI taxonomy): domain Bacteria; kingdom Pseudomonadati; phylum Pseudomonadota; class Gammaproteobacteria; order Lysobacterales; family Lysobacteraceae; genus Xanthomonas; species Xanthomonas sp. WHRI 8393. The sequence goes on along the minus strand of NZ_JBEGGL010000010.1, from coordinate 21,660 downwards.
CTGCCGGCGCTGACCACCATGCGGGTGGATATCGCCGGGCTGGGCGCGCGGGCACTGCAGTTGTTGCTGGGCCAGCAACTGGTCGATGCGCCCGCCCCGCCCGCCGATGCCGCACCGCCGGCGTTTTCCGAGATGGTTCCCGAACTGATCGTGCGCGCGTCCAGCGCGCCGCGGGCGGCGCCTCCCACCTGAAACGCGCCACCACGCTTTGCCGAACGTGTGTTGCTTGCAGTCCGTTGCCGTTGTTGCCAGCTGTCCCGCTTGACGCAGTACCGACGCGCCAGCCACTCCGCTGGTTCGCGCTTTACCCCTGGGAGGGGGAAAGTCATGAAGAATTACCGCACCGTCTCCACCCTGCCAGCGCGCAGCCTGTTGTGCTGCGCCCTTGCCGCCTCGTTGCTGGCCAGCACCCCGGCCATGGCCCAGTCCAGCAATGCGACCTTGCGCGGCCAGGTTGCGGCAGCACAGGCCGGCACCACCGTGACCGCGACCAATGTCGCCAGCGGCGCCGTCCGGCGCGTGCCCACCGGCGCCGACGGCAGCTACGCGCTGGTCGGCCTGCCCCCGGGCACCTACAAGGTGGATGCCGGCCCCGGTAGCGAGCAGACCGTGACCCTGTCGGTGGCCTCGTCGGTCACCTTGAACCTGGGCGGCAGCGCAGCCGCGGCGCCTGCCGGCGATGCCACCACGCTGGATGCGGTGCAGGTCACCGCCACCACGCTGCAGGAGGTCAAGACCTCCGAAGTGGGCACCAACGTGTCGCTGAAGCAGATCAGCACCGTGCCGCAGCTGACGCGCAACTTCCTGGAGTTCGCCGACACCGTGCCGGGCATGCAGTTCGAGACCAACTCCAACGGCAACAGCCAGATCCGCGGCGGCGCGCAGGGCAGCTCGGCGGTGAACGTCTACATCGACGGCGTCGGCCAGAAGAGCTACCTGTTCGGTGGCGTGTCCGGCCAGGAGCAGAGCGCGGGCAACCCGTTCCCGCAACTGGCCATCGGCGAGTACAAGGTCATCACCTCCAACTACAAGGCCGAGTTCGACCAGGTCGGTTCGGCAGCGATCGTGGCCTCGACCAAGTCCGGCGGCAATGAGTTCCACGGCGAGATCTTCGGGCGCACCAGCAATACCGATTTCCGCGCGCGCCAGCCCGACGAACGCGCCGGCGCACCCAACTCCGATGGCAGCAAGCGCAAGACTCACCAGGACGAATACGGCTTTGCGCTGAGCGGGCCGATCGTGCAGGACAAGGCGCATTTCTTCTTCAGCTACGAAGGCAAGGGCTTCGAGGTCTCGGCCGATCCGGTGGCCGTGCCCGATCGCTTCAGTGCGCTCAGCGACGACCTGCCGGCCGGCGTGCAGAGCCGGCTCGGCTCGGTCACCCGCCCGTTCAACGAAGACCTGTACTTCGGCAAGGTCGACTGGGACATCGGCGAGAACGACCGCCTCGAGCTCACCGGCAAGTACCGCGACGAAGAAAGCCGCGACAGCGTCGGCGGCCAGACCACCGCGATCGCCTCCAAGATCAACCTCAACACCGAAAAGCGCTTCGACCTGCGCTGGCAGCATTACGGCGAGCGCTACGTCAACGAAGCGCGCGTGTCCTATGAAGACGTGCTGTTCAATCCCACCGCCTACACCGTGGGTAGCCAGAGCGTGTACACGCGCGGCATCGCCGAAGACGACGTGCTGCTCAACGACGGTGCCACCAGCGGCCTGGCGATCCAGCGCAAGGGCCAGAAAGGCCCCAGCTTCCAGAACGACCTGACCTTCAACAACCTCGAGTGGCACGGCAACCATGTCATCAAGATGGGCGTGAAGTACAAGGAAGTGGAGCTGACCCAGAGCGAGAACTCTGCGGCCAACCCGTCGTTCTACTACGCGGTGGGCGATGGCGCGGGCACCTCGGCCATTCCCTACCAGGTGCGCTTCAACCTGCCGTTCGCCGGTGCCGCACCGTCGGTGACCACCACCAGCAAGCAGCTGGGCCTGTACATCCAGGACGATTGGGACGTCAACGACAAGCTGCAGTTGAATATCGGCGTGCGCTGGGATGGCGAAAAGATTCCCTCGTACCTGGACAACGTGACCCCGCCGGAAGTGGTGGCGGCCTTGAACGGCCCCGGCACCGATCCGGCCGTGAGCGCCACCTACGCCGAGCAACTGGCCAAGGGCGGGGTGGACATCAACGATTACATCAGCAACGGCCGCAATCGCAAACAGGACAACAACAACTTCGCGCCGCGCCTGGGCTTTTCCTACGACTTCCGTGGCGACGAGTCGCTGGTGCTGTTCGGCGGTGCCGGCCGCAGCTACGACCGCAACCTGTTCGACGTGATGGGCCTGGAGCAGATCAAATCCGCGCTGGCGCAGTACACGATCCGCTTTGCCGGGCCCACCAACTGCGTCCCGGCGCCGGGTACCTGCACCGCCTTCGATCCGACCTATGTGAGCAATCCCGACAGCCTGGCCAACCTGGTCGATGCGCGGGTGCGCAACGGCGAAATCGACCTGCTCAACAACGATCTGAAGACGCCGTATGCCGACCAGTATTCGTTGGGCCTGCGCACCCAGCTGGGCGACTGGAACACCTCGGCCACGCTGTCGTATATCCATAGCAAGGACGGTTTCATCTTCACCCTGGGCAACCGCTATGCCAACGGCGATTTCTTCCAGAACGGCGCACAGGCGTTCGAGCAGCGGCCGCAGGGCTTCGGCAACCTGATCATCGGCAACAACGGCGTGGAGACCAAGACCGGCCAGTTGCTGCTGTCGGCGGACAAGGCCTATACGCAGGAGAGCGGCTGGGGCCTGACCGCGGCCTACACCTTCTCGCGTGCGCGCGGCAATCGCGGCAACGACGATCGCTACGGATTCGATGCGGCCACCATTGCCGACTATCCGTTCCTGGATCTCAATGCGGTGCCGCGCCATCGCCTGGTGCTTACCGGCATCTACGACCTGTTCTGGGGCATCAGCGGCTCGGCCAAGCTGACCCTGGCCACGGTGCCGCCGCGCAACGAGGCGATCTCCTACGACCAGTACGGCGGCCCGAGTTCGGACAATATCCGCGTAGTCTCGGTGGATGCGCCCGGCGGCAAGTTCATCGCCGGCGGCGACATCTTCGGCACCCGCCAGCTGGACCTGTCGTTGTCCAAGGACATGCACATCACCGATGCGGTGACGGTGCAGGTGCGCGGCGATCTGATCAATGCGCTGAACTTCCGCAACTACGATCAGTACAGCATCGACTGGGGCAGTGCCGGCGTGTACGACCCGCGCGTGAGCATCAACCAGTACGGCGCGATGTCCACTCCGCCACGGACCTTGTTCATGAGCGCACGCATCATCTGGTAACGGCTGCGTTGGCGGCTCCGGCGTCTCGGCCCCGGTACCGCACCCGCTGCCTAAGCTGCATCGGCCCCACGGCAATGGGGAGGGGCCGGCCGCAGGCTTGTTGCATCGTCCCGATTGAGGTGTGTTGCTGCGGCGCGACGCGCGATGCGCGCGATGCCGCAGATGGCACGCTCCGGTTGGCGACCGTTTTTGCTGTGTTTGCCGTCACTGCTGTTTGTTTGTTGCCCGCTGTACCCGTTCCATCCACACCAAGCACCAACCTCGACGCGCCAGTCACTTCACTGGTTCGCGCTTTACCCCTGGGAGGGGGAAAGTCATGAAGACTCACCGCACCGTCTCCACCCTGCCGGCACGTAGCCTGTTGTGCTGCGCCCTGGCTGCCTCGTTGTTCGCCACCACCCCGGCCATGGCCCAGTCCAGCAACGCCACGCTGCGCGGACAGGTCGCTTCCGCACAGAGCGGCAGCGAGGTCGTCGTCACCAACCTTGCCACTGGCTCGGTGCGACGCGCACCGGTCAATGCCAACGGCAACTACACCATCGTCGGTCTGCAGCCGGGTACCTACAAGGTCGAATCCAACGGCGCCAGCCGCACGGTGACCCTGTCGGTGGCCTCCAGCGCCACCGTCGATCTCGGCACCGAGGCGGCCGCAGCACCCGCCGGCGACGCGACCACACTGGACACGGTGACGGTCAGCGCGCCGATGATTCGCGACGTCAAGACCTCCGAGGTAGGTAACACCATTTCGGCGCGACAGATCCAGCAATTGCCGCAGGCCACGCGCAACTTCCTCGAATTCGCCGATACCGTGCCTGGCATGGTGTTTCAGGTGGATGGCAACGGCAACACCAAGCTACGCGGTGGCGCCTCCAATGCCAGCGCCGGCAATCTGTATATCGACGGCGTCGGCCAGAAGAGCTATGTGCGCAGCGGCGGCGTTGCCGGCCAGAGCGACACCCAGGGCAACCCGTTCCCGCAGCTGGCGATCGGCGAATACAAGGTCATCACCTCCAACTACAAGGCCGAGTACGGCCAGATCAGTGGCGCGGCGATCACTGCGGCCACCAAGTCCGGCACCAACGAACTCCACGGTGAAGCGTTCTATCGCTACACCGACCAGGATCTGCGCGACAAGCGGCCCGACGAGGAAGCCAACGGCAAGATCGATTCGCAGACCAAGGAATACGGCTTTGCGTTGGGTGGGCCGATCATCCAGGACCGCATGCATTTCTTCGTTGCCTACGAGGGCAAGGAGAACGTCGCACCCAAGAGCGTGCAACCGAGCGCAGAGGCTGCCGCGTTTCTCAACCAGCTGCCTTCCGATCTGGCCAGCCAGTACGGCCCGGCCAACATGCCGTTCGAAGAAGACCTGTTCTTCGGCAAGATCGATTTCGAACCCACCGATCGCGATCGCATCGAGCTGAGCACGATCTATCGCGACGAGACCCAGACCGCCAACGTGGGCGGCACCAACACGCTCGCGCAAGCCACCGACAAGATCAACAAGGACAAGCGCACCAACCTGCGTTGGCAGCACAGTGCAGACAACTGGTTCAACGAGGTCATCGTCGGCACCGAAAACTCGGAGAACAACCCGACCCCGCGCACGCTGGGCAACGGCATCGTCTACACATATTTCCAGCCGCGTGCCGGCTCCACCGATATCGATGAGCGCACCTTCCTGACCACCGGTTCGGCCGGCGGCAGGAATGCGCAGCGCAAGAGCCAGAAGGGCTGGTTCCTGCAGAACGACCTGACCTTCACCAGCTTCCAGTGGCACGGCGAACACACCATCAAGATGGGTGTGAACTACAAGGACATCGAGCTGACCTCGCAGGACGCGGCCGCGCTGAATCCGCAGTTCAGCTACCGCGTCAACGGCGGCAGCGTGGAATCCACGCCGTATCGCGTCGACTTCATTGCGCCCTACACCACGCCCGGCCAGCGGGCGACGGTGGTATCGCCGTCCAAGCAGTACGGCATCTATCTGCAGGACGATTGGGCCGCCACCGACAAGCTGATGATCAACATCGGCGTGCGCTGGGATTACGAGGACACACCGGCCTACACCGACTTCGTGACCTCGCAGGCCTTCGTCGACGCGCTGTACGCCAACGATGCGGAAAACCCCGGTCAACCATGGGCCAACCGTCTGCTACCCAGCGGCATCAACGTGGCCGATTACATCAGCACCGGCAACAACCGCAAGAACTTCAAGGATGCCTGGGCTCCGCGCTTCGGTTTCTCCTACGACTTCTTCGGTGACGAGGCCGCCATCCTGCACGGCGGTGCCGCGCGTTCGTACGACCGCAACCTGTTCGAGCAGCTGGCCCTGGAAACCAGTAAGGCGGCGTTGTCGCCGGTCGCGGTGTATTTCGAAAACCCGGCAACCCAGCAGTGCTATCGCGCAGACCGCACGTGCGTTGCGTTCGACCCGCGTTACCTCAACGGCATCGATCAGCTCAACACCATTCCCGGTGTCGCTGGCAGCGCCGAGTTGTTCATGTTCAACAACAAGCTCAAGACGCCGTACAGCGACCAGTACAGCATCGGCATCACCAACCAGGTGGGCGACTGGCTGACCGATGTGACGTTCCAGCGCATCCTGAGCTACGACGGCTTTGCCATGGGCCTGATCAACCGCTATCCGGATGGCTCCTACTTCCAGAACGGCAACGTGCCGTGGGGCGAGCCGGTGCCGGGTTACCAGAACACCATTCTGGGCAGCAACGGCCTGGAGCAGCGCAACAGCCAGGTCCTGCTGTCGGCCGACAAGCCGTACACCAAGGAATCCGGTTGGGGCCTGACCCTGTCCTACACCCACACCAGCGCGCGCCAGAACCGCAACATTGATGAGCCGTACGGTTTCGACAAGGCGACCATCCGCGGCTATCCGTTCGTGAAGTCCGATGCCGTGGCCGCACATCGCTTTGTCGCTTCCGGTTCGATCGATGGTCCGTGGGGCGTCACCTTCGGTGCCAAGCTGGTGCTGGCAACGCCCGAGCCGATCAACACGATCGCCTGCTTCGGCTTCACCGATCCCGATGGCGCGACCTGCCAGCAGGTCGGTGTCACCCCGCCGGGCAGCGGCAAGTTCCTGGTCGGTGGCGATATCTGGGGCTACCGCACGGTGGACTTCCAGGCCACCAAGGAGTTCACCGTGGTCGGGGACTTCAAGCTCAACGCGCGCGTGAATCTGCTCAACGCCTTCAACTTCAAGAACTACAGCGCGTACGCCTACAACGGCTTCGGCAGCAACGGGCAGTTCGATCCGGACATCGCCATCAACACCAGTGGCGAAATCAACTACGTGCCGCGCAGTGTCGTGCTGGAAATCGGCGCCAAGTTCTGATTGGCCCCATCGCCACACGCGCCGACATGGGCGTGTGGTAGTTCGAACGGGGCCGGCTGGCCCCGTTCGTTTGTCCGTCCGCCATCTTTGCCCAGGAACACACAGGCATGATCCCCGCTCCCCTCCGCAACATCGTCATCGTCGGCGGTGGCACCGCTGGCTGGATGGCCGCCGCGGCGTTCGCGCGCGTGCTTGGCCCCGGCTTCAAGGTGCAGCTGATCGAGTCCGAACAGCTCGGCACCGTCGGCGTCGGCGAGGCCACCGTGCCGCACATCAAGGCCTTCAATAACCTGCTCGGCATCGATGAAGCCGAGTTCGTCCGCCAGACCCAGGGCAGCTTCAAGCTCGGCATCGAGTTCGTCGACTGGCAGCGGCCCGGCACGTCGTACATCCATGGCTTCGGCACCCAGATTGGGCACCCGCTCGGGCTGCTGCCGTTCCACCAGTACTGGATCAAGCAGCACGCGCGCGGCAAGGCGCAGCCGCTGGGTGCCTATACGCTCAACACCGTGGCCGCGGTGCGCGGCAAGTTCATGACCTCGGCCGGCGATGTGCCGGCCAATTCGCCGCTGGCCAATATCGCCTACGCATATCACTTCGACGCCACGCAGTACGCGCACTTCTTGCGCACTTACGCCGAACAGCGCGGCGTCACCCGTATCGAAGGCCTGGTCGAGCAGGTGCAGCTGCATGCGGACAGCGGCCACGTGCAATCGCTGCAGCTGGCCTCCGGGCAGGTCGTCAGCGGCGACCTGTTCATCGACTGCTCCGGCTTCCGTGGGCTGTTGATCGAAGAAGCGCTGCACACCGGCTACCACGACTTCACCCATTGGCTGCCCTGCGACCGCGCCCTGGCGGTGCCGAGCGAAAACGTCGGCCCGCCTACGCCGTATACGCGCTCCACCGCGCGCGCGGCCGGCTGGCAGTGGCGCATCCCGCTGCAGCACCGCACCGGCAACGGCTATGTGTACTCCAGCGCACACATCAGCGACGACGAGGCCGCCGCCACGCTACTGGCCAACCTGGACGGCAAGCCGTTGGCCGACCCGCGCCCGCTGCGCTTCACCACCGGGCGGCGCAAGCAGTTCTGGAACCGCAATGTGGTGGCGTTAGGCCTGGCCAGCGGCTTCCTGGAACCGCTGGAATCGACCAGCATCCATCTGATCCAGGCCGGCATTTCCCGGCTGCTGGAGCTGTTTCCGCGCGAGGGCATCAGCCCGGTGCTGGTGCAGCGCTACAACGACCGGCTGGCGTTCGAGTTCGACCGCATCCGCGATTTCCTGGTGCTGCATTACCACGCCACCGAGCGCGACGACAGCGCGTTCTGGCGGCACTGCCGCACGATGCCGATCACCCCGGAGCTGCAGACCACGCTGGACCTGTTTCGCGACAGCGGGCGCTTCTACCGCAATGCCGAGGAGATGTTCGCCGAGATCAGCTGGGTGCAGGTGATGGTCGGCCAGGGCATCCTGCCGCGGGGCTACCACCCGTTGGTGGACCAGGTACCCGATCACGACGCCGAACGCTTCCTGGCCAGCGTGGCGCAGACCATCGGCCACTGCGTGGACGTCATGCCGGCCCACCAGCAGTTCATTGATCGCTACTGCAAGGCAGCGGCGCCGCGTTGAGCGACGGCACCGCCGACGCAGTCGCTGCAAGCACCGATCGGCAGGCAAAAAAAAGGACCGGGCACAAGGCCCGATCCCTTCGAAAACCGGGACAAGCCCGGTGGACAATGAGTGGCACAGCTTCCGACTGACATCGGACGAGGGGCATCGTACGCAGGCTTTAACGTTAAAGCAACACTTTAATTCTATCGCTTTAACTTATTGATTTTGCTCGCTTGCACCATGCGCAGCGTGCACTATCCCCATGCTCCGTCAGTGCTGCTCCGCTCGCAGCACTGCCTGGATCTCTGCCTGGATCGCATTCGCCGCAGCGGCCGGATCGGCAGCCAGGCGGATCGGCCGGCCAACCACGATGGCATCGGCGCCGTCGTGGAAGGCCTGCGCCACACCCACGGTGCGTTGCTGGTCGTCGCCGACCGGGCCGCGGGGGCGGATGCCGGGGCAGACGATCGAAAACCCTGCGCCGGTGGCGCTGCGGATCGGGCCGGCCTCCTGGCCGGAGGCGATCACCCCGTCGATGCCGGCGGCCTGCGCGGCCAGCGCGCGCTCCACCACCACCTCCACCGGTTCGCGGTCGATGCCCATCGCCGCCAGGTCCGGCCGGCCCATCGAGGTCAGCACGGTCACCGCCAGCAGGCGCATGTCGCCGTGGTTGGCCTCGGCGGCGGCCTGCAGCATGCCGGCGTGCCAGCCGTGCACAGTGCAATAGCTCACCGGCCACTGCGCCAGGCGGCGGATGGTGCCGGCCACGGTGGCCGGGATGTCGAAGAACTTCAGGTCCACGAACACGCGCTTGTCGCGCCTGGCCAGGGCGTCGAGCACCTGGAAGTACTCGCCAGAGGCCAGCAGTTCCATGCCGATCTTGTAGAAGGACACCGACTCGCCCAGGCGGTCGACCCAGGCGATCGCCTCGTCGTGGCCGGGCACATCCAGCGCAAAGATCAACCGCTCATGCGCGGCCAGCGGCAACGGGGCGCGGCTCATCGGGCCACCTCCAGCGCGGCGCGCTTGGCATCGTGGCGCTGCTGCCAGGGCTGGGCATAATCGTTGTTGAACTGCGCCGGCTCCCAGCCGCCGTAGCTGGGGTTGGGCAGCATCCACCAGCGCTCGCCGAACCAGTCGTGGTATTGCTGCAGCAGCGCGCCACGCGCCTGGCCGGTGTTGGCGGTGACCTGCACGAAGTCGCCCAACTGGTCGCCGAACTGCATCAGCACGCGGTACTTCTGGCCGGCCAACTGGCGCCGGCAGTTCTTCTCGCTGCCGTTCTGCTCGCAGCCCTGGACCACGGTGCCAAGGCCCAGAAACACACTGTCATCGGCCACCGGCAGCCCGACGCTGCGCAGGTTGGCAAGCGTGGCGTCCTTCAGGTGCACGGCGCGGTTGGAGATGTAGACCAGGGTGATACCGCGGGCGTTGGCGGCCTTGGCGAAATCCACCACGCCCGGGATCGCGGTGGCCTTCTTCTCCGCCACCCACTGGTCCCAACTCAGCTCGTCGTATTCCTTGCCGTCGCGCAGCAGGCGCGCCTGGTACGGCGAGTTGTCCAGCACCGTCTCGTCCACGTCCAGCACCACGGCCGGCTTCAGCCCGGTGGCGGCATTGCCGCGTTCCTCGGGCACCAGCGCGTCCCAGTTGGGCTGCTTCAGCGCAGCGTCCAGCTTGTCGGCAGCGGCGCGGTAGGTCTGCTCGGCCACGGCGCGGTATTCCTCCGAGCGCTGCATCCACAACACTGCGTTGAGGTTGTCGTCGCCAGCCGGCACGGTGGCGGCTGCGGGCGGCGTGGCGGTCTTGGCTGCGGCGGCGCCGGCGGCCGCATTGGCGGACACGGCGGCGTCCTGCGCGCGCTGCGCGAGCTCCTTATCGCCGGGTTTGCAGGCGCTCAGGGCCAGCGCGGTGCAGGCGAGCAGGGACAACGGGGCGTAAAGCGAGGGGCGCATGGCATCCACCAGGACAGGAGCGGCAATGAAGACCGCGATTTTAGCGGGTTCGCGCCGCCCCGCCCGCTCCGGCCGACAGCAGTGCTGCGGGCAGCGGCACGTGCGCACGCACGGCGACGTGGCCACCGTGGGATTTGCTGGCGTTGCACGCGTTTCATGCGCCTGCGACGACTGACGGCCGCTTCGATCCCGTTGCCGCTCTGGCTGCCCTGCATGGGATCGCGGCCTGAAGAACGCCAATGCAGGATCGGCATATGCTTGTGCGCTGATTGCCCCGGAGTCGCCCCCATGACAGATGCACCTTCCCCGCCCGTCCTCGATACCGCCCAGGCCCGCGTGCTTGGCTGCCTGATCGAAAAAGAGGCGACCACGCCGGATGCGTATCCGCTCACGGTCAATGCCGCGCAGGTGGCCGCCAACCAGAAGACCGCACGCGAGCCGGTGCTGAACCTGCAGACCGGCGTGGTGCATCACGCCCTGCGTCAACTCGAAACCCTGGGGCTGGTCCGCCAGCAGTTCTCCTCGCGCGCCGAGCGTTACGAACACCGGCTGGGCAGCGTGCTGGACCTGACCCGCCAGCAGGTGGCCCTGATCGGCCTGTTGCTGCTGCGCGGCCCGCAGACGCTGGGCGAGCTGTTCGCGCGTAGCGAGCGGCTGGCGCGCTTCAACGATGCCGACGACGTACGCCACCATCTGGACCGGCTCATCCAGCGCGGCCTGGCGGTGCAACTGCCGCGTGCCAGCGGCCAGCGCGAGGACCGCTACATGCATCTGCTCAGCGGCGAGCTGGATCTGGACGCACTGCAGGCCGCGGCGGCACGCGCTGCTCCAGGCCCCCGCAGCAGTGCCGACAGCAGCGAGCTGGAAGCGCGCGTACAAACGCTGGAAGCCACCGTCGCCGAGCTGCAGGATGCGCTGGCCGCCGTGCAGGCGCGCCTGGAGGCGGCTGGCGCCTAGCGCGACGGTCCGCACCTGGAGATGCCCGCTTCACATCGACCCCTGCGCGGGGCGCAAAGCACGCAACGACCAGCCAGACCGCCAGACGACGCGCAGGCCGCGCAGTGACGGCGCAGCGTGCGGCCGGCCCGCTTACGTCGGCGTATCCACCTCATCCCAGTCGGCGTCTTCGAAGTGCAGCAGCCAGTTGAGGGTGTAGTGACGCTCGTAGACCACGCCCGGCACGATGCCGGCCGGTGGCGGTTGCTCGCTCTGGCCGGCCTGGCGCACCGCCCAATGCAGGCGCAAGTGCCGGTCCAGCGCATCCAGCAGTTCCGGCACCGGTCGTAGCGTCAGCGACGGCCGCGTCGCGGCTTCGGCATGCTCCAGCGCGCGCTGGGCCGCCAGGGGCACATCACACAGGTCGGTCGGCTCCGGCAGCGCCTCGGCCAGCCCCAGGGCCCACTGCAGCACGGCCAGGCTCTCGTAGCGCCAGCCGAAGTTGGCGAGCTGCTGGGGCTCCGGCGCAGGCTGGGCAAAAAAGGCGCGCTCCTGCGGCGACAGTGCCGCCGCCACACCGGGCAGGCGGGTGTCCATCGCTTCCAACGCCGGTGGCGTATCGCCGGCGGCCAGCATCTCCGCGCGCAAGGCCGCCGCAAACAACGCCAGCATGCGCTGCGTCACCGCCGCCGCATCGCGCACTCGTGCTTCGGCCTCGCCAGGCACCGGCGGCAGGCTGGGGGGCACGCGGATGCCTTGCGCGGTCAGCTGCGCGAGTTGCTGCGCACGCCGCTGCAAGGCATCCGGCGGATACGGCACCTGCGCCTGCTCATCGATCGCCGGCTCGCCCTGGCCGATCAGCACCCGCCCGTGCGGATCGCGCACGCTGCCGTCGGCCAGGAAACACACCGCGTTGGCCTGCTCGGCCCACTGCGCCAATTCCCCGAAAGCCGCATCGTCGACCTCGAAAGTGAAATGCTGACGCACCCGCTGCACATGCCGCATCAGGTGATAGCGCGGTTGGGTCATCTGGCCGTCGCCGGCCTGACTTACGTAGCCGACGAAGCCATGCAGATGCGTGGCCAATTCCGGATCGGCGTGGTCGCGGTGCTGCACGGCGGCGCGCGGCAGGAAATCCGGCCACAACGGCTCGCGCAGCGTGGAATAGGCGTTGACCAGCAATGGCATGCAAGTGTCCTTGTTGAGGCGACGGACACAACGACGGCGCTCATCGCCAGGCAGGTGCGGTGCGGAGTCGCTGCGCCGCTCGTCCACCGAAGTGCCTGCGCGCCGTCCCCCCCCACGCTGACGACTGTTTGCTGCGTTGTGTCGGCCGCGTTCAGCGGTAAGAGTCGCCGCCAGGGTGCCGCAGGCCTGCCCGGCTGTCCATGTCGGCCGGAGCGAGCGCGATCGTGTAATACAGCACCGGATGGTCCTCCTGGCTCAACACGCGCAGGCCTTGCCGCTGCAATCCGAGTTTTTCCAGCGCGCGAATCGAATCGGCATTGTCCGGCGACACGATCGCGCACAGCTGCGGCAACCCCAGCACATCGCGCGCATGGTCCAGCACTGCGCGCCCGGCCTCGCTGACATAGCCCTTGCCGCGATGCTCGGGCAGCAGTGCAAAGCCGATATGCGGCATCGGCAAGGTATCGCGGCACAACAACCCCAATGTGCCGGCAAACGCCCCTTCGGCGCGCGTCTCCACCGCCCAGTGCGCAAAGCCGTATTTTTCCTGGTGCGCCTGCGCCCACTCACGCAGATGATCACGCGCCTGCTCGCGGGTGCGCACACCGCGGTCGTTGATGCCGGCGATGAAGCCGGGGTCGTTGACCAGCGTCAGCACTGCGTCGGCATCGCGCTCGGGATCCAATGTCCGCAGGCGCAAACGCGGGGTTTCGATCACGACAGTCACGGCGCACTCCGGCATCAGGGCAAACCAGACTGCCGTGCAGGCGTGTCGCTGGCAAGCCTGCGCGGTACGCAACAACCGCTAGTCGAACAACGCCTGGATCGCCGCCAAGCCCGCACTGGCGCGCTCTTTCTTGCGCTCGGCATCGGCCACTGGGTCGGCACCATCGCGCTGCAATTCTTCGGCCGGGATCTCGTCGAAGAAGCGGCTGGGCTTGAGCCGCACATGCTCGCCGAACTTGCGCGTCAGTTTGCTGTGGCTCATCCACAGCTGCTCCTTGGCCCGGGTGATGCCCACATACAGCAGCCGGCGCTCTTCCTGCAGGTTGCCTTCTTCCAGGCTCACTTCATGCGGCAGCACGCCGTCTTCGCAGCCGACGATGAACACATAACGGAATTCCAGGCCCTTGGACGCGTGCATGGTCATCATGCGTACCTGGTTGCCGCCATCGTCCTTGTCGTTGCGCGACAACAACGCCAGCTGCGCGGCCAGATCGCTGGCACTTGCACCACGCGGGCCGCCTTCGAACCACTCGGCCAACTCGTCCAGATTGCGCTTGCGCCGCTGGAAGCCGGTTTCGTCCTTGGACTGGTTGCGCAGGTCGTTGAGCAGGCCGGATTTGTCGGCCAGCATGCGTACCAGCTCCCCCGCCGGCAGCCTGGCCGAATGCTCGCGCATATCGCGCAGGATATCGGTGAACGCACTCAGGCCATTGGCCGCACGCGCCGGCAGGTGCTGCAGCGCGCCCATCGACTCGGCCGCGCGCGACATCGGCACCGACTTCGCACTGGCAAGCTCGGCCAGCCGCGCCAGCGAGGTCGCACCGACCTCGCGCTTGGGCGACTGCACTGCGCGCAAAAACGCCGCGTCATCTTCGGGGTTGACGATCAGCCGCAACCACGACAGCACGTCCTTGACTTCCTGCCGCTCCAGAAACGCAGTGCCGCCGGTCAGGTGATACGGCACGCGCAGCAGCTGCAGCGCCTTTTCCAGCGGCCGCGATTGGAAATTGCCGCGAAACAGGATGCAGAAATCGCTCCACGGCACCTGCTTGGCGGTACCCAGGAACGAGATCTCGGCGGCGACCTTTTCCGCTTCGTGCTCGCTGTCGCGGCATTCCCACACGCGGATGCGCTCGCCGTCGGCCTGGTCGCTCCACAGGGTCTTCAAATGCTCGTGCGGGTTGTGCGCGATCAAGGCATTGGCCGCACGCAGCACGCGGTTGGAGCAGCGGTAATTCTGTTCCAGCTTGATGATTTCCAGCGCCGGATAATCGCGGCCCATCTGCTGCAGGTTTTCCGGATTGGCACCGCGCCAGGCGTAGATGCTCTGATCGTCGTCGCCCACGCAGGTGAAGTTGCCGCGCGGCCCGGCCAGCATTTTCAGCAGCCGGTACTGCGCATCGTTGGTGTCCTGGCACTCGTCCACCAGCAAGTAGCCGATGCGCTCGCGCCAGCCCATCACGATCTCTTCGTTGGCCTCCAGGATCTGCACCGGCAGGCGGATCAGGTCGTCGAAGTCCACCGCGTTGAAGGTGGTCAGCCGCGCCTGGTAGCGCTCGTACAGGCTGGCGGCTTCCTTTTCGCGGTTGCTGCGTGCCGCCGCCATCGCCTGTTCGGGCGACAGGCCGGCGTTCTTGGCGCGCGAGATCAGGTTCTTGGCATCTTCGATCGCATCGGGCTTGGCGCCGTGCATCAGGTCCTTGATCTGGGCGGCGGCATCGTCGGAATCGAAGATCGAAAAGCCGCGCTTCAAGCCGGCAGCGGCGTGCTCGATCTGCAGGAACTTCAGCCCCAGCGCGTGGAAGGTACAGATGGTCAATCCATCGGCGCCATCGCCACGGATGCGCTTGGCCACACGCTCGCGCATCTCCTTGGCCGACTTGTTGGTGAAGGTGATCGCGGCGATGCGCTTGGCCGGATAGCGGCCGGTGGCGATCAGGTGCGCGATCTTCTCCACGATCACGCGCGTCTTGCCGCTGCCGGCACCGGCCAGCACCAACAGGGGACCTTCGCAGTGCAGCACTGCGGCGCTTTGCGGGGGATTGAGACCGTGCATAGAGGCTTCCAACAGAGCAGGTCATTGTACCGGCGCCGCGCCGGGCAGGCCTGCGCCGCCGGTTCATGCAGATGGCTGTCACCGCCGACCGCCCGGCCCGGTAAAATCCACCGATGGCCAAGCTCTACTTCTACTATTCGGCAATGAATGCCGGCAAGACCACCACCTTGCTGCAGTCGGCGCACAACTACCGCGAACGCGGCATGCGCACCTTGATCCTCACGCCCAAGCTCGATCACCGCGCCGGCAGCGGCGTGGTGGCCTCGCGGATCGGCCTGCGCGCGGACGGGCGCACCTTCGATCGCGGCACCGAGTTGCAGCAACTGATCGAACGCGACATCCAGGCCGAAGGCGCGCTGCATTGCGTGCTGGTGGACGAGGCGCAGTTCCTCAACCGTGGCCAGGTCTGGCAGTTGAGCGAGGTGGTCGACCGCCTGCGCATTCCGGTGCTGTGCTACGGCCTGCGGACCGACTTCCGCGGCGAGCTGTTCGAGGGCAGCCAGTTCCTGCTGGCCTGGGCCGACGAGCTGGAGGAGATCAAGACCATCTGCCATAGCGGCAGCAAGGCCACCATGACCGTGCGCGTGGATGCGCAAGGCCACGCGGTGCAGGACGGCCCGCAGGTGGAGATCGGCGGCAACGAGCGCTACGTGTCGGTCAGCCGCGCCGAGTTCAAGAAGATCATGCGTGGCGAAGGCCGCATCGACCCGCTGCAGATCGCGTTGCCGCTGCCGCCTGCGGGCTCGTCGGACAGGGAAACCGGCACGGGGACGGGCTGAAGAATTCAGCCGAAACGCTGTCGACGTATTGCCCCGGTATGCACGTGTGATGCGCCGCTAAACCCCTGCAGGCATTCGATCGCCGCTGTATTTCCGCTACACATCAACAGGCGTATCGTTGCCGTGCCGTTGCAGCGATCCACGCGCAACCAGGCGCAACCGCAGTCCTGTAAACTGGCGACCATCCATTTGTCGGGAGGCAATTCATGGGTCCGCTTCCTCCCGAGTTACGCGCAGATATCGCGCGTGTTGGCCGGCTATCGTCGGTCCCGGATGTCCTGACCATTCTCACCCGTCTGACCGGCATGGGGTTTGCGGCTGTTGCGCGCGTGACCGATACGCGCTGGATCACCTGCCAGGTCCGCGACGAGCTGTCGTTCGGCCTGGCGCCCGGCGACGAGCTGCCCCTGGTCACCACCTTCTGCGACAGCGTGCGTACCCAGGGCAACGCCTTGTGGTTCGGCCATGCCTCCGAGCACCCGGTCTTCCGCGATCACCCCACGCCGCGGCTGTACGGCTTCGAGAGCTATGTGTCGGTGCCGATCAAGTTCGACGACGGCAGCGTGTTCGGCACCTTGTGCGCGCTGGACCCGTTGCCGCGCGTCATGGACGCGCCGATGGTGGAAAAGGTCGAGCTGCTGGCGCAACTGCTGGCAGCGCAGATCCAGGCCGAGCAGCGCGCCGAAGAGAGCGCGCAGGAATCGCGGCGCGCACGCAGCGAGCTGGGGCGTATCGGCGCCTCCGCGCGCCTGCGCGAAGAATTCATCGGCATCCTTGGCCACGATCTGCGCAACCCACTGCAGTCCATGCATGCGGTGGTGGACATGCTGGCAATCGACCCGCTCAACCAGCGCCAGGGCGGCGCGATCCGGTCGATGCAGCGCAGCCTGCGGCGCATGGAAGAACTGATCGACTTCGCCAACGATTTCGCGCGCGGTATCGAACGCGACTGGCTGCAACTGGACTACGGCAACGGCAGCGACCTGCTCGATGCCTTGTCGCAGGTTGTCGATGAAACCCGCGCCGCGTATCCGAACCAGGTGCTGTCCACGCATGTGGCCATCGACGAGCCGGTGCATGGCGATGCGGTGCGCCTGGCACAGATGTTCGGCAGCCTGATGATCAACGCCGTGGTGCAGGGGCAACAGAGTTCGCTGATCAAGGCGGTCGCGGTCACCGAGCAGGGCCGCCTGCGCATCGAGGTCTGCAATCTGGACGGGATCGATCCACGCCGGCTCGACGTGCTGCAGGCCTCCACCCACGTGCACACCGGTGGACGCGCCTTGCCCGAAGTGGATCTGGGCCTGCACATGGCCGCCCAGATCGCCCGGGCCCATCAAGGCGAACTGCGCATCCTCAGCGGCAAGGACGGCACCTGCTTCCGGGTGGACCTGGCCTGCGTGCGTCCGCGTGCGCGCATGCAGTTGGTCAACAGCTCAACGTCGGCCTGAGTCCGCGGCGCCTGGGCGACGCATCGGCGACTGTGCGGCTGTAACGCAGCCGCGGTCGCCATTCGAAATCGGCGGCCTGTCGTCACTGCGCCATCCGAACCTGCCTGACAATCGCCCACCTCATCGGTCGCGCGACGTCCCTGTGCGCTAGTAGACCTTGCGCTCGCTCGCCGGTGGCGGCGTCCACTGGTATAGCCAGGTTTCGGTCAGCGGCTTGCCGTTGGCGCGCAGGAACAGGCGGATATCGATCTGCCGGGTGCTGTCATCCGGCGGCACCAGGTCGAACATCGCCCGATAGCCCTTGAGTTCATGCAGCGGACGCGCCGACACGATCTCGGTGCTGCCACGCGACACCTGGAGGATGGCCTCGACCTTGGCTTTGGGGTCCTTGGCCAACGCAGCCAGTTCGCCCCCGGCAAAATCCACCGCAAACCGCCACGAGAAATGGCTGCGCTTCTGCCCGACGATGCCGCCCAGGCCGGTGCGCGTGGCCACGCAGTGCGCCAGCGGCGAGCTGGCCGGCGGATGCGCGCCCCAATACAACCGGTACCCCATCAGCAACTCTTGCCCCGGCTGCGGTTTGTCCTGCGGATTCCAGAACGCCACGATGTTGTCGAAGGTCTCGTCCACGGTCGGAATCTCGACCAGTTGCACCGAGCCCTTGCCCCAGCCGTTCTTGGGTTCCACCCACAGGCAGGGGCGCTTCTCGTAGAACACGCCGTCGTCCTGATAATGGTCGAAGTTGCGATCGCGCTGCAGCAGGCCGAATCCGCGCGGATTCTCGTCGACGAACATGTTGAAGCGCAGCTGCGGCGGGTTGCACAGCGGCCGCCAGATCCACTCGCCGCCGCCGGTCCACATCGCCAGGCCATCGGTGTCGTGGATTTCCGGCCGCCAGTCCCAGTCCATGCGGCGATCGTTTTCGCCGACCTGGTACATGCTGGTGCATGGGCCGATGCCCAATCGCTCGATGGTCTTGCGCGGATAGAGCGCGCTGTCGATCTCCATCACCAGCACCTCGCCATTGGTGATGGCAAAGCGATACGCACCGGCAACGCTGGGCGAATCCAGCAGCCCGTACACCACCACGGTGTTCGAATCGTCGGCCGGCTGCTCCAGGTAATAGGCGATGAAGTCCGGAAACTCCTCCGGCCCGCCGGTGCCGGTGTCGATCGCCAGCCCGCGCGCCGACTGCCCGTACTGGCCTTCCTTGCCGACTGCGCGGAAATAGCTCGCGCCCAGGAAGGCCGAGAAATCGCGATCGGTGTCCTTGCGCGTATTGAGACGGAACCCGGCAAAGCCCAGGTCCTTGGGCAACTGCTTGCCGCCCAGCCCGCTGCTGCCGTAATCGAACGCCGCTGGGTCGTAGGCCAGCTGCTGCGCCTTGCCGTCGACGATGTCGTAGATATGCACGGGGGTGTGGAAATACAGCCCCAGATGGAAGAACTTCGCCTGGAACTTGCCGTTGCCGTCCGCCCATAGCGCATGGTCCTGGCGGTAGCGGATCGACTGGTATTGATCCCAGTTCAACGCCTCCAACGACCCCGGGAGCAGCTGCTTATGGCTTTTGTAAGGCGCCGTGGCCAACGCACGCGCCTGCCCCTTGAGCCAGCCATAGTCGAACGGCTGCGGCTGCCCCAGGCGACGCAGACCAACGGCCTTGGCCGCCAACGCCCACTGCGGCAGCGCCGGCAAACCGAGCGCGGCCAATGCGGCGGCGGCATTCTTCAGGAAGTGGCGTCGTTGCATGCGCATCGGTCTGCTCAGGGAATGGCCGCCATCATAGCCACAGCTCGGCGCGGAGGTGAATGCGGAGGTCAGGGCGCGGCAGACGAAGGCGCGCACGCATTGGTCAGCTGCAGCTCCTGCGCCTTGCTGCACAGGAACTGGTGTTGCGCCTGCTGCGCGTCGGGTCCGGTGTAGCGCAGCAAGGTCCATTGCTCGTTCGCCTGCATGCGCTCGTCCGGCGCCAGCTGCCGGTACGGCGCGTGCACTTCCATTTCCAGCAGCCCGCGCTCGGGATGCTGCGGCGGCGCGTCCAGATACAGCTCCACCTGCCCTTGCTCCGGATGGATCGCGGACAGCGGCTGGTGCGCAAAGCGGATCACCAGCACCTGGTCGCCCGCAAAGCCTGCCATCCAGCCTGCCGAAGGCTGCAACAACACCTTGCCACGCTGAATCAGCCCGTCCTGACGTGCATCGGCACGCAATGCAAACACGCCGCCGTGATGCCGGTAGGCCGGCGCAACCGTGCCGGCCTCGGTCGGCGGCTGGAGGCGAATGTCTGCCGCGTCGGCAACCGGTACGAAGACGCGCGTGCTCGCCGCGACACGCGTGTTGAACCACAGATCCCAGGCGATGGACTCGCTGCGGATGTTGCGGGCGGTGGCCTCCACCTCCACGGTATTGGCACGCGTGGATGAAAGAGCCACGCGCTTGCGTAGCTGCACGCCGGTGACCGGACTGGGCACGCCTTCCAGGATCAGGTGATCGCCACCACGTGTGACTGCACGTGTGGTTGCCAACGACAGATACGGATCCGGTGGCCAGACCGCGGTGGCCGCCTTGCGTGTCGGGTTGACCTGTTGATGCACCCACCACTGACTCTGCGGCCCTACCCAGACATCGTGGCCGAGGTACGGGATATCGCCTGCGATCGCGGACACTTCTGGCACGGGCTGCTGATCAACCGCCTCACCCGTCTTCAACACGTTGGGGTGTCCACGCAAATTAAAGGACAGCACGCGCCCACCGAACGCGGGCGTAGCACTGAGTTCAACAACCCCGTTGTGCAACTGGATGCGCTCAACTGCGGGTTTGGTGCTGGACGCAAGCTCATCCGCGCATGCGCTTGTTGCCAGTGGCAACGCTGATGCACCCACAAGCATGATCGGCATAAAGTAGCGCAGTGAGGCAGGCATGGACGACTCCAATCGCAGGACGTCACGATTGTGGCGCGATGCACGGCAACGCACCATCAAGCAATCGACCACTGCGGCTCCAAGCGCGCCGTTTGCTGTTATCCGAGGGCTACTGGCCAGCGGTCGTCACTGATCCAGAACTGGAGGTTGGTGTTTCGATCAGCGTGGGTCACCTGTCCGGCATTCAACGCTGGCAACTGCTGCACCACACCGTCGCGCGTTGCCCGATCGTGGCGTGTTTCAACACACGTCCACACTGCTTGCAGGCTTCACCCTCGCGCCCATACACCGTGAGTTCCTGCTCGAAGTAACCGGGTGCCCCGTCCGGGCTGATGAAATCGCGCAGCGTGGTTCCGCCGCGCTGGATGGCGTAGCCGAGGATGTCTTTCACTGCCGTGGCCAGGCGCCGGTAACGGTCCAACGATACTTTGCCCGCTTCGCGTAATGGGCTGATTCCGGCGCGATGCAGGCTTTCTGCCGCATAGATATTTCCCACGCCGACAACGACCGCCTGATCCATCAGAAAGGTTTTCACTGCCGCGCGCCGGCCATTCGCCAGTGCATGCAGATAATCGCCAGTAAATGCATTCGATAATGGTTCCGGGCCAAGTGCCGCCAGCAGATCGTGTACGTGCGTATCGTTTTGCCACAACAGGCAACCAAACCGACGCGGATCGTTGAAACGCAGGACACGGCCATTTTCCAGGCTGATATCCACATGATCGTGTGCCCGCGGCGGGGTATCGCCGGGTAAGACGCGCAGACTTCCGGACATTCCAAGATGCAGCAGCGCGCTGCCGCCGGCATCGGTATCGATCAACAGGTATTTGGCACGGCGACGCACATCGGTGATGGTCGCGCCGGGCAACAAGCGTTCGATCTGCTCAGGAATCGGCCAGCGCAGGTCGGGGCGTCGCAAGATGACGCCATGGATGCGTTGGCCGACCAGATGCGGAGCCAGTCCACGCAAGGTGGTTTCGACTTCGGGCAGCTCGGGCATGCAGGTCTCCAATTGGCCAGGCCGGCGGTGCACCGACACCGATTCAATATGGTGGCCAACGGCAGTAAATCCAGCTCGTCGCCCCAGTCTCGTTACGTTGCTCGATTGCGCCAGTGCAGCGTCCGAGTGTCTGATTGCCCTGGCGCTACTCGGCTTCAGCTCTGCCTTTGGCTTTGCTCTGGCTCTGGCTTTGGCCAGTTGGCTTAAATTTCGGACAAAAAGAAACCCTCAGTCCTATTGGACTGAGGGTTTCGGGTAAAGCCCCTGGCGATGACCTACTCTCGCATGGCTTGAGCCACACTACCATCGGCGCAGCTGCGTTTCACTTC
>NZ_JBEGGL010000009.1:0-121515 GCF_040203315.1 Xanthomonas sp. WHRI 8393 | reverse complement strand
GCCCGCCCATCGTCGCGGGACCTTACGCGGCATGGATGCCGCGTAAGAGCCTACACGGACGTACTTGCGGCGTGTCCCGCGAGGGTGGGCGGGCAAGGACCCCGCAGCAAACTGCAGATCAACCGCTCTACAACTGATCTATGCGCGATCTATGCGCGCGACCAATCCTTCAACAGCGCATACGAAGGGCGACGTGACGTACAGACAACAAGGCAGCGACGCGTGCCATCACGCGTCGCTGCCGGGACCGACCTTATCGCCTGGCGCGATTAGAAGTCGTAGCTCAATGTCACCCGGCCCGAGCGCGGTGCCTGGTAGGCCACTACCTGATCCCAGAGCGGGTTGGTGGTGTTGTCGGGCAACTGCGAGAACGGGTAGATGTTGGTTGCGGTCTGCTCGTTGGTGATGTTGAACACGTCAAAGCGCAGTGCCAGCTTGCCGGCGGCAAATGCCGGCTTGTAGGTCACGCCCATGTCGAGCTGCGCGATCCAGCCCAGCCGCCCCTGCGAGCCAGGAGGCGACGCCACGCCGGTGCCGGTCTCCGGGTTGTAGCAGTAGTGGTAAGGACCGCCGGTGATCGCGCTGCCACCGTAGCCTGCCGGGTCGGTGCCGGTGTAGTTGTCGCCGTAATAGTTGCCCAGGCAATTGTGCGGCGCGCCCGAGATCAGGCTGAAGTTGGCCGACGCGCCCCATTGCGGAGTGAACTGGTAGAAACCGAACAGCTTGAGCTGATGACGGTGATCGTTGGATTGATCGCCGTTGAAGTGTTCCATCAGCGCCGCGTGGTCCCAGCTCTGCGTGGTGGAAACCGAGGCCTGGCCCTGGTAGCTGCCCAAAGCGCCGCCGGTGCGCCACAGGTCAGAACGCACCTGACCTTCGGTGGTGCCATAGCTATGCGACCAGACATAGTTGACCTTGGCGTACCACTTGCCGTCGAACGGGCGCTCCAGATTGAATTCGACCGCCGAGTAATTGCGCTTGAACTTCGGGAAGCCCGCCGCCTCGCGGCTCACCGACACTTCATGGAACTGGCCATCGGTACCGATCACGCCCCAGGTGTTGGTCTGGCCCGGATTGATCAGCGATGCACCGGCAACCTGCGAGAAGTCGATGGTGACACCCTGGGCGGCCGCAGCGGCAATCAACGCCGTATTGGAAACGTCGTAGTTCTGATCGTCGATCCCCGCATTGAGGCGGCGATGCGTGCCGCGCACGCCCAGCACCCAGCCGGTGTCCAGCTGCTTGGTGAAACCGAGGATGACCTCGTCCTGGTTCTCGCCCTCGATGTCCTTGACCACCGCGGTGCGCACGTCGGCGATGCGGCCGAAACGCGAGTTGGCCGACACGGCCGACCCCAGCTGCTGCGCCAGGATCGGCGTGCCATCGGCGTTGATGCCGCTGTAGGTAAAGTAGGTATCGGTAGTGGTGGCCGGGGTGAACAGGCTCACTGCCGACAACGGCAGGCCGAGGTAATAACGGCCCACGTTGCCGAACACCTTCAGGCTGGAATCGCCGTTGACGTCCCAGCTGAAGCCCAGCCGCGGCGCCCAGGCGTTATCCACTTCGATGTAGGGGTCGCCGAACGGGGTGTAGTTGGTGAACTCGTCCTTGCGCAGGCCGATGCTCAGCAGCAGGTTGTCGGTGACCTGCCACTTGTCTTCGATGTAGTAGGCGCGTTGCTTGGCCTCGTAGGAATACAGACTGGTGTTGATGTTGCGCACCACGTAATAACCGCTGGACCCGTTGACCGGATCGACCAGGCCCGGGCTCGGCGCGCCGATGCCGCCGGCTTCGTTGGCCGACTGGCTGACCAGCCCGCCCGTCCGCAGGCCATTCGGATCGTTGGTCTGGCCATAGGTCCACGCAAAGCCCGGGCCGGACAGCACCGAGCCCACATCGATACCCTCGGACTTCTGGTTGTCGATCCCGAAGTTGAGCGTGTGGTGACCGATGCGCCATTCCAGATTCAGGCGTTGATTGTCTTTCTTGTATTCGCGATCCGGTGAACTGACCGAGGTGACCAGCTGATTGCCGATGCGCGGTGTGCCGCCGGTGTAGGCCGGATTCTGCAGCGCGGCACTGTTGATGACCGGCCCGCCGGCCGCGTTGTAGTTGAAGGGCGTCAGCTCGTCGGGCGTTTTCATCTTGCCGTACAGCGCGGTCACGGTGAGGTTGTCGCTGAGGTAGCCGGTGTACTTGCCGGTGAACAGGGTCGGGCCGGTCTTCCAGGTGGACTCGTCGGTGAAATAGCTGCCACGCTGGCGATTGACGTAGTCGTAGCGGTAGATCGACCCATTGGTCTCTGCCTCGTCGCTGGCGCCGGTCACCTCGATCAGGTGGTTGTCGGTGATGTTCCAGTCCACCTTGGCGTACCAGCGCTTCTGCTTGTAGTCGTAATCGGTGAGACCGCCGGTGCGGCCGTTGTCGGTGTCGCGATTGGTGCCGACGCGTACGCCGTCCGAATCCACCTGTTCGGCGGCCAGGAAGAAGAACAGCTTGTCCTGGATGATCGGCCCGCCGACGTAGGCGCTGTAGGTGGTCTGATTCGCTTCGGCCTCGCTCGCCGGCTGATACAGGCCATTGGCCGAGCGCGCGTAGCGGTAGGCGGCGTTGTTGATCGTGCTGCCCTGGCTGTCCGGGCGCCAATAGATGTCGCGCTGATTGGCCTTGAGACCGTTCGGCTCCCAGATCACCGCCGCGCCGAACTTCCACTCATTGGTGCCGCGCTTGCCGATCTGGTTGATCACGCCGCCATTGGCGCGGCCGTACTGCGCGCCGTAGCCGCCGGTGAAGATTTCCTGCTGGTCGATGGCGCCGTACGGCAGGGTCAGGCCGCCCAGGTTGTTGCTGATGGTGGTGGTGTTGAAGCCGTTGAGGTAATAGGCGTTTTCGCTGGCGGCCGAGCCGCCGAAGCTGGGCAGCGAGCCACCGAGCGGGCCATTGTCGAAACCGCCGCTGTTGACCACCACGCCCGGTGCGAGCAGCGCGATTGCCTCGGCGGTGCGGCCCAGCGGCAGCTGCTGCAGCTGCTCGGCGGTGACCACGGTGCGGGTGTCCACGCTGCTGACGTCGATGGTGGTCAGGCCTGCGGCGGTGACGGTCACGCTGTCCAGGGTCTGCATGCCGCTCCCCGACGCGGCAGCGAACGAGACGTCGGTGTTGGCGCCGACGGTGATCGCGACGTTCTCGCGCGTCTCCACCACCGCGCCGTCGCGCTTGACGGTGACCTTGTAGGTGCCCAGCGGCAGGTTGCCGGCGGTGTAACGGCCGCGCGCATCCACCGGTACTTCGCGGCTGAACCCGCTGTTGTTTTCCACCAGCACGCTGGTGCCGCTGCTCTGCCCCACGCTGCCGACGATGCTGCCGCTGGTGGACTGCGCGTGGACGCTCCCCATGGCCACGACCAGCGCCAACGCCAAGGCACGCTTCTGGATACTACGGTTCATGCTGTCTCCCCCAAGTCTGGAACTGTCGGCAACGCGACAAAAATGAACGGCGCCAAGGGCACCGGAATCACACTCTCTGAACATCCGCCGCAGGAGGCCAATGACCGCAGGTCATCTGCTCATGCCAAACCGTCGATACCGTCCCGTTCGATCATAGGCAGCCGGGTTGCCCTACCCGCCCGCTCCGACGGGTAGGCAGGCACCTGGTGGGTAGGCGGACAGGGGCCGCAAGCCTGACAATGGCGAATGCGCTGCCCGCAGTCGGGCTGCGCCGCCCCCACTCGGTACCACTCAAGGATCTGCGCGCATGAACCACACCCGCTCCCACGCCCTGTTCGCCCAGGCGCAGACGCTGCTGCCCGGCGGCGTCAACTCACCGGTGCGTGCATTCAAGTCGGTCGGCGGCGAGCCGTTCTTCGTGGCGCGCGCCGATGGCCCGTATCTGTACGACGTGGACGACAACCGCTACATCGACTACGTGGGCTCGTGGGGGCCGATGATTGCCGGCCACAATCACCCGGCAGTACGCGAAGCGGTGGAGCGCGCGATCCGCGACGGCCTGTCCTTCGGTGCGCCGTGTGCGGCCGAAGTCACCATGGCCGAGACGATCCACCGGCTGGTGCCGTCCTGCGAGATGGTGCGCATGGTCAATTCCGGCACCGAAGCCACGCTGTCGGCGGTGCGCCTGGCGCGCGGCGCCACCGGGCGCAACCGCATCGTCAAGTTCGAAGGCTGCTATCACGGCCATGGCGACTCGTTCCTGGTCAAGGCCGGCAGCGGCATGCTGACCCTGGGCGTGCCGACCTCGCCGGGCGTGCCGTCCGGCCTCAGCGAGTTGACCGCCACCCTCAGCTTCAACGACTTCGAAGGCGCCACCGCCCTGTTCGACGAGATCGGCGCCGACGTGGCGGCAGTGATCATCGAACCGGTGGTCGGCAACGCCAACTGCATTCCGCCGCAGGCCGGCTACCTGCAGCATCTGCGCACGCTGTGCACCCGGCATGGCGCACTGCTGATCTTCGACGAGGTGATGACCGGTTTCCGCGTCGCGCTCGGTGGCGCCCAGGCGCATTACGGGGTCACGCCGGACCTGAGCACCTTCGGCAAGATCATCGGCGGCGGCATGCCGGTGGGTGCGTACGGCGGCCGGCGCGACTTGATGGAGCAGATCGCTCCGGCCGGCCCGATCTACCAGGCCGGCACCTTGTCGGGTAACCCGGTGGCGATGGCGGCCGGTCTGGCGATGCTGGAACTGGTGCAGGAGCCCGGCTTCCACGCGCGCCTGAGCGAGGCCACCAGCGTATTGTGCGAAGGACTGGAAGATGCCGCGCGCGCGGCCGGCATTGCCGTCACCACCAATCAGGTCGGCGGCATGTTTGGGCTGTTCTTCACCGACGAGATCGTGGAGAGCTACGCGCAGGCCACTGCCTGCGACATCACCACCTTCAACCGTTTCTTCCACGCGATGCTGCAGCGGGGCGTGTATCTGGCGCCGTCGGCGTACGAGGCCGGCTTCATGTCCAGCGCGCACGACGCGGCAGTGATCGAGGCCACGCTGGCCGCCGCGCGCGAGGCGTTTGCGGAAGTGGCGCACTGAGGCGTCTTCGGACGTCGTCTTGTCTGCGAGCTGGCGCGGACACGCTGACCTTGTGTGGCGTTGAAAGCCAGGCGTGATCGCGTGCCTCGCGATGCTCACCGATGGCGCTGGCCGCAAGGCTCGCGGCACCGATGATGCCTGATGTGTATCTCGACTCCGCGCCGACGCTGAACAGGCGCGGCGCCGGCGTCGTGTCCGGGCCCATGGCGTCCGGATGGACTCGGCTGTTGCCTGGCGCTTGCACGCACCCTGCGCCATCGCTTGCGCCATTCAGGCGGCGGCGCAACGACAAGCTTTGCTTTTGTCTTGTGGCTGTCATACCTTTCTGAAAGGTGTCCACGGATGGGCATGGGTGGGGACCCTCGAAGCAGCCGATATGACGTTGTCGCCGGTCACGGTGACGCGATCTGCATCGCCGCTGTTTCATCACGATCTGCAGCGTGTCGAGCCGGCGCGCTGCCGACGCTTGCCAGGGCCGCCCTCGCCTCATGCTCAAGCCTGTTGCGTTGCTCACACCGCGCCCCTCACCGTCGCGCGATTCCGCCCTTCCCGATTGGCTGCTTGCCAGCAAGCTGGAGCCGCCGCTGCCGCGTACCGGTGCGGTGGTGCGCGGTGCCTTGCTGGCGGCGCTGGATCAGGCCCAGGCCCGGCCACTCACCCTGCTGCTGGCACCGCCCGGGTTCGGCAAGACCACGCTGCTGGCGCAGTGGCATGCGCAGCTGCGCGCACGCGAGCACGCTGCCGTGGCCTGGCTGTCGCTAGACGAAGAGGACGCCGATGCCGCGCGCTTCCTTGGCCATCTGGCGTTGGCGATCCAGCACGCAGGTGCCGATCCGGCGCTGTGCGCCGCAGTGCTGCACAACCGCGACCAGGATCCGCGCGAGGCGGTGACGGTGCTGATCCGCGCGCTGCGCACGGCGCCACGGCGCATCAGCGTGATTCTCGACGATTACGACCGGCTCGGCAGCGGCATCGTCGACGAGCTGGTGCTGCGCCTGGTCGAACACGGCGGCGGACGCCTGCACCTGCTGCTGGCCACCCGGCGCGTGCCGGCACTGCCGCTGGCGCGGCTGGACCTGCAGGCGCAGCTCAGCCGTCTCGGCAGTGCGCAACTGGCGCTGGACGAGCACGAGGCGCAGGCATTGCTGGGGCCCCAGGTCCCGGCGCCGGTGGTGGACGAATTGCTGCGCTACACCGAAGGCTGGCCGGTGGCGCTGCATCTGGCGCGCCTGTGGCTGGAGGGCGGCGCGCAACGTCAACAGGAGGTGGCCGCGCGTTTCTCCGGCCGCAGTGCACAGATTGCCGCGTACCTGGCCGAACAGGTGGTCAACGATCTGGATGCCGATACGCGCGACCTGCTGTTGCGAACCAGTCCATTGGAGCGCGTCAACGCAGCGCTGGCCGATGCAGTGCGCCAGCGCGACGACAGCGGCCGGCTGCTGGCGCGGCTGGAACATTTCCACGGCCTGCTGGTGCCCATGGATGGCGAGCGCGAATGGTTCCGCTATCACCCCTTGTTTGCCGACTTCCTGCAGCAACTGCTCGACCGCGAACATCCCGGCCAGGCCACGCACCTGCATCAACGGGCCGCACGCTGGTTTGGCGAGCACCAGCATCTGGCCGAAGCGGTGCGGCACGCATCGCGTGCCGAGTGCGGCGACCTGGCCGCCAGCTACATCGCGCGCGCCGGCACCTGGCAATTGGTACTGACCCACGGCACGCACGAGGTACGCGCACTGCTCCGGCATTTCGAACACCGCACCATCCGCGACACCCCGGCGCTGAATCTCACCCAGGCGCATCTGCACGCAAGGCTCGGCGAGTTCAGCCATGCGCGCCTGCTGCTGGAACGCTTCCGCGACTTTCCAGCGGCGCTGCGTGAGCCCTTGCAGCGCGACTACACGGTGGTGGTGGCGCTGTTGCGCGATCGCCTCGACGAAATCTGCGGCAATCCGCATGGCCTGACCCAGATCGCCGCGCAGGCATCCGCGCTGGACGAAGACGATCATCTGGGCCGCGGCATGCTGCTGTGCATCTGCGCCACCACCGCCATTGCGCAGGGCGCCTTTGCATTGGCCGAACGCTACGCCCTGAACGCACGCGACGCGATGCAGCGCGGCGGCAGCGAACCGGGCGCAAGCCAGGCGTTGCTGGCATTGGGCCAGAGCTTTTTCTACCGCGGGCAACTCGGCGACGCCGAAGCCTGTTACCGGCAGGCCCTGAACTGGTGCGCGCGCACCCCGCAACTGGATCGCGTGCTGGAGGCCGCCGGCCAGTGCCTGCTCGCGCAACTGCATTACGAACGCGGCCACCACGACGATGCGGCCGACCTGCTGCATCCGGCGCTGGAACTGCTGGAACAGCACGACGGCGGCATGGACGTACTGGCTTCCGCCTACGACACCGCGCTGGGACTGGAGCGTGTGCGCGACCACAGCGGGCGCAGTGCATTGGCGCTGCTCGAACACGTCGAACAGATCGCCCACGGGCGCAAGCTGACACGCCTGTCCGAGCTGGCGGCAGCATGGCGCTTGATGCTGTTGCTGGAACATCCGGGCAATGCCGCCATCGATGTGGTGATCGCCCGTACCGGCGGCGAATCCGGCTTGGCGCATACGCTGCGCTCGCCCCACCGCTGGCGCGATCGCGCGGCGATGGGCTTTGCGCTGGCACGCTGGCACCGGCTGGCCGGACGCAGCAGCGCCGCGCTGACCATCCTGGGCCAGATCGAACAGGCCTGCCTGGCCAATGACAATCTGTGCCACCTCGCGCGCACCCGCGCACGCATCGCCCTGGTGCTGCAGCAGCGTGGCGAACTGGCCGCGGCGCTGCCGCATCTGTACAGCGCGCTCGATCATGTGGCGCTGACGCAAAGCTGGCAGGCGATCGTCGAACTCGGACTGCCGGCCAAGGCAATGCTGCGCTCGCTGCGTCAACACGACCCGCAGACCGTCGGCGGCACCACCCGCGCACTCACCATCCAGGCCCTGCTCGAACGCCTTAGCGGCGACGAAGACCCGGCCGGCGACATCTTCAGCGAGCGCGAGCTGGAAGTGCTCGCGCAACTGGCACGCGGGTATTCCAACAAGCAGATCGCACGCTGTCTGCACCTGTCGGAAAACACGGTTAAGTTCCACTTGAAGAACCTCTATCGCAAGCTCGATGCACGCAGCCGCGAAAGCGCGTTGGCGCAGGCCTTGCAACGCGGGTTGTTGCGCGCAGCGGCCCCGCCCGGCAGTGCGGAGACGTCGCCAGGCTGACCGCCAGCGCCGGCACTGGCTTCCGTCGATAAAAATACATCATGTATGATGTATTTTTATCGGGAGCTCACAGCATGGCTGCTCGCATCCTTGTCACGGGCGCCAGCGTTGCCGGCACCACCACGGCCTGGTGGCTTGCCAGGTATGGCCGCGATGTTGAAGTCGTGGAGCGCGCGCCGGCGTTCCGCGACGGCGGACAGAACGTGGACGTGCGCGGCACCGCGCGAGACGTGCTGCGCCGGATGGGCCTGGAGGCGTTGCTGCTCGAACGCAGCACCCGGGAGCGCGGCACCGATTGGGTCACCGAAGACAATCACATGATCGGCCGCTTCGAAGCGGCGCACTCCGACACCGACGGCGGCCCGACTGCGGAGATGGAAATCCGCCGCGGCGATATTGCCCGGATCATCTACGAGGCCGCAGCGGCGCAAGGAGTGCGCTTCCGCTTCGATGACAGCATCGAACACATTGAGCAGCACGACGGCGGCGTCCAGGTCACCTTTGCCGGCGGCCATCAGGAAACCTATGCACTTGTAGTGATCGCCGAGGGCGTCGGCTCGCACACCAGGGAGCTGGTTTTCCCTGAAGAAAATCGGCCGCGCTGGATGGACCTGACGATTGCCTACTTCAGCATTCCGCAGATCGCCAGTGACGGCGTCTATGCGCGGCAATACAACACGCTGGGTGGTCGGGGAGCGGTGGTGAAACCTGCACGCGACGGCAAGTTGGGAGTCTATCTTGGCATCCAGAAGCGACCCGGTCACGAGAACAGCTGGAGCGTGGCGCAGCAGCGCACCTTCATTCGTGCGCAGTTCTCTGCGCTGGGCTGGGAGTTTCCGCGCATCCTGGATGCGATGACGGACGTCGACGATTTCTACTTCGATGTGCTGCGCCAGGTACGCATGGACCGCTGGTCCAACGGTCGGGTGGTCCTGACCGGCGATGCGGCATGGTGCCCGACCGCACTGTCCGGCATCGGCACCACGCTTGCGATCGTGGGTGCCTACGTCCTTGCCGGGGAGCTTGCCAGGTCGGACACGCCGGCAACCGCCTTCGCTCACTACGAACGCATCATGCGCCCCTTCGTCAAACAGGGGCAGAACATTCCCAAGCTGGTTCCGCGCCTGCTGTGGCCGCATACCCGCTTCGGCCTGGCCGTGCTGCGCAATGCCATCCGCCTGGCCAGCCGGCCCGCACTCAGGTCGTTCATCAACAACCATTTTGCACGGGACGCCAATGCCATCGCCTTGCCAAGCTACGAGTAGATCAACCGATTGACCGGGAAAGCCCGTTAAAAACGCAGACTACATCGCGTTCGGCGAAAGACGCTGATGCGCCAACGCCGAAACCAGAAGCAGCGTCCACGACGCTGGTTGGCGCCGCCGCCCACTCCGGTCGCGATCGCCCTGGAGCACGCGGCGTGACCGCGTGCCAGCTCCCTCACACTTCACTCCTGCCGCGGCCACGCACACCTGCGGCACGTGACAGCTCAACCGAAACTCAGCGTGCCCTTCATCATCGCCCAATGGCCGGGGAACGAGCAGAAGAAGGTGTAATCGCCGCCCTTGCTCAACTTGCTGGTGGGAAAGCTCACCGTGGTGCTGTCGCCGCCGCCGATCACCTTGGTGTGCGCGATCACGCGCGCGTCGGCCTTGGGCAGATAGCTGTCGGCAATGGTGGAGCGTATGCCGGCATTGGCCACTGCCTGGAAGTCGGCGGACTTGGTCAGCACCCAGTTGTGCCCCATCACCGTGGCGGCCATCTTGCCGGAGTGCTTGAGCGTGAGGTCCACCTGCGTGCAGTCGGGCGCCAGCTTGATCGCGCTCTGGTCGAACTTCATCTGATCGTTGCCGGTGATGGTGACGGCGCAGGTACGCGCCCATGCCGAAGGCGCCAGCAGCACCAGACCAAGCACGGCAAATGTCGAAAACACTTTCAAGGGAACACTCCTGCGTTAAGGGATGCGCGACGCCCAGCGCGCCTGGCCACACCAGCGCGTTCGCATGCGCCGGTGGTGCCAGAGTAACGCCTCATGCGTAACGGAAAAAAGCATCCATCGGATCATGCACAGCGGCCGTAGCGTCCGGCAGCGGCAACGGGCCGCGCTTGCCGGCGATCACCTGCACGAAGGCCTGCTTGAAGCGTGCCATCTCCGCGTCGGTGCCGACGGTGATGCGCGACCAGGTCGGCCATACCGGCCAGCTGCGTCCGATGAACACGCCATGGGTGGCCATGTCGTCCTTGAAGCCGGTGGCCGGGCGCTTCACATCGACCATGAAGCAGTTGCTCTCCGAGGCGGTGCAGGCGTAGCCCTGTTTGGCGAGAAACTCCATCACGTCCTTGCGTGTGGCCGCGGTGCGCGCGCGTCGCTGCGGCACCAGTGCGGGATCGCGCAGGCTGGCCAGGCCTGCGGCGGCGGCGGTCACCGGCAGGCTGTTGACGCTGTAGAACATCAGCTTGGCCAGCAGGTCCGGGCGCGCGGCCGCATAGCCGAGGCGAATGCCGGCCATGCCGTAGAGCTTGGAGAAGGTGCGCAACACCACCACGTCCTCGCCCGCGGCGACCATGTCGACCACGCTGCTGGTGCTCTGCGCAAAGTGGATATAGGCCTCGTCCACCACCAGCACGCTGCCCTTGGGCTTGTGCGCCAATGCGTAGTCCAGATCCTTGCGCGCAGTGACCGAGCCGGTGGGATTGTTGGGATTGCAGATGTAGATCACGCCAGCGCTGGCGTCGGCGGCGCACATCGCCTGCACATCGTGCGAGAAGTCCTTTCGCAACGGCACCTTGATCAGGTTTGCGCCATTGCGGGTGGCGGCGCGCCAGCCGGATTCGTAGGTGGGATCGGCGGTGACCAGCGCGGCGCTGGGCGAGGTGAACGCCAGCATCGTGTAGTCCAGCGGCTCGGTGGAGCCGGCGTAGGCCATCAGGTGATCGACCGGCAGCTTGAGCTCGGCGGCCAGGGTATCCATCAGTTCCCTCTGCACATCGCGCAGGTAGCGTCCGCCTTGCGGTGCGATCTGTGCGATGGCCTTGACCGCGGCCGCCGACGGGCCATCGGGAAACTCGTTGGAGCCGATCATCACCGGCGACAGCGCACTGGCCGGTGTCGGCGCGACGGCGGCGGAACGTTCGGCGGCGCTGGCCAGCAGCGGCAGCGCACTCGCACCGGCAGCGCCGGCAAACAGCGCGGAATCGCGCAGAAACATGCGGCGCGAAAGAGCAGTTTTCATGACAACCTCCAGCAGGACGGCACGACGGTTTCAGGGACGAACGGCGACCACTTCGATTTCCACCCGATACAGCGGATTGCCGAGCGCGGCGATCTGGAAGGCCGAGCGTGCCGGCAAGTTGGGCTGCTCCTTGGTGCCGAAGAACTGGCGGTAACCCTCCATGAATCCGTTGAAATCCATCTTGCCGCCCATGGCCGGATCGCCGACCAGAAACACCTGCATCTTCACTACATCGCCCATCCCCAGGCCGAGCGCTGCGAGTTGCTGCTTGATCTGGTTCAACACGCTCACCGTCTGCGCCTTGGTGTCGCCATAGGCGGCAGCCGAATCCTTGGGCGCACTGGCATCCACCACCGCCGGCACCTTGCCGCTGACATAGACAGTGGCCTTGCCGGCAGGAATTTCCACGGCGGCAGCGATGGGGAAATCGCTGTTGGGAATCTTGTGGCGGATCACCTCGGCGGCGTGCGCAGCGGTGAGACCCGCAGACCAAAACAGTGCGGCAGTGAGGACGGCTGTCACTGGACGGGACATGGCAACTCCTTGCATGAGAGAGAAGGGGGAATCAGTGGCGCAACGATTTGACGTCGTCGACGGTGACGCGCTCGGCGTAATCGTTGCCGAAGTGCGTGCGCACATAACTTGCCACTTCGGCCACCTGGCGGTCGTTGAGCATCTCGCCGAAGCCGGGCATGCCGGCGTGGCCGTCGAGCACCATCATGGTGACGTAGGGTCCGGCGGCCAGCTTGGGATTGCCGGCAAGCGCCGGGTATTCGCCGGCACCTTGCGCGCCGCGCCCGGCCGGCATGTGGCAGCCCTGGCAGATCGCCTGGTAGACATCCTGGCCGGATGCCTTGGCAAAGCCCTGCTGCGGGAACAGCTGGGTGGCATCGGAACTCTGCGCCTGCGCATCGTATACGCCCGGCGGCACCAGCAAGGCAGCCATCGCAACGACGAAGCTGGCCGCGGCCAATCGTGGTAACAGACTCATGCGCGACCTCCTCCGGCCAGCACTTTGCGATGCAGACGGCCGACGACATCGTGCGCGGACAAGATCGCGCCCTCCTGCCAGGCCGGAATATAGGAGACGTGTTCACCGGCCAGCGCCAGGCGCCCGTCGATCTGGCACAGCGGCGTGTAGTGCTCGGCACGCGCCTGCTCGCTCCACATGCCGAAACAGCCATGCGTGAACGGCACACGGTGCCAACCGACCGAAATGCCGTTCTCGAACTCGCGTGGATACTGCGGATGCAACTGCGTGCCGTATTCGACCGCCTTGCGCACACGCTGCTCCGGGGGCATCGAGGTGAACTGGTAGGCGTCCAGTCCCCACACGTAGGCACCGAGCAGCACGCCCTTGCCGGGGCTGTGATAGTTGGTGCTGGGATAGCTGATCAAGGTGATCGGCAGATCGGTATAGCTGATGCCGCCGTAGATGGCCTCGTCCTCTTCCCAGAAGCGGCGCTTGAACTGCAGGCCCACCTTCACCGATGCCGCGTACGGCACCTGGCCGATCGCGGTGGTCATCGCGTCGCCGGCGGTGACCGGAATACGACTGAGCACCGACAGCGGAATCGTGCAGATGCACCAATCGGCGCTGGCGATGCGTTCTTCGCCGCCGTGCGCGGCATCCTGCCAGGACACACGCACGCCGTTGTCGTCCTGATCGATCCTGGTGACCTTGGCGTTGTAGGTGATGGCATCGCCAAGCTGCTTCGCGAACGCCTCGCCGATCTGGTCCATGCCGCCCACCGGCTGGAACATGGTGGTCTGCATTTCGTAGTTGTTGCCGGCCGCCAACGTGGTCCACAGACGCGAGCGCAACACGTCCTGCACGCTGAAGGGATCGGAGAACTCCGGCTTGCCCGACAGGCCGCCGCCGGGATACCGCGCAAAGCCGCGCCGCTCGCTGCTGTCCTTGCCTTTGACGTAGCCGAACTTGTGGTCGAGCGCGCCCCAGGTGCGCAAGGACTCCAACAGCACCTCCTGGTCTTCACGGCTCACGCTCTTGTCCAGCGCCTGCTGCTGCGTGCACTTGGCCAGCAGCTCGGACACGTGGCCCTTGTAATCGGCATCGATGGCGCGAAAGCGCTGCGGTTTGCCGCCAAAGCCTTGCTGGCTGTGCAACAGCGCGTTGTAGTTGACCTGGTTGAATGTCTCCAGGGCCACACCGAATTGCTTGCAGTAACTCAGCACCGCCTTGTGGTGATGCGGAATGCGCCACGGCCCCGGATTGAGGTACAGCCCGTCGTCGAACTGGCAATGCTGGGTCGCCCCGCCGAGTTCGGTATAACGGTCGCCGCCGCGCAGCGTCCAGTTACGCCCACCGGGGCGGTCGTTGTATTCCAGCACCTGCACGCGGTACCCCGCCTTGCGCAGTTCGAAGGCCGCAGCCATGCCGGCCAGCCCCGCCCCCAGAATCAGCACCGAGGCGCCCTTCGGGTCGCCATCCAGTTGTAGCGGCCCTTTGAAATTTGATTCGGCGGCCATGCCCAGGCTGCTCATCGCCTGGTACATCAATGCGCCGCCAGCGGTCATGCCGATGCGCGCCAGCAGTTGCCGCCGCGTCATCGCCCCAGAATGATTGCCTTGCATCAACGCGTAGTCCTTGCATGTCATGGAACGAGTGCGACTGACAAAAAACGCATGACGCGGCCGGCAGTGACGCCGGCCGCATCACCGCCTCAGAACTTGTAGGACAGACTGGCGAACAGCTGGCGCGGTGCGATCAACTGGTACGAGCCGGAACTTTCGTTCGGGAACACCGCACCGATCGCATCGTCCTTGTCGAACAGGTTGTAGACCGACAACTGCAGCCGCCCACCGGCCAGGAACCCGGCATCCTCGCCCTGATAGCCGAGGCTGCCGTTGACGATGAAGGTGGCATCCACCTGGTCGGTATTGAGCGTGTCGCCGTAGCGCTTGCCGGTGTATTTGGTGTCGAGGTTGGCGAAGAAATGCTCGCCTTCCCAACCGCCGTTGAGGCTGAACATCACCTTGGGCGAGTCCGGCACTTCGTTGCCTTCCACCTGCACCAGGTTGCCGCTGACCGGGCCGAAATAGTTGTCCTGGAACTCGGATTTGTTCCAGGTCAGCGACGCTCCCAGCCGCCAGCCCGGTGCCGGCTTCCACATGCCGGACACTTCCGCACCATAGGTCTGCACGTCGCCGACGTTGGCGTAGATCGTGGGTGCGACCACCAATGGGTCCGGGTCGGTCAGCGCGATGATGCGGTTCTCGTAATCGATCTTGTAGGCAGCGACGTAGCCGCTCCACTGGCTGGATTCGGCGCGGATGCCGATATCGATATTGGTCGATTCCTCCGGCGCGATATCCGGATTGAATGCGCCCGAGGTCAACGCCAGCCGCGGCGCCGAGCTGAAGTTCTCCGCGTAGTTGGCGAATACCTGCACGCCGTCGGCGAGCTGGAAGCTAGCGCCGACCTGCGGCTGGAACCAGTCGCTGTTCTTGATGGTGACATCGCGGCGCACACCGACATTGAAGTCATCGAGATTGGCGATGCCGTTGTAGTCGCGTTTGACATCCAGTCCCTTGGCACCGAACTCCATGGTGAGCCGGTCATCGAGCAGGCGCAGCGTGTCCTTGATGTAGAGCTGCTTCACCTCGGTGGAGAAGTGGTTGTCGTAGTAGATGACGATCGGCAGCGAGCCCTTGAGCAGTGCGCCTGTGGCCGGGTCCAGGTTGTACAGCGGGCGCACCTGGTCGAAGTCGTAGTTCTCGTACCACGCACCGACTTCGAGCTTGTTGTGCTCGGTCTCCCACGACACCGCGGTGGTCACGCCGTAGCGATCGCCGCCCATGATTTCCTCGCGCCGCGTCATCGCACCGACGCGGGTGACATTGCCGTTGGCATCGACGATCTGCGGGTCGTTGATGGCGATGTCGGTGCGCCCTGGCGTACCGGCGATGGCATCGTTGTACAGGCCAGTGGCCGTGCTCGGCGGCGTGCCGCCGACGCCGTAACCATGCTTGTTCTCGTAGTAGCCGGTGAAGGTGAAACCGATCGCATCGTTGAACAGGAAATCGCCGTGCAGGCTGAGCAGCGAGTCGCGGCGACCGTTCTGCCATTCGCTGTAATGCTCGGCATCCACTTCCGGATTGCCGGTGATGCGTTCGTGCAGATCCCACGCCACCGAGCCGTCGGAGTTGTACGACTGCACGTCGTAGTCCTTGCGGTTGTTGTAGATCCAGCCCAGGGTCAGGTGGCCCACGTCCCAGGCCTGGCGGATCTTGGCTTCGAAGTGATCGCTCTTCTGCGTGGCCGGTTCCATGTCCCACACCCCGCCCTGCGTGCGCGAGGCAGACAGATAGGCGCTGGGGCCGCCTTCCCACCAGTCCGGCGTATCCAGCCGCACGAAGCTGCGTACCAGATCGTCCGAGCCGATGGTCTGGGTGAGATTGCCGCTCCAGCTGTCGCCGCCTTTCGGGGGCAGGCTGGTGTAGCGGATCGCACCGCCGAGCGCGTGGTACGACGGCTGGGTGACATCGCCGGAGCCGGCCGACACGGTGACGTCGAGCAGGTTCTCGCTGGACACGTAGCGGGTGATCGGGCCGCCTTCGCGGGTGTCGAAGGTTTCGATCGGGATGCCGTCCAGGGTCACGCCGATCTGGTTGGCGGAAAAGCCGCGGATGGTCATCGAGTCGCCGAACTCGTACAGCCCGAATGGATCGGTGGTCTGCACATTCACGCCGGGCAGGCTCGCCAGCAACTGCTGCGGTGCCACGCCGGGCACCTGGGCCTGGATCTCGGCAACGGAGATGGAAGCCGTGGTGCGCGTGGAGCCGGTACCGACCACGCTGACCGCGTCCAGCGTGCGCGCTTCCTGTGCCAGGACGGGCAGGCTGTGTGCACCAGCCAGCACCAAGGTCATCGAAGCCAGCGTGCGACCACGCGTGGCAGTGGTGAGAATGGCGGCGACCGACGCCGCCAGTTGATCGGTGTTCAAGCGCTTGCGCATGCAATCGACCCCCTGGATGGTGTGACGTGCTGAGTGACCGGGCCCGCTCCCCAAGACCGGCTGACACCGCGGATGCGGCATGCATCGACCATACCCAGCACAGTTCCACCGCAAGCGCCGCGCGGAGGGTAGGGGCGGCGCGGGTGGGTAGGTTGCTGCCGAATTCAACGATCTGAATGGGTACCATCACTACCCACCTGCGTGGATCCGGACATATCAGGTCTTGCACGCTTGCCATCCCGTGGCGAATCGACAACGCTGCCCCGCCACATCCCGAGTCCGCCCATGCCGCCTGCAGCACCGTCCCTGTTACTGCTCGATTTCGACGGCGTGCTGGCCAGCTATTCGCGGCCGCGCCGTGTGGCGGCACTTGCCAATGCGGCGGCGTGCACGCCGCAGCGTGTGCAACAGGTGTTGTTCGAGCAGGGCCTGGAGCGCGCCTACGACGCCGGGGTGATCGACACGCCGGCCTATCTGGCCCAGCTCAGCGACGGCCTTGGCTGCACGATCGATCGCGCCACCTGGATCGCCGCACGCGTGGCGGCATGCCGCGCCGACCCGGCGGTGCTGACGCAGGTGCTGGCGGTGGCGGCAACCACCGCGGTGGCGGTGCTCACTAACAACGGGCCATTGATGGCGGAAGCGATTGAGCGGATCGTGCCGCCGCTGTTTCCGCTAGTGCAGGGCCGCGTGCTGTGCAGCGGCGCACTCGGCGGCCGCAAGCCCGATGTGCAGGTGTATCAGCGCGCGCTTGCACAACTGGATGCTAGTGCTGCGCATACGTTGTTTGTCGACGATCTATTCGTCAACGTCCGCGGCGCGCGTGCCGCCGGCCTGCATGCGGACACGGTGCGCGATGCGCGGGCGTTGCGGCGGGTGTTGAAACGGTATGGGCTGGGGTGAAGAGCCGGGATTGGGGATTGGGGATTGGGGAATCGGGAATCGGGAATCGGGAATCGGGAATCGGGAATCGTTGAGCATCACGAAACACTGATCACCCTCAAGGGTGACGCAAGACGCTGATCGCAGCGTTGAACGCCTCGAAGAAACGCAACGACCCGCGCCGCTTACCCCACCGCACTTACCGGCGCGGCACCTGCCACGACGGCGCAGACGCGCAGGACTCCATCACTTCTGCGCCACGTACTCGGCAATGGCAAGGTGCAGGCGTTCCAACCCATCGGCCAGCTCGGCATCGGTCAGATTCAGTGCCGGCACGAAGCGCAACACATCCGGCCCGGCCTGCAGCAACAG
Organism: Xanthomonas sp. WHRI 8393; assembly: GCF_040203315.1. Classification (NCBI taxonomy): domain Bacteria; kingdom Pseudomonadati; phylum Pseudomonadota; class Gammaproteobacteria; order Lysobacterales; family Lysobacteraceae; genus Xanthomonas; species Xanthomonas sp. WHRI 8393. The sequence goes on along the minus strand of NZ_JBEGGL010000009.1, from coordinate 103,746 downwards.
CAGGCCATGCTTGGCGGCAAAATCCAGGATCGCCCCGGCCTGCCCGGCATGCGCCGGCGCCAGCACCGCGCCCAGCATCAGGCCACGCCCGCGGATCTGTGCGAACAGGCCGAACTCGGTGTTGAGCGCCTCCAGGCCGGCGCGCAGCGCCGCCGACTGACGCGCTACGTTCTCGGCGATCTGCGGCGAGGCCAGCTTGCGCAGCGCCACGCGCGCCACCGCCGCGGCCAGCGGGTTGCCGCCGAAGGTGGTGCCGTGCGCGCCGAACTGCATGGTTTCGGCCACCTTGGGGCCGGCCAGCATCGCGCCGATCGGGAAGCCGCCACCCAACGCCTTGGCCAGCGTCACGATGTCCGGCGTCACCTGCTCCTGCCAATGCGCGAACAGCGTGCCGGTCCGGCCCATGCCGCACTGGATCTCGTCCAGCACCAGCAGTGCATCGTGCTGGTCGCATAGCGCACGCACGCGGCTCAGGAAACCCGGCGCCGCCGGCATCACCCCGCCCTCGCCCTGGATCGGCTCGACCATCACCGCGGCCACATCGCCCGCGGCCATAGCCGCTTCCAGCGCGGCGACATCGTTGAAGTCCACATAGCGAAACCCGCCGGGCAGCGGCTCGTAGCCTTCCTGATACTTGGGCTGCGCGGTTGCGGTGACCGCCGCCAGGGTGCGCCCATGGAAGCTGCCGCGGAAGGTCACGATCACGCGCTTGTCGGCCGGGCGGCCCTGAGTGCTGGCCCACTTGCGCACCAGTTTGATCGCCGCTTCGTTGGCCTCGGTACCCGAATTGCACAGGAACACCTTGTGCGCGAAGCGCGAGGCGGTGACCAGCTCTTCGGCCAGCTTCAGCGGCGGCGCACTGAAGAACACATTGCTGGTGTGCCACAGCTTGCCGGCCTGCTCGGTCAGCGCAGCCATCAGGTCCGGATCGTTGTGGCCCAGCCCGCTGACCGCAATACCGGCGGACAGGTCCACATACGCGCGGCCCTGGTCGTCCCACACGCGACTGCCCTGGCCACGCTCCAGCACCACCTGGCGCGGGCGATACACCGGCAGGTAGTAATGCGCGAGGGACAGGGGCGAATCGGCAGCGGTGCTCATGATGGTGGGTCACAGAAGCGGAGGGAGAACGCGCATTCTCGCGCATTCGCCGGCCTGCGGCACAATGCACGGATGCGCCCCTTCTCCGATCCCCAGCTCACTCCCGCCACCGACCACGGCTGGCGCCGGCAATGGTTCGACATCATCTACCGGCACGACACCCGCCCATCGCGCAATTTCGACCTGATGCTGGTGGTGGCGATCCTCACCAGCGTGGTGGTGATCATGATCGACAGCGTGCCGCGCATCCATTCGCATTCGGCGCACTGGCTGGTGCCGCTGGAATGGGCGTTCACGGTCCTGTTCACCGTCGAATACGCGTTACGCCTGGCGGTGGTGCGGCGCCCGCTGCATTACGCATTGAGCGTGTGGGGCGTGATCGATCTGCTCTCGATTCTGCCCAGCTATCTGTCGTTCTTCGTGCCCGGTGCGCAGACGCTGCTGGTGGTGCGTGTGCTGCGCATCCTGCGCCTGTTCCGCATCCTCAAGCTCACCCGCTACATCGAAGAAAGCGGGCAACTGGTGGACGCGCTGTGGCGCAGCCGGCGCAAGGTGCTGGTGTTCCTGTTCAGCGTGCTCACCATCACCGTGATCGCCGGCGCCACGATGTATGTGATCGAAGGCCCCCAACATGGGTTCACCAGCATCCCGACCAGCATGTACTGGGCCATCGTGACCATGGCCACGGTGGGGTTTGGCGACCTGGTGCCGCAGACCACGCTGGGCCGCTTCATCACCTCGGCCCTGATCCTGATCGGCTACAGCATCATCGCCGTGCCCACCGGCATCTACACCGCCGAGCTGGCCAGCACGCTGCGCGAAGGTGGCCACACCGGCAAGCGCGATGCGCGCAATTGCCCACGTTGCGGGCTGGAAGGCCACGCGCCCGACGCACGCTATTGCCGCCAGTGTGCCGAGCCGCTGCCGGAGATCTCCAACGGCTGACGCGGTGCTGCCGACGCGACGCAACGCCTGCGCCCTCCGAGAAGCGGAGGCAGCCGGCTTTGCGTTCCCATCGGCACACCACAAGGCTGACATGTGCGGTGGTCTTATCGATTTCGGAACCCTTGGCGGCAAGGATGCCGCTACGGAGCCTGCTGGCACGGATTCACGGCATGTCCGGCAAGCGGTGGAGGCATCGCGCCGTCGACTCGCCGAACTTTTGATCTCAGCAGCTGATCGCGCCTAAACACGGTCACGCTTCCAGGTCTCGACTTCTTTATGTGGTGTGTTTCGATGGACCTGGATAGTGCTGATGGATCATTCGTAGAACGAATGATCTGTTGCTTGGCTGCGGGGCCCTTGCCCGCCCACCATCGCAGGACACGCCGCAAGTACGTCCTTGTAGGCTCTTACGCGGCATCCATGCTGCGTAAGGTCCCGCGACGATGGGCGGGCAAGGACCTGTCGAGATGATCGGTGTGCACGGTAAAAGCAGTGCGCGATCGGCTTACACAACGCGACAGGAATGCCTGCACAGCATCAATGCGACATACGGTTGCTCATGTCGATCAGATCGTTGTAGCTGGCCAGCACGGCCTGGCGGGTGCCGCCCGGCGGCATCGAACCGCTTTCCAGCAGCATCTGCTCGCTCTTGTTCAGTGGCGTCTTGGTGCGGATACGTTCGACCAGTCGTCCCGACTCGCGCGCCAGCTTGTCGGCAGAGCGTTCCATGTGGCCCCACATCGCATCGCCCTGGCCGATCTTGGCTTTCTGCGCCTCTTCCAGAATGCCTTGGTAACGCGCGAGCTGGGACTGCGCTGCGGCAAGATCCGGCGTGTCGCTGTCGAGCACCTGCACCAGTTGCTTGCCTTCGCCGATGATCTTCAGGTGATACCAGGAGGCGCTGCGACCTTCTTCCTTTTCGATCGCATCGATCTGCGCCTGGCGACGCATGTCTTCGTTACGTTCGAGTGCGGCATTCATGGCTTCGCCGGCTTCGAAGAACGCATGATAGGCCTGCATCAACGGCGCGTGCAGCGCCTTCATGCCCTTGCCGTCGTCGCGCAGATAATCCTCGCGGTCGTAGTAGCGCACCGCTTCGCCGATACGCTCGTTGAGTGCGGTGAACCGTTCCTGATAGGTCTTGGCCACCGGATCGAGCTCGGGGTTGGCCGGCGTTTGCGCCAGCGCCGCAGTCATCGGCGCACCACATTCGTCCACGTGATGCGACAGCACCGTGCCCGGTGCATGGATGCCGCTTTCCTTGCCGGTCGGGCCAGCCTCGGGGTCCTGCATCCACTCGATGTATTGCTGGTAGCTCTCGTGGATCGGCTGCTCAACGCCATTGAAGCACGTGATGTAGGCATTGATCTTGTCGGCGCCTTCCACTGCGGCGGCAGGTGCGTCTTTCTGGCAGCCGGCAAGCAGCGCGGCGAAAGCCATCGCCGCGGTGAGCGGCGCATAACGAAGTCGAAGGGTCATCTTGGGTTCCAGTGATGGGTTGAACGAGGTGGCTGCCGCAGCGTGCGGCCGAATGACATCTGGCGCGGCGCACCCTCGGTACGCGCGCGGCGGGTGCAGCACGGCAATTACTGACGATTGCTTTCGAACACCAGCGCGTTGTACGTGTTGAGCAACTTGCGTGGCGAACCCTCCGGCGCCAGCGAGGGGTTATCCAGCCAGCCCTGTTCCATCTTGCTGTAGGGCGTTCGTTCGACCACGCGTTTCACCCGCGCCTTGGCTTGTCTGCGGAAGGTTTCCGCAGCGGTCTCGAAGCTGTTCCAGTCCAGCCTGCCCGGCTCCTGATCGGCCACCTTGGCATGCGCCTCGTCGGAGAGACGGTTGAAGCCGTCCAGCAGCGTATTGACCCGTGGCACGTCGAACTGCTCCTGTTCCAGCGCATCGGCGATCTCCTTGGCGTCGAGCATCATCGCCAGCCGATAGTATTCGCGCGTGCGGCCCTCGCCCTGCTCCAGCATCTTGAGTTTTTCGCGTTGCGCCGCGTCGTTTTGCGTGTCCAGTTCGGCGCTGAAGGCGGTACTGGCATCGGCATAGGTGGCCAGCACCTTCATCAGCTCCGGGTGCAGCTGCTTGCCCTTGGCGAACTGGTCGTCTTCGTAGTCCTGACGCGTGTAGTAGTCGGCTACCGCGTGACTGATCGGCTGCAGCGCCTTCAACGCCGCGCGGTAGTCGCGCGCTGCCTTGTCCAATGCAGGCAGCGACGGGTTCGCCACAACGGCCGCGCTGACCGGCGCATCGCACTGCTTCATGTCGTAGGCGTCGATATCGTACGGACCGGTCATGCCGGATTCGTGACCGGTCGGGCCGGCGAACGGGTCCTGCATCCAGCCGGTGTATTGCCTGGCGCCGGCGTGCACCTTCGCATCGATGCGGTTGAAGCAGTCGATGTAGGCGCCAAGCTTTGCGGTCACGCCCTGCAGGGAGTCCGGTTGTTTTTCACTCGTCTTGGCATCGGTTGCAGGCGGCGGCGACTTGCCGCCGCAAGCGGCCACCAGGACGGACACGGACGCCGCCAAAACGACTACACGGAACATCGAAGACACGCGCTGTACATCCTTGTTGGAAACGGTTTCAGCCGCGCACGATAGCAAACACGACTGTGAACTCCCTGTGCTCACGCCCGGGCGCCTACTGCCTGGCTTGCACGCGGGGGCGCGGCCGCTGGTCCGCCGCATCGATTTTTTCGGATCGCGCTGGCCGCATGCGCCGCTGACGGCGTACCCGTATCAGGCCGGCTGCGCGCGCGTGCCGTTCGCTGCGCTCAGTCGAGAAACAGGTCCGGCAATAACGCGCGCGACGGGTCGACCGCGTAACCGCTCAGATCGGTGATGCCGGCCTCGGCCAGCACTTGGTCGTCGATCAGGAACTGGCCATGAAATCCGGCCGCCTCGCGCGTCAGCACCGCATGTGCCGCGTCGGCCATGATCTCCGGCCGTCGACACGCGGCTGCGTCCACGCCATCGATCATGTTGATCGCATCGGTGGCGATCACCGTGCGCGGCCATAGCGCATTGATCGCCACGCCTTGCGGGCCGAACTCGGCTGCCAGCCCCAGCGTCACCAGGCTCATACCCATCTTGGCCAGCGTGTAGCCGGTATGCGCGCCCCACCACGCCGGGTTCAAGGACGGTGGCGGCGCCAGCGTGAGGATGTGCGGATTGGGCGCCTGCAACAGATGCGGCAGGCACGCTTGTGCGCACAGAAAACTGCCGCGCGCGTTGACCTGCTGCATCAGGTCGAAGCGCTTCATCGGCGTCTCCAACGCGCCACGCAACCAGATCGCACTGGCGTTGTTGACCAGGATATCGATGCCGCCAAACGCATCGACCGTGGCGGCCACCGCGGCACGCACCTGCGCTTCGTCGCGGATATCGCACTTGAGCGCCAGCGCCTGCCCACCGGCCGCAGTCACCGCCGCGGCCGCGCTGTGGATGGTGCCGGGCAACTTGGGATTGGCCACTGCCGATTTAGCCGCGATCGCCACATTGGCCCCATCCCGCGCCGCCCGCAACGCAATCGCCAGGCCGATCCCGCGCGAGGCACCGGTGATGAAGAGGGTTTTGCCGTTTAGGGTCATGGGATTGGGGATTGGGGATTGGGGATTGGGGATTGGGGATTGGGGATTGGGGATTGGGGATTCGCAAAAGCTTACAACCCGAGCAAGAACGGTGCGGGATTCGGGATTCGCAAAAGCGTATCGCCTCCCCCACATGCATCGACCAACCCGCAGGCCCAAGCCATACGCTTTTACGAATCCCCAATCCCCAATAACCAATCCCCGCCCCTCAGGGCCTCGGCCCCCGCCCCTCGTTGTCTTCCCAATGCAGCACGCGGCGGGTCACGAAGCGGTAGACCGGCTTGCCGGTGGCGAACCACAGCTTGCGGACCCAGGAGGTGCGCTTGAGCACGCGACGTTCCACCGGGGTGATCGCGGCCGGGCAGTACATGCGCTTGTGCTTGAGCAGGTGCCGCAGGTCTTCGCGTGCAAGCAGACGCATCCAGGGCGCGCGCGGATTGCCGCGTACCGCCAGCTGGAAATCGATCACCGCCGGGCTGCCGTCGTCCTGCACCAGCCAGTTGGCTTCCTTGGCCAGATCGTTGTGTGCCACCCCGCGGCGGTGCAACTGCTGCAACAACCTGCGCGCACGGCGGAAGTAGGCCAGATCGCCGCGCGGCGGGCGCTGGTACATCGCGTCGCCGGCCAGATAGCTGCGGTCCAGATGGCGTCCGTCCCAGTGCAACAGACGCGGTGTCCGCGCCAGGCCATCGAGCTGGCGCAGCGCCAGGGCTTCGCGCCGCGCCAGCCACCAGGCCACCCCGCGCAGCAGCCATGGCGCCGCGCTCAGGTCGCGCCGCACGAACAGGCGATCGGCGTCGCGGATCAACAGGATGCGCCCGAAGGTATCGGACTTCAGCGGCAGGTTGCCGGCGGGTTCGTCACTCATCCCCCATTGTAGGCGGGGCGCCCGCATCGCCACAGCGTGCGTTACCTGCATGTCACTGCGGCGTGCGGCGTTGCCAGCCCGCAACCTGAGGTGAAGCGGACCGGGCGATGTGACGAGGGCGCAAGTCACCTCGTCGCCATGCCCACCTATAATCGCCGGATGAATTCATGGATCGACGCCACGCTGGAGTGGATCGGACACCACCCCACCCTGGCTGGCGTGGTGATCTTTGCCATCGCATTTTCCGATGCGGTGATCGTGCTTGGCGCCATCGTGCCGGCGCTGCCGTTGCTGTTCGCCATCGGTGTGCTGATCGGGCTGGGTCAGATCAACGGGCCGTATGCGGTGGCCTGTGCCACCCTGGGCGCCTTCATCGGCGATGCGCTCAGTTTCTGGGTCGGCCATCGTTGGGGCCACCAGTTGCACACCTACTGGCCGTTTCGCCGCTACCCGCAACTGCTGGAGCGCGGCGAGCTACTGTTCCGGCGCAATGCCTTCAAGAGCATCCTGATCGCGCGTTACGTGGGCGCGGTGCGGCCGTTCGTGCCGGCCATCGCCGGCATGTCGCACATGCCGTTCAAGCGCTATCTGATCGCCAGCGGCCTGGCCTGCATCTCGTGGGCGCTGCTGTTCCTGGTGCCCGGCTGGGTGCTGGGCACTGCCTACGACGCGGTGGCTGCAGTCGCCGGCCGCCTGTTCGTGGTGGTCGCCTTGCTGGCCGCAGTGATCGGCCTGGCCTGGGCGATGGTGCTGTACTCGTACCGCTGGTCGGCCGGCCACCTGGACGCCTTGCTGGCGCGCCTGCTGGAGTGGTCGCATCGGCATCCGGTGCTGGGCAACTGGTCGGTGAGCGTGTTCGACCCGCGCCGTCGCGAGTCGGTACCGCTGGCGATGATGGCGTTGATGCTGTTGCTGCTGGGCTGGGGCTGGTTCGTGTTGCTGATGGTGGTGCTGGCGCACGGTGAGCCGCTGCGCGTGGACCTGGCCGTGCACGATCTGATGCTGGCGCTGCGCAACCCGCTGGCCGACTACCCGATGGTGGCGCTGGCCTCGCTGGGCGACTGGCAAGTGCTGCTGCCGGCGATCGCGGCGGCAATGGGCTATCTGGCCTGGCGGCGCCGCTGGATGGCGGTGGCGCATTGGGTGATTGCACTGGCCTTCGGCCTGGCGTTGACGCAACTGCTGGGCGCCACCGTGCAGGTGGTGCGCCCGCCGGCGGCCAGCAGCGGTTTCGGGTTTCCGTCGGTGGCGGTCACCATGGCCACGATCGGCTTTGGCTTCTTCGCGCTGCTGATCGCGCGCGAGCTGCCGGGCCGGCGCCGGGTATGGCCGTACCTGGTCAGTGGCGCGATCGTGTCGCTGATCGGTTTCGCCCGCCTGTATCTGGGCGCGCACTGGCTCAGCGACGTGGTCGGCGGCATGCTGTTCGGCATCTTCTGGCTGCTGGTGCTGGGCATCGCCTATCGCCGTCGTGCCACCCGTGCGTTCTGGGTCAAGCCGGTCTCGTGGATCTTTTACGGCGTGTTCCTGACCTGCGCGATCGTGTTCGCACCGCGCAACCTGGGCACCAAGCTGGCCAGGTTCGAACCGCCGCCACCGTTGCTGATGGAGTTGCCCGCCAGCGACTGGTGGGATGGCCAGTGGCGCCTGCTGCCGGCACGCCGCAACGAATTCGACGACGACCAGCGCTGGCCGCTGGACGTGCAACTGGCCGGCCCGCTGGCACCGCTGCAGCGCCAGCTGGAAGCACGCGGGTGGCGCATGCAGCCACAAGCCGGCTGGGAGCAGGCGCTGCATCTGCTGGATGTCGGCGGCCGCCCGGACGAGGTGCCGATCCTGCCGGCCACGCTGGACACGCAGGTCGAAGCGCTGCTGATGGTGCGTCACGCCGGGCCCGGCCATGTGCATGTGTTGCGCCTGTGGCCGGCGGCCGCACGCCTGCAGCCCGGCGCGCAACCATTGTGGGTGGGCAGCACGCAGACGCTGCGCTACAGCCGCCACTTCAGCCTGATCGGCCTGTGGTATCCGCTGCGTGGGGTCGACCCGGCGCTAAGCGCATTACGTGAAGCACTCGGCCCATTGCCGCATCGCGTCGAACAGCGTCGGCGCTCGCAGGTCCCAGTGATATTGATCGACAGCACGTCGACAAATGCGCTGCAGCGAGAGGACAAAGACAGCGCTGCACCACAAACGGAAACCACCGCGTCCGATCCGGCTGCATCGGATCCGTCACGACAGCGTCCTTGATCAATCTGGCAGCAGCAGCGGTCGGCGAACGCGCACTTCTGTAGACAGGAGCCGCCAGGAGAACTTCTTGAACGCTGTACCGATGGCGGCAACGCGCTCGCGTCGCGTGGATGCGGCCGAATGTTCAGCTCAACAGCCTGGTTGGTCGAGTGCGCGTTGCCTCACCGCTCGCGGGACCTTACGCGGCATGGATGCCGCGTCCGCGCAAGAACCTACATGGACGGATTTGCAGCGTGTCCCGTGACGGTACGCGGGCAAGGCCCCCTGCAGCCAGTCTGCAGATCAGCCGCCCTACAACCGACGCATCCGCAGCATTCGATCAGCTCTCGAGCTGACCGAGAGCCTGCGCCTCAACGCCGTCTGGATACGCACAAACCGCATTGATGCAGGCGCGATGCACTCACCACAGCACGCCATCCACCGGCTGCATCGGCTCGGGCGCCTGTTCGCCGATGGCCTGCAGCGCGTCGATTTCCACCGTCCGGCACATGCTGTCCAGCGGCAGGTCGTGGATGGCATTGGCGAACGGGTCGACCAGTTCGTCGCCGATCTTGAGTACTGCCAGGAACATCAGACCTGCCACCGTCGACCCCACCGGCGTCGCATATTGCAGCGTCTCCACCAGGCCGATCGGCAGCAGCACGCAGAACAGCCGCGTGAACAGGTTGGGATAGAAGCGGTATTGATACGGCAACGGCGTATTCTTCAGCCGTTCCATGCCGCCCTGCGCGTTGGCGATATCCACCAGGATGCGCTCGACACTGGCTTGTTGAATGCTGTCGATCCAGCCATCGCGACGCGCCTGCTCGACGCTGCGCCCGGTGGTGTCGAGCAGGCCATTGGCGACATTGGTGCGCGTGATCACCGCGGCCACTTCGTCGGCATGCAGACGCGGCTCCAGCGCCATCGCCACCGGCAGCCGCCGCAATTGGCAGCGCAACGCATTGACGTAGGCGATCTGGCGCAGCGCGATGGTGCGGCCCAGTGCTGCCGCTTCCGGCGCGGACAGGATGCTGACGCTCAGGCGGACCAGATTGCGCGATGCATTGATCATCTGGCCCCACAGCACACGCCCTTCCCACCAGCGTTGATAGGTCGAGTTGGCGCGAAAGCCCAGGAACAACGCCAGCGCCGAGCCGAAGATGGTCAACGGCAATGCGGGCGCGCGGAACGGCAGCACGTAGTAGATGATCGTGATCAACACGTCCCACACGAACAACACCGCCAGGGTCCGCCAGACCTGACTGAACACATCCGCCACACGCGGTTTGACATCGATGATCAAGGCACACTCCGTGGATCGAAAACGGGTGACGCCCATGCGCGCATCCACTGCATGGATGCCATCGTGAGCGCACTCAAGCGTGGCGAGTGTGCCGTTGCAGGGGTGCAAGCGCGGTGACGGGTTACGCGCGCGCTTGGTTCACCGCGTCACGGCATCCAGGCCAGCAACTGGTCCAGGCGCCGATGCGGATCGTCCAGCTGCAACAGCGACAGACGCTGCTGCTCGGTCAGCGGCAGCAGTTCGGCCAGGCGCCAGCCGACCCATGCCGCCTGGTCCAGCAGTTCCGGCCCGGCAGAGGCGAATTGGCCGCCGACCTGTTCGAGCATGCGCTCGAGCACGGTCGCCAGCAGGCCATGCTCGGGCCGCAGTTCGTCATCGCTGTCGGGCTCGCACCAACTCACCTCGCCAACCACCAACCCGTTGTCGCGGATGCGCGAGCGCTGCACACGGAAGCGACGCGTGCCACGCAGGCGCAGCACCAACACGCCGTCGGCACCGACATCGAAATCCTCGATACGCACCTCGGTGCCGAACGCAGCCGGTGTTGCCGGCACGCCGACTTCGCTGCCATCCAGGATCAGGCACACACCGAAGCTGCTGCCGGCGCGGCCGCTCTCGCGCACCAGGTCCAGATAGCGGCGCTCGAACACGCGCAAACCCATTGCCGCACCCGGCAACAGCACGTTGTGCAGCGGAAACAGCGGCAAGGCGCTGGTGTCGGCGGTGGTCGTGAGGCCGGTCATGAGGACAATTGCGCCAGGAAGCGACGCGGCGCGCCATCGAAACCGCCATTGGACATGAACACCACATGGTCGCCCGGCTGCGCGATCGCGCCCAGTGTCTGCAGCAATGCCTCCACGTCATGCGCCACGTGCGCGTCACCGCGCACCTGCGCGATGATCGGTGCGGCGTCCCAGGCCAGTTCGGGGCGATGCAGAAACACCACCGCATCGGCATCGCGCAACGATGGTGCCAATGCCTGCGCATGTGCGCCCAGCCGCATCGAATTGCTGCGCGGCTCCATTGCCACCAGCACGCGCGCCGCGCCGACCTTCGCACGCAGGCCTTGCAAGGTCGTCGCAATCGCGGTGGGGTGATGGGCGAAGTCGTCGTATACGGTGATCTCGCGTGCCTGCCCCAACCGCTCCAAGCGCCGTTTGACACTTTGAAAGCGCGCCAGCGCCGGCATCACCGTTGCCGGATCCACGCCTACCGCATGCACGGCGGCCAGTGCCGCCAATCCATTGAGCACGTTATGCCGCCCGACCAGCGGCCACTGCACCTGGCCGATCTCCACCCCACGCTGCAGCACCGCGAACGCACTGCCGTCGGCGGCGATCAAGCGTGCGCTCCACTCGAGAGAGGCATCGAAACCGAAGCGCTCCACCGGCGTCCAGCAGCCCATCGCCAACACCTCGGCCAGGCGCGCATCCTCGCCGTTGACGATCAGCCGCCCGCGCGCCGGCACCGTACGCACCAGATGATGGAACTGGCGCTGGATCGCGGCCACGTCCGGAAAGATGTCGGCGTGGTCGTACTCGAGGTTGTTGAGGATCGCCACCAGCGGCCGGTAATGCACGAACTTGCTGCGCTTGTCGAAGAACGCGGTGTCGTATTCGTCGGCTTCCACCACGAATTCGCGTCCCTGGCCCAGCCGCGCCGACACCCCGAAGTCTTCGGCCACACCACCGATCAGAAAGCCCGGCGCGCGCCCGGCGGCTTCCAGCAGATAGCTCAGGATGGTGGTGGTGGTGGTCTTGCCGTGGGTGCCGGCGACGGCCAGGGTGTCGCGGCCCGGCAACACCTGCTCGGCCAGCCATTGCGCACCGGAGCTGTAGCGACGGCCGGCATCGAGCACTGCTTCGACCGCCGGGTTGCCGCGCGACAGGGCATTGCCGATGACGACGTCGCTGGCATCGGCCGAAATATTGGACGGCGCGTAGCCTTGTGCCAGCGCGATGCCGAGGGTTTCCAACTGGGTGGACATCGGCGGATAGATGGCCTGGTCGCTGCCCTCTACCTGCCAGCCCAGCTCGCGCGCAAGGGCGGCGACACCGCCCATGAAGGTCCCGGCGATGCCGAGGATGTGGAGTTTGGTCATGGGGCGCATTGTCGCCGATCGCCGGAGTTGCCGGCCATTCCGCCTCGCTGCCAGCGCAGTGTCAGGAAAGACCTACCGTACTGTCGGGAATTTCCCGATATGCGAACTGCGTCACATCCATCACTATGCTGAACGCCAGCCGCAGCACCCCTTTGGTCCTACTCCCCAAGAGGCCAAATCCCCAGGGAGCTCATGCTGTGGAGCTCTGAGCAAGCTCATTGCTGGCGTTATTCTGCCCCGGGCGTCTTGTACGTCCGGGGTTTTTCTTTTGCGCAATCAATGCGTTACGCAAGCCGCGACGGATTCCAGCGCGGCGGATGGACCGGGCGCACTGCCCGGCCCGAACCGTCTCAGCGACCGAGCGCGGTGCCGATACGTTCCAGCACTTCATCCAGCGAGCCCACGCCGTCAACGCGTGCCAGCTTGCCGCGCTGTTCGTAGAAACCGATCACCGGTGCCGTGGAGTCGGTATAGACCTGCAGGCGCTTGCGCACCGACTCGGGATTGTCGTCCTCGCGGCCCTCGGCCTTGGCGCGGCCGGCGATGCGCTCGACCAGCAATTCGCTGGCCACATCCAGCTGCACCACCGCATCCAGCGGCTGACCGATCTTGCCGAGCAGGTCGTCCAGCGCATTGGCCTGCGCCACGTTGCGCGGATAGCCGTCAAGGATGAAACCCTTGGCGACATCGGCCTGACCGAGCCGCGCCTCCAGCATGCCGAGCAGGATCTCGTCGGAGACCAGATCACCGCGTGCCATCACTTCCTTGGCCTTCAGGCCCAGCGGCGAGCCGGCGGCCACTTCGGCGCGCAGCAGATCGCCGGTGGAAATATGCGGGATCTCAAACTTGTCTTTGAGACGTGTCGCCTGGGTGCCCTTGCCCGAACCGGGCGGTCCCAACAGAACCAATCGCATCAGTGGACTCCACTTTCGAATAAAAACGCGTTGCGGTTGGCGGCGTTAGACTCAGGTCTTCGCCAGCGCTGACCGTATGGTCGTGCAGCTTACCGCATCCGGGGAATGTCCCGGCACTGTCCCCTGCGCCATGTCCCATCGAGGAGCCCGTCCCCCTATGTCTACTGGCAACTTGTTGTATGCCCAATCCGGCGGCGTCACTGCCGTCATCAACGCCACCGCCGCCGGCGTGATCACCGAGGCGCGCGCACGCAAGATCAAGGTGCTGGCCGCACGCAACGGCATCCTGGGCGCATTGCGCGAGGAGCTGATCGACACGTCAAAGGAGTCCGCCGCCACGATCGCCGCACTGGCGCAGACCCCGGGTGGCGCGTTTGGCTCGTGCCGCTACAAGCTCAAATCGCTGGAAGAAGACAGCGCCAAGTACCAACGGCTGCTCGATGTGCTGCGTGCGCATGACGTGCGCTGGTTCCTCTACAACGGCGGCAACGACTCGGCCGATACCGCCTGGAAGGTCTCGCAGCTGGCCAAGGCCTATGGCTACCCGCTGCACTGCATCGGCGTGCCCAAGACCATCGACAACGATCTGGCGGTGACCGATACCTGCCCCGGCTTCGGCTCGGCGGCCAAATACACCGCGGTGTCGGTGCGCGAGGCGGCACTGGATGTCGCCGCCATGGCCGACACCTCGACCAAGGTCTTCATCTACGAGGCGATGGGACGCCACGCCGGCTGGTTGGCCGCTGCCGCAGGCCTGGCCGGCCAGGGCCCGGACGACGCACCGCAGATCATCCTGCTGCCCGAGCGGGCCTACGACCAGGCCGCGTTTCTGGCCAAGGTCAAGCAGGTGGTGGAAAAGGTCGGTTGGTGTGTGGTGGTCGCAAGCGAAGGCATTCAGGACGCACACGGCAGCTTCGTCGCCGACGCGGGCGGCGCGGCCGACTCGTTCGGCCATGCGCAACTGGGCGGCGTGGCTTCGTTCCTGGCCGCGCAGGTCAAGCAGGAACTCGGCTACAAGGTGCACTGGACCCTGCCCGATTACCTGCAGCGTTCCGCACGCCATCTGGCCTCCAAGACCGACTGGGAGCAGGCACAGGCCGTCGGCAAGGCCGCGGTGCAATACGCGCTCAAGGGCATGAACGCGGTGATCCCGGTGATCGAACGCGTCAGCGACGCGCCATACCGCTGGAAGATCGTGCCGGCCCCGCTGCACAAGGTGGCCAACCACGAAAAGAAGATGCCGCCCAGCTTCCTGCGCAAGGACGGCTTCGGCATCACCGAGCGCGCCCGCCGCTACTTCGCCCCGTTGATCAAGGGCGAAGCGCCGCTGGCCTACGGCAGCGATGGGTTGCCGAAATATGTGACGTTGAAGAATGTGGCGGTGGCGAAAAAACTGCCGACGTGGGCGGGATGAACGTCGACGTGGGCGACCGGAAGCCGGGGCGCCGGCGGCATCGCCGGCGCCTCGGCGACGCAGGAATGCAACCGATTCCGGCTGTTGAAGCCAATGACGTGTGTGGAATTGCCGTCCGATCCGGCTGAGTCCGTGCCGCGCCCGCTGTCTACTGACCCGGGCTGGCAAAGGAAAGGGCCACGCAGGCAATTGCCGCGATCGACTGTAGGGATTTCCCTACAAAAACGGGCAGAACAAGCCAGGCCGCGCCTGGGCGCCCTCCCCAGAGGTACAGCCTGACCTCGTTAGTAGAATTTTGGTTAAGTGTGTGCCACAGTTTGCGCCAAACCTGCCTCATCGCGCATAAGGATCATGGCCCAGCAGGCAATCCTCCCCCAACGCCCAAGGCGCGCCCCAAGGCGGCAGTCCCTGTCGCAGGGCGCTGTGTATGAGGAAGCAGCCTCACTCATTCGCGACGAGCCGATGATCTATAAAGCCAGCGCTGTCTGCTGACCAAGTATGCCGCCTTCACCTCTGTCCCGCTGCCGCTGTTCCCGCTACCCAATCTATACCGAAAAGATAGACGAGACTCGCCATGACCGCATGTTTCCTCCGCCATCCGATTTCCCGCCTTGCCGCCGGCCTGCTGCTCAGCATCGGGCTGTGTGCAGGGCCTGCCAACGCGCAGGTGGTCGTTACCAACCCTACGGGTATGGCAAAGGACCTCAAGGAATATGCGGAACAAGCCAAGCGATGGACCGAGACGATCAAGCAGTATCAACAGCAACTGCAGCATTATCAGCAGCAGCTCATCAAATTGCAGCGCCTGCAGTTCAATGAGCCCCAACTGGAAAACAACTTCGTCTTGCGCGATTTGAGTCATGGGCTGGACGCTTACTGTCCCGGAGCTTCCGGCGTTGCGGGCATTTTTGAAAAAATGGTGCCGATTTCATTGGGCTCGCTTACTGGCAATGATTTGCAGAAAACGCAAAACGAGATTTGCAAGCAAATTGTGGTAGCACAAAACTCGCAGTACAACGAGGCGATTTTGATGATCCAGCGCCTTGTGGAACGCTCCAGAGACTTCGAACGTGTGCAACGCCAGCGCGATGGAGGGGGAGACAAGCAGGGTGCGCTCGCTGCGAACGACAACGAAGTTCAGCGTTATGCGGCACGCAACGCGATGGAACTCAGCCACTGGGAAGCCAGGATGAAGGCCTATGACATTTACATCGCAGGCCTCAAGGACGACCAGAGTCTGCTGGCCAAGCGGGCGCTGGACGGTGACAAGGGCGACATCCTCGGACAGGTCATCCAGGCAGCTGCTTTGAAGATTGCGCTGTCCAAGTAAATGAATTAGCAGGCAACCAAAGCCTCATTACGGTACATAGGCAGACAGCAATGGACGTTTTTTTTCAGGGCGGGATGAACTGGTTGCAGCCGCTGGCGGACGCCAACCTCGGCGACTTCGTTTTCTTCAAACTGGTCAGCGATTATTTCAACCGGGAAATACAGCAGTTCGGCCTCGATTTGATGAAGGAAACCATGAAGTGGGTCAGCACGATCGCGCTGACGGTAACCACGCTCTGGATCCTGATTCTGGGCTACCGCATCGCCACCGGGCAATCGCGCGAGAGTGCAATGGCCACCATGATCAAGGCGGCCAAGGTCGCCATCATCATTAGCGTGGCCTCGGTGGTCGGGGCCAACGGGGCCATGCTGCATCAGACGATGACCCAGAGCCTGGATAAGGAAATCCACGGTCTGTTCACCGGTGACGACGGCAGCACTGCCGAGGATGCCATCGATGACAACCTGGCCTACACCCAGATCGCCTTGGCGGCGCTGGATGCCGTCAGGGTGGATGCCAGCGAGCCTGAGATGCTGGAGAAAAAAGGCAGGGCCGTGATGCTGGCGGGCTTCGGTACCGCCAGCCCACCGATGGCCGCTGGGGCGATGCTACTGCTGTTCAAGTTCACCATGGCTTTCCTGATCGGCATCGGGCCCATCTTCATCCTGGCGCTGGTCTTCGACCAGACCAAGGACCTGTTTAAGAAGTGGTTGTTCTACGTCATTGGTACCTTGTTCTCGATGGCCATGCTGTCGGTGGTCACGGCCATGGTGCTCAAGTTCACCGCGAAGGTGGCCGCGGCCTACTGGGCGGTCAAGTTCATTAAATTCGGCGATGCCGAAGGCTTGTCCAGCCAGGCCCTGCAACAAGGCGGCATCGGCCTGATCATGACCTTGCTCATCGTCACCGTCCCCACCATCGCCGCCGCCCTATGGCAGGGCAATATGGGCACGTTTATGGCCTACTCGGCGTTTGGGACTGCAGCAAGCCCCGGACCCCAGGGGCAGCCGGCTGGGTCGTATATTCCGCAGCATAGACAAAACAATCAGACATCAGTTGAAGGCGGACAGAGCAACACTATCCAAGCAGCAACTAAGTCTATAGCACGGTCGGAACAGCCCGAAGCCGCTGCAGTTGGCTCAAGAGGACTTGCTGCGCAGAATACCCGTGACCAAGGTTAAGTTCCCAACGTGGTCAGGAGATAATTTTAAATGAGTTATTTAGCCAGATTTATCTTGGTTGGCATCGCGCTATCTACACTCGGAATTCCCGAGACTAATGCGGAGCAAGGATGCCCGCCAGGTCAATTCCCGATAGGCGGACAGGGAGCCGCTGCCTGCGCGCCAATCCCTCAAGGAGATTCGGTGCAGAAACAACCGAGACCGATCGGAAAGTGGATTAATACCTGGGGGGCAATTGCAAGCGACGGCGGCGATAATCTAGGTGTCTCAGTAGGCGAAAGGGGGAAAAAAAGTGCTCAAGATGCCGCTCTGTTAAAGTGTAAAGAACAAAGCAATCAAGAGTGCAAAATTGAGTTCACCTATTACAATCAATGCGCCGCAATTGTAGAGCCTTACCGTGATGAAAAGGCCATTCCAGGCGTCATGGCATACGCGGGGGCTCCAACTGAAGAAATGGCTAATACTAACGCACTATCTTTCTGCAAAAAGAATAACCCAGCCGCGAAATGCAGATCCATCTATACAGAATGTACGAAGCCCATATTTAAAAAATACTAACTTGCCAGCAAATCACGACATGCCTTCAATCAAAGACATCCACTGAAATCGTAAATTTTTTACTGTTTTTTATGTGATCTTCTGTTCCTCAGTAAGCAGCTCAGTCTAATGCAGACGGTCACTACGAAGTGGCCCCTACTACACAACTACCCCTTCACTTTGCACGCTTGGGTGATGACTGATGACTAGCTCCCTATCGATCTAGCCACCGATACCTTTAAAGCTTTCAACCCGTACCGCTTCAACGTGGCGTCGGTTGACATGTTTCCCCGCGCTTGCTCCACCGCCCATCGCCATGGCAACCCGCAGAGTTCAACAAGCGGACCGTGCAGTAGTTTGAATTTACTACAGCCGGAATATGCAGTTTAAAGAATCGCGGGTCTTTTAGCAGCTAGTACCATGATAGATTGCCTATTGACTGAACTACTTGCTATCAGTTGTCTTGGTTGTCGAACTGATGCATCGCGGCGGCAGAGTGGATCGCTAGGGAGCAAGCTTCGCATCCTACGCCGTGCCCCTCACTATTAAGTGCACGCCAACAACAGAAGCTAGGCTATGATATTCAAGACTGTCAGCTGCTTCATTTTCTTTTTTCCTTTTTTCCTTGCAGGATGCCAGCCCATGACTGCCCCATCCTCAAAATCCGACGCGACGACCAGCGATCCGGTCTACCAGAAGAACCCGCATCCTGCGCAGGCGTATCGCATCACCATGACGATTGAAGATGCGCCAGGGCCGTTCGAATGGATCTCCGGCACGGCGTTTTACGAAATGATCAACCGCGATGCGTGCACACCTTTTGATCGTTCGCTGGGAATGTCGACAAAGCAAAAAGAGGATGCAATCCCCATCCATTTCGACAAAACCAGTGACACGACGTATGTGGCAACCATCTATGCCGATGGCATGGTCAATGGAGACTATTACGGCAAAGGCGTTTGCAACTTCGAACTCAATGGAGTTGGAATCTCATTGAGAGCCACTGGAAAAAAAGAAGAAACCCGATTCCAACCTACATTGTTCAAAAACGAGATTTATAGCTCAGCACCCAAGATTACCTACTTTTGGAAAGAGCGTTACCCGCAAGCAGATATGGATGATTTTCCTGACGGCGGCGAAGGCAGGCTTGATCAATTTAATGATGATGCGCGGGAAAACACTTTCAAGGTCACCCTGACTACTGCCAAGGTGAACCCATGAGCCTCACTAGCCAGCAGTACGCTGTGCTTTCGAGAGATGTATACGACGAGCCGAAAGGGGCGGGAGAGAACAGCGACCCTGTAAACGTTGGCGGGAATATTTATAAGCGACTCAAATATGTAAATAGCCCATCCGGCTATCAAGGCATCGTCTATCAGCGAGTCGATACAAAAGAGATCATCGTCTCTCACCGTGGAACAGAAACCGAGCGACAGCTCAAAGAAGATGGCCTGTACACCGATGGCGGCATGGTTACGGCACGCTACAACAAGCAAGCTGCCGAGGCACTTGAGTTGACCCGCTATGCGCTCGACTATGCCCACGAATTGGGCAAGGGCGGTAAGCCTCCCCAGGTGACAGTTACCGGCCACTCCCTCGGCGGCGACTTGGCACAAGTCACCGCCCACCACTTCGGCCTCAAGGGCGAGACCTTCAACGCCTACGGCGCAGTCAGCCTGGACCGGCGCATTCCCGAAGGCGGCACCGATGTCATCAACCACGTAATGGCGGGCGACGCCGTCAGTGCTGCCAGCAAGCACTATGGACAGGTCAGGATCTACGCCACGCCACAAGAAGTCGCGGCCTTGCAGAAGGCCGGTTACGCCAATGACCGTAGCCTGTTCGATGACCGCAATCCGGCTGTCGCCAAACCACTTGGAGACTCGCACCGCATCCATAACTTTCTCCCCGTCGATGGCAACGGCAAGCCGGATCGCTCGGTCTTGGAGGACACCAAATCACAGCAACTGGCGCAGCAGTACGCGCCGATGATCGACAAGTACCGCGACGATGTGGCCATGCTACGGGACGGCTTGACCCTGGCATCACGCCACATGCAATCCATGAATGTGGCAGATGGCATCAATCATCTGCGCGGCCCCCTCGCCCCCGGTGCCGGCGCGGCTGAGATGGCGGCCGAGCGCTGGAAAGAAACGCAACAGCGCATGGAGCGCGAAGACAAGCCGGTGCATGTGGCTCCAGGCTGGAAGCTGCCGCTGGGCAATACCCCCGAGCGCTGCGTAGATCCGGGCGCGGCGGCCGTGTCCAATGATCCGTTGTACCGCTCCATCCACAGCAAGTTGCCGGAAGGCACACCCGACGCCGTAGCCATGCATGCCACCGTCGAGGCCAAACGCGCTGGCATCGTGGACGTTAACCAGCTGCGCAGTGTGACCGTACAAGACGGCAATGCGTGGATCATCGGCAACACGCCGGGCTTCCGCGCCAAGGTGGACCTGTCGGCTGACGTGCCGCCGCTGCAAGAGAGCGAACAGCACTCTCGCGCACTGGACGCTCAGCGGTCGCAGGCGGAAATGACCCAGCAATCGCCTGCACGTGTAATGTAAGGCCATGATCGGGCGAGTCGCACCCATGACTGCCCCAATGCCGACTGTCGGCAGCCCGGTGTGCGCCGCGTGCGACAAGCCGGTTGCAGCCGCTGGCGGACGCCAACCTCGGCGACTTCGTTTTCTTCAAACTGGTCAGCGATTATTTCAACCGGGAAATACAGCAGTTCGGCCTCGATTTGATGAAGGAAACCATGAAGTGGGTCAGCACGATCGCGCTGACGGTAACCACGCTCTGGATCCTGATTCTGGGCTACCGCATCGCCACCGGGCAATCGCGCGAGAGTGCAATGGCCACCATGATCAAGGCGGCCAAGGTCGCCATCATCATTAGCGTGGCCTCGGTGGTCGGGGCCAACGGGGCCATGCTGCATCAGACGATGACCCAGAGCCTGGATAAGGAAATCCACGGTCTGTTCACCGGTGACGACGGCAGCACTGCCGAGGATGCCATCGATGACAACCTGGCCTACACCCAGATCGCCTTGGCGGCGCTGGATGCCGTCAGGGTGGATGCCAGCGAGCCTGAGATGCTGGAGAAAAAAGGCAGGGCCGTGATGCTGGCGGGCTTCGGTACCGCCAGCCCACCGATGGCCGCGGGGGCGATGCTACTGCTGTTCAAGTTCACCATGGCTTTCCTGATCGGCATCGGGCCCATCTTCATCCTGGCGCTGGTCTTCGACCAGACTAAGGACCTGTTTAAGAAGTGGTTGTTCTACGTCATTGGTACCTTGTTCTCGATGGCCATGCTGTCGGTGGTCACGGCCATGGTGCTCAAGTTCACCGCGAAGGTGGCCGCGGCCTACTGGGCGGTCAAGTTCATTAAATTCGGCGATGCCGAAGGCTTGTCCAGCCAGGCCCTGCAACAAGGCGGCATCGGCCTGATCATGACCTTGCTCATCGTCACCGTCCCCACCATCGCCGCCGCCCTATGGCAGGGCAATATGGGCACGTTCATGGCCTACTCGGCGTTTGGGACTGCAGCAAGCCCCGGACCCCAGGGGCAGCCGGCTGGATCGTATATGCTTCAGCAGATAGCGAGGGGCGATCAACAGCAAATAAGTAGGGGAGAAAACTCTGCAAATCAGACAGCGAGAATCACAGGCGAGGTTCCAACTCAAGCATCAACCCCGATAGGCTCACGCGGACAAGCGACACGAGGTAGCGATCAGAGTATTTAGTCGATTCGCCACTCATTTTATTTGTTAATAATAGGTAACGCTGCCATGAGGACCACCCTCTTATTAGCAATTCTGAACTTGCTTGTCCCGATATCTGCCTGGGCGCAAGGCTGTCCAGTGGGGCAATATCAAATCGGAGGGCAAGGGGCTGTAGCTTGCGCACCTATTCCGCAAGGAAATGAAATCCAGCAGGAGCCCCGCCCCAGCGGGAAATGGATAAAAACCTGGGGAGCAATCGCCAATGACAATAATAATAACTTCGGCGTATCGACCGGAAAAATCAAGAAAGCAGATGCCGAGAAAGTTGCATTGGACAAATGCAGACAAACAAGCCAAAGAAAAGCAAATTGCCGCGTGGTTTACGCCTACGAAAATCGCTGCGCAGCAATCTCTGAACCTGCGCGGACCGGATCTCCCACACAAATCGGAAATATACTAACCAGTTACTCTGCCGGCCCTTCGATAGAGGCTGCAAGTAAAGCCGCCATTTCAGACTGCGTAAAGGAAAACTCTGTGAATGAATGCAAGGTGATATATCAGAACTGCTCAGAGCCAATCTTCAAAGCCTATTGATTGATGGATCACAGCATTATTGCCCCTTCTCCAATCCTCCCTTCAAGCCCTGCCTAAGTTTGCGGAGGTCATTACGAACTGATCCCTTTTAAAACAACTCACATCCATCTTCTGCAACTATGGCAGACCAATTGATTTTTGGCTGCTGCTCGATCCATCTACTAGCACCTTTACTGCCGCCTACTCATACTGATCCAATGCAGCGTCGGCACAGCCCTTTGCACGGATCTGCCTCATCGCGTACCGCCGTGGCATGCCGCATAACGCTTAGTTGCTGCGTAGGTAGGTGAGTCGCACCTCATAGGAGTCATGCAGTGGATAGAGCGATCTTCCCCCGTGATGCACATTGGTATTGGTCAGCCGAGAACCCGCACAATCTCCTGATCGTCGCTGTCTTGAGGCTCGCCCTCACCGCCAGTCTGCTTGTCTTAGGATACCGTACAGCCTTCACTGCCCTGCTTAAGCTTGCACATTCTGTGACCATTGTCGGTGCAGTGCTGCATTTTTCCGTTGCGGCACTACTGATAGTGTGGATTGCACATTCAGCGATTGCCTGGAAAAAAGTTGCGCAACCAGGACAAACTGACGGCAGAATTACGATAGCTGACCAGACGATCTTCAACCCGACTGGTATGACCGTGCTGCTACTGCTACTGGCGGTGATTGCGGCATGCATTCCATTGAGGCAATCCCCGAGTTCGGGCTGGTGTTCGGCTTACAGCTCATTGCAGTGATGTTGCACAGCTACAGCATCAAACGCAACGCTGGCAGACTACATGATTCGATTAACCTCTCCTGCACGTTATAGGTTCTGAAAAAACGGGAAACTCAGCTTCTTCTAAATGCCTCACCAAATAGCAGCAGCGTCCGTCTGGCGAGTGCGCAACCGTGTCGTCAGCGACATCTACTAGCTTATAGCGGCTGAGAAAAGTAGCAAGCATCTGCCTAGATACAGATGACGAGCGGCAACTCAGTTATGCAAGTGGCATATGCAACTCACGAGCCCGGCCGCCTCCGTCTGACTACTGTTAAGCAGGCTTGCTCGCCGCTCTTACTGACAGGCCTTGCCTTCCAGCGTCATCTGCGCAGCAAACATCGGCACTTGCGGGATCTTTCCGGCGGCAGCCTGTTGCTTGGCATCTTCCAGATAGATGCGCGACTGGCCTTGGCCATCGAGCTGCGGCTTGGCATCCACCGGCTTGCGCCAGATGCGCACTACCGCCTGCTGCGCGGGGCAGGCTGCGCTGGGGACGCGGATCACGTCGTTGTAGATCCAGCCCGATGCGACGCTGGGCGTGGCCTTGGCGAAATCCACGAAGCGGGCGCGTGGCTGGCAGGTGGGACTGCTGCGCACCACCGACAAGGTATACGGCTGCGCAGCATTGCCGGTGAATACGCCTTCCAGGCGCGCACAGGCTTCTGGAATCTGGCGCAGGGTGTGCACGGCACCGACCGCTTGCGCGGTGCCGGCCGGGCGCTGTTTCAGCTCCGGCGTCGGGTCGGCAGCGAGCGCATGGGCGCTGAGCAGCACTGCAGCGATGGTCACGGCATATGTTGACGCGGCATGGTTGGACATCGTCACTCCTGGATCGGCTCGATCACGTTGGCCGCAGGCTGTCATGCCGCGACTGAACGACGCGCCAAAGCCGCAGTGGTGGCAGCGGCGCAGGCCGCGGCGCATACTCGCCCGCAATCCGGCCACCCGAACATCGCGACGCGCATTGCGGCCTCCATGGCCGTCGAGTCCGTATTCGCCACCCCACTCGCTGCGTGCATCGCCCTTGGTTCGTCCCGACCGGACGACATCCATTCTCTGGGAGGGGTCATGCTGGAACACTACGGGTTACCACTTGCGCTGGGATGTGCGGTCCTGGCAATCGTCTATGGCGGTGTATCGGCACGCTGGGTGATCGCGCAGCCGAGCGGCAACGCACGCATGCGGGAGATCGCCGCCGCGATCCAGGAAGGTGCACGCGCGTATCTCAACCGGCAATACCTCACCATTTCGATTGCCGGCGGCGTGCTGTTCGTCCTGGTCGGGCTGTTTCTGAGTTGGTACACCGCCATCGGGTTTGCGATCGGTGCGGTGCTATCCGGGTTGGCCGGCTACATCGGCATGAACGTGTCGGTACGCGCCAACGTGCGCACGGCCGAGGCCGCACGCCATGGCATCGGCCGTGCGATGGATGTGGCGTTCCGTGGTGGCGCCATCACCGGCATGCTGGTGGTGGGGCTGGGATTGCTCGGGGTGGCCGGTTATTACGCACTGCTGCAGGCGATGGGCCTGCCGCTGGAGCGCAACCTGCACGCGCTGGTGGGGCTGGCATTCGGTTCGTCGCTGATTTCGATCTTCGCGCGCCTGGGTGGCGGCATTTTCACCAAGGGTGCGGATGTGGGCGCAGACCTGGTCGGCAAGGTGGAAGCGGGCATCCCCGAGGACGACCCGCGCAACCCGGCGGTGATCGCCGACAACGTGGGCGACAACGTTGGCGACTGCGCCGGCATGGCGGCGGATCTGTTTGAAACCTATGCGGTCACCGTGATCGCCACGATGCTGCTCGGCAGCCTGACGCTGAGTGAAACCGGTCCGCACGCGGTGCTGTACCCGCTGGTGCTGGGCGGCGTCTCCATCATCGCGTCGATCGTGGGCGCCTCGTTCGTCAAGGTCAAAGCGGGCGGCTCGATCATGGGCGCGCTCTACAAAGGCGTGGTCGTTTCCGGCGTCTTGGCCGCACTCGCCTACTGGCCGATCACCCAGTCGCTGATGCGCGACAACACGCATGGCGCCACGGCCTTGTACGCCTGCGCATTGATCGGCCTGGTGCTTACCGGCCTGATCGTCTGGATCACCGAGTACTACACCGGCACCCAGTACAAGCCGGTGCAGCACGTAGCCGCCGCAAGCACCACCGGCCACGGCACCAACATCATTGCCGGCCTGGGCGTCTCGATGAAATCCACCGCGCTGCCGGTCATCGCGGTGTGCGCGGCAATCTGGGGCGCGTTTCATTTTGGCGGTTTGTACGGCATTGCAACCGCAGCGACGGCAATGCTGTCGATGGCCGGCATGATCGTGGCGCTGGATGCGTACGGGCCCATCACCGACAACGCCGGCGGCATCGCCGAGATGGCCGAGCTGCCGCCGGAGGTGCGCAACATCACCGACCCACTGGATGCGGTGGGCAACACCACCAAGGCGGTCACCAAGGGCTATGCGATCGGCTCGGCCGCACTGGCCGCGCTGGTGCTGTTTGCCGACTACACGCACAACCTGCAGGCGGCCAATCCTGGCGAGGTCTTCGCCTTCGACCTGTCCGACCACAGCGTGATCATCGGCTTGTTGATCGGCGGCCTGATCCCGTATCTGTTCGGCGCAATGGCGATGGAAGCGGTGGGGCGCGCGGCAGGCGCCGTGGTCGAAGAAGTGCGTCGCCAGTTCCGCGAGATTCCCGGGATCATGGCCGGCACCGCCAAGCCCCAATACGACCGCGCAGTCGACATGCTGACCCGCTCGGCGATCCGCGAAATGATCCTGCCTTCGCTGCTGCCGGTGGTGGTGCCGGTGGTGGTCGGGCTGCTGCTCGGCCCGCGTGCCCTGGGCGGCCTGTTGATCGGCACGATCGTGACCGGTCTGTTCGTGGCGATTTCGATGACCACCGGCGGCGGGGCCTGGGACAACGCCAAGAAGTACATCGAAGACGGCCATTTCGGCGGCAAGGGCAGCGAGGCGCACAAGGCCGCCATCACCGGCGACACGGTGGGCGACCCGTACAAGGACACCGCCGGACCGGCGATCAATCCGCTGATCAAGATCATCAACATCGTGGCCCTGCTGCTGGTGCCGCTGCTTTGAGACCGACCTTTCGCAAGCCACAGGCCGATCGAAGCTGATGGAAGCCGGCCCCGGAACGTGCCGACTCACGTTCCGGGGCCCAGGCGCCGTACCCCGGGGCCGTGCGCCGGTGTGCGCCGCGCGCCGGCCTGCTACTGACACGCGACAGGCCTGCGGTAATGATCCCGCGTGCCGCATCGGCTCGCACGTGCCGACGCCGGGCAGGTCCGGCGCCCGCATGCAATCGCTGCACCGGGCAACACACCGCGCCACGGCTTGCGGTGCAAGCGTTCCTCAGAGGCAACCGATCAAGCCGTCATAGATCGGTGGCGCCCCACCGGGCAGTGGCTCGAACAGCGGATTGTTCACCGCCAGGGTGCGGTACATCTCGTCCAGACGCGTCCCTGCCTTCAGCGGCGCCGTGCAGCGCCAGACCCGACTGTCCGAGCGCAGGTACCCGCTGCCGGGGTCGACGCTGACCTCGCTGGCCCCGAAGGTCCAGATGCAGCTGCGCACCACCCCGCTGACCCGGTGCACCGAGCAACGCAAGCGCAGCGGCTGGTAGTCGCTGAACTCGCCGCCGCAAAAGGTGTCGCCGCAGATGTTGTCGAAATCCTGCTCCAGCCGCTGCTCCAGATCGACAAAGGCTTCCCAGCCTTCGCCATTGGCGGGCCAGTCCACCGCATCGACGAAGGTCGGCGCCGGCGTCGCCGCAGAGGCGAGCTGGCAGGCACCGGAGAGCAGCAGCACAACGAGCAAACGCACAGGCTTGAACATGGCAATTCCCGAGCAGTGGATGAGTCTGCAGCGTGCGCCGCGCCGCGGGCCGCGACGATCGGGGAGCTTCCCGGGATGAATGCGGGCTATGCCGCACACGGCGGTCAGAACATTGCCCATTCAGTGTCGCTGCACCGCAACAGCCGAACGCGTAGAATCGCGCTCCACACACTAGATGACGCCTCGGGAGTTACGCGCATGGGTCTTGAACTGGTCACCTCCGGCAAGAATCTGCCGGAAGAAATCAACGTCGTCATCGAAATTCCGAAGGATTCGGAGCCGGTCAAGTACGAGGTGGACAAGGCCAGTGGCGCGATCTTCGTCGACCGCATCCTATCCACCCCGATGCGTTACCCCTGCAATTACGGCTATGTGCCCAACACCCTGTGCGGCGACGGCGACCCGGCCGACGTGCTGGTGGTGCTGCCGCTGCCACTGGTGCCTGGCTCGGTGGTGCGTTGCCGTCCGGTGGGCGTATTGCGCATGAGCGATGAGGCCGGCAGCGACGAAAAGATCCTGGCAGTGCCGATCGAGAAGATCTTCTCCGGCTACGCGCATATCGAGGACATCAACCAGGTGTCCAGCCACTGGATGGAGCGCATCGGCCATTTCTTCGAGCATTACAAGGACTTGGAGAAGGGCAAGTGGGTCAAGCTGGATGGCTGGGGCGGCGCGGCCGAGGCCAAGCGCATCCTGGTGGAGTCGGTGGAACGCTATAATTCCGACGCACCCTGATCCAACGACCGTGACGCAGCCCCGCAACCGCGGGGCGATCGGGATCACGCTTCCGGCGTGATCCCGGTGACCGCCGGCGGCAGATTGGGTACATTGCCGACAGCGTTTGGCCGGTGTCTGTCACCGGTGACTCTTGGGGAAGTGTCTTGCGTATTCTGTTTGTTGGGGACGAAGCCAGTCTTCCGTCCGAATTGAGCGACTATGTCGCCGATCTGGGTGATCAGTGGCAGGTGCAGCAGGTGGCCGACGGCAATTCGGCGATCGAGGCGGCCGCGTTATCGCCGTTCGACGCGGTCATCGTCGCCCCCGTCCTGCCCGATCTCACGTCCGCCACGTTGCTGGGGCAGATCCGTACGCTGCGCCCGGACACCATCCGCATCGCCCTGATCGATGCCCAGGATGGTCAGCGCACCCCGCCGGCTCGCATCATTGGCGTGGCGCACCGCTTTCTGCCGGTGCCGCTGGCCCCGGAAGTCCTGCTCGAAGCCATCACCAGCCTGGAAGAACTGCGCGATCTGCTCGGCAATCCGCGCTTGCGCGCCGCCATCGGCCGGATCGAAAAACTGCCGTCGCCGCCGCATCTGTATCTGAGCCTGATGCATGCACTGGAAGAAGACGATGGCGCCGACGCGGCCGATATCGCCAAGCTGATCGCCGGCGATCCGGCGATTGCCGCCAAGGTGCTGCAGCTGTGCAATTCCGCATTCTTCTCCGGCGGCCGCAGCATCACCGATCTGCGCACGGCAGTGACCCGCCTGGGCGTGGCCACGCTGCGCGACCTGGTCCTGGCCAGCGAAGTGTTCTCGGTGCAGACGCTGACCCCGGCCGAGCGCAATGCGATGCAGCGCCGCGCCCTGCTCTCCTCGCGACTGGCCGCCAAGGTGTTGCCGCCGACCAGCGCAGAACTGGGCTCCACCGCCGCGCTGCTGGCCGATATCGGCTTGTTGCTGCCCGGCGTGCGCGACGAGCGCGAACCGCCGCTGGAAGGCGGCGACGACCGCCTGGGCCATACCGAAGCCGGTGCTTACCTGCTCGGCCTGTGGGGCCTGCCGATGCCGATCATCGAAGCGGTGGCCTTCCATCGCCACCCGCAGCGCTCCAGCCTGCGCAGTTTCTGGGTGACCGGCGCGGTGCATGTGGCGACCGCATTGGCCAGCGGCGAAACCGTGGACGAAGAGTACCTGTCCAAGGTCGGCGTGCTCGCCCGCCTGCCAACCTGGCGCGAACAGGCCGATACCTTGCTGGGGCTTGCCGAGGCTTGAGCTGCCTGTGAATGAAAAAAAACGCGGCGAAAGCCGCGTTTTTTTTTGCCGCATCACTGCAACAAGGCCGCACTGAAACGCAGCCGCTGAAGTGCAGCCGGCACCTCCTTTCCGATCGGCGGCTCGCCACATCAGTGCAGATGTCATCAGTGATGGCAGTGGCGTCGGCTGACCGTCGGCACGTTCGCTTTGATCATGAGGGCCGCAGAGGCCTGCATCGCATCCACCTCACCATAAAAAAAGGACGGGCCTTGCGGCCCGTCCCTCATGCTACAGCGCGTCGATGGATCAGAAGCGCTGGGTGTACTTCATGTACACGAAGCGACCGATTTCGAAGCCGCCGTAATAGGCGAAGCTGCTGTTCGGTGCCGAGTACTGCAGCGGACCGCGGTGATCGAACACGTTGTTCGCGCCGAGTGCGATCGTTGCGTCCCACGGTGCCTTCCAGTTGACCTGCAGGTCGTGGAAGGTGTTGGAACCGGTGTGGCGCAGCGGATCGGATTCGCCGTTGGCGAAATGGTCGGGGGCGTCGCAATAGCCCTCGGCCAGCGTGATGCAGCTTTCCTTCATGCCCGAGTAGTAACGCAGGGTGTAGTTGACGCCGAAATCACCCAGCGCCCAGTTCACGCCAACGTTGGAACGCACGCGGAAGATGCCCGGCTCGCCGACGCGGCCGATCATGATGGCGTTGCCCGCGCTGTCCTGGCCGGCTTCGTCGTACTTGCTGACGTAGCTGGTCTGCCAATCCAGGGTGAAAGAGCCGATTGCAGTTTCCGGCAAACGGTACTTCACGCCCAGGTCGTAGCCTTCGGTTTCCATCTGGCCGAGGTTGGCCACGCCGTAGGTCATCGAGGAGATATGGCCGTCGGCTGCACGCGTCACGCCTGCGCAGCGCTCCGAATTGCCCAGCACGTAGCAGTCGCGCAGGATACGGTCGACGCTATCGGCGATGATCATGTCGTTGATCTCGTAGCGGTACCAATCCAGCGAGATATCCAGGCCCTGCACCCAACGCGGGCTCCACACCAGACCAGCGGTCTTGCTGGTGGAGGTTTCCGGCTTCAGGTTCGGGTTGGCACCGCTGACGAATTCGTCAGGCGTCTGGCACGGGTAGGTCGTGCAAGGCACGAAGCCCTGACCCAGCTGGGTGTAGCCCAACGGTACGCCGGCATTGGTGCAGGCCGCATTGCCGTTGACGCTGTTCGGGGCACCGACGCCGCAGGGATCGATGTAATCCTCGAAGCTGCTGCTCAGGCCGCCGTACAGATCGCTGATGGTCGGCGCACGGAAGCCTTCCGCATAGGTCGCACGCACCAGCAGGTCCTCCAACGGACGCCAGGTCAGGCCGAACTTGGAGTTCAGCGTGTCGCCGAAGTTGCTGTAGTCCGAGTAACGCGTCGCAGCGTTGAAGGTCAGCTCCTTGGCGAATGCGACGTCGCTCAGCAGCGGCACATTCAATTCGAGGTAGACCTCGTCCAGCGAGTACTCACCCTGCGTGGTCTTGGCACCAAGGCCCGTGCTCTCGCCCGACTGCGCGAATGCGTCAGGAGAGAAGCGGCCTTCTTCCTTGCGGTGTTCATAGCCGACCGCAATGCCCAGGTCGCCAGCCGGCAGTTCAACGATCGAACCGGACAGGTTGGCAGTGAAGCTGGTGGTCTTGGTCAGGCCGGTATCGGTGAAGGTGGGGAACAGGAATTCCTGCAACGCCGGATCGGCGAGCGAACCCTGACCTGCAACGTTGTACGGCAGCAACGGGTTCCACGGACGGCACGCCGACAGCGGGGTCGGGTTGGCAGCGGTACCGCACTGTGCAACGCCCTGGCCGTTGATGAAGGACGGGCCCAGTGCCTGACGCGATGCGATCAGGCTCATGTCGCCACGGCTGCGCTTGGTGTTCTCGTTGCGATTCCACAACGCGCCAACGTCCCAGTCCCAGGTCTTGCCACCGAGATCGAAGTAGCCGCTCAAGGTCGGCGCAAAGCGCAGGGTCTTGAGCTGGTTTTCGGTGGCGCGCGGCACTTCCCACAGGCGGCGACGGAAATCGACGTCCTGGCCAACCGGATTGAACGCGCTACCGGCTTCCAGCGGCGTGCCGAACGAACCGGACTGGTACGGATAACCCGCGATCTGTCCGTCGGTCGTGCGCTCGTTGTAAGCGATGTCGGCGTTGAAGGTGATGGCATCGGCAACGTCGTAGTTGACGTTGGCAAACACCGACTTCCGCTCGATACCGGTCTGCACCATCATCTGCTGGTTCGAGTTGGCGTACTCGGCCGGGGTGATGGGGTGATAGTCGGCCGGGTTGTTCGGGTTACCACCGGCATTGAGGGTCTGCCACACCGCGGTGTCCGGATCTGCGCAGTCGACCTGCAGCGGATTGCACCACGAGCCGTTCTGGCTGATCGGGCTCCAGCTGTTCGGGGTGGAGTTGGGACCACGCGAGCCATCGCGGCTGAACCAGCGGTTCTTGGCGAACACCGGATCCTGCTTGGAGTACTCGGCCGACAGCGTCACGCCGCCGCGCTCGCCCTGCGAACCGACAGTGAAGGAGTACTGCGTGGTATCGCCGTCGCCCTGACCGAACTGGCCGAACTGCACGCTGGCTTCTGCGCCGTCGAAACGCTTGCGGGTGATGACGTTGACCACACCGGCAATGGCATCGGAACCGTAGATGGACGAAGCGCCATCCTTCAGCACTTCGATACGCTCGATTGCCGACATCGGAATCTGGCTGAGATCCTGCAGACCGGAGGTCGATGCACCCAGACGCTTACCGTTCACCAGCACCAACGTACGCTGCGCGCCGAGGTTACGCAGATCGACGTAGTAACCGCCGACGTCTTCGCCCGACGACAGCGCATCAGCGCGCGAAATCGCCGGCGAACCAGCGGAGGTCAGGTTCTGCAGCACGTCGGCGACGGAGGTCAGACCCTGCTTTTCCAGTGCCTGACGGTCAAGCGTCAAAATCGGCTGCTGGGTCTCGACATCGGCGCTGCGGATGCGCGAGCCGGTGATCTCGATACGGTCCAGCGTGGTGGTCGATTCTTGCGCGACGGCAAATGCCGGCGTCAACGCGATCGCAATACCGGCGGGCAACAGGCCCAGCCGCACTGCGGAGGTGCGAAGGTTCATCAATCTCTCCAGGGTTCGTTAGTGGCGCGTTAAGCGCCCCTGTGCAAATTACGATTGCGTGAACATCGTCGCTTTGCGCGTCACGTTCCGTGGCTTTGCCGAATCTGGCGGATTTGTCGTTTGGTCGCGGTAATGCGATGCGGAGACACCGAAACGCGCACGAAATGCACGCGCAAAGCTGCAGCAATTGTCGAACCCGCTTGCGGCCGCAACCTCACCGATCATCATCGAGGTATCGCGCAGCAGATCGGAGGCGCGCTCCAGGCGCAGGCGCGCCGACAGGGCCTGCGGGCTTTCCTCGTACAGGCTCTGGAACGTCTTGGACACATACCAGCTGGAGAAGTTGGTCAGCTGCGCCAGCTCGGCGATGCGCACCACGCGGTCGCTGTTGCCTTCCAGATACAGCCGCGCGCGTTGCATGCGACCGAAGACCTGACGGCGACGGCTGCGCGAACGCCCAGGGCAGCGCTGCTCCTGCGCGATGAAGTCGCGCTGCATCGCAGCCAGATGCAGCAACAACGGGCGTGCCGATGCACCGCCGCTCTGCGCAGCCGCGTTACGCCACAGACGCAATGCAATGCGCAGATCGCCACGCGACAGCTGGCTGCGTCCCGGATACAACGTGGCGTCGGTCAACTCGGCCAGCGACTGCAGACTGTCGCCATCGAGGCTGACGCCGACACAGAGCGCGCTGCGGTCGGCCTGTACGGTGGGATGCGATTCCTTGTCGAAGGCGATCCAGTCGCCGGCGCGCAGACGGAAGCGCCCTTCCTTGGACTCCACCCAGGCGCGGCCGCGCAACTGCACCCACAGCGTGAACGTGGCCGCGGCGGTCCGGATGCTGCCCAGGCGGGAGACCGCCAGACAGGTCGTCGACGTCGGCTCGCTGGCACCGTCCAAGGAAAGTGCGAGCCCGCGATCTGCGGTGATGACCTGTTGCATGGTGGCAGCCCCCTGTACAAAAGAGGGCGTAGTGTTTTGCCGAATCTGGCGTCAGTCAGGAAGTTCCGACGAAGGTCTGCCGAAATTGCCACGAAGTCTTTCCGAAAAACTTACGAAGCGATTTTCCTCAACACGATCAACAGGTTGGATATCACACCCAACGGCGTGGCCAGGCGCTCCGGCAACGCCATGAAGGCAATCGAGCTGCCGTCTTCTTCTGCCAATGCCACATACAACGCGCCGCTGCGCTGATCCACGCTGAAACCATTGATGGTGGTGTACTTGGCCGCATCCATGCAGCGCCCGACACCGCCGCGCAGGTCGCTGTCATAGGTGGCACAGGCGTCGGTGGACGACAGGTAATGCAATTGCCCGCGCGCGCCGGGAGCCCAGCTGCGATAGCGCCAGCGCGATGGCTGCTGCGGATCGACCGGTCGCAAGGTGTCGGCGGCCAGCGACGGGGCGACCTGCCATAGCCCGCCGCCGGTCAGACGCGTCAGCAATACCTGGCCGCTGGCGCGGTCCAGCCGCAGCTGCGAGACGTCCTGCAGCGACGCCAGCGCGCGCCATGGAGCACTGCGTCTGTCGTAGAGCGTGGCAAAGGTGCGCCCGTCATCGGCGGCAGCCACCACCAACAACTGATCGGGATCGGGAACATGGATCGCCTGCAACGGTCGCGGCTGCGGCACCGGGAGCCGCAGCGCCTTGCCGGTACTCGGGGTCACTTCGAACAGTGCCGCATGCCCGTGCGCATCGCTGCCGCTGACCAGCACGTGTTGCGAGTCGGCCGACCAATCGGCGGCCTGGCGCGCATCCGGCCGCAGGCCTTCGATCAGGCGCACCGAGCCGGGCTTGCCGACATCGCCCCACCACAGGCCGTACGCACCGGAGCGATTGGAGGCAAAGATCAACTGGCGCCCGTCCGGCGCAATCATCGGCTGATCGTCGCGCCCGCTGGAAGGAAACAGCCGGCGGCGAATGTAGCCGCCATTCATGGGGTCGTGAATGACCTGATAGACGCCAAATTGCGGTTTGCGCTGCACGAAGACCAGATGACCATGCGCCACATCCGGTGCCTGCGCATCGTCCACACCGAGGTCATGCAGGCTGCGGTCGACCAGATCGAGCCGGTAGAGCCGCGCTTCGCTGTCCACACGACGCCCGAAGATCAGCCCGCTGCCGTCGGGCAACCAGCTCCAGCCACGGATATCGGCGTTGTCGTGGGTCAGCCGCTCGGCGGTTCCGCCGCTTGCCGGAATGCGCCACAGATCGCCAAGCTGCGGATTGCGCAGAAACACGATCCAGTGCCCGTCGGGCGAATAGCGCGGCGTGTAGTCGAAGTCGCTCGACTGCGCGCTGTAGCGCAGCGGCTGCCATTGGCCGGTTTCCAGATCCAGCCACCGCATGCGCGGCGACCCGTGCATGCCGGTCATGCTGCCGAACAGCAGGGCACGGCCGTCCGGCGACCAACTGAAACTCAGCATGTCCGCGCCATCGCAGCGCGCCACCTCGCGTGCGGCAGCCGGGCCGTTGGCAGCAGCGATCATGATGCGGCAGCTGCCATCGGGCGCCTGCCGCGAGAAGGCGATCTCGCGCCCATCCGGTGACCAGGCCGGCAGCCGATCGGAAATACCGGCCGCCGGCGTGTCCAGCACGCGCGGGTAGGCGTTGTTGGTGGTCTTGACCAGGATCGAGGTGCCTGCGCGATCGCTGGTCAGCGAGGCATAGGCCACCATCGCCCCGTCCGGCGACAGGCTGGGCATGAGATCGAAGCCGCCGCCCGCAGTGATGATCTGGTACGGGCGCTTGGGGCTGCCGAGCACTGCCGAGGCCGCTGCCGCCTCGCGATCCGGCGCGCGCATCCACAGCGTCCGCGCCGCCAGTCCCAGCACCACCAATAAGGCCACGCTGGCCACTGCCAAGGCCATCCATCGGCGCTGCCGCACTGCAGCCGACGCAGCCGGAACCGATGCTGGAGGCTGCCGGGTGACCGGGCTGCGCTGCAGCGCGGCAGTGGCGGTGACGCCGGCGGTGCGGTTGCGCTCGCCGGGCTCCTTGTCCGATGCAGTCACCGCCGTCGCGGGCGCGGCAACATCGGCCGGACCGTCCGACGGCTGCTCCCACGCGACCGGGGCCAGCAGCCGATAGCCGGTCTTGGCAATGGTCTCGATATGCTCGAAGCGCTGGCCGCCGTTGCTGGCCAGTGCCTTGCGCAGTTGCGTGACCGCCTGGGTCACCACGTCGTTGGTCGGCAAGGTGTCGGGCCAGACCTCGGCCAGCAGTTGCTCGCGCGTCACCACCTGGCCCGGCTGCCGCGCCAGCGTCAGCAATACCGCCAGGGATTTCGGCGCCAGACGCGCGGCGCGCTTGGCGCCGGGCGCATGCACTTCGCGCGAGGCGACGTCGACCACGCATTGGCCGACACGTAACCGGCCCGATGGCATGGCATTAGCGGGAGGAACACTCATCGGCAAGAAACACGCATCGGCATGCAAGGACTACAAAGAACGCAACACGCACTTCGCGCGAAACGCCAAATTCAGCAAAGGACCACGACCAACTGTGTCATGCATCCATTTGGTGCAAATTTTACTCTATGCCTCGTTGCTTCCCTACGACAGGTGGCGACGTCAGGCTCTCTCTCTCTCGCCGACGAATTCAAATAATTACGATGTCCCCTTCGCGCCTCTGGCGCGATTTTTTTATCTGCGATTCAGGAAAATGCCGCGAAATGCTTGCGGGCTGTAACCGCTTGCAACGCAGTCACCGCGCGGCACTTGCGTACCGCGCTGCGATCTGACTAAGCCGAAGCTGAATTTTTCCTAAGCAGCCAGTCGGTCTGCTGCAACGCGACGATGCTGCTGCATGTCACGTGGCGCGATACACCTGCGCGCCTTGCGCCAGAAACTGCGCCGACTTCTCTTCCATTCCCGCCGACAAGGCATGCGCCTCGCCCATACCGTGCTCGGCCGCATAATCGCGCACGTCCTGGGTGATCTTCATCGAGCAGAAATGCGGCCCGCACATCGAGCAGAAGTGCGCCAGCTTGTGCGCCTCCTTGGGCAGGGTTTCGTCGTGGAACTCCTTGGCCTTTTCCGGATCCAGCCCGAGATGGAACTGGTCGTCCCACCGGAATTCGAAACGCGCCTTGCTCAAGGCGTTGTCACGCACCTGCGCACCGGGATGCCCCTTGGCCAGATCCGCAGCATGTGCGGCGATCTTGTAGGCCATGATGCCGTCGCGTACGTCCTGCCGGTTGGGCAGGCCCAGATGTTCCTTGGGCGTGACATAGCAAAGCATCGCGGTGCCGAACCAGCCGATCATCGCCGCACCGATGGCGCTGGTGATGTGGTCGTAGCCGGGCGCGATATCGGTGGTCAGCGGCCCCAGGGTATAGAACGGCGCCTCGCCGCATTCGCGCAGCTGCTTGTCCATGTTTTCCTTGATCAGCTGCATCGGCACATGCCCCGGACCTTCGATCATGGTCTGCACATCGTGCTTCCAGGCGATCCTGGTCAACTCGCCCAGCGTTTCCAGCTCTCCGAACTGGGCTGCATCGTTGGCATCGGCAATGCAGCCCGGGCGCAGGCCATCGCCCAGCGAAAACGCCACGTCATAGGCTTTCATGATCTGGCAGATGTCTTCGAAGTGCGTGTAGAGAAAGTTTTCCTTGTGATGAGCCAGGCACCACTTGGCCAGGATCGAGCCGCCGCGCGAGACGATGCCGGTCACCCGCTTTGCCGTCAGCGGCACATAGCGCAGCAGCACGCCGGCGTGGATGGTGAAGTAATCCACGCCCTGCTCGGCCTGCTCGATCAAGGTGTCGCGAAAGATCTCCCAGGTGAGCTCTTCCGCACGCCCGTCGACCTTTTCCAGCGCCTGATAGATCGGCACCGTGCCGATCGGCACCGGCGAATTGCGGATGATCCATTCGCGCGTTTCGTGGATGTGCTTGCCGGTGGACAGGTCCATCACCGTGTCGCCGCCCCAGCGGATCGACCACACCAGCTTTTCGACTTCTTCCGCGATGCCGGACGACACCGCGCTGTTGCCGATGTTGGCGTTGATCTTGGTCAGGAAATTGCGACCGATGATCATCGGCTCGCTTTCCGGGTGATTGATGTTGTTGGGCAGGATCGCGCGGCCGCGTGCGATTTCGTCACGCACGAATTCCGGTGTGATGCGTTGCTGGATCGCGGCACCGAAGGCTTCGCCCGGATGCTGCTTGCGCAGCATCGCGTCGGCCACCGCTTCCAGGCGCTGGTTTTCGCGGATCGCCACGAACTCCATTTCTGGGGTGATGATGCCGCGCCGCGCGTAATGCATCTGGGTGACGTTGGCACCCTCGCGCGCCACGCGTGGCAGGCGCCGTGCAGGAAAGCGCACCGCATCCAGGCGCGCATCGTGCTCGCGGCCGCGGCCGAAGCTGGAACTCAGGCCATCCAGCGCCACGGTATCGCCACGCTCGGCGATCCAGCGCGCGCGCAGCGGCGCCAGACCGGCGGCAAGATCGATCGCGGCATGCGGGTCGGTATACGGCCCTGAGGTGTCGTAGACGCTGAGCGGCGCATTGTCCTCGCCACCGAACAGGGTCGGTGTGCGGGTCAATGCAATCTCGCGCATCGGCACCTGCAGGTCGGCGCGCGAACCCTGCACGAAGATCTTG
Organism: Xanthomonas sp. WHRI 8393; assembly: GCF_040203315.1. Lineage (NCBI taxonomy): Bacteria > Pseudomonadati > Pseudomonadota > Gammaproteobacteria > Lysobacterales > Lysobacteraceae > Xanthomonas > Xanthomonas sp. WHRI 8393. The sequence goes on along the minus strand of NZ_JBEGGL010000009.1, from coordinate 66,561 downwards.
CGGGAGCCTGGAATCGGCTGGGTCACAGCCTCGGACAGCGACTGGGCTTGTTGCTGCAAAACGGTCGGCGCGGCATTCATGGCGTTCGTCCTGTGTGCTGGAAGACCAGCACCCACGGCGCTGGCCCTGCGAAGGATTCGCAGGCGGACGAAGCGGCGGCGCTCAATGGCGATGCACCCGTGCAGGCACGGACCATCGCATCTAACGAAGCTTCCCTACGCCGGTATCAGCCGGATCAGGTTCGAAGGGACTATCTCAACCGCAGCGTACTGCGGTACCCCCACTTCGGCGGCGATTAAACCACATCGCACCCTGCGCGGCTGAAAAAATATCGCGGGGCGTCGGCAACGCGCCCGCACCGAGTGCGCCAGCGGCGCATGCCGTTCTAGGCAGCGAACGCTGCCCACCTGGCAGAGCGTGCAGCAGTAGCCTCGCCTTCCACAGCGACATATGTCTCCGCCTGCCACCGCAGGTCGGCGGTGCACATGCACGGCCTCGCCACGGCATTGCATGGCGCGCCCGCGCACTGTGCGCGGCGCAGCGCAACAAGGCGCCGATTGGCGAAAAACGGTGGCGACACGCGCTCGTTAAATTCCCGCTAAGCCCGCGTGTCGTGTCGATGAAGACGTACACGCGCAGGTGCCATCCAACGGGGATCGCGCTGTCGTTCCTCCTCTACCGGGAATCGCCGTACACATGACTATGTCCACGCTCCACCCGACCCTGCGTCGGGGCTCGCTCGCGATCGCCATCGGCCTGTGCATCACCACCAGTGCCGTTGCCCAGGAACAGACCGACAAGAGTCCGACCAATCTGGACAAGATCGAAGTCACCGGCTCGCGCATCCGCTCTGTCGATGTGGAAAATTCGCAACCGGTGCTGGTGCTCACGCGTCAGGACATCGAAAAGCAGGGCCTGACCTCGGTGGCCGACGTGCTCAAGCGCATCCCCTCCAATGGCGCAACGATGAACTCCACCGTCAACAACGGCGGCGACGGCTCGGCCACCGTGAGCCTGCGCAACCTGGGTGCCTCGCGCACCTTGGTCCTGGTCAACGGACGGCGCTGGGTGTCGGGCCTGTCCGGCTCGGTGGATCTCAACACCATTCCGTCGGCCATCGTGGAGCGCGTGGAAGTGCTCAAGGACGGCGCCTCGTCGATCTATGGCTCCGATGCCATCGCCGGTGTGGTCAACATCATCACCCGCAGCGATTTCGATGGTGCCGAAGTCAATGCCTACGTCGGCCAGTACGGCCAGGGCGACGGTCAGCGCACCTCGTTCGATGCCACCGTGGGCGCCACCAGCGAGCGCGGCAATCTGGTGATCGGGCTGTCCAGCGTCAAGGAAGATGCGGTGATGGCAGGCGACCGCGAGATCTCGGCCGAGCCGGTGTATGGCGCAGGGTCGTCGGCGTACAGCAGCTACTCGGCAAGTGGCCGTCTGCGGGCAGGTGGCAACAGCGGTGCCTGGACCGTATTGCCCGGCAGCGCAACCGCCAGCGGCGACAGCAATTATCCGCGCTACGGTCTGGACCAGTACACCGCCTTCAATACTTCCGACTACGGCTACAACTATGCCAAGGACAATTACCTGGTCACGCCGCAGAAGCGCGATGCCTTGTACGTGCAAGGCAACTACGCACTCACCGACAACGTGCGCTTCAAGTTCGATGGACTCTACAACCGCCGCCAATCGTCGCAGCAGCTGGCCGGCTTTCCGCTGGCCTCGGTCAACACCGGCATCCTGATGAGCGGCGACAGCTACTACAACCCGTACAACAGCGCCTACGGCGGCGACGGACGCGATGTGGGCTGGTCGCATCGGTTGACCGAATTCGCGCGCACCTACCAGCAGGACGTCAAGACCTCGCACGTGTATACCGGGCTGGAAGGCGACTTCCAGTTTGCGGACAGGCAGTTCAGTTGGGATGTGGGCTTTGCGCACAATCAGACCGACCAGACCGAAACCCAATACGGCGACGTCAACCTGCTCAATCTGGGCAACGCGCTCGGCGCATCCGCCATCGTCAATGGCACCCTGTCGTGCCTGGACAGCGGCGGCGCAGTCATTGCCGGCTGCGTGCCATTCAACCCACTGTCGCCGGCCGGTGGCGTGACTCAGGAGATGCTGGACTACATCCTGTTCACCGCGCACAACACCTATCAGTACAAGAACAGCAGTTTCACCGCCAACCTCACCGGCGATCTGTTCGAGCTTCCTGCCGGCTGGATGAGCTTTGCCGCCGGCGTCGAGCATCGCGAGGAAAGCGGCTTCTCCTCGCCGGATGCCTTGATTTCGGCCGGCTACACCTCGGGCAATTCGTTTACGCCCACCTCCGGCTCGTACACGCTCAACGACTACTACACCGAAGTGGCGATTCCGCTGCTGAAGGATGTGGCCGGTGCGCAATTGCTGGAATTGAGCGCAGCCGTGCGTTACTCGGACTACAACACCTTCGGCAGCACCACCAACAGCAAATTCGGTTTCAAGTGGAAGCCGGTCGCCGACCTGTTGATCCGTGGCAACTACGCTACCGGCTTCCGCGCGCCATCGATCGAAAACCTGTACCTGGGCGCATCGGACAGCTTCGATACATATTCCGATCCCTGCTCGACCAACAGCACCTCCTACACCGGCGCGATTGCCGCCGCGTGCGCGGCCGGCGGCGTACCGGCCAATTACGTGGCCGAGTACAACAGCGCCAGCGGCAACTCCGGCCAGACCATCTATCCGTTCACCTACACCAGCAACGCCAACCTGCAGCCGGAAAAGTCCAAGAACGCCACGCTCGGTTTCGTCTACAGCCCCGCCTCGGTGCAAGGCCTGGATGTGTCGCTGGACTGGTGGAAGATCAGGATCACCGACGCCATCACCGAATTCAGCGCCAACCAGATCCTGTCGCAGTGTTATCAGTTCAATGTCTCGGCGTTCTGCGACCTGGTCACCCGCGATGCCACCGGCGCCATCACCGGCCTGGTGATCCAGCCGGTGAACGTCGGCGAGCAACGCATGGAAGGCTACGATTTCACCGCGCGCTACAAGCTGCCGCAGACCGCGATCGGCCAGTTCATGCTGACGCTGGATTCGACCTACGTGGCGGTCAACGAGCAGAAGCAGGACGACAATTCGGCCTGGGAAAGCTACAACGGCATCTACCACACCGATAACCCGAACTGGCGCACGTGCGGCACGCTCACCCTGGACTGGAGCTACGGCAACCTGGCCGCCAACTGGGCCGTGCGGTACTACTCGGGCATGAAGGACTACGACTCGGAGCTGGACGACACCGGCAACTATCGCCACGTCGCGGCGACTGCGTTCAACGACATGCAGGTGTCTTACCAATTGCCGTGGAATGCGACTGTGCGCGTGGGTTTGAACAACGTCTTCGACCGCGACCCGCCGGTGGCGCTCAGCGCCTCTGCCAACTCGTTCGATTCGGCCTATGCCATCCCGGGACGCTACAGCTACCTGCAGTACACCCAGCGCTTCTGATCGCGCGCCCTTGGGCCGCCGGGCCCGCTGGCTGGATACGCCGGTTGTCACAACGGCCTCCCTCGGGAGGTCGTTGTGCATGTGCCAGGGCTGACACGCAGGCGGCCGCCTGGCACGCAGCACGCCAGCGGCGCCATGCAGGGACATTTCCACGGCACATCACCCCGCTAGCCTGCAGTCACTACAACAAGAAACCCGCTCTCTCTCCCTGCCGCCGATCTTCGGCGGCTTTTTTTTTTAACGTGCACGCATGCGGTCGCGTCATTCCAGCGTATAGCCCACCCGCAAACCGCCCCAGTGCTTGCGGCCCACAAAGATCGGGGCCGACAGGTCGAACATGATCTGGCCGGTGTCGCGGCGGTAGACCTGCAGGCGATACGGGTCGGTGTGCGCGCCCACGCTGCGGCCGACGCGGTCGGTGAACTTGCGCTTGGTGCGGTTGCCGACCAGATCGCGCTTGGGATCGCCGGTCAGCGGCTGGGTGAAGCGCAGATTATGCGTGGGCACATAGCCGTCGGGATTGGCGCAGATGGCGAACACGATCCACGGATGCGCATCCAGCAGCGGCTCCTGCAAGGCCGGCAACACCTCGTCGCAAAGCGCATCGAAGTCGGTAGTGAACTTGGCCGGCTCCACGCCGGCAATCGGCGTGTAGGTGCGGGCGAACAGCGCCGCTTCGTCGATCTGGCCGCGTGCGATGGCCTGCGCCAGGGCAGTGCCGATACGAGCGGCGGTCGCCACGGTGAGTTCCTTGACGCGCGCGTGCCGGGGCACTGTCAGCGGGTCGGCCGGCAGACGGAACAGGCCCACGCAATCGCGCAGCGTTTCGGTACCGCGCTCCAGCGCCTCGCTGCGTTCGGCCACGTGCGCGGCATGCTGCAGGTTGCTGCGACCCAGCGCCACCACGCCATCGACGGCACGTTCGATGCCGCGAATCTCGCCGTCCTGCGCCTGGATCCGCCCGGCCACGGTGGTCATCGCGCTGCTGGCCTGGCCGAGCACGCGGGTGATGCCGTCGAGTACCGCTTCGGTGCCGCGCGCGGAGGCCGCACCCTCGCCCACCGCGGCGCTGGTTTCGGCCAGGATCGCGCGCACGTCGCGCGCTGCCGCTGCCGCCCGTTCGGCCAGGCGGCGGATCTCGGTGGCGACCACCGCGAACCCGCGCCCCGCATCGCCGGCATGCGCGGCTTCGATGCCGGCGTTGATCGACAGGATATTGGTCTGGAACGCCACCGAGTCGATGACTTCGATGACCTCGCCGGCACGCGCGGCGCGACGTTCCACTTCGTGCATGGCCTGGCCCAGCGCATGTGCGGCGGCGACGCCCTGACGTGCGCTGTCGTCGGCACTGGCGGCCAGCGCAATCACCTGCGTCAGATCGGCGTTGACGTCCTGCAGGCTCGAAGAGAGCCGCTGCACCGCCGTGCGGGCGCCATCCAGTGCATCGGCCTGCGCCTGCGACTGACGCACCATGCCGTCGTTTTCGGCCACCAGCGGCGGCACTTCGGCGGCGATCTGCACCGACAACGCCACGGCCTGGCGGATCGCTTCGGCCAGATTGCCGAAGCCGGCCTGCAGCCGGCGCCCCATATCGGTCTCCGCCAGACCGGGCGGCAGCAGCAGTTCCAGTTCGCAACCGGCCAACGCGTTGGCGGTGCGCTCCAGCACGGTGCGGTCTTCGTGTTCGGCCTGCAGGCGCGCCACCAACGGCTGCAGCAGCGGCGAGATCGGCACCGGCCGGCTGTCTTCGGCCAGGCGGGTGGCTTCGCGCAGCAGGATCGCGGTTTCCACATGCGGCAGCGACAGCATCCAGCCACCGTGCTCGCGGTCGCGCACATAGCGCACGCGCCGGGCCGGGTCGTCGCCGGGGGCTGCCCAGACGCCGTCTTCGCCGACTAGATCGGCTGCGCTCAATCCCCACAACACCGACGCCGGCGCGCCCTGCAGCTCGCCGGCGGTCTTGCCCAGGACGTCCAGGCCTGCGCGGTTGCAGGCCACCACGCAGGCCTCGGCCGATAGCCGCAGCAGCGCGACCGGTGCATCGGGGAGCAGCGCCGCATGTGTTTGCGACGGCGGATCGGGCTGTTGCATCGAGCTCATGGGCTTTCCTAATCCATCACCATCATTAGCGGCGCACTGCGGTTGCAATTGAGCGGCGCCACGCACCGCAAGCGCCCGCTCAGTAGCCGGCGGCCTGCCCGTCCTTGCGGCTTTCCGAAGCGCCGTAATACACCCCGCTGGCCGGGTCGCGCGCGATCGCCTGGTACCCGCCATACGGGCCATCGGCAAAGATCACCCGGTGGCCTTTGCGCATCAGCGCGCGAATGGTGTCGTAGGAGAAGCCGGTTTCCAGGTTGACCTCGCCGCCGTCGCTCATCGCGGTGGCCTGGCCGGTCGGCTCGGTGGAGCCTTCATGCTGGATGCGCGGCGCGTCGCCGGCCTCCTGCAGATTCATATGGAAGTCCACCAGGTTCATCACGATCTGCACGTGCCCCTGCGGCTGCATCGCCCCGCCCATTACCCCGAAGCTCAGCCACGGCTTGCCGTCCTTGGTGACGAAGGCGGGAATGATGGTCTGGAACGGCCGCTTGCCCGGCGCATAGCCGTTGGGGTGATCCTTTTTCAGCACGAACATCTCGCCGCGGTCCTGCAGGATGAAGCCCAGCCCGGGCGGGGCCATGCCGCTGCCCATGCCGCGGTAATTGGACTGGATCAACGACACCATCATGCCGTCGGCATCGGCCACGGTCATGTAGATGGTGTCGCCTTCTTCCAGCTGCTTTGGCGTGCCCGGCTGTACTTCCTTGAGCGCCTTGTCAGTGGAGATCAGCGCGCGACGCTGCGCGGCGTAGTCCTTGGAAATCAGCCTGGCCAGCGGCGCCGGCTGGAACGCCGGGTCGGCATAGAAGCGCGCGCGGTCGGCGAAGGCCAGCTTCTTGGCTTCGGTGAACAGGTGCACATGCTCGGCCGAGCCATACGGGATCTTGGAGAAATCGTAGCCTTCCAGGATATTGAGCATCTGCAGCGCGGCGATGCCCTGGCTGTTGGGCGGCAACTCCCAGACGTCATAGCCACGGTAGTTGGTGGACACCGGCTCCACCCACTCGCCGGTGTGGCTGGCCAGATCCTCGTAACTCAGGTAGCCGCCATTGGCCTTGAAATAGGCGCCGATGGTGCGGGCGATGTCGCCCTTGTAGAACGCATCGCGGCCACCGTCGGCGATCTGCTGCAAGGTGTTGGCCAGGTTCGGGTTCTTCCACAGCTCGCCCTTGCGCGGAGCATGGCCGTCGATGGTGAACTGCTCCTTGAAGCCGGGGTACTGCGACAGCCGCGGCACCGAGCGGTCCCAGTAATAGGCGATAGTCTCGGCCACCGGATGGCCCTCACGGGCGTAGCGGATCGCCGGGGCCAGGTTCTGCGCCATCGGCTTGCGCCCGAAGCGCTCGTGCAGCGCGAACCAGCCATCCACCGCGCCCGGCACCGAGACCGGCAACGGGCCGGTCGGCGGTATGTCCTTCAGCCCACGGCGCTGGAACTCGGCCAGGGTCAGCGACCTGGGCGAGCGGCCCGAACCGTTATAGCCGTAGAGCTTGCTGGTCTTGGGATCCCAGACGATGGCGAACAGATCCCCGCCGACGCCGTTGCCGGTGGGCTCCATCAGGCCCAGCGCGGCATTGGCGGCAATCGCCGCATCCACCGCCGAGCCGCCGTCCTTCATCACATCCAGCGCGATCTGGGTGGCCAGCGGCTGCGAGGTCGCTGCCATCGCATGTGGGGCGATGACTTCGGAGCGGGTGGCGAACGGCTGCCCGGTGATCCGGTCGGCAGCAGTGAGGGGCGGCGCGAGCAGCGCCAAGGCAGACATCAACAACACAGGTACGCGACGCATGACAGAAGATCCCCGGACACCACAGATAAGTGGCCAACCATACCAGCGGGTCGGGCCGCCTCGCTCGACAAGCGCTGCCTGTCAGCACAAATACCGCGCATTTAGTGACTCGCATCGCCCGTCACCACCCTGCAACGATGCGGTTTCAACAGCAACCATGCTGCTGCCACGCGGTTTCGCGCGGCACAGCGCCGATTGATGCGGCCGTTTCATGCGCAAGGGTTGACACCCCACCTGCAGCGATGGTTATCTCAGCCACATGTCGCACCGCCACACCACCTCGAACGCCCCAGTGTCCGCGCCCATCGGCGCGTCGGCAGCGTCGCTTCTCGTGCTCGTACTTATTACCTCGCCAACCGGTGCGGGACGGGACTTCGTGTAGGCAACAGACACACAAGGCTTCGATCAGACCCCGCACCGGCAACGGCGCGGGGTTTCGCGTTTCAGGGACCACCAAAAGTTTCGAATGACATGAACGACATCACCGACATCGCCACCAGCTGTCCTACCCGCACCGACCACTGCGCTGGTGCAGTGCCTGCGTGGCCGGTGCCGTCGTCCATCCCCGCTTTGCTCGGCCGGCCAGCCCCTGACGCTGCCGGCTGATCCTTTTCCCACTGCCAACCCCGCAAGGACTACTCCATGAGCAACGACACCCAACCGAAAATCGCGATCATCGGCTACGGCAGCCAGGGCCGCGCGCATGCGCTGAACCTGCGCGATTCCGGCTTCGACGTCACCGTCGGCCTGCGTGCCGGTGGCCCGACCGAATCCAAGGCTCAGGCCGACGGCTTCACCGTGGTGGCGCCGGCCGAGGCGGTCAAGAGTGCCGACCTGGTCGCGATCCTGACCCCGGACATGGTGCAGAAGAAGCTCTACGAAGAGGTCATCGCCCCGAACATGAAGCAAGGCGCCTGCCTGCTGTTTGCGCATGGCCTGAACGTGCATTTCGACATGATCACCCCGCGCGCCGATCTGGACGTGGTGCTGGTCGCGCCGAAGGGTCCGGGCGCGCTGGTGCGTCGCGAATATGAGATCGGCCGCGGCGTGCCGTGCATCTATGCGGTCTACCAGGACACCAGCGGCAAGGCCGAGCAGTTCGCGCTGACCTATGCCGGCGGCCTGGGCGGCGCGCGCGCCAACATCATCAAGACCACCTTCAAGGAAGAGACCGAAACCGATCTGTTCGGCGAGCAGGCCGTGCTGTGCGGCGGCGCCTCGTCGCTGGTGCAGGCCGGGTTCGAAGTGCTGGTGGAAGCCGGCTACCAGCCGGAGATCGCGTACTACGAAGTGCTGCACGAACTGAAGTTGATCGTGGACCTGTTTTACGAAGGCGGCATCACCCGCATGCTGGAATTCGTGTCCGAAACCGCGCAATACGGCGATTATGTCAGCGGCCCGCGCGTGATCGACGCCAGCACCAAGGCGCGCATGAAGGACGTGCTGACCGATATCCAGAACGGCACCTTTACCAAGAACTGGGTGGCCGAATACGAAGCCGGCCTGCCGAACTACACCAAGTTCAAGCAGGCCGATCTGGAGCACCCGATCGAGGAAGTGGGCAAGAAGCTGCGCGCCAAGATGGTGTGGCTCAACGGTCAGCAGCAGGCCGCCGCCGCACCTGCGAATCAACAAGCGGCGTAATGCCGCCGCACCCCCACCGCTAACACCGAAGGTCCGCAACGCATGAACACCTCCGCACACAGCACGCCCCGCAACGGCGCGCGCTGGCTGACGCAGGCCCTGGAAGCCGAAGGCGTGGAAACGCTGTTCGGTTATCCGGGCGGCACCATCATGCCGTTCTACGACGCCCTGGTGGATTCCAGGCTCAAGCACATCCTGGTCCGTCACGAACAGGGCGCCGCCCTCGCCGCCAACGGCTACGCCCGTGCCAGCGGCCGGGTCGGCGTGTGCGTGGCCACCTCCGGCCCGGGCGCGTCCAATCTGGTCACCGGCATCGCCGATGCGATGCTCGATTCGGTCCCGATGGTGTGCCTGACCGGCCAGGTCGCCACGCCCCTGCTGGGCACCGATGCGTTCCAGGAACTGGACGTGTTCGGCATGACCATGCCGATCGTCAAGCACAGCTTTCTGGTGCGGCGTGTGGAGGATCTCCCGGAGATGGTGCGCGAAGCGTTCCGCATTGCGCGCGAGGGACGTCCCGGGCCGGTGCTGATCGACCTGCCCAAGGACGTGCAGATCGCCGATGCCTCGCATCTGCCCGATCATGTGCCGGCGGCAGTGCTGCCGCCTCCGGCCCCGGAGGATGCGAAATTGGCCGAAGCGCTGGCGGCCATCGCCAGCGCCGAACGCCCGGTGGTGTACGGCGGTGGCGGCATTGCCCTGGCCGGTGCGGTGGAGGCGTTTCGGCGCTTTGTCGAAGCCACCGGCATTCCCACCGCGCTGACCTTGCGCGGCCTGGGCGCGCTGCCGCATGCGCATCCGGATTATCTGGGCATGCTGGGCATGCACGGCACCCGCGCGGCCAATATGGCGATCCAGGAATGCGATCTGTTGGTGGTGGTCGGCGCACGCTTCGACGACCGTGCCACCGGCAAGTTGAGCGAATTCGCACCATTCGCGCGCGTCATCCATCTGGATGCCGATGCGTATGAAATCTCCAAGCTGCGTACGGCCGACATCGCCGTGCCCGGCGATGTGGCGGTCAGTCTGAAGGCATTGAGCGCGGCACGTGGCAATTGCCAGGCATGGCGTACGCGCTGCTTTGCCAACCGCGAAAAATTCGGCGCGCGTTACGACGCGCCCGGCACCGATATCTACGCGCCGGCGCTGCTCAAGCGCCTGAGCGAAGTGGCCCCGGCCGACACCATCATTGCCTGCGATGTAGGTCAGCATCAGATGTGGGTGGCCCAGCATTGCCGCTTCAACGATCCGCGTAATCACCTCACCAGCGGCGCGCTCGGCACGATGGGCTTCGGCCTGCCGGCGGCGATGGGCGCGCAGTTCGCCTGCCCCGACCGCACCGTGGTGCTGGTCTCCGGCGACGGCAGTTTCATGATGAACGTGCAGGAGCTGGTGACGATCGCGCGCTGCAAGCTGCCGGTCAAAATCGTGTTGCTGGACAACAGCTCGCTGGGCATGGTGCGGCAATGGCAGGAACTGTTCTTTGCCGAGCGTTACAGCGAAATCGATCTGTCCGACAACCCGGATTTTGCCGCCCTGGCGCAGGTCTTCGGCATCCCGGCCAAGCGCATCATCGCGCGCGGCGATGTCGATGCCGCACTGGCCGAACTGCTGGCGCAACCCGGCCCCGGCCTGCTGCATGTGGCCATCGACGCGCGTGCCAACGTATGGCCGCTGGTGCCGCCCAACAACGCCAACAGCACCATGCTGGACAGCAATCCCGCACACGCGGCCAAGGAGACATCGCATGCGTTACCGGCTTGATCTGGTGCTGAAGCCGGCCGAAGGCGCATTGGTGCGCGTGCTCGGCATGACCGAGCGACGCGGCTTCCGCCCCTGCGCCATCCAGGGCGCCAGCGCCCCGGACGATGCCGGCCGCTGGCATCTGCAACTGGACGTGGACAGCACCCGCCCGCCGGAGACGCTGCGCCTGCAGCTGGAGAAGGTGTACGACTGCGAGTCGGTGACGATCACCGCGCTGGACTCGGTCGAGGTCGCGGCGTGAACGCCCGGACCTCGCGCGAGCATGAAACTGCTGTCCGGAGGTGTCTTCTCCCGGATCGGCCGTGCGCGTGCCGCAATGCCTGATTCCGGCCGCCCCTCCCCGCAGGAGCCAGACGTAGGCGACGTGGCGGTCAGCGTGGCCGACGTCCTGGCCGCGCAGGCCCGCCTGCGCAAGTATCTGTCGCCCACGCCGTTGCATTACGCCGAACGCTTTGGTGTGTGGTTGAAGCTGGAAAATCTGCAGCGCACCGGCTCCTACAAGGTGCGCGGTGCATTGAATGCCTTGCTGGCAGGGCTGGAACGCGGCGACGAGCGCCCGGTGATCTGCGCCTCGGCCGGCAATCATGCGCAAGGTGTGGCGTGGTCGGCGTACCGGCTGGGCGTGCAAGCCATCACGGTGATGCCCTACGGCGCGCCGCAGACCAAGATCGCCGGCGTCGCGCACTGGGGCGCCACCGTCCGCCAGCATGGCAACAGCTACGACGAGGCGTTTGCGTTCGCGCGCGAGCTGGCCGACCAGAACGGCTACCGTTTTCTGTCCGCCTTCGACGACCCGGATGTGATCGCCGGGCAAGGCACGGTCGGCATCGAGCTGGCCGCGCATGCGCCGGACGTGGTGATCGTGCCGATCGGCGGCGGCGGGCTGGCCTCCGGGGTGGCGCTGGCGCTGAAATCGCAAGGCGTGCGCATCGTCGGCGCGCAGGTGGAAGGTGTCGATTCGATGGCGCGCGCCGTACGTGGCGATCTGCGTGAAATCGCTCCGGTCCCCACCCTGGCCGACGGCGTGAAGGTCAAGATTCCCGGCTTTCTGACCCGCCGCCTGTGCGCGAGCCTGCTCGACGATGTGGTGATCGTGCGCGAGGCCGAATTACGCGAAACGCTGGTGCGCCTGGCCCTGGAAGAACACGTCATCGCCGAGGGCGCTGGCGCGCTGGCCTTGGCCGCCGGTCGCCGCGTTTCAGGGAAACGCAAGTGTGCGGTGGTCTCTGGCGGTAATATCGACGCAACTGTTCTGGCCACACTCTTGTCCGAGGTGCGGCCGCGGCCGCCACGCAAGCCGCGTCGTCGCAACACCGAGCGACTTCGCAACGAACGCAGCGCCAAGTCACTTCCCGAAACACCCGTTCTCTCCCGCCCATCCGCAGTCGCTCCAACGCCTGTCACCGCCATCGCCGTAGAGGAGTCTTCCTGGTGAACACGACCGTATCCAACCAGACCCCGCGTATCCGAATTTTCGACACCACCCTGCGCGACGGCGAGCAATCCCCCGGCTGCAGCATGACGCCCCAGCAAAAGCTGGTAATGGCGCGCGCGCTGGACGAACTCGGCGTGGACATCATCGAAACCGGTTTCCCGGCCAGTTCGCATTCGGACCGCGAGGCCGTCGCGATGATCGGCCGCGAGCTGCGTCGCCCCACGCTGGCGGTGCTGTCGCGCTGCCTGCAGGCCGACATCGAAACCTCCGCACGTGCACTGGAGGCGGCCGCCAATCCGCGCCTGCATGTCTTCCTGTCCACCAGCCCGCTGCACCGCGAGCACAAGCTGCGCATGAGCCGCGAGCAGGTGTTGGAGTCGGTGCACAAGCATGTGACGCTGGCGCGCGGCTATATCGACGACATCGAGTTCTCCGCCGAAGACGCCACCCGCACCGAAGAAGATTTCCTGGCCGAGGTGGCGCGCGTAGCGATCGCCGCCGGTGCCACCACGATCAATCTGCCGGACACGGTGGGCTTTACCACGCCGGAAGAAATCCGCGGCATGTTTTCGCGCCTGATCGCCAGCGTGGAAGGTGCCGACACCGTGATCTTCAGCGCGCACTGCCACAACGATCTGGGCCTGGCGGTGGCCAACTCGCTGGCGGCGATCGAAGGCGGCGCACGGCAGGTCGAGTGCACCATCAACGGCATCGGCGAGCGTGCTGGCAACTGCGCGCTGGAAGAAATCACCATGGCACTGAAGGTGCGCGGTGCGTTCTACAACATCGACACCGACATCAACACCCCACGCATCGTCTCCACCTCGCAGTTGCTGCAGCGCCTGGTCGGCATGCCGGTGCAGCGCAACAAGGCAGTGGTCGGCGGCAATGCGTTCGCACACGAGTCGGGCATCCACCAGCACGGCATGCTGCGCCATCGCGGCACCTACGAAATCATGCGTCCGGAAGACGTGGGCTGGGAGTCCTCGCAGATGGTGCTGGGCCGCCACAGCGGCCGCGCGGCGGTGGAACAGCGCCTGCGTGCCTTGGGGTACCTGCTGGAGGAAGAAGAGGTCAAGCTGGTCTTCGAGCAGTTCAAGGCGTTGTGCGAAAAGCAGCGTGTGGTCACCGACGCGGACCTGCAGGCCTTGATGCAGGACGCCACTGTGCAGGAAGGCTATCGCCTGGCGTCGATGACCATCAGCGATGTCGGCAGCCGTGCCAATGCGCTGGTGGAATTGTCCGACCCGGAAGGCAATCGCGTGGCCGAAACCGCCCAAGGCAATGGCCCGGTGGATGCGCTCTTCGGCGCACTGGCCTCGGCCACCGGTGTGAAGCTGGAGCTGGACAGCTACCAGGTGCATAGCGTGGGCATCGGCGCAGATGCGCGCGGCGAAGCCAGCCTGAGCGTGCGCCACGATGGCGTGGAATACGAAGGCACCGGCACCAGCAAGGACATCATCGAAGCCAGCGCCCTGGCGTGGCTGGATGTGGCCAACCGCCTGCTGCGTCAGCGCGAGCGCGGCGTGGTTGCCGGCAAGACGGCTGCGGTGGCGTAACACCGCTCATTCGCTGGACGATGCAAACCTGACGGCCGGCAGTGTGATCTGCTGGCCGTTCTGGTTTTGATGTCCCAGCTTTCTTGCAAGGGCGTCGATTTGCTGCGGGCGCCTGTGCGCCTACCGTCACTGGATACGGCGCCGCGCCACCGATCTTGGGGGCGGCATCTGCGGGTTTTATACGAATGCATCGGGTTGCTGCAGACGCTTGCACGCGTACCGACACAGAACAGCCTCGCGCACGAGGTCTGCCGACTTTGCGCGAATGCTTCGGTTTGCTGCGGGCGCTTGCACGCGTGCCGGTGTGGGACACGCCGCAAGTACGTCCGTGTAGGCTCTGGCGCGGCATCCATGCCGCTCAAGGTCCCACGCCGGCACCCGCGCAAGCACCACCAATTGCTATCGGTTACGGAAAGAAATGCAGAGGGCATGCTGGGAGCGTGGTGCCGCGTCCGGGGGCGGGACCGTGTGGCGGCATGGATGCAGCCACCGAGCCTCCAGGGACGGATTGACGGCGCGTCCCGACATCGGATGCGGCGCCGCGCTACCGACCGACCCTGCATGCCGACCAGTCCTGCGCACGCCATCCGCAGGTTCATGCAGATGCTTCGGTTGAATGATGTGGTCACAGATGAGGCAGCCGCCAAACGAAAGTGGCTATCGTCCGAAGAACGATAGCCACCAGTACAGCCAAGACGCCTCGGGGAAGCGATCGCTGTTACAGCGCGGCCACCACTGCATCGCCCATTGCCACCGTGCCAACCTTGGTCGTGCCTTCCGACCAGATGTCGGCGGTGCGCAGGCCTTGGTCGAGCACCTTACCGACTGCTTGCTCGATCGCATCAGCGGCAGCAGATTGCGCAAACGTATAGCGCAACATCATTGCCACCGACAGGATGGTGGCCAGCGGATTGGCGATGCCCTTGCCTGCGATGTCGGGCGCCGAGCCATGACACGGCTCGTACATGCCCTTGCTGTTGGCATCCAGCGAGGCCGAGGGCAGCATGCCGATCGAGCCGGTGAGCATCGACGCCTGGTCGGACAGGATGTCGCCGAACATGTTGTCGGTCACGATCACGTCGAACTGCTTGGGCGCACGCACCAACTGCATCGCCGCGTTGTCCACGTACATGTGCGACAGCGCGATGTCCGGATAATCCTTGGCCACTTCTTCGACGACGGCACGCCATAGCTGGCTCGATGCCAGCACATTGGCCTTGTCCACCGAACACAGCTTCTTGCCGCGCAAACGTGCCATCTCGAAACCGGCCTTGGCGATGCGGCGGATCTCGCTTTCGCTGTATGGCAGCGTGTCGTAGGCCTGACGCTCGCCGTTTTCCAGCGTGCGCGTACCCCGCGGCTGACCGAAATAAATGCCGCCGGTGAGCTCGCGCAGGATCAGCAGATCCAGCCCGGATACCACCTCCGGCTTGAGCGTGGAGGCCTCGGCCAGCTGCGGATACAGCAGTGCCGGACGCAGATTGGCGAACAACCCAAGCTGCGAGCGGATCTTGAGCAGGCCCCGCTCCGGGCGCAACGATGGGTCGATGGTGTCCCATTGCGGCCCACCGACCGCGCCCAGCAGCACCGCGTCGGCAGCGCGGGCACGCTCCAGCGTTTCGTCGGCCAGCGGGCTGCCGTACTTGTCGTAGGCCGCGCCACCCAGTTCGTCGTACACCAGGCTGAAACCCAAACCATGTTGCGCATCGATGCGCGTCAGCACCTTGACCGCTTCGGCCATGATCTCCGGGCCAATGCCGTCGCCAGGAAGAATCAGAATCTGCTTGCTCATGCAATCCTCATAGGTTGGCGCCGTAGCGCCCTGAAAATCAACGTGCCGCCCATACCACCAGCACATCCGTGCTGAAGGAACCATCGGCCGCAATCTGAAAGTATTCGCGCACTTCGTCTACCGCCGCGCCCTGCAATGCGCGAATGGCCGCGCGCAGCACTTCGGGCGTGCGCATGCGGTCTACCCAGCTCAGATAGTCCAGCTGCAGCCGTTGGCAATGATGCCGCTGCACCTGCAAGCCGGCATCGCCCAGCGTCTGCAACCACTGCGCAACACTGTAGTCACGCACATGGCTGGTATCGCGCAGCAACTCGATCGCCTGCAGATGCGTATCCAGCAGCGGCAGGCCAGGCGCCACCACATCGACAAAGGCCGCAATTCCGCCTGGACGCAGCACGCGCCGCACTTCGCGCAGTGCCTGTCCCAGGTCGCTCCAATGGTGCGCCGAGTAGCGGCTGACCACTGCATCGATGCTGCCGGTCTCGAACGGCAGGCGCTCGGCGGCACCTTGCACCGTGCGCACTTGGGTCAGCCCACGCTCTGCGGCAGTGGCCGCCACGACCTCGAGCATGTCGGCAGATAGATCGTAGGCCACCACCTCGGCCATCAGCGGCGCCAGCTGGAAACTCACATGCCCGGCACCGCAGCCCAGGTCGAGCAATCGCCCGTTGCAATGACCCTGCAGACCTGCGCGGAGCTCGGCGAACTCGGCGCCTTGCGCATGCACGTCGCTGTGCAGATAAGCCTGCGCCTGCGGCCCGAACTGCGCAGCGACATGCTTGCTCAGCGCACCGGCGTCAGCGTTGGCAACCGCGCTCACTGCAGCGCGCCGAACAGCCACGGTTGACGCGCGCGATGGCCTTGCTCGAAGCGACCGATCGCATCGGCGTCCTGCAGGGTCAGGCCGATGTCGTCCAGGCCGTTGAGCAGGCAGTGCTTGCGGAATGCATCGATGTCGAAGCCGTATTCCACGCCATCGGGGCGGCGCACGCGCTGTGCGGCCAGATCCACAGTGAGTTGATAGCCCTCGGTGGCCAGGCATTGCTCGAACAGGGCGTCCACTTCCGCTTCGGCCAGCACGATCGGCAGCAGGCCGTTCTTGAAGCTGTTGTTGAAGAAGATGTCGGCAAAGCTGGGCGCGATCACGGCGCGGAAGCCGTATTCGTCCAGCGCCCACGGCGCGTGCTCGCGCGAGGAACCGCAGCCGAAGTTCTCGCGTGCCAGCAACACGCTGGCGCCCTGATAGCGCGGGAAATTGAGCACGAACTCCGGATTGATCGGGCGCTGGCTGTTGTCGCGACCGGGCTCGCCGATGTCCAGATAGCGCCACTCGTCGAACAGGTTCGGCCCGAAGCCGGTGCGCTTGATCGACTTGAGGAATTGCTTGGGAATGATCTGGTCGGTATCGACATTGGCGCGATCCAGCGGCGCCACCAGTCCGGTGTGTTGGGTGAAAGGGGTCATTGAGAGAGGCCGGGATTGGGGATTAGGGATTGGGGATTCGAAAAGGCTGGGGATGGTGGAGCGCTTTTTACGAATCCCGAATCCCTATTCCCGAATCCCCAAGGTCACGCACATCAACAAAATGCCCGCTGACCGCCGCCGCTGCGGCCATTGCCGGGCTGACCAGATGGGTGCGGCCGCCGGCGCCCTGGCGGCCTTCGAAATTGCGGTTGGAGGTGGAGGCGCAGTGTTCGCCGCTGCCCAGCTTGTCCGGGTTCATCGCCAGACACATCGAGCAACCCGGCTCGCGCCATTCGAAACCGGCGTCCAGAAATACCTTGTCCAGGCCTTCGGCCTCGGCCTGCGCTTTCACCAGACCCGAGCCCGGCACTACCAGCGCCTGCTTGATGGTGGAGGCGACCTTGCGGCCCTTCGCAACCGCAGCGGCCGCACGCAGGTCTTCGATGCGCGAGTTGGTGCACGAGCCGATGAACACGCGGTCCAGGCGGATCTCGGTGATCGGCTGGTTTGCGCGCAAGCCCATGTACTTCAGCGCGCGCTCGATCGAATCGCGCCGGGTCGGATCCTGTTCGGTTGCCGGGTCGGGCACCTGCTGATCCACCGCCAGCACCATTTCCGGCGAGGTGCCCCAGCTGACCTGCGGCTTGATGTCTTCGGCGCGCAGTTCCACCACGGTGTCGAAGTGCGCGTCGGCATCGGAGACCAGCGTGCGCCACAGCGCGACCGCCGCCTCCCAGTCGGCGCCCTTGGGCGCAAATGGGCGACCTTGCACGTAGGCAATGGTCTTTTCGTCCACCGCCACCATGCCCACGCGCGCACCGGCTTCGATGGACATGTTGCAGATGGTCATGCGGCCTTCCATCGACAGCGCGCGGATCGCGCTGCCGGCAAATTCCAGTGCATGGCCGTTGCCGCCGGCGGTGCCGATCCTGCCGATCACCGCCAGCACGATGTCCTTGGCGGTCACGCCGAACGGCAGCGTGCCTTCCACGCGCACCTGCATGTTCTTCATCTTCTTGGCGATCAGGCATTGCGTGGCCAGCACATGCTCGACCTCGGAGGTGCCGATGCCGTGCGCAAGCGCGCCGAACGCGCCATGCGTGGAGGTGTGCGAATCGCCGCAGACCACGGTCATGCCCGGCAGGGTGGCGCCCTGCTCGGGGCCGACCACATGCACGATGCCCTGGCGCGCATCGTTCATCTTGAACTCGAGGATGCCGAAGTCGTCGCAGTTCTCGTCCAGCGTCTGCACCTGCAGGCGCGAGACTTCGTCGGAGATCGACTCCAGCCCGCCCTGGCGCTCGGCACGCGTGGTCGGCACGTTGTGGTCGGGCGTGGCGATGTTGGCGTCGATGCGCCACGGCTTGCGCCCGGCTAGGCGCAGGCCTTCGAACGCCTGCGGCGAGGTCACTTCATGCAGGATGTGGCGGTCGATGTAGATCAGCGACGAACCATCGTCGCGGCGCGTGACCTCGTGCAGGTCCCACAGCTTGTCGTACAGCGTCTTGGCAGTCATTGCGGCGATCCGGTTGGCGGATGGTGGGAGCACCCACCTGGCTGCGTTCGATGCTAGGAGCTTGCCTTGGATAACGCAAATTCATATTGTTTATTCAACAAATGAAATTTGGGAATGGCAATGGACCTGGCAAGCCTCAGCGCCTTCGTGGCGATCGCCGAGAGCGGCAGCTTTTCGGCAGCCGGCGAGGCCTTGCACCTCACCCAGCCGGCGGTGAGCAAGCGGATCGCTTTGTTGGAAGCGCAACTGTCGGCACGGCTGTTCGACCGCCTTGGTCGCCAGGTGGTGCTGACCGAGGCCGGCCAGGCCCTGCTGCCGCGCGCGCAACGCATCCTGGCCGAGCTGCAGGACACCCGCCGCGTGCTGGAGCATCTTGGCGCGGCGGTCGGCGGGCGCCTGAGCCTGGCGACCAGCCATCATGTCGGCCTGCACCGCCTGCCCGCCCTGCTCCGCGGCTTCGCTGCGCAACATCCGCAGGCCGCGCTGGACATCCAGTTTCTGGATTCGGAACTGGCCTATGCCGCGGTGCTGCGCGGCGAGGTGGAGCTGGCGGTCACCACGCTGGCACCGGATACGCGTGCGCCGCTACGCGCGCAACCGATCTGGCATGACCGCCTGCAGTTCGTGGTGGCGCCGGATCACCCGCTGGCCGCGTTGCGCGCGGTGTCGCTGGAAGATGTGGTGGCGCATCCAGCGGTGCTGCCGGACCCGGGCACGTTCACCCATCGCATCGTCGCCGGTCTGTTCGCCGAGCGCGCCCTGGTGCCGAGCCTGCGTATGACCACCAACTATCTGGAGACGATCAAGATGCTGGTGTCGGTGGGCCTTGCGTGGAGCGTGTTGCCGGAGCGCATGATCGACCATCAGATCGTGGCGCTGCCGCTGCCCGACGTGGCGCTGTCGCGCGAGCTGGGCTGCGTGACCCATGGCGGGCGCACCCTGTCGCGCGCCGCGCAGGCATTTGTGGCGTTGTTGCATGCGCAGGCGGACCAGCTGCAGACGTGAGCGCGGCAGTCCCGCGCAGCCGGCAACACAGCAGCCTTATTGATCCACCAACCGATCGCGCCCCAGCCGCTTGGCGTGGTACAGACGGCGGTCTGCCAGCGCCAGCAATTCGCGCCGGCTCGGTGCCTCATCGCTCATCGCCATGCCCATGCTGGCGGTGCAGCGCACCGTCGTGCCCTGCGTCTGGACAGCGATCGCGGCGAGCCGCTGGCGCATGCGCTCGAACAAGGCGCGCGCCTGTGCCGCGTCCACACCCACTGCCGCGAGCAGAAACTCTTCGCCACCGTGGCGCGCGGCAAAGCACTGCGCCCGATCCTGTTCGCTGAGTGCTTCGCCGATCGCGGACAGCACCGCGTCACCGACCTCGTGGCCGTATTCGTCGTTGATGTGCTTGAAATGGTCGATATCCATCAGCACCAACGCCAACGGGGCGCCACCGGCGTGCGCATCGTCGAACCATTGCTGCAGGACCCGCTCGGCCTCGCGGCGATTCGGCAGGTCGGTCAGCACGTCATGGCTGGCGCGGTATTCGAGCTGGCGCATCAGCGCTTCGCGCTCCTGGCTGGCCTGCTGCAGCGCGAGGTTCTTGTCGCTCAGCTCGCGTGTGCGTGCGTCGATCACCGTATTGAGCTGGCGCTGCCGGCGGCGATAACTGGCGGTACGCCACAGATAAAACCCGTAGATCAGGCTGCCCAGCCCGAGGATGCCCAGGGCGATCACTTCGCCACGACGCCACCACGGCGGCGCCAGCGCGATCACCAGGCTGGATTCGCCCAACAGCGCGGTCTGTCGCCAGTCCACCGGCAGCGACATCGCCTGGACACGGAAGCGGAAGCGCCCCGGCGGCAGATTGGTGTAGACCGCCTCGCTGGTGCTGTCGGCGTCCACCCAGTCCGGGTCGAAGCCCTCCAGCCGGTAGCGGTAGCGCACCTTGTCCGGGCCACGGAAATTCAACCCGGCATAGCCGATGGCGATGCGCCGGGTCTCCGCACCGAAGCGATGCAGGCCAGTGAGCGGCTGCACCATGCCGTCGACCAGCAGGCGCTCGAACACGATCGGCACGCGATGGCCTTGCAAGGTGCCCACGCGCGCCGGATCGATCACGCCCAGGCCTGCAGCGGTGGGGAACAGCAGCTGCCCGGACTGCGTCATCCAGCCGGCCGGCGCGCTGCTGCCGTTGCCCTGATTGCCGGGCATGCCGTCGCTGCGATCCACCACCTCCACGCTCAACTGCTCGCGCGTCCCGGCATCGAGCTGGTCGAAGTCGCTGCGCGCGATGCGGAATACGCCATGGTTGCTCGACAACCAGAAATAACCGCGGCCGTCATCGATCACCCGGAACACCTTGTCGCGCGGCAGCCCGACCCGGTGGTCGTAGACGCGAAAGGTCTCACCACTCAGGCGCAGCAGGCCACGATCGCTGGCGATCCACAGGTCGCCCTTGGCATCGCGCAGGAAGTCGAAGGCGTTCTGTCCGGGAAAATCCTGCTCGCCTAGCCATGCGCGCGTGCTGCCGTTTGCCGACAGCGCGGTCATGCCGCGATCGGTGCCGATCCACACGGTGCCCAGCGTGTCGCGATACAGCACCTGCACCGAGCCATCGGGTACGCCGTCGGCGGCGGTGTAGCGGCGTGCCTTGCCATCGCGCCAGCGCACCAGCCCGGCCGTGGTGCCGATCCATAGCGTCTGGCCATCCGGCAACACCGCGCGCACCGAGAGCGACGGCAGGCCGTCGGCCGCACCGATGCGCGCCAGCACGCGACCTTGCGCATCCAGCCGCACCACACCTTGGCTGTAGGTGCCGGCCCAGACGCCGCCATCGCCGGCGTCGGCCAGGGCCAGCACCGACTGCTCCAGCACGCGTCCGCCCTGGTTCGGCACCACCGACACGCGACTGATCTGACGATTGCGCCAGCGGTCCAGGCCCACCGCGCTGCCCACCCACACGGTGCCGTCGCCGGTCTGCAACACCGTGCGCACATAGTCCGAAGCCAGCCCATCCTCGTGGGTGATGCCGTGCGCGGCGCCCTCGGCAATGCGGAACAGGCCGTGCGTGCTGCCGACCCAGATCAGGCCCTCGGCGTCTTCCAGCAGCGCCGGGCTGGCCACTCCTGAAATGGCGATCTGTTCGTCGGGCGCATTCGCGCCGCTGTGGACCACCAGCGTGCCCGACGGCAGGCTCATCCACAGATGTCCGCGCCGGTCCAGCAGCAATGCATCCACGCGCTGGCCCTGGCGGAACCGCTGCAGGCCGCCGCCGCGGCTCCACCACCACACGCCGTCGTCGCCTGCAACGAGCAGGCCGCCCTGACGATCGCTGGCCAGCCGCCGCACCGGTGCGGCGCGCATCCCATGTGCCTTGCCCCAGGCCTCGGCTGCGCTGCCGTCGCGGGGCAGACGATAGAGCCCGACTTCGGTACCCACCCATAAATCGCCACTGCCCTCGGCCGCCAGCGCGGTGATGCGCGCGCGCGGCAGGCCGGCCTGGCGACCGACGTCCACCACCCGCCCATCCGGCTCGATGCGGTACAGCGTCTGCGGCGTGCCGACCCACAGCGCGCCGTCGGCGCGTCGCAGCAGCGCACTGACCGCCAGGTGCCGCGCCGAAGCGTCGCCCAGTTGCTGCCAGTGGCCGTCCTGGTAGTGATAGACGCCATCGAACGCGGTGCCGAACAGCATCCCGCCGGTGCTGTCGCGTATCACCACGAACACGCCCCCCAGCTCGACGCCCGGTGTGTTCTGGCGGTCATACACGGTGAAGTCGCGGCCGTTGAAGCGCGCCACGCCTTCCCAGGTGCCCAGCCAGATCAGGCCGTCGGCGCCCTGCGCCACCGCATGCACCAGATTGTGCGGCAGGCCGTCGTCCATGCTCCAGCGCGTGACGGTGTGATACGCGGTATGGGTCGGCGGCTGGGCGCCGGCCGGCCACACGCCGAGCAGGATGCAGGCCAGCAACGCCCATCGCCACAGCAGCCCGGTCCGCCGCACGCATGTGCTGCGGACGCAGCCTGTATGCGCATGCGCCCCGACCCTGTCCACGCTCTCCCATCCCCTCGTCGTGCCGGCAAAAGAGGCTGCCGACATGCGCCGACAGACCGTTAGTCAATCTATCACCGGGGGTTTTTCGGCGCCCTAGGTGGATTCCCCACAAGGATGGGACGCACCATGACACCGGGAGGCATTCAGTTGAAACAATTATTGGCCATCACCAAGCGGGGGCGCAGCTAACGCGGTGGCGCGATCTTTCCTGAGTGCTTCAAGGCGCAGCGCGGGCGGCGAGTATAAATATAGAACCCGATGGTCTAGTATTGGCGGCATGTCCAGCTCGCCCCCCCTCAAGTCCAAGGCCAAGAGCAACGGCCCTGGACGGCCCAAGGATCTTGGGAAACGCGCCGCCATCCTGGGCGCTGCCCGCACCATGTTCATGGAGCAGGGGTATGCCGGTGTCAGCATGGATGGCATCGCCGCGCAGGCGGGCGTGTCCAAGCTCACCGTCTACAGTCATTTTGGCGACAAGGAGAGCCTGTTTTCCGAGGCGATCCGTGCGCAATGCCAGCACATGATGCCGGACGACCTGTTCGACCACGCCCCCGAGGGCGCGTTGCGCGATCAGCTGATCGAAATCGCCGATGCCTTCTTCGCCATGGTCAGCACCGACTCGGCCATCGCCACCCACCGCATGATGATGGCGCCGGGTACCGGCGATGTGCATGTGCGCGAGATGTTCTGGGACGCCGGCCCCAAGCGAACCCAGCAGGCGCTGGCGGATTTCCTGTCCGCGCGCGTGGCCGACGGCCAGCTGAAGATCGACGACGTGGCGCGTGCGGCCTCGCAGTTCTTCTGCCTGCTCAAGGGCGAGCTGTATGCGCTGATGATGTGCGGCCTGCATGGCCAGCCCACCCGCGCGCAGGTGGACGAGCACCTGCAGGCCAGCGTGGATTTTTTCCTGAGGGCGTATGCGCCGCGCTGACCGCCCCCGGCCTTTGGTGGCGATGACTTCCGGCACTGCGCCGTTTGGCGGCGCGCAGCGATGCTAGATGCGCCAGTCGCCCCGTGCACCGGTAAAATGCCTGCCCCACCGCGTTGGATAACCGCACCATGACGATCGATTTCTCCCAGGCCCGCGAAAAGATGGTCGAACAGCAGATCCGGCCGTGGGACGTGCTGGACCTGCGCGTGCTCGAGGTGCTGGCGCGCCTGCCGCGCGAAGCCTTCGTGCCCGAGGCCTACAAGACCCTGGCCTATGTCGATGTGGAAATCCCGCTGTCGGCCGGCCACAAGATGATGAAGCCGGTAGTGGAAGGCCGCATGTTGCAGGCGCTGGATCTGCAGCCGGGCGAAGACGTGCTGGAAATCGGCACCGGCAGCGGGTTTTCCACTGCCTGCCTGGCCGCGCTGGCCCGCGAAGTGCTGAGCCTGGAGATCGACCCGGCACTGGCCGCCGCTGCACGCGCCAATCTGGATAGCAGCGGCCTGGGCAGCAACGTGCGGATCGAGACCGCCGACGTGTTTGGCTGGCAGAGCGAGCGTCGCTTCGATGCCATCTGCGTGACCGGCGCGGTCGAGTCGCTGCCGACGCAGTGGCTGCAGTGGCTGCGCCCGAACGGCCGGCTGTTCGTGGTGCGCGGTCACGATCCAGTGATGGAAGCGGTCCTGGTCCGTGGCGACGTCAACGCGCCGCGCATCGAATCGTTGTTCGAAACCGACCTCGCCTATCTCCAGGGCGCCGCACCGACGCCCCGATTCCAATTCTGATTCCCAAGGAAGCTTCCCCGATGATCCGCCGATCCCTCGTCCTGGCGCTGGCCGCCGCCCTGTCTCCGATGGCTGCAAACGCCACCGATCTGCTGCAGGTCTACGAAATGGCCCGCAACGGCGATCCGCAGCTGGCAGTGGCCGAGTCCACTCGCCTGGTCAATCGGGAAGGTCAGGTGCAGGCGCGTGCGGCGTTGTTGCCGCAGCTGGACGGCACCGCCGGGTACACCCAGTCGCACCGCGAGCTGGAAGGCGTGGATGGCCGCTCGACCACCAAGCAGCGTCAGTACGCGATCCAGGGCAACCAGACCATCTTCAACTGGGCGCAGTTCGCCAATCTGCGTGCACAGCGCGAAGTGGCCAAGGCGGCGGACTTCACGCTGGAATCGGCCAACAACGACCTGATCACCCGCACCTCGGCGGCGTATTTCCAGGTACTGGTCGGCATCGAATCGCTGGCGGCGGCAGAAACCAACGAAGCGGCCGCCAAGAAACAGTTCGACTACGCCGACAAGCGCCTGGAAGTGGGCCTGGCCCCGATCACCGACGTGCACGAAGCGCGTGCCCAGTACGACCAGGCGCGTGCCGATACGATCAATGCGCGCAACACGCTGAAGGATTACTACCAGGCGTTGACCGAGCTCACCGGCCAGCCGGTGGTCAGCCTGCGTGCACTGCCGGAAGAGTTCCGTCCGGAAGTACCGGCCGCCTATGCCAACGTCGATCAACTGGTGGCCACCGCCATCGCCGACAATCCGGCGTTGAAGGCGCAGCAGTTGCAGGTCAGCGCCGCCGAGGCGCAGGTCAATGCCGCGCGTGCGGGCCACTACCCCACCTTGAACCTTGGCGCCAATATCGGCCGCACCAACAGCTGGGGAGGCGCAGGCACCGTCGATCAGGCGGCCGGCAACTTCACTACCAGCGGCCGCGACATCGATACCGATTCGATCGGCATCACGCTGTCGATTCCGATCTTCGCCGGCGGCGCCACCCAGTCGGCCGTGCGTCAGGCGCTGTCGCGTCGCGATATCCAGCAGGACACCTACGAGCAGCAGAAGCGCGCGCTGGATCGCAATACGCGCAATGCCTATCAGACCGTGGTCGCCGGCATCAGCGAAGTGGAAGCACGCCGCCTGGCCGTGGTCTCCGCACAGGCCGCATACGACGCTTCGCAGGTGGGTCTGGAAGTCGGTACGCGCACCGTGCTGGACGTGGTGCAGAACCAGCGCACCTTGTTCCAGGCGCAGCTGAACTATGCGCAGTCGCGCTACAACTTCCTGCAGAACCGTCTGCTGCTGGGCCAGGCGATCGGCAAGCTCGACATCACCGACCTGCAGGACGTGAACCGCCTGCTGTCGCAGGATGCCGAGTCCAAGCTGCAGGGCAGTGGCTCGCTGCAGTAATGCGGGCGGATAGGTAACTAAAAAGGCGGGCGCAGCCCGCCTTTTTTATGTCCGATGCATACGCGTACCTGGCTGCGTGCGATCCCTGCGATGACTGCGGCATTAGCCGCTGATCTGCGACTTGGCTGCAGGGCCCTTGCCCGCCCACCATCGCGGGACACGCCGCAAGTAGGTCCCAGTAAGCTCTTACGCGGCCTCCATGCCGCGTCAGGTCCCGCGACGGTGAACGGGCAAGGACCAGTCGAGATGGTCGGCGTGCAGGTTTGCAAGCAATTTCAACAAAGCAACCGGCGAACTCTCTGCTGCGGTGTCCTCGCCGGTTGCGGGACCGTGTGGCGGCAGGGATGCCGCCACCGAGCCTCCACGGACCGATTCACGGCGTGTCCCGCGAGCGGCGAGGACACCGCACGCTCGACCAATGCGGCTTGAGACTCTCCAGATGACGCCCAAAGCGGCTGATCACACGACTGCGCGATCGCCACGCCCTGTTGGCACTCCAAAAGGCCGTTGGATGACGCGCATTAGCGTGACTGCGGCAGGATTACTGCAACGCTGCAGTGCAGGCGCAGTGACATCCTCAGGACGCCGCGCCCTCGCTCACCACCGGTGGCAGGTCCGGCGCGATCTGCACCAGCGTCCGCGCCACCGCACCCTTGCCATTGGCGACCAAGGCCAGCCCCGCCGCGGCCATCGCCTCGCGCTGGGCTGGGTCGCCGAGCAGGCGCGCAAGATCGTGGTACACGCAGTCGGCATCGTCGCAAATGGCCACCGCATCGGCCTCGCGCATGCGCCGCGAAATCTCCGAGAAATTGTGCAGATGCGGGCCGGTGACTGCCGGCGTGCCGACTGCTGCCGGTTCGAGCAGATTGTGCCCGCCGATCGGTTGCAGGCTGCCGCCGACGAAGGCGACCTGTGCGCAGGCGTAGAAACTCATCAGCTCGCCCAGGGTATCGATGACAAACACCTTGTCGCGCGCCTGCGGCCATTGCTGGCTCTTGCGTGTGGACACGGCCCAGCCACGCTCGCGCGCCACGGCCTCGACCTTGGGAAAGCGCTCCGGGTGGCGCGGCGCCCATAACATCAGCAAGTCAGGAAACTGCAGCAGCAGGCGCGCATGGATGTCGGCCACGGCCGCTTCCTCGCCTTCGTGCGTGCTGGCGGCAATCCACACCGGCCGCGTTGCCGGCACCTGCGTATGGAACTGCGCGACCAGCGCCTGCAACTGCGCAGGTGCGGCGATATCGAATTTGAGATTGCCCAGTGCGATCACCTGGTCGGGCCGCGCACCCAGCGTGATGAAGCGTTCGGCATCGTCGTGCGACTGCGCCGCCACGCAGGTGACGCTGCGCAGCGCGCGGCTGATCAACGGCGCCAGCAGGCGATAGCCACGCAGCGAGCGTGCCGACAACCGCGCATTGAGGATGTACACCGGAATCCTGCGGTCGCGGCAGCCGAACAACATGTTCGGCCACAGTTCGGTTTCCAGGATCAACGCCAGGCGCGGCCGGAAATGCTCCAGGAACCGGCCAACGCTGCCAGGTACGTCATAGGGCAGATACACGTGGTCCACCGCATCGCCCCAGACCGCGCGCACGCGCTCGGAGCCGGTGGGGGTGATGGTGGTGATGACCCAGCGGATATCCGGACGCTGCGCGCGCAAGGCATTGACCAGCGGCGCGGCGGCATTGACCTCGCCCACCGACACCGCGTGCACCCATACGCGCGGGCGACCGCAGGCATGCGTGTAAGAGGCATAGCGCTCGTTCCAGCGGTTGAAGTATTCGCGCACGCGAAAACCGCGCCACACCAGGTGGTACACCGTCACCGGCAGCAACAGGTACAACAGCGCCGAGTACAGTCCGCGCAACAGCCATTCGATCGGGTCTTTCCGCATCGCTGCAGGATACGGGAGCGTTGCGGCGTGCGCATGTGCACGCCGACGCGCGCGCGTGATCCCTTAGAATTGACGCATGTCCGAACCCGCCAACGTCGCTGTCCGCCCTTCCCTGCGCAACCCCAGGCACTGGCCGATGTATCTGGCCCTTGCCGTCATGGTGATCGCCGGGCGCCTGCCCTGGACGCTGCAGCGCGCGCTCGGCCGTGGCGTGGGCTGGATCGCGATGCGCCTGGCCGGCACGCGCCGGCGCGCTGCCGAGGTCAACCTCGCGCTGTGTTTTCCCGAACAGGACGATGCCTGGCGGGCGCGGCTGTTGCGCGACAGTTTCGATGCGCTGGGCGTGGGCCTGTTCGAATTCGCGCGTGCCTGGTGGGGCAGCATCGATGCCATCCGTCCGGGCGTGCAGGTCGAAGGGCTGGAACATCTGCAGCGTCTGCAGGAACAAAAGCGCGGCGTGTTGCTGGTGTCCGGCCACTTCATGACGCTGGAGATGTGCGGGCGGCTGCTATGCGATTACGTGCCGCTGGCCGGCATGTACCGCAGGCATCGCAACCCGGTGTTCGAGTGGGCGGTCAAGCGCGGGCGGCTGCGCTATGCCACACACATGTTCGCCAACGAGGATCTGCGCGCCACCATCAAGCACCTCAAGCGCGGCGGTTTCCTGTGGTACGCGCCGGATCAGGACATGCGCGGCAAGGACACCGTGTTCGTGCCATTCTTCGGGCATCCGGCCTCCACCATCACCGCCACCCACCAGTTGGCGCGGCTGACCGGCTGCGCGGTGGTGCCGTACTTCCATCGGCGCGAAGGTGGCCGCTACATCCTCAAGATCGCACCGCCGCTGGCAGACATCCCCTCCGACGATGTGATCGCCGATACCGCGCAGGTCAATGCGGCGATCGAGGACATGGTGCGCGAGGCGCCGGACCAGTACCTGTGGATCCATCGGCGCTTCAAGCGCCAGCCGGGCGGGCGCAGCGAATTCTATCGCTGATGTCGGCGGGCCTCATGCCTGCGCTGCGTGCAGAAGCCGCAACGCACGGATGTGCGGCGGGTCAGCGCGGCGGCGGCTGATCTGCGTCGTCGTTGAGCAAGGCACCGGCATACAGGCCGGCCAGCATCAGGCTCAGCCCGCCCCAGAAGCTGGAATAGAACGCCAGATGCGTATTGAGCGGGAACACGGTTGCCACCAGCGCGATCATTGCCGGGCGTGCCTGCGCGCGCGCGGCCAGGCTGGAATAGCGCCACGCGCGCCAGGCCTGGGCCGCACCGGCCAGCCACAGCAGCAAACCGATCACCCCGGTTTCGGCCAGGATTTCCAGCACGATCTGGTGCGCATGGAAGGCCGGCCCGTCGCCCCATGCCGGCGCCTGCGCGGGGGCCGGATTGCAGGCCGGATACGCCTGCCGAAATCCGCGTGCGCCCACGCCATTGAGCGGATGCGCGCGGATCATGCACAGCGCCGCGCCCCAGATCTGCGCACGCCCGGACAGGGCCTGGTCGACGCCCTGCTCGCCATCGCTAAAGGCCAGGGCGGTGCGCTGGATCCGCTCGCGCGCCTGCGGCGCCACCGCCACCACGCCGGCCGCCAGCAGCGCGCCGATCAGCGCCACTCCCAGCAGGCGACGGCCACCCAGCAACTGCCAGCCGGACAACAGCACGATCACGCCATAGGTGATCCACGACGCCCGCGAACCGGCCAGCACCAACACCACCCCGACCGCCGCCGCAGCGCCTGCCCAGGCCCAGGCATGGCGCCGGTCCAGCGCCAGCAACAGGAAGGGCGACAGGCTGGCCAGGGTCTGGCCGAACTTGAGGTTGCACGGCCCCAGCACGCCGCTGAGGCGGTCGACCAGGGCCAGCTCCTGCGGCGTGCACAGGCCATGCCCGCTGATCAGCTGCTTGATCTGATCCAGGCCGAAGAACAACGGGCTGTTGCCGAACGCGGCCTGCAGCAGCGCATCCAGCGTCCACACCGCGCCAATCACTGCCAGGCCGGTGAAGGTGCGCCGACGCCGCTGCGCATTGGCCACCGCGATCGCGCACAACCACATGAAAGGCAGATAGCGCAGATCGGTGGCCGACTTGCGCAGCGCGCGGCCCACGTCCACCGCATCGAACGCCGACAGCATCTGCGGCAACCAGTACGCGAAGAACAACACACTGGTCAGCGCCCAGGCCGCACCGCTGAGCAGCCGGGTGCCGCCGCGGAAGCGCGCATGCAGCAGGCGATACGCCGCAAACAGCGCGCCCAGCGACAACACCGTCTCGGCCAGCCCGGGCGTGGGCCACAGGGCCACGAACAGGATCACCCACAGCGGCGCCCAGCGACCGGCATCGGGCGTCAGCACGGACGCGGGAGGGATGGCCTCAGCGGCGGAGTTCGTCATAGACCTTCAGGGTGGCCGCTTGCATGGCCTGCAACGTGTAGGGAAGCACGGCGGGCGCTGTCGGCGCCTGCTGCAGCAAATGAAGCGCCTGGGTGCGCAAGGCAGCGGCATCGAAGGCCGGCACCGCGCCGCCGGGTTGCAACTCGGCCAGCAGCTCGCCGACGCCGCCATGCGCCCACCCCAGCACCGGCCGGCCCACCGACAAGGCCTCCACCACGGTGCGGCCGAAGGCCTCGGGTTTGCGCGACAGCTGCAGCACCAGATCGCTGGCGGCGTAGGCCTCGGCGATGCGTGCGGTGGGTTCGGTGAAGGCGACCGCCTCAGCCACGCCCAGCCTGGTGGCCTCGGCTTCCAGCTCGCGCAGATAGGTTTCGCGGCCCGGCTCGCGCGCGCCCGGCAGCCACAACCAGGCCGGCACGCCGGCAGCGCGCACGTCGGCGAGCAGTTGCAGACCGTCGGTGTGCCCCTTCAGCCGGGTGCCGCGCCCGGGCAGCAGCAGCAGTGGTGCATCGGCCGGCAAGCCGGGCAGCATGCTCTGTGCCCAGGTGCGCGCGCGGCGATCCGGACGCGGGCGACGCGGAAACTGCGCGATATCGACACCGCGCGGTATCGTGCGCAAGCGCGCGCTGTCGGTCTGCGGATAGTGCGTGCAGACGTACTCGCGCACCGTCTGCGACACGCAGATCACCCGCTCGCCGTAGGTCATCACCGCGCTGTAGCGGCTGGGCGAGTTGAGCCCGTGCACGGTGGTGACAAAGCGCGGCCGCGTGGCTGGCGGCATGCCGCGCAAGGCATACCAGCCCAGCCAGGCCGGCAGGCGCGAACGCGCATGCACGATGTCGGCGCCCAGTTCGGCGAACAGCCGGCGCAGGCCGACCACATGACGCAAGGTCAGCAGCGACTTGCGCCCGATATCCAGGGTGAGATGTTCGCCGCCCGCCTCCAGCAGCGGCTGGACCAGGCGACCGCCGGCCGACACCACCACCGCGCGGTGGCCGGCGCGCACCAGCGCAGCAGCGATTTCCAGGGTGGAGCGCTCGACGCCGCCGGACTGCAGCGCCGGCAGCAGTTGCACCACGGTCAGGCGGTGCATCCGGCCAGGATCAGTCGGCGAGCACGAACAGCGCGCCGCAGTACGGGCACTTGGCTTCGCAGTTGGGCTCGTCTTCGATCGGCAGGTATACGCGCGGATGCGAGTTCCACAACGCCATCTGCGGTGTCGGGCAGCTCAGCGGCAGATCGCTGCGATGCACGGTGTAGCGCGATTCGGCATTGGCGGGCGCGGTGGCGGTCTGGCTCATGGCGGCACGATCGTAGAGGCAAAGGCAGAGCGCGGATTCTAGCAGCCTGCGTGGTGATCGGCCCATTGAGCGGGCGATGCCGGTTCGGGTGGCGATGGTCTCGGCGCCAGCGCGGGCGCCGGCAACCTCGAGAGATGCTAAAGATCCAGCAGAGCCTGGCCCCCTACAGGCACGGCAGCACCACCCCACCCGGACATCGCGCTTATCATCGCCTGACCATGGCGCACCGCCCCGCGCCTGCGCCCCGTGTCCGGATCGCCCGCAGCACTCGGCCGGACCTGCCCTGCGGCATCGCACCCTAAGGAGACATCGCCACGTGACCTCGTCTGTTGTGCTGTTGCACCCGCGTGAGCTGTGGCTACGGCTGGTTGTCGCCCTGGGCTGCGCTGCGCCGCTGTCGGTGAGCGCGGCAATTGAGTTTTCGAGTTCGTTCGAGCCCGGGCAGCCGTTGCCGGTGAGCGCGGCGGCAGGCGATGTGCAGATTGCCATCGGTACCGGCCCGGCCGCGCCGTATGCGGCCAAGCCCAACGCCGGCTACAGCGGTGCGCATGCATTGCGGTATCAAGGTCATGCTGCAGGTGGGCGGCGCACCCTGTTTACCGCCGATGTCCCGATCGGTGCCGATACGACGCTGTCGTGGCTGGTATTGCCGGAGAGTGTGGGCGGCGAGCATGTGGCATCGACCTATGTGTCACTGGATCTGCTGCTGGACGACGGCACGCGCGTGTCTGCCAGCGCTGCGCGGGATCAGCATGGCGTCGCGCTAGCTGCGCAGGCGCAAGGCGAGTCGAAGACGCTGTATCCGCAGCAATGGGCGCGCAAGGCGGTGCGGCTGGGCGACGTGCCCGGCCTGCGTGGGCGCCGTGTGCGTGCGATCGAGCTGGACGTTGCGCCGCCCGCAGGCGCGACCAGTGCCGGTTGGATCGACGATATCGCGCTTGCCGAGGTGCCGCTGACGCCGGCAACGCGTGCGTCGGATTGGGTGCTGACCACGCGCGGCACGCAGTCCAATGGCACGTTCTCGCGCGGCAATAATTTCCCTGCAACGGCCGTGCCGCATGGCTTCAACTTCTGGACGCCGGTGACCGATGCGGGCACGCTGACCTGGCTGTATCGCTGGAACGAACATAACGATGCGGACAATCGCCCGCGCCTGCAGGCGTTGTCGCTCAGCCATCAGCCCAGCCCGTGGATGGGCGACCGCCAGACCTTTCAGGTGATGCCGTCGTTGGCCGCCGGCGTGCCGCCAGCCGATCGCAAACAGCGTGCACTGACGTTTTCGCACGCCAATGAAACTGCGCGCCCCTATCGCTACGCGCTGCGGTTGGACAACGGGATCCAGGCCGAGATCGCACCGACCGACCATGCCGCGCTGTTCCGCTTTCGCTTCCCGGCGCAGGGCGATGCCAATCTGGTGTTCGACAATGTGGACGCGCGCGGCGCGCTGCGCCTGGATGCGGCAACACAGACGCTCTCCGGCTACACCGATGTGCGTAGCGGGCTATCGACCGGGGCCACGCGCATGTATGTCCATGCCAGCTTCGACACGCCGTGGAAAGCCAGCGGCCTGAGCGACACCGGCCGGCCCACCGGCTGGATCAAGTTCGATGCAGGCAGCACCCGGCAGGTGCAGATGCGCATTGCCACCTCGCTGATCTCGCTGGATCAGGCCAGGCACAACCTGGCCCTGGAAATCGCGCCGCAGGCAACATTCGAGCAGGTTGCCGCGCGTGCGCAGGACGCCTGGGATGCATTGCTGGGACGCCTGGAGGTGCCCGATGCCACCGCCGACCAGAAGACCACGCTGTACTCCAACCTGTACCGCCTGCACCTGTATCCCAACTCCGGCCATGAGAACGTCGGCAGCGCCAGCGCACCGGACTGGCGTTACGCCAGCCAGAGCAGTTGGTCGGACGACAACATCGATGGCAGCGCGGTGCGCAGCTTCGCGCCGATCCGCGATGGCCGGGTCTATGTCAACAACGGCTTGTGGGACACCTTTCGCACCGCGTGGCCGGCGTACGCCTTGTTCGCCCCTGACGATGCCGGTGCGCTGGTGCAAGGCTTTCTGGAGCAGTCGCGCGCGGGCGGCTGGGTGGCGCGCTGGTCGTCGCCCGGCTATGCCGATCTGATGGTCGGCACCAGTTCCGACGTGGCCTTTGCCGATGCCTGGCTCAAGGGCGTGCAGGGCTTCGATCCGCTCGAGGCATATGTTGCCGCACGCAAGAACGCCACCGTGGTGGCGCCCGACAGGCATGTCGGCCGCAAGGGCATGGCGCGTTCGACCTTTCGCGGTTATACCGATACCGACACCCACGAAGGCATGTCGTGGTCGATGGAAGGCGCGCTCAACGACTTCGGTATCGCCAACATGGCCGATGCGCTGGCCACACAGGCGAAAACAGCCACGGCGCGCGAGCGTTACGCGACCGAGGCTGTGTATTTCCGTCATCGCGCGGCGGGCTATTCGGCCTTGTTCGACCCGGCGATCGGGTTCTTCCAGGGCCGCACCCCGGACGGCACCTGGCGCGTGGACGCGGCACGGTACGATCCGCGCGTCTGGGGCCACGATTACACCGAATCCAGCGGCTGGACGTTTGCGTTCACCGCACCGCACGATGGGCAAGGCCTGGCCACGTTGTATGGAGGACGCGCCGGTCTGGCAGCGAAGCTGGATACGTTCTTCGCCACCCCCGAGACCGCCGAAGCCAGGTTCGCCGGCTCTTACGGCTCCACCATCCACGAAATGACCGAAGCGCGCGACGTGCGCATGGGCATGTACGCGCACAGCAACCAGACCGCGCACCATATCCCGTGGATGTACCTGTACGCCGGGCAGCCGTGGAAGACGCAACGCCTGACCCGCGAGATCCTGGCGCGCCTGTACCTGGGCAGCGAGATCGGCCAGGGCTACCCCGGCGATGAGGACAATGGCGAAATGTCGGCGTGGTATCTGTTCGCAGCGATGGGCTTGTATCCGTTGCGCATGGGTACGCCGGACTATGTGATCGGCTCGCCGCTGTTCACGCACGCCAGCCTGCGTTTGCCGAACGGCGGGACGCTGACGGTCAATGCGCTGCAGAATTCGCCGCAAAACGTGTACGTGCAATCGCTCAAGGTCAACGGCAAGCCCTGGCGCAAGACCTGGTTGCCGCATGCAGACATCGCCAGGGGTGCGACGCTGGACTTCGTCATGGGGCCGACGCCCTCGCGCTGGGGCACCGGGCCGGACGATGCGCCGCCATCGCTGACGCCTGCGGGTGAACGCCCTGCCCCCTTGCGCGATGTGCTCGGAGACACGGCGCGCATCACCCTGGCCGATGGTGGGGATGTCCCGGCACTGCATGACGACGATGCGGGGACGGTCGCTGCAGTTGCATCGGCATCGGCACTGACGTTCAGCGGCATGGCGCGCAGCACGCCGACGCTCTACACGCTGACCAGCGGCAACGCGGCGATTGCGGCGAGCGGATGGACGCTGGAAGCACGGACGGCCGATGGTGCGTGGAAGGTGGTCGATCAGCGCCGTGAGGAAACGTTTGACTGGCCATTGCAGACGCGGCCGTTTCGCATTGCCTCCCCGGGCGCATATGCCGAGTATCGGCTGCGATTCAGCGCACCTGCGAAACTGCAGCTGGCGGAGATCGAGTTGCTGGGGGCTGAGCCTGCGGCGCGTTGAGGCGCCGGTCTCGCATCGCTGATCGCGCTACTTTCTGCAGGCAGGCGACTGCAGGATGCAGGCACCCGCTCACGCAATCGACGGAGTTACACGGGGGCTGCCGGAGCGGGGATTTTACTGCAACGTCAGCAGCGCTGGCGATCGTAACCCCCCCCCTCTCCGCGCGCCGGCCCGCGCTTGCGGCGCGGGCGCTTCAAGGCACGCGTGCCAGTGGCGCGCAAGCAGTGCCTTGTCGCCCCGATGGGAGAGGGGCGTTGGCGCGGCACGTGGGGTGCCGCTAACGGATCGGTCTTTGATGTTTCCCGGTGGGGGATCTCAATCGCTATTTTTTTCGCTGGCGGTTTTCTCGGCATCGCGCTGCCGGCGGATCTGCGCATCCACCGCCGCGATCGCGGTCATGTTCATCACCCGGCGCGAGGTGGCGCTGGTGGTGAGGATGTGCACCGGCTTGGAGATGCCCATCAGGATCGGGCCGATCGCCACGCCGTCGGTGAACACGCGTACCAGGTTGTAGGCGATGTTGGCCGCTTCCAGGTTCGGCAGCACGAACAGGTTGGCGCGGCCCTTGAGCGTGCTGTTAGGCATGATCTGCTTGCGCAGCGCCTCGTCCCAGGCGGTGTCGCCCTGCATTTCGCCGTCGATGTTGAGCTCGGGCTTGCGCTTGAGCAGGGCTTCGCGCACCTGGCGCATCTTCAGCGCATCGCGCGAGTCGTGGCTGCCGAAGTTGGAGTGCGACAGCAGCGCGATATTGGGCTCGATGCCGAACAGCTTCAGGCGGTACGCAGCCTGCAGCGTGGCCTCGACCACCTGCTCCACGGTCGGGTCTTCCTGCACGTGCGTGTCCAGGAAGAAGAACACGCCCAGCTGGTTGATCACGCCGGTCATCGCCGAGGTGGAGCTGACCCGCGGCTCCAGCGGAATCACGCTGCGTGCGTAGCCCAGCTTCTTGTGGAAGCGGCCGACCACGCCCGACAGCATCGCATCGGCTTCGCCACGCGCCACCATCACCGCCGCGATCAGGGTCGGACGCGAGCGCATCAGTTCCTTAGCGGCGGTGACGGTCACGCCGCGACGCTCGGTGAGCGCGTGGTAGTACTGCCAGTATTCGTTGAAGCGGGGGTCGTCGAGGATGTTGGTGATCTCGAAGTCCACTCCGGCGGTCAGGCGCAGGCCCATGCGCTCGATGCGCGCCTCGATGACGTCCGGGCGGCCGATCAGGATCGGGAACGCCAGGCCTTCGTCGACGACGTTCTGCACCGCGCGCAGCACCACTTCCTCTTCGCCCTCGGCATACACCACGCGCTGCTTGTCGGCGCGCGCGCGGTCATAGACCGGCTTCATCATCAGGCTGGTGCGGTAGACGAACTGGCCGAGCTTGTCGCGGTAGGCCTCCATGTCGGTGATCGGGCGCGTGGCCACGCCCGAATCCATCGCCGCCTGCGCAACGGCGGACGACAGCTCCACCAGCAGGCGCGGGTCCAGCGGACGCGGAATCAGGTATTCCGGGCCGAAGCTCGGGGTCTCGCCGCCGTAGGCCGCGCCCAGGTCGGAGGCCTCGCGCCGCGCCATCGCCGCAATCGCCTTGACGCAGGCGATCTTCATTTCCTCGTTGATGCCGGTGGCGCCCACGTCCAGCGCGCCGCGGAACAGGTAAGGGAAGCACAGCACGTTGTTGATCTGGTTCGGGTAGTCCGAACGGCCGGTGCCGATGATGCAATCCGGACGCACCGCCTTGGCCGCTTCCGGGGTGATTTCCGGGTTGGGATTGGCCAGCGCGAAGATCACCGGCTGGCGCGCCATGCTGGCGACCATCTCCGGCTTGAGGATGCCGGCCGCCGACAGGCCCAGGAAGATGTCCGCACCCTCGACGATCTCGGCCAGGGTGCGCTTGTCGGTGTCGCGCGCGTAGCGCTGCTTGTCCGGGTCCAGGTCGGTGCGGCCGGTGTGGATCACGCCGTCGCGGTCCAGCGCCAGGATGTTCTCCGGCTTCAGGCCCAGCGAGACCAGCATGTTGACGCAGGAGATGCCGGCCGCGCCCATGCCGGTGGTGGCCAGCTTGACCTCTTCGATCTTCTTGCCGGTGACCACCAGCGCGTTGAGCACGGCGGCGCCGACGATGATCGCGGTGCCATGCTGGTCGTCATGGAACACCGGGATGTTCATGCGCTCGCGCAGCTTGCGCTCGACGATGAAGCACTCCGGCGCCTTGATGTCTTCCAGATTGATGCCGCCGAAGGTCGGCTCCAGGCTGGCGATGATGTCGACCAGCTTGTCCGGGTCGTTCTCGTTGATCTCGATGTCGAACACGTCGATGCCGGCGAACTTCTGGAACAGCACGCCCTTGCCTTCCATCACCGGCTTGGAGGCCAGCGGGCCGATGTTGCCCAGGCCCAGCACCGCGGTGCCGTTGGTGATCACCGCCACCAGATTACCGCGCGCGGTGAGCTCGCTGGCCTGGGTGGGTTCCTCGACGATCGCCTCGCAGGCGAAGGCCACGCCCGGCGAATACGCCAGCGACAGATCGCGCTGGGTCAGCATCGGCTTGGTCGCGGTGACCTTGATCTTGCCGGCCGGCTGCTGGCGGTGGTAGTCGAGGGCGGCCTGTTTGAAGTCGTCGTTGGACATCGGCTGTGTGGGTCTCGAAGGCGCAGGAGGGCTGAATTCTACCCTCCTGCCTGAACAAGGGCCTGTCGCGCAGCTGTCGGCGTGGCAGGAAGATCGCAGGCTGCAGCGCGTCGTGCGCGGCGGCCAGGGTGGGCTGGAAGCGGAAACGGCCCTGCACCCCGCCGGCAGCGCCGACGGAATACAGGGCCGTAGGAAGCATCAGCGTGCGCTGATCGGGGCGACGACGTCGGTCGAGGCCACCGGTGCCTGCAGCGGCGGCGAGCCGCCATCCAGCACCAGCTTGAGCTGGTCGCGGTCCAGCGCATTTTCCCAACGCGACACCACCACGGTGGCAACCGCGTTGCCGATGAAGTTGGTCAGCGAGCGGCACTCGCTCATGAAGCGGTCCACGCCCAGGATCAGCGCCATGCCGGCCACCGGCACGTCCGGCACCACCGACAGCGTGGCGGCCAGGGTGATGAAGCCGGCGCCGGTCACGCCGGCCGCGCCCTTGGAGCTGAGCATTGCCACCGCCAGCAGGGTGATCTGCTGGCCCAGGCTCAGGTCCACATTGGTGGCCTGGGCGATGAACAACGCGGCCAGGGTCATGTAGATGTTGGTGCCATCCAGATTGAACGAGTAGCCGGTCGGCACCACCAGGCCCACCACCGACTTCTCGCAGCCGGCCTTCTCCATCTTCTCCATCAGCGACGGCAGCGCCGACTCCGACGAGGAGGTCCCCAGCACCAGCAGCAGTTCGGCCTTGAGGTAGCGGATCAGCTTGAGCACCGAAAAGCCGCACAACCGGCACACGATGCCCAGGATCACCAGCACGAAGAACAGCGAGGTCAGGTAAAACGACCCCACCAGCCAGGCCAGGTTGACCAGAGATTCCACCCCGTACTTGCCGATGGTGAAGGCGATCGCACCGAACGCACCGATCGGCGCGGCCTTCATCAGCATGTGCACCAGGCGGAACACCGGCGCGGTCAGCGCTTCCAGGAAGCTCAGCACCGGGCGGCCACGCTCGCCGACCAGGGCCAGCGCGATCCCGAACAGCACCGCCACGAACAGCACCTGCAGGATGTTGCCATCGACGAAGGCGCTGACCAGCGTGGCCGGGATGATGTCCATCAGGAAGCCGACCAGGCTCAGCTCGTGCGACTTCTGCACGTAGGTGTTGACCGCGCTCTGATCCAGCTCGGCCGGGTTGATGTTCATGCCGGCGCCGGGCTGCACCACGTGCGCCACGATCATGCCCACGATCAACGCCAGCGTGGAGAAGAACAGGAAGTAGGTCATCGACTTGGCGAAGACCCGGCCCACCGTCTTGAGGTGGGTCATGCCGGCGATGCCGGTGACGATGGTCAGGAAGATCACCGGGGCGATGATCATCTTCACCAGCTTGATGAAGGCATCGCCCAGCGGCTTCAGGCTTTCGGCGAAGGCCGGCTCGAAGTGGCCCAGCAGGGCACCCAGGACGATCGCCACCACCACCTGGAAATACAGCTGACGGTAAAACGGGACGGGCGCCGGCAAGGGGCCGGCAGGCTTGCTGATGTGCATGACGCCACTCCGAGGGAACATAGAGGGTGCCTGAGCAGGTACCCGGTGCGGGCATTCTGGCCGTACGTCACAGCCCGAGCCGATAGCCCATTGGTACTACGCACTGTCCCCGGGCTGAACGTCGCCTTACACTTCAGCCGCGCCACCACCGGCCGTTAATTCCGTTTAACGCAGACACCGATTCCTGTGTTGTTGGCCGTCCGGAACCTGCGCGCTTGCTGAAGCTGTTCAGTGCGACCGCCATGGCAGGACGCCCGGCCCCTTCTCCTTGCCGAAGACCACACCTATGCGCCTCAATCCGCTCGTTCTCGCGTTGGCCATCGCCGCCGCGCCCGCTGCCGCCAATGCGGCCACCTCGCTGGAAAACTGGCCCACCAAATACACCTTCGGGGATGGCACCGAGCTCGGCCTGACCGGCAACTATGCCTACGACGACAACAACTTCTCCGGCGACGACCGCCTGGAAGACCGCACCGACTTCCGCCGCAAGGAATTCGGCGCCACCCTCAAGAAGAAGGGCGTCTACGACGCCATGGTGTATTTCGATTTCGAGTCCAAGCTGTGGCTGGACGTGTTCTTCCGCGTCGAGACCAAGGCGCTGTTCGGCCAGGACTACGGTCGCGTGCGGATGGGCTACATGAAGGTGCCGGTGGGCCTGGAAGCGGTGCAGAGCTCGCGTGCTGGCAGCTTCATGGAACTGGGCCTGCCGATCCAGGCGGTGTTCCAGGGCCGTCGTACCGGCGTGGAATGGACGCTGGAGCGCCAGCAGTACCTGCTGCAGGCCGGCGCCTACGGCGGCAAGGACCTGCAGGGCGACAACCCGGGCACCACCCAGGCCGTGCATGCCGCCTGGACCCCGTTCAAGGCCGAAGGCAATGTGCTGCACCTGGGCCTGGCCGGTTCGGTGGAAAACCCGCGCGGCTTCAGCGACGGCCGCGGCGTGTCGTTCAGCCCGCGCGTGCGCCTGCGTGCCCGCCCGGAAGCCGGCCTGACCGACGTGCGCCTGATCGACACCGGCACCATTCTCGATGTGGACCACGTGATCCGCGCCGGCGTGGAAGCGGTGTGGATCCACGGCCCGTTCTCGCTGCAGAGCGAAGCGCTGCGCGCCGAGGTGGCGCGTAACGACAACCTGCCGCATTACATCGCGCAGGGCCAATACCTCTATGGCACCTGGACGCTGACCGGCGAGTCGCGCAGCTATGCCGGCGGCGTACCGGGCAACATCAAGCCGGCGCACGATTACGGCGCGGTCGAGCTCACCGCCCGCTACAGCCGCCTGGATCTGGAAGACAACCGCGTCAGCGGCGGCCGCCAGCACGACACCACCATCGGCGCCAACTGGTACCTCACCAGCCACTTCAAGATGCAGGCCAACTACAGCTGGGTGGATGCCACGCGCAACGGCGTGCATGAAACCCCGCATGTGATGGAGCTGCGCGCGCAGGTGCAGTTCTAGCCTTATCGCGCAACGCTGACGCGGGCCTGTTCGGCCGCGGCTTGGCTTCGGTTGACCGCTTCAACGCGGCAACCTGGCTATTCAAGCCAGCATGCAGGCCCCTGCGGCCGCTTCCTTCCGGGGATGCGGCCGCAGTCGTTTTTGGGGCGCCGTGGCGGCGATGGCTGCACGATGCATCGACGCACCGCCATACTTGTCGGCATGTACGCTTCGCAACGCCGCCGTCTGCTGCTCACCCTGACCATCGTGTTGGGCGGCATGCTGGTGGCCATGCTGGCGGCCGGGCATTTTGTCGAACAGAACGCCCTGCACGAGGAAAGTGCCACCGTGCGGCGCCAGCTGCGCCTGTACGCGCAGGCCCTGCAGCAACGCATCGATCGCTATCGCACGCTGCCGCAGATCCTGGCGCTGGACCCGGAACTGCGCGCGGCCGTTTCCGGCCCGCTGTCGCCCGCGCAGGTGGAGCGGCTCAATCGCAAACTCGAGCGCGCCAACAACGTCACCCAATCCTCTACGCTGACGCTCATCAACCGCGACGGCATTGCGCTGGCTGCCAGCAACTGGCGCGCGGCGCGAAGCAACGTGGGCGTGGACTACGCCTTCCGCCCGTATTACCAGCAGGCATTGGCCAACGGCAGCGGCAGTTTCTACGGCATCGGCATGACCACCAGCGAACCGGGCTACTTCCTGTCGCAGGCCATCGTCGATGCCGGCGGCCAGGTACAGGGCGTGGTGGTGATCAAGATCGCGCTGGCCGCGCTGGAACGCGAGTGGTTGCAGACCCCGGACATCGTGCTGGCCTCCGACGCGCATGCGGTGGTGTTCCTGGCCAGCCGCCCACAGTGGCGCTACCGCATGCTGGCCCCGCTGAGCCTGCGCGATCGCAGCGAATTGCGCAGCACCCGCCAGTACGCCGACCAGGGCTTGCTGCCGCTGCGGCGCCGGCTGATCGAGCAGACCGGCAACGGTGGCGTGCTGGCCGAGGTCAGCGACCCACCGCTCGCCGGCCCGGTGCTGTGGCAGACCCTGGAGGTGCCCGAAAGCGGCTGGCGCCTGCATCTGCTGCACGACACCCGCGCCAGCGCAGCGGCCGGCCGCGCCGCGGCGATTGCCGCGGCCGGTGCGTGGTTGGCACTGGCCTTGCTGTGGTTGTTCGTGCAGCAGCGGCGGCGCCTGTCCGCATTGCGCCAGCGCAGCCGGCACGAGCTGGAAACGCTGCTGCAACAACACGCCGAAGAACTGCGTACCGCGCAGGATGGCGTGGTCACCGCCGCGCAACAGGCCAATGCCGGTCTGAGCCGCAGCCTGGAACACCTGCCGCAGGGCGTGGTGGTGATCGACGAGGCGCTCAATCTGGTGGCGTGGAATTCGCGCTATGTGGAGCTGTTCCGCTTCCCGCCCGAACTGCTGAAGATCGGCCGGCCGATCGAAGACCTGTTCCGCTTCAACGCACGCCGCGGCCTGCTCGGACCGGGGCCGATCGAAGCGGCGATCGAACGCCGCCTCAATCATCTGCGCAGCGGCAAACCGCATATGCGCGAGAGCGAAAAGGAAGACGGCACCGTGCTGGAAATCCGTGGCAATCCGCTGCCCGATGGCGGATTCGTCACCAGCTATGCCGACATCACCAGTTACAAGAACGCCGCGCGCGAGCTGCGCTCGCTGGCCGATGCACTGGAACACCGCGTGGCCGAACGGACCCGCGACCTGGCCGCGGCCAAGCGCGAGGCCGAGAGCGCCAATCGCTACAAGACCCGCTTCGTCGCCTCGGCCGTGCACGACCTGCTGCAACCGCTCAACGCCGCGCGCATGTTCGTCTCGGTCCTGCGCGGACAGGTGGGCGAGGCCGGCAGCGCGCGCGTGGTCGACAACATCGAAGGCGCGCTCGCCGCGCAGGACGCCATCCTCAACAGCCTGCTGGACATCTCGCGGCTGGAGGCCGGCAGCCTGAAGACCCAGGTGCGCGATTTCGCCATCGCCCCGCTGCTGGAAACGCTGGCCCGCGAGTTCGGCATCCTGGCCGAAGACCGCGGCCTGGTGCTGGACTGGGTGCCCACGTCCGCGGTGGTGTTGAGCGATGAAAACCTGCTGCGGCGCATCCTGCAGAACTTCCTGTCCAACGCCATCCGCTACACCCCGCGCGGGCGGGTGCTGATCGGTTGCCGTCGTCGCGGCGGCTGGCTGCGCATCGAGGTGCACGACCAGGGGCCCGGCATTCCCGAAGCCTTGCAGGAAGAGATCTTCGAAGAATTCCGGCGCCTGGACGACGGCGTGGCCAACGACCGTGGCGCCGGCCTGGGCCTGGCCATCGTCGAGCGCATCGGCCGGCTGCTCGGCCACCGCATCGGCCTGCGCTCCACGCTGGGCAGCGGCAGCGTGTTTTCGGTGACCGTGCCGCTGGGCGAACGCGCTGCGATCGTCAGGCAATTTCCGCCGCCAACCACCACCACCGCAGAAAACGCCAACGACCCGATCCTGCATGGTTGCCGCGTGTGGTGCGTGGACGACGACCCGCGCGTGTGCGAGGCCAGCCGCGCCCTGCTGGAACGCTGGGAATGCCGCGTGGACCTTGCCGGCGGACCCGACGAGGCATTGGCCGCCGCCAGCCCCGACGAGGTGCCGGAGCTGTTGTTGCTGGATGTGCGCATGGGCGAGCACTACGGCCCCATGCTGCTGCCGCAGTTGGTGCAACGCTGGCAACGCGAACCGCGCGTGATCCTGGTCACCGCCGAACCCGACCCGGCGCTGCGCGAACACGCGCTCGACCTGGGCTGGGGATTCCTGACCAAGCCGGTGCGCCCGCCCGCGCTGCGCGCACTGGTCACCCAGATGTTGTTGCGGCGCGGATAGGTTGCCCGGCTGCCGGCACGGCATGCGGCCTAGCAGTTGATGCAGAGCGGTAGTACGCGCACTACTCAGGACCGATCTGCGCATCGGCAGCTCGAGACAGCGTTCGTTTCTACGCCCTGGATCGATAAACGCCCACGCCTCGCGGACTCCCTGCATGCACCTGCTGCATGCCACGTTCGTCGCATCGCCGCCAGGTCGAGTCGAGCATTGCTCCGGCGTGGCTGATGTTCAACGCGCATCAGTCGATGAGAAAGCAGCAATTATCAATGCCGGCCCGCTCCACCAGAATCGATCGCCTCACCTATCAGACGCACGTGCATACCTAGCGTGGAGGGCGATCTATGCAGACTTCGAACCTTGAGGCAACGCGGCAGTCGAAACTGGGGATGGTGCTGAGGGTGACCTCGGGCAACTTCCTCGAGCAGTTCGACTTCTTCCTGTTTGGTTTCTACGCAACCCAGATCGCCGCGGCGTTCTTCCCGGCGAGCAATGAATTCGCCTCGCTGATGATGACCTTCGCAGTGTTTGGCGCAGGCTTTCTGATGCGCCCGCTGGGCGCGGTGATCCTGGGCGCCTACATCGACGATGTCGGGCGCCGCAAGGGCTTGATCGTCACCCTGGCGATCATGGCCAGCGGCACGGTGCTGATCGTGCTGGTGCCGGGCTATGCCAGCATCGGTTTGTGGGCACCGGCACTGGTGCTGCTCGGACGGCTGCTGCAGGGCTTCTCGGCGGGTGCCGAAATGGGCGGTGTGTCGGTGTATCTGGCCGAGATGGCAACGCCGGGGCGGCGCGGCTTCTATGCCAGTTGGCAATCGGCCAGCCAGCAGGTGGCCATCGTCGCTGCGGCCGCCATCGGCTATGCGCTCAACCAGCTGATGCCGCCGCAGGATCTGGCGCAGTGGGGCTGGCGGATTCCCTTCGCCATCGGTTGCGTCATCATCCCCTTCATCTTTTTGCTGCGGCGGCGCCTGGAAGAGACTGCGGAATTCGCGCAG
The DNA here is from genome assembly GCF_040203315.1 of Xanthomonas sp. WHRI 8393. Taxonomy (NCBI): domain Bacteria; kingdom Pseudomonadati; phylum Pseudomonadota; class Gammaproteobacteria; order Lysobacterales; family Lysobacteraceae; genus Xanthomonas; species Xanthomonas sp. WHRI 8393. The sequence goes on along the minus strand of NZ_JBEGGL010000009.1, from coordinate 22,096 downwards.
CGCACCCAGCGGGTGACGATGAAGCAGGTGATGCGCGGGCTGGCGAACAATGCCGGCACCGTGATTGCCGGCGGCTTGATGGTGGCGCTGACGACGACCGCGTTCTATTTGATCACCGTGTACGCACCGACCTTCGGCAAGAGCGTGCTCAAGCTCAGCACCGGCGACGCCTTGATCGTGACGCTGCTGGTGGGCATCTCCAACTTCCTCTGGCTGCCGATCGGCGGCGCGCTCAGCGACCGCTTCGGCCGTAAGCCGTTGCTGGTGACCATGGCGGTGGTGTGCGCACTGAGCGCCTATCCGGTGCTCGCGTTCCTTGCATCCGCACCGAGCTTTGCGCACATGTTGCAGGCGCTGCTGTGGCTGTCCTTCCTCTACGGTATCTACAACGGCGCCATGATTCCCGCCCTCACCGAACTGATGCCGGCGCATGTGCGGGTGGCGGGCTTCTCGCTCGCCTACAGCCTGGCCACGGCAGTCTTTGGTGGGTTTACGCCGGTGATGTCGACTTGGCTGATCCATGTCAGCGGCGACAAGGCGGCCCCTGGGTACTGGTTGGTGTTCGCCTCGGTGTGCGCGCTGTTCGCAACGCTGTTCCTGTATCGCCGGCATGGCAACGCAGCGGCAGCGACCGGCCTCGATCCGGCTGCGGGAGCGGCGAAATGATGCGGGCTCTCTGGAAAAAATTGCTGGCTGCGGTTGTCACCACGGCCCTGCTGTCGCCGGCCGCAGCCGCGCAGGATCTGACCGTGATGACCTCCGGCGGTTTCACCGCCGCCTTCGAACGTCTGGCGCCGCAGTACAGCAGGCAGACCGGAGTGACAGTTGCGACACTGCATGGCCCTTCGATGGGGCAGACGCCGCAAGCCATTCCCAACCGGCTTGCGCGTGGCGAGCATGCCGATGTGGTGATCATGGTGGGCAGCGCGCTGCAGAAACTGATCGATGCGGGACTGGTGGATCCGGCATCGCGGGTGGAGCTGGCCGATTCCCGGATCGGCATGGTGGTGCGCAGTGGCGCACCCAAGCCGCAGATCGATACCGTCGAGCAGTTCAAACACGCGTTGCTGCAGGCCGATTCCGTTGCCTATTCCGACAGCGCCAGTGGCGTCTACATCGAGACCACACTGTTCAAGCAGCTGCAGATCCAGGGCCCGATGATGGCCAAGAGCCGCAAGATCGAACGCATCCCGGTGGGCTCGGTGGTGGCCGACGGCAGTTATCAGTTGGGCTTTCAGCAGGTGGCCGAACTGCTGCCGGTGGCAGGCGTGGATGTTGTCGGCAAGATCCCCGAACCGCTGCAGTCGATCACGCGCTATGCGGCAGGCGTGCCGGTCAGCGCGGATCATCCCGCAGCGGCCAGGCGCCTGCTTGCCTACCTGCAGTCGGGTGACGCGCAGGCGGTTGCGCGCGCGACCGGCCTGGATCCGGTCTCACCGTGAGCGCGCGGGCATCCGTCGCACCAGTTCCGCCAGTTCGAGCGCGGTCGGTGTCAGCGTCCGCCCACGGCGTTTGAGGATCCCCACGTTGCGCAACACCTCCGGTTCGACCAGCGGCACCGCCGCCAGCACCGGATGCGGGCCGGAGGGCATGGCGATCGAAGGAACGGCGGCAATGCCGACGCCGGCCTCCACCAAGCCCAGCAATGTAGTGACGTGGCGGGTTTCGCAGATGCTCGGCTGCTCCGGCGTGAATGCAGACAGCGCCCGGTCCAGCACCAGCCGGTTGCCCGAGGTCTTGTCGAGCGTGATGTAGTCATGGCCATAGGCTTCCTGCCAGCTGACCTGCTCGCGTCCGGACAGGGGATGGTCCCGGCGGCAGGCAATCACATAGCGCTCCTGCAGCAACGGCTCGAACTCGACCTCCGGTGCCAGGTTGCCGCTGAAGCTGACGCCGAAATCCGCCTCGCCGGAGGCCACTGCCGCACTGACGTGACTGGCGCTGCCATCGAACAGCCTGATGCGGATCTTCGGAAACAGCTGATGCAGCCCGTGAATCGCCTGGGGCATGAAGTAGTACGCCGCAGACGGCACGCACGCCACGGTCACCGTGCCCATCCGGCTGGATCCGGCATCGCCGATGCTCATCAACGCCATGTCCAGGTCGTCGAGCATGCGCTCGACCTGCGGCATGAACGCCTGCCCGACCGTGGTGAGCGCGACCTTGCGCGTGGTGCGCTCGAACAGCTTGACGTTCAACGCCGACTCGAGCTTGTCGATCCGGCGGCTGAGCGCCGGCTGGGTGATGCGGATGCGTTCGGCAGCGCGGCGGAAGCTGCCGTTTTCGGCAACGGCACGGAATGCCTGTAGATCGTTGAGGTCGAATTTGATGGTCACGATGCCGCGGCTGCGATGTTCGATGGCGGTCGCCATAGCATAGACAGTTGCCTGCTGCACTGCGTGCGCAGACGCCTGCAGACGCGGCGCGCGCGGCTTGCAACATTCGTGCAGGCGGTCATCGCCGCAGGAATGCACACGCCTGTTTCCGACGCAGGTGATACCCGCACGCGCGGCGCATGGCTCGGGCATCGCCGCGATGCTGCCAACGCGCGCATTCGCAGCGCACGACGCTGCGGCATGCCCAGCGTGGCGGCGCTCGCGCCTGCTAGAATTGCGATAATGATTCCCATTTAATCTTCACCTTTCGCGTTGCCGTGCACATGCTGCGTATGTGCCGACCGCGCCTTGGAGTTCCTTGCCCGATGAAGTCTCCCGTCTCCGGATCGGCCGGCATGCCGTTCGTTGCCACCTTCTGCCTGCTCGCCTCTGCCACCGCGTCCGCGCAATCGGGCGTCACCGACACGCTGGACACCGTGGTGGTCGCCGCCTCGCGCTCCAACATGACCGTGGCCGAATCGCCGCAGACGGTGTTGATCATCGACAAGGCGCAGATCCAGCAGCAGCTGACGATCTCCAGCAATTCCTCCGACGTGCTCGCCAACCTGATTCCCTCGTACACGCCCAGCCGCGGCAAGATGAATGGCAGCGGCGAAACCCTGCGCGGGCGCACGCCGCTGATCCTGATCGATGGCGTGCCGCAGTCCAATCCGATCCGCCCCACCGGGCGCGAAGCGCACACCATCGACTATGCGATGGTCGAGCGCATCGAAGTCATCCAGGGCGCCAATGCCATCAACGGCCTGGGCGCCACCGGCGGCACCATCAACATCATCACCCGGCGCCCGCAGGACGGCTCGTTGAACCAGCACATCGACGTGCAGGCCACCGCACCTACCTCAGAAACGCGTGCGGAAACCAGCAGCGTCGAGACCCGCTACCGCGTGGACGGCCGCTCGGACAGGCTCGATTACCTGTTCTCGGCCAGCTACAGCGACCAGGGCCTGTACGTGGATGGACAAGGCCGGCCGATCGGCGCCGACAACACTCAGGGCGACCTGATGACGTCCAAGAGCTACGACGTGCTGGCCAAGCTCGGCTACGCCCTCACCGACACCCAGCGCCTGAGCGTCAGCGTCAACCGCTACCGCATCAAGAACGACAATGACTACATCGGCGTCGCCGGCAACCGCGCGCAAGGCCTGCCCACCAGCTCGGTGCGCGGCACGCCGCAGGGCACCGCGCCCTGGAACGATGTGCTGACCTCCAGCCTGTCGTACACCCATGACGATCTGGCCGGCATGCAGCTGAGCGCGATGGTGTTCAACCAGGAATTCGAAGGGCTGTTCGGTGCCGACAACTCGTCCACGTTTCAGGACCCGCGCATCGCCCCGGTCGGCACCTTGTACGACCAATCGCGTTCGGTCGCCTCCAAGTGGGGCAGCAAGATCAGCCTGACCAGGGACGAGCTGCTCGACAGCCGGCTCAAGCTCACCGGCGGCGTCGACCTGCTGGCCGACACCGGCAAGCAGGATCTGTACGGCACCGGGCGGACCTATGTGCCCGAGTCGGACTACCGCAATCTATCGCTGTTCGTGCAGGGCGAATACAAGCTGCTGCCCACGCTGACCCTGCACGCCGGCGTGCGCCGCGAAGAAGCCGAGTTGCAGATCGACAGCTACCAGACGCTGTGGCGCTACAACCGGGTCGCTGTCGAAGGCGGCACGCTCGACTTCAACCAGACCCTCTACAACACCGGCCTGGTCTACACGCCGCTCGAGGGTGTGAGCTTTTTCACCAGCTATTCCGAAGGCTTCGGCATGCCGGACGTGGGCCGCGTGCTGCGCGCGATCAACACGCCGGGCACGCGCGTGGCCAGCCTGAGCACGCTGGAGCCGATCCTGACCAAGAGCGTGGAAGCGGGCACCCGCCTCACGCGCGGCGCCTTCGACGCGGACCTGAGCTACTTCCAGTCCAACTCGGACCTGGGCACGCGCGTGGTGCCGATCAACGGCGCCTTCATGATGAGCCGCGAAAAGACCCGCGTGCAGGGCGTGGACGCCAGCCTGGGCTATCGCCTGGATGCGGCACATCGCCTGCGCCTGTCCTATGCCTACACCCGTGGCCGCTACGACAGCGATAACGATGGGCAGCTGGACGCACGCCTGGATGGGCTCAACGTGGCGCCCAACCGGGTGATCGCCTCGTGGTCGGCGCAGTGGACGCCGAAGTTCTCCTCGTTCGTGCAGGCCCAGCATGCCTTCAGCCAATCCTTCGACGAGGCCGACAAGCGCTTCAGCGGCTACACGCTGGTGGATGCGACCTTCAACTACGCGTTGCCGCGTGGTGCAGTGCGCATGGGTGTGTCCAACCTGTTCGACAAGCAGTACATCACCTACTACTCGCAATCGGCCCTGGTCGAACCGCTGCGCTACTTCGCCGGGCGCGGCCGCACCATCACGCTGGGCTATTCGCTGGATTTCTGATGGCGTGGCGTGATTGCCAGCAGCGCGCGATACGCCTGCGCACGCCTGCCGCTGCGCATGGATGCCGATTCGTCGCGTCGTTTAGATGCAGTCAACAGCCTGGGCGGTCGAGGGCGCGGCCCGCGGGACACGCCGTGAATCCGTCCGTGGAGGCTCGGTGGCGGCATCCATGCCGCCACACGGTCCCGCAAGCGGCAAGGCCACCGCACCAGAGAGCTTGTCGGTTGCTTCGCTGAAAACCATACACGCCGACCAGGCAGCCACCCACGGATCACCCGAACAATATGCATCGTGCATTGCTTGCAACATGCACACCGACTATCCCGACTGGTCCTTGCCCGCCCACCGTCGCGGGACCTTACGCGGCATGGATGCCGCGTAAGAGCCTACACGGACGTACTTGCGGCGTGTCCCGCGAGGGTGGGCGGGCAAGGGCCCTGCAACGAAGTCGCAGACATCAGCGTCTTGGTCGCTCAATCGCCTCCCAGTGGCGCGCATTCCTGCGTGACGATGCCGAGGTGACGGTCCGGACGATCCGGACGATCCGGACGATCGGGCAAGAATGCCGGATCACCAGGCTCACGCCGACCCGGCGGCCCGCGGCACAGTGCATCGCAACACGCACAACGCCACTACCGGGAGACACACCGCATGAGTCAGACACTGTCGCTGGACCACTATCGCCTGCTCGGCCGCTCCGGACTGCGCGTCTCGCCACTGTCGCTGGGCACCATGACCTTCGGCGAAGACTGGGGCTGGGGCGCGGACGCGGACGAAGCCAGGCGCATCTTCGATGCGTATGCCGACCGCGGCGGCAATTTCATCGACACCGCGGTCAACTACACCAACGGCGGCTCCGAGCGCATCCTCGGCGCGCTGCTCAAGCACCGCCGCGAGCGCTTCGTGCTGGCCACCAAGTTCACCATGGCGCGCGATCCGGACAACATCAACGCCGGCGGCAATCATCGCCTCAACCTGATCCGCTCGGTCGAGACCAGCCTGCGCCAGCTCGACACCGACCGCATCGACCTGCTGTACCTGCATGCCTGGGATTTCACCACCTCGCCGGAGGAAGTGATGCGCGGGCTGGAGCATCTGGTGCAATCGGGCAAGGTGCTCTACCTCGGCATCTGCAACACCCCGGCCTGGCGGGTGGCGCAATTGCAGACACTGGCCGACCTGCGTGGCTGGTCGCCGCTGGTGGCGCTGCAGATCGAATACAGCCTGGTCGAGCGCAGCGTCGAACACGAGCTGCTGCCGATGGCACGCGAGCTGGGCCTGGGCGTGCTGCCATGGTCGCCGCTGGGCGGTGGCATCCTGACCGGCAAGTACAGCCGCGCCGATCTCTCCGACGACAACGCGGCCGAGGTCTCGACCAGCCGCAAGGGCGTGATCGCCTCGACCGGGCATCTCAATGCACGCTCGCTGGAGATCGCCGATGCGGTCGGTGCGGTCGCCGAGGAACTGGGCGCCTCGCGCTCGCAGGTGGCGCTGGCCTGGACCTTGCGCAATCCGGCTGTGGTCTCGCCGGTGATGGGCGCACGCACGCTGCAGCAGGCCGAGGACAACTTCGGTGCGCTGGAAATCGTCTTGAGCGATGAACACCTGGCTCGGCTGGATCGGATCAGCGCGCTGGCGCCGATCTTCCCGGAACGCTTTATCGGCCGGCCGATGGCGCAGCAGCTCATCTACGGGACGCACAAGCTGCAGCTGCGCAGCTGACCAGAGCGGAGTGCAGATGGGCAAGAATCTGCGCGCCACCGCTGCACCGCGCCTGCTCGCCGCAATCCGGCGCTGACCGGACTCCGCAAGGCGTTTGCCGGAGCGATCAGCCCTCGCCTTCCGGCTCCAGCGCCTTGACCAGCACTGCCGCCTGCGTGCGGCTGTAGCAGTCCAGTTTCTTCAGGATGGCGGTGACGTGCACCTTGACGGTGTTCTCGGCCAGCCCGAGTTCGTGTGCGATCTGCTTGTTGAGCAGGCCATCGGCCAGGCTCAGCAGCACGCGGAACTGTTGCGGGGTGAGCTGGGCGAGCTTGGAGGCCAGTTGCGCGTCGGCCTCCGAGCGCTCGGCGGTCATCGGCGGGAACCAGGTGCCGCCCTCCAGCACGCTGGCCACCGCGGTGCCGATCGATTCGGCCGGGGTGGATTTGGGAATGAAGCCGGCCGCGCCGAACTGCTGCGCGCGCCGGATCACGCGTGGGTGATCGTTGGAGGAGATCACCACCACCGGGATGTCCGGATGCTCGCCGCGCACGTGCAATAGCGCCGAAAAGCCGCGTGCGCCCGGCATCGCCAGGTCCAGCAGCACCAGCTCGGCCTGTGGGTGCGAGCGCAGCATCGCGCTCAGTGTGGCGGCGCTGGAGGCCTCCACCACATCGGCTTGCGGCAGGGTCTGCTGCAGCACATGGATCACGGCGGCACGGAACAACGGGTGGTCGTCGGCGACGAGGATGGTGAGATCGGCCATGCGCCAAGTCTGGCACATGGCTGTGTCGGTTTCCCGCGTCCGGGCATCCATCCCCGCCTCGCTACGCGGGCATCTGGCCTGCCGGGCAGCCAGAATGGGCGTGGAAATCGCCGCGTCCACGCCCTGCACGCCAAGGCCGGCAGCGCGCGCCGCGCCGGCATGCAGCCGTTCGCGCAGCTCGTCAGCGCTTGCCTAGCGCGGCGGCTGCGTGCTGGCCCGCCAGGCATCCAGGAACTGCCGGCGTTTGAGCTTGTCCAGATACACCAGCAGACCGGGGCCGAGCGGGATCGGCCGGAACGGCGGCTGCGCCGGGCCGCCACGGCCGCCGGCGGCCGGCAGGATCGGCATCAGCCGCGCCTCGCGCGAGAGCACCTGCTGGCCGCGTGGCGAGAGCAGGTAATCCAGGAACCTGCGCGCCTCCGGCGCGTGCGGTGCAGTCCTGGGGATCACCGCAGTGCGCAAGGCCACCAGCGTGTAGTCCTGCGGCTGCACGATGCCCAGCGGCGCGCCGGCGTCGATGCGCGTCTGCGCATAGGAGCCGAGCACGTTGTAGGCCAGCAGCAGCTCGCCACGGCTGACGCGGTCGAGCAAGGTGCCGGTGCGTTCTTCCAGCCTGACCTGGTTGGCCCCCAACGCGGCCAGCAACGCGCCGGCGATGCTGCCGACCTGCCCGTCCTGGGTGGCGAACAGATAGCCCACGCCGCTGCGCTCGACATCGTAGGTGCCGACCCGGCCGCGCAGCGGCGCGTCGGGCGCGCGCAGCAAGGCCAGCAACTGCCGGCGTGTGCGCGGCACCCGCGCGGCGGCCAGCTTGCGTGTGTTGTAGACGATCGCCACCGGCTCGTAGCTGATGCCGAACACTTCGTGCCGCCACTGCGCCCACGCCGGCAGCGCTTCGGTCTGCGCGGAGCGATGCGCGAGCGCGTGGCCGTCGTTCACCAGCTTGGTCTGCAGGTCCATGCTGGCGCTGATCAGCATGTCGGCGGCAGCCGTGGCCTTGCCCGGATGCAGATAGCGCTCGTAGATGTCCCAGGCAATCACGTCCTCGTAGATCACCTCGGTGCCCGGATGCAGGCGCTGGTAGTCCTGGATGACCGCGCCGAACACTTCCAGATCGGTGGAGCCTTGTACGCGTAATTGCGCCTGTTTCGGGCCGTGCGCGGGAAACACCCGCACATCGCCGGGCGCGGCGCGCGCAACAACCGGCGCCAGCAAGACCACCATCAGCAACAGCACGCGCATCACCGCGTCCCTCCAGGAAAATGCAACGAGGCGATCAGCCCGCCACCGACGCGGTTGCTCAGATCGATGCGCCCGCCGTGCGCTTCGACCACGCGCTTGACGATGGCCAGCCCCAGCCCCGCGCCGCCGGCCGGCGCATCCGGCCCGCGGACGAAACGCTCGAACACGCGCTCGGCTTCGGCGGCGGGAATGCCGGGGCCGTGATCGGCGATGGTCAGCACGTGATGGCTGCCGTCGCTGGTGAGCGCCACCTGCAATGGTGCCCCGGCACCGTATTTGCAGGCGTTGTCGATCAGGTTCTTCAGCGCCTCGCGCAGCAGCAACGCATCGCCGCGCAGCAGTGCCGGTTGCGGGTCGATCGCCAGGTGCACGCGCGGTGCGCCGTCGCTGCGCGGCAAGGCCTCGTGCAAGGCCTGGTGCAGCACTTCGGCCAGGTCCACGGTGGCAAAGCGCTGCAAGTTGGCGCGGTGGATCACGCTGGCGTCGCTGAGCAATTGATTGAGCAGCCGGCTCATATGGCTGGCATTGCGCTCGATCGCCACCAGGCTGCGTTGCATCTCGCGCGGGTCGTCGTCGTCCATCGCCAGCTGCGCCTGAGCGCGCAAGGCGGCCAGCGGCGTGCGCATCTGGTGCGCGGCTTCGGCCATGAAGGCGCGCAGGGTTTCGTTGCTGGACGACAGCCGCGCCATGAAGCGATTGAGCGCGGTCACCATCAACTGCATTTCCTGCGGCGCCGGCACGCTGAGCGGTTTCAGATCGGAGGGCTCGCGCCGCGACAGGTCGCGCTCGATACGCTGCAACGGGCGCAGGGCGCGATACACGCCCAGCCACACCAGGCCCAGGGCGAGCAGCGACAGCACGCCGATCGCCACCAGCGCGTTGAGCACCACATCGCGTGCCACCGCATCGCGGGCGCGCCGGGTCTGACCGACCTGCACGCGCACCTCGCCCTGCCCGGAGGCCGATGCCACCCGATGCATCACCACCGCAAAGCGCACCGGCTCGCCGCTGTAGTCGGCATCGAACAGCACCGGGCGCTCGTCGCCGGGCGCACGCGCCGGCAACGGCAAGCTCTCTTCGCCGGTGATGGTGCGGCCTTGCGCATCGAACACGCGGTAGAACACGCGGTCTTCCGGTGCCATGCCGAGCAGGTCCAGCGAGGCATACGGCAGGTCCACCTGCCAGTCGCCGCCGACCAGCGCCACGCTGTCGACGATGGACAGGGCCGAGGACACCAGCAGGTGGTCGTAGGAGCGGTTGGCGGCCCGCTCGCCGTAGTCGCGTGCGGCAAAGAACAGCACCACCGCGCCCAGCACCGACAGGCTGCCCAGATACAGCAGCAAGGTGCGCCGGATCGACGGTGCCACCATGCGCGGCTCAGCCATCGAGGCCCGGCTCCACCGGCGCATGCGGATCGGCTTCTTCGAGCTTGTAGCCGGCGCCGCGCACGGTGACGATGCGCAACGGCGCGCCCGCCAGCTTGCGACGCAGGCGGCCGACATACAGCTCGATCGCATTCGGCCCGGCATCGTCGTCGAAACCGAACAAGCCGTTGCCGATCTCGTCCTTGCCCACCACATGGCCCAGGCGCCCGATCAGGATCTCGAACAGGCGGTATTCGCGATTGGGCAACTCGATCGGCACCCCGTCCAGCACCAGCGTGTGCGCGGCGTTGTCGAACACGAACCCGCCGATCTGCACCACCTCGCTGGCCTGCCCGCGGTTGCGCCGCAGCAGCACCCGGCAACGCGCCTCGAACTCGCGGAAATCGAACGGCTTGCCCAGGTAGTCGTCGGCCCCGACATCCAGCGCCTGCACGCGGTCTTCGATGCCATCGCGCGCGGTCAGCATCAGCACTGGCGTGGTATCGCCACGCTCGCGCATCCCGGCCAGCACGCGCAACCCATCCAGCTTGGGCAGGCCGATATCCAGCACCACCAGATCGAAGCTCTGATAGCGCAGCACACTCGCCGCCGCCAGGCCATCGGACTGCCAATCCACCGCATGCCCGCTACGGCGCATGCGCCGCACGATGGCATCGGCGAGATCGGCGTTGTCTTCGACTAGCAGCAGGCGCATGGGCGGGGATTGGGGAGTCGGGATTGGGGATTCGCAAAGGCAATGCTCTCGCGGCCGGAAGGTAACAGGCCACGCAAACAAAAGCTTCTTTGGCTCTTGCCAATCCCCAATCCCAACTCCCCAATCCCCGCCCAAACGACAGGTCCATGACAGCTTCACCGGACTAGGCTGCTGCCAACGCGCCGCAGCGTGCTTGTGCGGTGCATCGCTGAACGTGATTCACACATGTACCTGGGAGGGTCTGTGAGCAACGACACCTTGCGTCTGCGCGTCTTCACCACCTGCGCCGCGCTGTGCCTGGCACCGGCCGCGCATGCGGCCGAGGGCGACGGCCCGGTCACCGCCGAGGTGGGTGGGCGCGTGCACTGGGACTTCACCGTGTTCGACAACGACGAACGCGGCACGCCCGAGCGCAACGACACCCAGTTCCGCCGCGTGTGGCTGGATGTGGCCGGCAAGTTCTACGGTTTCACCTACAAGGCCGAGGCGGAATTTGCCGGCCTGCAATACGAGTCCGGCAGCCGCGGCATCCTGGCGCGCGATGTGTACATCGCCAAGAAGTTTTCCGCCGGCACGCTGACCGTGGGCCAGTTCAAGCAGTACTTCTCGCTGGACGATCGCACCGGCTCCAACTACGGCCCGTTCCTGGAACGCGGCTATGCCTCCACCACGCTGGCGCCGATCTATCGCAAGGCGATCTCCTGGCAGGCCAATCGCCCCGATGCGACCTGGTCCACCGCGGCCTACAGCCTGGAAAGCATCGACAATTCCTCGACCAAGGGCGGCGCGCTCGGCACGCGGCTGACCTTCGCACCGGAGATGGGCGAGGCACGGCTGCGCCACCTGGGCGTGTCGCTGGCGCACGAGCGCTATTCGCATCCGGGCAGCGGCGGCGCGGCGTCCCTGTTGATCCGTCCACGTCCGGAAAACGATCTGGCCAACAACAGCCGCATCACCCTGGCGCGCTTTGCCGATGGCCGCGATACCGATTTCGACAAATGGTCGCTGGAATACGCCGAAGTGCTGGGCCCTTGGTCGTGGCAGAGCGAATTCAGCGGCGGCCTGCTCGACGACGGCTCGCAGCATGCCAAGGTGTTGGCCAGCTACGGCCTGGTCAGCTGGTTCGTCACCGGCGAGTCGCGCGGCTACGACCGCAAGACCGGACGTTTCAGCCGGATCAAGACGCCCAATCGCCCCTCCGGCGCGTTCGAGCTGGCCTTGCGTTACGACTACATGCGCGGCGATCAGCATCTGGATGGCCAACCCGATTTCATCAACGCCAGCACGCAGTCGTGGACGCTGGGCGGCAACTGGTATTTCAAGCCGAACATGCGCGTGATGCTCAATGTGATCGACAGCCGCAACCGCGACCGCATGGCCGATGCGGTGGTCGATCACACGCTGGCGGTGACCGGCCGCTTCCAGTACGACTTCTGACCGTTTGCCTGGTCTTCGCATGATGCGTCACCGCTGCTGCAATGCACCCGCCGCCGCGCGCTCCACTCTCCCCCTGCTGTACGCCTCAAAGGATTTGCCCGCATGCTGACCGCGCTCGGTTTCGGAATGGTGATCACCTTCATGTACCTGATCATGAGCAAGCGGCTGTCGCCGCTGGTGGCTCTGATCACGGTGCCGATCGTGTTCGCGCTGCTGGGCGGCTTCGGCACCGGCATCAACGAGATGATGCTCGACGGCATCAAGAAGATCGCGCCCACCGGCGTGATGCTGATGTTCGCCATCCTCTACTTCGGGGTGATGATCGATGCCGGCCTGTTCGATCCGCTGGTCGGCCGCATCCTTCGCCTGGTCAAGGGCGATCCGCTGAAGATCGTCATGGGCACGGCAATCCTGGCAATGTTGATCTCGCTCGACGGCGATGGCTCCACCACCTACATGATCACCGTGTCGGCGATGCTGCCGCTGTACCAGCGCCTGGGCATGAACGCGCTCAACCTCACCTGCGTGACCATCCTGGCCAGCGGCGTGATGAACCTGACCCCGTGGGGCGGCCCCACCGCGCGTGCCGCCACCGCCCTGCACGTGGATCCGGCCGATGTATTCGTGCCGCTGGTGCCGGCGATGGCGATGGCGATCGCCGGCATCCTCACGCTGGCCTGGTTTCTGGGCATGCGCGAACGGCGCCGCCTGGGCGTGGTGCGCCTGCCGGCCGACGGCAACTGGCTGGACACCAGCATCCCCGAAGAAAGCAATGCACTGCCGCGCGTGGAAGACACCGAGGACATGAAGCGGCCCAAGCTGCTGTGGGTGAACCTGCTCCTGACCCTGGCGCTGATGGCCGCGCTGGTGGTCGGCGTGCTGCCGATGCCAGTGCTGTTCATGATCGGCTTTGCGTTGGCACTGATGATCAACTACCCCAACCTGGCTGAGCAGCGCCGCCGCCTGGTCAATCACGCCGGTAACGTGCTGTCGGTGGTGTCGCTGATCTTCGCCGCCGGCATCTTCACCGGCATCCTGTCCAACACCGGCATGGTCGAAGCGATGTCGCGCAGCTTCCTGGCGGTGATCCCGGACAGCTGGGGCCCGTATCTGGCGGTGATCACCGCGATCGTCAGCATGCCGTTTACGTTCTTCATGTCCAACGACGCGTTCTACTTCGGCGTGCTGCCGATCCTGTCCGAGGCCGCCGGCCACTACGGCATCACCCCGGTGGAAATGGCGCGCGCCTCGCTGGCCGGGCAACCGGTGCATCTGCTCAGCCCGCTGGTGCCATCGACCTATCTGCTGGTCGGCCTGGCCAAGGTCGACTTCGCCGACCATCAACGCTTCACGCTGAAGTGGGCGGTGCTGATTTCCCTGTTGATGTTGGCGGGCGGGTTGTTGTTTGGCCTGTTTCCGTTGGCGCGCTAGCCGCGCGCCGGGATTCGGCATTCGGGATTGGGGATTCGCCAAAGCCAGAGCGAACCAATGCCCGCTGTTACGAATCCCCTCATCCCCAATCCCGAATCCCAACTCCGAAGGAGTTCAAGCAATGACACTTCGCATCGCATACGTCACCAGTGGCATGGGCAGTGTGGGTACCGCGATCTGCCAGAAGCTGGCGCGCAGCGGACATACCGTGGTCGCCGGTTGCGGACCCAATTCGCCGCGCAAGACCTCCTGGCTGCGCGAGCAGCGCGAGCAGGGGTTCGAGTTCGTCGCCTCCGAAGGCAATGCCGCCGATTGGGATTCCACCGTGGCCGCGTTCGCCAAGGTCAAGGCCGAGGTCGGCGAGATCGATGTGCTGGTCAACAACGCCGGTGGTAGCCGCGACACCCTGTTCCGGCAGATGAGCCGCGACGACTGGAACGCGGTGATCGCCAGCAACCTGCATTCCCTGTTCAACATCACCAAGCAGGTGGTCGACGGCATGACCGCGCGCGGCTGGGGACGCATCGTCAACATCGGCTCGGTCAGTGCGCACAAGGGCCAGATCGGGCAGATCAATTTCGCCACCGCCAAGGCGGCGATGCATGGCTTCAGCCGCGCCCTGGCGCAGGAAGTGGCCTCGCGCGGGGTCACCGTCAACACCATCTCGCCGGGCTATATCGCCAGCGCCTCGATCAGCAGTTTCCCACCCGACGTGCTCGACCGCCTGGCCACCTCGGTGCCGATCCGCCGGCTCGGCAAACCGGCCGAAGTCGCCGGGCTGTGCGCCTGGCTCGCCTCCGATGAGGCCGCCTACGTGACCGGCGCCGACTATGCGGTCAACGGCGGTCTGTACATGGGTTGAGAGCCGCTGACAGAACGTAGACAGAACGTAGCGAGCGGCCGTCAGGTCGATGCGGACGACACGCTCGAGTAGGACTCGTGTGGAGGATACATGCCGGCTCCGAACACCCAGCGCGCCAGCCGAGCGCTGAGCGCAGTCCTTGCTAGTGGCGGTGAAGCATCACCGCTCTGACGCATCACTGCTCTGATGGTCAACTGCTCTGCTCTGATGGTCAACTGCTCTGAAGCCTCACTCCCCTGAAGCCTCACCGCTCCAAAGCCCCCCGCTAGTCGTGGCCGCTGTCATGCACGCCCCGCGCGCCTGCCGCTTGCATGCAGGTGCGTGATTGCGTTTGACCAGCGCGCACAAGCGGGCGCCACTGCGTCGATCAACCCGCCTCCAGCGCGAACTGATTACACTCGGCGTTTTCCGCACTGCGCTGACATGGCCAAACCTTCAGAACGCGCCACGCCGGGTGCCCGCCCGCAGATGGCCGACATCGCCCGCATGGCGGGCGTGTCCGAATCCACCGTGTCGCGTGCCCTGGCCGGCAGCCCGGTGGTGGCCGAGCGGACGCGTGCGTACATCAAGCAGATTGCCGCCGATGCCGGCTACCAGGTCGATCCGATCGCGCGCAGCCTGCGCGCCAAACGCTCCAACACGGTGAGCGTGGCGGTGCCGATGATGCATGCGCTGGACCAGCCGCTGTCGGACCCCTTCATGATGACGATGCTGGCGCTGCTGGCCGAGGAGCTGACCGGGCGCGGCTACAGCATGCTGCTGTCCAAGCTCGACCGGCATCAGGACGGATGGGTGGAACAACTCGCACGCGGCAGCCGCTCCGATGGCGTGATCGTGCTGGGGCAAAGTTCCGAACATGCCGCGCTCGACGAAGCCGCGCGCGATGGCCTGCCGATGGCGGTCTGGGGCAGCCGCATCGACGGGCAGTCGTACATCAGCGTGGGCAGCGACAATTTCCAGGGCGGCGCGCTGGCCACCGAACATCTGATTGCCAGCGGCCGTCGCCGCATCGCCTTTCTCGGCGACGACCAGTTACCCGAGGTTGCACCGCGCTTTGCCGGCTATCGCCATGCGCTGCAGCGGCACGGGCTGGAGTTCGATACGCGCCTGCATGCGCGCAGCCACTTCCTCAGCGAAGACGCCTACCGCCTCACCCGCGCGATGCTCAAGAAGACCGATCCGCCGGATGGGCTGTTCGCCGCCTCCGATGTGATTGCGGTCGGTGCGATCCGCGCCCTGGTCGAAGCCGGGCATCGCGTGCCACAGGACATCTCGCTGGTGGGCTTCGACGATATTCCGCTGGCCGCCTACAGCCAACCGCCGTTGACCACAGTGCGGCAGGACCTGGGCCTGGCCGCGCGCCTGCTGGTGGACCGGCTGCTGGCGTTGATCGGCGGCGAAGCGGTGGAGTCGGTGGAAATGCCGGTGAAATTAGTGGTGCGTGAGTCGGCTTGAGGCCGGGATTGGGGATTGGGGATTGGGGAATCGTAAGAGCGGGCGTGCTGGTGCGCGGCGCGTAACTGCGCGTTGCTGTCCACGTTATCGCGGTCGGTTGTTTCAGTACGCAGCGACACAGGCGTAACGCGTCGCGGCTACACCACTGCTGCCTTGGGCTTGCGGACGCGTACGCATAGCATCGCCACAGCGGCGGCCAGCATCAGTGCGCCGGCCAGGCGGATCACGTTGCGCGGGTCGCCGTGCAACAGCCACTCGTAATACAGCGGCAAGGTGACGATCTGGATCAGCATGGGCAGCACGATGAACAGGTTGAACAGGCCCATGTACACACCGGTGCGCTCGGGCGGAATGCTGTCGGCCAGCATCAGGTACGGGTTGCCCATCATGCTGGCCCAGGCGAGCCCGATGCCGATCATCGGCAGCAGCATCAGCCAGCGGTCCTGGATACCCGGCAACACCCACATGCCCACGCCGGCCGCGACTAGGCAGGCCGCATGCGTGTACTTGGGGCCGATGCGGCGCACCACCGGCACCATCGCAAACGCGGCCAGAAAGGCGACGAAATTGTAGAACCCGCCGATCTGCCCATTGACCAGGCCGGCCTGGCGGAAGCCATGCGAGTCGGCTTCGGTGGTGCCGAACAAGCTGGTCGATAGCGACAGCACGATGTACTGCCAGTAGCAGAAGATCGCGTACCACTGGAACAGCATCACCGGCGCGAGCTGGCGCATGGTCGGCGGCATTGCGCGCAGGGCGCCGTAGATTTCGCGCACTGTGGCGCCCAGGCCGGCACCGGTCTGGCGCATCCGCGCGATCTCTGCCGGCGCAAGCACCGGCTCGCGCACGCTGCGCGCGGTGAGCAGGATCGAGGCCGCAGAAAACCCCGCACCGATCACGAAGGCGGCGATGGTGACATAGGGAATGTGGTGCGCATTGGCGGCGTCCTGGTTCATGCCCATCCACACCAGCAACGGCGGGGTGAGATAGGCCAGCGTCTGCGCAAGCCCGGTGAACGCGCTTTGGGTGAGATAGCCCAGCGGCCGCTGCGGTGGCGCCAGCACATCGCTGACCAGCGCACGGTATGGCTCCATCGCCACGTTGTTGGCCGCATCCAGGATCCACAGCAGGCACACCGCCATCCACAGCGCAGTGCTGAACGGCATCGCCAACAGGCACAGGCTGCACACCAGCGCGCCCAGCACCATGTACGGCATGCGCCGGCCCCAGCGAGTCACCGAGCGGTCGCTCCACGCGCCGACGAACGGCTGCAGTACCAGCCCGGTGATCGGCCCGGCCAGCCACAGGTACGGCAGGCTCGCGTGATCGGCGCCCAGATAGTTGTAGATCGGGCTCATGTTGCTCTGCTGCAGGCCGAAGCTGTATTGCACGCCGAAGAAGCCGGCGTTGAGCGCCAGGATGCGCGCGAAGGAGAACGGAGTGGCGGTCGACGACATGCAGAACCCTGGGCATCGGTGCGGCTCCCAGTGGCCGCAGCGCACTGTACCCTGCCGTCTTTGCAATCGATTGTAACGCTGCGCCGCAACACGTTTCCGCTTGTCGAAACATGAGCGAGAGAGCCGAGAAATGATGCTGCAACGCAAGATTGCAATCGATTGCATTGGGGCGTATTACTGCGCTCGCACTGCAGGCCACACGGCCACTCCCTGGGAGGGGACGATGCAGGCGTCGGCACACCACCATCCGTGAGAGAGAGAACCGCGATGTCCACCTTGCACACCCTGCGCCTGCATGCCCTGGCCTGCGCGGTCGTCTCCTGCCTGTGCGCGCCAGCCGCGCTGGCGCAGGATGCGACCACGGCCGCACCCGTCACCCCGCCGGCCGCCGACAGCGCCGCGGTCAATCTGGATTCGGTGTTCGTCACCGGTACTTCCACCGCCACCACCAAGTTGAAGTCCAGCGTGTCGGTCAGCACCGTGGGCGCCGAGGCGATCGAACAGTCGGCGCCGCGCAGCACCGCCGAGATCTTCCGCAACATCCCCGGCATCCGCTCCGAATCCAGCGGTGGCGAAGGCAATGCCAACATCGCCGTGCGCGGCCTGCCGGTCGCCTCCGGCGGCGCCAAGTTCCTGCAGCTGCAGGAGGACGGCCTGCCGGTGATGGAATTCGGCGATATCGCCTTCGGCAACTCGGACATCTTCCTGCGCTCGGATTTCACCCTGGACCGCATCGAAGCCATCCGCGGCGGCTCGGCATCGACGTTCACCAGCAACGCGCCCGGCGGCATCATCAACTTCATCAGCAAGACCGGCGACACCGCAGGCGGCAGCGTCGGCGTGAGCCGCGGCCTGGATTACGACAACACCCGCGTGGACTTCGACTACGGCGCGCCGTTCGCGGAAAACTGGCAGTTCAACATCGGCGGCTTCTTCCGCCAGGGCGATGGCGTGCGCGATGCCGGTTACACCACCGACAAGGGCGGCCAGCTCAAGGCCAACCTGACCCGGCTGTTCGAGAACGGCTACGTGCGCGTCTACGGCAAATACCTCAACGATCGCGCCGCCGGTTATCTGCCGGTGCCGACCTCCGTGCGTGGCCGCGACGGCTCGCCGGACCTGGGCGGCTTTGCCGGCTTCGATCCGGGCAACGACACCTTGTACAGCCGCAATTTCCGCAGCGATGTCGGCCTGGACGGCAACAACCAGCCGCGCCGCACCGACCTGGGCGACGGCATGCACCCGATCTCGCGCACCATCGGCGCCGAGGCCTGGTTCGACCTGGGCAGCGGCTGGAACCTGAGCGAGAAGTTCCGCATCGCCGACAACAGCGGCCGCTTCGTCAGCCCATTCCCGGCCGAGGTCACCGATGCCGCCACGCTGGCCGCGTCCATCGGCGGCGCCGGCGCGCAACTGGTGCAGGCCAGCGGCCCGGACGCCGGCCAGGCCTACACCGGCAACGCGATCCGCACGCATCTGTTCAATGTGGCGATCAACGACCTGGGCAACGTCACCAACGACCTCAGCGTCTCGCGCGAGTTCGGCGGCGACGGCCGCACGCTCAACCTGCGCATGGGCTATTACAGCTCGCGCCAGACCATCGACATGGACTGGACCTGGAACTCCTACGTGCAGAGCCTGGGCCGCGATTCGCGCCTGCTCAACGTGGTCGATGCCGGCGGCGTGTCGCGCTCGCAAAATGGCCTGTATGCGTACGGCACCCCGTTCTGGGGCGATTGCTGCATCACCCGCAGCTACGACGTGCGCTACGACGTCAACGCGCCGTACGTCGCACTGACCTTCGACAGCGGCAAGTTCAGCATCGACGGCAGCCTGCGTTACGACATGGGCGATGCACGCGGCAGCTATGCCGGCACCGCGATCGCGCAGAACCTGGACGTCAACGGCGATGGCGTGATCCAGCCGATGGAACAACGCGTGGCCACGGTCGATACCGCCAACGCACGGCCGGTGGATTACGACTGGAACTACCTGTCGTATTCGCTGGGCAGCAACTACCTGATCAACGACGACCTGGGCGCGTTCGCGCGCATCAGCCGCGGCGCACGCGCCAATGCCGACCGCCTGCTGTTCGGCGTGGTCCGCGACGACGGCTCGGTCTCCTCCGATGAAGGCGTCAACGTGGTCCGCCAGGCCGAAGCCGGCCTGAAGTGGCGCCGCGACGGCCTGAGCCTGTTCGCCACCGCGTTCTCGGCGCGCACCGAGGAACAGAACTTCGAAGTCACCAGCCAGCGTTTCTTCAACCGCAGCTACGAGGCGCACGGCGTGGAGCTGGAAGCCAGCTACCGCTACGAGGGCTTCACCGTCAACGGCGGCCTGACCTGGACCGATGCGGAGATTTCCAAGGACCAGATCACTCCGGAAAACACCGGCAACGTGCCGCGTCGCCAGGCCGATGTGGTGTGGCAGTTGACACCCAGCTATCGCGGCGACGGCTACCAGTTCGGTATCAACCTGATCGGTACCACCGATGCCTACACCCAGGACTCCAACCAGTTGAAGATGCCGGGCTATACGCAGGTGAACCTGTTCGGCGACTACCGCGTGACCGACGCACTCACTGTCGCGCTCAACGTCAACAACCTGTTCAACACCTTCGGCCTGACCGAGGCCGAAGAAGCCAGCATCCCGGCCAACGGCATCATCCGCGCACGCTCGATTGCCGGCCGCACCACCAGCATCAGCCTGCGTTACGACTTCTAAGGACCCCTCGCCGGGTTCGTCCCGGCGCTTGCCAATGAGCACCTCCCCCACCGATTTCACTGCATTGCGCGCGGCGTTTGCCGCGCCCCTGGATGCGCAGCGTGCGAGCGTGCTGTTACCGCGCTTCGACCGGCATGCGCCGCGTCTGCTCGACGCGCTACAAGCGCTGTATGGGCAACGCCCGGACTATACGTCGTGGCTGACGCAGTGGTTGAGCGCGCTTGGCAGCAGCGCGCAACAGCGGCCACAGCCACTGCAACAGCTCGACACATCGCGTCAGCCCGGCTGGTTCGGCGAGCAGCACATGCTGGGCTACAGCGCGTATGTGGACCGCTTCGCCGGCACGCTGCAGGGCGTGGCCGAACGCGTGCCGTATCTGCAGGAACTGGGTGTGCGCTATCTACACCTGCTGCCGTTCCTGCGTGCACGCGCCGGCGATAACGATGGTGGCTTTGCGGTCAGCGATTATGGCCAGGTGGAGCCAAGCCTGGGCAGCAACGACGATCTCGTCGCGCTGACCACACGCCTGCGCGAGGCCGGCATCAGCCTGTGCGCAGATTTCGTGCTCAACCATACCGCCGACGATCACGCCTGGGCGCAGGCGGCGCGGGCCGGCGATGCGCGCTATCTCAACTACTACCATCACTTCGCCGATCGCACGCAGCCCGACCAGTACGAAGCCACGCTGGGGCAGGTCTTCCCGCATACCGCACCCGGCAACTTCACCTGGGTGGACGCCACCGGCCAGTGGATGTGGACCACGTTCTATCCCTATCAGTGGGATCTGAACTGGAGTAACCCGGCGGTGTTCGGCGAGATGGCGCTGGCGATGCTGCAGCTGGCCAATCTGGGTGTGGAAGCCTTCCGCCTGGATTCCACCGCGTATCTGTGGAAGCGCACCGGCACCGACTGCATGAATCAACGCGAGGCGCATACCCTGCTGGTGGCGCTGCGCGCGGTCACCGACATCGTTGCGCCGTCGGTGGTGATGAAGGCCGAAGCCATCGTGCCGATGACGCAATTGCCGCCCTACTTCGGCAGCGGTGCAGACCAGGGCCACGAATGCCACCTGGCCTATCACAGCACGCTGATGGCGGCCGGTTGGTCGGCGCTGGCGCTGCAACGCGGCGACATCCTGCACAACGTCATCGCGCATAGCCCGCCCTTGCCGGCCAACTGCGCCTGGCTGAGCTATGTGCGCTGCCACGACGATATCGGCTGGAACGTGCTGCAACACGAAGCCGCCGGCAACGCCGCGCAGCCGCCATTCGCACTGCGCGATGTCGCGCGCTTCTATGCCAACGAGGTGCCGGGCAGCTACGCGCGTGGCGAGAGCTTCCAGAGCAGTGGCGACGGCGTGCACGGCACCAATGGCATGGCCGCGGCACTGGCCGGGATCCAGGCCGCACAGGCATCGGGCGATACGGCGGCGTTGCGCATGGCGGTGGATCGGCTGGTGTTGCTCTATGCCATCGCGCTGGCGATGCCGGGCGTGCCGTTGATCTACATGGGCGACGAACTCGCCCTGCCCAACGACGGCAGCTACCGCGACGATCCGCAGCGTCGGCATGAAGGTCGCTGGTTGCATCGCCCGGCAATGGATTGGCAGCTTGCAGCACAGCGCGAAGATGCGGGTAGCCTGAGCGGCACGGTGTATCGCCGGCTACGTGGATTGATCCGGCAACGTGCCGCGCTGCCCGCACTGGCGGCCGATCAGGCGCTGGGCAGCCTTGCGCTGGGCGATGCGCGCCTGTTTGCATTGACGCGCGGCGATCGCTTCCTGGCCGTGCACAACTTCGGCAAACAACCGTTGACGGTAGAGCTTGCCGCGCTCAGAGATGGCCGATGGAAGGTGGTGGCAGATGGCGGCGAGGCGGCTGTCGAATCGCTGAGCGATGACATGCGGCTGGTACTGCCGGCTTATGCGGTGCGCTGGCTGGAGCGTATTGCTTGAACGCGATTGTGCAGGTCTATCGCGCGCTTGCAGTGCGGACGATCTGCGGCTAGGGCGGACGATCTGTGGCCTGGCAGCCGGGCCCTTGTCCGCCCACCGTCGCGGGACACGCCGCAAGTACGTCCTTGTAGGCTCTTACGCGGCATCCATGCCGCGTAAGGTCCCG
>NZ_JBEGGL010000008.1:0-143475 GCF_040203315.1 Xanthomonas sp. WHRI 8393 | reverse complement strand
ACGCGGCATGGATGCCGCGTAAGAGCCTACAAGGACGTACTTGCGGCGTGTCCCGCGATGGTGGGCGGGCAAGGGCCCTGCAGCCAAGTCGCCGATCAGCCACTCTGCAACTGTTCCATTCGCGCTATCCAGTACGACGCCCAAAGCACAGAGACTCGGCCGTGCTGGGCGGGCAATAGCCCTGCAGCCAGGCCGCAGCTCTAGCGACGCCGGCTGCGCGCACCTGGCGGTGGGCAGCGTCGTTTGCCAGTCGCTCAAAGAAGTCGCGCCAACATCGAATGCATCAATCGCCCCGTCTCACCACCTGACACATCGCAGCGCTATCCTGTGCCCATGTTCAAGCCCGTCCGCCGCCTTATCGCGCCCGCCCCGCAGGTTGTCGAACGCGATTGCCTGCGCCTGCAGCTGGACGGGCGCGAGATCGCGGTGCTGCGCGTGCGCGACCCGCGTGCGCGGCGCATCAAGCTCAGTGTGGACGAACGCGGCGCGCGGCTGACCTTGCCACTGCGCGCAAGCCTGGTGGCCGGCGAACGCTTTCTGCAGGCACATCTGGACTGGCTGAGCACGCAGTTGTCGCGCTATCAGCAGGTGGATGCGTTTCCGGCGCTGGAGCGTGGCGTGCCGGGGCTGCTGCCGTTACGCGGTGCCTTGTTGCCGCTGAGCTGGCACGACGGGCGCTACGCACGCATTGAGGTCACCGATGATGGCGCACAGTTCCATGTGCCGACCCGCCTGGGCGATGCAGGTTTGCGCCGCACGCTGAAGGAATTCTACGAAGCGCAGGCGCGCGCCGATGTCGGCCGCTGGTTGCCGAGCTATCTGCCCGGCCTGCCGCGCGCCCCGGCGCGGGTGCGGCTAAAGGTGATGTCCTCGCAGTGGGGCTCGCTGGCACCGGATGGCTCGATGGCGCTGGATCTGGCGCTGGTGCTCGGCCGCCCGTCCGCGTTCGAATACGTGCTGGTGCACGAGCTTTGCCACCTGCTGCAGGCCAACCACTCGCCGGCGTTCTGGGCCGAGGTGGAACAGCGCTTTCCCGCCTGGCGCGACGAGCGCAGCTATTTCCACGAGCACGGCCGCCAGCTCAAGGCGCAGTTGCGGCGGTTGTTGCAGGTGGAGTGAGGCCGGTAGTCGCGATGCAGTTGGCATCGCTGACGCTACCTGCCGGTGCTACCGGCACTGAGGTCTGCTGTCGCATGCAATGCAACAAGCACAAACGTCAGCGCCGTGGCATCGCGCAGCACGCATGCACGCATTCCACGCATCACGCGTGCGGCGGCGGCAACGACGTCAGGAATCCGTTGATCACTGCCGCCACCGCGTCCGGTGCTTCCATGTGCACATGGTGCGTGCCGGGCAACAACTGCAGGCGTGCATCGCGCATCAGTGCCACGCGGTGATCGCGCAGGGCATCGGGGAAGTACACCTGCGCCGGCGTGGCGAAGATGGCCTGGGTCGGGCAGGCGATGGAGGCCAGCAATACGTCGATCTGCGCTTCGGTCATGCGGATGGCGGTGGGCAAGGTCAGGCGCGGGTCGCTGCACCAGCTGTAGCCGCCTTCGACCGCGCAGACCCCGCGCTCCACCAGCAGCCGCGCGGCCGGTTCGGTGAGCTGGTTGGCCATCATGCGTGCGCGCACCGGCATCTCCATCGAGGGAAACACCCGCAACGGCCGCTGCGCCAGCGTGCGTGCCGATGCCACCGCATCGCGCAGGCGGGTGGCGGTGCTCTCGACCGGCTCGGCCAGCGCGCCCAAGGCCTCGATCGCGATCAGTGCCTCCACGCGTTCCGGCGCCGCAGCGGCCAGCAGGCTGGCGACACCGCCGCCCAGCGAGTGGCCGAGCACGCTGAAGCGCTCCCAGCCCAGATCATCGGCTACCTGCAGCAGGATCGCGATCGCGCTGCTGAGCGTGTATTCGGCGCCGATGGGCAACCACGCGCTGTGGCCGTGGCCGGGCAGATCCAGCAACACCAGATCCAGGTCCTGCGCGTGCAGATGCGCGCTCAGCGGCAGGAAGCTGGCGGCATTGTCGAGCCAGCCATGCAGTGCCAGCACCCGGCGCGGGCCACGTTCGGGATTGCGCAGCCCGGTGACCCGGCCGATCGCCAGGTCGCACGCAAACGGCTCCAACCTCACGCGCGTCGCGCCACTGCGGCCAGTGCCTGCGCGTGTGCCGGGCTGGCGTTGAGGCAGGGGATGTAGCTGAGCTTGGCGCCGCGTTCGGCCAGCGTTTCGGCAAAGCCCAGCGCCACTTCTTCCAGGGTTTCCAGGCAGTCGGTGGCAAAACCCGGGCAGACCAGGTCGAAGCTGCGCACGCCGCCTTCGGCCAGTTTCCACAAGGTCGGCTCGGCGTACGGCTGCAGCCAGCGTTCCGAACCGAAGCGCGACTGGTAGCCCATCTGCCATTCGTCCGCGCCCAGGCCGAGCGCGGTGACGATGGCCTGCGCGCTGCGCTCGCATTGCTGCGGATACGGGTCGCCGGCATTGGCCACGCGCTGCGGCAGGCCGTGGAAGGAGAACATCAGCTTCTCGCTGCGCCCATGCGCCTGCCAGTGCGCGCGGATCGAATCGGCGATCGCCGCGACCCAGCCGGCGTCTTCGCAATAGTCCTGGATCACCTCGACCGCGATTTCCGGCGCGCTCGGGCGCCAGGCATCGATCACGTCCTGGATCGATGCGGTGGTGGTGGTGGAATACTGCGGATACAGCGGCAGCACCACGATGCGCCTGATGCCGCGCGCGCGCAGGCCATCCAGCGTCTTGCGCAGCGCCGGGGCGCCATAGCGCATGGCCCACTCCACGTGCCAGTCCGGCATCACCTCTTTCAGGCCCTCGGCCAGGCGGCGCGTGTACACCGCCAGCGGCGAGCCGTCCGGCAGCCAGACCTTGGCGTATTTCTCGGCCGACTTGGGCCCGCGGATCGGCAGGATCACCCCGTACAGCAGCGACTTCCAGAACAGCGGCGGGATCGCGACCACGCGGCGGTCGCTGAGGAACTCGGCCAGGTAGCGGCGCACGGCCGGGGCGGTGGGCGACTCGGGGGTGCCGAGATTGACGACCAGCAGGGCGGTATCGGGGGTGGTGTTCATGCGCACCATTCTGGCAGAGCGCAGCGGTGCTGCCGAGGACAGCGCATCGATCGCCGCCATTGACCGCCTCTGCCCCCCGGTTGCGCTCACCACCGATTCATTGCGCCACCACTAACGTCGCGCCATTGCTATCTTTGACGGATTGTCCTTTGGAGCTTGTCATGCCTCGTCTGTCGCGCCTGGCCCTGTTGTTGTCGCTGACCTTCGCCGCCGGCCATGCCGTCGCCGGCCCGGAAGAGGACCAGCGCGCGCGTAACGCGGTGCGCGTGCTCAACGAGATCATGAAGATCCCCGAGCAGGCGATCCCGGACAAGCTGCTCGACGAGGCGCGCGCCATCGTGGTCATCCCCGACACGCTCAAGGCCGGGCTGGTGATCGGCGGCCGGCGCGGGCACGGCCTGATGTCGATGAAGAATGCCGATGGCAGCTGGTCGCAGCCGGTGTTCGTCAAGCTCACCGGCGGCAGCATCGGCTTCCAGGCCGGCGTGCAGTCCTCCGACGTGGTGCTGGTGTTCCGCAACGACCGCAGCCTTGACAACATCGTCAACGGCAAGTTCACCCTCGGTGCCGATGCCGGCGTGGCCGCCGGCCCGGTCGGCCGCAATGCCGCCGCCGCCACCGACGGCCAGCTCAAGGCCGAAATCTGGTCGTGGTCGCGCGCCCGTGGCCTGTTCGCCGGCGTGGCGCTGGACGGTGCGGTGCTGCAGATCGACGATGCCGCCGACCTCAACGCCTACGGTGGCGGCGCCACCCCGCGCATGATCTTCGAAGGCCGCACCAACGAGCGTGCCTCCACCGACGTGATCGCCTTCCGCGACCGCCTGGAAGAGGCGACCTACACCGCACGCGCCAATCGCGGTACCGATGGCAGCGCCGACGATGGGGCCAGCGCGCCGCGTCCGGCAACGCCGCCGCCGGCCCAGGCGACCACCACGCCGCCGCCAGCGGTGAACGAGGCCAGCACCGTGCCGATGCAGCCCAGCACGACGCCACCGCCGCAGCAGGGCTTCCAGCCGGTGTCCGATGGCGAAATCCGTACCGAATCGCTGGACGGCAACCGCTGACAGGCTGTCATCCCCCTGCGCGATGCGCTGGGGTATCCTGCGTCTTCCTTCTTCTTCAGCAAGCGAGCAGATCATGGGCGGTTTCAGCATTTGGCACTGGCTGATCGTGCTGGTGATCGTGTTGCTGGTGTTCGGTACCAAGCGGCTCACCAGCGGTGCCAAGGATCTCGGCAGCGCGGTCAAGGAATTCAAGAAAGGCATGCACGACGACGACAAGCCGGCCGGCAAGCTCGGGGACGACACCCGCACGGCCGAGCAGGCACGTGAGGCGCAGGCCGAGCGCGATCGCGACGCGCGTTGATCCGGAGCGGCGTCGGTGTTTGACATAGGTGTTGGCGAACTGACGCTGATTGCGATCGTCGCCCTGGTGGTGCTCGGTCCCGAGCGCCTGCCCAAGGCGGCCCGGTTTGCCGGACTGTGGGTGCGCCGCGCGCGCATGCAGTGGGATTCGGTCAAGCAGGAGCTGGAGCGCGAGCTGGAAGCCGAAGAGCTCAAGCGCAGCCTGCAGGATGTGCAGGCCTCGCTGCGCGAAGCCGAAGACCAGCTGCGCACCAAGCAGCAGCATCTGGAGCAGGGCGCCCGCGCGCTGCACGACGAGGTCGGGCGCGATATCGATATCCGCAGCACGGCCACACCGGTAGCGACACCGCTGGAGCTGGCGCATGCGGATCTGCCGGCCGGGGCGACTGCCGTGTCGGCAGCGGGCGCTGCGGATGCGGCCGATCATGAGGCCGCACCGGTCATTGCCCAGGCCCAGCCGATTGCGCCAGCGCCCCATCAAACCTTGGTACCGGCCCCGCACGACACCGTGGTGCCGGCGCCGCATGCCGCGCATCTCAGCAGCACTGGCGCGCAGGCGCCGGCCACCGCCACGCCGCTGGAGCCGAGCACGCTGAAAGCGCCGACCGAGCCGGCTGCGCCGGGCAATATCCAGGAGAAACAGCCGTGAGCCTGTTCGACGACGCACAGGCCGAAAGCAGTCTGATCGAGCATCTGGTCGAATTGCGCGCGCGCCTGGTGCGCGCCCTGATCGGCCTGGGCGTGGTGCTGCTGGCGTTGCTGCCGTTCTCGCGTGCGATCTATTCGTGGCTGGCCGCGCCGCTGATTTCGCAGCTGCCGCTGGGGCAGACGATGATCGCGATGAACCCGGCCGGCGCGTTCTTCGCACCGCTCAAGCTGACCTTCTTCGTGGCGGTGTTCGTCAGCGTACCGTGGCTGCTGTACCAGGCCTGGGCCTTCGTGGCGCCGGGCCTGTACCAGCGCGAAAAGAAACTCGCATTCCCGTTGCTGGCCTCGGCAGTGGCGCTGTTCTACATCGGCTGCGCGTTCGCGTATTTCCTGGTGTTGCCGGCGGTGTTCCACTTCCTGACCACGTTCAAGCCGGACGTGATCGCCATTACCCCGGATGCCAATTCCTACCTGGATTTCGTGCTGGCGATCTTCTTCGCCTTCGGTGCGAGCTTTGAGCTGCCGGTGGCGTTGGTGATCTTGGTGCTGCTGGGCTGGGTCAGCCCCAAGCAGCTGAGCGAAGGCCGCGGCTATGCCATCGTCGGCATCTTCATCCTGGCCGCGGTGCTCACCCCGCCGGACGTGGTCTCGCAGCTGATGCTGGCCATCCCGATGTGCCTGCTCTACGAGCTGGGTATCGTCGCCTCGCGCGCGGTGGGGCCGAAGCCCGCCTAGCGCTTTCGCCGCGGTGAGGCGCGCCGCCATGCAGGCGCGCAATCCGGCATCACCCGAACGCAATCACGCCCGTAGGAGCGCACCCGGGCGCGACCGGGGCTCTCCCGTGGAAGGCTTCGTCGCGCCCAGGTGCGCTCCTACGGGGTGGGATGGTCAGGCGGCGAACACGTTGGCGCGAGCTAGGGCGTCCCCGGGAAAGCTTCGTCGCGCCCGGGTGCGCTCCTACGGATCAGGGTTTGTTGTCAGCACATCGCCGGTCAAGGCGATCAGGCGGCGAACACATCCGGGCGCGACGGTGCCGTGGGCTGCGCGGTTGCGCCTGCGTGGGTGAACATCTGCTTCCAGGCGGCGTACACCGAGCCGGCGAATACCGGCATCAATACCGCCATCAGCAGCAGCTGGGCCAGCCACATCGCCACGGTCTGGCCGGCCACCAGGCCGACGATCAGCGCCACGATCATCACCGCGAAATAGATGGCGAAGATGGCGATGAAGGCCAGCACGAAGAACACCAGCATCGCCGGCAGGTTGTGCAGGCTGGCGCGCAGGCTCTCGCGCAGCGCATGGCCGCCGGTGCTGCGGTCGAACATCACCTGCGGCGGCATCACGAACAGCGCCAGCGTCATCGCCGCGAAGGTGGCGATGGTCAGCAGCAGCCACAGCAGGATGCGGCCGGCCGGCAGGCTGGCGGCCAGCTGCTCGATCTGCACCGGGTCCGGCTGCGCGCCGGACTGGCTGATCTGGTTGATCTTGATCATCACCTCGGACAACTGCTGCAGCCCGCTGGCGCCGATCATCACCAGCAGCAGCACGCCCAGCAACAGGCCGGCGATCAGCTGCGGCAGCAGCGACACCAGCAGATGCGGCGCGCGGCCGTCCTGCAGGCCGTGCAGCAGATGCGACGGCTTGGCGATGCGGCCTTCGTCGACCTCGCGGATCGCCCACAGCAGGCCGCCCATGAACAGCGGGCCGGCCAGCACCAGCAGGAACTGCAGGGCCGGGCCCAGCAGCGGTACCAGCACCGACAGCGACACCACCAGGGTGGCCGCCACGCTCCAGATCACCCCCAGCGAGCCAAGCGCCAGCGGCGCCCGCTTCAACAGCGAGAAACCGGTCAACAGCCATTCTGCGCCGGCAGACGCCGGCACCTTGCGGATTTCGCTCATTCCCATTCCGGATCGATACGCACCGGACCATCCGGCGTGACGCGATTATCGCTGCTTTTGCGTGTGTGCGGCGGGATGAGTGGTCACTGTTTGCAGGCCGCGTGCGTGATGCACGAACCGGCGCAGCAGCTTGCGGGCGATCGGCGCGGCGGTGACCTCGCGGGCGACCGTGCGGGCGCAGTGCCCGTGGCGGGCAATGCACTCGGCGCGCGCCTGCACATAGCCGCGCATGTGGTGGGTGGCGAACTCGGGGTGGAACTGCACGCCCCAGGTGGCCTGCCCCCAGCGGAAGGCATGGCAACGGTCCTGCCGCGAATGCGCCAGCACGATGGCGCCGTCCGGGGCGCGCACCACGGTTTGCATGTGGGTGGCGTGCGCCGGGAAATGTGCCGGCAGGCCGGCAAACAGCGGGTCCTGCTCGGCCGGTGGGTGCAATTCCAGCGCGATGGTGCCGGACTCGCGCCCGGCCGGGTTGTAGTCGACTTCGCCACCCAGCGCGTGCGCCAGCAGCTGGTGCCCGTAGCAGATGCCGAGCAGTGGCATGCCCTGGTGGGCGGCATCGCGCAGCCAGGCAGCACTGCGTTCGCTCCAGTCGGCGCGGTCGGTGACGTAGGCGGCCGAGCCGCTGACGATGGTGCCGGCAAAGCCGTCGCGGTCGGGCAGGCGGCCGCCATTGGCGACATCGACGGCGACGGTCTCATGCTCGGCCAGCCCGGCCGCGACGCGGATCCAGTGCCGAAAACGGCCGTATCGCTTCATCTCCGGCACGGGATGCCCGGTTTCGATGATCAGGAACGGCAAGGCGGACATGCGGACGGAAATCCAGCAGCGACTGATGTGCCCGATTGTAGGCAGCTCCAGGCGGTTTTTTTCAAGTGGCGTGCCAACGCATGCAGCTAAGGTTATTCCGGATGGCTATGTGCTGATGGCTGGGGGGCGGGGCGCTGGTGACTTGCGCTGTGTGGATGTAAGAGCAGTGATGGCTGAGATGGTTTGTGCCACGTCGGTTGCCGACTCGGTTGCCGCGGTGATCGTGCGCCGCCGATCTGGTTGTACTCGGTCGTGCCGTGTACCTGGTCAATGGCGAGGCCGAGCCCCTGCCAATGGCGCAATGTGCGTGCCGACGTACCCTCATCCGTCCTTCGGGCAGCTTCTCCCGGTGGGAGAAGGGAGCAATGGTGGGAGAGGCGCCTCTCCCGCCGGGGCGAGAGGGCACGGCTTGCGCGGCACTGGCGCGCAAGCCTCGGAGCGCCCGCGTCGCAAACGCGGGCCGGGGCGCGGAGTAAGGATTGGGGTGAGGGGCGCCTGTGCCGATAATCGTGCAAGTCCCAGGCGATCCGCCTAGTCCCGCGGCGGCAACACCGACAACACCTCTTCCACCGTGGTCAGCCCGGCGGCGACCTTCTCCAGGCCGGTGCGCCGCAGCGTGCGCAGGCCCTCGCCACGTGCAGCGTGGCTGAAGCTGGCCAGGTCGGTGTCGGCGCGGATCAGGCTGCGCAGGCGCGGGCTCACCGGCAGCAACTCGTACAGGCCGACACGGCCCAGGTAACCGGTGCGGCGGCATTCCAGGCAGCCGACCGGCGCGTGTACGTTCAGCACCTCCGGCAGTGCTTCGCCCGGCTCGCGGATCGCCGCCCACTCGTCGTCGCTGAGCGTATGCGGGCGCTTGCAGTGCACGCACAGGGTGCGCACCAGCCGCTGCGCCAGCACGCCGTTGAGCGTGGACGCCACCAGGTAATGCGGCACGCCCAGATCCAGCAGGCGGGTGATCGCCGAGGCGGCGTCGTTGGTGTGCAGCGTGGACAGCACCAGATGCCCGGTGAGCGAAGCCTGCACCGCCATCTGCGCGGTCTCCAGGTCGCGGATCTCGCCGATCATGATGATGTCCGGGTCCTGGCGCAGCAGCGTGCGCACGCCGCTGGCGAAATCCAGGTCGATGTTCTGCTGTACCTGCATCTGGTTGAACTCGGGCGCGATCATTTCGATCGGGTCTTCCACGCTGCATACGTTCACGTCCGGCGTGGCCAGGCGCTTGAGCGTGGAATACAGCGTGGTGGTCTTGCCCGAGCCGGTCGGGCCGGTGACCAGCACGATGCCGTGCGGGCGCTCGACCAGCGCGCTCCAGCCGGCGGCCTCTTCCGGGCTGAAGCCGAGCTGCTCGATGCTCTTGAACGCCGAATCCGGGTCGAAGATGCGCATCACGCACTTCTCGCCGAACGCGGTGGGCATCGTGGACAGGCGCATTTCCACCTCGCGCCCGCCCGGCGAACGCGTCTTGATGCGGCCGTCCTGCGGGCGGCGGCGTTCGGCCAGGTCCATGCGGCCGAGCACCTTGATGCGGCTGACCACCGCGGTCATCACCGACGGTGGTACTTCCAGCACCTTGTGCAGCACCCCGTCGATGCGGAAGCGCATGCGCCCTGCCTCGCGACGCGGCTCCAGATGGATGTCGCTGGCCCGCTGTTCGTACGCGTACTGCAGCAGCCAGTCGACGATATGCACGATGTGGTGGTCGTCGGCATTGACGTCGCCGGCGCGGCCCAGTTCCACCAGCTGCTCGAAACTGGGCAGGCCGGCACCCGGTTCGGCGCTGCGCACATCGCCGCGCGCGCCGCGCACCGACTGGGTCACGCCGAAGAACTCCATCGTGTAGCGATGCAGGTCCAGCGGGTTGATCAGTGCCAGCTCGATGCGACGCCGGCTCAGATGCTGCACGTCGGCCAGCCATTCCAGCGCCAGCGGCTCGCTGGTGGCGATCAGCACGCGCTCGGCATCCAGCGCCAGCGGCAGGATGCGGTGGCGGCGCGCATACGCATGCGAGACCACACCGGTGACCGCGGCCACATCGATGCGGGTGGGATCGATGCGCAGATAGCGCAGGCCGGTGCGGGTGGCCAGCCATTCGGTCAGCCGTTCCAGCCCGAGTTCGCCGGCCGGCGGCTGCGCGGCATGCAGCTTGAGATTGGCCAGCAGCACCAGCGGATGCACCTCGCTGGCATTGCGTACGCCGGCGGCGGAGAACTGCACGCGCTCGTGTTCGTGCGGCACCACCATGCCATCGGCGAGCAACGCGGCAGCCACCGGGTCGAACATCAACCGGCCGCGCGGCAGGATCGCCGCTGCGCTGTCTGGATCGGCCGTACGCCGCTGTTCCATGTTCGATGTTCCCCTGCGGCGGTGCTCCGCGGCAAAGCGCTGCGGGTCGGCCGGTATACTAGCGCACCCCTTCCGCACGGCCTTTGCTGCATGTCCGATTCCCGGCGCGTTCCAATCACTTTCCAGGGCCTGATCCAGACCCTCAACCAGTACTGGGCCGAGCAAGGCTGTGTGCTGATCCAGCCGCTGGACCTGGAAGTGGGCGCAGGCACGTTCCATCCGGCCACCTTCCTGCGCGCACTGGGACCGGAGCCGTGGAATGCGGCCTACGTGCAGCCCTCGCGCCGCCCCACCGACGGCCGCTACGGCGAAAACCCCAACCGCCTGCAGCGCTACTACCAGTACCAGGTGGCGATGAAGCCCAACCCGGACAACATCCAGGACCTGTACTTGGGGTCGCTCAAGGCCCTGGGCATCGATCCGCTGGTGCACGACCTGCGCTTTGTCGAGGACAACTGGGAATCGCCGACGCTCGGTGCTTGGGGCCTGGGCTGGGAAGTCTGGCTCAACGGCATGGAAGTCACCCAGTTCACCTACTTCCAGCAGGCCGGCGGACTGGAGTGCAAGCCGGTGCTGGGCGAGATCACCTACGGGCTGGAACGGCTGTGCATGTACCTGCAGAGCTGCGACAACGTCTACGACCTGGTGTGGACCTACGGCCCGGACGGCACGCCGGTGAGCTACGGCGATGTCTATCACCAGAACGAGGTGGAGCAGAGCGCCTACAACTTCGAGCATGCCAACGTGGCCGAGCTGTTCCATCGCTTCGACGCCTGCGAAGCCGAAGCCAGGCACCTGGTCGAGGTCGGCCTGCCGCTGCCGGCCTACGAACAGGTCACCAAGGCCAGCCATGCGTTCAACCTGCTGGATGCGCGTCGCGCGATCAGCGTGACCGAACGCCAGCGCTACATCCTGCGCGTGCGCGCGCTGGCGCAGGGCGTGGCGCAGGCGTATTACGCACAACGCGAGAAGCTGGGCTTTCCCGGAGTAAAGAAGTAACCAAAGCCCCTCTCCCCCGGGAGAAGGGTTGGGGTGAGGGGACGGAGGCGCAGTCCTCCTGCACCCAGACTCCACAGAGCTTCGCCGGTCCCCTCATCCGCCTCTTCGAGGCACCTTCTCCCGGTGGGAGAAGTGACCAGCAGACCCCTCTCCCCCTGGGAGAGGGTTGGGGTGAGGGGACGGGGCGCAGCCCTCCTGCACCCAAACTCCACAGAGCTTCGCCCGTACCCTCATCCGCCCCTTCGGGGCACCTTCTCCCGACCGGAGAAGGGAACACGTAAAGGTCCACGTCTTATGAGCGAACAACTTCCCCTGCTGATCGAACTGGGCACCGAAGAGCTGCCGGTCAAGGCGCTGCCGGGTCTGGCGCAGGCTTTCTTCGATGGCGTGCTGCACGGTCTGGAAAAGCGCGGCGTCGCGGTCACCCGGGGCGATGCCAAGCCGCTGTCCACACCACGCCGCCTGGCGGTGCTGCTGCCGGGCGTGGCCACCGAGCAGCCCGAGCAGCGCTCCGAAGTGCTGGGCCCGTATCTCAACATCGCGCTGGATGCCGAGGGCAAGCCGACCAAGGCGCTGGCCGGTTTCGCCGCCAAGGCCGGGATCGACTGGACCGCGCTGGAGCGCACCAGCGACGCCAAGGGCGAGCGCTTCGTGCACCGCGCGGTGACGCCGGGCGCGCGCACCGCCGACCTGCTGCCCGACATCCTGCGCGAAGCGATCGCCGCGATGCCGATCCCCAAGCCGATGCGCTGGGGCGCGCACGAATACGCCTTCGCACGGCCGGTGCAGTGGCTGGTGCTGCTGTTCGGCGACAGCGTGGTTCCGGCCGAGCTGCTGGGCGTGCGTGGCGATCGCCTCAGCCGCGGGCACCGCTTCATGCATCAGGGCGAGGTATCGCTGGCGGCACCGGGCGACTACATCGAGGCCTTGCGCGCGGCGCATGTGCTGGTGGATGCGGATGCACGCCGTGCGCGCATCGTCGAAGAGGTCGAAGCCGCCGCCAGGCAGGCCGGCGGCAGCGCACGCATCAGCGACGACAACCTGGAGCAGGTGGTCAACCTGGTCGAATGGCCGTCGGCGGTGCTGTGCAGTTTCGAGCGCGACTTCCTGGCGGTGCCGCAGGAAGCGCTGATCGAAACCATGGAGATCAACCAGAAATTCTTCCCGGTACTGGACGACGGCGGCAAGTTGACCGAGCAGTTCATCGGCATCGCCAATATCGTCTCCAAGGACGTGGCCGAAGTCGCCAAGGGCTACGAGCGGGTGATCCGTCCGCGCTTTGCCGATGCCAAGTTCTTCTTCGACGAAGACCTCAAGCAGGGCCTGGAGGCGATGGGCGCGGGTCTGGCCAGCGTGACCTACCAGGCCAAGCTGGGTACGGTGGCCGACAAGGTGGCGCGTGTGGCGGCGCTGGCCGAAGCGATTGCGCCGCAGGTGGGCGCCGATCCGGCGCAGGCGCGTCGCGCTGCGCAGCTGGCCAAGAACGACCTGCAATCGCGCATGGTCAACGAATTCCCGGAGCTGCAGGGCATTGCAGGGCGTCATTACGCCAAGGCCGCCGGTGAGCCGAGCGAGATTTCGCTGGCCATCGACGAGGCCTACCAGCCGCGGTTTGCCGGCGACGACATCGCACTGTCGCCGCTGGGCAAGGTGCTGGCGATTGCCGAACGGCTGGATACCTTGGCCGGTGGCTTTGCGGCCGGTTTGAAGCCGACCGGCAACAAGGACCCGTTCGCGCTGCGGCGCAATGCCCTGGGGCTGGCGCGGACGGTGATTGAGAGTGGGTTTGATCTGGATTTGCGCGAGTTGTTAACGAGAGCCTTGAGTTCGGCGTACAACGCGTTGATCAATAGCTCGCCTTTCGAGACTAAAGCCATCAAGTCGCACCTCGGCGATAGCGGTATCACGACAGAAGAACTCCCCGAAGAAAATTCAAAAATCCAAGCCCGTCGATTCACAATCCCTGATCTTGCGCCAAAAAGCGCTGAGCTCTTCGACTTCATCCTCGACCGCCTACGCGGCTACTACGCAGACAAGGGCGTTCCTGCCACGCACTTCAACGCGGTCGCCGCATTGTTCTCGGTCGCGCCCGAGGGCGCTCCTACAGGGCTCGTAGGAGCGCACCTGGGCGCGACCCACGGCTCCCTCTACGACTTCGACCGCCGCATCGATGCGATCGGCATCTTCGCCACGCTGCCCGAAGCCGAAGCCCTGGCCGCAGCCAACAAGCGCATCCGCAACATCCTGCGCAAGGTCGAGGGCGAGATCCCCGGCGATATCGACACCAGCCTGCTGCGCGAACCGGCCGAAGAAGCCCTGGCCGAAGCGGTGGAAGCGGCCATCGGCGATACCGGCGATGCGCTGCACCGGCACGACTACGTCGCCGTGCTCGCACGCCTGGCGCGGTTGCGCCCACAGGTGGACGCGTTCTTTGACGGGGTGATGGTCAACGCCGAAGACGCGCAATTGCGCGCCAATCGTCTGGCCCTGCTGAAGAAGCTCGGCGACCGCCTCGGCAGCGTCGCCGCCATCGAGCATCTGTCCAGCTGATGGCTGCGTCCGCCGGCGCGGTGCACTGGCAGACCGCGCAGGCCGCGTTGGCACGCCGCGACCTGGCTGTGGCGGCGTCTGCGTTGCAGGCGCTGCTGGAGGTGGAGCCGGCGCATGTGGCGGCCCGCGTGCTGCTGGCCGGCACCGTGCTGGCCAACGGCAGGATGCGCGAGGCGGTTGTGCAGCTGCGGCTGGCCGCAGGCGATCTGGGCGACGACGTGGCGATGCGTTGCCGGGTGGCGCAGGCCTTGCTGCGTGTCGGCGAGCATCGCGCACTGCATGCCTTGCTGCGTCACCCGTCGGTGATGCGGTGCCAGGACGGCGCGACCTTGGCCCTGCTCGCGCACGTGCATCAATCCCTGGGCGAACATGTCGACGCACTGGCGATGATGCAGCGGGCGCAGGCCTGCGGATTCGATGGACCGGATTTCCGGTTTTTTCTAGCGGTGCAGTTGCAGTTCAATGGTCGCCTCGATGAAGCGGCGCAGGCGCTGGAGCATGCGCTGGCGCATACGCCCGGCTATGGCCGCGCGGCGTTGACGCGTGCGCGCTTGCGCCGGCAGAGCGCCAGCAGCAACCATGTGGAACAACTGCGTCAACAGTTGCAGCTCGCCAAGCCCGACAGCGAAGATCGCGCCGGGCTGGCGTTCGCGCTGTACAAGGAGCTGGAAGACCTCGGCCAGACCGGGGCCGCCTGGGACGCGCTACAGCACGGCAACGCGGTGATGCATGCACGCCTGCGTCATGACGCCGAGGCCGAGGCGGCGTTGTACGCGCAGCTGGGTGCGTTGGCCGATCAGGGCCTGTTCGCCGCGCAGCAAGCCCCCGTCGCACACGGCCCGCAACCGATCTTCGTGCTTGGTTTGCCGCGCTCGGGCACCACGGTGCTGGAGCGGATGCTGGGCAACCATTCCCAGATCGTGTCGGCTGGCGAGTTGAACGACTTCGGCCATCAACTGCGCTGGGGCGCCGACCAGGCCGGTCGCAGCCTGCTGGATGCGCGCCTGCTGCAGGCCTTGCCGACGCTGGACTACGCGCAGAT
Organism: Xanthomonas sp. WHRI 8393; assembly: GCF_040203315.1. Lineage (NCBI taxonomy): Bacteria > Pseudomonadati > Pseudomonadota > Gammaproteobacteria > Lysobacterales > Lysobacteraceae > Xanthomonas > Xanthomonas sp. WHRI 8393. The sequence goes on along the minus strand of NZ_JBEGGL010000008.1, from coordinate 128,728 downwards.
CGGCGCGCGTTACCTGGAACAGACGCAATGGCGGGCCGGAACGGCACGCTGGTACATCGACAAGTTACCGGCCAATGCAGTGGCGATCGGCGCGATTGCCCGTGCCTTGCCGGGGGCATTGATCGTGCATCTGGTACGCGAGCCGATGGCGGTGTGCTTCTCCAATTACCGCGCGCTGTTCGGCGACTCCTACGCCTACAGCTACGACCTGCACACGCTGGCGCGCCACTATCAGGCGTATCACGCCCTGATGGCGCAGTGGCGCGCGGCATTGCCGGGCCGGGTGATCGATGTGGATTATGCGCAGATGGTGCGCGATCCATCCGCGGTATTGCAGCAGTTGATGGCGCGCTGCGGGTTGCAGATCGAGCCCGGGCAGATCGATATCACCCGCAATGCGGCCGCGTCGGCCACGCTGAGCAGCGTGCAGGTGCGCGAAGGCGTGCATGGGCGCAACGTTGAAGAATGGCGGCGCTACGCCGCGCAGCTGGAGCCGCTGCGGCAGGCCTTGTTGCATGCCGGCCTGATCCAGACCGACGCACGCTGACAACGGCCAGCGAAACGACGCGGAGACGCCGCCGCGATGTATGCGCTATGCCCGCAATCGAAAACGCCTGCGTGTCGCCAGCCTCGTCGTGTCTGGCCACTCCAAGTTCGCCCACTCGCAGCAGCGGCGATCCCCAAGCGCTCGACCCAAAAACGCTTGTCTCAAAACGCCAACGGCAGCCCCATGGCTGCCGTTGGCAAATACCGCCCTGGCTGACTCAGTGCGCGCCGAAACGCCAGTTGAGCTCCAGCATGTAGGAGCGTCCGTAACCGGTGTAGTTGAAGATGTTGTAGTACGGATAGCTGCTGTAGGTGCGATCGCGCGGCGGCCGGGTGTCGGCCAGGTTGTTGACCGTGGCGGTCAGCGAGATGTCGTCGTTGACCGCATAGTCCAGCGTGGCATTGAGCGTGGTCCACGCACCGACCTTGCGTGCGCCTTCCACCGCATAGCCATCGGTGCTTTGCTGTGCGGTGAAGTTGGGCGTACGTCCGTAACGCTGGCCGAACAAGGTGGTCGTCCACGCATCCTTCTGCCAGGTGATCGAGGCATTGGTGATGCTGCGGAACTCGGAGGAGAAGAACGGCTCGCTCAGCAGGTCGCGCACCGGGTCTTGCGGGAACTGCTGACTTTCATGCTTGAGCGTGAGGTTGTATTGCGCGTCGAACACGAACAGGCCCCAGGAGTCGGTAGCCAGGTTGTAGGTCGCCTTGGTCAGCACGCCGGAGATTTCCTCGTTGGAAATATTGACCGGGTTGATGCGGATGTTGCTCAGGCGATTGGGTACCGGCGCATCGGCGGCCGTGCGATCGATGCGCGACAGCGCGTCGACGCAGGTCGGCGAGTTGATATCCAGGGCGCCGAGCCGGCAGGCCGATTCGTTCTGCAGCAGGGCATCGGTGCTCAGGTCGCTGACCTTGTCATCGATCTTGATGTTGTAGTAATCGGCGTTGACGCTGAAGCTTGCGCTCGGCGACCACACCACGCCGGCACCCCAGGACTTTGCGGTGATCGACTTCAGATCCGCATTGCCGGACCGACGGCCCTGGATGCTGGTGCCGCCATAGGTGCAGTCGGCGATCGGCACGTTGGGTTCTTCGAGTGCGCAACGGTAGTAATCGTTGACGCCCTGGAAGAAGCCGCTGTCGCCAGCGAAGGAAAACGCCATGTCCGGTGCCTTGAACGCGGTGGCGTAATTGCCGCGGAACAGCAGCGAATCGATCGGACGGAATTCCAGCGCGGCCTTGTAAGTGAACTTGGAATCGCCGCCGCCGCCCTGGTTCTTGTAGTCGTCGTAGCGGCCCGACAGATTGGCGGTCAAGGTGCTCAGGATCGGCACCCGCATTTCGAAGGCCGCCGCCCAGTTCTCGCGCTTGCCGCTGCCCTGGGTGCCGGTCAGCTGGTAGAAGTCGCCAGCGATCACGCGTTGGTCGGTCGGGTTGGTCCAGTACTGATTACCGGCCTGCACCACACCGGCGACGCCGACCGCACCGGCCGGCAGGTTGAACAACTCGGTGTTGGTCAGCTGCAGGTTGACGTTCTGGGTCCAGGTCCGGGACTTGGTGCGGATTTCGTCGTTGAAGCTGCGGTACTGCGCCGGCGTCAAGGCGCGATAGAAGTTGGCATCGTTGGGTGAATAGATCGGGTAGCCGTAGTACTCGCCCTGCGGAGCGCCAAGGAACTGTTCGCGGAAGAAATCTTCGATGCGGTCGGCCAGCGGCCACTGCTGACGGCTTTCGATGCGATATTCCGAGCGTGCGTAGTAGGCATCGTAGGTCCAGTTGCTGGCACCCAGGCCGCCTTTCAGGCCAAGCGCGATGTTGTAGGAGTCGGCAGTCTGGCGGTCGTTGTTGAAGTTTTGATTGCCGGTTTCCTCCGGCGCAAAGATGCGTTGATAGCTTTCGAGCTGCTGGCTGTCCTGATTGTAGAAAAAACCTCCGGTATCGGAGGAGGTCTGCCAGAAGCGGGGGCCGCTATTGACCTCGACCTTGGTGCGATTGAGCAGCAGGGTCGAGTACAGCTCGACGTTATCGTTGAAGGCATAGCTCAGGTTGGCATAGCCGCTGGCGCTGCGTTCCTTGTTGAGGATGCTGGCGTAGCCCGGCTCGGTGCGGCTGCTGCAGAAGTTGCCGCGGTTGGCGCGGTTGTCGTACTGCACCGAGCCATTGAACAGCGGTCCCAATGCAGCGCAATTTTCGGCGCCCGGATCGAGATAGGTGGTGGGCAGGTTATGCAAGGCAATGCGTGAGCCGTAACGCAGGGTCGGGTCAGGATTGTCGCTGGTGGAATCGAAATCGCGGCGCTGGTAGCCGTAGATCGGACCCTGATTGTTGAGCTGCAGGCCCCACACGATGTTGGCGCCACCGATTTCGTTGCCACCGGTGAGCTGGAAGCGCTGGTTGTTGCCGCCACCCCCGTCGTAGGTGCCCATGCGGTAATTCATCTGCACGCCGTCCATGCGCTTCTTCAGGATGATGTTGACCACGCCGGCAATGGCGCTGGAGCCGTAGATCGAGGACTGGTTGCCCGGCGCCACGTCGATGCGTTCGACCATGCCCACCGGCACGCTGGCCAGGTCGACGAAATTGCTCTGGCCGTTGTAGAGCAGTGGGTAATCGGCCATCGGCCGGCCGTCGATCAGCACCAGGGTGAAGCCGGGGTCCAGGCCGAGCAGGCTCAGCGATTTGGCGCCGGCAGTGAAGCCGCCACTGAACTGACCGTCCTGGACCGAGCCGGTGGCCATCGGTTGCGAGCGCAGCACGTCGTAGACGTCCTTGAAGCCGCGGCGCTGGATGTCCTGAGCGGTGATCGAAAACACCGGGGTCGCGGTTTCGACCTGGGACCGGGGAATCAACGACCCTGTCACCGTGACCTTGTCCAGTTGAGTCACTTCACCTGAATCCTGTGCCATCGCAAGCGATGGCATGGTCAGGGCGGTGCACACGGCGGTGACCAGCAAATGACGTTTCATGAAACGCACCTCTCTCTCCAAAGGTATGAACGGGCGCGCGGCAATCGGGGGGGCCGCACGCAATGGGTGTCAACGAAACGTTAACAACGTACCGACTGTACCGAGTTCTATCCGATGCCGTATAGGCGTGTTTCTTCAGTTTTTTTGTCCCTTCACGCCCAGGCTGGGTATCCTTTGCCGATGCTTAAAGCCGCGTTTGCTCTCTCCCTGTTGTGCACCCTGTTCGTTCCGCTGCAAGCGGTTGCCCGGGCGACCATCGACAAGATCGAAATCAAGGGCTTGGACGACGACGCCGACGCCGAGATGATCGAGAACATCGAGGTCTCCCTGTCTCTGTATGAGGCCGTCGGCAAGGAGCAGGGCGAGTCGCGGCTGGAGTACCTGCTGGCGCAGGCCGAACGGCAGACGCGCGAGGCGCTGGAACCGTTCGGCTATTACTCGCCGACCATCGAGCTGGCTGCGCCGCGCACCGGCGACAAGGTGACCGTGGTGATCACCGTGGAGCGCGGCGAACCGGTACGCGTGCGGCAGTCGCATATCTCCATCACCGGGTGGGCCGAGCAGGACCGTTACCTGGGCCAGGATCTCAAGCAGTTCGAACCGCGCGAAGGCCAGGTCTTCAGCCATCCGCAATACGAAGCGAGCAAGGTGCGCATCACCCGCCGGCTGGCCGAGCGCGGTTACTTCGATGCCGACTTCACCCAGCGCCGCGTCGCGGTGACGCGCGCAGAGCACGCCGCCGATATCGATCTGAACTGGGACAGCGGCCGCCGCTACGACATGGGCAAGGTGCGCTTCGACTACGACTACTTCCGCCCCGGCCTGTTCGAGCCGCTGGTGTATTGGGACGAGGGCAGCTACTACCACGAAGGCAAGCTGGATCGCCTGCGCGAGTCGCTGACCAAGCTGGATTACTTCAGCACCATCGACATCCAGCCCAAGCCCGAAGAAGCCGACGACCAGGGCCGGGTGCCGGTGGATGTGAAGCTCACCCGCGCCAAGCGCACCGTCTACACCTCCGGCTTGAGCTACGGCAGCGAGAGCGGCGCCGGTGTGCGTGGCGGCGTGGAGCGGCGCTACGTCAATTCGCGCGGCCACAAGATGGACACGCAGCTGGATTACGCGCAGAACCGCAAGAGCCTGACCACCAGCTACCGCGTGCCGGCGTTCCGCTGGCTGGATGGCTGGTACACCGCCTCGGCACGGCTCTACGACGAGCAGACCGAGTACATCGACCTGCGCAACGTCAAACTCACCGGCAGCCGCAGCGGCCAGATCAACGAGCGCTGGAGTGCGATCGCCTCGATCAATGCCTTGCGCGAGCGCTGGCGGTTCAGCAGCGGCAGCGATTTCACCGATGCGGTCTACGAGACCTCTACGCTGATCTATCCGCAGTTGCAGGTCAATTACGTCAATGTCGACGACCGCCTGTTCCCGCGCAGTGGCGTGTCCGGGCAGGCGTTCATCCGCGGCGGTGCAGAAGGCGCCGGCTCGGATACCAATTTCGGCCAGCTCTACGGCCAGCTGCGCTGGTTCCTGGGAGCCGGCGACAACGGCCGGGTGATCCTGCGCGGCGAAGGCGGCACCACCTGGACCAGTGATCTGGTGGCGATGCCGCCGAGCCTGCGCTTCTTTGCCGGCGGCGCCAACAGCATCCGCGGCTATGCCTTCCGCGAAGTGGGCCCGCGCACGCCCAAGCCGGACGAATTCGCGCTCGGTGCCAAGAACGTGGTCACCGCCAGTGCCGAATACGAGCATTACCTCAAGGGCGGCCCCTGGGGCGGCGCGGTGTTCGTCGATAGCGGCAGCGCCTTCGACGACACGCCCGACTGGCACACCGGTATCGGCTTCGGCCTGCGCTGGCGCTCGCCGGTGGGCCCGGTGCGCGTGGACATCGCGCATGGCCTGAACGACCCCGACTCGCAGTTCCAGCTCTATATCGATATCGGGGCCAACCTGTGAGTACGCCGACCCCTGCGCCACCCCCCGCACCGCGCCGCGCGCGTTTCTACCGCCGCCGCCGGTTCTGGGTGGGCTCGGGGCTGACCGTGCTGGGCCTGGTGTTGCTGGCGCTGATCGCGGTGTACTGGCTGCTGCAGACCGTGGCCGGGCGCGACGTGTTGCTGGCGCAGGTGACCGCGCGCCTGCCGGTCGGTGCCACCTTTACCTATGGCAAGGTCGAAGGCCCGGTGGCCGGCCCGCTGACCTTGCGCGATGTCGATTTCCGCTATCAGGACATCCACTTCACCGCCGAGCGTGTGTACCTGGAACCGGACCTGCGCCCGTTGCTTGGGCGCAAGCTGCAACTGGATGCGGTGCAGGTCAGCAATGCCAGCCTGAATCTGGGCAAGAGCGAGGAGCCGTTCACGCTGCCGAGCTGGCCCGAATCGCTGCCGCAGATCAACGTGCCGCTGGCGATCCAGGCCGACAAGATTGACGTGGAGAACCTGCGCATCACCCAGCTGCAGCAGCCGATGATCGTCCTGCACAGGGTGCAGGGCGGGCTGGAAGTGGCCACCGGCGAATTGCGCACGCGCAATCTGGTGGTCGATACCGACATGGGCGACTTCCGCCTGCACGGCGACTACGTGCCCAACGACGATTACCGCGCCGACCTGACCGCCACCGCGGTGCTGCCGGCCGCACGTGGGCGCACCCCGGCCAGCCTGGGGCTGGTCGCACGCGGCGATCTGGACAAGATGGAAGTGGCCATCGCCGGCCGCGCGCCGGCACCGCTGCAGGCCAGCCTGGTGTTCACCGGGCGTGACGATCCGACCTGGGCCTTCAAGGCCGTCACCGACGCGCTGGATACCTCGCTGCTGACGCCGGCCACCAATGGGGAGTACGCCGCCCCGGCCACACCGATCGCGCTGAACCTGCAGGCCTCCGGCAAGGGCGGCAACGCCGACCTGCAAGGCAGCGTCAAGCAGGGCGAGCTGAGCGCCACCTTGCAGCCCTCGCACATCAGCCTGCTGGACCAGGTCATCACCGTCGAACCGTTGGTGATCGATGCCTTCGAAGGCCGCGCGCAGTTGCGTGGGACTGCCGATTTCCGCGACACGCAGAATCCGAGTTTCCGTTTTGCGGTCAACGCCAGTGGCCTGCGCTTCACCCCGACGCCGGACCCGGCCACCCCCGATGCGCCGGTGGTGCCGGTGGAGTTGGTCGATGCGCGGCTGGGCGTGGCCGGTAACCTGAAGGCGTGGGCGGCGATCGGCCGCGCCAAGCTGGAGCGCGACGGGCAGCAGGCCGCGCTGGTGTTCGACAGCCGCGGCAACGATCAACGTGCGCAACTCAAGCAGGTGCAGGCCAAGACCCCGGGCGGCTCGCTGGATCTCACCGGCGAGGTGGGCTGGACCCCGGAGCTGCAGTGGGATGTCAGCGCCCAGCTGGCCAAGTTCGATCCGGGCTACTTCGCGCCGGGCTGGAACGGCAATCTCTCCGGCAAGGTCGCCTCCAAGGGCCGTCAGTTGCCGGCACCGGCCGGTGGCGTGTCGCCGGGCTTCGAGGCCACGGCCGATATCCCGAGCCTGACCGGCCAGCTGCGTCAACGCGCGCTGTCGGCCAACGGCAAGTTCGCCTTGCGTGGTGAACAGGGCGAGGGCCAATTGCAGCTGTCGCTGGGCAATAGCCGCATCACTGCCAAGGGCAAGGTCGGCGACCAGCTGGATATCGCCGCGCAATTGCAGCCGCTGCAGCTGGACGATGTCTTGCCCGGCGCCACCGGCACGATGCGCGGGCAGCTGCAGGTCAGCGGCCGTCGCGACGCGCCCGACATCACTGCCGACCTGGTCGGCAACGGCTTGCGCTGGAACGACTACAGCGCGCAAAGCATCAGCTTGCGCGGGCGTTTGCCGTGGCGCGGCAGCGACGGGCAGCTGGCCTTGCAGGGCACCGCGATCGAAGCCGGCGTGGTGCTGGACAGCGTGCGCGTGCAGGCACGCGGTGCGGTGGAAGCGCTGCGCCTGGATGCCGATATCGCCAACAGCATGGCCAACGTCGCGCTGCAGGGCGATGTCCGTCGCAATGGCGAGCGCTGGCAGGGCCAGGTCGCCACGCTGCGGATCGCACCGGCCAAGGGCGATGCCTGGGCGCTGCGCCAGCCGGCGCAGTTCAGCACCGATGGCGCCGCGTTTACCCTGTCCGACACCTGCCTGGGCGCAGCCACCGGCGGCGCGCTGTGCGCCAGCGCCAACTGGCCGCGCGAGGGCATGGTGGTGCACGGCGATGCACTGCCGCTGTCGCTGGTGCAACCGTGGTTACCCAAGCAGGAAGGGCGGCAGATCTATCTGCGTGGCGATTTGTCGCTGGACGGCAGCTTCAAGCCGCGCGGCAATGCCTGGGAAGGCTCGTTCCGCATCGCCTCGCCCGAAGGCGGCATTCGCCTGGGCGAAACCCGCTACGCGGCGGTGGCCGGCAACCCCAATCGCGGCGAGTTGCTGCGCTACGACCAGTTCAGCGTGCAGGCCGATTTCACCCCGCAGCAGATCCAGGCCAAGCTGGGTATCGGCTTCCAGGGCGCCGGCTTTGTCGATGCCAAGTTCAACACCGGCTGGGATGCGTACGCGCCGCTCAACGGCGAGCTGTATCTCAACATGTCGCGGCTGTACTGGCTGGAGCTGGTGGTGGCCGATGTGGTGCGGCCCAAGGGTCTGGTCGAAGGCCATGTGAGCCTGCGCGGCACCCGCGACAAGCCGCTGCTGGGCGGCGATGCCACCCTGAGCGATTTCACTGCCGAATATCCGTCGATGGGTTTGACCCTGAGCGAGGGCAAGGGCCGCTTCGACGCGCTACCGGATGGCTCGGCCAAGATCACTGCTTCTGCCAAGTCGGGGCAGGGCACGCTCAACATCGATGGCGGGCTGTCGTGGTTCGGCACCAGCACGCCGTTGCTGCTGAATATCCGCGGCGAAAACGTGCTGGCCTACAACACCAGCGAGTTGCGCATCATCGCCAACCCGGACATGCAGTTCGGCATCACCGACAACACCATGCAACTGCGTGGCAAGGTCACCGTGCCCGAAGCCGACATCGACCTGGAACGCCTGGATCGCGGCACCTCGGTATCCGAGGACGTAGTGGTGCTGGACCCGGTGGATCCGGAAGAAGCGCCCGCTTCGCCGCTGGATATGGACTTGGCCATCGTGCTTGGCGACAAGGTCAACATGAGCGGCTTCGGCCTGAAGGGCGGGCTGAGCGGGCAGATGCAGATCCGCGCCCGCCCGGGCCGCGAGATGACTGCCAACGGCGGGCTGGACGTGCGCGGCCGCTACAAGGCCTACGGCCAGGACCTGACCATCAGCCGTGGCCAGCTGACCTGGAACAACAACATCGTCTCCGACCCACGCGTGAGCCTGCGCGCCGAACGCAAGGTCGGCGATGTCACCGCCGGCATCGACGTCAGCGGCCGTGCCGAATCGCCGCGCGCCGATGTGTGGTCGGAACCGGCGATGTCGCAATCCGAAGCATTGTCGTACCTGGTACTCGGCCGTGGCCTGTCCACCGCCAGCAGCGACGAAACCCAGCAGGTCAGCGCTGCCTCGGCCGCCCTGTCGGCCGGCAGCAGCCTGATCGCCTCGCAGATCGGCGCCAAGCTCGGCCTGGACGAAGCGGGAGTGAGCGAATCCAGCACCGTCGGCTCGGTGGTGGGCTTCGGCAAGTACCTCTCGCCAAAACTCTACGTCGGCTACGGCGTCTCGATGGTCGGCAGCGGCTCGGTGCTGACGCTGAAATACCTGCTCAGCCGCGGCTTCGACATCGAAGCCGAATCCAGCACGGTGGAGACCAAGGGCTCGGTGAACTGGCGGCGGGAAAAATAACCCGCCGCTTGTTCTTCATCACATATTGACAAAGCTGACTTGGCTGTTCATTCTGCCGGGGTTGCTAGCTCTGCTTGTCGTGCAGAGGTACCAGGGGAACGTAACTACTAATTAGCCTGCGCACATGCGTGGCGCTATTTGTGGCCGTTGATATCGTTTTATAGCTGATAGCAAGGGAAGCTAAGGTGCATCTCGGTAAAAGGTCGTGCTTGCAGTACTTGCTGGCGCTGATGGCGTCATTGGCTGGTGCGACCATGGCCGCCGAGGCCACTGGCCCCGGAAAAACCACTTACGTAGAGAATGGCTGGTATGGCGAGGGCATCGCTCTACTTCACTCCACTGCGTCGATCACAGGTTGCAGCGCTGGTCCAAACGACTTCGTTATTGATCGCAACCATGCGGCATACCAAGAGCTGCTTGCCATGGCTCTGACGGCGTATACGCGTGATCTTGATGTGCAGCTGATTGTAGAAAAAGGCGACTGTGGATTTGGTGGGCGCACTAAAATAATAGCGATACGGTCGAGTAAATAGAAGTTGCTGCCTTTGACTACTGTTTAAAAAACTAGTGATCTCATGCTTGCCGCTCAAGCGATGATCATGCGGGTATGTGATCTGACATCAATTCTTTACAATTCAGGTGGATAAGTGAGAAAGAGTCTCTATCCTATTGTTCTGTTTGGTCTGGCAATAGCTTGTGGTAAGGCGGATGCACTTCAGTACATTTCAGGTCAAGTGACATCCATTGAAGCGAGTTATATGCCTTCGCAAATTCCCTTTGTATTGAATTCAGGAAATGCCGCTTGTCCTGCAGGAAAGCCAGTGTATTGGGCAAATCCAAGTATAGATAACAACAAAGCTATTTATGCTGCACTGGTAACTTCGCTGACCACAGGGAAGAAAATAACTTTCATCATTGACGATGACGACAAATTGTGCAAAGGAAAGTTCTTATACCTTGAGAACTGAGCGACCAAGTACGTCATGACACAATTCAAGCTGTGCTGAATTCACGCAATGAGGCGGGGGGCTCCATTGATATTAGCGCTAGAATTCTCGAATTTAATAATAACAATGGAAGTGTGCCACTTTTTCAAGAAGTGCATTGCTCGTGTTATCGGATTACCTAAGAATCAGAGGGTTTCTATGTTGGGTCTAAGATCAAAAAGCATTGCTGCACTGCTGATGGCTATGTCGGCAGCGCCGTTGTGGGCACAAATAGTTACTCCTGAGTCCGAGTTCGATAAGCGTGTACGTAGCTCTCAGTCAGTTCAGCCACTTGGCGATAAGCCGTTTGGTGAGCTCATCGACCTCTACACGGGCGCAGTCTCATTTAGGCAGGTAGACATAGTTCAAGAGGGACAAGGTCTTCCCATCGAGCTTTCCAGAACGTTAGAAATTAACGATCGCAGTTTTTTCACAACTGATTCGCGTGCTTTTACCGACTGGCGCCTGGAAGTGCCGCGAATCGAAACAATAATTGCCGAAAGATTCAACCTAAAATGCGTGAACATTTCGGGCGCGCCAACTATTGTTTTGAACAGTAGTGCCTCGTCCAGTCCGATCTTTTATCCCCCTGAACAGTGGTGGGGAGGCTATCAGCTAGTCATACCTGGAAGCGGCCGCCAAGATTTATTGAAGCGCGATGTATCTAACGGCTTGGCACCGCAAGCTATGAATGTAGACGGCGCTGTAGTCGATTTTCCGATTCTGACAAAAAGTCAATGGATGATCGGTTGCCTGCAGAAAACCTCTAATGGTTTGGCTGGAGGCGATGGATTCTTTGTGGTCTCTCCAGAGGGTACAAAATACTGGATGGATTGGGCAGTTACTAAGCGATACGACAGCGTAGGCTTTGCTCAGCCAAACTTTGGTGGTGTTGCACGTAGTGTAGCGATGCGACTCGTATCCAAGATAGAGGACAGGTTCGGAAACTCGCTTAACTATCAATACAATGCTGACGGGAATTTGACGAGAATAATCGCGAGTGACGGGCGAGTTCTCTCTATAAACTACGAACCATGGTCCCAGCAGTGGGCATCCGGCACAACTGAATCTGGTAACCGCATCACGTCGGCTGTGCTGCAAACTTCAGATAGCGCACCTAGAACGTGGTCGTATCAGTATGGCGTACTTGCAGACACGCGTACACATCTAGTTGGGCTAACACAGCCCGATGGCTCGTCATGGGCATTTGACCTCGGAGGATTTAGTCGAGCGGGGGAATATTCGGCTATTACTTATCCAACTGACAACGGATGCTCTTTTGTCACCAAGCCAAGCACAGCTACCGCCACAGGAACCATACGCCACCCTTCGGGGCTAACAGGCGTCTTTACAGTGGGCTCGACAATCAGAGGTCGTTCTTACGTCCCTTATCTATGTGATAATTCGTTCAATCGTAGAACGCTCGTTCATCCCAATGTCTATGGCGCGCGGACACTTGCAAAGAAAGAATTTTATGGCCCGGGAGTTGCGTCTCGGGTATGGTCCTATGCGTACTCGCCTCCAAACAATAGCTGGAGTAAGGATTGCAATGCCGGTTGCGCTTCTACAGTCTGGACCGACGTTATAGATCCTATGGGGAGCGCAACGCGCTATACCTATAGCAACAGATTTGACGTGAGCGAAAGTCAATTGCTGAAATCCGAGCAGTTCTCAGGAGCTGTCGGTACGAACCTGGTTAAAACTCAGCAAAATTCATATGCCTCCGCTACGAATGGACCGTGGCCGGCTCGTTACGGAGCAACTTTTGCAAATAACTTAAATTTGGATCAAATGACACGTGTCTCCCCACTCAGCTCAAGAGTGATAGGTCAGGACGGCACGGCATATACATATTCGGTGCGCGGTTACGACGGTTTTGCAAGGCCGACCACGGTTGCGAGGTATACCCCGTGGCACGGTCGAACTGATGTCACGGCATATTATGACAACACTCAGAAATGGATACTTGGCCAAGAAGCAAGCTCTACGAATAGCGACACCGGTTTAGTAGAGCGGCAAATCTCTTATAATGGTAATGCCCAGCCAGTCTCCATCACAGCATTCGGAAAACTGAAGCAAACCATTGGCTATAACGGTGATGGAACGATTGCTTATATTACGGATGCTAATAACAATTCCACTACACTTGGTTCTTGGAAAAGGGGAGTGCCACAATCTATTCGCTTCATGGACGGAACCGCAATTTCCGCAAGCGTCAATGACAATGGTTGGATAACGTCGGTGACTGACCAGAATAGCTATACGACTAATTATAGCTATGACGCGATGGGGCGCCTGGCTACAATCACCTATCCTACGAACGATAGCTCGGCATGGAATACAACTGCGCAAGCCTTCGAGCAGGTAGGTGCTTCGGAATACGATATTGCGCCGGGTCATTGGCGCCAAACGGTAGTTACCGGAAACGCTCGAAAGATCACGTACTTCGATGCGATGCTGAAGCCGCTACTTACGCGGGAGTACGATGCAGCAAATGAGGCTGGGACGCAGCGGTTTCAGCGTTTTTCATATGATGCCGTAGGCCAGTTAATATTCTCTTCCTACCCGGGGAGTAATAGCTCGCTGAGCACGGGCTATCGAAATGGCTACGATGTTCTAGGGAGAATCACTTCATCATCCCAGGACTCTGAGCTTGGTCGACTAAATACAATCACTAGCTATCTTGCTGGCAATCAGACCAGTGTTGCTAATCCACGCGGCCAGGTCACTGTTACGGGCTATCAGGTCTTCGACCAGCCGGCTTATGAAAAGCCCGTTTGGATCCAGCATCCTGAAGGAACTTACACTGATATTGCGCGGGATCTGTTTGGCAAACCAACATCGATCACCCGACGCAACGCTAGCTCTTCTCAAGTGCTGACGCGTAGTTACTTCTACAACGCGAACCAAGAGCTCTGCCGTTCAGTGGAGCCTGAGACGGGCGCCACCTTGATGGGATACGACCCTGCCGGGAACATGAAATGGTCAGCTACCGGATTGCCGTCAGATACTGGGTGCGACCAGAATGGCTCAAACGGAACGATCGCTGCACGTCGAGTAGATCGAACCTATGATTCTCGCAACCGTTTAAGCGCCTTGCTTTTCCCCGATGGAAACGGAAATCAACGTTGGACATACTGGCCGGACGGCCTGGTCAAGCAGATCACGACGATCAACAGCGGCGTAGCCAACTACAACAGTTATACCTATAACAGACGTCGTCTTCTTGTTGGAGAGAGCCAAGGGCAGGCTGACGGAGAAACCTGGGCGATCAGCTCGATCTACAATGCAAACGGTCACCTCGCGATGCAACGTTATCCAACGGGTATGACTGTCGACTACGCGCCAAACGCGTTGGGTCAAGCGCTGCAGGCCGGGAGCTACGCGACAGGTGCTAGCTATTATCCAAACGGCGCGCTCCGACAGTTTACATATGGAAATGGCATTGTTCACAACATGCTGCAGAACGCACGACAGCTGCCCGACACTAGCGAAGATGCCTTTGGTGGCAATATCGTGTTAAGTGATGGCTATGACTATGACGCAAACGGTAATGTTGCAGCCATTACAGACGGGGCGACTGGCCGCAATCAGCGCGGCAACCGCACAATGACATATGACGGGCTGGATCGTTTGAGGTCTACCGTATCTCCAATGTTCGGCACCGCCGAGTATCGCTACGACGCACTGGATAATCTGACCTACGTTAAAGCACCTGGACGCGAGCATTTCTATTGCTACGATCCGTATTGGCATCTCACCAATATCAAGATTAACGAGTGCTCTGGAAGCACTGTTGTCGGTCTTGCGTACGATCTGCAGGGCAATCTCACCAATAAGAATGGGCAGGCGTACGTCTTCGACTTCGGGAATCGCTTGCGTGCTGCAACAAATAAGGAAAGCTATCGGTACGACGGCAACGGTAGGCGTACCCAGGCAACACAATCGAGCGGCAGCGTAGGGTCGATGTATGATCAAGCTGGAGTTTTGCGTTTCCAGAAGAATCAACGCCGTTCCAAAATGACAGAATATGTTTTGCTGGGCGGCAGCAACGTGGCGGAAGTCGAGTGGTCATTTGGACAAGTGCCAGCGATGAAGGACGCTCTAACCTGGACCGCAAGCCCAGGGAGTGTGCGCTATGTGGTTGAGGAAAGCATCGACGGGCTGACGTGGACTTCTGTTTACGAGGGCGATCAAACCACGTGGACCTCGTTGTCCCGTCCCTCCGGGACGTATTCGTATCGTGTGCTGGCCTGTACGCAGGACGGGGCATGCACCGCGTTATCAGGGGTCGCACACATTAAGCGTTCTGCGGCAGATATCGTTCCATTGCTCTATCAGCTTCTGCTGAATTGACTAGCGCAAACTTTGAGTTTAGAAAGCGCCAAAGCTCCAATGGGTGTATTTCAAATGCAGAAGCATTTATATAAATAAGAGCGATGATATGAATTTTTATTCGGTTGGGCTGCTGGCCGTGCTCATTTTTACGAAGTCTCAAGCGTCAGCGAACGAGTGGATTCGAGATGTGGAGGTAACTCAGCTAGGGGCATATCAAGGGGCAACACATCATTTTGTGTGGTTTGGATCCCTATCGCAGGAATGCAAAAGCAGTCCGACAATGTATTTCGACGACGCTAAGCCGGGGGGCAAGTCTTTGATCGCGATACTAATGTCCGCACTTGTAAATAAGCGAAAGGTAGATTACCAGGCTGCTGGTTGTGAAATCGTTGAGGTTTATCTTAGGTAAATAAAATAGTTGAACTATCTCTTTTGGGCTGATTTCAGATTGTGTTTTTAACTAAAGTATTGCTCTCTTTATATCGGGGTGGGAATGTACAAGGCCAACAGTTTCTTCCGCTCCGAAATGCGAGCTTTTGCGGGGTTCTTAATCTACCTCTGCTGCTGCATGGGCGTATCAGCACAGACAATTCGTTATGTCCATACAGACGGTCTCGGCTCTGCATCTGTGCTGACGGACGCTAATCGAAATATAGTTGAACGTCGAGAATATGAACCGTACGGGGCATCTGTCGGACCAGCTGCGGAAGGAGTAGGTTACACCGGCCACATCGCTGATGCGATCACAGATCTGATATACATGCAGCAACGCTACTATGATGGGGTTACAGGCAGGTTCATGAGTGTTGATCCTTTGCAAGCTAATGGCGGGGATGGAAGTAACTTTAATAGATACGTATATGCGAATAATAATCCTTATTCATACATAGACCCGGATGGTCGTGCGCCAAGTTCTGAAATATTGTATGGCGGTGGCGGTCGAGGCGACGGTAGCGTTTCGGCAAAAAGCGAAATAAACAATCTGCAAAACGATGGTTCTCGTAAATTTGCAAAGGGCACGGAGCAGGGACGGCTAAATGCTGCGTTAAAAATTATAGAAAGGGTGAGAGATAAGGTCGAGTCTGTGGGGTCAAAAAGTTCAAATTCAGCAGCTATTTACTTCATGAAGGTATTTCAGCCTGCCTCCAACCGTTATGGAGTCGAGTTCGCCGCAAATATCGTTAGACAATCGAGTTCTAACGACTTGGCCGGTCTATGGTATCTCCGCGACCTCGGAGTTGGGAGTCGCTTCGATAAGGAAACAGGGATTGGATTCATGACGCCTGCTTCACCTCTGGCGGAAGCAGGCTACAATGTCCATACACATCCGCTTGAAGATTTTAATCGAAATCAGTACTCTCCCTTTTCTGATGGAGATATTCAAACTTATAGATGGCAAAGGTCTACTGGCTATTTATCTACTCCTTCGATGAGACTTTTTAAGTTTGTTGGTGGTGCTGGTGATAAGGTGGAGGAGATAGAGTGAAAATTTCTTTAAGTTTGCTTGCTACCGTTTGTTTGTTTTCAATTTTAATATCCTCTTGCACAGACAAGAGGGTGGCGAATACTATTCCGCCAGATTGTACCGTGGATGCAAGAAACGAGGAAAGATGCTTTACTACCTTTGATAGGTTGTCAAAAAACCCGAATGATTATGATGGCAATGTTGTATTAATCAGCGGCTACTTGGTAATTGATCGTGGTGCACTCTCTATTTATTCTAATGAGATTGATTATGCGCACATGATTTTTCAGGATAATGTTATTATAATCAGTGCGCCTGAGTCAGTGCAAGAAAAGGCATTCAAAGAATTTGGGTATAGGTATGTTCGTATCCAGGGTCGTTTTCGGAAAAGCGTCGACCCCCTTTATCGCAGATATGAAGTTGGCGAAATCAGGTTATTAGGGGATGTGACGGAGCTGCCTGCTAGGGTCGAGGTTGGAAAGAGAGAGGGTTGGGAGCAGGCCTTAATTAAGGCGGGTGATATAAATAGGTGACTTTCTATTTACCGACATTCCGTAACGTTTCTCAGCCATTGTTAGAGTATCTCTGGATGCACTAGCCATCATGTCAGTCTCCCGTAAAATTGATCCGGCCATAGTGAGAGATCTCCGGGCACGCTAGTCCCCAAGGAGACCAACGATGCGCAAGAGCAAATTCACTGAGAGCCAGATTGTCGCCACGCTGAAGCAGGTTGAGGGCGGTCGCCAGGTCAAGGATGTGTGCCGTCGTAAGCTCCCCCGTCAAGCAGGCACTTCAAAAGTAGAGCTTTCGATGTGCTTGTTGCGGTACTCGACCGGGGTTATTCCGCCGAGCGAATCATGGGATCTTGCTTCGTTGTAGTCGATCATCCACCAGTGGGCGGCTTCGCGCACATCGTCGAGGCAGGCGAAGAAATTCAGGTCGAGCACTTCCTCGCGGAACGTGCGATTGAAGCGCTCAATGAAGGCATTCTGATTTGGCTTTCCCGGCTGGATGTACTGCAGTGCGACGCCATTCGTCTTGAGCCAGCTGGTGAACGCTTCGCCCAGGAACTCGGGGCCGTTGTCCGAGCGCACCACCTGCGGCAAGCCATGATCGCGTTTGATCTGCTCGAACACACGCACAAGCCGTCGCGAGTTGATCGAGGTGTCAACCTCGATGTGCAGCGCCTCGCGATTGAAGTCATCCACCACGTTGAAGGTGCGAAAGCGTCGTCCGCATGCCAGCGCATCGCTCATGAAGTCGACCGACCAGACCGTGTCTGGCAGCCTCGGCACGTAGAGCGGCACCCGCTCACGCTTGGGAAGGCGACGCTTTGCAGCGCGGCGTAGGTTGAGCTTCATGGCCTTGTAAACGCGATAGATGCGTTTGGGATTCCAGCCTGGTTGCTGCTTGCGAAGGTAGTCGCTGCACTTCCAGAAGCCACGACTGGGGTGCGCTTCAACGTAACGCGTGATCTCGGCAATCAGCTCGGCATCGCGCACCGTCCAGTCCAGAGGCGGTGCGTACCAGGCGGCACGCGACAGCCCGACACATGCACAGGACCGGCGCAACGGCCGCGCGTGGACCTCGATAAGGAACCGCACCGCCTCGCGCTTACGCGCCGGCCCTAGAGTTTTTTTGCGATCAGGTCCTTCATTGCCGCGTTGTCGAGCGCCAACTCGGCGTACATCCGTTTGAGCTTGGCGTTCTCGGACTCGAGCTCCTTGACCCGCAGCAGCTCGGACGCCTCCAAGCCGCCGTACTTGCTCTTCCACTGGTAATAGGTCGCCGTGCTGATGCCGACTTGGCGACAGATGTCTTTGACTGGAACGCCTGCGTCGGCCTGCTTGAGCGTGGCGATGATCTGTGTCTCGGTGAACTTCGATGTGCGCATGGAACCTCCTGACTTGGGAACGATGCCAGAAAGATCTACTTATGCGGTGTCTGCCGATCGGGGGAGCTTACGAGCGCAAAGGCATTGCATTGAATTTCATCGGGCCGAGGTGTTCGATGCAGAACTGCTTCATCGAACGTTCCAACGACAGCTACTGACGCGGCGTACTAGAAATGCACATTTTTCCCGCACCATGAGCGAAGTCCGCGATCAGCCCTGGCATTAGCTGGCCGACTACAACCAACAGATCCCGCACGACAGCTTGGGCGGGCTAACGCCCGCCGATTTCCGTGATCCATATCTCCGCAGACCTCTAAATTTAAGCTGGCACTATTTATGGGAGTCCGCACCTGGTGTTTAAGTCTTCACTCATTCAGCTACAGTGAATGCCTTAATTTGCATTGAAGTTCCGTTGCAACCGTCCACGTAAATTTCTACCGTATTCTTGCTTTGCAGAGATGTTAGTGCCATGGAAATAATCTCTTTGTACATCAATGCGTTGGGTGTAATCATGAAACGATTTCCACCGCCGCAGCCTGTTCCCGCAGGTAGCGGGCCTTCAGTGACTATATATATGGCTTCTCCTCCCCATCCAGTGGCTATGTTCTTTATCTTCTGTCCCCCGAGTGAGTAGGCCGCGAAGCATTGGGAGCTTGCCAACATCAAAGTTAGAAGAACTAGTCTGCGGATCATAAAAATACCGAAGTAAGGTGAGTGAATTAATTCAAGCTGCGTTGTTCAATGCGCTGCCGGTCCTGTACTTACAGATCCGGTGACTGGAATAATTTTTTCTTATCGCCCCTGTTCCCCCAATTCGAACCTATACGCCCCACGTCTAGGTTGCCACAGTGTGAGAACAGGTTCCAGTTGTGTTTGGTACTGCGCGTGGAAATTACTACGCATTCTTTATGCCCGACCACTAATCCGCAAATAGCCTCTTTATGCCCGGCAGGCCTACCTTGGCACTCCCGCACTGTGGTGCGTTGAGTCGAACACGATGTGTATCCTGATTTTGCAAGGTCCGCAGGCCGATCCGGCGCAGGTGGCGCCGCTGCAGCTGCCCGAGTGTGCCGGACGCGCGTTGCGCAGGCTAGCGTGTGCCGATGTCGATGGCTTGATCGCCGGCTTGCAGGCCGCCGGTGGCGATGCCGAGGTGGAGCTGGTGCTGCTGGATTCGGGTGATCTGGCGCCGTCGGAGCGTGCGCAGGTGCATGCGACGGCATTGCGTGCTGCACTGGATGCGCTGCCTGCACCCTACATTGAGTTGCACACCGACGCGGCGCAGGAGCTGGAGCCATGGCTGCATCCGCAGCATGCGCCGCTGGCGGTGGTGATTACGCCGCACGATGCCCCACGCGCCTATGCGATGTCGCTGGGTATTGCGGCGCGTTGTCTGCCGTCGCTGTGCGCGCCCTTGCGCGCCGCTGCCTGAGGAAGCCGCCATGTCGATCATGATCGTGCGTGGGCCGGAGGCAGCGATGCCGCTGGTGCGTGGGCCGCAGCCGTTGCCGCGGGCCGTCATTCGGCAGCTCGTGCAATGCGCCGGCGACGCGGGCAAGACGGTGGCCTTGCGTGCCTGCGGGTCGGAGCAGGAGCTGCTGGATGCCTTGCGCGTGGCCGGGCAGGCGCGGATGGAGATCGCGTTGATCGATCCGGGCAGCTGCGTGGACAGTGCGCGCCTGCACCGTGTACTCAGCGCGTTGCCGTACCCGTTCGTGGAGGCTCACGACGATAGCGTGGACCGTCCGGAGCGTTGCCTGCCGGAGGGGTTCGGGCAACGCATTGCGACGGTGCGCGGTTACTGCGCGCAGAGCTATCTGCTCGGGCTGGAAATCGCGTTGGAACATCTGGGCTGCACGGAGATCCAGGGCGATGTCCACGTCGGTACCTGAGCTGCGCCAGCTGCATTACTTCGCCGACTACGAGGGTTATTGCGACGGTCGGCCGGTACTGTGGGGGCAACTGGCCCACAGCGTGGACGTGCCTGCCGATGGCGTGCTGGATGCCGCCGGGCTGGTCACCGCGCTGCGCCGCCGTGCGGCGGAGGCGCATGGGCTGGAAGCAGGGCAGATCCGCTTGTGCCAGGTCACGCGGCTGTAGCGGCGTGACACACAACGACGCCACCCGAAGGTGGCGCCGTCGTTCTGCCGTGCTTGTGCGTCGCTCGACGCAGATCACATGGGTTGACGCTTACTTGGCCGGGCTGGCCTCCGGCACGAACTTGGTCAGCTGGTTGGCCGTTGCGGCAGTGCCAAAGTTGAAGCGGCCATAGCCGGCGCCCCAGTACAGCGCACCGTCCACGATGGCCGGCGAGCTGATCACCGAGCCGGTGGCGTCGTGGTTCCACAGCGTGGCGCCGGTGTCGGCGTCGAGGGCGACCATATTGCCGGCCATCGAACCGGCGTAGAGCAGGTTCGGCGACACCGTCAGCGAGCCCTGGCCGCCGGCCGGCACGTTCGGATTCACGCGGTTGATGCCGGGCACCTTGACCTGCCACTTGATCCTGCCGGTGGCGGCATCCAGCGCTGCCCACGAGCCGCCGTTGTGACTCTGGGTATTCGCAGGCCCCAGCGTATAGGTGGCGTTGGTGCTGTTGTTGATGGCCACATAGACCTGCGACTTGTACGGATCGAACGCAGTGCCCCACTCGACGCCGCCAGTGGTGCCGCCGGGACCGACCTGGGTCGACCAGACCTTGGTACCGGTCTTGGCGTCGAAGGCCCAGTAGATGCCGCTCTTCTGCCCTGCGCCGACCAGCTGCTGGGCCTTGCCATCGCGCCACACGGTGAACAGCTGCACGCCGGCGCCGCCGAAGTCGTAATCAGGGCCGGTCAGGTTGGTTGCCTGGGTGTTCGGGCACAGGCCATTGGTGGGCGCCACGATGCACGACAGGTTCCAGGCGTCGTAGCCTTGTGCACGGTCGGCCCAGACCAGCTTGCCGGTGTCCAGATTCAGCGAGATCACCGAGTCGACGTAGTTGTCCGGCGCCATGCACGCCAGTTCGTCCTGCACGGTGAGTTCGCTGCCGCGATAAGAGCGTGCGTTGGACACGCAGTTGCCCACGCTGGCGGGAATGTTGTAGTTGTTGCCGGTGCCGAAATACAGGCGGCGGTTGATCGGATCGATCGCTACCTGGCCCCACACCGATGCACCGGTATAGCCCTCGGGCACGTTGTAGAACTGCCACACCTTCTTGCCGGTGTTCAGATCCAGCGCCACCACGCTGCCGCGGAAGCTGAAGGTGTGGGTCGGGTCCAGGTTGCCCCAGTCGCCGGAGGACACGGGCACGTACACGCGGTTGCCGTAGATCACCGGCGAGGAGGTGATGCGCGCTTGTGGGTTGGCTTCGGCGGTGGTCTTCCACAGCAGCTTGCCGGTCTTCTTGTCGATCGCCAGCACGGTGCCGGCGGCCTGGTCGCCGACGATGATGCTGTTGGCACTGATGGCCGGCGTGTTGCGCGTCACCGAGTTGGCATTGCCGGTGTAGTCGGACAACTTGGCCTGCCAGTTCGGTTTGCCGGTCTGGGTGTCGACGCTATACAGCGTGCCGCCCCAGTCGGGCACATACAACGTTCCACCTTCCACGCTCGGCGTGGCCGAGATGTCGCCGGTGGTGGTCAGGGTCCAGGCCGGCTTGAGGCCTTTGACGGTGGTGCGGTTGATCTTCCACTCGCCCGGCGCAAAGCGCTGGTTCAAGTAGCCGCCGCCGGCGGTGGTCCAGCTGGTGGGGCTGGCGAACGGCAGCTGATTGCCGAAGCTGCGCCAGATCTGGCCGGAGCGTGCAAAAGCCTGGGTATCCAGCGACGACACCGACTGTTGTGCGGTTGCGGAGCCGGCCTGGGCGAAAGCCACCGCGCTGGCAAGCAGGCAGGGAACGAGCGTCAAACTGCGAAATCGCAAGCGGCGAATTGAATTTGTCATCACGGCATGTCCATAGATGGAAGGAAGCGCTGGATCCCCCCGGATCTGCCGAGTGAAGATGGCCGATTGTGGCGACCGTGCAATACACGCACCTTTCCGCATTCATTCAACGGTCGGGTCCGCTCGCATCTGGTGCCACCAGCTCGAAAAAATTGCGTTCAAGGTGTTCGCTATTCGCACAAATGCTGATGATTCATCACGATCGGCGCCGCTGCGATAGGAAAAATGATTGGCCGCGATGCATGCGTATTTGCAGGCAAATCAATGGTCTGCAAAAAGTAACCAGGAAATGTTGCGCCACCTTGTGAGGTTGGCCACTGTGTCGAACACAGCCCCTCTTCCTGCGTGGCGAGAAGGCACGGTTTGCGCATCACTGGCGCGCGTGCCTTGGAGCGCCCGCGTCGCAAACGCGGGCCGCGTCGCGGAGCGGGGGGGGGGGTGAGGGTACGGTGCGAAGCTTCTGTGTCGTCAAAATGCACGAGGCTTCGCACGTCCCCTCATCCGCCCCTTTAGGGCATCTTCTCCCGCTGGGAGAAGGAAACAGCCATGTTGCTGCGCTATCCGGCGCGTTATGCGCTTTGCGGCGAGGGCACGGCGGTGTGCACTGCAGCGGGAGCGATCAGCGCCAACTGCGCGATCGCATCCTGCACCACCTCCGCCACCGTGGCGTCCACATCCACCGACACCACATCGGCTTCGTCCAACGGCAATTCCAGGGTCTGCAACTGGCTATCGAGCAGGCTGGCCGGCATGAAGTGGCCGGCGCGTGCGCTCAGGCGCGCGGCGATCACGTGCGGGGCGGCGTGCAGGAACACGAAGCGGATCGGAATGCCGCTGCGGCGCAGCAATTGACGATGCGTGCCGCGCAAGCCCGAGAACGCGAGCACCACCGACTCGCCGGCCCGTACGCAGTCGCGCAAGGTGGCCGCCAGCAACTCCACCCACGGCAGACGCATCGCATCGGTGAGTGGCTGGCCGGCGGCCATCTGCGCGCGTGCGGCCACGCTGTGGTAGTCGTCGGCATCCAGAAAACGGTAGCCGTAATGCGCTGCCAGGGCCTGCGCGATGGTGGTCTTGCCGCTGCCAGAAACGCCCATCACCACGATGGCCAGGGGCGAAGCGGACGCGGGTGTAGCGGGGGCGGCGGTGTCCATCACGTCAGGTTATATCTCCGGATCGATTCGGCATTTTGCCGGATTTCACGTTGGCGGCAGTCGATGCGTGGTGTAGCGTCGGCGCTCCTCGCCAGGTGAGCGGGCCGCCCAGCGTAACGGCGCGCTCGGCCGGGTTCAACGCACTCCAAGGTCTGCCGATGCCGTCATCGCCTGCAACGTCTCCTGCATCGGCGCGCCTGCGCTGGCGCGAAAAACTGGGCTACGGCGCCGGCGATCTGGGCCTGAATCTGTACTGGGCCAACATCTCCGCCTTCCTGTTGATCTTCTACACCGACACCATGCATCTGCCGGCAGCGGCGGTGGGCACGATGATCCTGTTGACCAAGATCGCCGATGCGATCGCCGATCCGGCGATGGGTGCACTGGCCGATCGCACACGCAGCCGCTGGGGCAAATTCCGCCCGTATCTGTTGTGGGGCGCCGTGCCGATGGCGGTGACCGGCGTGCTCGCCTACACCACGCCTGCGCTGGATCAGAACGGGCGCATGTGGTGGGCCACGATCAGCTTCCTGGTGATGATGCTGGCCTACACGGTGGTGAGCATTCCGTACTCGGCATTGTCCGGCGTGATCACCGCCGACAGCAGCCAGCGCACCAGCTTGATCAGCCTGCGCTTCATCGCCGCGTTCGCCGGCACCACGTTGGTGAATTACTGCACGCTGGATCTGGTGGCCTGGTTCGGTGCCGGCAACGATGCGCTGGGCTGGCAGCGCACGATGATGCTGTACGGCGCGGTGGCGGTGGCGTTGTTCGTGACCGTGGCGCTGACCACGCGCGAGCGCGTGCAGCCACCGCCGCAACAGCGCACGCCGATCCGCCGGGATATCGCCGACCTGCTGCAGAACAAGCCGTGGTGCGTGCTGTTCGTGCTGTCGCTGATCATCATGATCACCATTGTCATGCGCGGTGGTGCGGGCGTGTATTACCTCAAGTACTACGTGCAGCGGCCGGACCTGACCGGGCTGTTTCTGGGTGGCTATTCGGTGTCGCTGGCAGTGGGCGCGGCGATCACGCCGTTGCTGACACGGCATTGGGACAAGCGCCAGTTGATGACCGCGCTGATGGCGGTGGTGGGCGTGTTGAGTTGCCTGATGTTTTTCATTCCTGCCGACGCGGTGTGGGCGATCTTCGCGCTGAACATGTTGATCGGGCTGGCACTGGGGCCGAAGTCGCCGCTGGCATTTTCGATGTATGCCGACAGCGCCGACTACACCGAATGGCGCACCGGCCGGCGCGCCACCGCGATGACCTTCGCCGCCGCGACCTTCTCGCAAAAGCTCGGTGGTGCGCTGGCTTCGGCCGGCATCGCCTGGGTGCTGGCGGGCATGGGCTATGTGGCCAACAGCGCGCAGTCGGCCGCCTCGTTGACCGGCATCGTGCTGCTGCTGACGGTGATCCCGGGCGCGGTGGCGCTGCTGGCAGCCTGGACCATGCGTTTCTATCCACTCGATGATGGCCTGTTGCGCCGCATCCAACACGAACTGGCCGCGCGCAAGCGCGACGAACAGGAGCACCGCTGACCGTGTCTGCACTCTCCCACGCCGATTCCAGGTCCACGTCCGACGACGATCTGTCCACGTTGCTGGCGCCCAGCGCCGACGGCACGCGTTATGCGCTCTACAGCCCCACCGCAATGCCGAACGCTGGCGGGTTCCTGTGGAACCGCCGCATGATGCTGCAGCTGACCTGCCGTGGTTACGCCACCGGGCAGTTCATGCAGCCGGAGCCGGCCAAGTACGCGCATGCGCCGCTGCTGGAAGCGCGCAACTTCATGATGCCTGAGCAGCCGTACTACGCGCATCATCCCGGGCGCTTCTTCTATCTCAAGGACGAAGACAGCGGTGCGTTGTATTCGGTGCCGCACGAACCGGTACGTGCAACGCCGGAGCAGTTCGCGTTTTCCGCGGGCAAGCACGACGTGCGCTGGCGGGTGCGCCACGACGGCATCGTGGTGGAGCTGTGCGTGGCGTTGCCCACCGACGATGCAGTGGAGCTGTGGGAATGCCGCGTGCATAACCAGTCCGGGCGTACGCGCCGGCTCAGCCTGTACCCCTACTTTCCGATCGGCTACATGTCGTGGATGCATCAGGGCGGCGCTTACGAGCCGGCGCTGGGCGGCATCGTCTGCCGTAGCGTGGCGCCGTACCAGAAGGTGGACGACTATTTCCGTCAGCGCGATTTCAAGGACTGCACCTTCCTGTTGCACGAGCAGCCGCCGGTGGCCTGGGATGCGCAGCAGATGGCCTTCGAAGGCGAGGGCGGCCTGCATGCGCCCTCGGCCATCCAGGCCGAGCAGCTGGGCAATAGCGATGCGCACTACGAGAACCCGGCCGCCGCGTTGCAGTACCGGCTGACGCTGGATGCCGATGCGGCAAACGTCTACCGCTTCGCGTTCGGGCCGGCCAAGGACGATGCGGAGATCGCCGCGCTGCGTGCGCGTTATCTGTCCGAAGCCGGCTTCGCCGCCGCCGCGCGCGACTACGCGCAGTATCTGCAGGGCGGGCGGGGTTGCGCGCAGATCGCCACGCCCGATCCGGCCCTGGACAACCTGGTCAACCATTGGCTGCCGCGGCAGGTGTTCTATCACGGCGACGTCAATCGCCTGACCACCGATCCGCAGACGCGCAACTATCTGCAGGACCACATGGGTATGGCCTACCTGCAGCCGGCCACTGCACGTGCGGCGTTGTTACATGCGCTCTCGCAGCAGGAGCCCAGCGGTGCGATGCCGGACGGCATCCTGCTGGTGGAAGGCGCCGAGCTCAAATACATCAACCAGGTGCCGCATACCGATCACTGCGTGTGGTTGCCGATCTTCCTGAGCGCCTATCTGGCCGAAACCGGCGATGCCAGCGTGCTCGACGCGGTGGTCCGTACGCACGATGGACAGGCGCTCAGCGTGGCCGAGCGACTGGATGCAGCGATGCAGTGGCTGCTGGACGCGCGCGATGCACGTGGCTTGAGTTTCATCGCGCAGGGCGATTGGTGCGACCCGATGAACATGGTCGGCTGGCGCGGCAAGGGCGTGTCCGGCTGGCTCACCGTGGCCACCGCGTATGCATTGCGGCTGTGGTCGGGCATCTGCGCAGCGCATGGGCGAAGCGCGCAGGCGGAGACGTTTGCGCAGGCCGTGCAGGCGATCAACGCCGATGCCAACCGCGAGCTGTGGGACGGCAACTGGTATGCGCGCGGCATCACCGACGATGGCGTGCGCTTCGGCATCGCCGAGGATGTGGAAGGACGCATCTATCTCAATCCGCAGAGCTTTGCGCTGCTGGCCGGCACCGCCGACAGCGCGCAGCGCGCGGCCTTGCTGGAGGCGGTGCGCGAGCAGCTGCATACGCCGTACGGGCCGGTGATGCTGGCCCCGGCCTACACGCACATGCGCGATGACGTGGGCCGGTTGACGCAGAAGTGGCCGGGCGCCGCAGAAAACGGCGCGGTCTACAACCATGCGGCGGCGTTCTACCTGTACAGCCTGTACCAGATCGGCGAAGCCGACCGCGCCTGGGAGATCCTGCGCGCGCTGCTGCCCGGCCCCACCCGCGAGGACGTGCTGCAGCGCGGCCACCTGCCGGTGTCGCTGCCCAACTACTATCGCGGCGCCTGGCACCAGTACCCGCGCACGGCCGGGCGTTCCAGCCAGCTGTTCAACACCGGCACGGTGGCCTGGGTGTACCGCTGCGTGCTGGAAGGGCTGTTCGGCCTGGTCGGCGAAGGCGATGCATTGGCGATCCGCCCGCAGCTGCCCTCGCACTGGCCGCAGGCCTGGGTGACGCGCCAGTTCCGCGGCGCGCAGTTCGAGGTGACGCTGACGCGTGAACCGGGGCGGCGCGACATCGAGGTGCTGGTGGACGGCGAAGCCTGCCCGGACCAGCGCGTGCACGGCATTGTCGCCGGACGCACTTATGAGGTGCAGGTGCGGCTACCGGGCTGAGTGGCGCGCCCGCGGCGCCTGATCGGGGGCAACTGCGATAACTGCCAAGCTGGTGTAGGAGCGCGCTTGCGCGCGATGAGGCCTTCTCGCCAGTGCCCTGTCGCGCGCAAGCGCGCTCCTACGGACGATGAGGCTTTCCCGCCGGTGCCCTATCGCGCGCAGGCGCGCTCCTACGGGCGATGAGGCTTTCCCGCCAGTGCCCTGTCGCGCGCGAGCGCGCTCCTACGCACGTGCGGCCAGGCGGGCTGTTCCCCACTCCCGATTCCCCACTGCGTAAACTCCCCGTTCGCATTGGCCTAGGAACGCCCCTTGGTATCAAGCTGGATCCTGCTGCTGGTCTCCGTCGGCTATGCCGTGCTGCTGTTCGGCGTGGCCTGGTGGGGCGACCGTCGTCCGCTGTACCCGGAGCGGCCGTGGCTGCGGCCGGCGGTCTACAGCCTGGCGCTGGCGGTGTACTGCTCGTCGTGGACCTTCTACGGCGCGGTCGGCTCGGCGGTGCGCAACGGCATCGGCTATCTGCCGATCTATCTGGGCCCGCTGCTGCTGCTGCTGTTCGGCTGGCGCATCATCGAGCGGCTGGCGCTGATCGCACGCGCCGAAAACACCGTCTCCATCGCCGATTTCATTTCCTCGCGCTATGGCCGCTCGCGGAGGCTGGCGGCCTTGGTGGCGGTGATCGCGCTGGTCGGCATCGTTCCGTACCTGGCGCTGCAGTACAAGGCGGTGGCGATGAGCCTGGAGGTGCTGACCGGGCATAGCAGTGCCGGGCGCGGCATCCTTGCCGATCCGGCGTTGTACGTGGCGCTGTTGATGGCCTTGTTCGCTACCTTGTTCGGCACCCGCCAGGTCGATGCCACCGAACACCACCGCGGCATGATGCTGGCGATCGCGCTGGAGTCGGTGATCAAGCTGATCGCCATCGTCGCGGTGGGCCTGTTCGCCTGGGTGTGGCTGAGCGACCACCAGGTGCCCATCGCCGACTCGGCGCGCACCTTGTTCGAGCACACCCCGTCGGTGGGCTTCATTTCGCAGACCTTGCTGAGCTTTCTGGCGGTGATCTGCCTGCCGCGCCAGTTCCATGTGGCGGTGGTGGAATGCAGCGACGTCGGCGACATCCGGCGCGCGCGCTGGTTGTTCGGTGCGTACCTGGTGATCATCTCGGCGATGGTGGTGCCGATCGCATCGGCCGGCGTGGCCTTGTTCGGCAAGGGCAGCACGGTGGTCGACGACGCGGTGGTGCTGGCGCTGCCGCTGAGCCAGGGCAACACCGTGCTGGCATTGGTGGCCTATGTGGGCGGGTTCTCGGCCGCCACCGGCATGGTGATCGTGGCCAGCATCGCGTTGGCCACCATGGTCAGCAACGACCTGGTGATGCCGGTGCTGCTGCGCCGCCGCGGCAGCGCCGATGCGCGCGCGGCGGTGGCCTCGCGGGTGTTGTGGATCCGTCGCGTCGCCATCCTGTTGCTGGCGCTGATCGCCTACGGCTACCACCGCAGCGTGGCCAACGACACCACCTTGGCGGCCTACGGCCTGATGGCCTTTGCGGCGGTGGCGCAGTTCGCCCCCGGCGTGATCGGCGGGTTGTACTGGCGCGGGGCCAGCCGCAAGGGCGTGGAGACCGGCATGGTGCTGGGCTTCATGACCTGGATCTACACGCTGCTGCTGCCGGCCGCCACGCGCGCGGGCTGGCTGCAGCCGGACTGGCTGGTGGACGGGCCGTTCGGCATCGCCTGGTTGCAGCCGCAGCAGCTGTTCGGCATGCGCGGCTGGGACCCGCTGGCGCATGGCACGTTCTGGTCGCTGCTGATCAATGTCGGCGCGATGATGCTGGTCTCCGCACGCTGGCGCCCCGGAGTGGACGAACGCCTGCGCGCCGCGCCCTTCCTGGACCCGTACGCACAGCGGCCGGCGGTGGCCGGCGACTGGCCCGGGCATGTGCGCGTGGCCGACCTGCAGGCCCTGGCCGAGCGCGTGGTGGGCGAGCGGCATGCGCACCGCGCCTTCGTCGACCAGGCGGTGCTGCTGGAGCGCGAGCTGCAACCCACCGTGGTGGCCGACCGCGCCTGGGTGCAGTTCACCGAACGCCTGCTGGCCGCCTCGATCGGCGCGGCCTCCGCACGCCTGGTGCTGACCAGCCTGTTGCGCGGCTCGGGCATGGACCTGGGCGAGGTGGTGGCGGTGCTGGACGAAGCCGGCCAGGAGCTGCGCTTCAATCGCGAGATCCTGTCCACCACGCTGGAAAACATCAGCGCCGCGGTCAGCGTGGTCGACCCGGAGATGCGCCTGACCGCGTGGAATCGCCGCTATCAGCAGCTGTTCGGCTACCCGGACGGCATGCTGTATGTCGGCCGCCCGGTGGCCGATCTGATCCGCTACAACGCCGAGCGCGGCGAGCTGGGCGAGGGCGATATCGAAGATCAGATCGATCGCCGTATCCGCCACATGCGCGCCGGCTCGCCGCATGTGTTCGAGCGCACCCGCAGCGACGGCAAGGTGATCGAGATGCGCGGCCAGGCGCTGCCCGGCGGCGGTTATGTCACCAGCTACAACGACATCACCGACTACAAGCGTGCCGAACGCGCGCTGCTGGACGCCAACGAGAACCTGGAGCAGCGCGTGGCCGACCGCTCGCGCGAGGCCGAGCTGGCGCAGCAATCCAAGACGCGCTTTCTGGCCGCGATCAGCCATGACGTGTTGCAGCCGCTCAATGCCGCGCGGCTGTTCGCCTCGGCCCTGCGCGAGAGCCATCAGAACAACGAGGAACAACGCCATCTGGCCGAGCGCGTGGATGCCTCGCTGCGTGCGGCCGAGGAGTTGCTCGATGGCCTGCTCGACGTCTCGCGGCTGGATGCCGGCGGCCTGCGGCCCACGGTCGAGGATTTCGATGCCAGCGCGCTGATGCACGAACTGGCCGCGCAATACGCGCCGGTGGCTTCCAGCCGCGGCCTGCAGCTGCAAGTGCACAGTCGCCCGTTGTGGGTGCGCAGCGACCGCCGCCTGCTGCGCCGGGTGATGCAGAACTTCCTCGCCAATGCGCTGCGCTACACGCGCCAGGGCCGCATCGTGCTGGGCATGCGCGGCCGCGGCGCGCACGTGGAGCTGCAGGTGTGGGACACCGGCCCGGGCATTCCCGAGCACCACATGCGGCAGATCTTCGAAGAATTCCGCCGCTATCAGCAGCCGTTCGACTGGGGCGAGCAGGGCCTGGGGCTGGGCCTGTCGATCTGCCAGCGCATCTCGCGCCTGCTCGACCACGACCTGAGCGCACGCAGCCAGGTCGGCCGCGGCAGCATGTTTTCGATCCTGCTGCCGCGCGTGGCGGCGGTCCCGCTGCCGCCGGTGCTGCCGGTGGCCGTTGCGCGCGCGCTGCCCAGCGGCGATTCGCTGGCAGGCCTGCGCGTGCTGTGCGTGGACAACGACCGCGAAATCCTCGACGGCATGCGTGCGCTGCTCGGTCGCTGGCAGGTGGAGGTGATCACCGCCAGCACCGTGGACCAGGCGCTGGAACGCGCGCGCGAACAGCCGGACCTGATGCTGGTGGATTACCACCTGCACGACCGGCTCGATGGCCTGGACACGCTGGATGCGCTGCAGGCGGTCGCCACCGCGCCGATTGCCGGCGCCCTGCTCACCGCCGACGGCCGCGACGAACTCAAGCAGCTCGCGCGTGCGCGTGGCTACCGCCTGCTGACCAAACCGGTGAAACCGGCCTCGTTACGCGCGTTCCTGAGCGCGCATCACGATGCGAAAACGCGCTGACCGGTGCGACTGCAGCGTAGGAGCGTGCCTGCGCGCGATTGAGCATTACCGATAACGCTCCGTCGCGCGCAGGCACGCTCCTACGATGGATGGCGCTTACGCTGCGCCGCTCAGGTGCTCGTAGAGGATGACGCTGCCGACGATCACCAGGATCAAGCCGCCGAGGATCTCGGCGCGCTTGCCAATCAGGTTGCCGAGCACGCGGCCCAGCATGACGCCTGCGGTGACCATGCTGAAGGTGCACAGCCCCACCACCACCGCCACCACGCCGATATGCACGTCCAGGAACGCCAGGCTCACGCCGACCGCCATCGCATCGATGCTGGTGGCAAAACCGGTGGTGGCCAGGGCGAGCAAGCCATGCCGTTTCGGCGTCTCGGACGTTGCTTCGTCAGCGTCGTCCGCATCGCTTCGCAGCCCCGCCACGATCATGTGCGTGCCCAGCGCACCGAGCAGCACGAACGCGATCCAGTGGTCGTAGTCGGACACATAGCTGGACGCGGCGCGCCCCAGCAGCCAGCCGATCACCGGGGTGATCGCCTCGATGCAGCCGAAGATCAAGCCGGCGCGTAGCGCATCGCGCCACTGCGGCTTGCGCATCGCCGCGCCTTTGCCGATCGCCGCGGCAAACGCATCGGTCGACATCGCGAAACCGATCAAAACAATGGAAAAAGGGGACATCGACATTCTCGGGTTGGGCACGGTCACAACGACATGCGCCCGCGCCAACCGTCGTCGTGCACGCATGCCGCTGGTCTCGCCAAACCGGAACTGGTTGCCTGCACCACGGCGCAACGGCCGAGTATGTTGATGCAGGCGCTTCCGACGATGCGAAAGCAGGCTACTCCCCAAGGGGCGCGCAGTGTACCAACGCATGGCCGCGTTCGGTGCGTCTGCCGCGCATGCGAAGGTCGGTCTGATCTTTATAGCCGTGGCTATTGCGAGCAGGGGGGACGCGGTTTTTGCCTTGTTTTCAGGCGTCAAAGCCAGACAGGCATGTCCACGCAACGGCGCGATGCGGCACCCGATAGCCTTGGCTATAGCGACGAACGGTCTGCATGCCGGTGACCGAGGTAGCGAAAACCGCGGGGGAAAGCCGCTGATGTGGGGTGTGCTGCAAGCAGTGCGAGTGGAAACGTCATGCTTGGATGCGCGTGCATGAGCCAGCGCCTGCTTCGTGCTGGCTTTCAAGACGTCGTGCAGGAGTGCAGCGATCGGCAACGATGCTGCGATCTCCATGGCGTCTCGATGTGCACGGCTTGCGATGCCGCAGGTGGAGGCGAAGCGGTTCAGATGGAGTGCGATGGCCACGCTGCCATCGCAGCGCTGCGGAACGAGCGCGCTGCGCTCCACGCACAGGGCCGGCCGCGCTGCGGGAGGACCGCAGAAGTCAGCCTTCGGAAGCGAGCAACAGAAACACCAGCGCCGACGCCGACTCCCGGCGTGGGTCGCGGCTACATCAATGCGGCGGAAATCTCCGCCGTCGCCGCACACAGGGCCTGCAAGGCCGCGTGCGGGCCGACCAGCTCCGGGCGGCGCGCGATGAAGGGAACGGTGAGCGTATAGGTCGCACTGCCGCGTTGCAGGATCGGTGCGGTCAGGTCGACCACGCCCACCACCGCTTCGCTGGGTTGCATGGCGTAGCCATCGTTGCGGGCATGCGCGGCGGCGGCGAGGAACTGCGCACGCTCGAACGGCACCTCGCTGGCGTCGAGCATGTCCAGCCAGCGCGCCTGCACCTCTGGCTGCTGGAACGCGAACAGCACCAGCCCGGAGCTGGAATGGGTCAATGGGCGGCGGTGGCCCGGGCGCACCACCAGGCCCAGGTCGCTGGGCACGTCCATCTGCGCGATCACCACGATCTGGTCGCCGGACGGCGCCACCAGATGGCAGGGCTGATAGATCGCATCGGCCAGCCGGCGCATCACCGGTAGTGCCGCTTCGCTGATGCTCTGCACCTGCGGCTGCTGCATGCCGAGCATGAACAACCGATTGGTCAATACATAGTCGCCCTCGCCGTCGCGGGTGAGATAGCCGCGCTCCTCCAGCACCTGCAGCATGCGGAAGATCTCCCCGCGCGAGCGGCCGATGCCCTGCGAGATCGCGCCCATGCTCATCGGCTGCGCCTGGCGGGCGAGCAGCTCGAGGATGTCCAGGCCCTTGTCCAGGGCGGGGGCGCGGTACTTGGCGGGTTCGGTGCTCATCCGTTTGCGGCTCCAGGCAAGGCTGCGGCGCGCCAGGGTACAGGCATCGCGGGCAGCGGTGAGAAGTGGCGCTTGCGTGCAAATATAAACAAAGATTTTATATTTGCATGGCGCTGGCGTGCGCAGTACGCTCGCCGCACAGCAACGCAAGCGCCACAGCCTTGGGAGGGGATCGGTCGCATGCATCACAGTGACATTGCCGCGTCACCGCGCGGCAACCTGGCGCGTACCGCCATGGTTCCCCTGTTGTTGATCGTGAGCCTGTTCTTTTTGTGGGGCATGGCCAACAACCTCAACGACATCCTGATCAAGCAGTTCAAGAAGGCCTTCGAGCTGACCGACCTGCAGGCAGGGCTGGTCCAGAGCGCGTTCTACCTGGGCTATTTCGTGTTCGCGATGCCGGCGGCGATGTTCATGCGCCGCTACAGCTACAAGGCGGCCGTGGTGCTGGGCCTGCTGCTGTATGCGTGCGGCGCGTTCCTGTTCTACCCGGCTGCGCAGGTGCATACCTACTGGCTGTTCCTGCTGGCCTTGTTCGTGATCGCCAGCGGCCTGGCCTTCCTGGAAACCACCGCCAACCCGCTGGTGACCGTGCTCGGCCCGGCAGAAGGCGCAGCGCGGCGGTTGAATCTGGCCCAGGCATTCAACCCCTTGGGCTCGATCACCGGCGTGCTGGTCGGCCAGCACTTCATTTTCTCCGGGGTGGAGCACACCCCGGCCGAGCTGGCGGCAATGGCGCCAGCCGCGCGCGAGGCGTTCTTTGCCGCCGAATCCTCAGCCGTGCAGACGCCCTATCTGATCATCGGCGCCGTGGTGGTGCTGTGGGCGATCCTGATCGCGCTGGTGCGCTTTCCCACCGGCGCGCCGGAGAGCGATAGCGGCGTGGCGCCCAAGCGTGCACGCTTCGGCGAACTGCTGCGCAATCGGCGCTTCATGTTTTCGGTGGTGGCGCAGTTCTTCTACGTGGGTGCGCAGGTCGGCATCTGGAGCTATCTGATCCGCTATCTGCAGGATGCGGTGCCGGGCACGCCGGAAAAAACCGCCGCCACCTACCTCACCATCTCGCTGGTGCTGTTCATGGCCGGCCGCTTCATCGGCACCGCGCTGTTGCGCTATCTGGCGCCGGCCAGGTTGCTGGCGAGTTTTGCCACGATCAATCTGGTGTTGTGCGCCGTTGCCATCGCGTTGCCGGGTTGGACCGGCTTGTACGCGCTGGTGGGCGCAAGCGTGTTCATGTCGGTGATGTTCCCGACCATCTTCGCGCTGGGCCTG
The DNA here is from genome assembly GCF_040203315.1 of Xanthomonas sp. WHRI 8393. Taxonomy (NCBI): domain Bacteria; kingdom Pseudomonadati; phylum Pseudomonadota; class Gammaproteobacteria; order Lysobacterales; family Lysobacteraceae; genus Xanthomonas; species Xanthomonas sp. WHRI 8393. The sequence goes on along the minus strand of NZ_JBEGGL010000008.1, from coordinate 94,443 downwards.
GATGGCATGCATGACGATGCGCGCAAGCTGGGCTCGTCGTTGCTGGTGATGTCCATCATCGGTGGCGCGCTGCTGACGGCAGTGATGGGCGCGGTATCGGACATGGCCGGTATCCATTGGGCGATGGTGGTGCCGGGTGGGTGCTTTGCGGTGATCCTGCTGTTCGCGTTGCGTGCGCGCCGCGCTGCGCCGGTAGTCGCAGGAGCCGTCGCATGAGCGCGCGGCGTCTGTGTTACGTGCTGGATCTGCACGACGATCCGCAGTTGATCGCCGAGTACGAGCGTTGGCATCGGCCCAGCGAGGTCTGGCCGGAGGTGGTGGCCTCGCTGCAGCAGGCCGGTATCCAGGAGCTGGAGATCTTTCGCAGCGGCGACCGCCTGGTGATGCTGATGGAGGTCGGCGACGACTACGATCCGGCGGCCAAGGCGGCGCGGGATGCGGCCGATCCGCGTATCCAGGCCTGGGAAGACTTGATGTGGCGGTTTCAAAAGCCGTTGCCTGGCAGTGCGCCGGGAGAGAAGTGGCGCGAGGCCGGGCGGATCTTTGCCTTAAGTGCGGCGGTTGGAGCGGGGCAGGGTTAGGGTGTTGGCCTGCGTTTTTTGCGGATGTGTTGGCTCCGTTGTGGGGCGCTGGTCTTGAGTGTCTTTGCTGCCGCTGCCGCCGGGCGTCGAAACAGGTGTCTTTTGCGGGCGCAGCGTGAGTGGCGCAGCGCAGGCGTGACAGCTGCATCGCAGATGCGCCAAGCAGAAGCGGTCGCGATCGGGCAATCGGGAACGCCTGTCGCGGCTTGAGCCGCTCCTACGACACATCCTGCGATTAGATGATGCGGTGTGTTGGGTCACGCCTTCGCTGCGGCCAGGTCCTCGACCCGAAAGCGGCTGTCGGGTGGCGGAATTCTGCTATCCGGAGCCGTCGTGCGCGTGCTCCATGCAGAAGCGGCCTCGGTCGCGATCAGGCAATCGGGAACGCCTGTCGCGGCTTGAGCCGCTCCTACGACATCATGGGATTAGGTGAGGGGGTGCGTTGGATTAGGCGTTTGCCGTGGCCAGGTCCTCGACCCAGAAGCGGCCGTCGGGGTAGCTGAATTCTGCGATGGAGGCCGGGTGCATCTCGGCGGAGAAGCCGGCGGCTTGCGGGGCCAGGTAGCGGCCGTGCTGGATGCGCACCGGGTCGAGGAAGTGCTGGTGCAGGTGGTCGACGAATTCGATCGCGCGGTCTTCCATCTTGCCGGTGATGGCGACGAAGTCAGCCATGGCCAGATGTTGCACCAATTCGCACAGGCCGACGCCGCCGGCATGCGGGAACACACGGATGTTGAACTTGGCGGCCAGTAGCAGGATGGCGAGGTTTTCGTTGACGCCGCCCACGCGCGCGGCGTCGATCTGGATCAGGTCCACCGCGCCGGCCTGCAGCAACTGCTTGAACACCACGCGGTTCTGGGTGTGCTCGCCGGTGGAGACCGGCACCGGGGTGATGCCCTGGCGGATCGCGGCGTGGCCGAGCACGTCGTCCGGGCTGGTCGGTTCCTCGATCCAGGCGATGTCGAATTCGGCCAGCTGGCGCATCCAGTCGATCGCCGGGCCCACGTCCCAGCGCTGGTTGGCATCCACCGCCATCGCGATGTCCGGGCCGATCGCCTCACGCGCCAGGCGGCAGCGGCGGATGTCGTCCTGCACGTTGGCGCCGACCTTGAGCTTGATGGTGCGGAAGCCATCGGCGACGGCTTCTTTTGCCAGGCGCACCAGCTTTTCATCGGAGTAGCCGAGCCAGCCGGGCGAAGTGGTGTAGGCGGGATAGCCCTGTTCGATCAGCGTGGCGATGCGTTGCGCACGCTGCGGTTGCGCAGCGCGCAGGATCGTCAGCGCTTCGTCGCGGGTGAGCGCGTCGGTGAGGTAGCGGAAGTCGATGGTGTCGACCAACTGCTCCGGACTGAGCTCGCCGATGTAGCGCCACAGCGGCTTTTTCGCCGCGCGTGCGGCCAGGTCCCAGGCGGCGTTGATCACCGCGCCGATCGCCATGTGCATCACGCCCTTTTCCGGGCCCAGCCAGCGCAGCTGCGAGTCGTTGGTGAGCCGGCGCGCGAACGCACCCAGATCGGCAATGACTTCTTCGACCGACAGGCCGACCACATGCTCGGCCAGTGCGGCCACCGCGGCGGTCTGTACATCGTTGCCGCGGCCGATGGTGAACACCAGGCCGTAGCCGGCCAGGTCATCCGGCGCATCGGTGCGCAGCACGACGTAGGCGGCCGAGTAATCCGGATCCGGATTCATCGCATCCGACCCATCCAGCTCGCGCGAGGTGGGGAAGCGGACGTCGTGGGTGTCGAGGGCGATGATGGTGCTCATGGAAGTCCTGGGCGATGGAAACGGGAAATAGGAAAACGGGCAAAAAAAACGTAAGCAACGCAGTGCGCTTGAGCCCCTGTCCCCTCGGAAGAGGGGTGAGGGTACGGACGCGGAGCGCCGACTATGTGGAAGCGTTGCAGGTGCTCATGCCTTTGCAACGCAGATCAACGAACAACACAGATCAACGCATCACTGCACGACCAACTGCGTGTCACTACCAACGCGCGACAGCGCCTGGAAGTTCAACGCTCTCGCACGCCGCTTGAAAAATTTGCGCATGACACATCAACACACATGCCGACATGTCACGCCTGACGGCAAACGCACATCGCGACGAACTGCCTGGCTATGTCACTACGTACCCTCACCCCAACTCCCGCTACGCACCCCGGCCCGCGCTTGCGGCGCGGGCGCACCAACGCACGCGCGCCAGTGGCGCGCAAGCCGTGCCTTAGTGCCCCGGTGGGAGAGGGGCTTTAGGCCGCATCACGCGGATGCGCCACCACCGGCTGGCGCTGGCGGCCCAGGCCTTCGATCTCCAGCTCCATCACGTCGCCCGGCTTCAGGTACACCGGCGGCTTCTGGCCCAGGCCCACGCCCGGCGGGGTGCCGGTGCTGATCACATCGCCCGGCATCAGCGTCATGTAGCGGCTGATGTGGCTGACCAGTTCGGCCACGCCGAACACCATCGTGCGGGTGCTGCCGTTCTGGTAGCGGTGGCCGTTGACCTCCAGCCACATCGACAGGTTCTGCGGGTCGGCGATTTCGTCGCGGGTGACCAGCCACGGGCCGATCGGGCCGAAGGTGTCGGCGCTCTTGCCCTTGACCCACTGGCCGCCATGCTCGAGCTGGAACTCGCGCTCGGACAGATCGTTGATCACCGCGTAGCCGGCGACGTGGTTCAGTGCTTCGTCCACCGCCACATCGCGTGCCACATCGCCGATCACCACGCCCAGTTCCACTTCCCAGTCGCTCTTGACCGAGCCGCGCGGGATGATCACGGTGTCGTTGGGGCCGGTCACCGCAGTGGTGGCCTTCATGAAAAGGATCGGCATCTTGGGCACGTCCATGCCCGATTCGGCCGCGTGGTCGGCGTAGTTCAACCCCACGCAGATGAACTTGCCGATCTGCCCCACTGCGGCGCCATAGCGCAGCTCGCCGTCGAGCAGCGGCAGCGTGGACACGTCCAGCGCACGCAGTTTGTCCAGGCCGGCATTGGTGATGTGCTCGCCGGCCACATCGTCGATCACGCCGCTCAAATCGCGGATGCGGCCTTCGCCATCGATCAGGCCAGGACGTTCCTGGCCGGGGGCGCCAACGCGTACGAGTTTCATGCAGTCTTCCTTTGCAGGTGAGGAATGGAGCGGCCAGCAACGCTAGCGCGCATGCATCGGGTGGATAAGGACGGCGTGCTCAAATCAAGCCAGTACGGCTCGCATCCGGCACTGGCCGCCCACGTTGGGGTGCGCGGCACGACGGTGCGTTGCCGCGCTCAGTTTGACCAGCCGCCATCGATGATGTGGGTCTGGCCGGTGGTGAACGACGATTCGTCCGAGGCCAGGTACACCACCAGCTGTGCGATCTCGCGCGGGTCGCCCAGGCGGCCCATCGGCTGGCGGTCGGTGAAGCTCTTCCACACCGCCTGTTCGTCGCCGCCCAGTGCCTTGACGCGCTGGCCCAGCGACGGCGTCTTGATGGTGCCGGGGCAGATCGCGTTGCAACGCACGCCCTGGGCCACGTAATCGGCGGCAATGGCCTTGCTCAGGCCGATCACGGCGGCCTTGGTGACGCCATAGACGAAGCGGTTGGGCACGCCCTTGATGCTGGAGGCCACCGAGGACATGTTGATGATGCTGCCGCGGCCGCGTTCGAGCATGCCCGGCAGCACCGCCTTGCAGGTGTAGTACATCGCATCGACGTTGATCGAGAACGAGCGCCGCCAGGCCGGCTCGTCGCAATCGAGAATGCTGCCCTGGTGCACGAAGCCGGCGCAGTTGAACAGCACATCGAACGGGCCGTGCGCCGCGACCAGCGCGGCAACCGCCGCCGCGTCGGTGACATCCAGCAGCTGGGTGGTGATGGCCTCCGATTCGGCCGCCAGCGCCTGCAGGGCAGCGGCGTCGATATCGGTGGCGATCACCTGCGCACCGGCGCGTGCGCAGGCCAGCGCGCTTTCGCGGCCGATGCCGGCGCCGGCGGCGGTGATCAGGCAGCGCTTGCCATGCAGGCGGTCGTTGGGAGTTGCAGGGATCGAGACAGTCATACCGAAGAGGTTCCGTGGGTGGGGGCCGCCGGCCGTGGCAGACGATAGAACGTGCGTGCGTTGTCGCCGAACACCGCTCCGGCATGGCCGTCGGCGTATGTGGCGACCAGCTGTTGTGCGATGTCGAACCACTGCGCGTAATCGGCACGCTGGGTCAGCACCGGCCAGTCGCTGCCCCACAGCACACGCTGCGGGCCGAAGCGTGCGAACAGATGCGCGACATACGGTGCCAGCGCCTCCACGCCGGCGCCGCGCGCTGCTTCGGTGAGCAGGCCGGAGAGTTTGCAGTGCACATTGGGATGCTGCGCCAGCGCGGCCATGCCGGCGGCCCAGGCGACGAATTCGCCTGCGGCGATCTGCGGCTTGCCGCCGTGATCGACGACCACGCGCAAGTCAGGGTGACGCTTCAGGCGTGCCTGCAGCGCCGGCACATGCACGCTGCGGATCAGCGCGTCGAAGGCCAGGTCGTGCGCGATCAGCGCATCGAAGGCAGCATCCAGTTCGGGCTGGGCCAGCCATTGCACATCGGCGATGTCCTGCACCATCGGGCGCAGGCCCTTGAGCACGCCGCCGCCGGCCTGCACCAGTGCGTCGATGCGTGCGGCGGCATCGGGCGCGGCGAAATCGACCCAACCGACCACGCCGGCAATACGCGCATCGGCGCGCGCCAGCTCGAACAGGTAACGGGTCTCGGCCTCGGTCGCGGCCGCCTGCACCACCACCACGCCCTCCATATCGGCAGCGTCCAGCGCCTGGCCGATATCGGCGGGGCCGAAGTCGCGATACAGCGGCGCCAGCTCGGGCGTCAGCCAGTGGTAATCGCCACGGGCCAGCTGCCAGAAATGCAGGTGTGCGTCGATGCGGCTCATGGCGTGGGCAGGTCCGCGTCGAGCAAGCCGCCATCGCGCAGGCGCTGCCACAGTGCCGGTGCGATCGGCGCCTGCAGGCGCGCGGCGGCTGACTGCACCTCGGCCACCGTCCGCATGCCGGCCACCACCGTGGTCACCGCCGGATGTGCCAGCGGAAACTGCAACGCCGCCGCGCCGATATCCACCTCGAATGCCGCGCAGGCCGCGTACAGGCGCTGCGCATGCTGCAGGGTGGCGGCGTCGACCGGGGCGTAGTTGTAGGTGGCGCCGGGGCCGCGTGCGTCGCTGAGCAGGCCGGAGCTGTATGGGCCGGCCGACAGGATCGCCACGTTGCGTTGCTGCGCCTGCTCGAGCAGGGCGCGGGCGCCGTGCTGTTCCAGCAGCGTGTAGCGGCCGGCCAGCATCACGCAGTCGAGCGGAAAGCGTGGCAGCACCTCCAGTGCCACGTCCTGCTCGTTGACGCCCAGCCCGATCGCACCGCAGGCACCGGCCGCCTTCAGCTCCGCCATCGCCGGCAAGGCCTCCTCCAAGGCCTGGCGCAGCACGTTGGCGTGGTTGTCGCCGTGGGTCAGCGCACCGATGTCGTGCAGCAGCAGCACGTCGATGTAGTCGGTGCCCAGGCGCTCCAGGCTGGAAGCGAACGCGCGCCGCACGCCGTCGGCGCTGTAGTCGAACTCGGCGCGGCGGCCCGCCACCGCAAAGCCGTCGCGCCCGGCGGCTGCCTGCGCATCGTCGTAGATGCAGCGGCCGACCTTGGTCGACAGCGTATAGGCGCCGCGCGGCACGCCGGCCAGGCCACGGCCCAGGCGGCTCTCGCTCAGCCCATAGCCGTAGTAAGGCGCGGTATCGAAATGGCGGATGCCGGCCTGGAACGCAGCTGCCACGGCGGCCAGTGCCTGGTCTTCAGCGACCTCGGCATACAGGTTGCCGATCGGCGCGGCGCCAAAGCCCAGTGCCGAGAGCTGCACGTCGGTGTTGCCCAGACGCTGCCGTGCAATGGTCACGCTGCACGCTCCGCGCAGCTGGCGGTCGCCGAACAGGTGCTCACGCAATCGTTGAAGCAGTCACTGGGCATCGCAACGTCCACCAGCCGGCCGGTGCCGGACTGTTCGCATATGAATATCGCAATCATAAGTGAACAGATCACGCTGCAGTGCAGCATTGCAGCTGGTGGTGTTCAGCACGTGCGACATGTGTGGATTCCAGCACCTTGCCCGCTTGCAAGCTCCACACGCCGCAGCAGCTGATCTATGTCGAAATCCGCAGCTGGCATGAGCGCTTCCTATAACGCCGCCTGCGCGGTTGCCCCGGTCCGATACCTGGGGCTAGATACCAGCCCGTCCCGCACGAACGCGCACCCATGCCAACCACCACCCGCCGGGACCTGTTCAAGGTGCTTGCCGCCGGCGCCGTCGTCGCCCCGCTGTCGCCGGCCGCACTGGCGGGCGACGCAAGCGCGGCCTGCACCCGCACCCCGCAGTGGGCGCGCGGTATCGAAGGCCAGCGCAAGGCAGACCTGGGCAACGGCACTTACCTCAATCCCATCGTGGCCGGCGATCACCCCGACCCCACCATCCTCAAGGATGGCGACGACTACTACATGACGTTTTCGTCGTTCCTTTCCTATCCGGGCATCGTGCTGTGGCATTCCACCGACCTGGTCAACTGGACGCCGCTCGGCCCGGCGCTGCGCAAGCAGCTGGGCACGATCTGGGCACTGGACCTGTGCAAGCACGATGGCCGCTATTTCATCTATATCCCGGCCAATCCGGACGACACCGGCTGGTCGATCTTCGTGATCTGGGCCGACGACATCCGCGGACCCTGGAGCGACCCGATCGATCTGCAGATCGCCGGCTGCATCGACCCCGGCCATGTGCTGGGCGAGGACGGCAAGCGCTATCTCTTCGTCAACGGCATCCGCAAGGTGCGCCTGCGCGACGACGGCCTGGCCACCGACGGGCAGGTGGAACCGGCCTACGCGCCCTGGCGCTATCCCGACGACTGGATCGTGGAGAACTTTGCCCCCGAAGGCCCCAAGCTGACCTGGCACGACGGTTGGTTGTACCTGGTCACCGCAGTCGGCGGCACCGCCGGTCCGGTCACCGGGCACATGGTCATCGCCGCGCGTGCGCGCTCGGTGCATGGGCCATGGGAGCACTGCCCGCGCAACCCGCTGGTGCGCACCCAATCCGAACAGGAGCCGTGGTGGTCGCGCGGGCATGCCACGCTGGTGGAAGGGCCGCGTGGCGACTGGTGGATGGTCTATCACGGCTACGAAAACGGCTTCCGCACGCTGGGCCGGCAGACTCTGCTGGAGCCGATCGAGTGGACCGCCGATGGCTGGTTCCGCGCCACCGGTGGCGATCTGTCCAGGCCATTGCGCACGCCTGCACGCGCAGACGCCACCGGCAACGCGGCGCTCAGCGGTTTCGCCTTGTCGGACGATTTTTCCAGCGACAGGTTCGGCACCCAATGGAGCCTGCATGCGCCCGGGCCCGGCGAGCAGGCGCGCGTGCAACGGGCAGATCGGTCGCTCACGCTGGCCTGTTCCGGCAGCTCGCCGGCCGACAGCTCGCCACTGACCTGCGGCGTGCCCGATCGCGGCTACGTCGCCGAGGTCGCGCTGGAACTCACCGGCAATGCCGAGGGCGGCCTGTTGCTGTTCTACAACCACAAGGCCTTCGTCGGCATCGGCGTTACGCCCGACACCATCAAGACCTACGAGTACTCCGAAGAGCTAGTGTGGGCACGCGCGCCCAACACGCACCGACGCATCCGCCTGCGTCTGAGCAACGAGGCGCACGTGGTGACCTTCGACTACTCGTTCGACGATGGCCGGCAGTGGATCCGCCACCCGACGCGCATGGAAATGTCCGGCTTCCACCACAACGTGTTCGGCGGCTTCCTGAGCCTGCAGCTCGGCATCTACGCCGCACAGCAGGGCGCAGTGGTGTTGCGCGATTTCCGCTATCGCGCGCTGCGCTGAGCGCGGTGCTGCCGGCAAACGGCGGGGCCCGGGGGGACCCCGCCGTCAGACCTAAAGCGACTGATGAGGCTGAACTGCGCAGTAGGTGTGATAGCCGCTGTCAGCCGCAGCAGTAGCAGACGTTGCCCTGCCCCAGGTCGCCGCCAAACTCCGGACATTCGGCTTTGCAGGCCCACGCACTACACGATTCGGTCTTCGGCTGTGCGTTATCGACCGCCATCACCTGGAACGCACCGAAACCGGTACTGGCCAGGAACGTGGCCGCCATCAACGCCGTCCGCAAGGTACCCCAACGCTTCTTCATGCATTACTCCTTCACCGTTGCCAAAGCCGCTGGCGCATCCGTGCGGCGCAAGGCGGCGACCAGGTCCTGCACCTGCTCCGTGGTATCGAAGACGCCAAGACGGGAATGGCGCACGCGCCCCTGCCCGTCGATGGCCATCAGCAGTGGCACGTTGCGTGCGCGAAACAGCATCAACGCGCGACGATCGGTCAACGTGACCACAGGGAAATCGAAGCCATGCACATGCGCATAGCGCGCAGCCTGCGTCGCATCGCACTGGCACACGCCGAGCAACTGCGGACGCCCGGGCAGATTGGCCTGCAGCTGCTGCGCCGCACGCAGCACGGTAGGGGCCGAGCGCTGGCAATACGGGCAGGTGGTGGTGAAGAAGAACAGCACCTGCGCCTGTCCCTGCGGCACGCCGAGCAGATGACGCTGCCCGGCGGTATCGGTGACCTCGATGCGCGGCACGTACATGCCGTCATACGGCGCGCTGATGCGGGCCTGCAGCAACTGCTGCTGCGCGCGCAGCTGCTTGTTCTGCCATGCCAGCACCGCGATCAATGCACAGGCAATCAGCAGCCCGATCCAGAGCCAGGGGAAACGTCGCGCCATGCCAGCTCCAGTAGCGTCATCAAGCCCGAGCCTTGCCCAGGCATGAGCTGATGGTCAATGGTGATATCGACAACTGCGATGTCGCGCGGGGCGGGGTTGTGGAGGCGGTCACGCCGCTGCGCTTGGGCTTGCCAGTGGCGCAGCGGTCGGCAGGCAGCGATTGCGCAACTGTGGTGTGTCGATCAACAGCAGTGCGCCGTGTCTGCGAGGCACGCAGCACTATCCGAACCATCGATGAAAGAGTGCCTGATACGACTGCGCGTGTTCCTGCGATCGGTGGCTGCAAGCGTTGCCGCCGTCATCTGATCCTTGCCGCTGGCACCGACCATTGCCGACCGATGACGCGGCGCCCTGCCGCCAGGCGAACACAAGCGGTGCGCGATCCATCAGCGCTGATCTGCAGCGCGTCTGCAACGCGCCGACAGCAGGCAGACGCGCGTTCGGCCAGCGGGTGTTGGCCCGCCGGTCACTCGATGCCGCGTACGAACAGCAGCTCTAGATCGCGCATCGGCACGAAGTCGGCCTGCCTGAACTGGAAGGTCAGCGGATCGATCTTCTTCAGCGCGCCGTCGAAGCACAGGCTGAGGATGTCGCTGGCGGCCTGTTTGCGGATGGTCAGCTGGAAGTCCTTGATCGGGCCGTTCCAGTTCTTGCCGGTGGTCAGCACATAACGCAGGTTGGCCCAGCCCAGGCCGTGCGCACCCTCGCGCCGCTGCATGCTGGCCTTGGTCGCCGGTTCGATGCAGGTGCGCTTTGCATACGACTCCAGCAGGAACGCGCTGCCCTGCGGCACGCCGGTGGACAGGCTGGGCGCGTAGGCATGCCGGATCTGCACGCTGCCCCGTGCCGGGAAGACCTGTTGCCAGACGAAGTACTCGCTGAGCGTGAAGCGCGGTTGCTGGTCCCGGTCGATCCAGCGCGCCGGCAACGGCGTGCGCCCGGTCGGCACGTTGCCCGATTCGGCGAGCGCGGCGATATCGTCGGTGCTCCAGCCGGTGGCGGCGAATGCCTTGGAGATGTCGCTGCCATCGTCCAGCAACACCACCAGCTTGCGCGTGGTGGTCACCGGTTTGCCGTCCACCCACAGGTTGAACTCGGTCAGTTCGCTGTGATCGGCCATGCCGAAATACATCGGCGGCATCGGGAAGGCGATCGGCACGCTCAATGCGCGCGCGCTGTGGTTGGTGAACACGTAGTCCACCTGCACGCGCTCCTCGCTGAGCAGCAGCGCTTCCTTGTCCATGCTGATATCGGGCTGATGCAACAGCCGGATGGTGCCGTTGTCGTCGCCGAAGCTGCTGTCGTTGGCCTGCGCACTGCCGCAGCCGAATACGGCCATCGCAAGGACCAACCCGAGCGGGCCGCGCGGAAAAGAGAGTGGCTGCATGGATCCCCTGGCACCGGCACGCACCGACGCGCCGCAGGCGCACAGCATGCCACGCACCTGCCGATGCCGCAGCGCGGGCATGCACGGCATCAACTGCGCATGGCGTACAGTCGCACGCCCTGCGCACTCCAATCCCACGCTCCGATGCCTTCCTACGTTTCCCTGCTGGCTATCGCCGCCTGCCTGATGCTGTCACTGCAAGACAGCCTCGCTGCTGCGCCCGCTCGCAGCCAGCCTGCCGCCGTGGTCTCAAGCTGCACCGCCGATGCGTACAGCAGCTGTCCGCCCTGGATGCCGTCGCAGCGTGAGATGCGCACGGTGCTTGCCGATTACTTCTGCGAGGCCGCCGATCGCGGGCTGGTCCGGCCACGCGTCAGTCGCGTGGTGCGCGCGGAGACCTCGCAGGTCACCTGCGCTGCGCTGGGGCCGGAAACCAATTCCAATATCGTGTGCGGAGGCGACATGCATTTCATCGGCCCCGACGGCCGCACCGATTTCGTCACCTTCAGCCCCACCATGCATCGCCAGGACGATGGGCGCTATGCGATCTATGAAGGCGAGGACGAAAACGAAAACGCGGTGTGGCATGTGCCCTCGCCGCAAAGCGCGTCGAAGGTCTGCACGGGCCAGCCGTTGCGTTGATTGTCCTCTGCGGTGGTGACCTCACGCGCCGCTTCGCTGCGGCGATCGGCCTTCGTTTTCGCAGGCCGGCTGACGAACGCGCTCAGTCTTCTTCAGGCGGCGGCAGCACGATGCCGTCGGCATCGATGGCGAGCTTGCCGGCCATCAGCACCGCCTGGGTGCGGTTGGTGACGCCGAGCTTGCGCAGGATCGCGGTGACATGCGCCTTGATGGTGGCCTCGGACACGCCCAGGTCGTAGGCGATCTGCTTGTTGAGACGCCCGGCGCCGAGCATCTGCAGCACGCGGAACTGTTGCGGAGTGAGATCGCGCAGGCGCTGGCCCACTTCGCGTTCTTCGCTGTCGGTCGGCGGCAGGTTCTGCGCTTCGGCCGGGATCCAGCGCTCGCCATCGAGCACCGTGGCCAGGGCGCGGCCGATGGTGTCCGAATCGGCGGACTTGGGAATGAACCCGAACGCGCCATGGTCGATCGCACGTCGCATCACCGTCGGCTCTTCGCGTGCCGACACCACCACCACCGGCAACTGCGGATGCAGCGAGCGCATATGCACCAGCGCGCTGAATCCCTGCGCGCCCGGCATGTTGAGATCCATCAACAGCAGATCGGCATCCGGTTGCGCATCGGCCAGGGTGTACAGCGCATCCACCGTGTCGGCCTCGAACAACTGCACCCCCGGCATCACGCGCTGCACAGCCCCGCGCAAGGCCTCACGGAACAGGGGATGGTCATCGGCGATCAGCAGGGTGGTCATTGAGGGGCTGGGATTGGGGATGGGGGGAGTGGGGATTTGCAGAAGCGCGGGATGGGGGGATTCGGGAGTCGGGATTCGTGGAAGCAGGGATGTCGGAATTCGCAAGAGCCGGTCTGAAAGCGCCGTCTGCGTCCCGACTGCCGTTCAATACCGGACATTCGAACGCGGAATGGCGAAGGATTGGGAACCCGCTTATGCGAATCCCCATTCCCGAATGCCCAATCACCGCCCCTCAGCGCGCCAACCGCTCGCTCACCAACGAATCCACCACCGACGGATCGGCCAGGGTCGAGGTGTCGCCGAGTTGATCGGGTGCGTTTTCGGCGATCTTGCGCAGGATGCGGCGCATGATCTTGCCCGAGCGGGTCTTGGGCAGGCCCGGTGCCCATTGCAGGTGATCGGGTGAGGCGATCGGGCCGATCTCCTTGCGCACCCAGCTCACCAGTTCCTTGTGCAGTTCCTCGCTCGGGGTTTCGCCGGCGATCAGGGTGACATAGGCATAGATGCCCTGGCCCTTGACGTCGTGCGGGAAGCCGACCACGGCCGCTTCGGCAACCTTCGGGTGCGAGACCAGCGCGCTTTCCACCTCGGCGGTGCCGATGCGGTGGCCGGACACGTTGATCACATCGTCCACGCGGCCGGTGATCCAGTAATAGCCATCGGCATCGCGGCGGCAGCCGTCGCCGGTGAAGTAGCTGCCTGGATAGGTGCGGAAGTAGGTGTCGATGAAGCGCTGATGGTCGCCATAGACCGAGCGCATCTGGCCCGGCCACGAATCCAGCAGCACCAGGTTGCCTTCGGTGGCGCCTTCCAGGATCTTGCCTTCGGCATCCACCAGTGCCGGCTGCACGCCGAAGAATGGCAGGGTGGCCGAGCCCGGCTTGAGATCGACCGCGCCGGCCAGCGGCGAGATCAGGATGCCGCCGGTTTCGGTCTGCCACCAGGTGTCCACGATCGGGCAGCGGCTGTCGCCGACCACCTCGTAGTACCAGCGCCAGGCTTCCGGGTTGATCGGCTCGCCGACGCTGCCGAGCAGGCGCAGGCTCTTGCGCGAGGTCTTCTTGACCGGCTCCTCGCCATCGCGCATCAGCGCGCGGATCGCGGTGGGCGCGGTGTAGAAGATGCTGACCTTGTGCTTGTCGATCACTTCCCAGAAGCGCGACACGTTCGGGTAGTTCGGCACGCCCTCGAACATCACTGCGGTGGCGCCGTTGGCGAGCGGACCGTAGACGATGTAGCTGTGGCCGGTGACCCAGCCCACGTCGGCGGTGCACCAGTAGATGTCGTCCTCGCGCAGGTCGAACACCACTTCATGCGTGTAGCTGGCAAACAGCAGATAGCCGGCGGTGGTGTGCAGCACGCCCTTGGGCTTGCCGGTGGAACCGGAGGTGTAGAGGATGAACAACGGATCTTCCGCGTTCATGCGCTCGGGTTCGCACTCGGCCGGCTGGCCGTCGACCACATCGTGGAACCAGCGATCGCGCGGTGCCTGCATCTCCACCGCACCGCCGGTGTGGCGCACCACCAGTACCGTTTCCACGGTGTTGGTGCCGGGCAGTTTCAGCGCCGCATCGACATTGGCCTTGAGCGGAATCTTCTTGCCGCCGCGCAGGCCTTCGTCGGCGGTGATGATCAGCTTGCTCTGGCAATCGACCACGCGGTCGGCGATCGAGTTGGCGGCAAACCCGCCGAACACCACCGAGTGCACCGCACCGATGCGCGCGCAGGCGAGCATGGCCACGGCGGCATCGACGATCATCGGCAGATAGATGGTGACGCGGTCGCCCTTCTTGACGCCGAGATTGCGCAGCGCATTGCCGAGCTTGCAGACGCGCTCGTACAGCTCGCGATAGGTGACCGGGTAGGACTGCGCATCCGGGCTGTCGGGTTCGAACAACAGCGCGGTCTTGTCGCCGCGCGTGGCCAGCTGGCGGTCCAGGCAGTTGACGCTGGCATTGAGCTCGCCGTCGCCGAACCAGCGGATATGGAAATCGTCCAGCGCGTAGCTGACGTCCTTCACCTCGGTGGGTTGCTTGAACCATTCCAGCCGCTGCGCGGCCTTGCCCCAGAATTGCTCGGGGTGTTCGATCGATTCGCGGTACAGCGTTGCGTACTGCTCGCGCGTAATGCGCGCATCGGCGGCGAACGCGGGATCGACGGGATAAACATCAGCCATGGCACCCTCACTTGCGATGAACTTGTCGGAAGAGGACGTTGCGGCTGCCCTCGGTAGGCAATCAGTGTGCCGCATCCATTCTGTCCCGGCGTTCAACCGCGCCTTAGACCTTGGTCTTAACCGCCGCAGCGCGCGATCGGCAATCGGTTGCCGGCCCTGGTGCGACGATCGGTCACCTTGCGGAATGCTGCGTTGCAGCTACGACCAAAGGCGAATAGGCTCCAAAGCGCGGACTGCCTCACGCTCCGCACAGCATCGCCATCAAGCGCGAGGCCTTATCGGGGAGAGGGGTCCATGACACACCGTACTGCACCGTTGGTGCGCCATCCGCTGGCGGCTGCCTTGTTCGTGGCGAGCATCCTGCCGGGCGTGGCGTTCGCGCAGACCGCCAAGGAAAAGGCGCTGGAAGCACGCATTGCCGAGCTCGAGCGTCAGGTCCAGCTGCTGGTGTCGGCGCAGCAACAACAGCAGGGCCAGATCACGCAGACGCAGACGCAGGTGACCGAGGTGCGCGCCGCGCAGGCACAGGCACCGGCCGCGCCTGCAGTGCCGGCCGGCAAGCGGCCGATCCAGCTGACCAGCATCACACCGAACGCAGCGGCGGGGACAACGTTCCGTTACGGTGGTTTCATCAAGGCCGACTTCATGACCACCCGCACCTCCGACGGCGCGTTGCCCGAGGGCGCGGTGGGCCGTTACCTGTATATCCCGACCCAGACGCCGGTCGGTGGCCAGGCCTCGAGCACCGATACCGACTTCCATGCCAAGTTCTCGCGCTTCAACCTGGGCGTGGACACCGTCACCGAAAACGGCGACAAGATCACCGGCTTCATCGAACTGGATTTCTTCGGCAACGCGCTGGCCAACCAGGTCAACAATCTGTACGGCGGCACCCTGCGCCACGCCTACGTGAGCTGGAACAACTGGCTGGCCGGCCAGACCTGGTCCAACTTCATCGACTCCACGATCCTGCCCGAGGCCGCCGACATCGTCGGGCCGACCGACGGCGCACTGTTCAGCCGTCAGACCCAGATCCGCTACACCCGTGGCGCCTTCAGCGTGTCGGCGGAAAACCCCGAGACGCTGACCACGCCCTACCAGGGCGGCAACACCATCCTGGCCTCCGACCACGGCGCGATGCCGGACCTGACCGCGCGCTACAACTGGAAGGGCACCTGGGGCACGTTCGGCCTGTCGGCGATCGCGCGCCAGTACCGCACGCGCAGCGCGCTGACCAACGACACCGACTTCGGCGGCGCGATTGCCGGCGGCGGCCGCTGGATCATCAATTCCAACAACGATCTGCGCTACCAGCTCAGCTACGGCGAGGGCCTGGGGCGCTATCTGGGCCTGGGCAACGGCTCGGATGTGGAGATCGACATGGACGGCAATATCCAGACCGTCAGCACGATCGCCGGCTGGGTGGCCTGGCGCCACGATTACAACGCCAAGCTGCGCAGCACGATCATGTATTCGCGGGTGAACTACGACCACGACATCGCCAATACCGGCGCGCTTGCGAGCAAATCGCAGCAGAGCATCCGCGCCAACGTGTTCTATTCGCCGCTGCCCAAGGTCGATGTGGGCGCGGAGCTGATGTATGGCCGTCGCGAAGCCGAGAACGGCGACAGCGGCGACATTTCGCGCCTGCAATTCACCACCAAGTACAGCTTCTAGTTTCTGCCACCGGCGGCTCGTTCCACTGCGGTGGGACGGGCAAGGCCACCGTCGTTTTACCCGCGCTCTACCAGGAGACAGACAATGACCGTCTCGAATGACGCACTGATCGCCAAGATCGATGCCAATCCGAAGTACCACGCACTCAAGCGCCAGCGCAACGCGCTGGGCTGGACCCTCACCGTGCTGATGTTGCTGGCCTATTACGGCTACATCGGCCTGATCGCCTTCGACAAGGAATTCCTCGCCAAGCCGATCGGTGCCGGCGTGACCTCGATCGGCATCCCGATCGCGATCGGGGTGATGGTGTTCACCATCGTCATCACCGCCATCTACGTGCGCCGCGCCAACAACACCTACGACCAGCTGACCGCGCAGATCCTCGAGGACGCACGCAAATGAGCAAGTATTCGCGCCTTCTCCTGATCCTGGCCGGGCTGATGCCGGCCGGCATCGCGCTGGCCGCCGGCGGCGACATGGGCCAGGTCGACAAGCAGCCCACCAACTGGGTGGCGATCGGCATGTTCGGCTTCTTCGTGCTGGGCACCTTGTGGATCACCAAGTGGGCGGCGGCCAAGACCAAGTCGGCCTCGGACTTCTACACCGCCGGCGGTGGCATCACCGGCTTCCAGAACGGCCTGGCGATCGCCGGCGACTTCATGTCGGCGGCCTCGTTCCTGGGCATCACCGCGGCGGTAATGGCCAATGGCTACGACGGCCTGATCTATGCGATCGGTTTTCTGGTCGGTTGGCCGATCCTGACCTTCCTGATGGCCGAACGGCTGCGCAACCTCGGCAAGTACACCTTCGCCGACGTGGCCGGCTATCGCTTTGCGCCGACCGCCATCCGCAGCTTTGCCGCGTCGGGCACGCTGGTGGTGGTGCTGTTCTATCTGATCGCTCAGATGGTCGGCGCCGGCGCCTTGATCAAGCTGCTGTTCGGCCTGGACTACTGGGTGGCGGTGACCCTGGTCGGCGTGCTGATGATGGTCTACGTGCTGTTCGGCGGCATGACCGCCACGACGTGGGTGCAGATCATTAAGGCGGTGCTGCTGCTGACCGGCGTGACCTTCATGGCGGTGGCGATCATGTGGCACTTCAACTTCAGCTTCGAGGCGCTGTTTGCCGAGGGCGTGCGGGTGAAGACGGCCATTGCGGCCAATGGCGGCGCATCGCCGGAGGACGCGGCCAAGGCCGGCCTGTCGATCATGGGCCCGGGCGGCTTCGTGAAGGACCCGATCTCGGCGATCTCGTTCGGCATGGCGCTGATGTTCGGCACCGCCGGCCTGCCGCACATCCTGATGCGCTTCTTCACCGTTCCCGATGCCAAGCAGGCGCGCAAGTCGGTGCTGTGGGCCACCACCTGGATCGGCTACTTCTACATCCTGATCTTCATCATCGGCTTTGGCGCGATCGCGCTGGTGCTGACCAACCCGCAGTTCGCCGATGTCGCCACCGGCACCATCCACGGCGGCAAGGGCGCGGCCAACATGGCGGCAGTGCTGGTCGGCAATGCAGTGGGCGGCAACGTGTTCATGGGCTTCATCTCGGCGGTAGCCTTCGCCACCATCCTGGCGGTGGTCGCAGGCCTGACCCTGTCCGGCGCCTCGGCGGTGTCGCATGACCTGTACGCCACGGTGATCAAGAAGGGCAATCCGGCGCCGGGTTCTGAGCTGAAGGTCTCGCGTGCCACCACCCTGGTGCTGGGCGTGATCGCGGTGCTGCTGGGCATCGTGTTCGAGAAGCAGAACGTGGCCTTCATGGTGTCGCTGGCGTTCGCCATCGCAGCCTCGGCCAACTTCCCGGTGCTGATCCTGTCGTTGTTGTGGAAGAACTGCACCACCCGCGGTGCGGTGGTCGGCGGTTTCCTGGGCCTGGTCTCGTCGCTGGTGCTCACCATCCTGTCGCCGTCGGTGTGGGTGGACACGCTGGGCAACGCAGCCGGTTCGGCGCCGTTCCCGTACACCTCGCCGGCGCTGTTCTCGATGACCATTGGCTTTGTCGGCATCTGGCTGTTCTCGATCCTGGATCACAGCCCGCAGGCCGCCAACGAACGTGCCGCGTTCAAGGCGCAGCAGATCCGTGCCGAAACCGGCCTGGGTGCCAGCGGTGCGTCGGGTCACTGACGTACAGTCACTGCGCAGTCGCAGAACGCCGGCCTAGTGCCGGCGTTTTGCGTTTTGGCCAAGACAGGCAGCGGGCAGCGCCTGTGCCACGTCCCTACGATCGTCTTCTGACGCGAAGGGCGGGGGGGTATCGGTCGAGCGCGCGCACCGCGCGGGTGCCGGCAGCGATCCAGCGTCGTGACGACGCGGGCGCAACGCCCCATCAGACCTCGGTGCGCAGGCGCCCGACGCGCTGCGCGCGCATGCACGACAGCGCTGCGTCCTTGCGTGGCATCGATGCGATCGCATTGCCCGCTTCGTTTTGCACGCAATGCCTGCGCGATCGCGAACAACCGCAACACCAGCGAAGAAATTAAGTCATCTAGGGTGACTAAATTGGCCGCAAGCCGAACGCTGATCACGCCCGGCTTGGCCTCTCCCCCGGTATCGACCGGTTGGCGAGTGCGCAAGCGAGTCCGCCGATTGCGTCGACCCGTCGGCTCTCGTCCACCTCTTGCCCTTCCTGTACCTACGAACCGGGACACTGAGACCATGCCTATCCTCCTCGCTCCACATCCGCTGGCCCGCGCCTGCCGCCTGTTCGGCGCCCTGGCCCTGCTGGCTGCACTGCCGCAGCTGGCGATGGCCGCATGCAACGACAGCTCCGATATCAAGATGCAACGCATCCTGTTCAACTCCTCCAATACCGTTGTGCTGGCGCACCGTGGCTTATGGGGCAAATACGCCGGCATCGCCGACATGCCGGAAAACTCGCGCGGCTCGCTGCAGATCGCCAACGACCAGTGCATGGATGGCGTGGAGCTGGACGTCAAGCTCACCAGCGATGGCGTGCCGGTATTGCTGCATGACTACAACCTGGGCCGCACCACCACCGTGTGGCAGCAACATCCCGGAGTGAAGTACGACCCGATCACCAACCAGGGCGTCAACCCGTCGATTCTGGTCACCCCGTGGTCGCAGGTCAGCCAGTTGTTCCTGCTGACGCCTGATCGTCGTACCACCACCGGCTATCACGTACCGCGTGTGGATGAGCTGTTTGCCTATTACAAGCAGCACAACCTGCGTACGCCGATGGTGTTCGACATCAAGGATGCGGCCACGGTACGCGCAGTGCGCAAGGCCGCCGAAAGCCAGTTCGGCGCGGCATCGGGCAGCTATGTGGCCGCCAAGGTCAATGCAACGCTGTACACCAGTCGCGATGCCTATCGTGCAGATGGCAGCGGCATGGTCGGCATACCGGTGTTTACCACCAACATGCTGGGCAAGATCAATGTGCGCCAGACGATTTCGGCATGGATGAACAACGGTCACCAGACGATGGAGATCAACGTCAAGCAACTCGGCGGCCTGCTGCAGAGCGATGCCGATTTCATTCGCGAGCGTGGGTATCGCGTGGGCGTCTTCCAGGCGATTCCGGATGGCCCGTCTGCTGGCAAGTTCTATCAAAGCAGCGGCGCCTGCTGCTACGCGCTGTCGGATCTGTATTTCTCCTACGGCGGTGGCCGCGACACGGCCGACAATCGCGGCAATCTGGATTTCATCGTACGCGACGAGGCCTTTGGCCTGATCACCAGCGACGACCCGAAAGCGGCCATCGCCTACCTGCGCGCGCGCGGCAAGCACGACTAAGAGCAACTGACAAAACTACTGCGCAGCCGCCAGGCGGGCGCGGCCGGTGCTCGGAGTCCTCATGTACCACTCGTACACGCCGGTCCCTCCGCGTCGCCCACGCCCACCTGACAACTGCTCGCTACGTTTCGTTAGCCGCTCTCAGCAGCTGTTGCCGGCCCGTGCGGGCCGGCGGTCCCGGCGGCGGCACTGCCGCCGCCGGTTCATGCCATGACGGAGATTGCCCATGTTTTCCACACCGCATTGTTTCAGGCTGCTTTGGTTGAGCCTTGCCTGCTCCACTCCGTTGGCGCAGGCCGCCACACCCGATGCACACCTGCACACTGGCCCGGCTTCCGGAAAGGTGCTGCAGATTGGACACCAGACCTTCAGTGCGCCGGAATATCGCGCGCTGGCCCTGGCCGACCTGCCGCAGAACGCCAATCCGGCCGTTGCGGCCGACCCGAGTTTCATACGCGAATTTGCCGACCGGCTGCTGCTGGTTGACCAGGCCCGCCAGGCGCACCTGCAAGACGACCCGGTGGTGGCCGCGCACATCCGTCAGGCCACCGATGCCATTCTTGCCGAGGCAATGCAGCGGCGCGCACGCGATGCCGCGTCTATCGACGCCACGCAGGTGCAGGCCCAGTTCGATGCGCATCCGCACGATTACGACGAGGTTCGCCTCAGCCATCTATTCGTGGCGCTGCAGCCCCAAGGCGATGCCCGGCGCGGCACACCGTTGACCGATGCGCAGGCGCTCGCACGCGCACAGCGGCTCAAGCAGCAGCTGGATGCCGGCACGCCCTTCGAAGAACTGGCAATGCGCGAATCCGACGATGGCAGCACTGCGGCCGAGGGCGGCCAGCTGTCATCGATCTTCCTGCGCAACGTGGCCGATGTCTTTGCTGCGCCCGTGCAGGGGCTGGGCGTGGGGCAGGTTTCGGCCCCCGTCCGCGGGCCGGAGGGATATCACCTGATCTGTGTGGATGCGCGCATACCCGCCACGCTGGAGACAGCGCGCGGACAGATCGAAGTGCAATTGCGCGACCAGGCCGCCACCGCTGCACTGGAACGTCTGCGCCAGGACAACCCGTTGCAGTTCGATCGCGCCGCACTGGAAGCGGCGCTGCGTTGATGCCAACGCCTGCGCTGAACGTTGGCGCGCGGCCATGGCATCGGAGGCGGTCGCGCTGGCCGGTGGCGGGCGCGATGTGCGTGGCCGTAGCGATGTCGGCCGCCGGAATGTGGAGCCTGCGCACGCCTGCTGCGTTGCACCCGCAGAGCAGCGTCGCTGCGCACCCTGCGGTGCATGCCGGCGTTGCATCGACGCAGCTGCCGGCGCGCGTCGGTCAGGGCCTGTTCGACAGCGCCATGCAACAGCTGGCCTGTCGTCAACAGGGTGAGGAGCGAGCCGCGCAGATCGCGCACGGCGGTGCACAGGTGCCGCCGTTGGAGGGCCGTCGCTGCGTCGCCGGCACGCAGCTGCAGATCGAGGCGCTGCTACGCACGGCCGCGGCGCACGGCGATACCGATGCGCAACGCTATCTACTTGCGCAGCGTGCGGCCGAGTTGCTGCAACGTGCGGTGGCCGGCGTACCTGCCGGCATGCCTGCGCACCTGTCGGCGAGCGACGAACAGGAGGTGGCCGCGATTGTGGCCGAGTTGGAAGCGCTGGCATTGGCGGGCCATCGCGATGCCATCGACACCTTGGCGCAGGTGGTGGAATCGCCGCTGTTGCATGCGCCCGACCCGGTGTATGCGGCGGCGTGGCGGCTGGCGTCGCGCCAACCGCCGGACCACGCGCTGGATCCATCGGCACCGTTGCAGGCAGAAGACGAATTGCTGGAGTCGCTCACCCAACAACAGCAGCAACAGGCACGTGAGCTGGCGGTTGAGTTGTTCGGCTATTGCTGCCGTGGGCGCGCTGCCACCGCAGATTGACGCCGGTTCTGCGACGCACGAACCAGCGCCCATCCAACGGCAACGCAGACTGTCAGCACCCGCGACAGGGGCGGGGCACCTTCAGTCAACGGAAGTAGCGCGCCTTCAACGGCAGCGTCGCCGCACCGATCGCGCAGGCGTCGGCCGGTGCCTCGGCCGGCAGCAGTAGCGGCATCGGCCTGCCCTGACCGCGACGCGGCAGGTTGTCGATCTGCACGGCGGCGATCAGGCGTCGGGCCAGATCGGCCGGCAGGCGGCCGCCGAACACGATCGCTTCCGGGTCGCACACCGCGGTGATCGCCGAGACGATCAACGACACCCCCGGCGCGCTGCGCGCGATCCAGCGCTCGATCGCCGACCAGGTCGGGTCGTAGGCGGCCAGCAGGCTGCGCACGTCGGCAAACGCCACGCCGTCGTCGGCCAGCAGTTCGCGCAGCAGTTCCAGCGTGGCGCGTTCGAGCTTCTGCGCCGGCAGCATGCCGGCGAATTCACCGGCATTGCCGCGCGCACCGCGCATGACCTGGCCGTCGATGACCAGGCCGCCGCCGAACCCGTAGCTGAGATAGAGGTAGGCAAAGTCGCGATGTCGACGGCCCACGCCCAGCATCGCTTCGCCGGCGGCGGCCACGCTGCCGTCGTTGTCCATCCACACCGGCTGCGCGCAGGCCTGCGCCAGCCACGGCGCCAGGGCGAACTCGCCAAGCGCACGCAGCGGCTCGGGCGGATTGATGCGCCCGTCCTCGCCGGTAAAGAACCCGCTCATCGCCAACCCGATCCCCAGCCGCGGCCCCACCGCGTGGTCCAGGCCTGCCAGCAGCGCTGCGTCGCCGGCCTGCAACTGCAGCAACACCGCGTCGGCACTGCGCGCGTCCAGCGGCAGCTCGCTGACCGCCAGTACCTGGCCGGCGAAATCCACCAGCGCCAGGCTCAGCGCGTCGGTGGCGATGGAGACGCCCAAGGTGTGGCCGTGCGCCGGGTTCAACGACACCGCCACCCCCGGCTTGCCGCGGCCGGCACGTGCCACGCCGCTGCCCATGTGGACCATGCCGCGCGCCTGCAGGCCTTCGATCAGGCGCACCGCAGTCTGCACGGTCAGCCCGGTGCCGCGGCTGAGGTCGGCGCGGGTGAGCACGCCGGCCAGGCGCAGGCGGTCGAGCATGTCGCGCTCGTTGCGGCTCAGGCCGGGGAAATTCGGCGCATGCGGCGGCAATGCGACAGCGGCAGTGGACGGCATGGCGAGCGGCGGCGCGGGGGAGGGGCCAGCTTACCCGGTCCGGTCAAAATAATTAATTTACAGTAAGTTATTGGACTGCCAGCCTCTGTCATCACCGGTCATCCCGCCTCACGCCTGCGCACCTGTCCGTGTTCCCGGCCGCGGCCTGCTGCCCCTGCTCGACCTGCACCGCCGAGCTGCAGATGGCCGACGGCAAGCGCCAGCCACGCGAGGCCAGTCGCGCCGACTACGACGAGGCGCCCAACCGCGCAGCGCGCTGGCCTGGATCGCGCGCAAAAAGCGATGGATGCTGGTCGCCGACTGCGGTTCCAGCACCCTGACCGTGCGCGTGGACGGTGCGCCTGCACGCGCTCAATCGTCTCATCCACACCGGCATTCCGAGCGGGAACGCCCTGTCGCCAACCAGCTCGGCGTGCGCATCGCCCTACGCCCCTGAGCACACTCCGGCGGCGCGGTACCATTGGTGGTTTGAACCACGGTCCGCGCCACGCCATGAAGATTGCCTCCTGGAACGTCAACTCGCTCAATGTGCGCCTGCCGCACCTGCAACAGTGGCTGGGCACGTTCGCACCCGACGTGGTCGGCATCCAGGAAACCAAGCTGGAAGACCACAAGTTTCCGGATGCGGCGCTGGCCGCTGCCGGCTATCGCAGCGTGTTCTGCGGGCAGAAGACCTACAACGGCGTGGCGATCCTGTCGCGCTCGCCGGCGCTGGACGTGCAGATGGGCATCCCCGGTTTCGACGACGTGCAGCAGCGCGTGATCGCCGCCACCGTCGATGGCGTGCGCATCGTCAACCTGTATGTGGTCAACGGCCAGGACGTGGGCACCGACAAGTACGCCTATAAGCTGCGCTGGCTGGCCGCGGTGCACGACTGGCTGGTGCAGGAGCTGCACAAGTATCCGCAGCTGGTGGTGCTGGGCGACTTCAACATCGCTCCGGATGCGCGCGATGTGCACGATCCGGCAGTGTGGAACGAGCACCACATCCTCACCTCCAGCGCCGAGCGCGCCGCGCTGGAACAACTGCTGACGCTGGGCCTGCACGATGCGTTCCGCCTGCATCATGAGCAAGCCGAGCAGTTCAGCTGGTGGGATTACCGCCAGGCCGGATTCCGCCGCAATCTGGGCCTGCGCATCGATCTGACCCTGGTCTCGGAGGCCTTGCGCGCACGCGCGGTGGACGCGGGCATCGATCGCGAACCGCGCACCTGGGAGCGCCCCAGCGACCACGCACCGGCCTGGGTACGCCTGGCCGAGGCGGGCGCATGAGCGAGCGGCATCTGCGGCGTAGCACATACAAGGTTGGCGAGGTCACGATCAGCCCGGTGCATCGGCTGAGTTGCCACTGCGGCGCGGTGCAGATCGATCTGGATCTGCCGCACGGCCTGCTCGATCCACGTCGTTGCGACTGCTCGATGTGCCGCCGCCGGGGCGCCATCGTCGCCTCGGTGACGCTGGATGGCCTGCACGTGCGGCAGGGCGAGGACGTGCTGCGGCTGTATCAGTTCAACACGCACGTGGCGGCGCATTATTTCTGCGGTGTGTGCGGCATCTACACGCATCATCGGCGGCGCTCCAATCCCAACGAGTACGGCTACAACGTCGGTTGCCTGGAAGGCGTCAATCCCTATGCATTGAACATCGCCGTGCCGGTGGAAGATGGGGTGCACCATCCGTTGGATCGTGCTCCGGCCGATGGCTGAAACGACAACGCCCGGGCAGGCCCGGGCGTTGAATGTTCCATCAGTGGATGCGTGCTTAGCGCACGCGGCCACGGGTGAACAGATTGACGATTGCCAGCAGGATCACCGCACCCACCAGCGACCACACGAAGGTCCACAGCGTGATCGCCTGATTGATGCCGCCACCGAACAGGAACCCGGCGATCAGCGCGCCGACGATGCCGACCACGATATTGAGAATGATGCCCTGCTGTGCATCGCGACGCATGATGATGCTGGCCAGCCAACCCACGATGCCGCCGACGATCAACCAGATGATGATGCCCATGTTGCCGAACTCCTCATGCGATTGCACCGGAAGTAGTGCATGGGCGCCATTCAACGCAGGCCGGCGTGAAGTGACTGTCGAGCGCGGTCGCACGCGCATGCGGCTGTTGTGCTTGGTGCACGCAGCGTGACAGCGCACGCAAGCTGGCATATCGGCCCGGTGCAGCTGTGGCTGCGTCCGCACCGGCATGGCGAGCGTGGCGAACCGCAGGCGCGCGAGTTGCTGGGCCAGGCTTTGGCGCTGGAACCGGCCCAGGTGCCGCTGCGGCGCGACGAGCGTGGGCGGCCGTCGCTGCAGCCGGCCTTGCCCGACCGGGACACCGGCTGGAGCCATAGCGGCGACTACCTGCTGGTCGGCCTGGGGCAGGGCGTGCGGCTGGGCGTGGATCTGGAGCGCATCCGCGCGCGCCCACGTCTGCTGGAAATCGCGCAACGATTCTTCCATGCCGACGAAATCGCAGTGCTGGCCGGACTGCAGCCGGACGCGCAACAGGCGCTGTTTTTCCGCCTGTGGTGCGCCAAGGAAGCGCTGCTCAAGGCGTACGGGCATGGCCTGTCGTTTGGCCTGCATCGGCTTGCCTACGCAGTGGCACCCGACGGCGCATTGCAGTTGCAGTGGTGCGACCCCGCGCTCGGCCAGGCCACGCAATGGCAGTTGCACGAATGGTGGGCCGCACCGGATTGCCGCGCTGCGCTGGCGTTCTACCCGTTGCCGGCCGAATAGGCGCGGCGATCGCTTCACTGCGTGGCTGCAGCGCGGTGAGCGTTGCGTCCTGGACCGTGATGCAGCACGTGCCGGACATGGATGCTTGCGTTGCTGGTCCGACCGACGTCTCAGGCATGTTCCGGCCGCGTCGCAGCGTGCGGCAAAATCGGCTGACGGAACTGCGCCTCCCCATCCAGATTGCGCAAGGTCACCGTCAGCACGCCGGTGCGTGCATCGATCTCCACTTCGCCAAAGAACTGAAATCCTGCCAGCGGCGACAGGTTGGGCGCCGGCGGTGCTTTCTGGAAGATCACCGTCGGGCCGAAGGTGGCATCGAGTGCATTCGGGCCGAAGCTGCCGGCATTGAGCGGGCCGGCCACGAACTCCCAGAACGGCTCGAATTGCTGAAACGCCGCCCGATCCGGGTGGTAGTAATGCGCCGCGCAATAATGCACATCGGCAGTCAGCCACAGCGTGTTGCGAATGCGCGCTGTGCTGATGAAACGCAGCAGCGTGGCGATCTCCTGTTCACGCCCGCGCGGCACATCCGGATCGCCGTTGGCGATCGCCTCCCAGCGCGCGCGGCCTGCGGCGTCCTGCCCATCGGGCACCTGCAGGCCGATCGGCATGTCGGCGGCAATCACCTTCCATTGCGCGCGCGAGCCGGCCAGTTCGTGCTGCAGCCAGGCCAGTTGCTGCGGGCCCAGAAAGGCCGCGTCCGCGCCCGGTTGCGGCTGCAGGTTGTCGCTGTTGGCGCCGCGATAGCTGCGCATGTCCAGCACGAATACATCCAGCAGCGGGCCATAACTGATCTTGCGGTAGATGCGCCCGTTGCCATCGGCATGCACGCCGCGCAGCGGTGCGTATTCCAGAAATGCCTGACGTGCACGACCGGCCAGCACCCCGATATCGCGCACCTGATAGCGCTCGTCCAGCTGCTTGCCGGGCGACCAGTTGTTGGTGGTTTCGTGGTCGTCCCATTGCCAGACCTGCGCCACCTCGGCATTGAAGCGGCGCACATGCTCATCGAGCAGGTTGTAGCGGTAGTTGCCGCGGAATTCGTCCAGCGTTTCGGCCACCTTGCTCTTGGCCGCGGTGGTGAGGTTGCGCCAGCGCCTGCCTTCTTCCACGATCAGCTCGGCCGGGATCGGGCCGTCGGCATAGATGGTGTCGCCGCTGTGCAGGAAGAAATCCGGGTTGCGCTCGCGCATCGCGCTGTAGATGCGCATGCCGCCGATGTCCGGATTGATGCCGAAGCCCTGGCCGACGGTGTCGCCACTCCAGACAAAGCGCACATCGCCACGCGCCTGCGGCGCACTGCGCAGATGGCCGTGCACCGGTGCGCTCAAGACACCGTTGTCGGCATCTTCGAAGCGCACCCGGTAGAAGATGTCCTGATCGCGCGGCAATGCACCCAGATCCACCCGCGCAGTGAAATCGTGCGCTGGCGAAGCCACCGGCCCATCCACGCGACGCGCCTGACGCAGGCTCGGGCGCGTATCCCATTCCACCCGCAGCCGCGCCGGCCGATCGCAGCGGCTCCACAGCAACGCCCGGCCATCCACGACATCGCCGCTCTGCACCCCATCGGTGATCAGCGGCCGCCCGGACGGCGCAGCCAGACTACGCGTGGACCAACCGGCAGTGGCCGGCAGCAACAAGCCGGCACCCAACCCTTGCAACACGCGGCGGCGGGCGGGATCGGAGGCGGTCATGGGATCCTCGAACGTCTGGCAGCGGCGCCCAGATATAGCGCCGCCGTCTTACCGGCGCGTGTCCATCGCGCTGCACGACGCGCCCGGCCTGTGGGGATGGATGCAGTCACCGCGTTGTGCAGCACGCATCGCAAGCTCTGCGCGGCAAGGTCGTGGCAAGGCGGTTCACGCGTGCTGCGACAGTCGTGGAGATCGGCAAAGGCAAGTTGTGGTGGATGGTGAGGCAGGAGGTCGCCACCACCCGCGGCAGCGCAGCGCAGGCTCACGCCTCTACCGCACCGGCCTTGCCGTCTTCGACCACAAAGCGCTTCAACGTCGAGACGGTGGCATCGCGGTCGCGGCGGTCGGAGATGCCTTGCAGGCGCGTGTCCATCCGGCCCGGCGTCAGCGTCACCGAGACATAGCCGCGGGTTTCGCCTTCGGCGTAGTGCACGTGTGGATTGAGCGCCATGGTCTGTTGCAGCTCGGCGTTGCTCTGGCCGTCGGAGGTGACCGAGGTGCCGACGAATTCGGTGGCCAGCGTCGGCGAGTCGGGGTTGGCCGGATCGGCCTTCAGATCGGTGACCCAGTACGAATGGATGTCGCCGCCCCAGAACACCGGGTTGCGCAGCCGGGTCTTGGTAATTGCATCGAGCATGCGCGTGCGCGTGGCCGGGTAGCCGTCCCAGCCGTCGGTCCAGTGTCCGAACACGCCGTCGCGGCCGTGCTGCTGCATCGGTGCCACCAGCAGATCCTGCGCGATCACGTTCCAGCGCGCGGCCGACTGTGCGAAGGCGCCATGCAGCCAGTGCTCCTGTTCCCAGCCGAGCATGCTGCGGCGTGGGTCGGTGCGTTCGTGGCAACTGTCGTCCACCACATGTCCGCCGCGCCAGCCGTTGGCCTGCGGGCAGGGTTGTTCGCTGCGGTACTGGCGTCCGTCGAGCACATAGAAGCGCGCCAGCTGGCCGTAGTCCAGCGAGCGGTAGATGCGCATGTCGGCGCCATGCGGGCGATTGCGTGCGCGCAGCGGGAAGTGTTCGTAGAAGGCGCGGTAGGCGGCCGCGCGCCGGGCCAGGAAGGTGTCGACCGCAATCGACGGGTCCTGCGACCAGCGGTTGGCGTAATCGTTCTGCACCTCGTGGTCGTCCCAGGTCGCCACGCAGGCGCTGCTGGCGTGCAGCGCCTGCAGGTCGGGGTCGGTGCGGTACAGCGCATAGCGGTTGCGGTAGCCGGCCAGATCCAGGCACTCGCCGCTGCCATGCGGGCGCACGATCTTGTTCGCTGCCTCGCCGTGGTTGCTGTATTCGTAGATGTAATCGCCGAGGAAGAACACCAGGTCCGGCTGTTCGGCGGCCAGGTGGCGGTAGGCGCTGAAATAGCCCAGCTCCCAGTGCGAGCAGGACACAAAGCCCAGCCGTGCGGCATCCGGCAACTGGTGCGGCGCCGGCAAGGTGCGTGCGCTGCCGATGGCGCTACGCGCGCCCAGCGCCTGGAAGCAGTACCAGTACGGGCGATCGGCGGCCAGGCCGGCGACCTCCACATGTACCGCATGGCCCCAGGCCGGGCTGGCGACGGTCTGACCCTGGCGCACGATGTGGCGCATGCCCGGGTCGCTGGCCACCTGCCAGCGCACCTGCACCGGGGCGGTCAGCCCGCCGCGTCCATCCGGCTCCAGCGGGCGTGGCGCCAGCCGGGTCCAGATGACAAAGCCGTCGGCCAGCGGGTCGCCCGCGGCCACGCCCAGGGTAAACGGGTCCGGGCTGCCGCTGGCACGTGCGAACGGGCTGAGCAGCCCGGCGGCCGCCAGCCCGGCACCGGCGACGAGAAGACGGCGCCGGCTGTGATCCACGGCGGCAGCTGTGTTGCCGGGGCCAGGCAGGGGCGATGCGGAAGACGGGTCGATCAAAGACATGGGCATACAGGCGATCTGGCGAACGCGACCATAGTGCGACGGGCGCATGTCCGTTCAATGGCAGCGGCAGTGGTGTCGCTGTCGGCGCAGGCTTGCCTGCGTCATCGACTGCGGATGGTGGACATGGATACGGGTGTGCCACCGCGGCGGGTGACCCTGCCCACAGCGATGCCCGCACGCCGGTGCAGCGGCGGCTGTGGTGGGTGGCAGGCATTGCGGCACCGCAGGCCGGGACCTTGTGCTGGGCAAGTTCACGTACGTCGGCTTGCGGCCCACGCGCTCACGCGCCACGCATCGCCAACCTGCGCGGCACGCACCTGCACGCCAGCCAGCTGCGATAATCGCGGCATGAACGATGCCGCACTTCCCCCCGATGTAGCCGCTGCGCTGGCCAACGGCCTGCAGGCCCAATCCCTGGATGCGGCCTTCGCCGCGCCGTTGTTGCGCTATCTGACGCTGCTGGTGCGTTGGAACAAGACCTACAACCTCACCGCCGTGCGCGACCCGCGCGAGATGGTCACCCGCCATCTGCTCGATTCGCTGGCCATGCAGCCCTACATCGCCAGCGGCACGCTGGCCGATCTGGGCACCGGCCCCGGCCTGCCCGGCATCCCGCTGGCAATCACCCGCCCGCAGCTGCAGGTGACCTTGGTGGAAAGCAACGGCAAGAAGGCCCGCTTCATGCGCGAGGCGCTGCGCCAGCTGGCGCTGGGCAACGCACGCGTGGCCGAGTCGCGCGCCGAGGCGCTGGACGAGCCGGCCGCCTACGACCATCTCACCGCGCGGGCGCTGGACACGCTGGCCGGCATCATTGACGTCGGCGGCCACCTGCTGCGCCCGGGCGGCAGCCTGCTGGCGATGAAGGGCGTCTACCCGCACGACGAGATCGCCGCACTGCCCGCTGGCTGGACGGTGGGCGAGGTGCATCCGCTGCAGGTGCCGGGCCTGGACGGCGAGCGGCATCTGGTGGTGGTGCGCAAGGCAGGCTGAAGCGGCCGGCCTGTCCGGTCGCGCGCATTCACTCCCCACTCCCCAACCCCCAATCCCCGCGCTGGGACTTCCGGCCCATGGCAGCTGCGGCCCGGGCTGCCATGATCGAACGTTCGATCCGAACGCAGGCCGCCCGCACGTGACATCTCCTCTCGCCGCCGCTCTTTCGCTCGCCCTGCTGGGCGCAAGCTTCGCCGCCACCTCGGTGCAGGCCGCCGCACCGGCACCAGCGGCGCCCGCCACGCTGACCGCCGAGCGCCCCGCCGATGCGCGCTTCCGCGCCATCTACGAAAAAGAGTGGAACTGGCGCCAGGCCGAGACCGGCCAGGCCGACGAAGACAGCGACACCACCGGCGACAACACCCATCTACCCGATGTCGGCCCGGCCGCGCAGCAGGCGCGCCTGGCGGTATGGGACGGCGTGCTCGAGCAGCTCGACGGCATCGACCCGAAACAGCTCTCGCCCGCCAACCAGGTCAACTACGCCATCTACCGCCCGCAGGTGGAAAACCTCGCCGCCGAGGTGCGCCTGCGCCTGTACGAGATGCCGTTCAATTCGGACAGCTCGTTCTGGTCCAACCTCGGCTTCATGGCGCAGCGGCCGATGAAGACCGCTGCCGAGTACCGCGCCTACATCGCGCGCCTCAACGATGTGCCGCGCTACTTCGAGCAGCAGACCGCCAACATGCGCGCCGGCCTGGCGCGCGGGTTCAGCGTGCCGCGCGCGGTGCTGGATGGCCGCGACGTTTCCATCGCCACCGTGGCCGATGTCAAAGACCCGACCGCGTCCAGCTTCTACGCGCCGTTCAAGCAGCTGCCGGCGCAGATCCCCGCCGCCGAACAGGCGCAGTTGCGCGAACAGGCCAAGGCCGCGCTGAGCAATGCAGTGCTGCCGGCCTACAGCAAGCTGCTGAGCTTTTTCCGCGACGAGTACATGCCCAAGGCGCGCACCACGCTGGCGGCCGAAGCGCTGCCCGACGGCAAGGCGTTCTATCGCCAGCAGATCCGCGAATACACCACGCTGGACCTGACCCCGGAGCAGATCCACAAGATCGGCCTGGACGAGGTGGCGCGCATCCAGGCGCAGATGGACGCGATCATCAAACAGGTCGGTTTCAAGGGCAGCTTCGCGCAGTTCCTGAGCTTCCTGCGCACCGACCCGCAGTTCTATGCCAAGACTCCGCAGGAACTGCTCGATCGCGCTGCGTGGATTTCCAAGCGGGTGGACGGGCAGGTCGGCAGGTTCATCGGCACGCTGCCGCGCGGGCGCTTCACCATCAAGCCGGTGCCGGACGATATCGCCCCGTTCTGGACCGCCGGCCGCGGCGGCGCCACCACCTACTGGGTCAACACCTACAACCTGCCGTCGCGGCCGTTGTACAACCTGCCGGCGCTGACCCTGCACGAGTCCTCGCCCGGGCATTCGCTGCAGGGCTCGCTGGCGCTGGAGCAGGGCGACCAGCCGGCGTTCCGCCGCGAAAACTACATCTCCGCCTACGGCGAAGGCTGGGCGCTGTATACCGAAAAGCTCGGCCAGGAGATGGGCATCTACGAGACCCCATACGAGGAATTCGGCCGGCTCACCTACGAAATGTGGCGTGCCTGCCGGCTGGTGATCGACACCGGCGTGCACCACGACGGCTGGAGCCGCGAACAGGCGCTGGCCTACCTGCGCGAGCGCACCGCGCTGAGCGAGCACGAGGTCACCACCGAGGTGGACCGCTACATCTCCTGGCCCGGCCAGGCGCTGAGCTACAAGCTGGGCGAGATCAGCATCGTCAAGCTGCGTGCCGAGGCCGAACAGGAACTGGGCGACCGCTTCGACATCAAGGCCTTCCACGACGCGGTGCTGAAGCAGGGTTCGGTCACCTTGCCGGTGTTGGAGCAGCAGGTGCGCGCCTTCATCGCCGAGAGCAAGGCGCGCCCGGCAACGTCCAAGCCCAGCGCCGCCGCGCCCTGACCCTGGCCACCGGTCCGCTCCACGTAGGAGCGGACCCGGCCGCGACGCCGTCCCCGGCCCCGGTGCCGTCCTGGCCTCGATCCCAGTTCCAGGTAATCGTCGGCAGCTTCTCGCCCTCCCGGGCGCTGTCTGCAATCAACCAGCATGTAGGCGGAGTGCCATCGCGCTGACCAGGACGGCGTCGCGGCCAGGTCCGCTCCTACGACCGCCCGTGTTGCTGCGTCGCGCCCGCCTGTTGCGCCTGATGGCGCTGGCCAAACGGTCCGCTCCACGTAGGAGCGGACCCGGCCGCGACGCCGACGCCGACCCCGGTGCCGTCATGGCCTCGATCCCAGGTCCAGGTAATCGTCGGCAGCTTCTCGCCCTCCCGGGCGCTGTCTGCGATCAACCAGCATGTAGGCGGAGTGCCATCGAGCTGACCAGGACGGCGTCGCGGCCAGGTCCGCTCCACAACCGCCCGTGCTGCTGCGTCGCACCCGCCTGTTGCGCCTGATGGCGCTGGCCAAACGGTCCGCTCCACGTAAGAGCGGACCCGGCCGCGACGCCGTCCCCGACCCCGGCCCCGTCCTGGCCTCGATCCCAGTTTCAGGTAATCGTCGGCAGCTTCTCGCCCTCCCGGGCGCTGTCTGCGACCAACCAGCATGTAGGCGGAGTGCCATCGCGCTGACCAGGACGGCGTCGCGGCCAGGTCCGCTCCTACGATGCTGCGCGGCAGGCATGCGATTGTGTAACTGCCCTGGCCCCGATAGGCTGCGCCCATGCTGCTGCGTCGTGCCCGCCTGTTGCACCCCTTGCTGCGCCTGATGGCGCTGGCGGTGCTGGCCATGGGCGTACTGGTCGCACCGGTGGCCTGCGCGCTGGGCGATGTGCATGCGCTGGCGCACGACCAGATGCATCTGGAAGACACCGCGCCGCACGGCCATGACGGCGCCGACGAAGGCGATGCCGGCGAGCGCGATGGGGCCGGCCTGATGCACGCCCTGATGCATAGCGGCTACTGCCACGGCCAGAATCCGGCCGTCTTGCCGGCGCTGGCCTGGCTGCCGTTGTCCACGCACACGCAGGCCCAGCCCGTGGCCGTGCTCGCGTACTACCGCTCGCACCTGAGCGAGACCGGATTGCGTCCCCCGATCGCGGCCTGATGCATCGCCGGCGGCTGCCGGCCTGTCCATCGATCCCGATTCCGGAGACACCCTCATGTGGTTGCGACTGACGGCACTTGCCGTCTTCGCGGTCGTGCCGTGCGCCATGGCGCAGGACGTACCGCCCAAGCCCGTGCTGACCCTGGACGACGCCATCGCGCGCGTTGCCCGGCAGCACCCCGACCTGCGCCTGGCCGATGGTCAGCGCGCGGTCCTCACCGCCGACGCCGAGCGCGACGCGCTGCGTCCGCCGTTGCGCATCGGCGCCGAACTGGAAAACGTGTTCGGCAGCGGCCCGACCCGCGCGCTGGACCAAGCCGAACTCACCGTCACCCTGGCCGGCGTGCTGGAACGGGGCGGCAAGCTGGACGCGCGCCGCACCCTGGCCCAGGCACGCATCGACGCACTCGCCCCGCAGCGGGCGCTGGCGCGGCTGGACGTGCTGGCCGAAGTCGCCCGGCGCTATCTGGCCATCGGCATGGCCGCGCAACGGCATGCGGCCGCCTTGGAAATCCTGGCCCAGCGCCAACGCACCGTCAGTGCCGCGCGCCAGCGTCTGCAGGCCGGCGCATCGCCCGAATCGGTGCTGCTGACCGCCCAGGCCCTACAGGCGCGCGCGGAACTGGAGCGCGATCGCGCGCAGCAGGAACTGCTGGCCGCGCGCCGCCAGCTGGCGGTGTTGTGGGGGCAGCGCACGCCGGACTTCGGCGATGTCACCGGCGACCCATTGCAGCTGCCGGCGGTTCCCGAGTTCGAGGTGCTGGCGCAGCTGCTCGATGCCACCCCCGAACTGGCGCGCTTGAACGGTGAGCAGCGCGTGCGCGAGGCGCGGGTGCGCCTGGCACGCAGCCAGGCGCACCCGGACCTGGACTGGCAGGTGGGCGTGCGCCGGCTCGAAGCCAACGACGCCACCGCACTGCTGGGCAGCGTTTCGCTGGCGCTGGGCAGCGCCGCGCGTGCGCAACCGGAGATCCGCGCCGCCGAAGCGGAGCTGTCGTTGCTGGAGATCGAACGCCAATCGCAGGCACTGGCGCTCTACGCGACACTGGCCGACGCGCATGGCCGCTACCGCGCCGCGCAGCTGGAAGTGGCGCGCATGCGCAGCGATGTGCTGCCCGCACTTGCGCGCGCCGATGCCGCCGCCGAGCGCGCGTACCGCGCCGGCGCCACCAGTTATCTGGACTGGGCACAGCTGCAGGCACAGCGCAGCGATGCACGCCAGCAGCAACTGGCCGCCGCATTGGAAGCGCAGACCGCATTGATCGAAATCCAGCGCCTGACCGGGCAGCCGTTCGTGGCCGACAGCACTGCGCGGGTGGGGCCATGAGCGCTACCTCCGCTGCGCGTTTTCGCCCTGCCTGCCTGCATCCGCCTGGATCTGCTGCGTCGGTACCGGCCTCGGCGCTTGCAACCGCATCGGCATCCAGCAGTCGCCAAGCGCTGCGCGCGCCTACCGCGCGTACTGCACATCCAAGGCATCCGGCGCACACCTTCTTCGTTCGTTCGCCCGACGCACAGCGTCGGCGCCAACCAGGATTTTCTTCGATGACACGTTTTCTGCTCGCGCCGCTGTTGCTGGCGCTGCTGCTGGGTGGCTGCGGCCGCAACGGCGAACAATCGCATGACCACACAACGCCCGGTGCCGAGGGCGACGCCGACGCACATGGCGAGGAAGCCGAAAAAGGCACGCACGGCGGGCGCCTGCTCGAACAGGACGGCGACAGCGTGGAGCTGGCGATTGCCGAA
The DNA here is from genome assembly GCF_040203315.1 of Xanthomonas sp. WHRI 8393. Taxonomy (NCBI): domain Bacteria; kingdom Pseudomonadati; phylum Pseudomonadota; class Gammaproteobacteria; order Lysobacterales; family Lysobacteraceae; genus Xanthomonas; species Xanthomonas sp. WHRI 8393. The sequence continues at coordinate 59,369 of NZ_JBEGGL010000008.1, read as the reverse complement.
GACGGCACGCCACCGACGTATCGTGCCTGGCTGTACCGCGACGGCAAACCCTTGCCGCCCAGCGCCGGCAGTGTCGAAGTGCGTTTGACCCGGCTTGGCGGTATCAACGAAGTGCATCGATTGCGCGCACGCGACGATGGCAGCCTGTTGGCAGACAGCACGGTCGGCGAGCCGCATTCGTTCGATGTGGAAGTACGCGCCACCGTGCAGGGCAGGTCGCATCGCTGGGCCTATCCCAGCTATGAAGGGCGCACCACCATCGCGGCGAAAATCGCGCAGGACGCCGGCATCCGGGTCGCGCCGGTCGGTCCCGGCAGTATCGCCGACCAGCACGAAGTGCAAGGCCTGCTGACGCCGGCAGAAGGTGCGCAGGCGCAGGCCACCGCACGCTTCCCCGGGCCGGTGCGCAGCCTGCGCGTCAACGTCGGCGACCAGGTGCGTGCCGGCCAGGTGCTGGCCACGGTGGAGAGCAACCTGAGCCTGACCACGTATTCGGTCAGCGCGCCGATCAGCGGCACCGTGCTCGCCCGCAATGCCAGCCTGGGCAGCAACGCCAGCGAAGGCCAGGCGTTGTTCGAGATTGCCGACCTGTCGAGCCTGTGGGTGGATCTGCACATCTTCGGTGCCGATGCCGGGCACATCACTGCCGGCGCACCGGTGACGGTGACCCGCATCAGCGATGGCGTGGTGGCGCAGACCACATTGGAGCGCGTGTTGCCGGGCACGGCCACCGCAAGTCAGAGCACGGTGGCGCGCGCGGTGTTGCGCAACGACGACGGCTTGTGGCGGCCGGGCTCGGCGGTGAAGGCGCGGGTGACGGTGGCGCAGCAGCCGGCGGCAATGGTAGTGCCGGTGGGGGCCCTGCAGCAGTTTCGCGACTGGGAGGTGGTGTTCGTGCGGGTGGGGGATGTGTACGAGGTGCGGCCGGTGAAGTTGGGCGCGCGCGATGCGCAGCAGGTGCAGGTGGTGTCGGGTCTGACCGCGGGTGACGCGGTGGTGGTGGAGCAGAGTTATCTGGTGAAGGCCGATATCGAGAAGTCGGGGGCGTCGCATGATCATTGACCGCTGCGCTTCCGGTTTGCGTCTGCCTCGACCGCAAGCGCGTGCTTGCGACCGGCTCGTCCATTATTCGGTGAAACGTTTTTTACGTCGTCCACGCACTCACTGCGCAGGCGATCATGCCTGCAACAGCGTGAGAATCTGTACTGCAAAGGTTCGACGTGTTGGGGTCGATCGCGATAGCGGCGAGGGTCGGGATCCTGGTTGCAGTGCCGCCGGCCGACGGCAGCACGCTGCGATTGCACAGGCGTCGTGCGTGCGTACGCACGCACTGATCGACGTGGCTGCGCACGCCGTTGCGCCGAGCGTGCGCGGAGGTGCGCGTCATGCTCACTAACATCATTCGGTTCGCGATCGCGCAGCGGTGGTTGATGCTGGCGTTGACGGCGGTGTTGATTGCGATCGGGGCGTGGAGTTTTTCGCGCCTGCCGATCGATGCCACGCCGGACATCACCAATGTGCAGGTGCAGGTCAATACGGCCGCGCCGGGGTACTCGCCGTTGGAGTCGGAGCAGCGGGTGACGTTTCCGCTGGAGACGGTGCTGGCGGGCTTGCCGGGGCTGGAATCCACGCGCTCGTTGTCGCGCTACGGCTTGTCGCAAGTGACGGCGGTCTTTGCCGATGGCACGGACCTGTATTTTGCGCGGCAACAGGTGGCCGAGCGGCTGCAGCAGGTCAAGTCGCAATTGCCGGCCGAGTTGGAGCCACAGCTGGGGCCGATCGCGACCGGGCTTGGCGAGATCTTCATGTACACGGTCGAAGCCAAACCGAATGCGCGCAAGCCCGATGGCAGTGCGTGGACGGCCACCGACCTGCGCACCCTGCAGGACTGGGTGGTGCGCCCGCAGTTGCGCAATGTGCCCGGCGTCACCGAGGTCAATACCATCGGCGGCTACGCGCGGCAGATCCACATCACCCCGGATCCGGCACGCCTGGTCGCCCTGGGTTTCACGCTGGACGATGTGGCGCGCGCGGTGGAGGCGAACAACCGCAACATCGGCGCCGGCTATATCGAACGCAACGGCCAGCAGTTCCTGGTGCGGGTGCCGGGGCAGGTGGACGATATCGCGCAGATCGGGGCGATCGTGCTGGATCGGCGCCAAGGCGTGCCCATCCGGGTGCGCGATGTGGCGCAGGTCGGCGAGGGACGCGAGTTGCGTACCGGTGCGGCCACCCAGGACGGCACCGAAGTGGTGCTCGGCACGGTGTTCATGCTGGTCGGCGCCAATAGCCGCACCGTGGCGCAGGCCGCCGCGCAGCGGCTGGAAGTGGCCAATGCCAGTTTGCCGGCCGGCGTGCAGGCGGTGCCGGTCTACGACCGCACCGCGCTGGTGGACCGCACCATCGTCACCGTCGCCAAGAACCTGATCGAAGGCGCGTTGCTGGTGATCGTGGTGCTGTTCCTGCTGCTGGGCAATGTGCGTGCGGCCCTGATCACCGCGGCGGTGATTCCGCTGGCGATGTTGTTCACCCTCACCGGCATGGTGCGCGGTGGCGTGTCCGGCAACCTGATGAGTCTGGGTGCGCTGGATTTCGGTTTGATCGTCGATGGCGCGGTGATCATCGTGGAGAACTGCCTGCGCCGCTTCGGGCAGGCGCAATTGCGCCTGGGTCGGGTGCTCGAGCGCGACGAGCGTTTCGAACTGACTGCCGAAGCCACGGCAGAGGTGATCCGGCCCAGCCTGTTCGGCCTGGGCATCATCACGGCGGTGTATCTGCCGGTGTTCGCACTCACCGGCATCGAAGGCAAGATGTTCCATCCGATGGCGATCACCGTGGTGCTGGCGCTGACCGGTGCGATGTTGCTGTCGCTCACTTTTGTCCCCGCAGCGATCGCCTTGTTGCTCGGCGGCAAGGTGGCCGAGCACGAAAACCGCGCGATGCGCTGGGCGCGCGGCGTGTATGCGCCCTTGCTGGATCGCGCGCTGCATCACGGCCGTTGGGTCGGTGTCGGTGCGGTGGTGGCGGTGGCGCTGTGCGCGGTGTTGGCCACGCGCCTGGGCAGCGAGTTCATCCCGAACCTGGACGAAGGCGACATCGCGCTGCACGCCTTGCGCATTCCCGGCACCAGCCTGGAGCAGGCCATCACCATGCAGTCCACGCTGGAAAAACGCATCAAGCAGTTTCCGGAGGTGGCGCATGTGTTCGGCAAGCTCGGGACTGCTGAAGTGGCGACCGATCCGATGCCGCCGTCGGTGGCCGATACGTTCCTGATCATGCATCCGCGCGCGCGGTGGCCGGACCCGCGCAAACCCAAGGCGCAGTTGGTGGCCGAGATCGAGGAAGCGGTGAAGCAGCTGCCCGGCAACAACTACGAGTTCACCCAGCCGATCCAGATGCGCATGAACGAGCTGATTTCCGGCGTGCGTGCGGATGTGGCGATCAAGGTCTACGGCGATGACCTGGACACGCTGGTCAAGCTGGGGCAGCGCGTGCAGGAAGCCGCCAGCACGGTGCCGGGTGCGGCCGACGTGAGTCTGGAGCAGGCCACCGGCCTGCCGATGCTGGCGGTGGTGCCCGATCGCGCCGCACTGGCCGGGTACGGGCTCAATCCCGGCGTGGTGCAGGACACGGTGTCGGCGGCGGTGGGTGGGCAGGCGGCCGGGCAGTTGTTCGAAGGCGACCGCCGGTTCGACATCGTGGTGCGCCTGCCCGAAGGCCTGCGGCAGGACCCGACGGCGTTGGCCGATCTGCCGATCCCGCTGCGTGGCGATGGCGAGCGCGCCGATGTCGACGAGTCCAGCCGCGCGGCCGGCTGGCGCAGTGGCGAACCGACCACGGTGCCGTTGCGTGAGGTTGCCAGGATTGAAACCGTCCTCGGCCCGAACCAGATCAATCGCGAAGACGGCAAGCGCCGCATCGTGATCACCGCCAATGTGCGCGACCGCGACCTGGGCGGGTTCGTCGCCGAGGTGCAGCAGCGTGTGCAGGCCGAGGTCGTGCTGCCCACCGGCTACTGGATCGGCTACGGCGGCACCTTCGAGCAACTGATCTCCGCCGGCCAGCGCCTGGCCTGGGTGGTGCCGGGCACCTTGCTGCTGATCTTCGCGCTGCTGTACTGGTCGTTCGGTTCGCTGCGCGACGCGCTGGTGGTGTTCAGCGGCGTGCCGCTGGCGCTGACCGGCGGCGTGGTGGCGCTGGCGCTGCGCGGCCTGGCGTTGTCGATCTCCGCCGGTGTCGGCTTTATCGCGCTGTCGGGGGTGGCGGTGCTCAACGGCCTGGTGATGATCGCCTTCGTGCGCAGCCTGCGGGCCGGGGGCATGTCGCTGGAGCAGGCGCTGCGCGAAGGCGCATTGAGCCGCCTGCGCCCGGTGTTGATGACGGCGTTGGTGGCCGCATTGGGCTTTGTGCCGATGGCCTTCAATGTCGGCGCCGGAGCCGAGGTGCAGCGCCCGCTGGCCACGGTGGTGATCGGCGGTATTGTTTCGTCGACCTTGCTGACCCTGCTGGTGCTGCCGGTGCTGTATCGCTGGCTGCACCGCGAGCGGGCGGGGAGTGCGGGCTAAGTGCTTGCGGCACATAGGAAAGCCGTGCATAATGCGCGGCTCGCTGTGCCCGGATCGCTCCGGATGGCGGCACCCAGCGCGATGGGGTTGCCGGCTTGTTCCCAGCGTAAGTACTTGATTCCCAACGTTGCGTGGCAGCTTGACGCTGTCGGGGCCGCCGCTCCCCAGGCTATGGGTGGCAATTCATTTATCGAGGTGCGTAATGTCCCGCGTATGCCAAGTGTCCGGCAAGCGTGTGCAGACGGGTAACAACGTCTCCCACGCAAACAACAGAACCCGTCGTCGCTTCCTGCCCAACCTGCATGAGCGCCGCTTCTGGGTCGCCAGCGAGAACCGTTGGGTGAAGCTCCGTGTCTCCGCGCATGCATTGCGCACCATCGACAAGAACGGGATTGATGCCGTTCTGAAAGAGCTGCGTGCGCGCGGCGAAAAGGTCTGAGGAGTAAGCAGTCATGGCAAAAGGCAAGCGTGACAAGATTCGTATGATTTCCTCGGCCGCTACCGGCCACTTCTACACCACGGACAAGAACAAGAAGAACACTCCGGGGAAGATGGAAATGATGAAATACGACCCGGTCGTGCGTAAGCACGTGATGTACAAGGAAGGCAAGATCAAGTAATCCACCGATTACCCGATCTGCATCCAGCCAAACACCCGCCGCAAGGCGGGTGTTTGCGTTTGGGGAGTGTTGCTGGGGGTAATCGCAACAATGGTCGGCGTGCACTCCCCCTTCCCTTTGGGAGAGGGGTTGGGGTGAGGGTACGGGGCGAAGCCACTTGCAAGCGAGACGTCGTTTTTCCGATTGCACGCACCGTTAGTCGTTGGCAGTTCGAGGCGAAGCAGCCGGCGTTTCACTTCTGAAGGCGCGTGGCGACGCGTTTGACATCGCAGACGGTGACCGCTCTGCGAGGCGCCACTCATCCGCCCCGGCGGGGCACCTTCTCCGGCAGGTAAGAAAGAGTTACAGCCCGCGCGCACGCAATTGCGCATCCAGGCGTGGATACACCCGTCGCGCATTGCCTTCGAATACCTTGCGCTTGTCGGCGTCGGAAATCGCCAAGGCATCGATGTAGCGCTTGGTGTCGTCGAAATACTGGCCGGTCTGCGGGTCGATGCCGCGCACCGCACCGACCATCTCCGAGCCGAACAGGATGTTGTCGATGTCGATGACCTCGAACAGCAGATCAATGCCGGGCTGGTGATACACGCAGGTGTCGAAGAACACATTGCGCATCACATGCGTGGACAGCGGCGGCTTGCCGAGCATGTCGGCCAGGCCGCGAAAGCGACCCCAGTGATACGGCACCGCGCCGCCGCCGTGCGGGATGATGAAGCGCAAGTCCGGGAAATCAGCGAACAGATCGCCTTGGAGAAACTGCATGAACGCGGCGGTATCGGCATTGAGATAATGCGCGCCGGTGGCGTGGAAGTTGGCGTTGCAGCTGCCCGACACATGCACCATCGCCGGCACGTCGAGCTCGACCATCTTTTCGAAGAACGGATACCAGGCGCGATCGGTCAATGGCATGCCGTTCCAGTGGCCGCCGGATGGGTCGGGATTGAGATTGCAGCCGACAAATCCGAGTTCGGTGACGCAACGTTCCAGCTCGGCGATCGACTGGGCGATCGGCACGCCCGGCGACTGCGGCAACTGACACACGCCGATGAAGGTCTGCGGATACAGCTGCACCACGCGCGCGATCAGGTCGTTGCAGTGACGCGTCCACACCTGGCTGACCGCTTCGTTGCCGATGTGGTGCGCCATGGTGCTGGCGCGTGGCGAAAAGATCGTCATGTCGGCACCGCGCTCGCGCAACAGGCGCAGCTGGTGCTGTTCGATGCTTTCGCGCAATGCGTCGTCGGAGATGGACGGATACACCGGCGCGGGCAGGCTCGGGTCGTCGTACTGCGCGATCTGCGCCTTGCGGAAGGCATCGTGCGCTGCGGGCGCGGTGGTGTAGTGGCCGTGGCAGTCGATGATCATGGCAAGGGTCTTGTTGAGGTGGCGGGATCGGTGAGCAAACGACCACGTACGCGGAAGGCGGACCCACCCGGTGCCCGGAACCTGCAGGTGCCCACATAGGTTGCGACTTACGCATGGATGCTCACGCGCACGTCGCTGCGGCACGCAGTATCGGCCACGCCGCGCGGCAGGCGCAGGTCGTGGGCCGGGCATGGCCGATGGCGATCGATCCAGCGTGGTGGCGCATCCATCCGCTCAGCCATACAACTGCCCATCGAACAGCTTGCGTGCAGTGCGCAGCACGGCGGTGCGCACCACCTCGCCGTGCGAATCGACCGTGATCACGCAACTGCTCGCGCCGCTGGGATGCTCGACCTCCAGCTGCTGGGTGGTGCCGCCAGGCAGCTGCGCCAGAGCATGCGCGGGCGAGCCGGGCAGCAGGCAGGCAGTGGCCACGGTGACGGCGCCGAGCACGCCGACCGAGGCGTGGCAGCGGTGCGGAATGAACGAGCGCACGCTGATCGCGCCGCCATGGCGCGGTGCGGCGACCAGCATCATCTTGGGCACGGTGGCGTCGGCAACATCGCCTAGCTGCATCAACGGGCCGGCCCGCAAACGAAGCGATTCCAGGCGGGTTTTCAGTGCCGCATCTGCATCGAGAGTGTTGCGGTCTTCGTAACCGCTGATGCCCAGATCGCTGGCGCGCAGCACCACACAGGGCATGCCGTTGTCGATCAGCGTGACCTCCACGCCCTCCAAGGTGTCGACCCTGTTGCCGGTCGGCAGCAAGGCGCCACACGAGGAGCCGGCGATGTCGGCAAATGCCAGCGCAATCGGCGCAGCGGTGCCGGGCACGCCGTCGATGCGGGCGTCGCCGTCGTAGCGTACCTGGCCACCGGGCGTCTGCACGCTGGCGGTGGCCAGCGTGCCGGTGTTGCGCATGAAGATGCGCACCTCGGTTTCGCCATCGCGTGCCGGCAGCAGGCCACGTTCCAGTGCGAACGGCGCAACGCCGGCCAGCATGTTGCCGCAGTTCTGCGCGTCGCTGACCTGTGCCTGGTCCACCGACACCTGCAGGAACAGATAGTCCACGTCGGCATCGGCGCGTGCCGAGCGCGACACGATCGCGACCTTGGAGGTCAGCGGGTCGGCGCCGCCCATGCCGTCGATCTGGCGGACATCCGGCGAGCCGTAGGCGCGCAGCAGGAAGGCATCGCGTGCGGCGCGTTTGCTCGGCAACTCGTCGGCCAGGAAAAAGCCGCCCTTGGAGGTGCCGCCGCGCATCCACATCGCGCGGACGTGCTCAGACATAGCGCAGGCCCTTGGCCGCCAGCCGCTCGCGCATCGCGTAGATGTCCAGGCCCAGTTCGCCGCGTGCCAGGCGCTCGCGTTTGCGCAGTTCGCGCGCTTCGCGTGCCTGCGCTTCGGCCAGCACCGCGTCGGCGCTGGCGCGCGGCACCACGCACACGCCGTCGTCGTCGGCCACCACCACATCGCCCGGCTGCACCAGCGCATCGGCGCAGACCAGCGGCACGTTGACCGAGCCCAGCGTCTCCTTGATGGTGCCCTGCGCGCAGATGGCGCGGCTCCAGGCCGGGAACTGCATCGCCGTGAGGTCGCGCACATCGCGTACCCCGGCATCGATGATCAGCCCGCGGCAGCCGCGCGCCTGCGCCGAGGTGGCGAGCAGGTCGCCGAAATAGCCATCGCAGCAGGCGCTGGTCGGGGCGACCACCAGCACATCGCCGGGATGCAGTTGCTCGATGGCCACATGCATCATCCAGTTGTCGCCGGGCGGGATCGACACGGTGACGGCGGTGCCGGCGATGCGGCAGCCGGCATAGATCGGGCGCAGGCGATGGTGCAGCAGGCCGCTGCGCCCCTGCGCCTCGTGCACGGTGGCTACGCCGGCCTGCGCAAGCCCGTCGACGACGGCCAACGGGGTGCGCGCGATCCGGGTGACGACCTGGCTCATCCATCCATCCTCGTTAGGCGTGCACCGAGTCTGTGCGGCGAGCGCCTGCTGGCTCAAGATTCATTTGAGGTATGCATATTGGTTTTGCTTATAGTTAGAGCATGCCGCCGACTCCCGAGCCGAACCTTCGCCATCTTTACGCCCTGGTGGTGGTGCACCGGCTGGGCAGCATCAGCGCGGCCGCGCCGCAGGTGAATCTGTCGCAACCGGCATTGACCCAGGCGGTGGCGCGGCTGGAACAGCAGCTCGGCGTGCGCCTGTTCGAGCGGCATCCGGGCGGCATGGTCGCCACCGAGGCCACGCAGTTGCTGGTGCCGCGCGTCGCGCGGGCGTTGGAGCAACTGGGTCGCGGCACCCGGGTGGCGCGGCGGGCGTTGCGGTTGCCGGCCCGGCCCGGCCTGGAGCGACGGGTCTCGCTGGGGCAACTGCAGGCGCTGGTCGCGGTGGATGTGGCCGGGAGTTATTCGCTGGCGGCGGCGCGCGCCGGGGTCTCGCAACCGGCCATCTACCGCGCGGTGCAGTCGCTGGCCGATGTGATCGAGGTGCCGCTGACGGTGCGCCGCGGCAAGACCATGCAGGCCACGCCGGTGGCCACGCGGCTGCTGCGGCAGGTGCGCCTGGCGCTGGCCGAATTGCGTGCCGGCCTGGACGAAGTGAGCGCGTTGCGCTCGCAGCACGCCGGCCGGATCGCACTGGGAGTGATGCCGCTGGCGCGGGCGATCCTGCTGCCGCAGGTACTGGCGCGGTTTGTGCGCGCGCATCCCGGTGCCAGCGTCAACGTGGTCGAAGGCCCGTATGACGAATTGCTGGCGCATCTGCGCGAGGGCGGGCTGGACTTGCTGATCGGTGCGCTGCGCGAGCCGTTGCCGGTGCGCGATGTGCTGCAGGAGCCGTTGTTCGACGACGAGCCGGTGATCGTGGCGCGCAGCGGGCACCCGCTGGCCGGGCGCGCCTACGTGTTCGCGCAGTTGCTGGAGTACCCCTGGGTGATCGCCACCACCGGCACGCCGGTGCGCGCACGCTGGGAGTGCATGTTTCGCGATCAGGGCGTCGAGCCGCCGGCGCTGCGCATCGAATGCGGCGCGGAGCTGACCATCCGGGGGCTGTTGCTGGAAGGCGACTGGCTCACGCTGATGTCGCGCGACCAGTTCCTGTTCGAGCGCCGCGCCGGCTTGTTGTGCGAGATCGGCCGCGCCGGGCCGCAGCTGCGCCGCCAGATCGGCATGACGCTGCGCAGCGACTGGCATCCCACCCGCGCGCAGTCGGCATTCGTGCAGACGCTGCGGCAGGTCTGTGCCGAGCGCGTGCAGCCGGCCGATGCGCAGGGCGGGCCGTTTCGCTATTGCGCGCCGATCGACGCGCCCGCCCCGTTGCGTTCACGCACCGGGCGGTCAGAATCGGAGCCTTCTTGAGAACGGATCGCTGATGCTGCCTGACTGGTTGCAAGGGACCTGGCTGTTGGCACTGGACTGGGCGATTCGCCTGGCCGCGCTGTTGTGGATTCCGGCCCGCACCACGCCGGGCGCGGCACGCAGCTGGTTGCTGCTGATCGGCTTCGTGCCGGTGGTCGGCCTGCCGCTGTATCTGCTGTTCGGGCATCCGTGGCTATCGCGGGTGCGGGTGGAACGCCAGGCCACTGCCTCGCAGGTGATCCGCGAGCAGCAACTGCCGCTGCATGCCTTGCGCTGGACCCCGCAGGCGGACACCAGCAGCGCCGAGGTGGTACCGCTGATCGAACGCCAGGGCGATTTCATGCCCACGCTGGGCAATGCGGTGGACTTGCTGGACGACTACACGCAGTCGCTGCAGGCCTTGATCACCGCGATCGACATGGCGGAAAAGCGCGTGCATCTGCTGTATTACCTGATGTTCGACGATGCGGTGGGCGATGCGGTGGTCGCCGCGCTGCTGCGTGCCGGTGCGCGCGGCGTGCGCTGCCGCGTGCTGCTGGATGCGGTGGGCGCCAAGCGCGGTCTGCGCCATTACCGCAAGCAGCTGCAGGCTGGCGGGGTGGAGGTGCTGGCGGTGTTGCCCGGTGGCCTACGCTGGCGCCGCAGCGGGCGCATGGATCTGCGCAACCACCGCAAGATTGCGGTGATCGACAACCAGGTGGGCTTTGTCGGTTCGCAGAACCTGGCCGAGGCCGGGTTCATCGACGGGGTGCCCAACCGCGAGCTGGTGGCGCGCGTGCGCGGGCCGGTGGTCAATCATCTGGAAGCGGTGTTCGCCAGCGACTGGTTCACCGAAACCGGGCAGCGCCTGGACGTATGGCCGGACGCACCGGTGTGCGAGGCCAACATCGCCACGCAGCTGCTGCCCAGCGGGCCGGCGTATCCGTTCGAGAATGCGCGCGATGCGATCAACGCGGTGATCCATCTGGCGCGGCGCAAGGTGGTGCTGGTGACACCGTATTTCGTCCCCGACGAAGCCTTGCTCAGTGCCTTGCGCATTGCCGCGGTGTCTGGCGTGGATGTGCAGCTGATCCTGTCGGAGAGCAACAACCAGATCCTGGCGGCCTGGGCGCAGGAGGCGTATTTCGAGGAGCTGCTGCGCTGCGGGGTCAAGATCGCGCTGTATCGCCCGCACTTCCTGCATGCCAAGCACCTGAGCATGGACGAGGACATCGCACTGGTCGGCTCGATCAACCTGGACATCCGCTCGTTCGCGCTCAATGCCGAGATCGGCATGCTCTGCTACGACCAGGGCGTGGTGCAGCGGCTGCGTGCGATCGAGCAGGATTACCTGGCCAACGCACGTCAGCTGGAGCTGGAGCAGTGGCGCACGCGCCCGGCCTGGCGCCGCAGTCGCGAGGGCATTGCGCGGCTGGCCGATGCATTGATGTAGCGGCCTTACGTCAGTCCAGGCGCATCACCTGGAAGACGTTGCCCTCCGGGTCGCGGCCGTCGTACATCTGGTACGCAAAGCCGGCGTAGCGTTTGAGCTCGCCCACCGGTACGCCTGCGCTGCGTAATTGCTCGCGGTGGGCCGCCAGGTCCGAGGTGATGGCAAAAACCAGCTTCGTGGTGGAGCCGGCCACCGCTCGTGGCGGATCCGATGCCGGCAACTGGCGGTACCTGTCGCCGACCAGGTGCAGCGCCAGCTCGATCTGCCCTGCGGCCAGGACGACCCACTGATCGGCGATCTCTTCGCGGACGGGGAGTGAGAAATGGGCCTGGTAAAAGGCCTTGATTGCCGCGACATCGTGGACATAGATGATGAGCCTGACCAATGCAACAGACATGCTGTGGGCCTCCCAGGGCCTTTGCCGAGCGTGCGCAGCCAATCGTAAGCGCTTGTGATGCCGGGCGCGCGGAAACTTGGCAAGCCCGGGGCCGGCCGGCGAGGCGCCTGCGCAGCCAGGACACGGCGATCGGGGGTCCGGCGCAGCCATCGCCTACAATGCCGCAATGAACCCAGTGCGTGATTCCGGCGATGCAACGATCGCCATCGTCGGCGGTGGCGCATCCGGTGTGCTGGTGGCGCTGCAGCTGTTGCGTCAGGCCGCCGCGCCGCGACGGATCGTGTTGATCGAGCCGCATCCGTTGCTGGGCGAGGGGGTGGCGTATTCCACCACGCGTCCCGAACACCTGCTCAATGTGCCGGCCGCACGCATGAGTGCGCTGGTGGATGCACCGCAGGATTTTGTCGACTATCTGCGTACGCACGCATGTTGCCCGGAGCTGGACGATACGCAGCTGCGGCAGCAGTGTGTCGGGCGCAGGCATTACGCCCCGTATCTGCACGATCGTCTGCAGGCCGCGCGTGCAACCAGCGCTGCCGCCCTGATCGTGCGTACCGCACGCGTACAGACCTTGCAGCCCAACGCAGACGGTGCGCTGTTGCATCTGGACGACGGGCACACGCTGCAGGCCGCCGCCGTGGTGCTTGCGGTTGGTAACGCGCTGCGCCCGTTGCCGTTGCGTGGCGCCACCGGCCTGTCGGCAACCCAGCGGGTGGAAGCCTGGGATACCGAGGCGGTCGCCGCGTTGCCGCAGGACGCGGCGGTGTGCATCGTCGGCTCGGGACTGAGCATGGCCGACACGGTGGTGACGCTGGCCGCGCAGGCGCATCGCGGGGCGGTGCACGTGGTGTCGCGGCATGGGCTGCTGCCGTTGCCGCAGGCGCACTGCGTTGCGGCCGACTTCGATCCGCAGCCGTTGCTGGCGCTGTCGCTGCGTGCACGGATGCGTAGCTTGCGGCAGCACGCGCGGGTAGCGATGGCGCAAGGCCTGCCCTGGCAGAGCGTGATGGAGCGTGTGCGCCCGCTGAGTCAGGCCCTGTGGCAAACGCTGTCGGCTGCCGACCAACGCCGCTTCCTGCGCCACGTGGTGCGCTATTGGGATGTGCATCGTCACCGCATCGCCGCGCCGGTGCATGCGCAACTGCAGGCGATGCGCGCGCGCGGACAGTTGCAGCTGCATCGCGCGCGGCTGGATGTAGCGTTCCAGGCCGGCGCCTGCGTGCGGCTCAGTGCCGGCGCCAGTGCCGGGCATGCCTTGCAGCTGGATGTGCAGACGCTGGTCAACGCCACCGGCGTGGAAATGCGCGTGCAGGCGATGCGCAACCCGCTGCTGCAGCAGCTGCTGGGGCAGGGCATTGCGGTGGCCGGGCCGCATGGGATCGGGGTGGATACCGCTGCCGATGGCTGTCTGATCGACGCCGAGGGGCGCGCCAATCCGCGGTTGCGGGTGATCGGCAGCCTGCGGATCGGGTCGTTGTGGGAGAGCCTGGCAGTGCCGGAGCTGCGTGGGCAGGCTGCGGCGATTGCGCCGGATGTGTTGGCATTGCTGGGGCGGTGAGGGGCCATTGTTCCCTTCTGCCGCCGGGAGAAGGCGGCGCGTAGCGCCGGAGGAGGGCGCCTCAGACATCTACCCGTGCCTGCAGTGACAAACGCGTCGCCACGCGCCTTCGGAAGTGATGCACCGACTGCTTCGCCCCGTACCCTCACTCCAACCCCTCTGCCGCTGGGAGAGGGGCTTACTCCCTTGTCCCACCGGGAGAAGGTGCCCCGCAGGGGCGGATGAGGGTGCGTGCGAAACCCCGCATTCCCAACCGCTTCATCGCAATCTCAGCCGCAGCGACGTCACAACCGGTAAAATACGGCGGTGGATGTCTCTCATTTGCTCGATCATTTAAACCCCGCCCAGCGCGAGGCCGTTTCCGCGCCGCCGGGGCATTACCTCGTGCTGGCCGGCGCCGGCTCCGGCAAGACGCGCGTGCTGATCCATCGCATTGCCTGGCTCAACGAAGTCCAGGGCGTGCCCAACCACGGCATCTTTGCGGTGACCTTCACCAACAAGGCCGCCGGGGAAATGCGCCACCGCACCGACCTGCAGCTGCGCAACGGCAGCCGCGGGATGTGGATCGGCACCTTCCATGGGCTGGCGCACCGGTTGTTGCGCCTGCACTGGCAGGATGCGCGGCTGCCGGAAGGCTTCCAGGTCATGGACAGCGACGACCAGCTGCGGCTGGTCAAGCGCGTGGTGCAGGCGCTGGAGCTGGACGAGGGCAAGTATCCGCCCAAGCAGATGAGTTGGTGGATCAACGAGCAGAAGGACGAAGGCCGCCGTCCGCAGCATATCCAGCCCGAGCCCAACGACGACTGGACCGAGGTACGCCGGCAGGTCTACGCCGCCTACCAGGAACGTTGCGACCGCTCCGGCCTGCTCGATTTCGCCGAGTTGCTGCTGCGCGCGCACGAACTGCTGCGCGACACCCCGGCCTTGCTGGCGCATTACCGTGCGCGCTTCCGCGAGATCCTGGTCGACGAATTCCAGGACACCAACGCCATCCAGTACGCCTTCGTGCGCGTGCTGGCCGGCGAGACCGGCCACGTGTTCGTGGTCGGCGACGACGACCAGGCCATCTACGGCTGGCGCGGCGCCAAGGTCGAGAACGTCCAGCGCTTCCTGAAGGATTTCCCCGGCGCGCAGACCGTGCGGCTGGAGCAGAACTACCGCTCCAGCGCCAATATCCTGGGCGCGGCCAATGCGGTCATCGCGCATAACCCGGACCGTATCGGCAAGCAGCTGTGGACCGATTCCGGCGACGGCGATCCGATCGACCTGTATGCGGCCTACAACGAGGTCGACGAGGCGCGCTATGTGGTCGAGCGCGCGCGGCAGTGGGTGCGCGACGGCGGCAGTTATGGCGAAGTGGCGGTGCTGTATCGCAGCAACGCGCAGTCGCGCGCGCTGGAAGAAGCGCTGATTTCCGAGCAGCTGCCGTACCGCGTGTATGGCGGCATGCGCTTTTTCGAGCGTGCCGAAATCAAGGATGCGCTGGCGTACCTGCGTCTGCTCACCAACCGCAGCGACGATGCCGCGTTCGAGCGCGCGGTCAATACGCCCACGCGCGGCATCGGCGATCGCACGCTGGATGAAGTGCGCCGCCTGGCACGCGCCAACGCCTTGTCGCTGTGGGAAGCGGCGATGCTGTCCACGCAGGAAAACACCCTGGCCGCCCGCGCCCGCAACGCGCTGGCCACGTTCCTGAGCCTGGTCGGGCAGCTGCATGCCGAAACCGGCGACATGGAACTGGCCGAACGCATCGACCATGTGCTGATGCGCTCGGGCCTGCGCGAGCATTGGGCCAAGGAAAGCCGCAGCGGGCTGGATTCGGAATCGCGTACCGAGAACCTGGACGAACTGGTGTCGGTGGCCTCGCGCTTCACCCGCCCGGACGATGAAGACAGCCAGGGCATGACCGAGCTGGTGGCCTTCCTGGCCTACGCCTCGCTGGAAGCCGGCGAAGGCCAGGCCCAGGCTGGCGAAGAAGGCGTGCAGCTGATGACGCTGCATTCGGCCAAGGGCCTGGAATTCCCCATCGTGTTCCTGGTCGGCCTGGAAGACGGCCTGTTCCCGAGCGCGCGTTCGCTGGAAGAAAGCGGCCGGCTGGAAGAAGAGCGCCGCCTGGCCTACGTAGGCATCACCCGCGCGCGCCAGAAGCTGGTGCTGTGTTACGCCGAATCGCGGCGCATCCACGGCCAGGACAACTACAACGTGCCCTCGCGCTTTCTGCGCGAGATTCCACGCGAACTGCTGCACGAAGTGCGCCCGAAAGTGCAGGTCTCGCGCACCGCCTCGCTGGGCGCGGCCCGCGGCGGACCGGTGCATGGCGTGGTCGAAGCCGCACCGATCAAGCTCGGTGCCAATGTCCAACACCCCAAGTTCGGCGGCGGCGTTGTCGTGGACTACGAGGGGGCCGGTGCGCACGCGCGTGTGCAGGTGCAATTCGATGACGACGGCGCCAAGTGGCTGGTGATGGCGTACGCCAATCTGACGGTGGTGTAGGCGTTTCTTCTGCTACGGGGAGACGCACTGTGGTGGCCGCTGCTGATTGGACAACGAGGCTTTCCCTTCTCCCATTGGGAGAAGGTGGCGCGCAGCGCCGGATGAGGATACGTCGTGGCTGGCAGTGGCGATGTGCGAATTTCCACAGGATGGAGCGAAGCAATGATGGTGGAAGCGACGATAAAAGCTTTTGTAGAAGCCTCGATTTCTGCAGAGGAGTTTGAACGGAAGATTCAGTCAGATGCGTCCTTCGAACGTCTTCTAAAGAATGAAGTTCAACTTCCTGCCTACATCCAGGAAGCTGATCTCTACACGCATCTGATCAGCCAGGACTACAGCCGGATCGGCTCTGTCTACAATGTTCAAAAACTACTTTGCAGCTTCTTGAAGAAACACGAGGTTGCGCATGTCTGTAGTGAAAAATATGGCGAGTTACTCGAGTTGACACTGAAAGTTCAGCCCAAATGGCTTGATCTTCCATCCTGGTACTTCTCCCTTGCTATCGAAGGTCAGGGCGATAGCAAGGGAAAGGAACTAGTGAGAATTTTAAAAGACAAGATCGCGCAGGATTTTCGTTTCTTGAAATCGGCGCCGAAATGGCTGCAAGGCCCTGATTGGCCTATCGTTGAAGGACGGCCGTTGGTGTTTGTAGGGCAGATCGATATTGGCAGCCTCCGTCACGACACTGCGCAGCTATACATTTTCTATGATGATCACACTGGAGCATTCGTAAATTTCAGCCAGTCCTGCTAGAGGCTGCCGAGCTGGCAATACCAGCGGCCAGCGAAAGTTTTCATGTCATGCGTACACGTGCAACGCATCCGATAGCAGACGAGCGCGTTGCATCTACGCATTGCGGTCGTAAATTGGACATGTAACCGTCACTACGAGCGTGCCGTTGTGCGCTGCCCGATGCATTCACAGCATCATCCGTGACACCCTGCGATCGAATCGAACGCAGAGCAACAGACGGCAGGATGCGCAGAAAATGCATCGGGCGAGCTCTACAACCTTGCTTGAGCAACTGTGCGACCGCCGCAGCTGGATTGATCCACATCAATGGCTGCGTCGCTGGACCCTGTCAGGCTGCCATCACCGGCGATGCTGCCAGTCACTTCGGAGGTCACCATGTACAAACGTATCCTGATCGCCATCGATGCGTCCGAGTTGTCGCATCGCGGTTTGTTCCAAGGCCTGGAATTGGCCAAGGCCACCGGTGCCAAGGTGGATATCGTCACCGTGTCCGAGCCGTGGGCAATGGGCATGTACGACGCGATGGGCTGGAGCGTGGGCTACGAGGCAAGTCCGGAGTACCGCAAGGAACGCGAAGCTGCCGCAGAGAAGATCCTGCGCCCGGCGCTGGAGCTGGCGGCCGCGGCCAATATCAAGGCCACGTCGCGTCACGTGCTGGACCGCTTCGCCGCCGAAGGCATCGTGCAGACCGCCAAGGAGTGCAACAGCGATCTGATCATCATGACCTCGCACGGCCGCCGTGGCATGCGCCGCATGCTGCTTGGCAGCCAGACGGTGGAGGTGCTGACGCACAGTTCGATCCCGGTGCTGGTGATCCGCTGATCGCCGGATATTTTGCTGCGCCAGAGCAGATGCAAAGCGTCCTACGTTCCAAGTCGCACAATCTCTCGTAGGAGCGCGCCTGAGCGCGACGGGGCGTTATCGGTAAAGCCTCATCGCGCTCAGGCGCGCTCCTACGCGGATTGCGGATTGGAGGTCAGTTTTCCATTGGTGCCGGCTGTGCAAGACGCCGTAACGCGTCGGTATGCAAGGGAGCGGGGCGCACCGGTGGCAGGCCGGCACGCACCGGCGCGTCATCCCGGCGTACGTGCTGGTTGAGCTCACGCAGGAAGCGCCCCACCGGAATGTAGTGTCCGCGGCGTGGCGCATGCGTCGGCGGTGCGGCGCGGCACTGGCGGCGCCAGTGCATCGGCGGCATGCCGAAACGCTGCTGGAAACAGCGTTGGAACTGTCGCTCCGACGCAAAGCCCATCTCATATAGCAGCCAGGTCAGGCTGCACTCCGGGTAGGCCTGCAGGTAACGGTACGCGGCGTACAGGCGCTGCTCGCGGATATAGCTGGCCACGCCCCCGCGCGACTGGAACAGCCGGTACAACGACGCACGCGACAGCCCGAACGCCTGCTGCAGGGACTCGGTACCGAGCTCGGCCTCGCCGATGTGCTGCTCGATGTAGGCCAGCAGACCGCTCATCAGCGGCGCATGCGCCTGCACCGATGCCTGCGGGACGATGGCGCCGTAATAGTTGGTGTTGCGCATGCGGGTGCTGCCTGCGGCCCACTCCCCGGGGCCTGTCATCTGGTCAACCGAGAAAAGCGGCGCCAACCCATCATTGCCTGTCGTGAACCCGGTGCTGCGTCACGCATTGGTGCGATCGACCGCAGTCCAGATCGATCGTCCGGTCCTTTCCTCGCTGCACCGCGATACTGGAAGCGCCTGGCCCGGCCTACGCGTCGGTGTGGTGGCTGATGCGGAGCCAATGGCATCGCATCGAGATCGGGGCTGGCAACGGCCGGCACGGGGTTGCGTGGGGGCGCACTGATTCGCCGCGTCGAACGGACAGGTCCTGCAGCGCGATGCCGGTCGCCAAGCGAATACCGAGGGCACCACGGCCCGACGACCCGCGGCAAAAGCGGTCGCAGATCACATGCTCGATGTCGCGAGACGATTTGTCGGGTGGTGGGCGGAGCCGCTTCTAAGGTGGTGCAACGGTAGACGCAACAGCCGTCGCAATCACTTCCGCACACCTGCGACTGATCCCGACAGCCATCGGTATCGCGCGCTGGACGGGCAGTCGGACAGCTTGTTCTTGGCGCCTTTGCCGCACACGTTTCAAGCCAGTGCCCGCTCTGCAGGAGACTTCAATGTCGTTCAATATCATCAGTTGCGATGGCGGCGGAATTCGCGGCCTGATCACCGCGATCCTCATCCAGGACCTGGATCAACACAGCAGTATCCTCAGCCACGCCAATTGCTTTGCCGGCACTTCCACTGGCGGCCTGCTTGCGCTGGCATTGGTGAAAAACGTCCCGATCGGCACGATCATCGAGATGTACATGACCAAGGGCGCCAGCATTTTCGAACCCAATGGGTGGTTGCTCGATCAACAGGCGCAGGTGCAACGGCAAGGGGTGGATGCGGCACTGGGAAGCGGGCCGGGCTTCTTCAGCAGTCAGTACAAGAATGATGGCTTGATCCAGATCGCAAGCGGTCTCTTGGGTACAACGCAACTTGCGCAAGCGCAGCGCCTCGTCGTCGTCAACGCCGCACGCCTGTGGGATGCGAGCAGTGCAAACTGGATGCCTGCCACGTTCTCCAACGGCGCCAACAATGCATACAGGCAGATCAGCATGGTCGATGCCGCATTGGCGACGTCTGCCGCGCCAACCTACTTCCCGCCTTATCGGATCGCCAACACGAACGAGGATTACGGTTTCTTCGCCGACGGCGGCGTGTTCGCCAACAATCCGGCCATGACCGCAGTGGCCGAGGCCATCGCCAGCGGCCAGGTGACCAACATCGGCGATATCCAGCTGCTGTCGCTTGGAACCGGCAGCAGCCCGCAAGGAATTCCGGCCGCCGCGATCGGTAATCCGCTGGGCTGGGGCGCAACATCCTGGCTGCATCCCTGGGCCAGCGGCCCTGTCCCGGCCATGCCGTTGCTGAATCTGACCATGGACGCGACGGCCGAGCTTGCAAGCATCCAGGCCGAGCAGGTGCTGGCCGGCAACTTCAGGCGCGCCAATGTCGAGCTGCAACATCCCTACGCACTGGATGACTGGAAGCATGTCGCCGATCTGGCCAGCCAGACCCAGGCTTACCTGCAGACAGATGCCTGGAAACAGACGCGTGACTGGGTTGCCAGCCGCTGGACATAGGGCGGCTAGCGGATCTGTGCGCACGCGCAGCGTGGAGCTTCCGTGCGTGCAGCCGCGTCGGCAGCCCGCTCGCGGGATTCAATCGTTTTGCCCGCAGCCACCAGGCAGCTCGCCGTGCGTGGCGTGCCGGCCAGGCGTTGACCCGGAATCCGGACGCGTTGGCAGCGCCAGTGTCGTCGTTTCCAGGTCGTAGCTGTGTTCCAGCCGGAACACATTGTGTTGGTTTGCCACCAGGAGAAAAAGAATGAGCATTGCATCGCCACATCTGCAGGATGAATCCGGCATCGAATGGACCGACGCCGTCAGTGACAAGGGCATTCCCTATCAGATCGGGTTTCGCGGCAGCAACCAGGAGCCGGTGCCAGCCGATGCTGCAGGTGAAGAAGCGAAGAAAGATTTCGGCATTGCGGTTGCTTGGCCGCTGACCGGAAACAACTGGACCGATACCACCGCAGAGGTCAAATCGATTGCTGCGATTCCTCGCTACAGTCTCGGAGCCTACGGCGGAACCTGGGCCTACATCCTGTATTTCAGCAACACCGAGCACTACGACTACTATTTCTACGACAAGACAGGCGATAGCTATCAGGTCAACACCTATCGCAACGGCGATCACTACGTCCGCTACAACTCGAGTGATCCGGCGATTGCCTTTATCAAAGGCAGCTGATTGCCGGACGTCGGCCAGGCGCCGGCCGCAACGCCGCGATTGCGGCCGGCGTCAATGCATCTCGATCCCGGCAAGAACCTGAAATGTTGTCTCGGTGGGCGTGTCCATCTGCTCCCTGATGTCGAGCGAACGTGGCAGAGGTTGGAAGCGGCATGAGTGCAGGCGCCGTCTCAAGTGGCGTGCATGCTCTGACGACATTCACGACTGCGGCGTCCAGCGACTCAGGGTTGTTTGCCACTGCAGGAGCCGCTAGACCGCAACCGGGTGCGTTGTGCGTCAGTCCCACGTCTGTTGCCACCACCCGCGTCACGATGTCCTGGAAACCCGATGAAGAATGCGGAGTTGCGCATCCAGGGTCGCTGCAGGCTGCGTCAATGGTGTGCCAGGGTGCCGGGTGACCGGCAGCCCATGGCGAGAGGCGAGTCGGGGCAGCCTTCCCAGCCCCGAAAAAAGGGCACTTATCATGGCTATCACGATCCTTTCCGCTGTATACGGTACCGGCAATGCAGGAGTCGATGTCACCCAGCTATGCCAGAGTAGCGTCGATACAGGCAATGACGATATCACCGCAAGCAATACCTTCTTCGGGACCGACCCCGATCCGGGCACAGTCAAAAACTTTGCGATTCTTTACAAGAATCCGGCGTTGAACAATGGGAATCCCATTGCGCTCGGTTGTGCGGAAAATGGCCAGATCGATCTGGTGCCTAATCCGCCTACTGCCAGTACGCCCGTTCCGGTGCCTAGCAACCCCAGTTTTACCGTCGTGCGTGCAATGTACGGGACCGGCAACAACGGTTACGACGTCACCTCGATCTGCCAGTGGCTGCTCAACAACGGCGGCACAGCGATCCCGGTGAGCAACGCGACGTTCGGCGGGGACCCAGATCCCAACGTCAAGAAGAGTTTTGCCATCGTCTACACCGCCGTGGGCGGCGGCGCGCAGCAGTTCCGTGCCGGTGCAGAAGGTTCGACATTGAACTTGAGCTAGTCTTTTTTGAGCGGGGATTTACAGAGCTCACATGCCGCACATCAAGCGGACTGTTGGATCCGTGACGGTCTAGTACCTTCTCCCATCAGCGGGGAAGGACTGGAAGGCATGCAGCGCAGGAGACGCTGCCGGAAGAGCGCAATACCGGGTCGTGAGGAGCAAAACCCTGTAGCGCAAGGAGCGATATCGTCAATCCGGATCCGTTCAAGCGCAACAACCCGATGGAAGGCACGCTATCCGCAGCGAACTGGTGGATGCCGTGGCTCTGTGGAAAGGCAGGATCTACGGCCCGGCATCCGGCAAGACCGGCAATGCCACGCTCACGCATGGGGCGGATGGCTTCTTGACGGTGGCGGGCTGCGTGGCCTTCTTCCGTCAGGGGCCGACCTGGTAGCCCGCACCGTGGTGGCTGTCCGACCCGGGCGGCCCGACGCGCGTGGTCGGGGGACCAGGCAGGCGAGCTAAACCGTTTGGTTTTGAAGTGCCTGCCCGGTCGCCAATGCGGGATACTGCGCTCCCACGCAGGCGAGATGGACCGGATGTCCGAGCTGCCGATCACCGAGTTGTTGCAGGCCTGGCAGCGCGACGAGCCCGGCGCGGGCGACGCATTGGCGCGGCAGGTCTACGAGGTGCTGCGCGCCACCGCGTTGCGCGAGCTGCGGCGCGATGTGCGTGCCGGCCTGCAGGCGACCGAGGTGGTGCACGAGGCGTGGATGCGGCTGGAGCAGGGCCAGCAGGCGTTTCGCTCGCGCGCGCATTTCTATGCGGTGGCGGCGCTGCAGATGCGCCATTTGCTGGTGGATCTGGCGCGCCACCATGCCAGCGCCAAGCGGCTGGGGCAGGCAGTGACCTTGACGATCAGCCTGTCCGACGGTACGCCACGGCCGGAGGCCTTGATGGTAGTCGCCGATGCCTTCGACAAGCTGGCGCGGGTGGACGAGCGCAAGGCCAAGGCCTTCGCGCTGACCGAGCTGGTGGGTTTCAGCGTGGCCGAGGCGGCCGAGCAACTGGAGGTGTCGGTGCCGACGCTGGAGCGCGATCTGCGCTTCGCGCGCGTATGGCTGGCGGCGCAGCTGTGAGCGGCGCCGCCACCTCCTGGCAGCGCTTGGAGGCCTTGTTCCATCAGGCCTGTCAGCTGCCGGTAGAGGCGCGCGAGGCATTCGCGCGTGCGCAGGCCGGCGACGATGCGGTCCTGCGCGATGAGTTGCTGGCGATGCTGGCGGTGGAATCGCAGGCCACGCTGCGCGTGCGTGCGCCGTTGCAACAGGCCGCCGCGGCACTGCGCGCGCCGCTGCCGGAACTGCCGGCCGGCACGCGCTTTGGTGCCTGGGCGATCGACCGCCTGATCGGCGCCGGCGGCATGGGCCAGGTCTATCTGGGCCATCGCGCCGACGGTGCCTACGAGCGCGAGGTGGCGATCAAGCTGGTGGCCGCCGAAGCCCTGGATGTGCAGGGCCGGGCCTTGTTCGAATTCGAATGCCGGCTGCTGGCGCAGATGGTGCACCCGGCGATCGCGCAGATCCACGACGTGGGCACCGATGCGCACGGCCGTCCGTATCTGGTGATGGAGTATCTGCGCGGCGAGCCGATCACCTGGTGGTGCGATGCGCACCTGCTGTCGCTGCAGGCGCGCGTGCTGCTGATGCTGCGGGTGGGCGAGGCGGTGCAGCACGCGCACCAGAAAGGCGTGATCCATCGCGATCTCAAACCGAGCAACGTGCTGGTCAGCGCGGTCGACGGGCGACCGATGCCGGGCGTGATCGATTTCGGCATCGCCGTCGATGCGTCCAACCCCGGCATGACCTCCGCGCATGGCCGTGGCACGCCCGGCTACATGAGCCCGGAACAGGCGCGCGGCGCGCCGGAGGTGGACGCACGCAGCGACATCTATGCGCTGGGCGCGATGTTCTACGAACTGAGTTGCGGGCTGGCCCCGGTGGCAGACCGCGACGGCGTGCCGCAGCCGCCATCGCAGCGGGTGGCTGCGGTGCCGGCCGATGCGCGCGCGCGAATCTGCGCGGCGCGTGCGACCAGCCACGGCAAGCTGCAGGATCAGCTGCGCGATGGCCTGGATGCGATCGTGCTGCGCGCGCTGGCGCCGGAACCGGGCGCGCGCTACGCGTCGGTGTCGGCCTTGCTGGAGGATCTGCACCGTTGGCTGGATGGTTATCCGCCAGGTGCGTTGCAGGCCGGCGGCTGGTTGCGGCTACGCAAGTTCACCCAGCGCCATCGCAGCGGCGTGCTGGCTGCTGCACTTGTTTCGATCGCGCTGGTTGCCGGCCTGGGTGCAACACTGTGGTCGCTGCAACACGCTGCGCGCGATGCGCAGCGCGCACAGGTCACCGGCGACTTCATGGGTTCGGTGCTGTCCAGCGTGGACCCGGGCATTGCGCAGGATCTGGACAAGACGCTGATGCTGCGCGTGCTGCAGCAGGCCTCGCAGCGTGCCGCGCGTGAGTTGGCCGAGCAGCCCGATGCACGCACGCACGTGGAGCTGACCCTGGGCCGCACGCTGATCGCGCTGGGCGATTATCCGCAGGCGGTGCTGCATCTGCGCATCGCCCAGACCTTGGCGCGGCAGCACATGGGCGCGGCCAGCGTGCCGGCCCTGAAAGCGGCCTCGATGCTTGGCCAGGCGCTGACCGGCGCCGGCAAGGCCAGCGAGTCCGAGCACGTGCTGCGCCAGAGCATCGCGCTGGCGGCAGGCGGCGATGCAGAACAGCAGGCGCTGGGCAACGAGATGCGCGCGCGGCTGGCCTGGGCGTTGCGCGACCAGGGCCGCATGGCCGATGCCATGGCACAGGGCCGGCATGCCTATGTCGCCGCGCTGGCCAACAGCGCCAGCACCACCGATCAACGCATCGATGCCGGCAATGTCTATGCCGGCCTGCTGGCCGACGTCGGCCAGCTGCTGCCGGCGATCGCCCTGCAGCGCAGCCTGCTGCGCGAGCGTATCGCCATGCGCGGGCCGGAGCACCCGCTGGTGCTGTCGATGCGCAACAGCCTGGCGGTGTTCCTGCTGATGCAACGCGACTTTGCCGCTGCCGAAACCGAACTGGCCTCGTTGCTGCGCCTCACCCGCAAGCTCTACGGCGACAACGCCGCCGACACCTTGATGGTGGAAAGCAACCTGGCCCACGCATTGCGGCAGCAGGGCAAGCTGGCCGACGCCGGCCCGCATTACCGCGCCGTCCTGGAGCGCGCGCGCACCCTGTTCGGCGACGATGCGCCGGCCACCATCGGCTATCGCAGCAACCATGCGTTGTGGCTCTTGGACAGTGGTCAGCTGGATGCCTCGCTGGCCGAACAGCGCGCGTCGCTGGCGTCGTCCATGCGGATACTGGGCCGTGCGCATCCACAGACCGCCGAGATCCTGCGCGGCCTGTCCGAAGCCGAGCGCAGGCTCGGCCAGCTGGCCGCCGCGCGCGACCACGCACAGCAGGCATTGCAGATTCTGACCGGCATCTATGGCGATGCCGAGCAACCCTTGCGCGCGGCACGCCAGACCTTGGCACTGGTCGCCCCGGCCAAGGCGCTTGCCGCAACCTCCAGCGCAGAAACCATGGAGTCGGTGGCGCAACGCTGAGATGAAGTATCGGGCCGGCCAAGTGCCGCCGGCCGTCTGCTGCCGCAGGGCGACAGCACAGGCAATCCCTGTCGCCATGCGGCGGCGTACCGAAACCGGCCGGCCATCTCGCCCGGCACTAGGCTGATGTCACCGAAACCAGCGCCGCAAGACCCGCGAGGCTTACGCTCTACGATTCCCGATTCCCGAATCACCAGCTATACAGCTTCCAATACACCTTATTGACCTTGTCCTTCTCCGCATCGGTATGCCCGTCGTGGTCGCGGTCGTACAGGAAGTAGGGCGCACCGCGGGCAGGCGTCACCCGCACCATTTCCAGCTGGCCGTTGACCCGGTACTCGTCGACCTTGTCGCCGTTGCCCATGGTCTTGCTGGTGACATCTGCACCGGCGGGGATACCGTCGCCGGCAGTACCGCCGGAGGTGGTGGCGCAGCCGCCGAGCAGCAGTAACGGCAGCAGCAAAAGACTCGCTCTCTTCATCGTCGTCATCCGTTCTAGGTCGTCGGCAAGTATGCGCCGGCACGATGTGGCGTGAGCGTGCAGCGTAGAATTGGCGCATGAGCAGATTAGTCCTGATCGACGGGTCCAGTTACCTGTACCGCGCGTTCCACGCGCTTCCGCCGCTGACCAATGCCCAGGGCGAGCCCACTGGTGCCTTGTTCGGCGTGGTCAACATGCTGCGCGCCACCCTGAAGGAACGCCCGGCCTATGTCGCGTTCGTGGTGGATGCGCCTGGCAAGACCTTCCGTGACGATCTGTATGCCGACTACAAGGCCAATCGCCCGTCGATGCCCGACGACCTGCGCGCGCAGGTGCAGCCGATGTGCGACATCGTGCATGCGCTGGGCATCGACATCCTGCGCATCGATGGCGTGGAAGCCGACGATGTGATCGGCACGCTGGCCCTGCAGGCCGCCGCCGACGGCCTGAGCGTGACCATCTCCACCGGCGACAAGGACTTTGCCCAGCTGGTCCGCCCGGGCATCGAACTGGTCAACACCATGAGCGGCAGCCGCATGGATTCGGACGAGGCGGTGATCGCCAAGTTCGGCGTGCGCCCCGACCAGATCGTCGACCTGCTGGCGCTAATGGGCGACACCGTGGACAACGTGCCCGGCGTGGAGAAGTGCGGCCCCAAGACCGCCGCCAAATGGCTGGCCGAATACGACTCGCTCGATGGGGTGATCGCCAACGCCGACAAGATCAAGGGCAAGATCGGCGACAACCTGCGCGCCGCGTTGCCACGGCTGCCGCTCAACCGCGAACTGGTCACCATCAAGACCGACGTGACCCTGGCCAGCGGCCCGCGCGCGCTGGACCTGCGCGAGCCCAACGCCGAAACGCTGGCGGTGCTGTACGCACGCTACGGCTTCACCCAGGCGCTGCGCGAACTCGGCGGTGCAGCCGCCCAGGCCGGCCTGCCGACCGAACCGATGCCGTTGGGAGCCGCCGCAGCCAGCGCCCGCACCGAACCCGGCCGCGCGCGCGGCACCGGCTTCGTGTCCGGCCCGGCCAGCGCCCCGGTGGACCTGGACCCCGCGTTGTCGGCGCCCGGCCAGTACGAGACCATCCTGACCCAGGAACAGCTCGACAACTGGATCGCGCGCCTGCGCGCCGCCGGCCAGTTCGCCTTCGATACCGAAACCGACAGCCTGGACCCGCTACAGGCCGACCTGATCGGCCTGAGCGTGGCCGCCGAGCCAGGCCAGGCGGCGTATCTGCCGTTCGGCCACAACTTCCCCGGCGCCCCGGCCCAGCTCGACCGTGCCCAGGCGCTGGCGCAGCTGGCGCCGTTGCTCACCGACCCTGCGGTGCGCAAGCTCGGCCAGCACGGCAAGTACGACCTGCACGTGATGCGCCGCCACGGCATCGCCCTGGCCGGCTACAGCGACGACACCCTGCTGGAGAGCTTCGTGCTCAATTCCGGCAGCGCCCGCCACGACATGGACAGCCTGGCCAAGCGCTACCTGGGCTATGACACGGTCAAGTACGAGGACGTCTGCGGCAAGGGCGCCAAGCAGATCCCGTTCGCCCAGATCAGCCTGGACGACGCCACCCGCTACGCCGCCGAAGATGCCGACATCACCCTGCGCCTGCACCAGGTGCTCGGCCCCAGGCTGGCCGCCGAGCCGGGCCTGGAGCAGGTCTACCGCGACATCGAGATGCCGCTGGTGGAAGTACTGGCACGCATCGAAGCCAACGGCGTGTGCGTGGACGCGGCCGAACTGCGCCGCCAGAGCGCGGACCTGTCCAAGCGCATGCTCGCCGCCCAGCAGAAGGCCACCGAGCTGGCCGGGCGCAGCTTCAACCTGGATTCGCCCAAACAGCTGCAGGCGCTGCTGTTCGACGAGCTCAAGCTGCCCGCCGTGGTCAAGACGCCCAAGGGCCAGCCTTCGACCAACGAAGAGGCGCTGGAAGCCATCGCCGACCAGCACGAGCTGCCGCGGGTGATCCTGGAATACCGCGGCCTGACCAAGTTGCGCAGCACCTACACCGACAAGCTGCCGGAAATGATCCACCCGCAGTCCGGGCGCGTGCACACCAGCTACCACCAGGCCGGCGCGGCCACCGGGCGGCTGTCCTCGTCCGATCCCAACCTGCAGAACATCCCGATCCGCACCGAAGACGGCCGCCGCATCCGCCGCGCCTTCGTCGCCCCGGCCGGGCGCAAGCTGATCGCCTGCGATTACTCGCAGATCGAGCTGCGCATCATGGCGCACCTGTCCGGCGACCCCGGCCTGGTCGGTGCGTTCGAGTCCGGCGCCGACGTGCACCGCGCCACCGCCGCCGAGGTGTTCGGCCGCACCATCGACACCGTCAGCGCTGACGAGCGCCGCGCCGCCAAGGCGATCAACTTCGGCCTGATGTACGGCATGAGCGCGTTTGGTCTGGCCCGCCAGCTCGGCATCGGCCGCGGCGAGGCGCAGGACTACATCGCGCTGTACTTCAGCCGCTACCCGGGCGTACGCGACTTCATGGAAACCACCCGCCAGCAGGCGCGTGACAAGGGCTACGTGGAGACGGTGTTCGGCCGCCGGCTGTATCTGGACTTCATCAACGCCGGCAGCCAGGGCCAGCGCGCCGGCGCCGAGCGCGCCGCCATCAACGCACCGATGCAGGGCACCGCAGCGGACATCATCAAGCGCGCCATGGTCAGCGTGGACGGCTGGATCGCCGACCACGCCGAGCGCGCGCTGATGATCCTGCAGGTGCACGACGAACTGGTATTCGAAGCCCAGACCGATTTCGTCGACACGCTGCTGAGCGAAGTGACCACGCGCATGTCGGCCGCAGCCGAATTACGCGTGCCGCTGGTGGTCGATTCCGGCGTTGGCGATAACTGGGATGAGGCGCACTGACGCAGCAGATAAGGCGGATATGCTGAATGCGCAGACCAGACATAATACGAATCGAGCCTGCGCCGATGGAATGAATAACCGCTAAATTCTACATATTTTTAACAGTTATCTTCACGATCCATCAATGTAGAAAATGGTGTTATATCCCTCGACGGGCGCAACGCCTGTCGGCAGATCTCTCCCATCCCCTGGAGCAGATCTCGGAGCGGAAACTACTCCCCAAGTTTCCGTTCCCTGGCCCCGCCGACCTCCCCCTGGTCTGCGGGGCTTTTTATTTCCGGCCTGCAATTATTTTGCTACGCAACATAACCGGTTCATCGTATTGCACGCTCCACCGGCGTCGCGGGAAATCACAAATTTAAATAGGTCGAATTAACTCAATCGATCAACACAGCGTTTCATTAGCGCTGCGTTTTTAATCGACCGATTCGACCGAGCCAGTCGCGCGGGACCAGATAGTCCATCAGCCGCGCCTCGGCGCTGCCCGGTTCTGGCGTAAAGCCGTATTCCCAGCGCACCCGTGGGGGCAGGCTCATCAGGATGCTTTCGGCCCGCCCGCCACTTTGCAGGCCGAACAAGGTGCCGCGGTCGTAGACCAGGTTGAACTCCACGTAGCGACCGCGGCGGTAGAGCTGGAACTCGCGCTCACGCTCGCCGTAGGGCGTGTCCTTGCGGCGCTCGACGATCGGCAGGTAGGCATCCAGGAAGCCGTCGCCAACCGCGCGCTGGTAGGCGAAGTCGCGTTCGAAATCCTGCCCCAGGTCGTCGAAGAACAGCCCGCCCACGCCACGCGTCTCGTTGCGGTGACGCAGGAAGAAGTACTCGTCGCACCAGCGCTTGTGCGCGGCATAGCGCTCCTCGCCGAATGGCGCGCACAGCGCCTGCGCGGTGCGGTGCCAGTGCAGCACGTCCTCGTCCACCGGATAGAACGGGGTCAGGTCGAAGCCGCCACCGAACCAGGCCGCCACCACCTCGCCATCGCGCTCGGCACGGAAGTAGCGCACATTGGCGTGGGTGGTGGGGATGTGCGGGTTGTGCGGGTGGAACACCAGCGACACGCCGCAGGCGCGCCACGTCGCCCCTGCCAGCTCTGGCCGGTGCGCACTGGCCGAAGGCGGCAGGCGCGAGCCGGACACGTCCGAAAACCCGATGCCGGCCTGCTCGAACACCGCGCCATCGCGCAGGATGCGGGTGCGCCCGCCACCGCCTTCCTCGCGCTGCCACAGGTCTTCGGCAAAACGCGCGCTGCCATCGATGGCTTCCACGGCAGCGCAGATACGGTCCTGCAGGCCGGTCAAATAATCGCGTACACGGTCGAATTCGTTCATGCCACGATTCTAAGCGGTGCATCGCGCTTCATGCAGTCGGGCAAACGCGCCCGTTTGTCGCAGGGCGAGGCGCTGCGTCGTGTAGGCATCGGGTGCTTGAGTAGTCAGGCTTTGCCGGGTCGTCCCACGCCCGGATTTCTATGCTGGCTGTTTTCGGCAGGGGGTTGGGCGGTGTGGGCTAGGCAGCAGAAGCAGAAGCAGAAGCAGAAGCAGACGCGAAAGCGAAAGCAGGGCATGCGATCGGCGGTTTGGTTGCAGGGCCCTTGCCTGCCCACCCTCGCAGGACACGCCGCAAGTACGTCCCTGTAGGCTCTTACGCGGCATCCATGCCGCGTAAGGTCCCGCGACGGTGGGCGGGCAAGGACCTGTCGAGATGGTCGGTGTGCATGGTTTTCAACAAAACAGCCGGCAACCGGTGCGTTGTCCTCGCCGCGCTCTCGACGCTGTGAGTTTGCTGCAGGGCCCTTGCCCGCCCACCCTCGCAGGACACGCCGCAAGTACATCCTTGTAGGCTCTTACGCGGCATCCATGCCGCGTCAGGTCCCGCGACGGTGGGCGGACAAGGACCTGTCGAGCTGGTCGGTGTGCATGGTTTTCAACAGAACCGCCTGCGACCGGTGCGGTGTCCTCCCCGCTTCCTGAAAGCTGAGTTTGCTGCACGGCCCTTGCCCGCCCACCCTCGCGGGACACGCCTCAAGTACGTCCTTGTAGGCGCTTACGCGGCATCTATGCCGCGTAAGGTCCCGCGACGGTGGGCGGGCAAGGACCCGTCGCGATGGTGGGTGTGCATAGTTTCGACAGAGCAACCGGTAACCGGTGCGGTGTCCTTATCGGTTCCGGGACCCTTGGCGGCATGGATGCTGCCAGGAAGCCTCCACAGACGGATTCACGGCGTGTCCTGGAAGTGCTGAGGGCATGCGCCCTCGACTCACCGGGCTTGTGATTCAAGCCTCGTGCCGTGTCTAACCGTCGCCACGGCTCGACGTCTCGATTCCCTCATCCGTTGCGCTCGCGCGAGGCGGCAAATTCGGCGCGCACTGCGGGCGTGCATAACCGCCATGCCAGCGCTGCGTGGAGACAGCCGATTGCCAGCACGCCCAGGCCTGTCAGCAGCAACGCCGCCTGGCGGGTTGCCTGCAGGCGTGCCTGCAGCTGCGGCCACTCGGGGCTGTGCACGACATCGGCCGGCAGCATTGCCTGCACGCCCTCGAACAGCGGCCCGATCAACGCCAGGCCACCGACATTGAGCAGTGCGGTCACCAGCAACACCGCCACGAACCCGACCCGCGCCCACTCGCGTCGCTGCAGCAAGGCCCAGCTCAACCATGCGAAGGCCACCGACAGCACCACGCCTACGACGGACAATGACAACGCATGATCGATCAACCACTGCAACGAGGTGGGCAGGCTGATCCCTTCGGGCAAGCCCAGCGCCGCCGCGTCGGGCATCAGTACGATCATCATGATCTGCAGCAGGTTGGACATCGCACTGACGACACCCAGCAGCAGGGACACCCATGCCAGCGGCGTGACGAAGCCGCCGCGCGGTCGAGGGCGCGGTGCCGGCGCGCTCATTGCAGCGCTGCGATATGGGCGGCCACGGCGGCCTGGCCATCCGGATCCAGGGCCGGCTGCAGTTGCGCGTACCAACCGGGCAGGGCGTCGGCCGGCAGGCACTGGCGCAACAACGGTGTGCTGCGCTTCAGGAAGGCCTCGAAGAAGGGCAGCCCGCGCACGTAGAGGAAGTGGCTGTCGGTGATCGACATGCCGGCGTACGCCTCGCGCAACCACTCCAGATGCGGCAACGCGTGCGCGCCGTGACCGGCGCGGGTCAGCGCGGTGAGGAAGCTGGTGCGTGCGGTGGCCGGCGAGGTGGAGCGCTCCTGCGCATTCAGATCGTCGAAGGTCAGCAGCCACTGTTCGCCACGATCGATCTCGTTGCACATCACCGAAGTGGTCGCCAACTGCAATGCGTTGTGCGCGGTAGGCTCCAGTTCGTACAGCGCCAGCCAGTGCGGGTATGCCTCGCGGTAGCGGTCCAGCGCGCTCAATGCCAACGCGCAAAGACGTTGCGCGTCGGCACCCAGGTGCAGCTGCGCTTGCGCAGCGTTGTAGGCGCCCAGCTGATCGCCGCGCTGGAACAGGCTCAGTGCGGGCTGCAGTGCCGGGTCGATCTGGACCTCGGTATCGGTGTCATCGGTTGCAGCTGCCGGCGCTGCGGTCGGTTCGGCTCGGGGCGTCTTCGCCACCGGGGTCTTGCGTCCAAACAAACGGTCCCACAGGCCCATCGCGATTACCTTCTGCGCGCCGCGAATCGGAAACCGCTGCGGTGCCGGCGGCGCTCCGGTCGGGCGGCGGGCCGGCAAAGGGGAGCGCAATGCGCCAGCGGTCTGCCGATCCTGCGCCAAGCTTAGGGCCAGTTGCGTACGTGCAGGTGAGTGCCGCGCAGGGTGACGCATGGCGATGGCTAACGTGGCAGCGCACCACGCGTGCAACCTGGGCGATCTGTCGCTTGCTGCAGCATGGGGATGCCGCCGCCGCGCGCGATGTATCGACCGGGCGATGCAGCACGCATCGCCCGGCCGCAGCCGCATGGCTTACGGCTTTACCTGCTCATTGAACAGCTTGAGGATGCGCTTGTATTCGTCCAGCCACGAATCGGCGCGTGTAAAGCCATGGCGTTCCAGCGGATACGGTGCCACCTGCCAATTGTCCTTGTGCAGCTCCATCAACTTCTGGGTCATGTCGACCGAGTCCTTGAAGAACACGTTGTCGTCGATCATGCCGTGCGCGATCAGCAGATGGTCGCGCAGTCCATCTGCGTAATTGATCGGCGATGAGGTCTTGTAGGCCTCGGGATCGAGCTCGGGCGTGTTGAGGATGTTGGAGGTGTACTCGTGGTTGTACTGCATCCAGTCGCCGACCGGACGCAGCGCCGCGCCGGCCTTGAAGGTGCCGGGGCTGCGGAACAGCGCCATGTAGGTCATGAAGCCGCCGTACGAGCCGCCGTAGATGCCGGCGCGCGCGCGGTCGCCCTGCTTCTGCGTCACCAGCCACTCCAGCCCGTCCAGATAGTCTTCCAGCTCCGGGTGGCCCATGTTGCGGTAGATCGCGGTGCGCCAGTCGCGGCCGTAGCCTTCCGAGGCGCGGTAGTCCAGGTCCAGCACGATGTAGCCCTGCTGCACCAGCAGGTTGTGGAACATTTGCTCGCGGAAGTACGGCGTGTAGCGCTGCGAGACGTTCTGCAGATAGCCCGCGCCGTGCACGAACATCACGATCGGATACTGCTTGCCGGGCTCGGGGTTCTGCGGCCCGTAGTACTTGCCCCAGACCGTGCCGGCGCCATGCTTGGACGGTACCTGCACGTACTGCGGCGCGATCCACGGCTGCGCCTTGAACGCGGGCGTGCGGGTGTCGGTCAGCAGCGTGGCCTGGCCGCCTGCGGCCGGCACCACCGCCAGCTGCGGTGGCAGGTAGCTGCCTGAGTAACGCACCAGCAGTTGCTGCCCGTTCGGCGACAGGCTGAAGCCTTCCACGCCATTCAACGCAGTGACTTCGCTGAGCTGGTCGCTGCGCAGATCCAGCTTGCACACCTCGTAATCGCCTGGCCATTTCTGGTTGCACAGGAAGAACATGCTGCTGCCGTCGGCGCTGGGCACCGGCATCGACACTTCCCACTTGCCGCGCGTGCGCTGGCGCGGCTTGCCATTGCCTTCCACCGTGTACAGCTGCGAATAGCCGGATTCTTCCGACAGCAGCCACAGCGTGCGGTTGTCGGGCAGCCAGCCGAAATCGTTGAAGTCCCAGTTGATCCAGGCGCTGTCGCTCAGGCGGTGCCGCGGCTGCAACGTGGCGTTGGCCAGGTCCACGCTGGCGATCCAGCGGTCCTTGTTGTCCACCGCGCGAATCTCCACCGCCACATTGCGCCCGTCGTCGCTCCAGTGCACCGCCGGCCCGCTGCCGTCGCCGTCGCTTTCCACACGGACGGCGCGGTTGCCCTTGAGCGCGTCGCGCTTGGCGGCCTTGCGCAGCGCGGCCAGCGGGTCGGTGGCGATGCCCGGCAGGGTGTCGAAGGACAGCGGTCTTGCAGTGCCGGCGCTGACATCGACCAACCACAGCGCATGCGCCACCGGCGCGTTGCGACCGACGCGGGTGCGCACTTCCTGGAATTCCTCGTAACCGGATTCGGTCACGTACTTGGGCATCTTGCCGGCCTGGCCCTCTTCGGCACTCTTGGCCTGGGTGACCACCAGCAGGTGGCGGCCGTCCGGCGACAACGCGCTGTCGACGATCTCCACCTCATCGCCCAGGTACACCGGCGCTGCCGCACGCGTGGCATCGGCGCGGCGCCAGGCGTCTTCCTGGGTGCGTAACGCATCGCGCTGCTCACGGTCGCGCCGCAGCGTGGCCAGCGTGGCCAACTGCTGCTCGCGCAACACATCGGCCTTGGGCGCAGCGCTGGGATTGCGCTCGGCCTTGACCACTGCAACCTGCGCCGTGCCGCCGTCGGCGCGCCAGTGGTACCAGTTGTTGCCCGCGCGCCAGATCGCGCCGCCATCGCTGGCAAATTGCGGCCGCGATTCGACCTCGTTGCTGCGGGTCAGCTGGGTCAGTGCGCCGGAGCGCAGGTCACGCAGGAAGATGTCGCCATTGCGCGCGAACAGCATGCGCTGACGGGCCGCGTCGTAGCTCGGGTTATCCGCATCCAGGCCGGCGCGGGCGTTGTCGGCCACGCGTTCGGCGCTGCCGCCGCCGGCGCCCTGGCGATAGGTGTCGCGCACCGGGGAACCGTCGCGCTTGAGCAGGTATTGCACCTGTTTGCCGTCCCACTGCCACCAGGCCTGATCCACCGACGGCCCGATCCAGTCCGGATCGGCCATCACCTGTTCGATGGTGAGCGGTGTAACGGATTGCGCATGCGCGGTGACAGCCAGCAACAACAAGGACAGCGGCAACAATCTGGGCATCGGTAACAACTGGACGCAACGAGGAGCGGACAAGCCTAGCAGCTCGCTTCCGCCGGGGGCTTGGGCCACAGGTCATGTGCGCGGTGGGGCGAGTGCGTCATCGAACAGGCAAGGCATGGACGAGTGGCGGACGCGACCACAAGCGGTTATGCGCGCGTTGGCTCGCACGGGCGTACGCGCTTGACGGCCAATGCACTCCAGCTGCAATGAGTTGGAATGTGCTTCGCGGACGGGCCTTGCCAAGGTTCCCGACCGCAGCCCTCGTGGCGCAGCCGGAAACCTCCCGACTTGCCAGCAGGGCAGGTGGCGGCCAAGCTAGCGCGCTTTTGCGATTGCCGGTTCTCATGTCCAGCCTGCCTGTTCCTGCCGTTTCCCACCCGATGGCCGTCGGCGCGCCCGGCCGGCCGCTGGCCTGGCGCGCGGGGCAGTCGGTCGATCTGGCCACCTTCATTGCACACGTGCATGGCCTGGCGCAGCAATTGCCGGACGGTCGCCACGCGGTGAATCTGTGCGAAGACCGCTATCGCTTCATGGTCGCGTTCTATGCGTGCGCATTGCGCGGTCAGGTGTCGCTGCTGCCGTCCTCGCGCGCGCCGGCCGTGGTCGGCGAAGTGCAGGCGCGGCATGCCGATGCCTACTGCCTGGGCGATCTGGCACTGGAGCTGGCACCGCCGCGCTATTGGCAGCTGCCGGCCAAGTTGCCGCAGGCCGCAGGCCCGATTCCGCAGCTGGCCGACGACGCCCTGGTGGCCATCGGCTTCACCTCCGGCAGCACCGGCAGCCCGCAGCCCAACCCCAAGACCTGGGGCAGCTTCCTGACCAGCACGCGTCAGGATCTGGTCGCGCTGGAAAGCCTGTGGGCGCACACCGATGCGGTGCCGCACGTGGTCGCCACGGTGCCGCCGCAACATATGTACGGCATGGAACTGTCGGTGCTGCTTCCGATGGTGACCGAGCTTGCGGTGCATGCGGGCCGCCCGTTCTTTCCGGACGATGTGGCGCGCGCGCTGTCGGACATTCCTGCCCCGCGCGTGCTGGTGACCACGCCGGTGCACCTGCGCGCGCTGGTCGAATCCGGCGTGGCGTTGCCGCCGCTGGTCGGCATCGTCTCGGCCACCGCGCCGTTGGCGCAGGACGTGGCCGCAGCCGCCGAAGCGCGGTTTGGCGGCGAGGTACGCGAAATGTTCGGTTCTACCGAAACCTGCGTGTTCGCGGTGCGCCGCACCGCGCTGGAGGCGGCGTGGACACCGCTGCCCGGTGTGCGCCTGGAAACGCAGGCGGCAGGCACCTTGGTGCACGCACCGCATCTGGCCACGCCGGTGCTGCTGGCCGACATGATGGACGTGGCTGCCGACGGCACCTTCCAGGTGCGCGGCCGGCAGGCCGATCTGCTGGAAATCGCCGGCAAACGCGCCTCGCTGGCCGATCTGACCCGTCGCCTGCTGGCCATCCCGGGCGTCGTCGACGGCACCATCGTGCAGCTCGCACCCGAGCCCGGTCAGGCGGTCGGCCGCATCGCCGCATTGGTGGTCGCCCCGACCCTGGACGAAGCGCAGATCCTCGCCGCCCTGCGCGTCAGCGTCGACCCGGTGTTCCTGCCGCGCCGCCTGCGCAAACTCGCCGCCCTGCCACGCAACGAAACCGGCAAGCTGCCGCGCGATGTGGTGCTGGGTTTGCTCAACGGCTGAGCGCAGGCCTCGCCACGGAGCATTGCTGCTGCGTGGCTGCAGCGGGCATCAGTACTCATGCCCGCAATCGCTCACCCATGCACCCCATCGATCTCCACCGCCAGCTCGTCGCGGCAGATCACCGCGTGCAGCAGCAGACGCGGCACCGCATCGCCGAAGCGGGCGTCCAGCGCCTGCGCCACCCTGGGTAGATCGTCCTGCTCGCGCACGTAGACCTTCAGGCGGGTGCCGGCGCCGAACTGCGTGGGCAGGGCGGGGGCATGCTGGCGGGCGGCACCCAGCAGGGCGTCGAAGTTGGCGAAGGTCTCTTCCAGCTGCGCCAGCAACTGGCCGGTGTGCATCGAGGCATGCCCGACCACCGCGGCGGTGCCTGACAGCAGCAGCGGCATGTCGCTGCCGGCCGGCGGCAGCATGGCGCGCGCGAAACTCGGCGGCTGCGGGCCGTACTGGCGCGGGTAGTTGTAGGCGCTGACCTGGCGCGGGTTTTCCAGCGGGGTGCCGGCGTCGCTGGCGGCCAGCCAGTAGATCTGGATGATGCGCTCGGCATCGCAGCGTCCCACCGCGGTGGCGGCCGGCAATTGCGCATTGTCGAAGGCGCCCAGGCCGCGCGCACGGCCCACGCAGAACTGCCGGTAGCGTTCGCGGTCGCCACTGCCCAGG
The DNA here is from genome assembly GCF_040203315.1 of Xanthomonas sp. WHRI 8393. Classification (NCBI taxonomy): domain Bacteria; kingdom Pseudomonadati; phylum Pseudomonadota; class Gammaproteobacteria; order Lysobacterales; family Lysobacteraceae; genus Xanthomonas; species Xanthomonas sp. WHRI 8393. The sequence continues at coordinate 22,414 of NZ_JBEGGL010000008.1, read as the reverse complement.
GTGATGGCGTCCAGATAGTTCCAGATACGCAGCAGGCGCGGGGTCTGGCTGCCGGTGACGAAGGCGGTGATTTCCGCATAGGCCTTGGCGGCGGCGGCTTCGATATCGACATCCTGCTCGTCGATTTCGATCACGCCGAACTGCAGGCGGCCGTCGCTGGCCCAGGCGATGTTGCCATCGCGGCCGCTGTGCACCGCCGCGTCGGTCCGCCACACTTCCAGCACGTCGGCGTGGTACGGCTGCAGCGGCACGCGCAGGTAGCGGGGGTCGTCCAGGCGCGGCGCCGCCGTGCCGAAGCCGAACACGGCCAGCACCTGCGGGTCGGCCAGCAGTGCAGACGGGTCGGTCTGATCGACATAGTCGACCTGCAGGCGGGGATGGCGCACGGTGTGCGGGGTCTGGGCCGGGGAAACGGTCATCGTGTGTCTCGTTGTTGCGTGTCGCGTTGCAAGGTGTCGCCATCGAAGCCGAGCGTGGCCTGACGTCGGCGCTGGCGCCAGGACTGCCAGGCGCGCGGCATCATCGACAAGGTGGTCAGTGCATAGATGGCGCGGAACGCGCGCAGACGCAGGCGCACCCTGGGGCTGTCGAACACGTCGCCGGCCAGCATCGCCACCACCGCTTCCTCGATCTGCCAGGTGTTCTGCGGTTGTGCGAACAGGGCGCGCATGGTCGGCGAGGTGAAGCGGTAGATGAACCACTTGAACTCGTCCACGCCGCGCTTGAGCTCGCGCTGCAAGGCGCGCTGCAGCCTTGCCTCGTGCTGCGGCATGCGCAGGGCCTGGTCCACCATCGCCGCACCGCGCTCGGCGCTGTGCATGGCCAGGAACACACCGGACGAAAACATCGGGTCGACGAAGGTGTAGGCATCGCCCAGCATCAACCAGCGCGGGCCGGACATGCGCGTGCATTCGTAGGCGTAATTGCCGGTGGCATGCACCGGGGCCACGCGTTCGGCGCCGAGCATGCGCGCGCTGAGCTCGGTGTTGAGCGCAAGCGTGCGCATGAAAAAGCCCTCGCTGTCGCCTTTGCGGGTCTTCATGTATTCCGGGTAGCAGACCGCGCCCACGCTCATGATGTCGTCCGGCAACGGGATCAGCCACATCCAGCCATGCGCATGGCGGTAGATGCTGATATTGCCGGCATCCTCGCCCGGTCGGCGCGTCACGCCGCGGAAATGGCTGAACAATGCCGCCGATTGATGCCTGGCATTGGCGCGCTTGAGCTTGAGGCGGTTGCCCAGGAAGGTGTCGCGGCCGCTGGCATCGAGCAGGTAGCGCGGGCGGAACTGCTGCGCACCCGCCACGCCCTGCGCCTGCAGTACCGGCTGCTGCCCGTCGAACTCCACCGCGTCGACCTTGACCTGGTCGCGCGCATCCACGCCCACCGCGCGCGCGCGCTCGAACAGCACCTGGTCGAACTGCGCACGCGGCACCTGGAAGGCGAAATCGGCCTTTGCCTCCAGCGCATGCGCGAAGCGGAAGGTGTTGTAGCCGCCGCTGTCGTTGGGAAAGTCTGCACCGCGCTTGAGCACGCCGATGCTGCGCACCTCTTCCAACACGCCCAGGCGTTCGAGAATCGGCATGTTCATCGGCAGCAGCGACTCGCCGATATGGAAGCGCGGATGCTGCGCCTTCTCCAGCAAGGTCACCTGCCAGCCCTGCTGGGCCAGGACGATGGCCGCCGCGCAGCCCGCCGGCCCGCCGCCGATGATCAGGACATCCGGACACTCGGGTCCGGGAGCCGGCCCGGCTGCCGGCTTGGCGGTCGGGGTAGGGCCAACAGCGGTGGAAGTCATCCTGGAACGAACCTGCAGCGGGCGAGCGTCATGCAGTCATGATAGCCTGACCGGCGGCCCGGACAGGTATGCCGGCCGCCGACTCGCTGTTGCAGACCGATCGACACCCTCGCCAATGCGGCCGCAACGCCGGTGGGCGCTCGGAATCGGCCGGCACGGCAACGTACACTGTCTGTGCCCTGCAGCATCGCCGATGCCGGCCTGACGGTTGTCTGCGCCGCTGTGGTTGTTCTGCAATTTCGTTGTGAATCTGTCGCCCGACCCTCACCTGGAAGCTCTCTGGATGTCCTCGCAAACCGCTGCCGAACGTGAACTGGCCGAACTCCTGGTCGAAAGCCTGAACCTGGAAGACGTCCAGCCCGCCGACATCGACCCGGAGGCGCCGTTGTTCAATACCGGGCTGGGACTGGATTCGATCGACGCGCTGGAACTGGCGCTGGCGATCAGCAAGCGCTATGGCTTCCAGCTGCGCTCGGACAATGACGAGAATCGTCGCATCTTCGCGTCGCTGCGCGCATTGTCGGCGCATGTCGAAGCCAACAAGACCGTCTGAAGTCGCGAACGCCGCGCCCGGCGATGCGCCCCCGTGGGTGCTGGGGCTGGGCGTGTTGCTGGCGGTGGCGTATTCGCCGCTGGCGCACTGGGCCAATGCCAGCCATCGCCCGGAGCTGGCCGTCATCGCCGGTGGCTTGCTGGTGCTGATGGTGCTGATCGAACCGATGGTCGCGCGCCGCGCCTGGGCCTGGGCGCTGGCCGTGCTGACCTTGCTGGGCCTGAGTGCGTTGTGGCACTCGCCGTACGCGATGCTGGTGCTGGCCGCGCCGCCGGTGGTGTTCACCGGCTGGGTCGCCTGGTTCTTCGGTCGCAGCCTGCGCCGTGGGCGCACGCCGTTGATCACGCGCATCGTCGAGGGGCTGTATCGCCAGGCCGGCATGCCGATCACTCCCGAGCAGTACCGCTACACGCGCCGCCTCACCCTGGCCTGGGCGCTGCTGCTGTGCGCGCTGACCCTGGTCAACCTGGTGCTGGGCCTGTGCGCCGAACCCAGTGGCGTGCTGACGCAACTGGGTTATGTCTCGCCGCTGCCGATCAGCGACGCGCGCGCATCGTTGTTCGCCAATCTGCTGGCGTACGGGGTGGTTGGCGGGTTCTTTGTAGGCGAATATCTATTGCGCGGCCGCTGGTTTCCACAGCGCCCCTATCGTAATCTGCCAGACTTCTTGCGCCAGATGGCGCGGCTCGGGCCGGAATTCTGGCGCGATCTGCTGCGCTGAGTGCGTGGCCAGGGGCAGCGACGTACGTGCACATTTTCGGGGACAAGACAAAGATGCCGCTGGCAAGGATGCCGTCGCGCCTGGCGTGGGCCGTGTTCAATCTGCTGCAACTGGCCTTCACGCTGACGTTTACCGCGGGCGGAATCGCCTATGGCCTGGCGTTGCTGGCGATCACGCGCGACACCGACCGCCTGCTGCGCATGGGCGCGTGGATGTGGTCGCCGGTGCTGTTTCGCGGTGCCGGCGCCACGGTGATCGTGGAAGGCCGCGAGCGCGTGGACTGGTCCAGGAACTACCTGTTCGTCAGCAACCACCAGTCCATCATCGATATCTGTGCGTTGTTCTACGCCTTGCCGGTGCCGCTGCGGTTCCTGCTCAAGGACGAAATGCTCAAGGTGCCGTTCGTGAACTGGTATGCACGGGCCACCGGCATGCTGTTCCTGGACCGCGACAGCCGGCGTGCCGGGGCGATGGTGCGCCGGCAGGCCGCCGCGCTGCTGCGCGAGGGCAAGCAGTTGTGTCTGTTTCCCGAAGGCACCCGCAGCCGCAGCGGCGCATTATTGCCGTTCAAGGCCGGGCTGTTGCAGGCCGCTATCGATGCTGGTGTGCCGGTGGTGCCGGTGGCAGTGGATGGCTGCGGCAAGGTGCTGCCGGTGGAGGGTGTGTTCAGGGTGCGCCCGGGCATCATCCGGGTACGTATCGGCGATCCGATCCCGGTGACCGGGCCGGATGCGCCGGACCGCCAGCAATTGACCAAGCAGGCACATGACGCCGTGGCTGCGATGCTCCAACCCAGGATTTGAGTTACCCGCTTATGGATTTCGTCGTGCCGCATGATCATCCCTGCCTGCCCGGGCACTTTCCGGGGCGCCCCGTGGTGCCTGGCGTGGTCGTGCTCGACCATGTGCTGCAGGCAGTGGAGGCCGCACATGGCCCACGCGCGGCGGCACGCCTGCCGCAGGTGAAGTTCGTGCAGCCGTTGCTGCCCGGGCAGACGGCATCGGTCATGCTGGACGGCGCCGGCCCACGCTGGCGCTTTCGCGTGCAGCGCGCCGACGAGCTGCTGGTCAGCGGCGAACTGGTGGCGGAGGCGGCGCAATGAGCAGTCAGTGGAAGCAACGCCCGGAAGGCGGCGGACGTTTCGCGCTGTGGCTGATCCGCGGCATCGCCCAGCATGCCGGGCGTGCGGTGGGACGCGCGCTGCTGTACCCGATCACGCTGTACTTCCTGCTGGTGCGTGCGCCCGAGCGCAGCGCCTCGCGTGCCTATCTGACGCGCGTGCTGGAGCGCCCGGCCACGCTGCGCGATGTGGCGCGGCATATCCACACCTTCGCTTCGACGATTCTGGACCGCGTGTACATGCTGTGTGGGCAGATGCAGCGCTTCCGGGTCGACATCACCGGGCTGGACCAGCTGCATGCGCAGATGGATCGCGGCCGCGGCGTGCTGATCTTCGGCTCGCACCTGGGCAGCTTCGATGCGCTGCGCGTGCTGGCCACCGAGCGGCCGGACGTGCAGGTCAAGGTGGTGCTGGACAAGGCCCACAACCGCGCCATGACCGAGCTGCTGGGCGCGCTGAATCCGCAGCTGGCCGCCAACATCATCGACGCCGGCATGGACGCCACCTCGATCGTCATGGCGATCAAGGACGCCACCGACGCCGGTGCGCTGGTGGCGCTGCTGATCGATCGCCCGCGCGAGGGCGACCCGGCGTTGCCGGCGACGTTCCTCGGCCGCAACGCGATGTTCCCGACCTCGCCGTGGCTGATCGCCGCAGCGCTGAAGGTGCCGGTGGTGCTGGCGTTCGGCCTGTACCGCGGCGGCAATCATTACGAGCTGGCGTTCGAGACCTTCAGCGAGGGCCTGGACGTGCCGCGTCGCCAGCGGGCACCGGTGCTGGCGGTACTCATGCGCGATTACGCGGCCAGGCTGGAACATTACACCCGCTATGCGCCGTACAACTGGTTCAACTTCTACGATTTCTGGAACACCCACCATGCCGATGTGCCGCACCCTGCCGTGGATGCTGATACTGCTGTTCAGCGCCGCACCGCTATGCGCCGCACCGCCTGAGACGCTGGACGTCGGCCAGGTGCTGCAGCGCCTGGCACGCCCTGCACCGGTCAGTACCGAGTTCGTCGAACTGCGTGGCTCGGCGCTGCTGAAGACGCCGCTGCGCGTGCAGGGCCATTACCGTCGCCCGGACGCGCAGACCCTGGTGCGCGAGGTCAGCGCGCCGTATCGCGAGACCACCACGTTGCAGGGCGACGAAGGCATGCTGGAACGCGAAGGCAAATCGCCGCGGCGTTTTTCGCTGAGCCGGGTGCCCGAGCTGGCCGGCCTGAAGTCCGGCTTCGGCGCGTTGCTGGCCGGCGACCGCGCGCTGCTGGAGCAGCACTACCGCATCAGCGGGCAGGGCCAGCCGCAGGCCTGGCAACTGACGCTGCAGCCCAAGGACGCTGCCGTGGCCAAGCAGGTGCGCGAGTTGCGGCTGTATGGGCGCAATGACGAGTTGCGCTGCATCGAGAGCCAGCCGGCCAAGGGCGACGTGCAACGCACGCTGCTGGCCGGTGCGGCGCGCGCGGCCGCAAGCGTGACCGATGCGGCCGCGCTGACCACGCTATGCCACGGATCGGGCGCGTGACGCAGCGCGCCCACGGCGCAAGCAAGCCGCTCGCACGATCCCATGCCGCGCGCGCGGCCGGTGGACGTTCCGCTGGCACAGCGAGGCTTGCGCATGGCGTTTAAGTTGAACGCAAACCGCCGCATCGGCCTGGCGCTACTGTGGCTGGCGTTGCTGGCGGTGGCCGGGTTCTGGTTGAGCGAGACGCTGAAAGTCACCGGCGATCTGCGCAAATTCATGCCCGCCCGCAGCAACGCAAAGGCGCCCGCACAGCCCGATGCCGCGCGCGCGGCCGGTGGACGTTCCGCTGGCACAGCGAGGCTTGCGCATGGCGTTTAAGTTGAACGCAAATCGCCGCATCGGCCTGGCGCTGCTGTGGCTGGCGTTGCTGGCGGTGGCCGGGTTCTGGTTGAGCGAGACGCTCAAGGTCACTGGTGATCTGCGCAAATTCATGCCCGCCCCGCGCACGCCGGCGCAGAAACTGCTGATCGAAGAGCTGGGCGAAGGCCCCGGCTCGCGCCTGTTGCTGATGGCGTTGTCCAACAGCGACCCGGCCACGCTTGCCGCGCAGTCGCAGGCCCTGCAGCAGGCCCTGGCCGCACAACCGGAACTGTTCGAGCTGGTCGGCAACGGCGGCACTGCGGGGCTGGATGCGATCCCCGAGCGCCTGCTGCCGTATCGCTATCTGCTCAGCGACAGCTTCGACACCACGCCGCTGGATGCGCACACCCTGCAAGCGGCATTGCAGTCGCGCGTGCAGGATCTGGGGTCGCCGGCGGCGGCGCTGGTGGAGCCGTTGCTACCGCGCGACCCCACGCTGGAAGTGCTGCATCTGGCCGAAACCCTGCAGCCGGCCGCGGCGCCGCAGACGCGCAACGCGGTGTGGTTCGACCGTGCCGGTACCTCGGCCTTGCTGGTCGTGCAGACGCGCGCAGCCGGCTTCGATCCCACCGGCCAGCAGTTGGCCTACGACGCGGTGCAGGCGGCCTTCGCCAAGGTCAGCAAGGGCAGCACGACCCGGCTTACCTTGACCGGCCCCGGTGCATTTGCCGTGGAAATCACCGCGCGCACGCAGGGCGAGGCGCAATGGATCGGGACGCTGGATACGGTGGGACTGGTGTTGTTGCTGCTGGTGGCCTATCGCAGCTGGAAGATTCCGGTGCTCGGCGTGCTGCCATTGGCCAGCGCCGGCCTGGCCGGTCTGGCTGCGGTGGCGCTGCTGTTCGATGGCGTGCATGGCATCACCGTGGCCTTCGGCTTTACCCTGATCGGCGTGGTGCAGGATTACCCGATCCACCTGTTCAGTCATCAGCGCCCGGGTCTGGATCCACGCGACAACGCGCGTCATCTATGGCCGACGCTGGCCACCGGCGTGGTGTCCACCTGCATTGCCTATGTGACCTTCCTGTTTTCCGGTGTGGACGGCTTGCGGCAGCTGGCGGTGTTCACCATCGCCGGGCTGGCGACCGCCGCGATCACCACGCGGTGGCTGTTGCCGTCGTTGATTGACCCGGCACCGCGCGACTACGCCGATTCGCGCATGCTCGCCGCGCTGTGGCGCGGCATCGCGCGCCTGCCACGGCCGCGCTTCAGCCTGGCGATGATTGCGCTGGTCGGCATTGCAGTGATCGCGTTCGCGCCGGGGCAGTTCTGGCAGAACGATCTGTCGAAACTGACCCCGGTGCCGCCCAAGGCCCTTGCGCAGGACACGCATCTGCGCCAGGAACTGGGCGCCCCCGACGTGCGTTACGTACTCGCGCTGCCTGCCGTCAACGACGAGGCCGCGCTGCAGGCCAGCGAGCAGTTGCGCCCGCGTCTAGATGCCCTGGTGCGCGACGGCGCATTGACCGGTTACGACATGGCTGCACGCTATCTGCCCAGCATCAAGACCCAGCGTGCGCGCCAGGCCGCGTTGCCGGATGCTGCGCAAGCGCGCGCATTGACCGACAGTGCGGTGGCCGCCACACCGTTTCGCAGTGACGCGTTCGCGCCGTTCCTGCAGGACCTGGACGCTGCCAAGCGCGCCGCCCCGCTGTTGCCGAAGGACCTGGCCGGCTCGCCGCTGGCAACGTCGGTCGGCGGACTGCTGCTGGGTCGCGGCGATCGCAGCACTGCGTTGGTGTCGTTGACCGGCCTGCGCGATCCGTCGGTACTGGCTGCCGCCGTGAAAGGCAGCGGCGCGCAGTTGCTGGATCTGAAGGACGCGTCAGAGTCCCTGGTGGCCGCGTATCGCGGACGTGTGCTCGGCGCGCTGGTACTGGCCGCGCTGTTGCTGGCGGTGACGGTGGCGATCGCGTTGCGCAGCCCGCGCCGGATCGTGCGCGTATTGCTGCCGATGGCGCTGACCACGGTGCTGATCCTGGCGATCCTGCGCGGCATGGGGGTGGAGCTCAACCTGTTCCATCTGATCGCGCTGATCCTGGCGGCAGGCCTGGGCCTGGATTACGCATTGTTCTTCGACCATGCCGGCGACGATCACGCCGACCAGCTGCGCACGCTGCATGCGCTGATCGTGTGCAGCCTGATGACGCTGCTGGTGTTCGCGCTACTGGCTGCCTCCAGCATCCCGGTGTTGCGTGCGATCGGCAGCACGGTGGCGCTGGGGGTATTGTTCAATTTCATCCTCGCCTTGCTGGTGTCGCGCGAGCCGGCGCTGGAGCGCGCAAGACACGGAGATGCACATGCAGGGACGTGAGGCAATTGCCGCGCTGATTCCACACCAGGGCAGCATGTGCCTGTGGGAAGCAGTGCTGGAATGGGATGCGCAGCGCATCGTGTTGCGCAGCGATGCCCATCGCAGCGACACGCATCCGCTGCGTTGCAACGGCCGCCTGCGCGCGCTGCATCTATGCGAATACGGCGCGCAGGCCATGGCCGTGCATGGCGGCTTGCTCGGCCGGGAATCGGGCAAGCCGGTGCGCCCGGGCATGCTGGTGGCGTTGCGCGCAGTGGACTTGCACGTCGCGTATCTGGACGACCTGCCCGATGCGATCGTCTGCGAAGCGCAGGTGTTGCTGCAGGGCGAGGACAGCCAGCAATACAGTTTTCGCCTGAGCCACGGCGCGCAATTGCTCGCCGAAGGGCGCGCCACGGTCATGCTGGGCGCCGCGCAGGCCACCCAAGCCCCGTAGGAGCGCGCTTGCGCGCGATGGCTTTAGCGCTGACGCCGCATCGCGCGCAAGCGCGCTCCTACAAGATGTAGGCGATCAATGCTGGATCTATTCCTGCGCCTGCTGCGAGTCGTTAGGATGAGGCTCTTTCCGCCGTCGTGTCTGCGGCTTTCATTGAGGCTTCCATGAGCACTTCCATTCCACAGCGCCGCGCACTCGTCACCGGCGGCAGCGGCGATCTTGGTGGTGCGATCTGCCGTCAGCTGGCTGCGCAGGGGCGCCATGTGATCGTGCATGCCAATCGCAATATCGCCCGCGCCGATGACGTGGTTGCAGCGATCGTGGCCGACGGCGGCAGCGCCGAGGCGGTGGCGTTCGATGTGGCCGATGCGCAGGCCAGTGCGGTGGCGCTGGCAGGCCTGCTGGAGGGCGGCCCGATCCAGATCGTGGTCAACAACGCCGGCATCCACGACGATGCGCCGATGGCGGGCATGAACGCCGAACAGTGGCATCGGGTCATCGATGTGTCGCTGCACGGGTTCTTCAATGTCACCCAGCCGCTGCTGCTGCCGATGGCGCGTACGCGCTGGGGCCGCATCGTCAGCGTGTCGTCGGTGGCGGCGGTGCTGGGCAATCGCGGGCAGACCAACTACGCCGCGGCCAAGGCCGCCTTGCACGGCGCCAGCAAATCGCTGTCGCGCGAGATGGCCAGCCGCGGCATCGCCGTCAACGTGGTCGCGCCGGGCGTGATCGAAAGCGAGATGGTCGGCGAAAGCTTCGCGCCGGAAGTGATCAAGCAACTGGTACCGGCGGGCCGCGTCGGCAAGCCCGACGAAGTGGCCGCGTTGGTGGCGTTTCTGTGTTCGGAGTCAGCCGGCTACATCAACGGCCAGGTCATCGGCATCAATGGTGGGATGGGCTGAGGGCGGCTGATCTGCTGGTTTGCTGCGGGGTCCTTGCCCGCCCACCATCGCAGGACACGCTGCAAGTACGTCCTTGTAAGCTCTTACGCGGCATCCATGCCGCGTAAGGTCCCGCGACGGTGGGCGGGCAAGGACCAGTCGAGATGGTCGGTGTGCATGGTTGCGATCAGTGCAGGCCGGCTTGGTTGCTGGTTTGGTCGTTCTTCATAACCAGCTCGCGCTCGCGTGCAGCACGCGAGCGCGAAGCAAACAAACAGCAAGCAAAAACGCGCCGTCGCCGGCGCGGTTTTCAAACTCACGCCGCGTCGGCGTACCAGGCGGCGGTGAGGATCGGCTCGCCGGTGGCGTTGGCGGTCAAGGCGTCCAGCCCGTGGTCCGGCAGTGCGGCATGGCGCTGGCGTGCCTGCTGCAGGATCTCGCGTGCCAGCACCGCCATCTGCGCCACGTTGCTGTGGATGCGTGCGGCAAAGGCATCGTCGTCGAGGGTGTCGTTCAAGGCGCCATTGAGTTCGTTGAACCAGCCGATCAGGTATTGATCGAGCAGGCGCCCATCGTCGGTGGCCAGGCCGTGTGCAGTGTTGTGCTGGCCCCAGTCGTGCAGCACACGCTGCATGGCCAGATTCATGTCGCGCGCATAGAAGAAATCGGACTTCATGCGCGAGAGCAGGCTGAGGTCGGCGATGCGTCCGCTGCAGAACAGCGGCGCCAGCAGCGACCAGTAGTAGGTGTAATCCCAGATCACCTTGACCGGCATCACCTGCGCGTCGCCGAACAGCGCGTACTGGTCCTGATACAGGGTCAGGGTATTTTCGTAGAACGAGAAATACAGCTGCTGATACAGCTCCACATACGGGCTGAGCGATCTGCCGGCGCGGTCGCGGCCGATCAGTTCGCAGATGTAGGTATTGGAAATTGCGATGAAGTCGCTGCCGGGCGAATAGAACGGGTCCAGGAACAAGCCCGCTTCGCCGGTCAGCGCCCAGCGCTGCGGCGAGAACACCTGCTTGCAGCCATAGGAGAAGTTACGCAGGAACAGGAAGTCCTGCAGCCGGTAGTCGGCCTTGTCGAGCGTGGCGGCGACCTGCGGCTGATGCGTGCGCAGCCAGGTCATCGCCTTGTCGTGGGTGTTCATCGTGTCCAGCGGGTGCATCGACGCATCGCAGACGATGCCCAGCGAATGCGCGCCGGACGACAGCGGAATCAGCCAGAACCAGTAGCCCGGCCCGCACATGTGGTTGGTCGAGCGCCAGCGGTCCGGCGGCGTGCAGCGCTGCAGCCAGTTGCTGTCCTGCGACCAGCCATTGGGGTCGATCAGGCCTTCCACACGCCACCACACCGCATTGGCGTTGTGCGCATTGTCCTGCGCCAGGCCGAGCTTGCGCTTGAGCAGGCCGGCGCGGCCGCTGGCATCCACCACCCAGCGTGCGCTCAGTGTGCCGGCCTCGCCTGCGCGCTCGTAGCGCACGGCGTGGTCGGCCTGGTCATCGGACAGGTCCACGCCCTTGACGCTGCAGTTGTCGACAAACGTGATGCCCTGCGCGCGGGCGCGCTCGCCGAGGAAATTTTCGAAGCGGCCACGGTCGATCTGCCACGACGGCGTCGGCAGGATCTGGCTCACACCCAGCTCGGTGCAGCGGTCGATGTCCTCGCGCTTGTCGGAGAAGAAGAAGCGGAACCCGAACTTGCGGATCTGCTCGGTTTCCAGATGCTCGCGCAGGCCCAAGACCTCGGCGAAGTAGTGCGCGCCGATCTCCACCGTGGACTCGCCCACCTTGAACGCCGCCTCGCGCACCGGGTGCGCACGGCGCTCCAGCACAGTGATCGCCAGTTCGGGGTCGCGTTGGCGCAGCTGCAGGGCCAGACTCAGGCCGGCCAGGCCACCACCGGTGATAACGACATCGGCACGCTGTGCATTCATGGGGATGGCTTGCTCTTGGTAACCGCCGGCACAGTAGCAAATTCGCCGTCAGCGTCGTCGATCAGCACCGGGTTGGCGCGCACGCGGCGGTACTCGCGCCAGATATGCCCGTAGCTCCAGGCCTGGACCACCACATGCGAGGTGATTTCCCACAGATCGCGTACCAGGCGGAAATGGCTCTTGCGGAACGCGCCCGGCGAGGTGCCGGCGTAGCGGGTTTCGATCGGCACCGCGACCACGCGCGCGCCGGCCTGGCGTGCGGCGGAAATCAGCAGTTGCGCTTCGAACACGAAACCTTCGCCGGGCACGTCGGGCAGGGTGAACACCGAGGCCGGATACAGGCGCTGGCCGCTCTGGCTGTCGACCAGCTGGAAGCCGCAGGCCCAGGCGATGCCCCAGTCGCCGAAATCGTTGCCGATGCGGCGGATGGTGGGCTGGGTGGCGCGCTTGCGCATGCGGGCGCCGACGATGACGCAGCCGGGGTGGCGGTTGGCCGCCGCCAACAGGCGCGGGAAATCGGCGGCCTTGTGCTGGCCGTCGCCGTCCATGGTCATCACCGCGCGCATGCCCATCCGCTGCGCCTGCGCAAACCCGCTGCGCAACGCGGCGCCCTTGCCCTTGCGCTGCGAGTGCCGGATCAAGGTGATCGGCAGGCCGGCGATGCAGTCGGCAGTGCCGTCATCGGAGCCGTCGTCGATCACGATCACGTTGGAACAATAGGTCAGCGCATCGTTGACCACTTCGCGGATGCGCAGCGATTCGTTCAGCGCCGGCACCAGGATCGCGGTGTCCTCGCGGGTCAGTGGCTGCCGGCTCACTGCTGGAGCTCCACGCGCAACACCCGGCCCGGGCCGGCGTACAGCGCCACGCGTTCGCCGCCAGTGGCGATCAGGTCGAACAACGGCAGCATCGGCGCCATCGCATTGGCGGCGACATGCCGCGCCAGCGGGCCGGCGCCCGGCGTCGGCGTGCCGTCGTCCAGCCGCGCCCGCAACTGCGGCTTGCCGGCCTGGCCGGGCGCACCCAGCACCAGCGCGCCACCGAGCAGCCCCTGGCTGGGGGCGACCCGGCCCAGCGGCCCGACCGAGCGGGCGTCGTAGCCGGCCAGCAGCACTGCGTCCATGCCGGCGGCACGTTGGACCAGCGCCTCCAGCAAGCCCTGCGCGAAGCTGCCCAGGCTGGCGCTGATCGCGGTGGCCGGGGTCATCGCCCCGGCGCCGATGGTCCAGTAGCCGGCCGCGGCGTTGTGCACCGAGTTGTGGAACTTGGTCGGCGAGATCGCCGTGGGGTCGCTGGCCAGGGTGGTGCACATGTAGTCGGAGATGGCCAGGTCGCCGTACGTGGAAGTGAAGATCGACGGCAGGCTGGCCGGCTCGCGGCCGGCGGCGGTGCAGGCGGCCAGCGCGGCCTCCAGCGAGACCGCCACCGTGTCCGGTGCGCGACGGCGCTCGTTGGCAGCCAGCAGCTGCGGCGCCGGGCGTGCCCCGGTGTCCTGCAGCGCGCCGCCGCGCACGAACGCCGCAGCGGCTTCCCAGCTCGGCAGGCCCTGAGTCCAGAAGCCGATCCCCTCGATGGTGGCAGCCAGCATCAGCGGGCCTGCCCGAACAGCAGCGAGCAGTTGTTGCCGCCAAAACCGAAGGAGTTGTTCATTGCGTAATCGATCTTGGAATGGGCATTGTCGAAACGGATCTGCGGGCCGCAGGCGGGGTCGGGCACTTCGCTGTTGAGCGTGCCCGGCAGCACGCCGTCGCGCAGCGCCAGCAGCGCGATCACCGACTCGACGATGCCGGCTGCGCCCAGGGTGTGGCCGGTCCAGGCCTTGGTCGAGCTGGCGTGCAGGGTGGCCGGGAAGATCGCCGCCACCGCGGCGGCTTCGACGCTGTCGTTGGCCGGGGTGGCAGTGCCGTGCAGGTTCAGGTAGCCCACCGCGGCCGGCTCCAGGCCGGCGCGTTCGAGCGCGCCGCGCATCGCCAGCTGCGCGCCCAGGCCCTGCGGATGCGGGGCGGACATATGGTGCGCATCGCTGGATTCGCCATAGCCGTACAGCCACAGCGTTGCGTCCGGTGCGGCAGCGGTGCGTTCGAGCATGGCAAAGCCGCCGGCCTCGCCCAGGCTCAGGCCGACCCGGCGCGCATCGAACGGCTGGCACAGCTCCGGTGCCACCACCTGCAGCGAGTTGAAGCCGAACAGCACGCTGCCGCACAAGGTATCCACGCCGCCGACCAGGGCGGCATCCACCACCCCGGCATCGATCAGGCGCGCGGCCTGGGCAAACACCTTGGCGCTGGACGAACAGGCGGTGGCCACGGTCACGCTCGGGCCGCGCAGGCCGGTGGCGTGCTGCACGAAGTCGCCCAGCGAGTGCGGGGTGTGCACGATCGGGCGATCCAGGTCGTCGGGGAAGCGCGCGCCGTCGGCGTCTTCGACCAGCCGCGTGTAGGCCTCTTCGCTGGCGCCGATGCTGGAGGTGGAAGTGCCGATGATCACCGCCACGCGCTCGGCGCCGTAGCGCTGCGCGGCGGCCTGCACCGCCTCGGCCATGCCGTCCTGCTGCAGGGCCAGCCAGGCCAGGCGATTGTTGCGGCAGTCCCAGCCTTGCAGGGCCTCCGGCAACACGATGTCTTCCACGCCGTCGACGCGGCCGATCCAGCACGCCAGCGGCTGCGGGCCGAAATCGTTGCGACGCATGCCGCTGCGGCGAGCAGTCAGGGCGGCGGCCTGGGCATCGAGCCCGGCGCCGAGCGCGGTGGTGGACGTAAAAGCGGTGACGGCGACCGGGGCCATCTGGGACGAATGCTGCGCTTGGCTCACGGTGGTCTGGCTGGCAAGAAGTGGACTCAGTATATCGATGGCGGGTGCGCCTCCCGTCGATGGCGCAACTGAACGTGCCGGTCATGTCGCTGACGGGGCTGGAGTTTTCGCGCGTTGCCGCGCTTTCGCCATCGGCGCAATTGGGACACAATCCTGCGACACACTTGCCGATCGAGCGCGACCACGCGCGCATGCACGCCTACGTCTATAAAAGCCAACGCAAGCAGGACACCTTCGTCTATCTCGCCACGCGCGACGACTTCTCCGGTCTTCCCGCCGCCGTGCACGCGCAGCTGGCGCCGTTCGCGTTCGTGCTGGAGGTGGCGTTGACGCCGGAGCGCCGTCTGGCGCAGGCCGACGTGGCCACGGTGCGCGAAGCGCTCGCCAGGCACGGCTTCTATCTGCAACTGCCCAAGACGGTGGTGCTGGCGGGCGAGTGCGACTATGACTGAAGCCGCACGGGCCGCACGCTTGCGGGCCGCAGCGCTGGCCGGCCTGGCTGGTGTGGCGTTGTCGTTGCTGGGCGGCATCGGCGGCGGTGTCGCCGCGGTGACGCTGTGGCTGGCGCAGCCGGCGTTCGCGCTGGCGGTGTCGTGGGCGCGCGGTAGCCGCGCACTACCCAGCCAGCCGCGTGCGGTTGCGCAGGCAGTGCCGCCGTTGCTGACGATCTGGGGTGTGGGCCTGCTGGCGCTGGCCGCCCTGATCAGCTGGCCGCTGACCGCCCTGCGCGACAGCGGCAGCCTGGCCGCCGCATTGGCCTTGAGTGTGGCGGTCAGCGCCGCGTTGCTCGGGTTGTGGCGGACCTGGCCGCTGTGGGGCGAGGTCGAACGCGATGGCGGCGCCCTGGCCCCGCGCTGGCATGCGCTGGCAACGCAGGAGTTGCACGCCTGGCGCGGCCTGCTGGCCGCTGCCCTGGTGCTGGCGATGTGCACACTGGTGGTGGCGCTGGCCTGGCCGGGCTGGTTGTCGAGCAGCCTGCGCTGGAGTCTGGCGATCGCGGCCAGCGTGCTGCTGCCCGCCGCCCACCTGCTGTTGCAACGCACCGCCGCCCCGGCGCGCAGCGATGCCCCGGCGGCCCTGCAGGCGGCCGATTTCTTTTCCGAAGCGGCGGCCGAGCCGCGTCCGCTGGAGCCGGTGGCCCAGCACCAACTGGTGCCGGAGCTGTTCGAGGCCGCGCGCAGCGGACGCGTGGACCGCGCGCTGCAGTTGCTCGACGCCGGGGCCGACCCGCAGGCGATGCCGCTGCCGGAGTGGCGCGACCAACGCAGCCTGCCCGCGCTGGCCGCGGTACTGCCGGATCTGCGCCTGCTGCGCGAGCTGATCGTGCGCCGCGTCGACGTCAACCAGCCGCATCGCGGCATGACCCCGTTGCTGGCCGCCACCCGCGACAGCTGGCATGGCCGCCCGGATGCGGTGATGACGCTGCTGGCCAACGGTGCCGACCCGCGCGCCAGCGACAACGACGGCAACACGCCGCTGCACCACGCGGTGCGCAGTTCCGACCCGGGCGTGGCCGCGCTGCTGCGCGATGCCGCCGCCGAGCTCGATGCGCTCAACATCGAAGGCCACTCGCCGCTGGCGATGGCCTGCCAGGTCGGCAACTGGCGGCTGGCCAAGTTCCTGCTGGAACGCGGCGCGCACTCCGAACCGGAAGGTGGCGCACCGGTGCTGCTGGCCGCGGCCGGCACCGAGGAAGACGACCCGGCCGGCGTGCAGCTGCTGCTCAAGCACAAGGCGCGCGTGGATGCGCGCGACCGCCAGCGCCGCAGCGCCCTGCACGAAGCGGCGTTGGCTGGACACGGCGACATCGTCGAGGCGCTGCTGGCGGCCGGCGCCAACCTGGAAGCGCGTGACCTGCTCGGCCGCACGCCGTGGCTGGATGCGGCGCGGCAGGCGCGCAGCGGCGTGCTCGAACGCTTGGTCGCGCGCAAGGCCGATGTGCTGGCCATCGACGGCGAGGGCCGCAATGCGGTGATGCTGGCCTGCGCCGCCGACAGCGTGTCGCCAGCGCTGATCCGGCGCCTGCTCGAGCTGCAGGTGCCGGCCGACAGCGCCGACGCGCACGGCCGTCGCGCGGTGGATGTGGCCGCCGAAGCCGGGCGCTGGGCGATCGTGCAGTTGCTCGATCCCGGCTATCCCTTGCCGGCGGCGGTCAGTGACGCGCACGGCGAGAGCCCCGGCGTGGCGGTGCTGCCCGATCGCCCGCCACTGGTGCTGCTGCGCGAAGGCCTGCAGTTCGGCCAGCGCGACGGTCTGGTCGCACTGGCCCGCCTGTGCGGTCCGGAAGAACTCGGCGGCCTGCTGCACGACGCGCATCTGGCCTTGAACGCCGATGCGGTGGACTGGCTGCTGCGCCACGGCGCCGATGCCGAAGTGCGCGATGCCTGTGGCGATGTGCCGATGTTTGCGCTGCTGTCGCGGGGCGTGGAGGCGGTGCCGGCGCTGCAGGCGCTGCTGCGCCATGGCGTGTCGCCGGCCGGGGCCGGCGGCCTGACGCGGCTGCTCAGCGCCTGCGTGCAGCATGATGCGGCATCGCGCGGGCTGGAACAGTTCGCGCTGGAACTGCTCGAACGCGGCGCCGACCCGTTCGCCGCGTCGGCCGCCGGCGATCCGCCGTTGTCGCTGGCGGTGCGGCTGGGCTGGCTGCGCCTGCAGCAGTGGTTGCTGGAACACGGCGTGGACCGCGAAGCGCGCGACAGCCATGGCATGACCGCGTTGCATCTGGCCACCGCGTTGGGCCGCGAGGCGTCGCTGAAATTGCTGGTCAAGCAGGGCGCCTCGCCGGAAGCGCGCGCTGCCGACGGGCAGACCCCGCTGGGCGTGGCGCTGTCGATCGGCCGCCGCGACCTGGCCGACTGGCTGGACTGGCGCATCTGGTCGCTGCCGCAGCGCAGCCTGCGCGAAGCGGATGTGCCGGCCGCCGCGATGGTCGGCGACACCGATGCGGTGCGTCGCCTGATCGATCTCGGCCTGCCGGTCGATGCGATCGATGCCCAGGGCTGCACCGCGTTGCTGCGTGCCGCCGGTGGCGGCCATCTGGGCGTGGTGGCGCATCTGCTCGGTCGCGGCGCCGACCCGCAACGCGCGGCCAATAGCGGCGCCACGCCGTTGTCGGCGGCGGTGAGCATGCGTCAGACCGAGATCGTGGCCGCGTTGCTGCAGGCCGGCGCGCAGATCGAGCACCGCCTGCCCGGCGGCGTCACCGTGCTGATGCTGGCCTGCGCGCTGGGCCTGCCGGATATCGTGGCACGCCTGCTCACCGCGGCGGCCGATGTGCACGCCAACGACGACCAAGGCCTGGCACCGCTGCATTGCGCCGCGCTGTACGGCTTCACCGCGCGCGACAAGAGCCGCCTGCTGGCCTTGCTGGATACCTTGCTGCTGGCCGGCGCCGACCCGGACTACCTGGCCGGCGGCCGGGTCAGCCCCTTGCTGCTGGTACTGGGTGCGCGCGCCGAACCGGGCACCGCCTGCGACGAGCAGGTGGTGCTGGCCGGCGTGGAACGCCTGCTCGACGAGGACGTCTCGCTGGACGTGGCCGATCAACGCGGTTTCGGCCCGCTGCACCTGGCCGCACTGCACGGCCTGCCGTTGCTGGTGCAGCGCCTGCTGCGCGCCGGCGCCGATGCCGACCGCCGCGACGCGCTCAACCGCACCCCGCGCGAGATCGCGATCATGCGCGGCTTCATCGATGTGGCCGGCCAGTTCGAACCCGCCTTGCCGGGGGTGTCCTCGATGGCGCGCTTCCTGCGCGAAGGCCGCTGAGCCAGCGCGGCGGCGCACCGCTGTGGGTGCTGTTCGTGTGCAGCCGCAACCGGCTGCGCAGCCCCACCGCCGAGCGCGTGTTCGCCGACTGGCCGGGCGTGCAGACGCAATCGGCCGGGCTGGCCGCCGATGCGGAGGTACAGCTCACCCCGGAGCTGTTGCACGAAGCGCAACTGGTGCTGGTGATGGAGCGTCGCCATCTGCAGTTGCTGCGCAAGCGCTTCGCCGCGCATCTGCGCCATTGCCGGGTGATCTGCCTGCAGATTCCCGACGACTACGCGTATATGGATCCGGCACTGATCCGTCGCCTGGAACACACGGTGCCACCGCTGCTGCGTTTGCCGGTGCAGTCGTAACCTGATCCCGACACCGCGCATGCAAAACTTGGCGCTCCCTCGCACGAAGGAAGCGCCTCTACGATGAGCGTGCGTATCGAGGACCACGCCATGCTGGGCAATTGCCACAGCGCGGCCCTGGTCGACCACCGCGGCACCATCGACTGGCTGTGTCTGCCACGTTTCGATTCCGATGCGTTTTTCGCATCCCTGCTGGGCGATGAGCAGCACGGGCAATGGGCGTTGTCGCCGGCCGGCGACTTTCGCAGCGAGCGTGCCTATGAAGACGACAGCCTGGTGTTGTGCACGCGCATGCACACCGACACCGGCACGGTGGAACTGGTCGACTTCATGGTCGCCAGCGATGAAGGCGACGGCCACCAGCACCTGGTGCGGATCGTGCGTTGCGTGCAGGGCCAGGTGCCGATGCACATGCGCCTGACCTTCCGCTTCAACTATGGCCGCACCGTGCCATGGGTGACGCGCATCGACGGTGGCATCCGCGCCATTGCCGGCCCCGACCAGCTGGCGCTGCGCTCGCCGCAGGCGCTGCACGGCGAGGACATGGGCACCGAAACCGACTTCACGCTGCGGCAGGGCGAGAGCACCTGGTTTCTGCTCAGCCACGGCCTGTCGCATCAGCCCACGCCGACGGCGATCGATCCGGAACAGGCGCTGCAACGCACGACCGCGTTCTGGCATGGCTGGGCGCGGCGCTGCACCGATGTCGGCCCCTGGACCGAGCAGGTGCGCCGCTCGCTGGTGGTACTGAAAGGGCTCAGCTATCTGCCCACCGGCGGCATCGTCGCCGCGCCGACTGCCTCGCTGCCCGAGCACCTGGGCGGCAGCCGCAACTGGGATTACCGCTACTGCTGGCTGCGCGATTCGGTGTTCACCCTGATCGCCTTGCTGCAGGCCGGCTATCGCGACGAAGCAGAAGCCTTTCGCGACTGGGTGCAACGCGCCATCGCCGGTTCGCCGGATCAGCTGCAGGCGCTCTACGGCATCGCCGGCGAGCGCCGCCTGCAGGAGTGGGAAGCGCACTGGCTGCCCGGCTATGAAAATTCCGGGCCGGTACGGATCGGCAACGGCGCGGTGGACCAGTTCCAGCTCGACGTCTACGGCGAGTTGATCGGCGCGTTCCATTACGCGCGCGAAAAGGGCGTGGCGCCGCCGTCCGATGACGATGGCTCGTCGGCATCGTTGCTGGAAAAGGTGCTGGAGACGCTGGAAACGCTGTGGCGCCTGCCCGACGAAGGCATCTGGGAAATCCGCGACGAGCGCCGTCATTTCGTGCATTCCAAGGTGATGGCCTGGCTGGCGTTCGACTGCGGCGCGCGCGATGGCATCACCAACGCCGATGCGGCCAAGCGCGCGCACTGGGGCCGCATTGCCGACAACATCCGCGCCGAAGTACTGGAAAAAGGCGTGCACCCGGACGGACACTTCGTGCAGAGCTACGGCTCCGATCGCCTGGATGCGGCGTTGTTGCTGATCCCGATCGTGGGGTTCCTGCCGGCCGATGATCCGCGCATCGCCGCGACCGCCGATGCGATCGCACGCGATCTGACCATCGATGGATTGGTCGAGCGCTATCGCGCCGACGACAGCGCCGACGGCTTGCCGGCCGGCGAGGGCACCTTTCTTGCCTGCAGCTTCTGGCTGGTGGAAAACTACGCCCTGCTCGGGCGCACCGAGCAGGCACGCGTCCTGCTCGAACGTCTGCTCGGGCTGTGCAACGACGTGGGCCTGCTCGCCGAAGAGTACGACCCGCGCAGCAAGCGCATGCTTGGCAACTTCCCGCAAGGGTATTCCCACGTGGCTCTGGTCAATGCGGCATTGCGCCTGCACGGACGCATGGGCAAAGAGGAAACACATCCATGAACGAACAAGCCACCACCCCGCCGTGCATCATCGTGGTGTTCGGTGCACGCGGCGATCTGACCAAGCGCCTGGTGATGCCGGCGCTGTACAACCTGCGCCGCTCCGGCGCGCTGGGCGAGCAGTTCGCCATCGTCGGCATGGATCACGGCGATATCAGCGAGCGTTCGTGGCGCACGATGATGGGCCAGTCGATGACCCAGCTGCTCAGCAGCCGCGATGCCGAATTCCAGACCGACGAGTTCGACACCGACACCTGGGAGTGGCTGCGCGAGCGCATGCATTATCTGCGCGGCGATTTCACTGACCTGGGCGCCTATCAAACCCTGGGTGGCGCGCTGGAGAAGCTGCACAAGCGCTACGGCACCCAGGGCAACGTGCTGTTTTACCTGGCCACCGCCGCGCGCTTCTTCGAGCCGGTGTTGCTCAACCTGGGCGAAGCGGGGCTGGTCAAGCAACGTGAGGGCGAGGGCTGGCGTCGGGTGATCGTGGAAAAACCCTTCGGCCACGACCTGCCCAGCGCCGTCGCGCTCAACGCCACCGTCGCCAAGGTCTTGCATGAGGACCAGGTGTTCCGCATCGACCATTTCCTCGGCAAGGAAACCGTGCAGAACATCCTGGCGTTCCGTTTCGCCAATGGCCTGTTCGAGCCGGTGTGGAATCGCGACCGCATCGATCATGTGCAGATCACCGCCGCCGAAACCATCGGCGTGGAAGGGCGTGGGCGCTTCTACGACCCCACCGGCTGCCTGCGCGACATGGTGCCCAATCACCTGTTCCAGTTGCTGGCGATGATTGCGATGGAACCGCCGGCCGCATTCACCACCGAAGCGATGCATCGCCGCCGCGCCGAAGTGATCGAAGCGGTGCGCCCGATCAAGCCCGAAGACGTGGTGCGTGGCCAGTACGCCTCCGGTGCGGTCAACCGCAGCGCCGTGCCTGGCTATCGCGAAGAAGACACGGTGCCGGACGATTCGGAAACCGAAACCTATGTGGCGATGAAGCTGCAGGTCGACACCTGGCGCTGGGCCGGCGTGCCGTTCTACCTGCGCACCGGCAAGCGTCTGCGCGAGCGCACCACCGAGATCGCGATCCGCTTCAAGCCCGCGCCGCTGGCGCCGTTCCGCAGCACCGAAGTGGGCGGCTATGGCCCCGACTGGCTGGTGCTGCACATCCAGCCCGACGAAGGCATCTCGCTGCAGTTCGACGTCAAACGCCCCGGCGCGCAGGTCAGCCTGGCACCGGTGCGCATGGACTTCCGCTACCGCGACTGGTTCCCCAAGGAATACACGGTAGGCTACGAGCGCCTGCTGCAGGACTGCATGAACGGCGAGGCCGGCCTGTTCCAGGATGCGGCAATGGTGGAAGGTGCCTGGCGCATCGTGCAACCGATCCTGGATGCCTGGAAGCAACCGCCCAGCGATTTCCCCAATTACGCCGCCGGCAGCGCCGGCCCCTCGGCCGCCGACGCCTTGCTGGCGATGAACGGTGGACACGCCTGGCGCGCGCTCACCCCCGGCCGCAAGCCACCGCCGCGCCGCGCACCGGAAGCGCGAAGCAGCGCCACCACGCCGATCAAGAAAGCCATCGGGAAGACGGTCAAGAAGGCTGCCAAGGCGCCGGCCAGGAAGATCACCAAGGCGGCAGCCGAAAAGGTCACCAAGGCGCCAGCCAAACGCGCATCCGCGGCTGCAGCAAGACCATCGCAGGATGCGGCTACGTCGCCGGGCAGTGCGGCAAAGAAAGCGGCGGGCAAACGCGCAACCGGCAAGGTCGCAAAGACCGCCGGCAAAACCGCGGCTGGCAAGAGCGCAGCGAAGAAGTCGGCCAGCAAGCCCGCGGTGCGCGCGCCACGCCGCTGACGGAGGCAGCCGCCGCAGCTCCACGTAGGAGCGTGCCTGCGCGCGACGGGCTTTATCGGTAACGCCCGGTCGCGTTCCAGTTCGGCCAGCTTCACCCGCGAGATCCTGCTCGGC
>NZ_JBEGGL010000007.1:0-161285 GCF_040203315.1 Xanthomonas sp. WHRI 8393 | reverse complement strand
CAGAACCCGCTCACCCAGTTTCCGCAGCCCAAGTTCCCCGAGCAGACCCAGGAAGCGCCGGGCGCCCGGTCGCGCGCAGGCACGCTCCTACGAACGGCGAAGTGATTGTGGGTGGTTGGTGGGGGATCGGCGTATGACTTGGACGCAATCGGCCGCTCGCGTGCAGGTTGTCGCCGAGGCAACGACGGCGCCGTTACCGTTGACGAACGATGCACCACATCCACGTAGGAGCGTGCCTGCGCGCGACGAGGCTTTATCGGTAACGCCCGGGTCGCGCGCAGGCACGCTCCTACGAGGGGCTCAGCGATCCTGTGTGGTAGGCGCGGGCTCGCCGTCCACATCGGCCTTGACGTCGGCTTCGAACAGATTCATCAGGTCGGCGCGTGCGTCGCGCGAGGTCTGGATCACCTTGGCTTCGTCGTCGTAGACCAGGTGCTGGCGATGCAGCAACTCTTCGTCGTGCTGGCGGAAGCGTTTGACGTGATCCTTGGCAACCGCCTCGCCCAGGCCGAGCGAGGTCAGCACGCGTTCGCTCAGTTCCAGGCTGGAGGCGAACACTTCGCGGAACGGTTCGGCGCCCAGGTCCATCAGTTTCCAGGCGTGCTGGCGATTGCGTGCACGTGCCAGCACCGTGGCCTGCGGGTACAGGCGGCGGATCAGTCGCACCGTCTTGATGTTGGTGTCCGGGTCATCCACCGCGATCACGAACACCTTGATGCGGTCGGCGCCAGCGGCGCGCAGCAGTTCCGGTCGCGTGGGGTCGCCGTAGTACAGCTGGCTGCCGAAGCGGCGCAGATCTTCCACGGTGTCCGGGTTGTGTTCCAGGGCCACGAACGGCACATGCCGCGCGGTGAGCAGGCGCGCGACCACCTGACCGAAGCGGCCCATGCCGGCGACCAGCACCTTGGGCGTCTGCGCATCGATGGTGTCGAACGGGCGGTCGGACTTGGGCGCATGCAGCCGCAGCGGCCCGTTGAGGATGCGCTGCATGCCGAGCAGCAACAGCGGCGTCAGTGCCATCGACACGCCGACGACGGCCACCAGCCGGTCGTGGTTGGCGCGCTCCAGCAAGCCGACCCGATCGGCCTCGTTGAACACCACGAAGGCGAATTCGCCACCCAGCCACAACACGCTGCCCAGCATCAGGCTGCTGCGCAGCGGCAACTTCGCCACGCTGCCGATGCCGACCAGCAGCGAGAACTTGACCACCAGCAGGATCGCCACGCCGCCGGCGATCAGGCCTGGCTCGGCGACCACCCGGTTCAGATCGATGCCCATGCCGACCGAGATGAAGAACAGCCCCAGCAGCAATCCTTCGAACGGCTCGATCTGCGATTCGAGCTCATGGCGAAATTCCGAATCGGCCAGCAGCACGCCGGCGATGAAGGCACCCAGGCTGGCGCTCAATCCGGCTTCCTGCATGATCCAGGCGGTGCCCAGCACCACCAGCAGGGCGCTGGCGGTGAACACTTCCGGCATGCGCGTGCGCGCCACCACGTTGAACAGATGGCGCAGCACAAAGCGCCCGCACAGGATCACCAGCGCCAGTGCCGCGACCGCCTTGGCCACGTCGGGCCATGCCAGCGTGGCGTTCTTGCTGCCGCCGAGCAGCGGAATCGCCGCCAGCAACGGGATGGCGATCAGATCCTGGAACAGCAGGATGGCGAACGCCAGGCGCCCGTAGTCGCTATTGAGCGCCTTGCGCTCGGCCAGCAGCTGCAGGCCCACCGCGGTGGACGACAACGCCAGCGCCACGCCGACGATCAACGCGCTCTTCCAGCCCAGGTTGCCGAGCATCAGCAGGCCACCCAGGATCAGCGTGGTCACCACCACCTGGGTGGCGCCGGCACCGAACACCGAATGACGCATCACCTTCAGGCGGGCCGGCGACAGTTCCAGGCCGATCACGAACAGCAGCATCACCACGCCGATCTCGGCCGCGCCGCTGATGCGCTCGGCATCCTGCACCACGCCCACGCCATCGGGCCCAAGCACCACACCGGCGACCAGATAGGCCAACACCGCGCCCAGGCCGAAGCGCTTGAACACCGGCACCGCCACGATGGCGGCCAGCATCAGCACCAGAGCCAGTTCCAGACCACCGCTATGCATGCACGTTCTCCGTTGAGGTTCGCATTATGCCGCCCGCGGTCGGCTGCTGGCCTGGATCGGCGTGCGCTGCGTGCAACTGTGTGGATTGGCGGTGTGCGCTGGTTCGGTGATGCAAGCCGGCAGCACCACATCGCGGGCAGCAATGCGCCACGTCGTCCGCATGACTGAGCTGCATGTCGCCACGTCGTTCCGCATTGCACGCGTGCACGCAGCCGCCGTTGCAGGCGATGACCCACGGTCCTGGTCGGTCGCGCACAGCCGGTCGTCGGGTGCAATGCAGTCGCTTGTCGACATGACAGGCCCGGCGTTATGGCGTCCGCCTGGACGCCCGCTGAGCATGGCCTGCGCAGGGCATTGACCAAGCGGGCGCAGGCGCGCAGACTGCGCCGCGCTGCCGCCCGGATCACCGGCCGGTACGCACCTTTCGGAGCCCTTACTCATGTCCAGCGACAGTCACCCTAGACCCGGGTCGATGACCCAGCTGGCGCGCGCCTGAGGCTCAGGTTCGCTGGCTGTCATCGACGACGGTCGTCACCAGGCGAACCACCATGTACAACGAAACCCTGCGCCTTGCCCAAGGCGTCGATGCCTTGATCGCACCCATCGCCGACTTCAACACGGCCGATGCGGTGGAATACCTCAACACCCTCGACCGCGACGAGGCCGCACAGGTGCTGGCCGCGCTGCCGCAGCCGCGTGCGGTGAAATTGCTCGAACAGCCCGAGCTGCATGCCGCCAGCGCGCTGGTCGCGCTGCTGCCGGCCGAGCAGGCCGCCTCCCTGCTCGGGCAGATGGCCGACGACCGCGCCACCGACATCTTCCATGGCCTGGATGCCGAGCAGCGCCAGCCGCTGCTGTGGCTGCTCAGTGCCGAGGCGCGGCTGTCGATCCAGGCGTTGATGCGCTACCCGCCCAATACCGCCGGCGCGCTGATGACCACCGAGTTCGTGGCAGTGCCGGCCGACTGGACGGTGGGCCGCACGCTGCAGCACATCCGCGAGGTGGAGCGCAGCCGCGAGACGGTCTATGCGATCTATCTGCTCGACCCGCACAGCCGCGTGCTGACCCAGGTGGTCACCATGCGCCGGCTGATCACCGGCGCGCCGGATGCGCCGATCCTGGAGGTGGCGCAGGTCAATCCGCCGGTCACGGTGGACCCGGCACTGGACCAGGAAGAAGTCGCCCGCCTGATCCGCCGCCACGACCTGCTGGCGATCCCGGTGGTAGATGCGCACGGCCATGTGCTCGGCATCGTCACCGTGGACGATGTGCTGGACGCATTGATCGCCGAATCCACCGAGGACGTGCACAAGTTCGGCGGCATGGAAGCGCTGGACAAGCCCTACATGCAGATCGGCTTCGGTCAGATGATCAAGAAGCGCGCCGGTTGGCTGAGCGTGCTGTTCCTGGGCGAAATGCTCACCGCCAGCGCGATGCAGCACTTCGAGGACGAGCTGTCCAAGGCGGTGGTGCTGACCCTGTTCATTCCGCTGATCATGAGCTCGGGCGGCAACTCCGGCTCGCAGGCCACCTCGCTGCTGATCCGCTCGCTGGCACTGCGCGAGCTGCGCCTGGGCGACTGGTGGAAGGTGGCGCTGCGCGAGCTGCCGACCGGGCTCACCCTGGGCACCATCCTGGGCCTCCTGGCGATCGTGCGCATCACCATCTGGCAGACCGCCGGCCTGTACGACTACGGCCCGCACTGGCAGATGGTGGCGCTGACCATCGGCGCGGCGCTGATCGGCATCGTCACCTTCGGCTCGCTGTCCGGCTCGATGCTGCCGTTCGTGCTGCAACGGCTCGGCTTCGACCCGGCCAGCGCCTCGGCGCCGTTCGTGGCCACGCTGGTGGATGTCACCGGGCTGGTGATCTATTTCAGCATTGCCGCGGCGATCTTGAGTGGCACGCTGTTGTAATCGGTTGCCTTGGAGGCCTGGCGAGCAGTCGCCAGGCCTCTATCCATGCCGGACGTGTTTCGACTGACCGGAAGGGTGAATGCCTGCGTCCTCGGCGCATCAGGTGCATCGGCCTGGCGCATCGCCGACTCTAGCGATGCCTCTGCACCCCCCGGTTGGGTGGTGACCCCGGCGTGACACACTCATGGTGCACAGCGCGCCGATGCCTGGATCCATCAGTGCGTGTACCGTAGCGCGATGGCATTGTTCTCTTCCGCACGATGAGTACCTACCACCTGCAGCAGGTCTTTCGTCCCACCACCGTGGCGGTGGTCGGCGGCAGTCCGCGCGATCGCTCGGCCGGGCGGGCGGTGGTGCGCAACCTGCGCGCGGCCGGGTTTCCGGGGCAGATCGGCTGGGTGAGCCCGCGCTACAGCGAGATCGATGGCGTGCGCACGGTGGCGCGGCTGACCGATCTGCCCTGGGTGCCGGACCTGGTGGTGATCACCGCGCCGGCGCGCATCGTGCCGCGCATCGTGTCGATCGCGGCGCGGCGCGGGGTGGCTGCGGCGATCATCCTCACCGCCGGGCTGGGCAGCGGCCCCGGCTCGCCGGCCGCGCGCATGGAGGCAGCCGCGCGCGCCAAGGGCATGCGCATCCTCGGCCCGCACTGCCTGGGCGTGATCGCTCCGCATGCGCGGCTCAATGCCAGCATCGCCGCGCATTGCCCGCAGGCCGGCGACCTGGCGCTGATCTCCGAGTCCAGCGCGATTGCCGCAGCCTTGGTGGAATGGGGCGTGGCGCGCTCGGTGGGGTTCTCGGCGGTGGTGTCGCTGGGCGATACGCTGGATGTGGATTTCGGCGATCTGCTCGACTACTTCGCCACCGACTACCGCACCCGCGCGATCCTGCTGTATGTCGAACGCATCGGCGATGCGCGCAAGTTCATGTCGG
Organism: Xanthomonas sp. WHRI 8393; assembly: GCF_040203315.1. NCBI lineage: Bacteria > Pseudomonadati > Pseudomonadota > Gammaproteobacteria > Lysobacterales > Lysobacteraceae > Xanthomonas > Xanthomonas sp. WHRI 8393. The sequence goes on along the minus strand of NZ_JBEGGL010000007.1, from coordinate 156,324 downwards.
CCGCACGCGCCGCCGCGCGCGCCAAGCCGGTGGTGGTGGTCAAGTCCGGGCGTCAGTTCCGCATCAATCCCAATGCCGACACCCACGCGCAGGCGTTGGCCGGCTCGGACGCGGTGTATGGCGCGGCATTCGCACGTGCCGGCCTGTTGCGGGTGGGCGCGCTGGACGAATTGTTCGCCGCCGCCGAAACCCTGGGCCGGCTCGGCAGTTTTCCCGGCCGGCGGCTGGCCATCCTCAGCAACGGCGGCGGGGTGGGGCAGCTGGCGGTGGACCAGCTGGTGCTGCGCGGCGGCACCCTGGCCGAGCTGTCGGCCAAGACGCTGGAGCGGCTGGATCAGTCGCTGCCGCAGGGCTGGTCGCGCAGCAATCCGGTTGACATCATCGTCGATGCCGACGGGCCGCGTTATGCCGCGGCGATCGAAGCCCTGCTGGACGATCCGGAGAACGACGCGCTGCTGGTGGTCAACGTGCCCACCGCGTTCACCTCCTCGGCCGATGCGGCCAAGGCGCTGACCCGCGCGCTGGACCAACGCAACCGCTACCAGCGCGAAAAGCCGGTGTTCGCGGTGTGGCTGGGCCAGGACGATGCGGCGATTGCCGCGCTCAATGCCGCGCGCGTGCCCACCTATGCGACCGAGTCGGACGCGGTGCGCGGCTTCACCCACCTGGTGCGCTACCGCGAGGCGCAGGCGGCGTTGATGGAGACCCCGCCCAGCCTGCCGGAAGATTTCGTGGTGGATGCCGGCATCGCCCGGGCGGTGGTCGACGACGCCCTGGCCGCCGGTCGGCGCTGGCTGGACCCGGTCGCCACCAACCGCCTGCTGGCCGCCTACGGCATCCCGATCGTGCCGCTGCAGGTGGCCGCCACCGCCAACGAGGCCGCATTGCTGGCCGACCCGTTACTGGCCGTCGGCCGCACGGTGACCTTGAAGGTGCTGTCCAGCGACATCGCGCACAAGTCCGATGTGGATGGCGTGCGCCTGAACCTTTCCAGCGTGGCGGCGGTGCGCGAAGCGGCGACCGGCATCCTGGCGCGTGCGCGCGCCGCGCACCCCAATGCGCTGATCGAAGGAGTGATCGTGCAGCCCACCGTGCTGCGGCCCAAGGCGCGCGAACTGATCGCCGGGATCGCCGACGACCCGGTGTTCGGCCCGGCGATCGTGTTCGGGCGCGGCGGCACCGCGGTGGAAGTGATCAACGACCGCGAGCTGGCGTTGCCGCCGCTGGATCTGCGCCTGGCCCACGAGCTGATCGGGCGCACCCGGGTGTCGCGCATCCTCAAGGCCTACCGCGACGTGCCGGCCGCCGACGAGCGTGCGGTGGCGCTGGTGCTGGTCAAGCTGGCGCAGCTGGCCGCCGACATCCCCGAAATCACCGAGCTGGACATCAACCCGCTGCTGGCCGACCGCGATGGCGTGATCGCGCTGGACGCCCGCGTGGCGGTGGCGCCGGCGCGCAAGCTGCACAAGGGCCGCGGCCATCCGCGTTTTGCGATCTTCCCGTACCCGAAGGAATGGGAGCGCCAGATCGGGCTGGGCGATGGCACGCATGCGCTGGTGCGCCCGGTGCGCCCGGAGGACGACGCGCTGTTCCGCGCGTTCTTCGCACGGGTCACCGACGAAGACCTGCGGCTGCGCTTCTTCCAGTCGGTCAAGCATTTCAGCCACGAATTCATCGCGCGGCTGACCCAGCTCGATTACGCGCGCTCGATCGCGCTGGTGGCCATCGACCCCAAGACCGGCGACATGCTCGGCGCGGTGCGGCTGCATGCCGACGCCGACTACGAGCGCGGCGAATACGGCATCCTGATCCGCTCCGACCTCAAGGGCCACGGCATCGGCTGGCAGCTGATGCGCATCATGATCGAGTACGCGCGCTGGCTGGGCCTGAAGCAGATCGAAGGCCAGGTGCTGCGCGAGAACCGCACCATGCTGGCAATGTGCCAGAGCCTGGGCTTCGGGGTCCGCCCGGATCCGGACGATGCGACCCTGATGGCGGTGACACTCCCTATAATGGGCGAGCCACGCCCGGCCTGACCTCGCGTCACGCCGCGGTCCCCCATCCTCCACCGCATGCCGGATCTGCCGGGCCTCACCCTGGCCGGTTGCTTCGGCTGTCGTCTCGGCCCGCCTGGGAGTGTCAATGTTCCGCGATTTCAGAATGTCGTTTTTGGTCACAGCGATCTGCCTGGGCCTGGCTGCCTGGTGGGGTCATACCTCCTCGATGGGTATCTGGCAGGCGCTGTGGCTGTGCCTGGTGCTGAGCGTGCTGGAGGTGTCGTTGTCGTTCGACAACGCGGTGGTCAACGCTGGCGTGCTCAAGCACATGAACGCGTTCTGGCAGAAGCTGTTCCTCACCGTCGGCATCCTGATCGCGGTGTTCGGCATGCGCCTGGTGTTTCCGATCGTGATCGTGTCGGTGGCCACCGGCATGGGCCTGGTGCCGGTGATGCAGATGGCGCTGAAGGAGCCGGACCGCTACAGCCAGGTGCTGACCGACAACTACCCGTCCATTGCCGCCTTCGGTGGCATGTTCCTGTTGCTGGTATTCCTGAACTTCCTGTTCGACCAGGAGCGCAAGCTGCACTGGCTCGGCCCGGTGGAACGGCTGGTCGGCAAGCTGGGCAAGGCCGATGCGATGTCGGTGATCGTGGCGGTGACGGTGCTGCTGTGCACCAAGCTGTTCCTGCCCAATGCCATTTTTCAGAGCGTGCTGTTCGCCGGCCTGGGCGGCATCCTGCTGTACCTGCTGGTCGGCAGCGTGGATGCCTTGTTCGAGTCCGAAGAGAGCGAAGACGGCATGGGCCCGGCCAAGCGCTCGGGCATTGCTGCCTTCCTGTACCTGGAAGTGCTGGACGCCTCGTTCTCGTTCGACGGGGTGATCGGCGCGTTCGCGATCACCCGCGATGTGGTCATCATCATGCTGGGCCTGGCGATCGGTGCGATGTTCGTGCGTTCGATGACGGTCTATCTGGTGCACAAGGGCACGCTGGACGAGTTCGTGTTCCTGGAGCACGGCGCCCATTACGCCATCGGCGTGCTGGCGATCATCATGCTGGTCGGCACCGTGTACCACGTGCCGGAAGTGCTGACCGGCCTGATCGGCGTGGCCTTCATCGCCGCCTCGGTGTGGTCGTCGATCCGCTACCGCAAGCGCCACCACATCGGCCCGACCGAGATCTGAGGCCGCGCAAGGCGTCACGCCATCCACTCAGCGCCTTTGTGGCCATCTGTGGCTTGGCTGCAGGGCCCTTGCCCGCCCACCACCGCGGGACACGCCGCAAGTACGTCCATGTAGGCTCTTACGCGGCATCCCTGCCGCGTAAGGTCCCGCGACGGTGGGCGGGCAAGGACCAGTCGAGATGGTCGGTGTGCACGGTAGGAGCCGTGCTTGATGCGCGTTGTTCGATCATGACGCGCCGGCTCAGCGTCCGATGCGCAATGCGCTACAGCAGCTTTCACGCGACCACCGACCAGCAGTCTGGTGCGGTGTCCTCGCCGATTGCGGGACCGTGTGGCGGCATGGATGCCGCCACCGAGCCCCCAGGGACGGGTTCACGGCGTGCCCCGCGAGCGGTGAGGGCGCCGCGCCCTCGACCCGACGTCGGCAGCGGCGAGTTCCTCCCACTGCCGGGCCGGGGAGTCGCCCCAGGTGTGCGGTGCCGCCTGAGGCAGTCACGGCCAACCGTGACCGGCTTCAGTCTCGATGGGTGTCGCAGCCAACCCAACCGGACCCAACTGATCGACAGAATTACCGGTTTGGGCCTTGACTGCGCAGTCCAATTGGACGGGTTCGCAGCCCCGCGCCGACCGTTCGTCAGACAGTGCTTTGTGCTGTAAGGGTTTTCGGGATTTTCCTACATTTGGTGTTGACCCCTCCGGGGGACCCCACTATCTTGGGGGAGTCGGTGGTTGGTCGCCCCAAGGCGTCCGGACCAGTGAGAGCATGATTTGCAGCAGGTTGCCAATCAAACGCCTCTCCGCGGCGGCAGCAACGAACGATCACAGCCATCCGGGCGTCGCCTGGAGCGGGCGGCGTGGTCTCGTTGCGCCGCGGTTGTTTCGCCACCGACCACTGCGCGACAGCACACCGCGCGGTGGCGGCCGTGGAATCTCCGGTAAGGAGATGGCTGGTGAAGGCGATGCCGCCGCAGACCGTGGGTCTTGCGTGCTGGTCGTCGCGCACCGCCATCGCTGTCCAGGGAATCCGGATCCGGCCGCAACCCGTCCCCAGCCGGGTTCGTGTGCCTACGCATGGAGGACGCATGACCACCAACGACACCCTTGCCGCGATCGCCGCCGGTACCGCAACACCCACCAGCGTTCCCGCCAGTGTCAGCGCGCCCGGTTGCGGCGCGCCGGAATTGACCGACCCGTCGGACATCGTGCCGCCTCCCCGCCAAGCCATTGCAATGCACGCACAGACCATCGAAGAACAAGCCGTCGCCACCTGGATCACCAAGGAAGCCGGCAACCGTCGGATTCCGTTCGAGCCGGAGCGCCTGGAGCGCGCCATCGACCAGATCCATGCCGAATTCCCGCAGCTGGACGTGGCCGACTACAAGCGCTCGGTGTTTGGCTTCGTCGACCGCAAGGACAGCGTCAACGCTGACGATCTGGTCGACCACCTGATCCGCGAGGCCGAGGCCCGCGTCGATCTGACCACCCCGGAGTGGGAGCACTTTGCCGCGCGCCTGTACCTGCGCCGCCTGTACAAGCGCGCCAGCCGCAACCGTTTCTACGACGCCAGCCAGAAGTACGGCTCGTTCGTCGGCCTGCAGGAGAGCCTGGCCGACCGCAATGTCTATTCCAACGACATCCTGCGCCGCTACTCCAAGGACGAGCTGATCGAAGCCGGCAAGATGATCGAGCCTGAGCGCGACAAGCTGTTCGCCTACAACGGCCTGTACCTGCTGGCCACGCGTTACCTGGCCACCGACAACTCGCGCGGCGTGTTCGAGCTGCCGCAGGAGCGTTGGCTGACCATCGCGCTGTACCTGATGCAGGACGAGATCGGCAACGGCAAGGGCAGCCGCGAGCGCCGCATGCAGTTGGTCGGCGAGGCCTACTGGGCGCTGTCCAACCTGTACATGACCGTGGCCACCCCGACCCTGGCCAATGCCGGCAAGGTCGGCGGCCAGCTGTCGAGCTGCTTCATCGACACCGTCGACGACAGCCTGCAGGGCATCTACGACTCCAATACCGACGTGGCGCGCGTGTCCAAGCACGGCGGCGGCGTGGGCGCGTATCTGGGCTATGTGCGTTCGTCCGGTTCGGCGATCCGCGGCGTGTCCAATTCCTCCGGCGGCGTGGTGCCGTGGATCAAGCAGCTCAACAACACTGCGGTGTCGGTGGATCAGCTGGGCCAGCGCAAGGGCGCCATCGCGGTCTACCTGGACATCTTCCACCGCGACATCGAGGCGTTCCTGGATCTGCGCCTGAACAACGGCGACCAGCGTCTGCGTGCGCACGACGTGTTCACCTCGGTGTGCATCCCCGACCTGTTCATGGAAGCGGTCGAGCGTCGCGGCGACTGGTATCTGTTCGATCCGCACGAAGTGAAGCGGATCAAGGGCTGGTACCTGCAGGACTTCTACGACGAGAAAAAGGGCGACGCCAACAGCAGCTTCCGTCGCAAGTACGAGGAAGTGGTCGCCGACGAGCGCATCACCCGCAAGACGGTCAAGGCGATCGAGATCTTCAAGCGGATCATGGTCAGCCAGCTGGAAACCGGCAACCCGTTCATGTTCTATCGCGATGAAGTCAATCGCAAGAACCCGAACAAGCACGAGGGCATGGTCTATTCGTCCAACCTGTGCACCGAAATCCTGCAGAACATGAGCCCGACGCGGATGATGCAGGAGATCATCAGCGGCAATCAGATCGTCACCACCAAGAAGGCCGGCGACTTCGTCGTGTGCAACCTGTCCTCGATCAACCTGGGCCGTGCGATCACCGTGCAGGCAGACCAGGCCGATCTGCTGGGCGCCGACGTGCTGGAGCGCTTGATCCCGATCCAGGTGCGCATGCTCGACAACGTGATCGATCTGAACCAGTTGCCGGTGCCGCAGGCCACCATCACCAACCAGAAGTACCGCGCCATCGGCCTGGGCACCTTCGGCTGGCACCATCTGCTGGCGCAGAAGTCCATCCACTGGAATGCCAAGGAAGCCGAGGACTACAGCGACGAGCTGTACGAGCGCATCAACTATCTGACCGTCCAGGCGAGCATGGAGCTGGCCAAGGAAAAGGGCACCTACAGCGTGTTCCGTGGCAGCGACTGGCACACCGGCGAGTACTTCCGTGCGCGTGACTACAACAGCCCGCAGTGGCTGGAGCTGTCCGCGCAGGTGGCCGTCAACGGCGTGCGCAATGCCTGGATGCTGGCAGTTGCGCCGAACATGAGCACCGCGCAGATCGCCGGTTCCACCGCCTCGATCGACCCGATCTACAGCGCGTTCTACTACGAAGAAAAGAAGGACTTCCGTCGTCCGGTCGCCGCTCCGGGCCTGTCGCTGGAAACCTGGCCGTACTACGAAAAGGGCGCCTACAAGGTCGACCAGTTCGCCAGCGTGCGCCAGAACGCGCGTCGCCAGCGGCACGTCGACCAGTCGATCAGCTTCAACTTCTACGTGCCCAGCACCATCCGTGCGAGCACCTTGCTGGACCTGCACATGACCGCCTGGCGCGAAGGCCTGAAGACCACGTACTACGTGCGCTCCAACGACATCGACATCAGCGAATGCGAGTGGTGTTCGAGCTAAAGCGCATGCAGTAGCTAAGCGCATTCGCGCTTCGCTTCCACGGTTCGCGTTGCGAACCGTGGACCCTGCTTCACCAGCTCCCACACCCCCGCGCCCTCGGCGCGCCTCCTGACTCAGGGGGCTTTCCTCCAGATTGATTTGTTGCGCCGCCGTACGCGCGACGCCTGAAACACGAGTAGAAACCCATGTCCGCAACATCGCTTGAGCGCATCAAGATCCTGGAGCCGCGTCACCCGAACCGCTCCACCGCCATCATCAATGGCCAGACGTCCGGCATCCTCAACTGGAACGACATCCCGTACCCGTCCTTCTATCGGGCTTACAAGGAGCTGTCGACCAACTTCTGGATCCCCGACGAAGTGGACATGAAGGGCGACGCGCGCCAGTACAACGAGCTGTCGGCGCGCGAAAAGAACGCCTACGACTCGATCATCGGCCTGCTGGCCACGCTGGATTCGCCGCAGACGCGCTTCATCTACAACGTCGCCGAATACATCACCGACCCGGCCGCGCATGCCAATGCCGCGATCATCGGCCAGCAGGAAGTGATCCATAACGAGAGCTACAGCTACGTGCTGGCCTCGATCACCGGCCTGGCCGATCAGAACCGCGTGTTCGAGATCGCGCGCACGCATCCGACCATCATCAAGCGCAATGCGCCGATCATGGGCGCCTACGAAGACTTCATGCGCGACAAGACGGCCGAAACGCTGATCCGCGCGTTGATCCAGTCCTCGATCCTGGAAGGCATCAACTTCTATTCCGGCTTTGCGTATTTCTACAATCTGGTCCGCCAGAACCGCATGACCGGCACCGGCAAGATCATCAGCTTCATCAACCGCGACGAGCTGGCCCACTCCAAGTTCATCAGCGAGCTGATTCGCGCCATCATCGGCGAGAACCAGGCGCTGCAGGGCGACCAGCTCACCGATTACGTGCACAAGGCCTTCGAGCACGCGATCGACCTGGAAACCCAGTGGACCGCCGAAGTGCTGGACGGCATCGACGGCATCGACGTCGACGAGATGATCCGCTACGTGAAGTACCGCGCCAACAAGATGGCCGGCATGCTCGGCATCGAGAAGCTGTACGAAGGCGCCAACGACAACGTGATGCCGTGGATCAAGGCCTACGCAGACAACTTCACCGAAACCAAGACCGACTTCTTCGAAATGCGCAATGCCTCGTACAAGAAGACCAACTCGGATAACGGCTTCGACGATCTGTGAGTAATAGGGAATAGGGAATCGGGAATGGCAAAAGCAGACAACACCGCGCTCTTCCGATTCCCCATTCTCCATTCCCAATTCCCCGCCCCATGAACATCCTGCTCGCACTGGCCTCGTTGAGCGGCAACACGCGCGATGTCGCGCGCAGTGTTGCACTGCGCTGCGAAGTGGCCGGGCATGCGGTGACCTGGGTGGAAACCGATGTGCAGACGCTGGCGCAGGTGCCGCATGCGCCGGGGCAGTACGAACTGTTTCTGCTCGGTAGCTGGACCGACAACGGCGGCCGTACGCCGGCAGAGATGAAACGCTTCATCGTCGAGTTGGTCGAGACGCTGGGCAAGCCGCCGCGGGTGGCGGTGTTCGGCACCGGCGAAACGCAATGGGGCGAGGACTATTTTTGCGGCGCGGTGCATCGCATCGCCCAGTTCTTCGCCAGCCCGTTTCCACGTTTGACCATCGAACAGATGCCCCACGGCCAGCGCGACGCGCAGGCCATCGCCGCCTGGACCGACGAGGTCCTGGCCCAATGCAAGAACGATCCCCATGATGCAGACCATTACCGTCACGTCGCCTGAGCACTACACCGCCGCCCTGGCCGCGCATCCGCGCTTGCTGGTCGACTACTACAAGGACAATTGCCCGGGCTGCAAGATGCTCGACATGTCGCTGACCAAGTTCGCCGCGAGCGAGGACGCCGCGGGCGTCGCACTGCTCAAGGTGAAGTTGGAAGTGGTTGGCGAGGAGTTTTTCCGCAGTCTGGGCCTGCGGCAGACGCCGACGTTGGCCTTGTTCAAGGACGGCGCGGAAGTGACACGTCTCCCCGGTTTCCAGTCGCCGGCGCAGGTCGAAGCGGCGGTCCGTAGCGGGCTGTGAGCGCGCCGGAAGTCCATCGCAACCGCGCAGGCTTCCGGCAATGAACGCCACCGTCACCATCGTCGCCTGGAGCTTCCTGCTGGCGGGGCTGGGGTTGTTGACCGGTGCGGCGCTGTTGCCCGATCAGGCGCGCTGGATCCTGTTGCTGCTGGGTGTGGCGTTCGGCGGCGTGGGGGGCGGCATCCTCGGTTATCGCGTCTGGCATGCGCGGCGTGCTGCGTGGTTGCGCCGGCATGGCACGGTGGTGGAAGCCCGCTTCGTGTGCGTCGAACGCAATGCGTCCTTGCAGGTCAACGGCGTGCACCCGTTCCGTATCCTTGCCCATCGCCAAGACCGCACGCACAACACCCTGACTGAGTATCGCAGCGACAACCTGTGGATCGATCCGCAGCCGTTTCTGGTCGACGGGCAACCGCTGCGGGTCCTGGTCGATCCACGACGCCCGGCGCGCTACCACATGGACCTGAGCTTCCTGCCAACGCTGCGCAGCTGATCTGGCTGGCTTTCCTTCCTTCTTCCGGTACCGCCTTCATGAGCAGCTCCACCACCGTTGCACCGACCGAGGCCCGCATGGCCGAGATCGTGTTCCCCAACCACACCAACCACATGGGCACGCTGTTCGGTGGGCAGGCGCTGGCGTGGATGGACAAGGCCGCCTTCCTGGCCGCCTCGCGCTATGCACGCCGTGCGGTGGTGACCGCGCGCTCGGACCAGGTGGATTTCAAGCTGCCGATCCGCCAGGGCCAGATGGTGGAAACCATCGCGCGGGTGGTCTCGGTGGGGCGCAGCTCGATCAAGGTGGAAGTGGAACTGATCGCCGAAGACCTGCTCAGCGGCGCACGCGAGCTGTGCACCCGAGGCCACTTCGTCATGATCGCGCTCGGCGACGACGGCAAGCCGACCACGGTGCCGCCGCTGCCCGCGGTCAGCAGCTGACGGCGCTTATTCCTCGACCTCGCGGTCCTCGCGCTTGGTTTCCGCCATCGCCTCGGGCTCCAGCTCTTCGGCGCTGCGATTGAGTTTGACGAATACGCCCCAGGCGATCAGCAACAGCGCCGCGCACAGGCCCACCGCCGCCGCATACGGCAGCTTGGCCGGGTCGTCGTGCATCAGCTCGAAGATCGACACCAGTGTCTCGATCGCCAGCGCAATCACGATCACCACGAAGAACCGCGACAGATAGCGGCGCACGCGCGTGGGGCCGCTGACCTTGACGTCGCGCAGGATCTCTTCCTCGAAGATGGTCTGGCCCAGCTCCAGCGTCACCAGCGCCACGGTGAGCAGGCCGATCGCCTCCAGCACCACGTTGAAGCGGTCGCGCACCACCATGTCGCCGCCGGGGGTAAAGCCATGCCACAGCTCCAGCCCGGCCATCGCCACCAAACCTGCCGCGCACAGCACGAAGAACGCCAGGATCACGAAATGACCGGCACGGAACAGGTGGCTGAGCAGTTTCATCGGCGGCGACACAGGCGAGGGGACGCAGAGCATCGTGTGCACCGCGTCGTTGCAGCGCGAAGGCAATGGCAATGCCCATGCCCATGTCGGCGGTGGCGCGTTGCGGCAGATGTCGCCTTGCAGTGGTCGTGCGTTGACACTGCAACGCACGCGCCCGATCGAAGCAGGCATCAGGAACCGGCTTCTTTCCGAAGACCGCTTCAACGATCAGCGCCCAAGGGGCGCCAATCAGCTGCAACAAGCGTGGAGGTGCCAGAGAGACGGACGGCGCTACACGAGAAGCCGTCTTGCTCCAGGTCGCAGCCCTTCCCCCGCCGGGAAAGGTGCCCGAAGGGCGGATGGGGGGTACGGTCGACACGCACTCCTGCCGCACCCCGCACCCCAACACCCTCAGCTATGCCGCAACACCTGATACGCCTGCAGATGCACATTCGCCGCCATCAGCAGCGGCGCGTTGCGCCCTGTCTCGCGCACCCGCTTCAACATGTCGCCGACGATCTGCGCCGCTTCCACGTCCTGGCCGGTTTCCAGATCGCGCAGCATCGAGGCCTTCAGCGGCGAATCCACCTGCAACAAGGTCTGCAGCGCCTTGGCGCGGGCAGCTTCCGGGATCGGCTGCCCGGCCGCATCGGCGGCCCACAGGCATTCGTTGTACAGGCCGTTGATCAACGCGCGGCCGTCGTCGGTGGCGACGATCGCCCCGACCGGTGCACGCATCAGGCAGGTCGCAGCGGCCAGCGCGGTGAGGAAGCTGTACTTGATCCACTGCTCCTGCGCGATCTGCTCGCTGGCCACATGATCGATGCCGGCCTGCGCGCAGGCCGCCGCAAGCGCCTGCACCCGTGCCGATGCGGCGCGGCCATCGCGCTCGCCGAAGGTCATCGCCGCCGGCTTGCCCAGGTGCAGGATCTCACCGTGCTCGCCCTTGGTCGCGCTGATGAAGCATAACCCACCCAGCACCCGCGCCGCACCGAAACGCTCGTCCAGCGTCGCGTAATGGCGCAGGCCGTTGAGGATCGGCAGCACCGTCGCGTGCTCGCCCACCGCCGGCGCAATCGCCTCGATCGCGCTATCCAGGTCGTAGGCCTTGCAGCTGAGGATCACCAGATCGAACGGCCGCTGCGCCACCAGGGCCGGCAGGTCCTGCGCGGTGACATGCGCTACCGGCAGATCCGCATCGCCCAACGGGCTGCGGATGCGCAGGCCATCGGCCTGCAGTTGCGCGGCCCGCGCAGCGCGTACCAGAAAGGTCACATCGACCCCGGCCTGTGCCAGGCGTCCGCCGAAATAACCGCCGGTGCCGCCGGCACCGAGGATGAGGATACGCATCGCCATCGTCATCAGCTCCGCAGACCCACGCCACGGCGCAGCAGCCACAGCGCCAGCGCGCTGAGCACCGCGACAAAGCCCAGCATCAGCGCGTAGGCGACCCAGATCGGCACGTCCGAGCTGCCGAGCAGGCCGTAGCGGAACGCGTTGACCATGTAGAAGATCGGGTTGGCGTGGGTGGCCGCTTCGGCCCACGGCGGCAGCAGCTTCACCGAATAGAACACGCCTCCCAGATAGGTCAGCGGGGTCAGGATGAAGGTCGGCACGATCGCCACGTCGTCGAACTTCTTGGCGTACACCGCATTGACGAAGCCGGCCAGCGAGAAGATGGTCGCGCCCAGCAGCACCGTGGTCAGCGTGACCAGCGGATGCGGGATGCGCACCGGGGTGAAGAACATCGCGATGATCAGCACCAACGCGCCGACCATCACCCCGCGCAGCACCGCGCCGGAGACGTAGCCCCACAGGATCACCCAGTTGGGCATCGGGCTGACCAGCAGCTCCTCCACATGCCGGCCGAACTTGGCGCCGAAGAAGCTGGAGGAGATGTTGCCGTAGCTGTTCTGGATCACGCTCATCATCACCAGGCCCGGCACGATGAACTGCATGTACGAGTAGCCGCCCATGTCGCCCACGCGCGAGCCGATCAGCCCGCCGAAGATCAAGAAGTACAGCGTCATGGTGATGGCCGGCGGCACCAGGGTCTGGCCCCAGATGCGCAGGATGCGCTGCACTTCGCGGCGCACGATGGTGCCCAGCGCAGTCCAGTTGCGGCGCGCGTTGGTGGGTTCGGTCACGGTGCGGATCTCGTTCATGGCTGGCCTCCGCTGCGCGGCTGCGCGGGCGGTGTGCCGTTGGGGGCGACGGGCGTGGGGGCGGTGGCCGGTACCGGGGCGTCACCAGTCAGGCGCACGAACAGCTCTTCCAGGCGATTGCTCTTGGTGCGCATCGAGCGCACCCGGATGCCGGCGCTGCCGAGCGTGGCGAACACGCGGTTGAGGTCCATCGCGCGCGGCATGTCCAGGTCCAGCGTGTGGCCATCGATGGCGGTGAGCGTGGTGCCTTCGATCACCGGCAGTTCGGCCGGCAGGACACCGTCGATATCGAACAGGAAGCCTTCCACGTCCAGCTTGGCCAGCAGTTCGCGCATCGGCCCCTGGGTGACAATCTGGCCGTGGTTGATGATGGCCAGGTTGCGGCACAGGTGCTCGGCTTCTTCCAGGTAATGCGTGGTCAGGATGATGGTGGTGCCGGCGGCGTTGATCTCCTTGAGCACGCGCCACATGTCGCGGCGGATCTCGATGTCCACGCCGGCGGTGGGCTCGTCCAGGATCAGCAGCCGCGGCTGGGTCATCATGGCGCGGGCGATCATCAGCCGGCGCTTCATGCCGCCGGACAGCGTGCGGCTCATCACCTGGGCCTTTTCCCACAGGTGCGAGCGGCGCAGCTCGGCTTCGGCCAGCGCGGCGGCCTGCTCGCGCGGCATGCCGTAGAAGCCGGCGTAATTGACCAGGATATCGAAGGGTTTTTCGAACAGGTTGAAGTTGACCTCCTGCGGGACCAGGCCGATCAGGCGCATCGCATCGCTGCGTTGGCCGACCAGGTCGGTGCCGAACACTTCCACCTGGCCGGCGGACAGGTTCACCAGCGAGCTGATGATGCCGATCAGGGTGGATTTGCCGGCGCCATTGGGGCCGAGCAGGGCGAAGAAATCGCCTGGCGCCACGTCCAGCGAGACGCCCTTGAGCGCCTGGGTGCCGTTGTCGTAGGTCTTGCGCAGATCGCACACACGCAACGCGGGTGCGGTGATCGGAGATGGAGAATTCAAGATATTCCTTCGCGTCAGCGTGACGGCGCAGCGAGTTGCAGGCCGTTATTATAGAAGCCCGCGGGGGCAAGCCCCGATCACAGACTGTCCCAAATACGTTCGTGCCCGTTCAATTCCCCCTCAAGCTTGTCGACCGGCGCATGATTGCGCCCACCGTGGCCCACTGCCAGTTCCTGCGTGACGACGGGCAGCCGCTGGATTTCCAGCCCGGGCAGTTCATCCAGATCCATTTCGATGCCGCCGACGGCACGCCGACCAAGCGCAGCTATTCGCTGGCGACCATCCACGACCATGCGCTCGGACCGGGCGAGGCGGTGGATATCGCGGTGAGCTTCGTGCCCGGCGGCTCGGCCACCGCGCTGTTCGAAGGCCTGCAGATCGGCGACCAGTTGCAGGCCAGCGGGCCCTACGGGCGCTTCTGCCTGCCGCCGGGCAACCACAACCGGCGTTATGTGCTGATCGCCACCGGCACCGGCGTCACCCCGTACCGCTCGATGCTGCCGCTGCTGGCCGAGGCGATCGCCACCCGTGGCGTGCAGGTGCTGCTGCTGCAGGGCGCGCGCACGCCGGCCGAGCTGTTGTACGGCGACGACTTCCGCGCGTTTGCCGATGCGCATCCGCAGTTCCGCTATGTGCCGTGTTTTTCGCGCGAGCTGCCCGAGCAGCCGCATGCCGATGTACGCCAGGGTTACGTGCAGCAGCAGCTGGCCGAATGCGCGCCCGACGCGCAGGGCGATATCGCCTACCTGTGCGGCAACCCGGACATGGTGGACAGCTGCATCGAGGCGTTGAAGGCAGCCGGCCTGCCGAACGCGCAGATCCGCCGCGAGAAATACGTCAGCCCGGCTCCGGCGAAAACCTGAGCCAGTCGCACGGTGCCGGGCTGGCTTGCTCGGTACCCGCCGATCGCGCCCGGTACGCGGTTCCCGACGCGTTCAAGGCCGCTCGACAGCATCGCGATGCTGTCCTGGCCATCCCTCCCGCCCACTGTGCGCTGCTGCAGTCGCATCCTGTGCTCCGGCGCGTGGTGCAACTGGAGCCACTGCTGCTCGGGCTGGCATTCTCGCTGACCGCTTCCGCGCTCACTACTGCAGGGCGCCGAATGCAGCGCGCCGCCGAATCGTCAGGCCGCAGCCCGCGTCGCTGGCGGGCGCTGCAGCTCGACGGTGATGTGCACCAGTTCTTCGTGGATCTGCAGGGCAGCGCGGACCAGGTCCGCATCGATGTCGGCCGCCGTGACCAGACTGACGACGCAGGCATAACGATCACTGCCCACGCGCCAGACATGCAGGTCGCCGATGTCGATGGCGTGCGGCAGCTCGGCGATGACCTGCTTCACTTCTTCCACCACCGGCGCATCCATTTCCGCATCCAGCAGCACGCGGCCGGTACTGCGCAACAGCCCCCACGCCCACACGGTGACCAGCACCGCGCCGAGCATGCCCATGATCGGATCCAGCCAGGTCACGCCCCAGTACATGCCGGCGAGCAGCGCGACGATCGCCAGGACCGAGGTCGCCGCGTCGGCCACCACGTGCAGATACGCGGCACGCAGGTTGAGATCGGCATGCCCATCGTGGTGATGACCATGACCATGACCGTCATGCGCGTGGTCGTGGTGATGACCATGCGCGTGGCCGTGCGAGTCGCGTAACCACCAGGCGCAGATCAGGTTGACCAGCAGGCCGATGACGGCGATGACGGTGGCTTCCTGGTACTGGATGGGCTTGGGCGAGAACAGCCGTTCCAGCGACTGGAATGCCATCAAGCCGGCCACGCCCAACAGCAGGATGGCGCTGGTATAGCCGCCCAGCACTTCGACCTTCCAGGTGCCGAAGCTGAAACGCAGGTCGTTGGCATTGCGCCGCGCGAAACGGTAGGCGAACAGTGCCAGCCCCAGCGCCAGTGCGTGCGAGCTCATATGCCAGCCATCGGCGAGCAGGGCCATGGAATTGAGCGTCCAGCCGCCGACGATCTCCACCAGCATCATGACCACGGTCAGGATGACGGCCTTGCGGGTGCTGCGCTCGGCAAGCGGGTTGGCGCTGGCGAATGTGTGCGACTGCGCGCAGTGCGGTGCGGCGTGCGTGATCGACATCGGAAGGGGCTCTGGCTACGATACCCCCCTAGGGTATCTCAGGTACCCCCGGGGGGTATACGGCAATGGCACATCTGAATCAGGACAAATCCAAACTGCTCGCCCGCGTGCGCAGGATCCGCGGGCAAGTGGAGGGGCTGGAGAAAGCCCTGGCGCAGGACGTGGACTGCACCGCGTTGCTGACGCAGGTGGCGGCGTTTCGTGGCGCTGCGCAGGGCCTGATGGTCGAGCTGCTCAGCGAGCACTTGAAACACCACGTCGCGGCACCGGAGGCGCTGGGCGAGCGCGAACTGGCGGTCGACGACATCACCGCCATTCTCAAGACCTATCTCAAGTAAGAGCGGTCATCAAAACGACTGCGCTCACCGTCAGATAGGCGCGGCCGGTGCTTGGAATGGGCGTGTACCACTCGTGCACTGCGGCTCCTGCGCGCTACGTTTTGTTTGCAGCTTCAAGTCCTGCACATCGGGTCCAAGCGATCCCGCCGATTCGATTTCAACCTTGTGCGCTGCGCGGGCTGAGCGACGGCCCAGCGCGCTGGACCTTGATGATGTCGTGCCTGCAGTGTCCTGCGGCGATGCGCACGACGTGCCGCAACGCACGCGTGACGCATCCGATGTCGCGAACGATGCACGGTCGGGACATCGCGCCGAACTGCGCGCATCGCTGCGCGCACGCAATCCACCCGCAACGCCTCGCCTGATTGCAGGCGCAATGGCGTGCCGGGCGCTCAGCGCGCCGATGGCTCCAGCGTCATCAGCACCACATCGTTGCTGCGCATCGGCACGCGGATCTCCACCACGCCATCGGCGCCGACGCGCACGCGCCGGTCCTGCTCGGGCGTGTCGCGCGTGGCTTGCTGCAACTGCGCCAGCTGCCGCGGCGCCAGGTCCTTGGGCATGCCCATGTCGATGTACAGCGACAGCGGATCGTTGCGCCGGTAGCCGGTCTTGCGCACCTGCAGCCTGTAGTTGCCGGCCGGCACGTGCGCCAGGCGGAAGACCAGCGCTGCGCTGTCGGTGCTCGGCACCTGTTTGGTATAGAACGGGGTATTGCTCACCGCCTGCACCGGCTGCTGCCAATCCCAGGCCAGCGCGGCGATGCGCTGGCCATCCACCGCCGCAAATGCGTGCGCATCGCGCAGCGGAATATCGCGGCCCTTGAGCGCGTTCAAGTACTTGTAGGCAAACCACGCCGGCTTGCGGATGCCCTCGCGATTCATCAGCCCGAAGCCGCCGTGGAAGGGCGTGGGCGGCGGACCGGGTTCTTCGAACAGGTCGGTGTAGGTCCAGTAGCTCATGCCCTGCACCAGGCCTTGCACCTGCTTGAGCTTGGTCAGGATGTAGGGCGCGTTGATGTAGCTGTCGTGGACGAAATCGCGCGGCGTATAGCTGCTGCTCCACTCGGTGAAGTACAGCGGCAGATCCGGAAATGGCGAGGCCTGGATCTGCGCACGCACGCGGCGCACGTCGCCGACGATGGCATCCGGCGATGCCGACAGCTTGACGTCCTGCTTGCCATCTTCATCGAGAAAGCCGCCCTCCACGCCATAGGTATGCGTGGTGACGAAGTCGATCGGCAGTTTGTGCTTGGCAACGAAGGCCAGCAGTTCCGGCACCCAGTCCGCACCGGCGGTGGAGGGGCCACCGACGCGCAGCTGCGGATCGATCGCCTTGATCGTGCGCGCGGTGTTCGCATACAGATCGAAGTAAGCCTGCTGGTCGGCGTTCTCCCAGAAATCCTTGAGGTTGGGCTCGTTCCACACCTCGAAATACCACTGCCGCACCTCGTCGGCACCGTAGCGCGCACGGATGTGGCGCACGTACGCATCGATCAGCTGCGTCCACTTGGCCGGGTCCGGATGCGAGGTGTTGCCCTTCCAGTAGAAGAGCGTCTGTTCGGAGGTCTTCATCGCGGCGGGCGTAAAGCCCAATTCCACGAACGGACGGATGCGCTTGGCCAGCAGCGCATCGTAGAGCTGATCCAGTTTGGTCCAGTCGTAGACGAGCGTGCCGTCGACGTCTTTCACCGTGCCGAGCACGTCATGGAACACGTCGTGGAAGCGGATATAGCGAAACCCCAGCTCCTGCACCGCCGGAACCAGTTGCGCCTGGCTGTCGCTGCGGATCAAGGTGCCGGGAAAGTCCGAGCCGATCGACAGGTCGTAGAACCGGTCGACCGGCCCGGCGGCGCTGGCCAGATCCAGCTCGATCGTGCGAGGCGCCGCCTCCTGCGCCATGGCAGAGCTCGCCATGCAGCCGCTCAGTGCAATTGCCAACCAGATCTTCAGACGCATCACCGCTCCCGCCAATGTTCGATCGCGGAGCGTAACCCAGCTCCGGCCCAGTGCTGCGGACGGGCGTGCTTGGTCTTCCTGCTGCCAGCGTTGCGTGGCGATGGGCAGGGATTGCACGCGGTCGAGTGTGTAAAGGGTGCTTGACAGCCGGCCGCGCCCGGCGCATCGTGCCTGTCAAGTTGACTTGACAGGCGAAGGGAATGCGTCAGCAGCATCGGCAATGGGAGTGCATACCGGCGTGGTCGGCGCAGCGGTCGCTGCGCAGCGATACCGGGATGGAGGGCACTGACCTGCCAGTGCGTCCATCGGACCGCGCGAGGCAACGCGCATGACCCGCTGCAGACGCAATGCGCTACTGGCGCTCTGCCTGGGAGCCGGCCTGCTCGCCGTCAGCGCGCTCGGTCGTTGGCAACTGCTGCCGCTGAGTGCCCACCTTGCCGGGCTCTGTGCCGGCGCGGGCGTGTCCTGCCTGGTGCTGTCGCTGCTGCTCTTGCTGTCGCGCGGCAGCCTGCGCG
This sequence comes from Xanthomonas sp. WHRI 8393, assembly GCF_040203315.1. Taxonomy (NCBI): domain Bacteria; kingdom Pseudomonadati; phylum Pseudomonadota; class Gammaproteobacteria; order Lysobacterales; family Lysobacteraceae; genus Xanthomonas; species Xanthomonas sp. WHRI 8393. The sequence continues at coordinate 137,935 of NZ_JBEGGL010000007.1, read as the reverse complement.
ACAGCACACGGCCGGCATTGGCGCGGCGCTATTACCGCGAATTCGGCGTGCCGATGGGCTTGTATGTGGTGGTGATGCTGTTCTGGAGATATTTGCTTGCGCATGTGGATCCGAGCTGGGCACGCGTGCTGATCGCCTTGTTGCCGGCCGTGCTGGTCGCCCTGGTGATCCGCGCGGTGGCGCGCTACGTGCGCGACTCGGACGAAATGCAGCGGCGCATCGAATTGGAGTCGATCGCCATTGCCGCCGGCCTGGTCAGCGGCGCGTACATGACCGGCGGGTTCCTGCAGGCCGCCGAGCTGATCGACATCCCCGCGACGGTGGCGATGTTGTGGGTATTTCCGATGTTGTGCGCCATCTACGGCATCACCAAAAGCATCAATGCCCGACGGTTCGAATGAATAGCCGGGTGCGCGAATTGCGCGAGGCCAGCGGCTGGTCACAGGGCGAGTTGGGCGAACGCCTGGGCGTATCGCGGCAGACCATCAATGCGCTGGAAACCGGCAAGTACGATCCCAGTCTGCCGTTGGCATTTCGCATCGCGCGTCTGTTCGGGGAATCGATCGAGCACGTCTTTCTTTACGAAGACGGGCAGTAGCCGCGCCGGTCACACCCGACCGGATGCGGCGTCAGGGGACAGGAACTATCAGGAGAGATGGTGAACATGGTGAAGCAACCCACACTGGTGGCGGCGCTGCTGATCGCATTGCTGGCAACCGGATGCCAGCCTGCGGACCAGCCGGCTAAAAACACGGCTGCCACGACCAAGACGGGCGCAGCCACGCCCGGCCTCGCGCAGCCGCAGACCGGCACCGCCGCAGGCAATCGTTACGGCACGCTGCAATTTGCACCGTGCACGCTGAGTTCCGGCAGCGCGGCCGGCAATATCGAGGCGCAATGCGCCAGCCTGCGCGTGCCGGAAAACCCGGCCGCGCCGACCGGGCGCAGCATCGATCTGAAGATCGCCTGGCTGGAAAGCGAGGCCGGCGCCGGCAGCACACCGGATCCGGTGTTCTTCATTGCCGGCGGGCCGGGACAATCGGCCACCCAGGTCGCCGCGATCGTGGACATGGGGCTGCATGAAGTCCGCAAGCGGCGCGACATCTTCCTGGTCGACCAGCGCGGCACCGGCGGTTCGCATCCGCTTGCGTGCCGCGATGCCGCCGGCAAGCCGCTCGTACTGGAAAACAGCAGCGCCGCCACCGCCGAGCAATTGACCGATTACGCACGCCAATGTGCACAAGGGCTACGCAACGATGCCGATCCGCGCTATTTCACCACCAGCGAGGCGATTGGCGATCTGGATGCGGTGCGCGCCGCACTGGGCGTGCAGACGCTCAACCTGATTGGCGGCTCCTACGGTACCCGGGTCGCACAGCACTATGCGGCGCGCTATCCGCAACACACACGCACGCTGGTGATCGATGGCGTGGCGCCGAACGATCTGGTGATCGGCGGCGAGTTCGCGCGCACGTTCGAAGATGCGATCGCGTTGCAGGCCACCCAATGCCGCAAGGACGCGGCATGCGCCAAACGCTTTCCGGTGGACACGCGCACGCAGCTACGGCAGGTGGTGGAGCGCTTGCGTCAGGCGCCGGTGGCGGTGGATTACCGCGACCCGCGCACCGGTGAGCTGCACCACGAGCAGGTGACGGCCGATACCGTGGTCGGCCTGGCGTTCGGGTTTTCGTATGTGCCGCAAACCGCCTCGTTGTTGCCGCTGGTGCTGGACGAGGCGGCGGCAGGGCGTTACGCCTCGCTGATGGCGTTGGCGCAGATGAGCGCCTCGGACATGTCCGACCAGATGAATCGCCCGATGCAATGGTCGGTGCTGTGCAGCGAAGACGCCGGCCGCTACACGCCGCCATCCGGCAAGGACGACACCTTGCTGGGAGCGGAAGTGGCGCAGATGTTCTTTGCGCCCTGCAAGGCCTGGCCGACCAAGCCGACCCCGGCTGCCGACGCCGCACCGTTCAAATCCAAACTGCCGGTGTTGTTGCTGTCGGGCGAGCTGGACCCGGTGACGCCGCCGCGCTATGCCGAGCGTGTGCTGCAGGGCCTGCCCAATGGCCGTCACCTGGTGGCGCCGGGGCAGGGCCACGGGGTGTTTCGACTGGGCTGCATGCCCAAGGTGCTGGGCCAGTTCCTGCAGACCGCCAATGCCAAGGCACTGGATGCGCAGTGCGTGGCCAGCCTCAACAATGTGCCCGCGTTTACCTCGTTCAACGGATGGGAACCATGAGCCGCACCGACCACGCCACGGAGGCGCACGCATGATCGTCGTCGACAAGCTGCACAAGTCGTTCAAGACCAAGACCGGGCTGGTGAAGGCGGTCGATGGGGTCAGTTTCAGTGCTGCCGATGGCCAGATCACCGGCCTGCTCGGTCCCAATGGCGCCGGCAAGACCACCACCTTGCGCATGCTCTACACGCTGATGTCGCCCGACCAGGGCAGCGTTACCGTGGATGGCGTGGATGCCGCCCGCGACCCGGTGACGGTGCGCCGCGCGCTGGGCGTGTTGCCGGATGCGCGCGGCGTCTACAAGCGGCTGACCGCGCGCGAGAACATCGCCTACTTCGGTGAGCTGCATGGCCTGTCGCGTGCGCGGATCGCCGAGCGCACGCGCCTGCTGTCGGCCGCGCTGGACATGGACGACATTCTCGACCGTCAGACCGAAGGCTTCAGCCAGGGCCAGCGCACCAAGACCGCGATTGCGCGCGCGCTGGTGCACGACCCGCGCAACGTCATCCTCGACGAGCCCACCAACGGGCTGGATGTGATGACCACGCGCGCCATGCGTGGCTTCCTGCAGCAACTGCGTGCCGAGGGGCGTTGCGTGATCTTTTCCAGCCACATCATGCAGGAGGTGGCGGCGCTGTGCGATCGCATCGTCATCGTCGCCAAGGGCACGGTGGTGGCCTGCGGCAGCGCCGACGAACTGCGCGCCAGCACCGGCGAAGACAATCTGGAAGACGCCTTCGTCAAGGCGATCGGCTCGGACGAGGGACTGCACGCATGAGCACCACATCGTTGTTGTCCACGCTATGGACGGTGCTGCGCAAGGAGTTGCGCGACATCGGCCGCGATCGCCGCACGCTCGCACTGGCCTTGCTGCTGTCGCCATTGCTGTATCCGGTGCTGATCCTGGGCATGGGCGCATTGAGCGAAAGCCGCGTGCGTACGCAGATCGACAAGCCATTGGAGATCCCCATGCTCGGCCGCGAGAACGCGCCCAATCTGGTGCGGTTCCTGGCCGCGCAGGGCCTCAATGCGGTCGATGCGCCGGCCGATCTGACCGCCGCGATCCGCAATCAGGATGTGGATGTGGCACTGCGCATCAGCGACAGCTACGCCGACGATTGGCGCGCCGGGCGCCCGGCCCTGGTGGAGGTCATCAAGGACAGCACGCGGCGCGAGGCCGACGTGCCGAGCCTGCGCCTGCAGGCTGCGCTCGGCAGCTATAGCCAGCAGGTGGGTGCACTGCGCCTGCTGGCGCGCGGTATCGATGCGCAGGTGGGCAGGCCGCTGGAAATCGCCGCGCAGGATCTGGCCACTGCCGACGCCAAGCGCGGGCAGATGATGGCGATGCTGCTGCCGGTGCTGCTGGTGATCACCTCGTTCCTGGGTGGCGCCTCGCTGATCCTGGATGCCACCGCCGGCGAGCGCGAACGCCAGTCGCTGGAACCCTTGCTGGCCACCCCGGCGCCGCGCAGCGCGATCGTCAGCGGCAAGATCGCCGCCGCCTGCGTGATCGGCATGGTGTCGCTGTTGCTGACTTTGCTGGCCTTCAAGTTGAGTGCGCAGCTGTCCACCTCGAACCTGGGCCGCCAGCTCAACGTCGGCTTCGTGCCGATGCTGCAGATGCTGTTCATCCTGGTGCCGATGCTGTTCATCGGCACCTCGCTGCTGACCTATCTGGCCGCCGCCGCCAAGAGCATGAAGGAAGCGCAGGCGCATATGACCTGGCTGTTGCTGCTGCCGATGCTGCCGGGCTATGCGCTGATGGCGTATCCGCTGAAGACGCAGCTATGGCATTTCGCGGTGCCGTTTCTGGCGCAGAACCAGATGCTGCTCAAGGTGATTCGCCACGAGCAGATCAACGCGCAGACCTGGGCGGTGTATCTGCTGGCGGGCTTCGGCGTGGCCGCGGTGCTGTGGTACGCGGCAGTGCGGCGCTATCACCAGGAGCGGCTGGCGATTTCCGGCTGATGTTCCTTCTCCCCCTCGGGAAAAGGTGCCCGCAGGGCGGATGAGGGTACGGGTCACCAGCAAACAAAAAGCCCGCATCGCTGCGGGCTTTTTGTTTGGTGCCCGACATTCGCCGGGAGTGCAGTGCATCGATCATCGGCAGCCATTGGCCATCAGCCAGCAATCAACAAACGATCGACCAATCAAGCGATCAACGACCAAGCAATCAAGCAACCAAGCAATCAATCAAGCAACCAGCAGACTCACTCACTCAGCCGCATGCAGATGCACTCGATCGCCCAACGCACCAATCAACCGCCGGGGTTGAACGACAGCGTGCGCCGCGTGGTCACCGGTGCGGCCACCGGTTCGAAGCGCCAGCGTTTGACCGCATTGAGCGCTTCGCGGTCGAACACGCGCGGCGGGGTGGCGCGCAGCACGCGCGAGGCGGTGATCGAGCCGTCGGTGCCGACGGTGATCTCCACCAGCACTTCGCCGGAGGTGCCGGCGCGCAGCGCTTCGGGCGGGTAACGCGGTGCCGGGGTGCTGATCGGGCGTAGCGACTGCGCGGCCGGTGCAGCTGCGGCAGTCGCCGGGGCCGGGCGCGGGGCGGCCGGGGTCGGAGCAGGCGTCGGGGTCTCGGCCTGACGGCGCGCCGCAGCCTGGCGTTCGGCTTCTGCGCTCTGCTGGCGGGCGGCTTCCTGTTGCGCGGCGATCTGCTGCGCAGCGGCCGCCTCGCGGGTCTGCTGCTCGGCCAGACGCTTCTGCTCGGCCGCCTGCTTGGCCTTGTCTTCGACCAGCTTCTTGGCCTGCTCGGCATCCTGCTCGGAGCGGCTGGCGGCGGTCTTCATGCCGGTCTCCAGGCCGCTCTTCAGGCGCGGCAGTGCCGGTGCCTTGGGGTCGACCTTTTCGATCAACGCGATCAGGCGCTGCGCTTCGGGGAATTCTTCGCGGCTGATGCCCTGTTCGGCGGCGATCAGCGTGTACGGCAGCAGGTCGGTCAGCGCGCTGTTGACGGTGGCGTCCTGCGGCTGCTTTTCACGCAAGGCCAGGTAGTACTCCACCGCGTTGTCGCCGGCCGGGGCATACATGCGATTGTCCTGCAAGGCCTTGGTGGCCGATGCGCGCAACTGGTCGGCGGCCATCGATTGCACCTGCGGCGACACTGCGGTGGCCGGCGTCGGCGCGGCGGCCGGTGCCGCAGGCGTGGCGCCGGTGGCAGGCGCGGTGGCGGCGGCCTTGTCGTCCTGCTTGGAGCAGGCGGCCAGGCCGACCAACAAAATGACCGGCGCGATCCGGCGTGCCATACGGCCCTGTGTCAGATCCAACATGCGTCCCCCTTACCCCGATTGCGAAAGATGCTGCGGCGAGGCCGGCCATTGTTCCCGCAATGGACGGCAAAGCGGCAATCTAGCATTGCTGGGGCGGTCTAAGCCAAGGGGGGCGCCTGCCGGGCGCGAAATTCATCGCGCTCCGGTGGCCAGCGCGGCGTTGGCCGGCAGCCGCGTGGCCGGCTCGGGCAGCGGCGGCGCAGGGCAGTAGCGGCGCAGGAAGTCCGCATGCGCAGGCAGCCGCGCCAATGCGGCATCGACCCGCGTGCGGATGGTCTCCAGGAAATGACGAAGCTCGGCATCGCCCATCAGGTCGGCCACCGGGTGGTGGTGCTTCGGCGTGATGCCCTGGCCCAGCATCACCTGCACCCAGGAATTCTCGGCAAACAGCTCGTTGGCCTGGTGGAACACCCGCCCGCTCTGGCGGAACAACTCCACCCGGTGACGCAGCGTGTCGGGGATGTCCATCGCCGCGCAATCGCGCCAGAACGGCGTGTCGCGGCGGTCGGTGGCGTGGTAATGCAGGATCACGAAATCGCGGATATGGGTGATTTCGGCGGCGGCCTGGCGGTTGTACTCGGCAATGTCGACATCGTTGATGACCTGCGGAAAGGTCTGCATCAGCCGGATGATGCCGCGCTGGATCAGATGGATGTTGGTCGATTCCAACGGCTCCAGGAAGCCGCTGGCCAGCCCCAGCGCCACGCAGTTCTTCTCCCAGACCCGATGCCGCTGATTGGGCGTGAAGCGCAGTGCGCGCGGCTGGGTCAGTGCGCGGCCGCTGAGATTGCGCTGCAGTACCTGCGCGGCGCTGTCCTGATCCATGTAGCGGCTGGAGTACACGATGCCGTTGCCGACCCGGTGCTGCAGCGGAATGCGCCACATCCAGCCCGCCTGATCGGCGCGCGAGCGGGTGTAGGGTACCGGCGCGCCGACCGATTCGGTCTGCACCGCCAGCGCGCTGTCGGCAAACAGCCACTGCGACCAATCGTCCGTGCCCACGCCCAGCGTCTTGCCGATCAGCAGGCCGGCAAAGCCGGTGCAATCCAGGAACAGATCGCCTTCCACCCGCGTGCCGTTATCCAGCGTCAGCGCGGTGAGATAGCCGCTGTGCGCGTCGGTCTCCACGTTGCCGATGCGGCCTTCGATACGCTGCACGCCGAAGCCTTCGCTGAAGCGGCGCAGGAAGCGCGCGTACAGTCCGGCATCCAGGTGATAGGCGTAATTCATGCCGCCGTTGGGCAGATGCGCAAAGCGGCCTTCCTGCGCGGCACGCAGTTCCAGGCAGTAGTCGCCGAAGTCGCGCGCCAGGCCACGCTGCCGGCCCTTCAACCAGAAATGCTGGAAGCCCGCGCTCCAGTGATCGGTGCCGGTGTGGCCGAAGGAGTGGATGTAGTGCCGGTTCACATCGCGCCAGTGTTCGAAGCCGATGCCCAGCTTGATGGTGGCCTGCGTGGCGGCCATGAACGCGGCCTCGTCGATCTCCAGCAGGCGGTGAAAGGTGACCAGGCTGGGAATGGTGGCTTCGCCCACGCCCACCGTACCGATCTCGTCCGATTCCACCAGGGTGATCTGCAGGTGCCGGCCCAGCACTTTGGATAACGCGGCGGCGGCCATCCAGCCGGCGGTGCCGCCACCGGCGATGACGACGCGGCGTACCGGGCGCTGTTGTGGGTCGGAAGGGGCGGTGTCGGTCATGGCGTCAGATCCTCAGCGATTCAGGCGTTGCAGCAACCGCGCGCGCAGGCTGCGGGCACGGGCCTCGTCCATCGGCGCCAGGACGCCGCGCGCAGACTCCGGCATGTGTGCGGCGGTGTCCGCATCGGCATCGAACACGTAATGGTCGAACACGTTCTGCCAGATCGCGCGTTGTTCCGCTGGCAGGTCGCGGAGGGTGAGCAGCGCCAGCATCAGCGCGTTCATCGGCGAATCCATGTAGGCCGGGCTCTGCCGCCACCAGAAATTCACCAGCACGTTGAACGGCGTCAGCGCTTCGACGTGATGCCACCACATGCTGGGAATGAACAATGCATCGCCCGGTTCCAGCTCGGCCACCAGCGCGTGTTCCAGCGCCTGCGCATAGCGTGGAAAGCGCTGCAGGTCCGGCGCGGCGATATCCACCAGGCTGACCGGCTGCCCGGCCGGGGTGAGATCGAGTGGGCCGATATACAGATTGGCCAGTTGCTGCGGCGGAAACAGGGTAAAGCGGCGGCGCCCGGCGACCACGCAGGCCAGGTTGTCGGGCAGGTCCTGATGGGCGGCGATGCGGGTGCGGTTGCCGATCCAGATACTGGCCAGCGGCTCGCGCTGCGGCAGCGCGATCGGGTTATGCGCGCGCAGGCCGGGCAGGTAGGTGTCCAGCGTGGTGGAGCCGACGTAGATCGCCGGTGGCTGCGGGTTGTGCAGATCGCGCAACAAGGTCTCCAGCACCACGCCCAGCGGCACGCGCTCGGGGCGGAAATTGAAGCCGCTCATGTCCGCGTTGTAGAAGAAGCGCCCGCCGATGTCCGGCGGGCCGACCTGTGCCACCACCGCTTCGCCGCGATCGAAGCCGCGCAGGTAGGCGGCGGCGGCCTGCGCCGAGGTGGCGCCGGCCTGCGCCAGTGGCCAGTCGCGCACCAGCCCGCGCAATACCAACGGCGTTGTCGAGCGCAGCACGGCTGGGTCCAGCTGTTGCGGGTCCAGTCCGTGCCGTTCTTCGATGGCGCGCGGCTCAGCCAGCATGACGGCGCTGCATGCGGTCGAGCAGATGGCGGAACTGGGCGACCGAGGCCACCGCCATGTACAGCGGTTCCAGATCGCCGTGCCGGTGCAGGTCGAGCAGGGCCGCATCGTCGAGTGCGCGCAGGCGTTCCTCGTGCACGGCGTAGAGCCCGGTCAGACGGCATTCCAGGCCGTTCTGCAGCGTGGCCTCGAACACAAACGGTTCGAGCAAGTCGTAGCCAAGCAAGCGGTCGACGAACGCCTGGCTCGCGGCCAGGCCATCGTGCAAGGTGCGCAACACCTGGCCGATGTGGTCGAGAAATTCGGTGGTACCGCCGTGTTCGCGAAACAGCACCTCGCCTTCGCTGCGGCTGATGCGCGGGCTGTCCAGGTCCACGTGCACCATCGGCCCGTCCGCCTGTTCGCCGATCAAAAACGGTTGCCGCTGGATCGCCAGCGGCACGTACGGCGCATCCCAGCGCGCACCATCCAGGAACAGGTTCTCGCCCAGGCGTAATCCCAGCAATGCCAGCGGCTGAAAACTGCGCTCGCCGCTGCGATGGAACACGATCGGGTACTGCGCCTGCAGTTGGCGGAACTCCTGCGGAAAGGTCGCGGCCGACATCACGTCGTCGCCGTAGGCGGCGCCGTGCGTGGTGATCACGCGCAGGTCGCGGTGATCGAGGTTGTTCAACAACACGGCATTGGTCATGGGGGGAAAGACACATCACGCGGGGCGCGTGGCCCATGCTTGGACAGTTGCTTCGGCATGGCAAGTCCCGGATGCGACACATCCGGGAAACGCCACGAGAGCGCCGTGCGAAACGCCCCGGCAGACTCGCTGCCGGGAGCGCTTAAAAGAACATCACTGCATGACCAACGCGCTGCATCACCAGAACTTGTAACGCACGCCCAGCATGTAGCGCGGGCCGGTCTGGGTGGCGTAGATGATCTGGTTCGGGTGACGGCCGTGCTGGCGCTGCACCTCGTCGGTGAGGTTGATCGCCTCCAGGCTCAGCGACAGGTTCTCGGTCCACTGGTAGCCGATGCTCAGGTCCAGCTGGCCATAGGCTTCGGTGTAGACCGGGTTGGGCTGGCCGCTGCCGTCGAAACGTGCAGCCAGGAACTCGTCGCGCCAGTTGTAGGCCGCACGCACCTGCCACTTGTCCCTGTCGTAGAAGCCGACCACGTTGGCCGAGTCGCTCAGCCCTTCCAGCGCGAATTGCTCGCCGATCACGTAGTTGTCGTAAGTCAGGCCGGAGTCGACCTTGGTGTAGTTGGCCGACACGCCGAAGCCGCTGTCGCCGAACATGTGCTGCAGGTTGAATTCCCAACCGTCCAGCGAGGCCGAGCGCTGGTTGGCCGGCGCGGTGATGGCGAAGTTGGCCACCGGATCGCCCGGCTGCCCGCTGATCACGCCGGTGGCGTTGCCGTTGGAGTCGTCCGGCCCGCGCGCCACACCCGGCGCACCGCCGCGGTTGCGGAAGATGTAGTTGCGGATGCAGGTCAGGTCGGCCGAGGCGCAGCCGTTGCCCAGCGCTTCGTTCCAGTACGCACCACCCACTGGCGTGTTCAGGCCCAGCGAGGTGTCGTTGCGCGTGGTCACGCCGATGTAGTTGTCGATGTTCTTGCGGAAGAAGCCCACCGAGGCGTAGCTGGCATCGCTGTAGTACCACTCCAGCGAAAAATCGATGTTGTGCGAAAGCAGCGGCTTCAGGCCGGGATTGCCTTCCTGGCCGGTGCCGCCTTCCAGGCGCGCGATCTGGTTGAGCGTCTGCCCGCCCTGGATATCGCCCCAGCCGGGCCGGCCGATGGTTTCGCCGTAGCTGCCGCGCAGCACCAGATCCTCGGTGAGCTTGAAGCTCAGGTCCAGACTGGGTAGCCAGTATTCGTATTTGCCGCTACCGCTGGCGAACGCCGAGTCGGCCAGGCGGATCGGCAACTCGTTGTTGGCGACCCAGTCGATACCCACCGCCACTGGCACCAGTGCCTGCGCCTCCACCTTGGTTTCTTCGTAACGCACACCGGCGGCCAGGCTGATCGGCACGCGCAGATCGTCCCAGCTGTTGTTCCACTGCAGGTAGGCGTTCTTGGATTTTTCGGTCACGCGGCGGTCGGTGGTGAACACCGGCGAGGTGCGGTATAGCGCATCGTCGCCGGCCACCTGCGCGGCCGCCTGGCGGGCACGTTCGAAGTCGAACAGGAACAGCTGGTTGAACTGTGCCGGATTGCCACTGCCGTCGATCGCATCGAAGTACTGCGCAAACGAACTGGGGATCCACAGATCGTCCGGATAATCGGCCGCGGTGCCGGCACCGCCCCAGGTGTCGCGCTGCACGTTGGAGAATGCCGAGCGGTTCTTGACCTCGGTGCTGCCGATGCCGAACTTCAACTGCGAATAATTTTCGAAGGTGAAGTCGCCGTTGACCTGGGCCTGGTCGATCTCCGACTTCATGTAGCTGTTGCGGAACGCCGAGCCGGTGACCAAGGTACGCGACGGATCCAGCCCGGTCAGGCCAAAGCCCAGCTGCTGCTGCAACACCGGGAAATCCTTGCTGAAATCCACCACCGAGGTGCCGCGGTAAAAGCCGGACACGCCCAGCGAATTGCTGGAACCGAACGGGCTGTCCGCACCGGCTTCGGCGGTGGAGCGGTGGATGTCGAAGTTGAGCTTGAACTGGTCGTTCACCGCCCAATCCACGTTAAAGCCCAGCGACTTGTTCTGGTTGCGCGTGGCCGCATTGGAGCCGGCGGTGGCCAGATCGCTGGTGGCCGGATTGACGATTTCCGAATAGCTCACCGGCCCAGCGACCGGGCCATTGGTCCAGGCGCTGGCCGACGGCCCATAGTTGAACCACACCGACATCTCGTTGCGCTGCTGCTGGATCTTGTTTTCCGAATAGGTGTAATCCAGCGTGGTGGTGACGTTGTCCAGCGGCTTGTACTGCAGCGTCAACTGGCCGTTGGTGCGCTGGCGCTCGACGCCGACCACGCGGTAGTTGAGGTTCTGCGGCACCGAATAGATGTCATTCGGGCCGGGGCGGTTGACGATGTTTTCCGAGCCCGGTGTACCCGGCTGCGGGATGGTGCCGTAGGCGGTGGAATCGCCGCGGAACGAACGCCAGCCGTTGGGCACGCCGACCTGGCTATAGCCGAAGTCACGTTCCTGGTAGCTGCCGCTCAGCGATACGCCGAAACGTCCATCGGCCGAGGTGTTGCTGAAAATGCCGGAGATTTCCGGGGTCAGCGCATCGCCCTGCAGGCGTCCGGGCAGATTCTCGTTGGAGCTGTCGTGCACGCCCTTGAGGCCGACGTTGGCATGCAGGCCCGGGTTGTCCAGCGGCCGGCTGGTCTTGATGTTGATGGTCGCACCGATGCCGCCAGTGGGCGTGCTGGCGCGGCTGGTCTTGAACACCTCGATGCCGGAGATCGACTCCGACGCCAGGTTGGCGAAGTCGAACGCGCGCGAATTGGAGGCGTTTGATTCCTCGATGCTGGCGCCCGGCATCTGCCGGCCGTTCAACAGCACCAGGTTGAAGTCCGGGCCGACGCCGCGCACGGTGACGCGCGAGCCTTCGCCCAGCGAACGGTCGATCGACACGCCGCTGATACGTTGCAGCGACTCGGCCAGATTGGTATCGGGGAACTTGCCGATGTCTTCGGCCACGATGCCGTCGACGATGCCTTGCGCATCGCGCTTGACGTTCATCGACGAGGTCAGGCTGCCGCGGATACCGGTGACCTGCACCGCATCGAGCGTGGCGGGATCGGCCTGGCTCGCGCCGGGGACGGTGGATGCGGACTGCGGTGCCGGCGCGGTCTGCGCGGCCAGCGGCGTCGACAGGGCAAACAGCAGGGCAGACGTCAGACGCCGCGTGCGCGGCAGGGTGCGTGGCTCTCTCACAATGATTTCTTCCCCAAATGAAGATAGCCGGCCCCAGAGAGGACAGGCAAAGGTCGATGACACAATCGTGCATTTGTGAGCGCAGGCTTAACCAAGTCAATTTGCACTGCAGCATCGGCCACGAGCCAATCGCGTCACACATCGTTCCAGCCAGCACCACCGCACGCGCACGCACCGGTCGCGGGCTTGGTCGTACCATCGATCGCCAAGGCGCGCGCTGCGTGCCACCCCTTGCCGAACTGGAGCGCACGATGATCGACCTGTACTACTGGCCCACCCCCAACGGCCACAAGGTCACCTTATTCCTGGAAGAGGCCGGGCTGGACTACACGCTCAAGCCGGTCAACATCGGCAAGAGTGAGCAGTTCGAGCCGGCCTTCCTGCAGATTTCGCCCAACAACAAGATGCCCGCGATCGTCGACCACGCACCGGCCGACGGCGGCCCGGCGCAGAGCGTGTTCGAATCCGGCGCCATCCTGCTGTACCTGGCCGAGAAGACCAGCCGTTTCCTGCCGCGCGATGCGCGTGGCCGCATCGCCGCGCTGGAGTGGCTGTTCTGGCAGATGGGTGGACTGGGGCCGATGAGTGGCCAGATGGGCCACTTCAACGTCTACGCGCCGGAAAAGATTCCCTACGCGATCGAACGCTACAACGCCGAGGTGCGTCGCCTGCATGGCGTGCTCGACAAGCGCCTGGCCGAGCAGGCATTCCTGGCCGGCCCCGAGTACGGCATCGCCGACATGGCCAGCTATCCGTGGATCGAGGTCTACGCCGACATCCGCCCCGATTACGCCGAGCTCCCGCATCTGAAGCGCTGGCACGACGCCATCGCCGCGCGCCCGGCCACGCAACGTGCGTATGCGCTCAAGGAGCAGGTCAACCCCAACGCCGGCAAGCCGCTGAGCGAGGAAGAGCGCAAGCATCTGTTCGGTAAACGCTGAAGGCGCAGTAACAACAGCGCGGCACGCACGGCAGTTCCACACGGCGGCTGAGTTCCTCTCCCCCGGGAGAGGGGTTGGGGTGCAGGTACGCAAGTGGAGCCAGACCCACCGCCCCCCGTAACCTGCGCACCACGAAACGCGCATGCACCATCCGCAGCCCGCCAACTGCGACCATCAGCCCAAACGCACCTCTGCTCGCTAGAAACTGAGCGACAACAACCCCAGCACCATGCTGCAGCACACGCGCAGAACCGCGCGCAGCCCTTCATCACGCGCAGCATCGCCGCGCTTCTCAAACACCGCACGCGCCCGCATCCTGTGCGTTATCTCAAGACAGGATCTTCGATGCGCGCCCTGTTCGCCGCCCTTGCCCTCATGCTCAGCACGATCACCACCGCCCACGCCGAAAAACTCACCCTCGACGCCATCACCGGCCCATTGCCGTTGTCCGGCCCGACGCTGATGAAACCCAAGGTCGCCCCCGACGGCTCGCGCGTGAGCTTCCTGCGCGGCAAGGACAGCGACCGCAATCAGCTGGATCTGTGGGAGTACGACATCGCCAGCGGCCAGACCCGGCTGCTGGTGGATTCCAAAATCGTACTGCCCGGCACCGAAACGCTCAGCGATGTCGAAAAGGCCCGCCGCGAGCGCCAACGCATCGCCGCCTTCGCCGGCATCGTCGATTACCAATGGGCGCCGGACGCACATGCACTGCTGTTCCCGCTCGGTGGCGAACTGTATCTGTACGACCTGCGCAAGACCGGCGCGGCGGCAGTGCGCAAGCTCACCCACGGCGAAGGCTTCGCCACCGACGCCAAGCTCTCGCCCAGGGGCGGCTTCGTCAGCTTCGTGCGCGAGCGCAACCTGTGGGTGATCGACCTGGTCAGCGGCAAGCAGCTGCAGCTCACCAGCGACGGCAGCGAGACCATCGGCAACGGTGTGGCCGAGTTCGTCGCCGACGAGGAAATGGATCGCCACACCGGCTATTGGTGGGCGCCGGACGACTCGGCGATCGCCTTCGCGCGTATCGACGAATCCGGCGTGCCGGTACAAAAGCGCCCCGAAGTCTATGCCGACCACACCGAGGTCATCAGCCAGCGCTATCCGCAGGCCGGCCAGCCCAATGTGGCCGTGCGACTGGGTGTGATCGCGCCACGTTCCAACGCCGCGCCGCGCTGGATCGAGTTGGGCAATAACCCCGATATCTATCTGGCACGGGTGGATTGGCGCGATGCGCAGCGGCTGACCTTCCAACGCCAGTCACGCGACCAGAAAACCCTCGAGTTGATCGAAGCCACGCTGGCCAGCGGCAAGCAACGCGTGCTGATCACCGAGACCTCGCCGACCTGGGTACCGCTCCACAACGATCTGCGTTTTCTCAAGGACGGCCGTTTCATCTGGAATTCCGAGCGCAGCGGCTACGAACATCTGTATGTGGCATCGGAAGACGGCCGCACGCTCACGCCGCTGACCTCCGGCGCCTGGGTGGTCGATGCACTGCTCGCCGTCGATGAGCAAGCCGGCACGGTGTATTTTTCCGCCAGCAAGGAATCGCCGACCCAGGCCCATATCTACGCCGTGCCGCTGGCCGGCGGTGCGATCGAACAACGTTCGACAACCCACGGCACGCACGCCGCCAGTTTCGCCGGCAATGCCAGCGTGTATGTCGATACCTGGTCCAACACCACCACGCCGCCGCAGATCGAGCTGTTTCGCGCCAATGGCGAAAAAATCGCCACACTGTTGAAGAACGATCTGGCCGATCCGCAGCACCCGTATGCCAGATACCGTGACGCGCAGCGCCCGGTGGAATTCGGCACGCTCACCGCTGCCGACGGCGCCACGCCGCTGCAGTATCGCCTGATCAAACCGGACGACTTCGACCCGGCCAAGCGCTATCCGGTGATGGTGTACGTGTATGGCGGCCCCGCCGCGCAGACCGTGCTCGATGCCTGGCCAAGCCGTGGCGATGCGCTGTTCGATCAATATCTTGCGCAGCGTGGTTACGTGGTGTTTTCGCTGGATAACCGCGGCACCCCGCGACGCGGCCGCGACTTCGGTGGCGCGCTGTACGGCAAGCAGGGCACGGTGGAAGTGGACGACCAGCTGCAAGGCGTGGCCTGGCTCAAGGCGCAGCGCTGGGTCGATCCCACCCGCATCGGCGTGCAGGGCTGGTCCAACGGCGGCTACATGACGCTGATGCTGCTGGCCAAACACAGCGCCGCCTACGCCTGCGGCGTAGCCGGCGCACCGGTCACCGACTGGGGCCTGTACGACACCCACTACACCGAGCGGTACATGGACCTGCCGGCCGGCAACGCCGCCGGCTACCGCGACGCACGCATCGCCACCCATCTGGACGGCCTGCGTGCCAAGTTGCTGCTGATCCACGGCATGGCCGACGACAATGTGCTGTTCACCAACTCCACCGCACTGATGAGCGCGTTGCAGGCGCGCGGCACTGCCTTCGAATTGATGACCTATCCCGGCGCCAAGCACGGCTTGTCCGGCAGCACCGCCCTGCATCGCTACAAGACCGCGGAGGCATTTATCCAGCGCTGCCTGATGCCCTGAGCGGCCGGCAATCGGTGCCGGGGAGACGGAACTGCAGTGGTAAACGACCGCCGATGCCTGGCATCGGCGACATTCACAAGACCGGCCGGGCAGGAGATGCCCGTTGCAGTGTGGACCTGCACGGGCCGAGCGGCGAGGGAAGCCGGCGCCAGGTGGACGCCAGCCGCAAGCACGGGCGATGGCGCTAGCAAATGCTGACATTCGCCAGCACACCGCCAATCCAATCAACCTGGTAGCCGACCCGCAAGCGCCGCCGCACTCCTGCCGACCATGACCTAAGACGCATTGCCGCAGCCGCCGCGGATGGGTAGGGTCGCGCTACTCAACTTGCGGATCCGCCCGATGAAACCACTCGTTCTCGCCATTGCGCTGGCGCTCGGTGCTTCGCTGCCATTGCAGGCACAGACCGGCAAAGCCGCGCAGGCCCAACCTGCCACGCCGGCCTGGGTGCAGACCAGCAATGGCTATGCACAGATCCTGCTGAACGCGCAGGCGCCATTCCAGCCCGAATACGCCAGCTTCTTCGGCGTGCCCGGCTACGATGACCAGGTCATCGACCTGGGGCCAAACAATGCCGCGCGCTACCGCGATGCGATGAACAAGGCGCGCGCCGCGTTGCAGGCCAAGCTGGCCACCGAGCGCGACGTCAATGTGCGCCAGGACCTGCAGATCATGATCGCTGCGGCCGAGCAGAACATCGAAGGCAGCGAACTCAACGAGCGCTATCTGTTGCCGTGGAACGATGCGCCGCAGCTGGTCTTCAGCGGCCTCAATGGATTGTTGTCCGACCAGACCGTGCCCGAGCGCCGCGCCAAGGCGCTGGACCGCCTCAAGCGTTACGTCGGCCTGGTGCCGGGCAGCACGCCGACCACCACACTGGCCCGCCAGCGCTACGAAGAGCAGCTTGGCAACACCACCTTGCTGCAGCCCACCCAGCGCGAAGTGGAGCAGGCGCTGGCGAACGTGGACACCTACGTCGCCGGCATCGGCGAGTTGTTCGCCAAGTACAAAATCGCCGGCGGTGACGAAGCGCTCAAGGCGATGTCCACCCAGTTGAAGGATTACGCCAACTGGACCCGCACCACGGTATTGCCGAAGGCACGCAAGGACACCCGCCTGCCCGAACCGCTGTATGCCTTCCAGCTCAAGCAGGTCGGCATCGATATCGCCCCGCAGCAGCTGATTCAGCGCGCGCAGCTGGAATTCATGGAAACCCGCTCGGCGATGCGCCAGCTGGCGCCGCTGGTGGCCAAGGCCAAGGGCGTGCAGGGCAGCGATTATGTACAGGTGATCCGTGCGCTCAAGGGCAACAAGATCGCCGACGACCAGCTGGAAACCCACTACCGCGGCGTGATCGACCAGATCGACCCGATCATCCGTCAGCAGCGCATCGTCGATGTGCCCAATCGCCCGATGCAGATGCGCCTGGGCAGTGCCGCCGAAAGCGCCGCGCAACCTGCGCCGCACTTCCTGCCGGCACCGCTGATCGGCAATACCGGCCAGCAGGGCCAGTTCGTGCTGCCGCTGGGCAACCCGACCGCCGACGGCGCCAAGAAGGAACAGTACGACGACTTCAACTTCGGCTCGGCCGCCTGGACGCTCAGCGCGCACGAAGGCCGCCCCGGACACGAACTGCAGTTCACCGCCATGGTCGAACGCGGCGTGTCGCTGGCGCGCAGCCTGTTCGCGTTCAACTCGGTCAACGTCGAAGGCTGGGCGCTGTATGCCGAAGCCGAAATGGTCCCGTATGAACCGCTCGACGGTCAGCTGATCGCCCTGCAGTTCCGCCTGCTACGCGCCGCCCGCGCCATGCTCGACCCGATGCTCAACCTCGGCCTGATCGACCGCGAACGCGCACGCCAGGTGCTCGAAGACGACGTCGGCCTCTCGCCAGCGATGACCCGCCAGGAACTGGACCGCTACACCGTCCGCGCGCCCGGCCAGGCCGGCAGCTACTTCTACGGCTACACCCGCATCCTCGAACTGCGCATGCGCACCGAGCTGGTCCTGGGCAAGAAGTTCGACCGTCTTGCCTTCAACAACTTCCTGCTCGACCAGGGCCTGCTGCCGCCGGACCAGCTGGCCAAGGCGGTGGAAACACAGTTCATTCCAGCGCAGCAGGGCAAGCGCTAAGCGATTCGAGGCTGTGTATTGAATCAGGGCGCGATGGAGCTTGAAGGAGCCCACCATCGCGCCCTGCTGCAGTGTTGCCTACGCAAATGCTTTCAAATCCTTGTGATTCGCCTCAGCGCGTTGGAGGCGGCATATCCGGCGCCGCGCGCTGCTGCGCCCCCGCCGGCACCCAGATCGCCATGCCGGCCGCACGCTTCTGTGTGGTCGGGATGCCGATGCCCAGGCCACCGCCGACCCGGCCGCCGTAGCTGCCGCCGCCGACCGACAGGCCGCCGCCGGAGCGTTCCGAGCCCACGCCGACGATGACCACGCCGTTGGCGCCAAGCTTGGCGGCTTCGCGCTTGAGCCGTTGCACGGCTGCATCGGTCTGGCCCTGGGTGCCGAAACCGGCAGCGCTGGTGGATTCGAGCTGGGCGATTTCCACCGAGCCGACCGGTGCATTGGAGTACACCTGCACCAGTGACGGGTCGATCGGCGTGCGCGCCTGGCCCAGCATCACCTTGGAACTGCTGGCGCAACCGGCTAGCAAGGCAACGGTGGCTGCCGCGATGGCGGCATTCCTGATCAGCGATTGCATGTACATGGTGGAACCCCCTGTGGGTAATGGCAACGATGATCCGGCGCCCGGACTGAATCGCTCTGGACTTTGCCGCACCCTAGCCATGCCCACGTGAGGCTACCGCCAAGCCGCCATTGGTCAGGGTGACCATCTGCCCACAGCGCCTTGGCGGGCGCGGCGCTAAGCTCGGGGCTTCTTTGAATGGCGAGGTGGCACGTGGGATTGATCAGCCTGCTGTGGGGCATTGTGGCGCTGCTGTGGATGGTGCTGGCCTTCATCCCGTTGCTGGGCTGGGGCAACTGGTTCCTGATCCCGTTTGCGGCGTTGGGCGCGCTGATCGCGGCGATCGCGCTGCTGTTCACCTCGGCCGGCAATCGCGGACGTGCCAAGACCGGTTTGCTGCTCAACGGCCTGGTGATCGTGGTCGGGGTGATCCGCCTGAGCCTGGGCGGCGGCGTGATCTAGCTCGCGGCGTCGCCTTCCAGGCAGGTCGCGCGAGCTCTGAAGGGCCGTGCACCGGCTGGGGACGGAGAAGATCGACGCGTGGCACCGCCGCCAGCCGGGCGCGTTCCCTGTGGGGTGAGCTGACCGCGTGGTCCAAGCGGATCACGCTTGCATTGCATTGATCACGGCGTGATCCGGCCCGTTGCACCGCTGCGACACAGCGTCGCAGCGCGTCCGGCGGCGGGTCGCGGGCGTAAACTTGCGGGCTGCTGACAGGAGCCCATGATGGCCCATCCCCATTACCGTCCCCGCCGCATGCGCCACGATGCGTTTTCGCGCCGTTTGATGCGCGAAAACACGCTGACCACCGATGACCTGATCTGGCCGGTGTTCGTGCATGAGTTGTCCGGCCGCGCGCCGATCGCGTCCATGCCCGGCGTCGAGCGCCTGTCGCTGGACGAATTGCTGCGCGAAGCCGAAGCGGCCCTGGAGCTGGGCATTCCGGTGATCGACCTGTTCCCGGTGATCGACCCGGCCGGCAAGAGCCTGGACGCGGCCGAGGCCTGGAATCCGGACGGCCTGGCGCAGCGCGCAGTGCGCGCACTGAAAGCGCGGTTTCCCGAACTCGGCATCATGACCGACGTGGCGCTGGACCCGTACACCACGCACGGCCAGGACGGCATCATCGATGCCAAGGGCTATGTGCTCAACGAGATCACCGTCGAGGCGCTGGTCAGGCAGTCGCTGTCGCATGCCGAAGCCGGCGTGGACATTATTTCGCCGTCGGACATGATGGATGGCCGCATCGGTGCGATCCGCCGCGCGCTGGATGCGCAGGACCATCTCAATGTGCGCATCATGGCTTATTCGGCCAAGTACGCCTCGGCGTTCTACGGCCCGTTCCGCGATGCAGTCGGCAGCGCCGGCAATCTGGGCAAGGCCGACAAGACCACCTATCAGATGGACCCGGCCAACAGCGACGAGGCCATGCGCGAGATCGCGCTGGACCTGGAAGAGGGCGCGGACATGGTGATGGTCAAGCCGGGCATGCCGTATCTGGATGTGGTGCGGCGGGTGAAGCAGGAATTCCGCGTGCCCACCTTCGCCTATCAGGTCAGCGGCGAGTACGCGATGCTCAAGGCCGCCGCCGCCAATGGCTGGCTGGACGAACGCAAGTGCGTGCTGGAAGCGCTGATGGCGTTCAAGCGCGCCGGCGCCGATGGCGTGCTGACCTATTTCGCACCGCAGGTGGCGCGTTGGTTGCGGGAAGGCTGAGTGCGCCGAGGCGGTGCTGTGACGCCCTCCAGGCCGCAATCGGCGCCTGCAGGCTTGGCCCGATTCGAAAAACCCAACGATCTCGCAGGCCGCGTTCTGTCCCGGCCTGCGCTGCGTGCGGCGCGCGCCATCCTTCCGGATGGGGAGGGAAGGTGTGGCGCAGGCAGCTTGATCAATCTGCTTCCCGCAGATCAATGGGTACCGGCGTTGCTGCAATGATCGAGTGACATAGCAGTCGCTGACTGACGGCGCTGCGGCAGTGGCATGAGCCTCGCAATCCCACGCAAACTGCGATAACGATTCTCATCTACAATGGCGAGCCCACTGTTTGCGGCTGCTCGCGCGTGCTCAAGACCGTCCTGTTCCAATTGCACTGGCTGCTCGGCATCACGGCCGGGCTGGTGCTGTCGGTGATGGGGCTGACCGGCGCGTTGATGTCCTTCGAAAACGAGATCGTGCGGTTGGCCAATCCGGCCATCGCGCAGCTGGCACAGCGGCATGCCGCAGGCGAGCGGCCATTGCCGGTGGATGTGCTGCTGCGCCGGCTGGACCTGGATCAGCAACAGGCGGTCACCCGTATGCTGATCGATCCGACTGGTAAGCGTCCGTCCAATGCACGCCTGGCCGGCAAGGACGGAGGCCGGGTGTACTTCGATCCTTACACCGGCGACAGGGTCGCCGCCCCGCGGCTGAGCGGCGCGTTTGCCTTTATCGAAGACCTGCATCGCCATCTGACCGCCGGCAAGCGTGGCCAGGCGGTGACCGGTGCGAGCACCCTGATCCTGCTGTTTTTCTGCGCTTCCGGCCTGTATCTGCGTTGGCCGCGACGCTGGTGGAGTCTGCGCACCTGGTGGGCAGTGGAATGGCGGCGGCAGGGGCGCAGTTTTCTGTGGAGCCTGCACGCGGTGTTCGGCACCTGGTGTCTGCTGGTGTACCTGCTGGTGGCGCTGACCGGGCTGACCTGGTCCTACAACTGGTACCGCGACGGCATGGTGGCCTTGCTCGGCACCGAGCCGGCGATGCGTGGCGGCGGGCGCGATCACCGCCCGGCCACGGTGGATTTTGCAGCCGTGCAACGCACCCTGGATGCCATCCCGGCCACACACAGCGCGGCACTGGACCTGCGTATCCCGCCGCGTGCGGGGCAACCGCTGAGCGTGCGGTTCCTGCCCGACCATCCCGATCACGATCGCGCCTACGACAATCTGGAGATCGAGCCGGGCAGCGGTGCGTTGCTGCGTCGCCAGGACTATGCACTGCTGCCGCGCGGGCAGCAGTTGCTGGTGAGCATGTTTCCGCTGCATTCGGGCAGCTTCTTCGGGCTGCCGGGCCGCATCGTGGTGTTGCTGGCCAGTGTCGGCATGTCGGTGTTCTTCGTGACCGGCTGGATGTTGTACCTGGATCGCCGCCGCAAGAAGCGCGCGCTGCGTGCCGCGCGCGATGTCCTGCACGGTGCCCCAGCGGCCTCGCAGGCCGAGCCGTGGTTGATCGGGTTCGCCAGCCAGAGCGGGTTTGCCGAACGGCTGGCCTGGCAGGCGGCCGGGCATCTGCAGGCGGCCGGTCTGCCGGTGCAGGTGCGCTCGCTGGCACAGCTCACCGCGCAGCATCTGCAGGGCACCCGGCATGCCTTGTTCGTGGTCAGCACCTTCGGCGATGGCGAGCCGCCCGATACCGCCCGCAGCTTCGAGCGCGAACTGTTGCGTCAGCGCATGACGCTGCCACAGCTGACCTATGCCCTGCTCGCCCTGGGCGACCGCCAGTACGCGCAGTTCTGCGGGTTTTCCCGACGCATCGAGCAGTGGCTGCAGGCGCAGGGCGCGCAGCCGTTGTTTCCGGCAGTGGAGATGGACAACACCGATCCGCAGGCCCTGGCGCAATGGCATGCGCAACTGGCGCAGATTGCCGGTGCGCCGGTGGCCGCCGTGCCGCTGGCCCGCCCGACGCTGCTGCACTGGACGTTGGCGGCGCGCACGCATCTCAACCCGGGCAGCGAGGGAGCACCGATCTGGCAGATCGATCTGCTGCCACCGCCCGGCACGCACTGGCAGGCCGGCGACATCCTCGAAGTGCAGCCGGCGCACGCCTACACGCACGTGCGCGCGTGTCTGGCCGCCTGGGGCCTGCCGCCCGACGCGCTGGTGCATGTCGATGCGCAGTTGCTGCCGCTGCAGCAGGCCGTCGCCGAGCGCGTGCTACCGGAGCCGCCCACGCGCCCGCCCACGCCGCATCCGGATCCGCAGACCTGGCTGGACGCCTGCGCCTGGCTGCCGACCCGCGATTACTCGCTGGCCAGCGTGCCGGCCGATGGCGTTGCGACCGCGGTGGTGCGCCTGACCACAGGCGCCGACGGCAGCCCCGGCCTCGGTTCGGGCTGGCTGATCTGCCACGCACCCATCGGTGGGCAGATACGCGCGCGGTTGCGCACCAATCCCGGATTCCATCGCATCGAACAGGCGCCGATGGTGTTGATCGGCAACGGCACCGGTATCGCCGGTTTGCGCAGTCTGCTACGCGAGGCCGAGCTGGCCGGCGTGCACGGACATTGGCTGCTGTTCGGCGAACGGCAGGCCGCGCACGATGGTCTGTTTGCCGACGAACTCCAGGCCTGGCACGCGCGTGGCCATCTGCAGCAGCTGGACCGGGTGTTCTCGCGCGACCAGGCGCACAAGCGCTACGTGCAGCATCACTTGCGCGAGACCGGCGACACCTTGCGCCACTGGATCGATCGCGGTGCGGTGATCCATGTCTGTGGCAGCCTGGACAGCATGGCGCGTGAGGTCGATGCCACGCTGCGCGAATTGCTGGGCGAGACGCGGCTGGAGTCGCTGACCGCAGCGGGACGTTATCGGCGCGATGTGTATTGAGCGCGGTCATGGCCACTACATCGCTGGGTTGGAGCGGCTAGTAAAACGTGGCGTGCGGTCGTCAAGCGGATGCGAACGGTTTGGGAAAATCCCGGTGAACGACGGAGACATGCTGCGTCCTAGCAAGCATCGACCGCGCCCTCCTTGCAGCGTGTACGGTGGTTCTGTTAGCTGCAACCATGGCGTCTAAGCGCGGTCCGATGCTTGAATCAAAAGCCCGGTTGGTCGAGGACGCGATGCCCTCACCACGTCCGGGACACGCCGTGAATCCGTCCATGGAGGCTCCGTGGCGGCATCCATGCCGCCAAGGGTCCCGGAACCGGTAAGGACATCACGCCTGCCAAGATGGTCGTGCGCTGATGGAACTGCAAAAAGCGAGATGACTCAAGCGAGACGACTTAACGCAGCGGCCTGGCTGCTTGTATGCATGTGTGGATGACTATTAGCGATAGGGGGCAAACCCAATCTACTTGCTGCCCGCTTTCGACGGACAGCTTTGGAAATCAGACCACGTCTGCCAGATCACAAGGATCATGCAACCACCGCTGCATCTGACCCGCCTGCTGCCGCTCCCGCTTCTGACCATGCACACCGACCATCCCGGCTGGCCCTTGTCCGCCTACCGTCGCGGGACCTTACGCGGCATGGATGCCGCGTAAGAGCCTACACGGACGTACTTGCGGCGTGTCCCGCGATGGTGGGCGGGCAAGGGCCCTGCGACCAAGCCTCAGATCAGCAGCTCTGCAATCAAACCGCAGATCAGCAGTCCTGCAGCGAGGACCCAGATCATCCGCTCTGCAATAGCTTGGCGTGAAGTCGTATCCCAGGCAGCCCCTGGCAAGAGTCTGCGCACCCACCCACCCACACTCAACGGCAGCTCGTATCCCCCTTCACCGCCGGCGCCTTCATCCGATAGATGTCCAACTGCCCCGCACGCGGTGCGCGCGCACTGCCGGTCACCAGCAACTCGCCTGGCTTGGCCGCATCCACCACCGCACCGAAGGTGCGTTCCTGCGGCCCGTTGAACGACAGCGGCACTGCCTGGCCCACGGTGTAATGGCCGTTGCTGCAGGTCGCCAGCAATAACTGGCTGGGACCATCCTGCCGGCCGCGTGCCCATACCAGCCCCCGTCCATCGCCAAGCCAAGCCGCATCCAGCTCGTCGTCGGCGCTGTTGATATCGCTCAATGCCACCGGCGCGATGAACGCCTGCCCATCCCAGCGCGCCACGAACATGTCCATGCCGCCGGCGCCACCGTGGCCATTGCTGGCGAACAGCAGGCGGGTGCCGTCCAGCGACAGTGTCGGGGAGCGCTCGTCGCCGCGGCTGTTGATCGCCGCGCCCAGCGATTGCACCGCACCGATCCGGCCCTGCGCATCCACCGGCGCGCGATACAGGTCGGCGCCGCCGGCACCGCCAGGGCGGCTGGAGGCGAACAGCAGCCAGCGGCCATCGGCACTGAACAGCGGGGAGGTCTCGTCCTGCGCCGTGTTGATCGGCAGCACTTCTGCGTCCTGCCAGCGCCCGCCGTTCAACCGGGCCTGCCACAGATCCCAGCCCCCGGTGCCGCCGGCGCGGTCGCTGGCCCAGACGATGCGTTGCCCGTCCGGACTCAGCGTGGCGCGCGCTTCGTTGGCCGGCGTGGAGACCACGCCCATGCCTTCGATGCCGAATTCGGCAAGCCCCGACGCGACCGGGACGCAGAGTAAACTTGCCGCCAGCGCGAGCAGTGTCCATCGAAGTTGCATGCGGGGTTCCTGCCTCAAGTCGCGCACAGTCTAGTCAACCAGAGAGCGTTTCATGCCCGTATCCCGTTATGCCGTGTTCGGTCACCCCGTCGCCCATTCGCTGTCGCCGGCCATCCATGCCGACTTCGGGAAGCAGACCGGCATCGCGCTGGACTACACCGCCATCGACGCACCGCCAGAAGAGTTCGCTGCCGCGCTGGAGCGCTTCGCCGACGAAGGCGGCAAGGGCGCAAACGTCACCCTGCCGCTGAAGGAGGCCGCCTGTGCGTTGTCGGCCAGCCTGAGCGATCGCGCGCGTCTGGCCGGTGCGGTCAACACGCTGGTGCGCAACGACGGCCAGTGGCAGGGCGACAACACCGATGGCGCCGGTCTGGTACGTGACCTCACCGACCGCCACGGGCTGGATCTGCGCGGTCGCCGTGTGCTGCTGCTCGGCGCCGGTGGTGCCGCGCGCGGCGTGGCACCGGCGCTGCTGGAAGCGGGCATCACCGAAATGGTGGTGGTGAACCGCTCGCCCGAGCGTGCCGATGCCTTGTGCGATGCGCTCGGCGAGCCGGGGCGGGTGGTCTCGCGCTACATCGAAGACCTGCGCGATCTGGGCGACTTCGAACTGATCGTCAATGCCACCGCGGCTGGGCGCGATCGCGACGCCGGTGCGTTCGCCATGCCGCTGGGCCTGGTCAACAGCCTCACCGCGGCGGTCGATCTCAATTATGGCCCCACCGCCATCGCCTTCCTGGCCTGGGCACGTGCGGCGCAATGCCGCTACGCCGTTGATGGCCTGGGCATGCTGGTGGAACAGGCCGCCGAGAGCTTCGCGCTGTGGCACGGCGTGCGCCCGGACACCGACCCGGTCTACGCCGCGCTGCGCGCGCGCGAGGCCCTTCTGGTCAGTGCCGACTGAGGTGGGCAGCGTCACCGCCACCGATATCCTGCTGACCCTGGTCACCAGCCTGCTGTCGCGCGTGCCGATGCTGATCGCGTTGCTGCTCGGGCTGGTTCTGCTGTGGCGTGCCTCGCAAAGCCCGTTGCGGCGTGCCGGGCTGGCCGCGCTCTGGTTGCTGCTGGGCTGCTTGTTTGCCGAGGTTGCCTTCCAGGCGATTCCGATGCTGTTGCTGCAGCAAGGCAATGTGCGTCAGATCAGCATGGTGACCAGCATCGCCCACTTCGTGCTGATGGCGATGCAAGGCGTGGGCATCGGCGTGCTGGTGTGGACGCTGGCAGGCAGCCTGCAACGCGTGCCGCCCGCCGCCGGCCCGCGCCCATGATTCCGCTCAAAGCCATCGCGTTGGTGGTGGTCGGGCTGGTCAGTGCCGGGCAGGGCGGGTGGACGCTGCTGCATCCGCAGGCGCTGGCTGCGGTCAATCGCGGCGGCTTGCTGTATGAGCGCTTCGGGCCCACTGGCGTGGGTGCCGGCATGTTGCTGATGGGCGTCGCAATGGTGGTTATCGGGCTGGTCTGGGCGCGCCATGCATGGCCGCCGCGGACGCAAGGCCGCTGACAACGTGGAGCGACGCTGCCTGCTCGTTGCAGGCAGCGCAGGGTGATTGGGGCGGCATCCGTTGCGCGCCCCTTCGGGTCAGAACTTGCGGGCAGTGCCCGCCAGCGATGAGCGGATCCGACGCATGCAGTGGCCGTGCAGCGTGCGTACCCGGGACCAAGATGGCGGTGGCGCCGCCCCGCGCCAGCAAACACGTTCAGCCGAGTGCCACGCCGGTCGCAGGCGCTGCGCCGGTCCGTGCGAAAATAGCGCGATGAATGAAGTCGCCCCACCGGCCGCGCCGTCGGCGCCGGTTCCCACCCAGCGCGTTCTGACCGACCCGATCAAGGCCGGCATCCGCGAGGCCTACGCCAAGCTGCAGGCCAACACGCCCGGCTTTGCCACACGGCGGGCGCAGAGCCAGATGATCGGCCTGGTCTCGCGCGCGCTGGCCACCTCCGGCGGCATCGGCATTGCCGAGGCCCCCACCGGCGTCGGCAAGAGCCTGGGCTATCTCACCGCCGGCGTGCCGATCGCCCTGGCCACCAAGAAGAAGCTGGTGATCAGCACCGGCACCGTGGCGCTGCAGTCGCAGTTGGTGGAGCGCGACATCCCGGCCTTCCTCAAGGCCACCGGGCTGGAAGCCACGGTCGCACTGGCCAAGGGCCGCACCCGCTACCTGTGCACGCGCAACGCCGCCGAGCTGCAGGGCGAGACCAGCCAGGAAGGCATGTTCGACGACGAACAGGTGCTCTACGACCGCCCGCTCAGCCCGGCCGACGCGGACCTGGCCAAGCGCCTGGCCACGGCCTACGCCGAGCGCAGCTGGAACGGCGATCTGGACGATGCGCCCGAGCAGGTCTCGGTGCCGCTGCGCCTGCGCATCACCACGCCGGCCTCCGGCTGTGCCGGCCGCCGCTGCAGCTACGCTGCGCAATGCCCGGTGCTGAAGGCGCGCACCGACGTGCGCGAAGCGCAGATCGTGGTCACCAACCATGCATTGCTGCTGTCGTCGCTGTCGCTGGGCGATGCCGAGAATGGCCAGCCCTTGATCGCCCCGCCCGCCGACATGCTGCTGGTGCTCGACGAAGGCCATCACATCGCCGGCGTGGCGATCGACCAGGGCGCCGCCAGCCTGCCATTGGACGAGATGGCCAAACGCACCGGACGGTTGCAGATCCTCATCGCCGCTGCCTACCGCGCGGTGGAAAAGGACAAGATCGGCAACCTGTTGCCCAACGAGGCCATCGAGGTGGCCGCGCGCGTGTCCAAGCTGCTCAAGGCCTTCCACGCCGAGGTCGAACGCGTGTGGAAGCCCGAGCCCGGCGAGCGCGATCCCTTGTGGCGTGCGGCCAACGGCAAGCTGCCGCCGCAATGGGGCCCGGCCATCGAAGAACTCGGCGAAGAAACCCGCGCGTTGTTCAACTGGGTGCATGCCGCGCACAGCGCGATCGCCAAGGGCAAGCAGGACGACTCGGCGCGCGAACGCCTGCAGCGCAGCCTCGGCCTGGCCCTGGAGATGGCCGAGCAGCAACACAATCTGTGGAGCGGCTGGCGGCGCGAAGACAAGGAAGGCCAGCCGCCGATGGCGCGCTGGATCACCCTCTCGCGCGACGGCGATCTGATCTGCCATTGCTCGCCGGTGTCGGCTGCGCAGGTGCTGCGCACGATGATCTGGAACGAAGTGGATTCGGTGGTGATGACCTCGGCCACACTCACCGGCGGCGGCGATTTCCAAGCGTTCGCGATCGACAACGGCCTGCCCGATCACGCCGAAATGGCCTCGCTGGCCTCACCGTTCGACCTGCCCAATCAGGCCGAATTGATCGTGCCCAATTTCCCGGTCACCCCAGACGATCGCGAAGGCCACCCGAAGGAAGTCGCACGTTACCTGGTGCGCGAACTCGACTGGACCGGCAAGGGCAGCATCGTGCTGTTCACCTCGCGCTGGAAGATGGAAAAGGTCGCCGACCTGATGCCGCTGGCGCAACGCAACCGCGTGCTGGTGCAGGGCGAGGGCAACAAGTCGCAACTGATCACCGAACACCTGCGCCGTATCGCCGCCGGCGAGGGCTCGGTGCTGTTCGGTTTGAACTCGTTTGGCGAAGGCCTGGATCTGCCCGGCGATGCCTGCACCACGGTGGTCATTACCCAGGTGCCCTTCGCCGTGCCGACCGATCCGCAGACCTCCACCTTGAGCGAATGGCTGGAGAGCCGCGGCCACAATGCGTTCAACCTGATCGCCATTCCGCATGCGCTGCGCACGCTGACGCAGTTTGCCGGCCGTTTGATCCGCAGTTCGAGCGACCACGGCCGCGTCATCATTCTCGACTCGCGCCTGCTGACGCGTCGCTACGGAAAACGCATCATCGACGCGCTGCCACCGTTCAAGCGGGTGATCGGCTAGTCCAGGGCAGCCCTGCGCCAGTCCCGTGCGGAGGATGGAACATCCGTCTCGCAGAGTGCCGCTGTCACACGTTTGCGGTGCATGACCGTGCCCGTCGCTGCGCTTGTGGTGTCGATGGCAGCGGTATCTTTCCCTGCCGTGCTTATCGACGCGATGTCGTGACCTTTTGAGATCCGGGAGGATTGCGGATGAAGACAGTGATGCTCGGTGTACTGCTATGGCAGCTGACAACGGCGGGATGGGCGATTGCCGAAGCCGATCGCACTTTGCAGCAAGATCGTCCAGGCATGAACGCCTCTTATCGCGAACAGCTGCTGGCACTGGCTGATGCCGATCAGAAGATCCGTGAGCAGATTCGTGGTGCTTTCACGGCGCAACAGCTGCAGGCCAATCAAGGTGCAGCAAAAGACATGGCCATGCGTCTGGTTGCGTCGCAACGGGAAAACCAGGCTGCGCTGTCTGCATTGATCGACAAATTCGGCTTCCCCGATGTCGCGTCGGTCGGCGAAGACGGGGCGCATGCTGGTTTCCTGGTCGCGCAGCACTCCACTGACCGCACGTTTCGCGATGGCTTCCTGAAGAACATCGAGGTTGCGGTGGCGCGCGGGTCTTACAGCACCGCAGACATGGCATTGTTCGTGGATCGTAATCTGATCATGTCGGGCAAGCCGCAGCGCTACGGCACCCAGCGCAAGGCGGACGGCAGCCTGTTCGAGCTGGAGGATCCTGCCCAGTTGGCACGCAGACGGGCAGACGTCGGTTTGCCTGACGAGCAGAGCGGTTCTGGTGGTCTTTGAACCGTGAGCGATCCAGGTGCGAGGCGATGACTACTGTTTAACGCATGGGTCGCGCGTTCACACCTGGATCAAGAAGACGTTGCAAGGTGTTGGTGCCTTGGTTTCCACTAGGCGATGACACCCGGCCCTGTGGGTATTTTTCACCGCATGCTGTCGCTGGTTGCTGAGTGTGCGGATCTTCCGCACTGCAGTATTCTTGCAGTCGCCAACGCGCTGCATGCGTCGCTGTGAATCAGCTTGGCCACCTCATCCGCGGGATAAGCGGCATGATCTTCAACGTGTCGCCGCCTTGTAACGCGATGCATATCACGCTCTGTAGTCATCATCATGTTCGCCTATCGCAGCGATCATAACTAACGACTTCTCACGCTTCGGTCCGCTGGCCATGATTCAGCTCCCTCAAACGAGCTGACGCCATGCGCCCTGGATCCCTCATGGTGCTAGCCCTGCTAGCCCCGACGCTGATCGCACCGCCGGTCTTCGCCCAATCCGTCCTGACCCGCGACAACGGCGCCAAGGTCGGTGACAACCAGAATTCGCAGACCGCCGGAGCCAATGGCCCGACCCTGCTGCAGGATGTGCAGCTGATCCAGAAGCTGCAGCGTTTCGATCGCGAGCGCATCCCCGAGCGCGTGGTGCATGCACGCGGCACCGGCGTCAAAGGCGAGTTCACCGCCACCGCCGATCTGTCCAGCCTGACCAAGGCCAAGGTGTTCAGCGCCGGCGAAAAGACCCCGGTCTTCGTGCGCTTTTCCTCGGTGGTGCACGGCAACCACTCGCCGGAAACCTTGCGCGACCCGCATGGCTTCGCCACCAAGTTCTACACCAGCGAAGGCAACTGGGATCTGGTCGGCAACAACTTCCCGACCTTCTTCATCCGCGATGCGATCAAGTTCCCCGACATGGTCCACGCGTTCAAGCCGGACCCGCGCACTAATCTGGATGACGATTCGCGCCGTTTCGATTTCTTCTCGCACGTGCCCGAGGCTACACGCACGCTGACCCTGCTGTACTCCAACGAAGGCACCCCCGCCGGCTATCGCTTCATGGATGGCAACGGCGTGCATGCCTACAAGCTGGTCAATGCGCAGGGCGAAGTGCATTACGTCAAGTTCCACTGGAAGACGCTGCAGGGCATCAAGAACCTCGACCCCAAGCAGGTCGCTGCCGTCCAGGCCAAGGACTACAGCCACCTGACCAACGATCTGGTCGGTGCGATCAAGAAGGGCGACTTCCCGAAGTGGGACCTGTACGTACAGGTGCTCAAGCCGGAGGACCTGGCCAAGTTCGATTTCGATCCGCTGGACGCCACCAAGATCTGGCCCGACGTGCCGGAGCAGAAGGTCGGCCAGATGGTGTTGAACAAGAACGTCGACAACTTCTTCCAGGAAACCGAGCAGGTCGCGATGGCGCCGGCCAACCTGGTGCCGGGCATCGAGCCGTCGGAAGACCGTCTGCTGCAGGGGCGCATCTTCTCCTACGCCGACACCCAGCTGTATCGCATCGGTGCCAATGGCCTGAACCTGCCGGTCAACCGTCCGCGTGTGGCCGTCAACAACGGCAACCAGGATGGCGAAGGCAATAACGGCCACACCACCAGCGGCGTGAACTACGAGCCGAGCCGGCTGGAGCCGCGGCCGCAGGACACCGCTGCGCGTTACAGCGCGTTGCCGCTGTCGGGCACCACCCAGCAGGCCAAAATCACCCGCGAGCAGAACTTCAAGCAGGCCGGTGAGTTGTATCGGTCCTACAGCAAGAAGGATCGCGCCGATCTGGTGCAGAGTTTCGGCGAGTCGCTGGCCACCACCGACACCGAGAGCAAGCATCTCCTGCTGTCGTTCCTGTACAAGGCCGACTCCGAGTACGGCACTGGCGTGACGCGTGTCGCCAAGGGCGACCTGGCCCGGGTCAAGCAGCTGGCCTCCAGCCTGCAGGACTGACCCACCCACGGCATCGCGGCCTGTGCCGCGGTGCCGTTTTCGCTATCGGGAGAGCCATATGCGCACCCTGTTGTTTCTGATGCTTGGCACCCTGTCTGCAGCTGCCAATGCTGCCTCGCCCGCGCCGATGTCCACCAGCGTCACCGCTGCCGCCGCCGACCCGGCGCAGATCAAGCTGCAGTTGCGCGAGTACTTCTTCGACGCGGCACGCGAAGGGCGGCAGGACATGCTGGCCGAGTTCATCCGCTCGCACTACGACCTCAATACCCGTGACGAGAAGGGCTACACCGCCCTGATCCTGGCGGCCTATCACGGCCAGCGCCCGGCAGTGGAGCAACTGCTCAGCGCCGGTGCCGACCCCTGCGCGCAGGACAAGCGCGGCAACACCGCGCTGATGGGCGCGATCTTCAAGGGCGAGCTGGGCATCGCCAAGCGGCTGATGCAGGCCGACTGCGCGCCGGACCAGCGCAACAACGCCGGTCAGACCGCCGCGATGTACGCAGCGCTGTTCCAGCGCACCGACGTGCTCAAGGATCTGGCCGCCAAGGGCGCAGACCTCAGCCTCAAGGATGGGCAGGGCAACGATGTGACCAAGCTGCAGCGCGGCGAGTTTGCGACGACCCCGGCGCGCTGAGCGCGCCTGTGATGCGTGGCGGGGCAGGTATGCGTGACGCCAGGCGTCAGCAGGCTCGCACCGGCGCCATGCGGCCGATACCGGCGTGAGCCGACGGCGATGCATGCTGCAGCGTGCCGTACCACGATGCACCTGATGCACAGGCCAGTCGCCTGCAGCCCGCAGCCGGGCGGATTGCACGCATAGCGCTCGGCCGTCTTCGAAGCGCTGTAGGTGGTTGCGACGGCAGCTCCATCCCGGTGGCCGTCGGATGAGTCGCTGATTGGTATCGCCCGAGTCCGGCACCTCGATACCCGGAGCCTCGAAGGCCTCGCCTGCAGCACTCCACCGCGCGTACCGGCGACACCCGCTCATTTATGACCACCGACGTGGTTCGGGAGGTAGCCGTTGCGTACCGAGCGCACCGTATGCTCGCTCTTAGATCGGCTGGCCGCGCGGTGACTTACTCAATCTGCCTTCATCACCTGCCGAGAGGCGCAACCACCGCCTCGGCCAGGTTCGGAGGTCAATCACTGTGCACCGAGCGCAGTGAGTCGTCGCTCCCGGGTCGGCCAGTGGCTCGCCGACCTGCTCGATTTGCCTCCACGACCCGCTGGAAAACGCAGCCACCGCCTCCGCCGGTTTTCCGCCGCAGGCGCGTTGGATCTTTGGCGGCGGTGGTGATTTTTGTGCCACTGCGTCAGGAGTCCCCTGACATGGAAACCTTTGTGCGCCAAGGGTTTGACATAAGTCTGAGTGCGCGCTGACTTGCCTGAAATTTGTTCGGAAAAATCGCAAAAAACAGTTCAAGAAAGCGCTGCGAACGCCGATGCTTCCGCTATCGCACACTGGAACCCCCGGACCATGAAGCTCGATCCCTCCATCCCTTTCCTGATGTCCCTGCTGGCGATGGTGCTGTGCACCGCCACCGCCGTGGTCGCGCTGGTGTTCGGTCAGGTACACGTGCTGGCCACGTCGTGGAGCTTCTACACCGTGCTGGGCACCGCCCTGATCACCCTGGTTGCCTCGTACCATGCGCTCGGCAAGCCGTTGAGCGCCGAAGAGCGTGTGGGCTTCCGCAACCCGTAACTGCAGATCCTGTCCAGGCGCAGTGCACGACGCCAGCACTGGACGACACAAGCTCCGCTCGTCATTGACGATGCACCGCGTTCGCTCGACATGGGCGAACGCCCAGGCACTGCGCATCCTGCAGCGATGCCGCCCGATAACGCGCGCACTTGGCGTGCGAGGGCAACGACAGCAGCGCCGGCACGGTGTCGTTCGTCTCTTTCGATGGCAGCGATAGCCGCGATACCGGACGCCCAGGCGCGCCGCCAGCGGGTTCCATCAACGCGCGGCATGCCGACCTTCGCCAGCCCCTATGGGTCAATCACATGGCGCAGTGAACCGGCGATCGATCAGCGGGCTCCGGCAGGTCGGCCTCGCAGGATGCCATGCCGCGCTGCGGCAGATTCATCGACACCCGTGTAAGCTGTTGATCCTGCTCCGCATTCCGATGGCTGCCTGCTGCGGCCACATGTCGATGACCGCTTCCGCCGATCGCTACGCCGCCTCCCTGCGCCTGTCCGTCGCCCCGATGATGGATTGGACCGACCGCCATTGCCGGGTCTTCCATCGCCTGCTGGCACCCTCGGCACGTCTGTACACCGAGATGGTGCACGCCAATGCGGTGATCCATGGCGATCGCACGCGGCTGATCGGGTTCGATCCGGTCGAACACCCGCTGGCGCTGCAACTGGGCGGCAGCGAGCCGGCACTGCTTGCGCAGGCAGCGGCGATTGCGCAGGAGTGGGGCTACGACGAGATCAACCTCAATTGCGGCTGCCCGTCCGATCGCGTGCAGGCCGGGCGCTTCGGTGCCTGCCTGATGCGCGAGCCGGGCCTGGTGGCCGACTGTGTTGCCGCCATGTGTGCGGCGACCACGCTGCCGATCACGGTCAAGTGCCGCCTCGGCGTGGACGACGATGACGACTACGCCGTGTTCGCCAGCTTCGTCGATCAGGTGGTCGCAGCCGGTGCCGCCATGGTGGTGGTGCATGCCCGCAACGCGTGGCTCAAGGGCCTGTCGCCCAAGGAAAACCGCGAAGTGCCGCCGCTGCGTTACGACTGGGCGTATCGCCTCAAGCAGGAGCGCCCCGCGCTGCCAGTGGTGCTCAATGGCGGCATCGCGGCGGTGGAGACCGCGATGGAGCATCTGCACCAGACCGACGGCGTCATGCTCGGCCGCGCCGCCTACCACGACCCCTACGTACTGCATCGCCTGGATGCAGCCCTGACGCATCGTGCGGAACAGCCGCGCGACCAATTACTGCGCGCCTTGCGGCCCTACGTCGAGTCCCAACTGGAGCAAGGCCTGGCCTTGAAACACATGACCCGACACGTGTTGGGGTTGTTCCATGGCCAGCCGGGCGGACGCGCGTTCCGGCAGGTCCTGAGCGAGGGCGCACACCGGCCAGGTGCCGGCTGGGAGCTGGTCGAGCAGGCCTTGCAGCGGACCGACACCCAGGGCTGGCGCGTTGTGGCCTGAACTGGCCTGCCGCTTGCATTACCTGAACAGGCATTTCCGCTGTCTGCTTCTGACCGGGATGCCAACTGCCGGGCACGGGTACGAGTTCCAGAAAAGTGCCGTTCCAGGCGTCCAGGGATTCATTTCACTGAACAGCGTTAACACAAAGCTAAAAAGTTCAGATGGGATTCACCCCGAAAAATCAAGAATTTGGACCATTCTCGGGCTCGACCATGCTGTCACCGGTGGCCGGTTTCACGAATTTTGAATGTTCCTGAACAACCCGCTAGGATTCATTGTGACCCAGCCCTCCTGCCGCGCTTGCTATGTCGTATTGGTTGCCCTCGGGCTAGCCATGGCAGCGCCATTGGCGTGGGGGCAGGCATATCCGATGTCGCACGCGGGACGCGATCCATTGCCGCCTTCCGCGCGCGGTAATGGGCGCACGCTCTCGGACACCATCCGACAGGTGCAGCGGTCCACCGGTGGACAGATCCTCAGCGCCGAACGCGTGCCGTTCGACGGGGGCAATCTCAACCGCGTCAAGTACATGAAGGACGGCCGCGTGCATACCGTGTACGAGTCGGAGCAGATGCAGGCCGCGCCGCCGCGCAGCCAGGCGCCGCCGGATGCGCCACCACGCGACGATAACCACTAGACGTAGATAGTTCTGCGTTCAGTCTCATAAATTCCCCGGCCATTGGCCGACAACGTAACTAGGGAGAGTGCATGCGTATCCTTTTGGTCGAAGACGAAGCTCCGCTGCGCGAGACCCTTGCCGCGCGCCTGAAGCGTGAGGGCTTTGCTGTCGACGCTGCACAAGACGGCGAAGAAGGCCTGTACATGGGCCGTGAAGTCCCGTTCGATGTCGGCATCATCGACCTCGGCCTGCCCAAGATGTCGGGCATGGAGCTGATCAAGGCGCTGCGCGACGAAGGCAAGAAATTCCCGGTGCTGATCCTGACCGCGCGTTCGAGCTGGCAGGACAAGGTCGAGGGCCTCAAGCAGGGTGCCGACGATTACCTGGTCAAGCCGTTCCATGTTGAAGAGCTGCTGGCGCGCGTCAATGCGCTGCTGCGGCGCGCGGCGGGCTGGAGCAAGCCGACGCTGGAATGCGGCCCGGTCGCGCTGGATCTGGCCGCGCAGACGGTCAGCGTCAATGGCGCCAACGTGGACCTGACCAGTTACGAGTACAAGGTGCTCGAATACCTGATGATGCATGCCGGCGAACTGGTCTCCAAGGCCGATCTGACCGAGCACATCTACCAGCAGGATTTCGATCGCGATTCGAACGTGCTGGAAGTGTTCATCGGCCGCCTGCGCAAGAAGCTCGATCCCGATGGTGAGCTCAAGCCGATCGAGACCGTACGCGGTCGCGGCTACCGTTTCGCCATTCCGCGTACCGAAGGCTGAGTCCGCGCATCGGCAAGCAGGAAGATCAGGTGCCGGGCCGCTCCAAGTGGTATAGACGCTGGCGGCCGCGCTCGCTGCAGGCCCGCCAGCTGCTGGCCGCCAGCCTCAGTCTGGTGGCCTTCCTGGCGCTGGCGGGTTACGCGCTGGATGTGGCGTTCGCCGACACCGCCGAAAAGAATCTGCGCGAGCGGCTGAAGAACTACGCCTCTGCGTATGCCGCCAATATCGATTTCGTCCGCGACGGCTCGCTGTACATCGGCGGCCAGCCGCCGGATCCACGTTTCGATGTGCCCGGCGGCGGGCTCTATGTGGAAGTCGTGCGCCCGGACGAAAGCTGGACCTCGATGTCGGCCGAAGGCCCGAACATTCCGCACGGGCGTATGCTCGAGCCGCGCCAGGAAGAATTCATCGGCCCGCTGGAGATGACCCAGATCGACGGCAGCGTGGGCCAGTTGTACCGCTACGGCCTGGGCGTGAGTTACGTCGAGCGCGAACACGGCGGTGAGATTCCATACACCATCTACGTGATGGAAGATGCGCGCTCGATGGGCGCGCAGCTGCGCGTGTTCCGTGGCGCGGTGTGGTTCTACCTCGGCAGTGCCGGTGTGGTGCTGCTGGTGCTGCAGGCCTTCATCCTGCAGTGGAGCCTGCGTCCGCTGCGGCGGGTCATCAACGAGTTGACCAAGGTGCAGCGCGGTGAGATTCAGCGCATGAGCGAGCAGCATCCGCGCGAACTGGAGCCGCTGACCGAAAGCATCAACGCTTTCATCGAGAGCGAGCGCGACAATCTGGACCGCCAGCGCAATACACTGGCCGATCTTGCGCACAGCCTCAAGACGCCGATCGCGGTGTTGCGCACCCAGCTCGATAGCGGCCAATCCGAGCGCGACCTGCACGAGGAAATGGATGTGCAGTTGCGCCGCATGAACGATCTGGTGTCCTACCAGCTCGCTCGCGCGGCCTCCAGCGGGCACAAGCTGTTCGCCGCACCGCTGCCGATCGAGTCGACCGCCGAGGAGATCGTGCGCGGGCTGGAGAAGGTCTATTCGGTCAAGGGCGTGTTGTGCGAATTCGATATTTCGCCCGATGCGCGCTTTCATGGCGAGCCGGGCGATCTGCAGGAATTGCTGGGCAACCTGCTGGAAAACGGCTTCAAGTGGGCGCGCAGCCGCGTGCTGCTGACCGCACAGCCCGGTCCCACCACCGGCAGCCGTCGTGCCGGATTGATCCTGTCGGTGGAAGACGACGGCCCCGGCATCGCGCCGGAAGACGTAGCCAAGATCCTGCAGCGTGGCGTACGTGGCGACGAGCGCGTGCAAGGCCACGGCATCGGCATGTCGATCGTGCAGGATCTGATCAAGGCTTACCGCGGCGAGCTGCAGGTGGTGCGCTCGCAGGAACTGGGCGGCGCCCGCTTCGACGTGACCCTGCCACCGGGACTGTGACCGGCATGGGGTGCGGAATGAACCCGTGGTCAACGCCGCGGCGCGCTCCGACAACCGTTTAACGCCCCGCGCGTTGGCTTGACCATACTGGGCCCGTTTCAGGCCGTTGCGATGGAGAGCTGCATGTTCGAGCGCAATGCACAGACACGCTGGCTGAGCGCACGTCCAGCAGGCGCGCCCCGCCATCACCGATGGCAGCTGGCATGGCTGTTGGCGGGCTGCGCTTTGGCGATGTCGTGCAGTGCTGCCAATTCAGCACTGACGCCGGCGCAGACGCGCTGGCTGCAGCGTGCGACCTACGGCGTGGATGCCGACAGCGCCGCGCAACTGCAGCGGCTCGGCCCCAAGCGCTATGGCAGGTCGCTGTTGCAGGCCAGCGACGATGCGGCGTTGCCAGCGCCGATCCGTGCACAGCTGCAGCACTTCGATGCGCTGCACACGCCTTTGCTGACATTGCTCACGCAGTACGAGGCCGACAAGATCCGCCTGCAAGACATGCCTGATGGTGAGGAAAAGACCGCGTTGCGCAAAGCATGGCAGGCGCGTGGCGGGCAGATGCTGACCCAGGCGCGTCAGGCGCAGCTGTTGCGTGCGGTGTATGCGCCGGAGCAGACGCGCGAGCAGCTGGTGTGGTTCTGGCTCAATCATTTCAGCGTGTACGCCGATAAGGGGCGGGTGAAATGGATGGCGGCCGATTACATGGAAAACGCGATCCGCCCGCATGCCACCGGCAAGTTCGCCGACCTGGTGATGGCGACGCTGGAAAGTCCGGCGATGCTGGAATATCTGGACAACGCCAAGAACGCCAAGGGCAAGGTCAACGAAAATTACGCGCGCGAACTGATGGAACTGCACACGCTGGGCGTGCATGGCGGTTACAGCCAGCAGGATGTGCAGCAACTGGCGCTGATACTCACCGGCGCCGGCCTGGTGCCGGTCAAGGCGGAGGGCGCTCCGCCCTTGCCGACTGCCGTGCCGGGGCAGCCGCAGGTAGTGCGCAAGGGGCTGTTCGAATTCAATCCTGCGCGCCATCAACCCGGCGACAAGACCTTGCTGGGCCAGCGCATCGCTGCGGGCGGCCTGGATGAGATCGAGCGCGCGGTGCAGCTGTTGGTGCGGCAGCCGGCATGCGCGCATTTCATTTCGCAGCGTTTGGCCGAGTACTTTGTCAGCGACAAGCCGCCGGCCGCGCTGGTCGAGCGCATGGCGAACACGTTTCAACGCAGCGATGGCGATATCGCCCAGGTGATGCAGGCCATGCTGGACGCGCCGGAATTTGCGCAGGCGCAACCGCGCAAGTTCAAGGATCCGAATCGGTTCGTGGTTTCGGCCATGCGACTGGCGTACGAGGGCCAGCCGGTGGTCAATGCCGCGCCGATGGCGAGCTGGCTGCAGCAACTCGGCGAGCCGCTGTTCGGGCGCATCACCCCCGATGGCTGGTCGCTGCAATCGCAGGCGTGGACCAGCTCCGGGCAACTGGCGCGACGTTTCGAGGTGGCACGTTCGCTGGGCAGCGGGCCCAAGCAATTGTTTCGCTTCGATGGCGATAACGACACGCCACTGCCGGCGCTGACGCAGATCGACACGCGCCCATCGTATCGCTGGGTGGCACCGTCGCTTTCCAGCGGCACGCGCGATGCCTTGGGGCAGGCGCGTTCGCCTGCGGAATGGAACGGATTCCTGCTGTCATCGCCTGACTTCAACTATCGCTGATTCGAGGGTCGCCGATTCAACGGTTGCCGATTCAAACCTGCTGTTTCAACGTTCGACCAGCGATCACCGCCACAGGAGCGCGCCATGCAACGACGTCAATTTCTGCTTGCCTCTGC
This sequence comes from Xanthomonas sp. WHRI 8393, assembly GCF_040203315.1. Taxonomy (NCBI): domain Bacteria; kingdom Pseudomonadati; phylum Pseudomonadota; class Gammaproteobacteria; order Lysobacterales; family Lysobacteraceae; genus Xanthomonas; species Xanthomonas sp. WHRI 8393. Next base: position 98,818 of record NZ_JBEGGL010000007.1, on the reverse strand, counting down.
AGCGGCCGCAAGTCTGCCCTGGAGCGGTCGCCTGTTTGCTGCGCCACGCGACAGTGCGCGCATGCTGGTGGTGTTCCTGCGCGGCGGCTACGACAGCAATAATCTGCTGGTACCGCATGCCAGCGATTTTTATTATCAGGCGCGTCCGACCCTGGCGATCGCGCGGCCGGATGCGGCCAACCCGAACAGTGCCGTTGCGCTGGATACGCAATGGGGTCTCAACCCGGTGATGCGCGATGCGCTGCTGCCGCTGTGGCAACGCCGGCAACTGGCGTTCGTGCCGTTTGCCGGTACCGACGATCTGTCGCGCAGTCACTTCGAAACCCAGGACGATATCGAATCCGGTCAGGCTGGCCGGCAGCGCCGCGATTATCGTTCCGGCTTCATGGCGCGCCTGGCGGGTGTGCTCAGCGGAGTGCCGGCGATTGCCTTCACCGATTCCTTACCGCTGACCTTCCAGGGCGGCGGCGACTTGCCCAACGTGTCGTTGCGGGGCATCGGCAAGGGCGGTCTGGATGCGCGTCAGGCACAGATCCTGTCGCAAATGTACGACGCAACCCCGCTGGCGGCCGCTGCGCGCGAGGGACTGGCACTGCGTCAGCAGGTCACCGCGCAGCTGCGCGAAGAGATGGAGCATGCCGGTCGCGGCGCCGCCAGTGCGCGCACCTTCGCCGACGAAACCCGGCGTATGGCAAGCCTGATGCGCGAGCGTTATCGGCTGGGCTTTGTCGATGTCGGCGGTTGGGACACGCACGCCAATCAGGGCAGTGTCGAAGGCGGCCTGGCGAACAATCTGCGCAATCTGGGCGAAGGGCTGGCGGCGTACGCCGACGCCCTCGGGCCGGCATGGAAGGACACCGTGGTGGTGGTGCTGTCCGAGTTTGGCCGCACCTTCCGCGAGAACGGCAGCAGGGGCACCGATCACGGGCACGGCACCACCTATTGGGTGCTGGGCGGCAGCGTGCGTGGCGGCCGGATCGCCGGCGAGCAGGTAGAAGTTGCGCAGGCGCAGCTGCTGCAGAACCGCGATTATCCGGTGCTCACCAATTACCGCAGCCTGTTCGGCGGTGTACTGAGCCGGTTGTGGGGATTGTCGCCTGCGCAGCTGGAACGGGTGTTTCCCGGTGCGAGGCCGCGCGATCTTGGGTTGGTGTGAGTGCCTGGCAATGCGCGAGCGATTTTCGATCCGTCCGCGTGTAGCCGCGTGCGGCATCGCGCATTGGTGTGCTCAGTCGCTTGAAACGCGTGCGATTGATGCGCGCGACAGCATTGCACGACGACAGCCCAACGCATGCAGGCATGCTACCGCACCATCAGCGCTGCGCTGACGCCGCAAACGGCGACGGCCCATAAAAACGCGTCAGCTGTGCAGCGACATCCGGCATGAGGCGCGCCAGCAGCTGTGGCGCGGAGAAGTGGTATTCGCTTACGACCGCGAAGAATTCTTCCGGTGCCTCGGCGGCATACGGGTCGATCTCGGTATCTTCGCCCGCATCGACGCGTTGGCAAAACGTATCGAAGGCGCGCTGGAAATCGCGTGCCCAGGCACGCTGCGCATCGCGCGGCAGCGGCGGGGTGCCGTCGAGCGCGCCATCGAGTGCATCGAGCTTGTGCGCCATCTCATGCACGATCACGTTGAAGCCGGCCTGCGGGTCGTCCAGGTCGGCCTGTACGTCGGCCCAGCTGACGATCAGCGGCCCTTGCTCCCAGGCCTCGCCAATCAGGGTGTCGTCCCAGGCATGCATCACTCCGGCCGCATCCACATGCGTGCGTTGCACGCGGAATGCGTCCGGGTAAACGATCAGCTGCGACCAGCCACGCCAGCCGGCCGCGCCGATGTTCAGCAGCGGCAGGCAACACATGGCTGCCAGCAGGACGTGATCGTGCGGTTGCAGCTGCAGCCCGTCGAGCGGGGAAATGGTTTTTTGCCGCAGGAACTGCGCAGTCAGTGCACGCAGACGGTGCTGGCGGGGCAGATCGAGCGCAGCGACCCAGGCGCAGCGGCGGCTGACCTGCAGCCATAAGGCATCGGGAATATCGGCCGGCGGCCGGCGCAGCCGGCGCAACAACCACTGGATCAGCGGAACATGCCCGGCAGGAAGCTATGCCAGCGCGGCATCGTGCGCATACGGGGGAACAGTCCGTCGCCGTCGCCACCACCACCGCCGGTGGCCGGCGCGGGCTTGTGCGCGGGAGCACGTGCCGGGGTTGCCGGCTCGCCGTTGGGGGTTCTGCCGCGTGCCGCCGAGTTGCTGCTGACGCAGCTCTCATGATCGCCATCGGCCAGCTGGTCCGATGCCAGCGCGGCAAGCGGAGCCAACAACAGGAGCAGGCAAACCGTGATTCGGCGCATCGTCCACATCCAGGGCAAGCGGCGTGAGTCGCCGATCATAACGTGCTTTTCACTCCCTCACGCAAGCCAGGCTGGGCGGGTGCGGACGCTTGGCGCATACTTTCGCGGATCGATTTGGGGACTTGCCGTGGATGACCGCGCCTTGCTGGCCAAACTTGCGAGCGGCCGGCTATCCGGCGATGCGTTGGCGCGCGATGCCGGGTTGACCCGTGCGGCGGTGTGGAAGCGGATCCAGAATCTGCGCGCGGCCGGGGTCGAGATCGAAGGGCGGGCCGGGGACGGCTACCGCCTGGCGGCGCCGCTGGACCTGCTGGACGACGCGCGCATTCGTGCGGCGATGGCGGCCGATGCGCTGGCAGGCCTGGCTGCGCTGGAGATCGCCTGGACCCTGGAATCCACCAACACCAGCTTGCTGGCGCGCCCGGCGCCGGCGCAGGGCGTGGCGGTGCTGCTGGCCGAGCGGCAGACCGGCGGGCGCGGCCGGCGTGGGCGTCAATGGACCTCGCCACTGGGTGCGCACATCTATCTGTCGGCCTCGCGCCGTTTCAGCGGCGGATTGGGCCAGCTGGCCGGGCTCAGCCTGGCCGTGGGCGTGGCGGTGGCCGAGGCCCTGCGCGGTTGTGGCTTTGCCGATGTCGGGTTGAAGTGGCCCAACGATCTGCTGGCGCGCGAGCGCAAGCTGGGCGGCCTGCTGATCGAAGGCGGCGGAGAAATGGCCGGCAACGCGCGCGCGGTGATCGGGTTGGGTTTGAACGTGCATATGCCGGCGGCAGCGGCCGCTGCGATCGACCAACCGTGGGTGGATCTGGATACGCTGGCCGGCCACGCGGTGTCGCGCGATACCGTGGTGGCCGCAGTGTTGTCGGCGCTGCTGCCGGCGCTGGAACTGTTCGAGGCGCAGGGGCTGGCTCCGTTCCTGGGCCGCTATGCGGCCTTGGATGTCCTGAGCGGCCGCGCGGTGCAGGTCGAGGAGGCCGGCACCCGGCATCACGGCATTGCGCTTGGCCTGGCAGCCGACGGCGCGTTGCGGGTGCAACTGGGCGAGACGGTGCGGCTGTTCCACTCCGGAGAAGTGAGCGTGAGACCTGCATGAGCGAGTGGTTGTTCGACCTGGGAAATTCGCGGTTCAAGTACGCACCGCTGCAGGGCGACCGCGCCGGCGACGTGCAGGCCTGGCCGCATGGTGCCGAGGCGATGGACGCGGCCGCGTTGTCGGCCTTGCCCACCGGACGCATCGCGCACGTGGCCAGCGTGGCTGCGCCGGCGTTGACGCAGCGCATGCTCGGCTGCCTGCGCGAGCGTTTCGAACAGGTGCGCATCGTGCGGACCGCGGCCGAGTGCGCCGGCATCCGCATCGCCTATGCAGACCCGGGCCGCTTCGGGGTCGATCGCTTCCTGGCTCTGCTGGGCGCACGCGGCGACGCACCGGTGCTGGTGGCCGGCGTGGGCACCGCGCTGACCATCGATGTGCTCGGCGCCGATGGGCAGCACCACGGCGGCCGTATCGCCGCCTCGCCGACCACCATGCGCGAGGCGCTGCATGCGCGCGCGGTGCAGTTGCCGGCCAGTGGCGGGACCTATGTCGAGCTGGCCGACGACACCGACGATGCGCTGACCTCCGGCTGCGATGGCGCGGCGGTGGCGCTGATCGAGCGCAGCCTGCAGCACGCGCAACGCAGTCTGGGCGTACCGGTGCGGCTGCTGGTGCACGGGGGGGGCGCGCCGCCGCTGCTGCCGTTGTTGCCCGATGCCAGCTTCCGCGCCGCGCTGGTGCTGGACGGGCTGGCGACCTGGGCGAGGTCTGCGTCGGCACCTTGAACGGTGGGCCATGCGATCGTGCGGCCACGCGGCGGGCGCGGCCGGGAGACGGAATCGGTCGGCAGCGCTCGTACACTGCGCCCCCACTACCTGGCATGGGCAGCAAGCCGACCAGCGCTCGCCGGTTGTGACTGCCCGCGCTTAGAATCCATCGCATGTATGTCCGCGCACTCATCGTCGTCCTGATCGTCCTCAATGCCGGTGTGGCCTTGTGGTGGGCGTTGCAGCCGGCACCGGCAGCGGTGGCGGCACCGCCGCAGCCGGCCGGTGTGGCGCGCCTGGAAGTGCTGCCGAGCACTGCGGCAGCATCGCCAGGCGAGGCGAGCGAGGCAGGCATGGGCCCGGCAGCTGCGGTCACCGCACCATCGGATGCACCTGCACCTGCACCTGCACCGACTGAGACACCGACGGCAGCAGCGGCAGCGTCTTCTTCGATAGATGCGGCCGCCGCGAAGGTGGCCGCAACGTCGCAGACGTCGGCACAGGTTCCACCACCAACCAAGGTCGCTCCAACACCGAACGAGGTTGCGGCAGTGGCGATCAAACCATCGCCAGCGGTACCTACTCCCGCCGCTGCGCCGGAGCGTTGCGCCAGCCTGGGGCCGTATGCGGCGCGCGCCGATGCCGATGCGGCGCTGGCACGCCTGCGTGGCCAGGCCACGCGCACCCGCGTGCGCGAGGACAAGGACGCCGGGGTCAGTACGTTCCGGGTGATGCTGCCCAATGTCGGCGATCGTGCAGCGGCGCAAGCCTTGGTCAAGCGCATCGCCGCCGCCGGCATGGGCGACTATTACGTGATTGCCCAGGGCGAGAACAACACCATCGCGCTGGGGCAGTACCAGAGTCGCGAGCGTGCAGAGCGACGGCAGGCCAGCCTGGTCGGTGCAGGGTTTCCGGCGCAGTTGCTGCCCAGCGGCACCGGGCAATCGCGCTGGTGGATCGATGTGCGCAGCACGGCTGCGATCGGCACATTGCAAGGCACCGCAGGTGCAACGCGTCAGCGGTCGCTAGATTGCGCCGCGCTGCGCTAGAATGCGCACCGGCGCGCAACGCGCCTGCCTTTGCCGGCATAGCTCAGTTGGTAGAGCAACCGCCTTGTAAGCGGTAGGTCCCCAGTTCGAATCCGGGTGCCGGCACCACGAAGGTTCTTGGTTCAACCTGTAGACGCACGGGTCGCATGAAATTGACTGCGCCATGGGGCAGCGTCTCCAGACCGCGTCTTGCGCGGTTTGATCGGCCGAAAACAGCTATCTTCCCGCAGCCCGCCAATCACAGCGCGCCAGTCGCTGTTGCCTGCGCGCAGGACGCGCAGCGACTCAGGCCGGGCGACCGGCCGACAGCAGTTCCAGCGTGGCCTGGTCGGCATCGGTGGCGTCGACGCGCAGGCGTTCGGCCAGAGCGGCAACGACGATGGCGTGGGCCTGGCGGAGCACGCTGTCCGCATCGGCGCTGGCATCCACGACGTGCTTTCCCGGCAACTGCAACTGCGCAAAGATGCTGCGGCAGCGTTCCAAGTTGTCCTGGGTTTCGAAGTGATTGGGTGCATCGCCGCGGGCGCGGATACGCGCCAGGCCGGTGGGCGGGGGCAGGTCGAGCAGCAGCAGCACGTCCGGGCGCGGCGCGAAGGCGTTGCGCTCCAGCAGATCGTCCAGCGGCAGGCCGGCGGCGCCCTGGTAGGCGACCATCGAGGGGAAATAGCGGTCCAGGATCACGATGTCGCCGCGTGCCAGCGCTGGTGCGATCAGGGTGTCCACGTGTTCGTGGCGGTCGCGGATCAGCAGCTCGGCTTCTTCGTCGGCGCTGAGGCGGCCGGTGGCGGCGGACTGGCGCAGCTGGGTGCCCCAGGGGCCGTTGGTCGGCTCCTTGCTCAGCACCACGCGCGCGCCGGCCGCTTCCAGCGTGGTGGCCAGGCTGCGGGCGAGGGTGGTCTTGCCGGCGCCGTCGATGCCTTCGATCGCGATCAGCAGACCGCCGGGCTTCAGTTCGATTGTCATCGCGCTACTTTATCCGATCGTGGTGCTGGATCAGCACCTGGCATTGGCGCGGACGTCGCCCTGCAGCGGCCGATCCCGGCGCATCGGGTCTGCGCTGCGCGTCACCGATGGCACCGCCGCTGCCGCGCGTCGATGCCTGTGCGAGATGGCTTGACGACCGTCATGTCCAACGCAGTGCCGGGCATGCACAACAACCGCATCACGACCGCCGCTTGCAGGCGCTGCCGGCTGCTGGCGCTATTGCATATGCCGTATGACCGGTATGTCCTGCGCGATGTCGGGAACGTCCCGATGCCCTGATTTCTGGCTGCGCGGCATACTGAACAAGTCAGGCAAAGCACCCGAATGTATGACGTCCGCGTTGCGTGCCTGGCAACAAGGAAGATGGACGCGTCGCCGTCACCCTAGAGGCGGCATCCCCCGCGTGACGCCCTCTCAGGCACCGTCGTGACCGGATTCCTTGTTTTTCTCGCGCACCGACCACGTCGGCAATGCCACGTACGCGCCCGCTCAGCTGGTCGCCGAGGTGTAACGATAGGACAGCAGCGACTTCACCAGGAACGTGATCTGGGTGGCCGAGCGTGCGTCCACGCGCATGACCGGGATGCGGAAGCCTTCGGCCACCAGCGCATCGCGGAACGGCGGCAGCAAAAAGTCCTGCATTTCGTCGGTCATGGTGATGCCCACCGCCAGGCTTGCCGCAGGTGCGATCTGCGAAAACTCGCGCAGCAAGGCCACGGTGGCATCGCGCATCTGCGGATCGCGCGCGCTGACCAGCACGATCACGCCCAACGCGCCGTCGCACACCAGCGGCCACATGAAATCCAGGTACTTCTGCCCGGGCACGCCGTAGACGTGCAGCAACTCGCCGTCTTCCAGTTCGATCGAGCTGTAGTCCAATGCGACCGTGGTGTAGGTCTTGTCGCCGTAGGCATCCTGGCTGAGCGGCATCTCGGTGCTGACCGGCTCCACGTCGGAGATGGCGCGCACGGCGGTGGTCTTGCCGGCGCCCATGCCGCCAACGAACACCAGTTTGTTGGCCGGAAGACTCATGACTGCGCCTGAAAGAGAGAGAGGCCAAAGCGACGTGCGACCCAGGAGAAAAACCGGGAGTTGCTGCTGTCCGGACGGGGCTGCGTTGCAGGCACGGGAATCTCCGCAGTCTGGGCAAGGCCGCTGGCGAGTGCAGCGGCGAACAGGCATTCCACCGTTTGCAGCGGCAGCTTGCAAGCATTGGCCAGCGCCTGCGGGCGCCACGGGCGCGCATGCAGGTGGGCAATGGCAAGCAGCTGCGCCGGCGAACTGGTCTCGGCACTCAGCTCCGGCCATTGCCGCAACCGCAGCGCATGGCTGGGTTCGACCGCCGGCAGCGCGGGGCGCAGGTGCTCGGGCAGGGCGAAGTACAGCGCTTCGAAGGAAATACGTTGGCTCAGTGCGCTACCGGCGGTGTCCGGCGCAACCTGCCAGCCGGGGCGATCCAGGGCCGCCAGCAGCTCGGTCAAGGCGATGCCGGCGGGGAGCTGCACGCAGCTGTCGGCCGGGTCCACGCGCACCTGCAAATGTCCGTTGCGCAGCAGCACCGCAGCGGTGCCGAATTCGCCGCGGCAATGGCGGACCAGCAAGGCCGGCTCGGCGACCTGCGCATGATCGGAGGACGACAGCAACAGGCGCATCTGCTCGTTGAGTTCGCGCACGGTGGCGCCGTGCTTGAGCCATGCGCCGCCGACCGGTGTCCGCGACACCACCAGCACACGCACGGGTTGCCCTTGCAAGGCCTGCCAGGCGGCCAGGCCGTCGGGGCTTTCCAGCCCCAGCACCACCACCTCGGCGGCGTGTTGCGGCCATTGCCCCAACTGCACGTCGATGCGCTCGGCCAGCAGCAACGAGCACGCCAGTTTCAGGCGCGTGGTGTGCAGCAGGTCCAGGCCGGCCGTGGCGACCCGCATGGTGTGAATGGGTGAGGTCATGACAGGGCGCCGCGTCGGCGCGTAGCAAGTACGGTGGCTGCCGGTACGGACCGGCAGGCCGGGCAGGCGACGCGTGCGCGCCGCCTGGTTGGCATCAACCGAAGTCCAGGGTCTTCTCGAATGCCTTGAGCTCATGACGGGCCATGGCCAGATTGGCCTTGGCGCGATCCAGCACGACGTACAGGAACAAGGTGCCGTTGCTCTCCAGCGGGCGCAGCAGGTGGTATTGACGCGCCAGGGTGATCAGGATGTCTTCGATGGCGTCGTTGAGGCCGAGCTGCTCGGCGATACGGCGCTTGGCACGCACCACCTCGGTGTTGCCGGCTGCGGCAAGTTCCAGGTTGAGATCGGTGCCGCCGGTCATGCCCAGCGCCATGCCGCTGTCGCTATCGACCAGGGCAGCGCCGACGAAGCCGGCGATCGAATGCAGGTGTTCCAAATTGAGTTTTGACACGGGTCGTCCTTACGAGCGGTGAGAAATTCAGTGCACTGGCACAAGCACGAACAGTGCCAAACGCTCAGTCGGCCGGCTGCGCCAGCGCTGTCGCCAGTCGGCCGGCGCAGTCGCGTGCGTTGAACAGCAGCGCTGCGGCATTGAGATCGCTGCTGCCCACCGCGGTGAGCGTCAGCGGTTTGTCGGCGCGAATGCGGATCAGCACCAGCTGCCCGCCGCGCGTACTGATGGTGGCGTAGTCGGCTTCGCTCAGACTGGATTCGCGTGCCAGGGTCTCGCCCAGGGTCAGGAACGAATTGGCCATCGCTGCCAGCCGGCGACCGTCCACATCCAGGCTGGATTGTTCGGCGATGGCGCGCCCGTCGGCAGTGGACAGCATCAGCAGACGGATGCCCGGCTCGCGCTCGATGGTCTGCGCGAACTCGCGCCCGATGCGCTGCAGATCGTATTGGTGCGACGCCCGCGCGACCTCGCCCACGGCAGCCTTGACGACCTGGTTGACGGCGTTATGCGGCATGAAATCCTCCCCTGTACGAAACCCGCTGCGCGATGAAAGACCTTGTCGATGACACCGGATCCCGCGCTGGCGGGCGAACAGTAGCATCGGCACCTTCCGTCATCGTCATAGCACCCTCAATCTCTTAACTGTGCGGTCAGACAAGCACAGTCCGCAAAGCGCAGATACGCCACAAACTGCCCAACCACGTCACTTCAAGCAGCCATCAGACCGCGGTCGCCGCCGCCAAGCGGGCGCGGCCGATGCACTGCCAGTGCTCCGGCCTGACTGCAACGCGCCTGTACCGCGGTGTTGCGCCTGCCATCCGTACCGGTCCGACCATTGCCCGCTACGCACTATCGGCCGCACTTTCGATTGCTGCAGTGGCAAATGCGATTGCGTGATCGGTGACGCAGGCCGGACGTCGTGCTGCGCTGCCGCGCGTCAGCGCACGAGCCGGCGACTAGACTGCAGCGCTTTCTCGATGCTGGAGCAATGCATGGCGACGCAGTACCTGCCGGTTTCCCTGATTGGCGTTCCCACCGACATCGGTGCCGGCCACCGTGGTGCGCGGATGGGGCCGGAGGCGTTGCGCATCGCCGGGCTGCAGGAGGCTTTGATCGGCCGCGGCGTGGAGGTGCACGACCTGGGCAACCTGGATGGCCCGCGCAATCCCTGGCAGGCCCCGCAGGCCGGCTACCGGCATCTGGACGAGGTGGTGGCCTGGAACCAGGCGCTGATGGAGGCCAGCTATGCGCAGCTGCGCGCCGGCCGCATGCCGGTCATGCTCGGTGGCGACCACTGCCTGGGCATCGGTTCGATCACCGCGGTGGCCAAGTACTGCCGCGAGCAGCAACGCCCGCTGCGGGTGCTGTGGCTGGATGCGCACTCGGACTTCAATACCAGCGAGGTGACGCCGTCGGGCAATGTGCACGGCATGCCGGTGGCCTGCCTGTGCGGGCTGGGCCCGCAGGCGTTGACGCATCTGGGCGGCAGCGCACCGGCGTTGCTGCCCGAGCAGGTGCGGCAGATCGGCATCCGCTCGGTGGACCCGGAGGAGAAGCGCCTGATCAAGCAGCACCGCATCGATGTCTACGACATGCGCTACATCGACGAGGCCGGCATGAAGCGCACCATGGAAACCGCCCTGCAGGGCATGAGTGATGACACCCATCTGCATGTGAGCTTCGACGTGGATTTCCTGGACCCGAGCATCGCACCGGGCGTGGGCACCACCGTGCCGGGTGGGCCCAACTACCGCGAGGCGCAGCTGGTGATGGAGATGATCGCCGACACCGGGCGCATGGGGTCGCTGGACATCGTCGAGCTCAATCCGGTCCTGGACAACCGCAACGCCACCGCCGAGCTGGCGGTGGATCTGGTCGAGAGCCTGTTCGGCAAGTCAACACTGATGCGAGATTGATCGATCGCTGAACGCAGCACGCCGCGTTCACATCAAATCCACGGCCGCGCAGTCAGATTTGTCGCCAGACACGGTGCGTCTGCACCGAACGCAGAACTGAGGAAGACCGATGAAGCGACTGCTGACACTGATGGTACTGGGCCTGTTTTCGGCCGGCGTGATGACTGGCTGCAACACCATGGCCGGCGCCGGCAAGGACATGCAGGGTGCAGGCGAGAAGGTCGAAAAGAAGGCCGACAACTGCAGCGACGGTAAGTGCTGATCCTTGCGTTTTGAACCCTAGTTGTTTGATTTGATTGATCTGCGGCAAGCCGCCGCTTTACCCACGAAGGAGTCTGTTATGAAGCGTGCAATTGTGCTGCTGGTGCTGTCGGTGTTGTCGGTCGGTATGCTGTCGGGTTGCAACACCGTCGCAGGTGCCGGCAAGGACGTGCAGGGCGCTGGCGAGAAGGTGGAAGACGCTGCGCGCAAGTAATCTAGCGCTGCATGCAGAAAAAACGGGCCGCAAGGCCCGTTTTTTTTGCCTGATGCCTTACGCAGGCAGGGCAGCGCGGCGACGCATCTGGGCATGCGACGGCGCGGACATACGTAGAACTGTGCCGCAAGCGTCGGCAACTGTTCAGTGCGGTGAGTGCGGATTTGACGGCTTTTGATCTGCGGCGAACGGCGCCATGGGCAACCTGCGTAGACGGTCAATCGCGGCCGCAGCAGCGGAGTCGACGCAATGAACACTGACATCATTTCCGGCAAGTGGACCCAGCTCAAGGGCAAGGCGCAGGCCAAGTGGGGCGACCTCACCGACGACGATTTCAAGGTTGCCGAGGGCAACGCCGAATATCTGCAGGGTAAGTTGCAGGAGCGCTACGGCTGGGATCGCGACCGCGCCCAGACCGAGGTGCGCGCCTTCGAAAAATCGTTGCGCGACGACACCTGACGGTGCCGCGCAACCGCGCCCACCCGCCGTGGTGAGCGCAACTGCACAGGACGGGCCGCTCGATGCGGCCCGTCTTGCGTCTGCCGCCGCTGCCGGTAGCGGCAGGTACAAGGCACCGTCTCGTTCATGCCAGGGGCACGGAACCGCTAAACTTGCGTGCTGACTCCCTGGCCTTACGCAGATGACCACTCGCGTCCTTACCGGCATCACCACTTCCGGCACCCCGCATCTGGGCAATTACGTCGGCGCGATCCGCCCGGCCATCCAGGCCAGTACGGCTGCCGATACGGAAAGCTTCTACTTCCTGGCCGACCTGCACAGCCTGATCAAGGCGCAGGACCCGGCGCGGACGCAGCGCTCCACATTGGAGATCGCCGCCAGCTGGTTGGCCTGCGGCCTGGACCCGGAAACGGTGTGGTTCTATCGCCAGTCCGATGTGCCGGAGACCACCGAGTTGCTGTGGCTGCTGACCTGCGTGGCCGGCAAGGGCATCCTCAACCGTGCGCATGCCTACAAGGCGGCGGTGGACAAGAATCGCGCCGACGGCGAAGACGACGATGCGGGCGTGACCGCCGGCCTGTTCATGTACCCGGTGCTGATGGCCGCAGACATCCTGATCTTCAACGCGCACAAGGTGCCGGTGGGGCGCGACCAGATCCAGCATATCGAGATGGCGCGCGATTTCGCCCAGCGCTTCAACCACGTGTATGGCCGCGACTTTTTCACCCTGCCCGAGGTGGTGATCGACGAACAGGTCTCGACCTTGCCGGGTCTGGACGGCCGCAAGATGAGCAAGAGTTACGGCAACACGATTCCGCTGTTCGCCCCGCGCGAGGAACTGCGCAAGCTGGTGTTCTCCATCCTCACCGATTCGCGCGCGCCCGGCGAAGCCAAGGACACGCAGGGGTCGGCACTGTTCCAGCTGTACCAGGCCTTCGCCACGCCGCAGGAAACGGCGGCCTTTGCGCAGGCTTTTGCCGATGGCATCGGCTGGGGCGACGCCAAGCAGCAGCTGTTCGAGCGTATCGACCAGGAGATCGCACCGCTGCGCACGCGCTACGAGGCGCTGATGGCCGAGCCGGCCAAGATCGAGGCGATCCTGCGCGCTGGTGGCGCACGTCTGCGCGCACGCTACGCCACGCCGTTTTTGGCCGAGCTGCGTGCTGCGGTGGGGCTGCGCGATCTGTCCAGCCAGGGCGATGCGGCTGCGACGCCGGTGGGCGAGAAGAGCGCGCCGCCGGTGTTCAAGCAATACCGCGAGAGCGACGGGCAGTTCTATTTCAAGTTGACCGATGGCGCCGGTGCGTTGTTGCTGCAGAGCGATGGCTTCGCCTCGCCACGCGATGCGGGCCAACTGATTGCGCGGCTGAAGCAGGCCGAGCAAGGCAGCGACCTGCAATTGCCGGGCGTGCATGCGCAGGTGGAGGCGGAGGTGATCCTGGCGGCGCTGCGCGTGTTGCGCGAGGCGTAACGACACTCGTGGAGCCGGTGGCTAGACTGTGGCCTCTCGCATAGCCGTGGGGGGAGCAATGACAGCGACTGCCGATTCCAGCATCCACACCATCGACACCGGCTTTGGCGGTGTGCAGTTCGATGCGGCGTACCTGATCGTCGAGGCGCAACGTGGCGCCTTCGTCGATTGCGGCACTTCGCTGTCGGTGCCGCAGATGCTGGCCGCATTGCAGTCGGCCGGGCTGACGCCGGCGCAGGTCGACTGGCTGATCCTGACCCACGTGCATCTGGATCACGCCGGCGGGGCGGGAGCCTTGCTGCAGCATCTGCCCAATGCGCGGGTGCTGGTGCATCCGCGCGGCGCGCCGCACATGATCGACCCCGCCCGACTGATCGCCGGTGCCACGGCGGTGTACGGCGCGGCGGAAATGGCGCGCAGTTACGGCGCGATCGTGCCGGTGCCGGCCGAGCGCGTGGTGGAAGCGGTCGACGGACAGACCGTGATGCTGGGCGAGCGCGCGCTGCGCACCATCGAGACGCCGGGCCACGCACGCCATCATCTGTGCGTGTGGGATGCGCGTAGCCGCAGCTGGTTCACTGGCGACACCTTCGGCCTGTCGTATCGCCAGCTTGATAGCGCGCAAGGCGCCTTCATCCTGCCGACCTCCTCGCCGGTGCAGTTCGAACCGGAGGCGATGCTGCACTCGATCGCGCGGCTGATGGAGACCGCGCCGCAGGCGATGTATCTCACCCACTACGGCCGGGTCGAATCGCCGGCACCGCTGGCGCAGGCACTGGTCGAGCAGATCCATGCGATGACCGCCATCGCGCTGGACTGCGCGCAGCGTGCGGACCGCCATCGCTGCATGGTGGCGGCGCTGACCGACCTGTATCTGCAACGCGCCCGCCTGCACGGCTGCCGGCTGGATGATGCACGCGTGGCGCAGCTACTGGGCACCGATATCGAACTCAACGCGCAGGGCCTGGCGTGCTGGCTGGATCGCGCGACGCGTACCAATTAGCGCCGCTGGAGTGGGTAACATCCACCCACTCGAACGCTGCAGCGAGTCGTCGCATCGTTCGGCGACAGTCAAAAAGCCGCGTCAGTCGAGTGCGCGCGGTGTCCTCACCGCTTGCGGGACACGCCTTGAATCCGTGCGTGGAGGCGCGGTGGCGGCATCCACGCCGCCACACGGTCCCCGCAATCGGCGAGGACACCGCACCAGAGAGTTGGTCGGCTGCTTTTGAAAGCTTGTTGCTCGGCTAGTGGTAGTAGCTGAGACGTTTTAAGTTGCGTGTTGACGCCTGTCCGCCGCTCGGCTTGTGATCGAAAGATGGTGAGGCGCTAATCGAACGCACAAGTGATCCGACCGGCGCAGGTCATGCACCGCTTTTAACCATGCACACCGACCATCCCGACGGGTCCTTGTCCGCTCACCGTCGCGGGACCTTACGCGGCAAGGATGCCGCGTAAGAGCCTACAAGGACGTACTTGCGGCGTGTCCCGCGATGGTGGGCGGGCAAGGGCCTTGCAGCCAAGCCGCAGATCCGCCGCCCTGCAACCGATCTATCCGCACTGCACAGGCTCCGGAAAACAATGCCAAAACAATCGAGACCTTGACCCGTAGCCGCGTTTAGACGCGAAAAAAAGTCTCGGTTCAAAAAGCCCAGTGAGTCGAAAGCGCGATGCCATCACCACGCGCATGACATTCCGTACATCCCCATGCAGCTCCGTGACAGCATCCATGCAGCCCAAGGGGCCTGCTAGAAAGGAAGACATCGCGCCTGCCAGCGCGGGTCAAAGCGCTCCCGTGGCGGCCGCGCGCTTGTAAACTGTGTGTCATCTATCTGTTGCAAGGCCATGCCGTGAATCCGATGCGCATCCTGTTGTTGTCCGCCTGCCTATTCGTGGGGGGCGTGGCGCAGGCCGCCAACGATCTGCCCGGTGGCGGCATCGATGCCGAAGCGTTGTCGCGGCATGTGCGCCTGCTGGCCTCGGACGAGTTCGAGGGCCGTGCGCCGGCCAGTGCCGGCGAGCAGCGCACGGTCGATTACCTGGTCGAGCAGTTCAAGGCTGGCGGCCTGCAGCCGGGTGGCGAGCAGGGCGGTTGGACCCAGGCGGTGCCGTTGGTGCGCGCCCAGGTCGATGGCCCGGTGCGCGCCAGCCTGCGTGTCGGCGGCAAGAGCCAGACGCTGGTCAATGGCACCGATGTGACCCTGCAGAGCCTGCGTCCGCAGGACGCGGTGCGCTTGAAGCATGCACCGCTGGTGTTCGTGGGCTACGGCATCAGTGCGCCGGAGCGGCAGTGGGACGACTACAAGGGCGTGGACCTGCGCGGCAAGATCGCGGTGGTGCTGATCAACGATGCCGACTTCGAATCCAGCCAGCCTGGCGCCTTCGATGGCAAGGCGGTGACCTACTACGGCCGCTGGACCTACAAGTACGAAGAGGCCGCGCGTCGTGGTGCCGCCGGCGTGTTGATCGTGCACGAGACCGCGCCGGCCGCGTACGGCTGGGCGACGGTGCAGAGTTCGGGCCTATCGCCGTTGTTCGATATCGAACGCAGCGATGCCGATGCGAAGGCGCAGCATGTGCCGGTGCGTGGCTGGATGCAGCAGGCGTTGGCGGTGTCGCTGTTCCAGCGCGCCGGGCTGGATTTTGCGCAGGCCAAGCAGCGCGCGCAGCAGCGCGACTTCGCCCCGGTGGCATTGGGCGATGCGACGCTGTCGGTGGACTTCAAGCTCAAGCGCGAGCGCGTGGTCACGCACAACGTGGTGGCCAAGCTCACCGGCAGCCAGCATCCGGACGAGACGGTGATCTTCTCCGCGCACTGGGATGCGTTCGGCGTTGGCAAGGCCGATGCCGGCGGCGACACGGTGCGGCGTGGCGCGGTGGACAACGCCACCGGCGTGGCCAGCGTGCTGGAACTGGCGCGCGTGTTCGCGGCCGGCCCCAAGCCGCAGCGCACGCTGTATTTCATCGCGTTGACGGCAGAAGAGAAGGGCCTGCTCGGCGCCAACTATTACGCCGCGCATCCGCTGGCGCCGCTGGACAAGACCGTGGCGGTACTCAACATGGAGATGTTCAGCCCGGATGGCCCCACCCGCGATATCGCCTCGTGGGGACGCGGACGGGTGTCGCTGGAAGGCGATCTGGAAACCGCCGCCAAGGCGCGCGGCCGCAGCTATTCGCCGGACCCGAATCTGGAAGCGGGCTTCTTCTACCGCGCCGACCATTTCGCCTTTGCGCGCATGGGCGTGCCGGCGATCACCGCCGGTCCCGGGCTGGACATGCTCGACGGCGGCGTGGCGGCCGGCAAGGCGCTGCGCGACAAGTATTTTGCCGAGTGCTATCACCAGCCCTGCGATCGCTGGACCCCGCAATGGGATGCCAGCGGCCACGCGGCCGACACCACCCTGGTCTACGATGTCGGCGTGGCGCTGGCCAACGGCCGGCAGTGGCCGAGCTGGCAGGACGGTTCGGAGTTCAAGGCGATCCGCGCCAGCAGCGACGCCGCGCGCAAGTAGGGCCGGTGGTATGCAAACGCCTGCTGCTTTCGAGCCCGGGCGTCGGGCGATCGGCGAGGCGAACGTCAGTGCATCCGGCCATTGCGTGGCGGTTGGTCGAGCCGGCTTGCGGCGACCGCGCCGCCTATTTGCGGCACGGGTAGCGCTTGGCCAACGCCTGCACGATCAACGCAGGTGCGGCCTCGTCCAGGCGCGCATCGGGTAGCGCGCCGATATCGCTGATGATCGCCTGCATGTCCGGCGGGCCGCTCTTGCCGGCCGGCATGCACCATTGCGTGCGGTAACTGCTGCTGGCGACGCCGAGCAGGTAAGCGCCGGCGCGGTTTGCCGAGAGCATGACCTTGAGCTCGGTTTGTTCGGGCGCGATCTCCGGCGCCAACGAACCGTCCAGCCCGGCCTCGAGGAGTTTGCGCCCGCTGGGCTCCCAGGGTTCGGGTACGCGTGCCAATGCGCTGGCCGATAGCACGGTCAGGGCGGCCAACATCAACCAGGGGACGCGACGCTGCATATGCACTCCGGGCCGGGGATCAATGCGCACCATACCGCGGCAGGCGCCCGAGAGGCGTACGACGTTGGCGTGGGCAGGTGATCTAGAATTGAAGTTTCCGCTGTATTTGGCAATCTTCGATGTCCTCTTCACACGATGCTGTGGCGCCTGCGCGCAGCGGCCTGGTCGTTGTCGCGTTGTTGCTGGTCTATGTGGTCTGGGGCTCGACCTATCTGGCGATCCGCTTTGCGTTGGAAGGCGGCGCGCTCCCGCTGACCATGGTGTCCGGGGCGCGCTTCATCGTGGCCGGCACAGTGCTGTATGCGGTGCTGCGCTGGCGCGGTGTGGCTGCGCCGACGCGCGCGCAATGGAAGAACGTGGCGATGATGGGCGCGGCCCTGTTGCTGCTGGGCAACGGCATGGTGGTGCTGGCCGAGCGCAGCGTGTCGTCCGGCCTGGCCGCCACCTCGGTGGCATCGGTGCCGCTGTGGATGGCCTTGTTCGGCGCCTTGCGCGGGCAGCACGCCAGCCGTGGCGAATGGCTGGGTATCGTGATCGGCTTTCTGGGCGTGGTCTGGCTCAACGCCGGCAGCAGCCTGACCGCCACGCCGGGCGGGCTGGTGTTGCTGCTGATCGCGCCGATCGGCTGGGCCTTCGGCTCGGTGTGGTCGCGCGGACGCGACCTGCCGTCGCCGTTCATGACTGCCGCCGGGCAGATGCTGTGCGGCGGCGTGTTGCTGGTCAGCACCGGCCTGCTGATCGGCGAGCGCCCACAGAGCCTGCCGACCTCGCAGGGGCTGCTGGCCGTGGCCTACCTGTGCGTGTTCGGCTCGATCGTGGCGTTTACCGCCTACGTGTGGCTGCTGCATCACGTGCGCCCGGCGTTGGCCGGCAGCTACGCCTACGTCAACCCGGTGATTGCGGTGGCGTTGGGTGCCTGGCTGGGGCATGAGCGTTTCAGCGCGCACGACATCGGCGCGATGGCGGTGATCCTGTCCGGCGTGCTGGTGGTGACCCTGGCCAAGGCGCGGCGATGACGGCGGTCTCGCCGACCGAGGCGCGTCGCGGGCTGTTGATCACCGCATCGACCTTCGTGATCTGGGGCCTGGTGCCGCTGTACTGGCACCTGCTCAAGGCGGTGCCGTCGCTGCAGATCATCGCGCACCGCATCGTCTGGAGCGCGCTGTTGGTGGTGGCGTGGTTGCTGGCCACCTCGGGCCTGCGCTGGTGGCGCGCCATCGCCGCGCAGCCGCGCGCGCTATGGATGCTGGCCGGCAGCAGCGTGGCGATTGCGTTCAACTGGGGCCTGTATATCTGGGCGATCAACGCCGGGCACGTGATCGAGGCCAGCCTGGGCTATTTCATCAATCCGCTGCTGAGCGTGTTGCTGGGCGTGCTGGTGCTGAAGGAACGCCTGCAGCGCATCCAGTGGGTGGCGGTGGTGTGTGCGGCGGTGGGCGTGCTGTGGCTGACCCTGGATGCCGGTGCGCCGCCGTGGATCGCGCTGGGGCTGGCGTTCTCGTTCGGTGCCTACGGCCTGCTGCGCAAGCTGGTGGCGGTGGATCCGGTGGCCGGGCTGGGCGTGGAAAGCGTGTACCTGTTCGTGCCGGCGCTGCTGCTGGCGGGCTGGGGCGAGCAGGGCCATGGCGGCGCCTTCCTGAGCGGCTGGGATCTGCGTACCGATCTGCTGCTGATCGTCGGCGGCGTGCTGACCGCGGTGCCGCTGATCGGGTTTGCGTATGGCGTGCGGCGGATTCCGCTGTCGCTGGTGGGCATCCTGCAATACATCGCGCCGAGCCTGCAGTTGCTGCTGGGCGTGTGGTTCTTCCACGAGCCGTTCGATCAGGGGCGCGCGATCGGATTTGCCGCGATCTGGGTGGGGCTGCTGCTGTTCGTCGGCGATAGCCTGTGGCGGCAGCGGCGGCCGATGGTGGTGACGCCTTAAGCATCGGCCGATGCGCGATCCGGGCAATCGCGCAGCGGCTGCGTTGCGCGGTGGGCAGCAGCGCGGTGCGCGCTTCGACAGCCTGCCGTTGCGCAGCTCCTGCCTGGATTCAGGGCGAGCAACAGACCACTGCGTTCTGCAGTCAACGGCATATCATTCAGACCCACCGTTTCGTAACGCGCGGTTAGCTACCGCCTGACGACTGTTGGCGGCGTCTGTCAGCCGCTCTCAGCCGCGCGGCGCCAACGCCGATGTCGCCACCGCCAGCGTGGAGGTCGGCAGTGCCTGCGGCGCGGGGCAGTGGCCTGGATCCTGTTGCGTCTGCGCCAGCCACTGGTCGATCGGTCCACCCAGCAGATCCAGCCGCAGCGGCAGGCTCAGATGGGTTTCGCCAGGCAGCTCGACGTAGTGCGCGCGCGGGCTGGCCAGCGCCAGCGCACGCCCATGCGCGACCGGGATGTGCTGATCGGCATCGCCGTGCACCAGCAGCACGCAGCTGCGCGTGTCGGCCAAGGCCTGCGTGACATCGACGTGGTCCAGGTCCAGCTGCAGCTGGCGGTCGGCGGCGGCGATCACCGCATCGATATTCTGGTCGGCATAACGCCAGCGCGCATACGCGGCCACCGCCTGCCCACGCCAGCCATTCGGTTGGCTGGCGAGCAGGTGCGGGACCATGTCGCGAATGCCGCGCCCGGCGTTGGCGAAGGATTCCATCGCTACCACGCCGGTCACACGCGGCCCGAGCTTGTCGGCGGTGAACAGCGCGGTGGCGGCGCCGTAGGAAATGCCGAACAGGTACAGCGGGCCACGGATCTCGCCACGCGGTTGCAGTGCATCGAGCACGTCGATGACGTCGTCGGATTCGCGCGTCCCGTAACCGGACGGGCCACCGCCGGAATGGCCGTGGTTGCGCAGGTCGATGGTGATCACCCGGTAGCCGGCCTGCGCCAGTTCCAGCGACCATGGCAGCAGCGAATCGCCATCCATCATCCAGCCATGCAGCAGCACCACGGTGCCGCGCGGCGTCGGCGGGGTCGCGGTGGGCACCTTGAAACTGAAATCGACATCCAGCGCATGCGCCGGATCGTGGCGCTGGCCGAGATAGCGGTAGTGCATGGCGTACTGGCCGGGGTCGATCGCGCGCCAGAAGATCGGCACCTGATCGCGCGTGACCACATGCCCGCTGCGGTTGGGCACCGTGGCGATGGTGGCGGCAATGCGCTCCTCGTCCAGCAGTGGCGAGGTGCCGCCGGGTGCAACCAGGCGCTCGCTGAGCGAGGTGGAGGACGAGGAACAGCCGGCCAGCCACAGGCAGGCGCAGGCCAGCAGAATCAGGCGCGTCATGGGCGAAGATCGATGGATGCAACGGCCGGGCAGCCTACGGCCTGCCCGACCCGCGCATCTACCGCAGTGCAGTGACAAAACGATGACAGCCCGCACTGCGTTCAGCCGCAGCAGCGCACTTGCTCCGCGTTGGCTGTCACCAATCCCCACTCCCGATTCCCGATTCCCGATTCTCGGGCGGGCCAGCGGCCCGCCTAAACCTCACGCAAGGCAGTGGTGATCGGCAACCGCGCCGCCCGCAAGGCCGGGAACAGCCCGCCGACCAGGCCAATGCCCAGCGCCCATTTGAGCCCGCTCCACAACAGCTCCGGCGAGACCTTGAACTGGAACACGATCTGGCTGAAGTTGCTGCCCAGCGTGGACACGCTGTAGCCATTGAAGATGGCCCAGGCGATCAGGCCACCGAGCAAGCCGCCCAGCAGCGCCAGCAGCATGGTCTCCAGCATCAGCGCCATGATCACCGGCGTGCCGCGGAAGCCGATCGCCCGCATCGTGGCGATCTCGCGCGCGCGCGTGGCCACCGCCGCATACATGGTATTGAGCGCGCCGAACACCGCGCCCACCGCCATGATCGCGCCGATCACCGTGCCCAGGATGCTGATCAACCTGTTCAAGCCGCCGCCCTGTTTGCCGTAGTAGGCACGGGTGGTTTCCACATCCAGTTTGAGCCGCGGATCGGCGCCCATGGCGGTCTTGAACTGGCTGAAACCGGCCTTGCCGGTGGTGCGCACGCTGATCGACTGGTAGGCGCTGCGGTTGTAGGTGGTGGCCAGCGTCTGCGCATCGGTCCACAGCTCCGAATCGTGCGCATCGCCGGAGGCAAACACGCCGACCACGGTCCATTGCTGGCTGCCGAGGGTGAGCGTCTTGCCCAGCTGCAGTCCGCGGAACTGAGTCAACGCGCCCTTGCCGACCACGATCTCGCGCAGGCCGGGGGTGAAGCGCCGTCCCTGCACCAGCCTGACCTTGTCGTGCACCGCCCAGGCCTGTTCGCCCACGCCACGCAGTTGCGCGTTGACGTCGGTGCCATCGGATCTGGAGGCGATGTTGACCACCTGCGAGAGCTCCGGCGACAGCAGCGGGCGGCCCCTGGCATCGGCGGCGATGCCGGGCAGGCTGCCGATCAGCGGCACCAGGTCGCGGGTGATCACCGAGTTGGTTTCGGCCTGCGAGCCGCCGCGCAGAACAATCGCGGTAGTGTCGTCGCCGGTGCTGTTGAGCGTGGCCTGAAACCCCTGGCCCATCGCCAGCATCGCCACCAGCACGCCGACCACACCGGCGATGCCGACCACGATCACCGAGCTGGCACCCCAGCGTTGCGGCAGCGTGGCGATGCCGATACGTGCAGCGGCCAGTGACAGCCGGCCGCTGCGGGTGACAACCAGCCACACCGCCAGCAAGGCGGCGGCGACCAGCACGCCGATCCACGGCAGCGCGATCCACACGGCCAACCCGACGGCCAGCGACACGACCGACAGCAGATTGACCAGACGGTTCTTCCATTGGGTTTGCATCTGCATGCTCCTGTCAGCGGCCGGCGAGGGCATCGACGATCTTCAAGCGCTGCGCGCGTCGCGCCGGCAGCACACCCACCACGATGCCGATGCCGGCCATCAGGCCCAGCCCGACCAACCAGGTCTGCAGCGGCACGCCCTGCACCGGCATCACCCCGCCGCTGCGTGCGGCCACCAGCGGAATCACCAGCGACGCCAGACCCATGCCGATCAACCCGCCCAGGCCGATCAACAGCACCGACTCCACCATCACCAGACTCAACACGGTGCGGTCCTGAAAGCCCAGCGTCTTGAGCGTGGCCAGCTCCGGTATGCGCTCGCGCACCGCCTGCGCCATGGTGTTGCCGGTCAGCAGCAGCAAGGTGAAGAACACCGCGGCCATGATCGAGGTGACGATCAGGCCGATATCGGCGAACTGTTTGATGAAGGCCTGCTGGAACGCCGATTCGGTCTGCGACTTGGTTTCATGATCGGAGTTGGCCGACAACGCGTCGATCGCCTGCGCCACACGCGAGGCCTGGTCGGCGTTGCGCAACGTCACCGTGTACCAGCTGACCCTGCTCTTGATGTAGTCGTTGGACTCGTCGAAGTATTTCCAGTTCATCATCAACTGGCGTTCCTGATTGGCCGCCACCGCGCGGTCCTTCATGCGGAAGATGCCCACCAGTTGCAGCGGCCAGTCGTTGCTGCCGCCACGCGGGAAGATGGTGGCCTGCAGCGGAATGGTGTCGCCGATCTTCCAGCCATTGGCCTTGGCCAGGGTCTCGCCGACGATGGCGCCGGTGCGCGTGGTCTGGAACGCCTTGAGCTGTTCCTTGGGCAGCTCGTACTCGCTGTAGACGTCGAAAAAATTGGGCGCTACCGAAAAGTTCGGGAAGAAATTCTTCGGGTCGCGGTAGATGCCGCCGAACCACATCGCCGAGGTCACATCGCGCACGCCCGGCACGCTGCGGATCTGCGGCTCCAGGCTGATCGGCAGCGATTGGGTGATCGACAGGCGCGAGGCCACCACCAGGCGGTTCACGCCGCTGACGCTGCCGCCGGAAGTGAAGGCCACGCGCACCGAATCGAGCATGCCGAACAGCAGGAACGCCGCCACCACCGACAGCAAGGTCAACAAGGTGCGGGTCTTGCTGCGGAACAACTGCGCCCACACCAGCCAGAGATACTTCATGGCAGCACTCCCTTAGAGCACGAGCGGCGCATCGGCCAGCTCGCCCTTGTCCAGATGGATGGTATGGGTAGCGTACTCGGCGGCCTTGGGGTCGTGGGTCACCATCACGATGGTCTTGCCGTGTTCGCGATTGAGTTCCTGCAGCAGGCGCAGGATCTCCTCGGCGTTATGGCGGTCCAGATCGCCGGTGGGTTCGTCGCAGATCAGGAACGTGGGGTCGGACACGATCGCGCGTGCAATCGCCACGCGCTGCTGCTGGCCGCCGGACAGTTCGCTGGGCTTGTGGTTGCGGCGTTCCTGCAGGCCGACCAGGGTCAGGGCGATTTCCGCATTGCGCTTGCGTTGCGCGGCGTTGAGCGCGGTGAGCAGCAACGGCAGCTCCACGTTCTTTTGCGCGGTGAGCATCGGCATCAGGTTGTAGAACTGGAACACGAAGCCGACGTGGTGACTGCGCCAGGTCGCGAGCTGGCCGCCGCTCATGCGGTCGATGCGCTCGCCCTGGATCTCGATCTCGCCACCGCTGGGGTTGTCCAGCCCGCCGATCAGATTGAGCAAGGTGGTCTTGCCCGAGCCGGACGGACCCATCAGCGCGACGAAGTCGCCGCTGGCGATCTCCAGGTCGATGCCGTGCAGCACCTGCACCTGCTCGGGGCCGCGTTGGTAGGTCTTGGTGATGTTGCGCAAGCTGACGAGAGCGGTCATGGCGACTCCTGGCGGTGCAATGGAAAGAGGCAAGCGCGATGCGGCATGGCGACCGCGATTGCATGAGGCGGCAACACGGCGATGCGGTGACGGTGAGGCGGCAAGACGGTGCGAGGCTGGATGACGACAGACGCAACTGCTGGGACATGCGCGACGACGCATGGCGGCGACAAGCCAGGCGGCTAGGTCTGCACTGACCGATGACGCCGCTGGCTGTGGATCACCAACGCCGCTGTGATCGTTGCTATGTGGCTGCATCGCCTTGCGCGATCGCAGCGCCATCCAGGTGCCACGATCGCATCAGCCATTGCCGCCACCGTGGGCGCCGCGCTCCCCGGAGCGGCGTCGCTGCCCAGCTGGTGACTGCAGTGACCGGCGCAGTTACTCGGCAGCGGCCGCGTCGGCTTCGGCCACCGTGTCGCCGTCTTTCAGGCCTTGCGGCGGATCCAGCACCACAGTGTCGCCCGCACTCAAACCCGACACCACCTGGCGGTCCTCGCCCATCACCATCCCGGGAGTGACCGTCTTCATGCTGACGGTGTTGCGCTCGCCGACCACGAACGCGACCGTGCGCGTGTCGCGTTCGACCAGTGCCGCAGCCGGCACGCGCACGCCTTGCGGCTTGCTGGCCTCCTGCGTATTGGCCCGTTCCAGAAAGCTCACCCGCACGCCCATCTCCGGCACGATGCGCGGGTCCTTGAGCTTGAGCGCCACGCGCACCTTCACCGTGGCCTTGCCGCGGTCGGCCGTGGGAATGATGGCGATCACCTCGCCGGGAATCTTCCATTCCGGATAGGCGTTGAGCACCGCTTCCACCGGCATCTTCGGCTGCACGCGGCCGATGTAGGACTCGCCCACTTCCACTTCGATCTCCAGCGATTCCATGTCCACGATGGTGCCGATGCCGGTGCGGGTGAAGCCGCCGCCGGCCGACAGCGGCGAGACGATTTCGCCGGGCTGCGCGGCCTTGGCGGTGACCACGCCGGCAAACGGCGCACGCACCACGTTGAAGTCCGAGCGGATTGCCGAGATCGCCAGCTGGTCCGATGCCACGCGCACATTGCGTTGCGCATTCTGTAGCTGTGCGCGCAAGGCATCGCGCTGTGCAGTGGCCTGCTCGTACTGCGAGCGCGACACCAGTTGCGCACCGACCAACGATTGCAGCCGCGCCGCATCGGCATTGGCCACTGCCAGTTGCGCCTGCATGTTGTCGACCTGGCTGCGTGCGGCCGACAGCTGCGATGCCGACAGCGTGCGCTGCGCATCGGCATCCAGCGGGTCCAGCGTGGCCATCACCTGGCCTTGTTCGACGCGCATGCCTTCTTCGATCATCACCTCGCGCACCTTGCCGGTGACCTGCGCCGACACCGTGGCCATGCGCCGCGCCACCACGTAGCCCGATGCGTCCAGCACCGAGGCACTGCTGCTGCCGGCGCTGATCGCCACCACCGCTGCGGTCTGTACCTTCGCCACCGGGCGGCGGGTGAACCACCACGCCGCGGCCGCCAGCAGCACGATGACGATCACGGCGGCGATGACCCAGCCGCCGCGCCGTGCAGGTTCGGGGGCGGCAGGACGCTGGCGGTCGATGCGGAGTTGCTTGAGCAGATCGGCGGAAGTATTCATCGATGACCAGGACGGGATGCTGCGCGAAATGTGACCGGCCGCAGGCGGCGCCGCAAGCTGCCGGAAGTCACCAATGCGATCGGCGACGAACGGTAGCGCGACCAACGCTGCTGCCAGGTGCTGCGCAGCATGCGACCGCGATGGCGGCATCCACCAGTGACAGCTGTCACCTGCCGTGCATGACAGCGGCAACTGGCCGCGCCCTTCAGGATGGGCGAGGCTGCAGCATCGGGCGCCCGGTCGGGCCCGGCAGTGGCAGAATCCGATCACCCACATGGACCCACCCCGATGCGCGTGTCGTTACCCGCCTGGCTTCGCCCCGCCGCCAATTCGCAGGTTGCCGCGCGGCTGGCGCAGGGCCAGTCGCCGTGGATGGATGGTGTGCATCTGCTGTGGTCGAGCTGGGTGTTCGTGGTGCCGGTGTTTTCCTCGCGGGGGTACGACAGCACCTGGCTGCTGTGCACCCTGCTGTCGTATCCGGTCTTCCTGCTGCTGTATGCGCGCATGTTGCTGGCGCCGCGCGGCACCCTATATCGCTATGCCTGGGCGATGGGTGTGCTCAGTGCCGCGTTGCTGCCGGTGTATCCCTCGGGAATCAGCTATTTCGTCTTCGCCTGCCTGAGCCTGCCCCCGTCCACACGGCAGGCCCTGTGGCGGCACTTCGCGATGCTGGTGGTGATGAACGTGCTCTACCTGGGCTGGGCGCACTGGCTGGGAATGCGCCTGCAATCGCTGGTGTGGCTGCCGGTGTCGGTGCTGGGCATGGCCGGTGTCGGTGCGGTGTACAGCATCAACGAACGCAAGGACGCGTTGCTGCGCCTGTCGCAGGACGAAGTGCGCCGGCTGGCCGCCACCGCCGAGCGCGAACGCATCGGCCGCGACCTGCACGATCTGCTCGGCCACACCTTGTCGCTGGTGGCACTCAAGTCCGATCTGGCCGCGCGCCTGATCGCGCGCGATCCGCAGGCCGCGCGCGGCGAGATCGATGCGGTGGCGCAGATTTCGCGCGATGCCCTGGCGCAGGTGCGGCGTGCGGTCACCGGCATTCGCGCCGCCGGGCTGGTGGCCGAGCTGGCGTCGGCGCGGATACTGCTGGAGATGGACGGCATCGTGCTGGAACACGCACTGGAAACGCTGGCCTTGCCGCCCGAACACGAAACCGCACTGGCACTGGTGGTGCGCGAAGCGGCCACCAATGTGCAACGGCATGCGCAGGCCAGGCGGATGCGCGTGAGCCTGCGCGCGCAGGGCGAGCAGGCGGTGCTGGACATCAGCGACGATGGGCGTGGCGGGGTGATCGTGCCCGGCAATGGCCTGGACGGCATGCGCACACGCCTGCACGGCCTGGGCGGCGCGCTGGAAGTGGAAGCGCTGCCGCGCGGCATGCGCCTGCGCGCCAGCGTGCCGTTGCCGCAGCCCACGCTGGCGACGGCGCAGCCGCCCTTGCCGGTGCCGCTGCTGCCACCGTCGCGCTGATCGCGCACACGTCCACCGCATTGCACGCAATGCACGGCGGGCCCAAGCGCTGCTATCGTGCGCCACCGTTGTCTGCATATGAGCGCGCGCGATGATCCGGGTGTTGTTGGCCGAAGACCAG
Source organism: Xanthomonas sp. WHRI 8393 (assembly GCF_040203315.1). Classification (NCBI taxonomy): domain Bacteria; kingdom Pseudomonadati; phylum Pseudomonadota; class Gammaproteobacteria; order Lysobacterales; family Lysobacteraceae; genus Xanthomonas; species Xanthomonas sp. WHRI 8393. Next base: position 72,010 of record NZ_JBEGGL010000007.1, on the reverse strand, counting down.
GCGCTGCTGCGTGGCGCGTTGGTCGCCTTGCTTGGGCTGGAAGACGATATCGAGGTGGTCGGCAGCGCAGGCGATGGCGAAACTGCCTGGCGCGAGCTGCAACGCCTGCAGCCGGACGTGCTGATCACCGATATCGAAATGCCTGGCCTGACCGGCCTGGAGCTGGCCCAGCGCATCCAGCGCCAGGCACTGCCGGTACGGGTGATGATCGTCACCACCTTCGCCCGCCCGGGATTTCTACGCCGCGCGCTGGATGCCGGTGTGGCGGCGTATCTGCTCAAGGACGCGCCGGCCGAACAACTGGTCGGCGCCCTGCGTCAGGTGCAGCGTGGCGGGCGGGTGATCGACCCGCAACTGGCGCTGGATGCCTGGGTCGAAGCCGATCCCTTGAGCGAACGCGAGCGCACGGTGTTGCGGCTGGCCGGCGAAGGCCGCTCGGCCAGCGAGATCGCGCAGCAATTGCAGTTGTCGCATGGCACGGTGCGCAATTACCTGTCCGAATGCATCGGCAAGCTGGGCGTGGCCAATCGCATCGAAGCGTATCGGCTGGCGCGGCAGAAAGGCTGGCTGTGACGCAGTGACGCAGGCGCGTTGCGCTGTCAGCGAGCGCGGCAATGAATGGCATGCTGCGCCGCGTATCCGTTGTGCATTGCTGCCTGCCGCTATTCCAGATAACGCGAAAAGCATGCCGCGCAGGCGCGGGTACACTGCCGGGCCAGAACGATCCCTGCGAGCGAACGGCATGAAATCCCTGTGGCTGTTGGGCCTGCTGATGGTGTGCGCATTCAACGCGTCTGCCGAGCAATTCAAGATCCTGGTGGCGGCGATTCCCAACCAGTATCACCACGACTATATCCCGGTCGCCAAGCCGCAATTCGAAGCGATGGCGCGCAAGCATTATGTCGAGTTGGTGTGGGCGTGGAATGCCAAGGCCTTCGATGGCGATCTATCGCAATACGCGGCGATCGTGCTGCTCAATACGCCGGCCACCGATCTGGATCCCACGCAGCGTGCGAACTTTCAGACCTACGTGCGCAACGGCGGCGGCGTGGTGGCGGTGCACAAGGCGTTTGCGATCAAGCGCGGCGAGTGGGAGTGGTACGACCACCTGATCGGCCGCTCGTTCCGCACCCATCCGTACATGCAGACCGCGATGGTCGACGTGGTGGACGCCAACTTCCCGGCCACTGCCGGCCTGCCCGCGCGCTGGGTGTGGACCGACGAATGGTACGAATACGATCCGCCGTACAGCGACGATCTGGTCACGCTGATGACGGTGGACGAAACCAGCTACGACCCCACGCTGATCTGGCCGGGCCAGGTCGCCAAGGGCATGGGCAAGCAGCACCCGGTGGCCTGGTACCACCATTTCGAAGGCGGCCGCGTGTTCGCCACCGCGCTCGGCCACCTGGCCGAGGCCTACAACGACCCGCGCTACCTGGAGCATCTGTACGGCGGGATTTACTGGGCCGCCACCGGCAAAGGCATCGAAGCGTCCGCGCCAGCGGCCAAGACAAAACGCCAGCATTAAATCCTAGCCCCTCTCCCGCCGGGAGAGGGGTGAGGGTGAGGGTGCGCGGCAACGCCACTCCAGATGGCGGTCAACCCGATGCTTCGCCCGTACCCGCATCCGCCCCTGCGGGGGCACCTTCTCCCGGCGGGAGAAGGGAGCCGACGCCCGTCCATCAACGCGCAGACCGCTCGCCACGCGCCATGCTGGAAAACACGCCATCGCGGCGCACCCAGGCATGGAACAGCGCCGCGCTCAGATGCCCCAATACGGTGGCGAACAACAGGTACGCCAACCAGCCATGCGCGCTCCGCAACCAGGCGTACAGCGCAGGATCGTGCGGCGCGATCGCCGGCAGGTTCGCGCCCGGCCACAGCACGATCGGATAAGCGCCGGCCGACAGCATCGCCCAGCCGATCAACGGCATGCCCAGCATCAGCGCATACAACAACCAGTGCGAAGCGGTCGCCGCGGCCTTCTGCCAGGCCGGCAGGTCGGCCGGCAGCGGCGGCGGGCGGTTGCGCAGGCGATTGATCAGCCGCAGCACCGCAAGGATCAGGATCGCAATGCCCAAGGGGCGATGCAGATCGATCAACCACGGCCGCTGCGTCACCGAAGCCACCATGCCCACACCGACGAACAGCATGGTCAGGATCATCGCGGCCATCAACCAGTGCAGCACGCGTGCGGGCAGATTGAAGTGGGTATGGCTGCTCATTGGCGTGCTCCCTGGCCGGTGGCGGCGCTGCCTGTGCCATTGGCGATCTCATGCTCGCGCCGGTTGAACGATTGCGAATACACCGACGAGCGCGCCGCCAGGATCGGGTCGTTGGATCCGGCAATGCCCTTGGGCAGGATCAGCGGGTCGTAATTCAGGTCGCGGCACGGGCCGGTGGCCTGCGGCTCGGCATGGTCGATCGATACCGTGCCGGCGACGATCTGCTTGCGGCTTTCCGGCCATGGCTGCGAGGGGTCGTCCACCGCATCGCCCGGCTCGGCCACGGTCAGCACCAGGTCCCAACGCAGCGGCCCCTGCGCCAGGCGCGTGTCCAGATCGGTGGCGAGAAAATCGCCATCGGCCTGCGCGCGCTGTTCGGCGCTGAGCTCCTGGAATGGGGTATGCGGACGCATCGACCAGCGGATGTAGCGCTCGCGTCCATCGGCGGCAATCGCGCGGAACGCATTCACCCCGTTGTATTGCGTGTTGGCCCAGCTGTTGGACCACGGTGCGGTCTTGGCCCACTGCTGGAACTTGGCTGCTTCCGGATACTGCTTGCCGAACGCGGCCAGCTTGGCCGGGTCGGGCTTGCCGGTGGCCGGGTCCGGCCGGGATGCCACATTCAGTGCCTGGAAACCGGCCGGCGTGGCCACCACGAAGAACGGGAAACTGTTCATCGCGGTGCGCCATTCTTGCCCGTCGTCGCTGCGCAACAGCAATGCCATGCTGCGTACGCGTGCCGCACCATCGGCGCCATGCGGGTCGCCGCCGCCGATCGACAGGCGCCCGAGCACCGGCGTACTGGCCTGGCTGAAGATGCGTGCCGACGACAGCCAGGTGGCCTTGCCGCTGGACTTGAATTCCCCGCTCACACACACGCCCTTGGTATGTGCGCGGCGAAAGCCCGGATGCGGCGGCCCGCTGGCCTCGATGGTGTCGGTCATGCGCGCGGCGGTCAGCCGGTCGCCACCGATCCAGCCGGCGGTCCAGGCGAACGCAACCGCCAGGCCGCCGGCAATCGCGGCGATCCCCAGCAAGGGCGCCACGCGAACGCGTCCATGCTGTGGCGGTGGGGAAGGAGGTGGCAAGGTCATGGCTGGCTCCAGGGGTCGGTGCGGTGAGTGGTCGATGCAGTGAGACGACGTGCAGGCCGGCTTATTCCCGTGATCGCCCAGGCGTTGTGGCACGCGCATCGAACGTGGGAATAGTCCACGCTCCAGCGCGTCTACTGTGTGATGCCACCACCAAACCTGCCGATGGATGCTCTGGACGATGACCAACTGCGTGCCGTGCTGCCGGCGCTGCGTCGCTTCGCGCGCTCGCTGAGCGGCGAGCCCGCCAGCGCCGACGACCTGGTGCAGGCCACGCTGGAACGTGCGCTGCGGCGTTGGCGCACCCGCCATACCGCCGAGGCCCTGCAGCCGTGGCTGTTCGCCATCCTGTACCGGCAGTTTCTGGACGGGCAGCGCCGCGCCGCGCGCTGGCAGCGCGTGGTGGGCCTGTTCGCACCGCAGCAGCCCAGCCAGTCCGCATCGGCCGAGCAGGTGCACGACGGCCGCGCCATGCTGGCCAGCCTGGCGTTGCTGCCGCCGGAACAGCGCGCCTTGCTGCTCCTGGTCAGCGTGGAGGGTTTCAGTTACCGCGAGGTGGCCGACACCCTCGGCATCCCGATCGGCACGGTGATGTCGCGGCTGTCGCGCGCGCGCGAACGCCTGCGTGCATTGAACGAAGGCCACGTGCGCCACGCACCTGCATTGAGGATCCTGAAATGACCAGCACCCCGCCGCCTGACGAACACGCACTGCACGCCTATGTCGATGGCCGGCTGGAGCCGGCGCAACGCGCAGCGGTGGCCGCCTGGTTGCAAGAGCACCCGGCGCAGGCCGCGCGCGTGGCCGGCTGGAAACGCGATGCCGAAGCGCTGCGCGCCGCGCACGCCGGCCTGGAGCCGGAGATGGCCACGCTGGCGCTGACGCCTGCAGCGATTCGCCGTGGCCTGCAGCAACGCCGCCGGACCCTGGTGGCCATGGCCGCCAGTTGCGTGCTGGCGCTGGGCCTGGGCACCGGGCTGGGCTGGCAGTTGCGCGAGAGCCGGCTCGCCATTCAGCGCGTGCCGATGGCTGATGCAGTGGCCGCCTACCGCCTGTTTGCCGATGTCGACGCGCATCCGGGCGTTGCGTTGGAGGTGAAGCGCCGTACGGAATTGGAGCCGTGGTTGCGCACGCATTTCGGCAATGCCGGTGTGGTGCCGGATCTGCGTGCGCAGGGCTATGTGCTGCGCGGCGGGCAGTTGCTTTCCACACCGGAAGGCGCGGCAGCGATGCTGGTCTACAGCGATGCCGACGGCGCGCGTATCGGCCTGTATCTGCGTCCACGCAGCGGGCCGATGCCCACCGGCGAACGGCGCGATGGCCGTCTACTGGCGCAGTACTGGGCCGAAGGCGAGACCGCGTTTGCGCTGGTCGGCCCGGCGACGCAGACACGCATGCGCACGATCGCGCCGTTGCTGCGCAGCCAGGGATGACCGGCGCGACTCAAGCTGCGTGCTGATGGCCCGCGCGCGCTACGTGCGCGGCGAGCTCTGCGAGCTCAGCCGCCGTAGCGTTGCTGGAGCATCGCAAAGGCCGAGCGCAGCGCCAGCGCCTCGCCGCCTGCCGGGCGGCCGGGGCGGTCGCTGTCGTTCCAGGCATACACGTCCAGATGCGCCCATAGCTGGCCCGGCGCGACAAAGCGCTCCAGGTACAGCGCGGCGGTGACTGCGCCGGCCATGCGCGAGCCGGCGTTGGCCATGTCGGCGACATGGCTGTTGAGGTAACGCAGATACGGGCGCCACAGCGGCATGCGCCAGACCGGGTCGCGGGTCTGCTCGCCGGCACGCAGCCAGGCCTGCGCCAGCGCATCGTCGTTGGCGAACAGCGCGGGCAGGTCCGGCCCCAAGGCGATGCGTGCGGCACCGGTGAGCGTTGCGAAATCCAGGATCAGATCGGGGCGCTGCTCGGTGGCGTAGCTCAGTGCATCGCACAGCACCAGGCGGCCTTCGGCATCGGTGTTGTCCACTTCCACCGTGACGCCGGCGCGGGTGGTGATGACTTCGCCCGGGCGGAACGCATCCGGGCCGACGGCGTTTTCCACCGCGGCAATCAACAGGGTCAGTCGTACCGGCAGCTGCTGCGCCATCACCAGGCCGGCCAGCGCCAAGGCATGCGCCGCGCCGCCCATATCCTTCTTCATGTTGCGCATGCCATCGGCCGGCTTCAGATCCAGCCCGCCGGTGTCAAAGCACACGCCCTTGCCGACCAGCACCAGATGCGGATGCGCCGCATCGCCCCATTGCAGCTGGATCAGCCGCGGCGCCCGGTGCGAGGCGCGCCCGACCGCGTGGATGGTGGGGAAGTTCTGCGCCAGCAATTGCTCGCCAACGATGGCGTCGACCTGGGCGCCGTGCGTTTGCGCCAGTGCGCGCGTGGCCTCTTCCAGATGCTGCGGGCCCATGTCCTCGGTCGGCGTATTGACCCAGTCGCGCACGCGGATGCAGGCCTCGATCAAGGCGCGCGTCTGCGGTGTCGGCGTGGCGGCCAGTTCGGCCGGTGCGCGCGGTACCTTGCGGTAGCGCGAGAAGCGGTACGCACCCAGGCCCCAGCCCAGGTGCAGCAGCGCCTGCTCGCTCTCGCTCAGTGGGTTGGCCAGGGTCCAGCGGCTGGCCGGCGGCAGCGCCATCGGTGCATGCGAGTAGGCGTAGGCATCGGCGCGGTCGCCGATGCCCAGCACCGCGCCGGCCAGCCCCTGTTCGCCCGGCAGCAACAGCACGCTGCCTGGCGCGGCATCGAACCGTTGCGCCTGTGCCCACGACAGCACGTGCGTGGGCTGTTCGGCGCACCAACGTGCAAAGCCTTCGCGGTCGAGCACATGCAGCGGCAAGGCTGCGGCGTTGGGATCGATGAAACCGGTGAGCTGCGACATGGAAATCCTCGGAGGCGGCGCCATGCGCCGAGCAAAAAGTGGCTCAGGCGGGAAGGCGGATGCCGGCGTGTGCGGGGTCGGGGTGCGGCTGCTGCGCGTCCAGCCAGTCGGCCAGCCCGGTCATGGAGTCGAACTCCAGATCCGGTTGCTGGGTCGGGTGCGACCACTGCGCTCCATCACGGTTGATCCAGCAGGCGCGCAGCCCGGCATCCAGCGCGCCCAGCACGTCCATGCGCACGTGGTCGCCCACATGCAGCACCTGCGCCGGCGGCACCTCCAGCCGCGCGCATGCGGCCAGGAAGATGCTCGGATCCGGCTTGGCGCTGCCGTGCTCGCGCGAGCCCAGCTGAAACGCGAAGTGATGCATCAGCCCGATGCGTTGCAGATCGGCATTGCCATTGCTGAGCGCGGCCACCGGCACGTGCGTGGCGATACGCGCCAGCGCGTCCAGTGCATCCGGGTAGCACTCCACCTGGTTGCGCGCGGCGTAGAAGACGTCGTACGCAGGCTCCAGCAAGGCCAGATCGCCGCCGCTCTCGCGCAGCGCCATTTCCAGCGTCAACCGCCGCAGCGCGCTGAGGTCATGATGCAGGTGCGGGTTGTCGGCAAAGCTGCGCTCGCGCAGTTCGCGCATTGCCTCTACCGGAAACCGCTCGGCGGTGACCGGGCTGTGCTCGCGCATCCAGTCGTACAACACCTGGTCGATCCGCGCCCCGATCGGCGCAAAGGGCCACAACGTATCGTCGAGGTCGAGGGTGATGGCGCTGATTTGGAAGCTCATCGCCAGATTTTACGGTCTTGCGTTGGGATTGGGGAATCGGGATTGGGGATTGGCAACGGCAACTGCGCGGTTGCGTTTACCAATCCCCAATGCCAAATCCCCAATCCCGGCTACTCCAACAACCGCGCCCAACGCTGCATTCCCTCCACCCGGCTCAGCACCATCTTGATGCAGACCAGCAGCGGTACCGCCAGCAGCAGGCCGACCATGCCCCATAGCCAGCCGAACAGCATCAGCGCCAGGATCAGCATCAGCGGCGAGATCGCCATGCGGCGGCCAAGCACGATCGGTGTGACCACCTGGCCTTCGATGGTGTGCAGCGCCAGGTACAGGATCGCCGGCAGCATCGCCGACAAGGTAGTGCGGAATTCCACAAAGCCCATCAGCAGCATCAGCATCACACCGATCAACGGGCCCACATACGGCGCGAAGTTGAGCAGCGCCACCACCGTGCCCCACAGCAGTGCTTCGGGCAGCGGAATCTTGAGCACATACAGAATGCCGGCGAAGACCAGCCCGACCAGCGTATTGATCACGCTGATGGTGAGCACGTAGCGCGAGACCTCGCGCTCGATGTCCAGCATGATTTCGGTGGTGAAGCGTTGCTGCTGTCGGTTGGGCAGCAAGGCGATCGCATGCCGTTGCAGGCTTTCGCCGTAGACCATGAAGAAGAACGTCAGCAGCACCACCGCAAGCACCGAGGCGGCCAGCTTCGGCGTGCGCACCAGCGCCTTGTAGGGGTCGTCCATCTGCGTTCGCACGATCTGCACGCTGCGCTGGCCATCGCCGCCGGCCGCGCGTGCAAAGTTTTCCGCGGCCTGATTGGCCTGCATCACCGGCTTGGTGAAATCGCGCACGTCGCGCGCGATCTGGCGCATCTGCCGGGGCGCCTGCTGCACCCATTCGGCGGCCGGCCCGGCCAGCTGCGCGGCCAGTGTCACGGTACCGGCCAGGCCCAGGCACAACACCATCAAGGCGCCGAGGAAGCGGGGGATGTACAGCTTGCGCAGACCGCGCAGGATGGGGTTGCCGATCAAGGCAAAGAAGGCGGCCAGCATCACCGGCAGGATGATCGTCTGTGCAGCCCACAGCGTATAACCCACCGCAAGCGTGGCCAGCACCACCAACGAGACCGGTGCGCGTGGGCGTGGTGCCGGTGGCGGCGGGAGTGAATCTGCCGCAGCGGTAGCATCCATAGAATCGACGGGAAGAGTCATGCGCGCCCTGGCAGCAGACTGGCGTGCTGCCAGCGGTGGGCCATTATCAGCCGAACGCGTCAACGCAGCGCACAGAGGGTGTGCGCGTAACGTCAGTCCTTAACAGCACCAGTAGCGGGCTCTGCCGCGCATCGGGCGGCAGACATCCGCAGCGTGATCCCGAGCGACGCTCGGGAACCCGCCATTACGCAGCGCGATCGATCGGCGCCTGCACCACCGTCACCGGTGGATCGGCAGCGACCTCTTCGGCACTGTCTGCGGCACGTTCGGCCTGCTCGGAGGCTTCCTGTGCACGGTGTGCGGTGAACAGCGCAGAGATCGTGCTGATCATCTGCAGAATCTTCGGGATACCGCCGAGCTTGCTGGCGATGCTGCCCAATGCCGCCTGCGGTTCGTTGCGGCCAGTGACAAACCCCAGGCCGAAACCAACCACCATGATTCGCAGCGGAGACCACCCGGCACGCCAGGTGTCACGCAATTGTCCCCAATGCAGGCGCGTTTCCTGAGCGCGCCCCTCCACCAGGAATTCGGCGCGTTCCACGCGCTGACGCAAGGTGCCAAACTTCATGTGCGTGCTCCATTGGCAGCCGATGCGTGGGCATCGTCGTCGTCGCTGCTGTCATCGAAGATGCCCAGCTTGACCAGCTGACGACGTGTTGCATTCAAGCCGGTGTGATCGAAGTAGAAGAACACCCGCCACGCCGCAATGCCGGTGACCAACAAGCTGGCCAACGCGGTGAAAAACATCGCCTGGAACCACGAAAGGCCGGCGCGTTGCAGCAGCGCGATGATTGCACCTGCCAGCAACAACCACGACGACGCGCCGAAGACCACGGCAACGCATGCCCAGGCCAGTCCGCGCCCGAAGGCACTGCGTGCTAGTTGCAAGTCGGCCGACACCAGCCGGCGCAGTGCGCGGCTGGTGTCCTTGGCCGAGCCCAGCGTGGCGCGGCCGGCTGCGCCGACCGCACGTACGCTTTCGTCCAGTCCTGGCGTCTCCGGCCGCGCGTTGGGCGCGTCGGAGGCGGCAGCTGTAGAGGCCTGGTCGCTCACGACTTAGTTGTCGTTGCTGCGTGCCAGCTTGGCAATGATCCAGCCGGTCGCAAACGCAACGCCGAACGCAGCCAGCGGGCGCTCACGAATCAGATCGGTGGCGCTTTCCAGCAGGTCGTTGCCCTTGCTGACCAGCACGTCGAGCTGTTCCTTGGCAGCGGCGCCGCCGAACTCGGCAGCAGCCATGCCGGCCAGTGCGGTATCGGAGAGCTCCGCCTTGACGTTGGCGCGACCGAGCTTGAGCTCATCTCCTGCGGCGCTGGTGGCGCCCTTGACGGCCTCGCCTGCGGCGCTGGCGGCAGACTTCAGGTGGGTGCCGGCTTCGCTCAGATTTTCTTTCAGCTGGTCGGTATTGGTGGGGCTCATGCGATATCTCCTTCGGTCATTGATGGCAGCCGCGACAGCATGCGGGCGTGGTGCAGCAATAGCATCGCTACGGTGTAGGAGGTGTTAGTGCGCGCCGATGGCAGTGCACGCCACGTCAACGCATCAACGCGTCGTACTGCGCGTTGCCACGCAGGATGCGCACGACCAGTTGCTGCGGTTTGCGCTGGAAGTTGGCACGCCAGCTGGCCAGATCGGCAAACTCGCCCACGCTGCTGGCCACGATCACATCGCCGCTGACCAGACCATTGGCTGCGGCACGACCGCCGCGTTTGACCTCGCTGACCATGACGCCGGTAATGCCGGACTGGCGCAGCGATTCGGGCAGGTCCACGAAGGTGGCGCCGCCCAGGCGTGGGTCGAGCATGTCGCCGGTGACTGCCCGGTCCTGCTCTTTCAGTTTGGCGGTGAGGGTGAGCGGTTTGCCATCGCGGCGAATCTCCAGCCTGACCGGGCTACCAACCGCCTGCAGGCCTTCATAGTTGTGCAGCGCTTCTGCACTGTCCACGCGCTGGTCGTTTGCCGCCACCACCACATCGCCTGGCTGCACACCTGCGGCGGCCGCAGCGGACCCTGGCAACACACGCGTCACCAGCGCACCCCGCAACGAATCCACACCCAGGCCCTGCAGCATCTGCTGGGTGAGATTCTGGGTTTCCAGCCCGAGCGTGCCACGCACCACCACGCCCTTGGTCACCAATTGCTCCACCACATTGCGCGCCAGGTTGGAGGGGATCGCCAGACCCAGGCCGATATTGCCGGCCATGCTGCCCTGGGGATTGAAGCTGGCGGTATTGATGCCCACCAACTGGCCCTGCAGGTTGACCAGCGCACCGCCGGAGTTACCCGGATTGATCGAGGCATCTGTCTGGATGAAATTCTGGTAGCCCAGCCCGCGAATACCGCTGCGGCCCACTGCCGAGACGATGCCGGAGGTCACCGTCTGGGTGAAGCCGAACGGGTTGCCGATCGCCACCACGAAGTCACCCACGCGCAGCGCATTGCTGTCGGCCAGCTTGATGTCGGTAAGGTTGTCGGCCTTGATGCGGATCAGCGCGATATCGGTATCGGCATCGGAGCCGATGAAATCGGCCTTGACCGTGCGCCCGTCGCCAAGCGTCACCTGCACATCGTCGGCATTTTCGATGACGTGGTGATTGGTCAGCACATAGCCTTTTTGCGCATCGATGATCACGCCAGAACCCAGCGACTCGTTGATGCGGTCCTGCGGCACCTGCGGAAACAGCCGGCGCAGGATCGGGTCGTTGAAGAACGGGTTGCGCACGCGCACCACTTGCTTGGTATTGACGCTCACCACCGCCGGCATCGCTTGTTGCAGCATCGGCGCCAGCGACGGCACCGGTTGCCCGGCGACGGCGGCCGGCAACGCGGCGGCCGCGGGCAAGCTAAAGGTAGTGGAGGCACCGGCCGGTGCGGCCTCGGCGCGGTTGTCCATCCAGGCGTTGATGCCGGTGGCGGCAAATCCGCCGAAGGCAGCGGCCAGGGAAAGGGTCAGCAAGGTGGGCAGCGGGCGCATGCAACGAGTCCGGGTTACGCGGTGGAAGAGGAATAGGGCGTCTGACTGCGTAAATCAAGCTGAACGAGAGTGCCAGCGGGCAATTTAACGCCTGGTGAAAGCGCCGCCGAGCCCTTGCCGGCGCTGCGTTGACAGTCGCTTGAGCCCGGCGTAGCGTCCGCTTGATCCGATGCCTGTTCAGCATACGCATGCCGCTGCGCATCGCCCGCGTTTTCAGCACTGATGCCCTTAAGGAGGGTCCTATGAGCAACGGCAATGGTGTGACGGCAACCCTGTCCGAGGCTGTCGATAGCGTCAAGAGCACTGCCACCGAACTGGGCGAGACCATCGCCAGCACCACCAGCGACGCGGTGGCCAGCGTGCAGGACGCGGCCGGCACGGCGGCGGCAGAGGCCAAGATCCGCGTCGCCAAGGCCCGCAAGGCGGTGGTCAAGGTCGAACAGCGCGTTGTCGAAAAGGCCGGCGATGCAGCCACCGCGGTCAAGCGCAGCGTGGCCAAGACCAAGCGCTCGCTGGTGTCGGGCAAGGAGGCCGCCAAGGACAAGTTGACCGCCACCAAGGACGCTGCCAAGCAGAAGCTTGCATCTACGAAGGATGCCGCCAAGCAGAAGCTGAGCAGCACCACCGATGCTGCCAAGAAGAAACTGGCCAACACCAAGGCCAGCGCCAAGCAGAAGCTGGAAGCCGCCAAGGCCAATGCCAAGGCCGAAGCGGCAGCACTGAGTGCCAAGACCGCTGCCAAGAGCGCAGCGCGCAAGAGCGCGGTGGCCACGGTAGGCGCGCGTGCGGCAGCGAAGAAGGCTGCGGCCAAGGCGGCGCCGGTCAAGAAGCCGGTCGCCAAGACCATCGTCAAGCCCGCCGCCAAGAAGGCACCGGTGGCCAAGCAGACCGCCACCAAACAGGCCGCAGTGAAAAAGGCCCCGCTCAAGAAGGCGGTGACCAAGACCACCCTGAAGAAGGCCGCCAAGGTCACCAAGACCCCGGCCACGCGTGCCGTGGCCAAGACCACCGCCGCCCGCAAGGCGGTGGGCAAGAAGGTGGCCAAGCGCGTGACGCGTTGATGCTGCAGCACCAAGATGGCATTGCACGCTGACGATGCGTTGGCCGTGCAGACCGACAAAGGCCGGCGCTGTCTGTACAGCGCCGGCCTTTTTTGTGGTGTGATCGTTAACGAGGCGGTCCCTTGCTTGCTGCGCTCATGTGATCGGGCAAGTGACTGGATCTGACATTTGAACCGGATGGGCATCTGTCCGCACCGCTCGCCAGATGCGGGACATCAAGCCACGCTCCTCACGGAGCGAGAAGGTACGGCTTGCACGCCATGGGCGCGCGTCCTTGAGCGCCTGCGCTGCAAGAATGGGTTGGGTGTGCAGCGGCGGTAGCGTGAAACCGACGAAGCCGCATGTCGTCGCGAGGCTTCGCCCGTACCCTCATCCGCCCCTGCGGAGCACCTCCTCCCGATGGGAGAAGGAAACTGGAAGCCATCGCTTCCGCTAATCCGATTCCCGATTCCCGATTCCCGAATCCCGAATCCCGAATCCCGAATCCCGAATCCCGAATCCCAGCTACTCCATTCCCTTGACCAACTGCTCGGCGCCCTTGCGAATACCGGCCTTGGCGGCGTCGTAGGCGCCCAGGCTGGCCTTGATGTTCATTGCGCTCGGATACTGTTTTTCGACATAGGCGGCGAGCAGGCGGTTGCTCTGCGCGTCGAAGATTTCCACCGCGTAGCTGACCGAGCCGGAAAACGCGCCTTCCTTGCCGCGTGCGGCCTGCACCGCGTTATAGGAACCGCCGCCCAGATCCACCTTCATGAAGGTGCCCAGCACCCGCTTGCTGGGCTTGGCACCGGTCAGGCTGATGCGCACGCGCAAGGTGTCGCGATCGGCCACCGTCGTGCGCTGCCAACGCTGCCCGATCGCATTGCCGAACTCCTGTTGCATGTAATCGGCGAGCATGCGTTTGTCCTGCTCGGGCACGTCTTCGAATTGCGCGTCCGGACCGCGATAGATGCTGACCGGCTCGACCAGTGCGGCGCGGTAGCGCGTCCAATCCACCTCGCCCTGATAGGCGTATGGCATGCGGTCGCCACGGCTGCCATCGTGCGGGCGCAGATAGCTTGAAGACGGCAGCTGGCTGTACGGCATCGGGCGCGTACTGGCACAACCGACCAGCGTCACGCCGACAACCAACAGCGCGCAGCAGCGGACAAGGGAATGCGACGACATGGGCAGATACCTGGAGAGGAAGCAGATAGGGACAAGCACGCGCGAGCGGGGCCGCGCGCTCAATGCATCAGATAGCTGGCCACCGCCAGCGCAAACACCACGGCGGCGGCAGTGAACAACACCCCGCTCTTGGCCCAGTGCTGCAGCCGGCGCGCCTGACGTGCGCTGCGGATATCCGGCAGTTCGCTCCAGATGTCGCGATTGCGCGTGCCGGTGCGGCCACAGCGAAAGTCCAGCAGGAGGACATCGGCGACAGGGGCAGGGGCAACGCTGTCGTTGGCAGCCGTATGCGGCGCCAGCAGCGCGATGGCGGCGGGGGAAAGCGGGGTGGAACGGATCGAGTGAAACATCACCATGCATCCTGGATGCGTGCGGTGAGTGCACTGTAGGCAGCGGGTGTTGGAAACTTATTGGTTGGACGCTGGACGATCGCCGCGCGCCGCCTGCGTTCAGCCGGTGCGGCGCACGCCCTCGCTGGCGAACACCACGCGCACGCACAGGCCGCGGCCCTCGTGGCCTTCGCAGGTTTCGATGCTGGCTTCGTGCAGGCGCGCGATGCCGGCCACCAGCGACAGCCCGATCCCGCTGCCCTGCACCTGGCTGCCGGCAACCCGGTAGAAGCGTTCGAAGATGGACGCGTGGGCACTCTCCGGCACGCCCGGGCCGTCATCGCTGACCTGCACGAACGGATGCAGCGCATCGGCGCGCAGGCAGTAGCCGCAACTCACTTCCACCATGCCATGAGGCCGGCCATAGCGGATGGCGTTGTCGACCAGATTGCGGATCAGGATACCCACCGCATCCACGTCGCAACGCAGCAGGCACGGCGATGCTTCCACCTGCAGATTGACGTGGCGGGCCTCGGCCTGCACGCTGAATTCGTCCAGCACATGCGAGATCAGCTCGCCCATGTCCACCTGCTGGTACGCCGCCGAACTGATGCCTGCATCCAGTCGTGCCAGATCCAGCAATTGCTCGGCCAGCCGATTGCTGCGGCGCGCGGTTTCCAGCAGCTGCTGCAGCGCCGCGTCCTTGGCCTCCAGCGTGGGTGCGCGCAGCGCGACCTCGGCGTAGGCATGCAGCGCAGACAGCGGGGTGCGCAGTTCGTGCGCGGCGTCTGCCACGAAATCGCGCTCGGCCTGCACGGTCTTTTCCACGCGGGCCAGCAGCGAATTGAAGGAGCCGATCAGCGGGCGAATCTCGTCCGGCACCTGCGCCAGCGGCACCGGCTCGGTCTCCAGCCCGGTGCGTTGCGCGATGGCGCCGGAGATGGCGCGCAGCGGTGCGAGCGAGGTGCGGACCGCCCACCACACCAGCACGCCCAATACCCCCAGTTGCAAGGTGTTGAGCACCATCGCAATCAAGGTCTGCTTGAAGCTCATGCGCGAGGACACATTGCCGATCGGGGTGTGCGTATCGACCGCGGCCGGCGGCTCCGGTTGCGTATCGAAGCGGTGCTCCAGCGCATCGGGCAGGGCGCTGATCAACTGGTCGCCGAACATGTTGAGCTCCTGCTCGAACACGCTGTGATGGCCCTGGGTGACCAGGGCGACCAGGATCCACAACGAGGTGGACCAGCTCAACAACACGATTGCGGCCAGCGCCGCCAGCATGCGTGCCTGCAGCGATTTCATTCCGGTGCCTTGCCGACCATGTAGCCCTGGCCATACACCGTGGAGATCAGCTCGTCGCCCAGCTTGCG
Source organism: Xanthomonas sp. WHRI 8393 (assembly GCF_040203315.1). NCBI lineage: Bacteria > Pseudomonadati > Pseudomonadota > Gammaproteobacteria > Lysobacterales > Lysobacteraceae > Xanthomonas > Xanthomonas sp. WHRI 8393. The sequence goes on along the minus strand of NZ_JBEGGL010000007.1, from coordinate 56,920 downwards.
GCGCAGCTGGTGCACGTACACCGCAATCATGTTGCTGCCGCCTTCGGACGGACCGCCGTAGACGCCTTCTTCCAGTTGATCCTTGGTGACCACGCGCCCGGCGCGTTCCATCAGCGCCAGCAGCAGGCGGTATTCGTGCGCGCTCAGCGCCACCCACTTGCCGTCGCGGGTGACCTTGCGGCTGCTCGGGTCCACGCAGACATCGCCCTGCGTGAGCAGCGGCACCACGCGTCCCTGGCTGCGTCGGGTGATCGCACGCAGCCGCGCCATCAGCTCGTCGAACTGGAACGGTTTGACCAGATAGTCGTCGGCACCGGCATCCAGGCCGCGGATGCGGTCGGTGAGCTGGCCGCGCGCGGTCAGTGCGATCACCGGCGTGGCGTCGTAATGGCCGCGCATGAAGCGGATCACCGTCAGCCCGGACTCGCCCGGCAGGCCGATATCCAGCAGCACCGCGGTGTAGCGGTGGTCCACCAGCACGGTCTTGGCGGCATTGGCGCTGCCGACGTGGTCGATGGTCCAGGACTGCTGGCGCACGCCATCGCAGATCGCGTTGGCCAGCATGGTGTCGTCTTCGACAAGCAGCAGGTGCATAGGTATTCCGCCGGGCCCAGGGCCAGTCCGAGATCGGCAGCACTGTCGGAGATGGTCGTTAGGCAAATATTAGTGCATGGCCCTCCGAGCCGTTACAGGCGGCCGGCAGCCCTGCCATTGCGCAGGGCCCCAGGGCCACGCAGGCGCTAGCGCTGCAGGATGGCGCGCAACGCCGCTTCCAGATGGACATACTGGAAGCGGAAGCCGGCATCCAGCGCGCGTTGCGGCAGCACGCGCTGGCTGATCAGCAGCAGCTCGGCCATCTCGCCGAAGCCCAGCCGCAGCAGGCCGGCTGGCAGCGCCAGCAGTGTCGGACGATGCAGCACGTGGGCCAGGGTGCGCGCGAACTCGGCATTGGTGACCGGGGTCGGTGCGGTGGCGTTGTAGGCGCCGGGCTGGCCGTGTTCCAGCAACCACAGCAGCAAAGCCACCATGTCGGCGCGATGGATCCAGCTCATCCAGTGGCGGCCATCGCCGAACGGGCCGCCGCCGCCGAAGCGGAACGCCGGCAGCATGCGGGCCAGGGCGCCGCCGTCGCGGTCGAGCACGATGCCGGTGCGGACCCAGCTCACGCGCGGGCCGAGTGCGCCGATCTTTGCCGCTTCGGCTTCCCAGTCGCGGCACAGCTGCGCAGAGAAATCGTTGCCGGCGTGGTCCGCCTCGGTCAGGACGCTGTCGCCCCGCTCGCCGTAATAGCCCACCGCCGAGCCGGAAATCAGCACCGCCGGGCGCCGTTCGGCCGGCTGCTGCGCGATCCAGGCATGCAGCTGGCCGGTGATGCCCAGGCGCGACGCGCGGAAGCGCTGCTTGCGCGCATCGGTCCAGCGGCCGGCCGCCAGCGGCTCGCCCGCCAGATTGATGACCGCATCGGCCTGCACCCCGTCCAGCGTGTCCACCACGGTCATGCCGGGCAGGCGACGCGCTGCGCGCCGCAGGTCGCGGGTCAGCACGCTGACCTGGTGCCCGGCCTGCACCAGTGCTGGACACAAGGCTTGGCCGATGAACCCGGTGCCGCCGGTGATGAGCAACTGCATGGGACATTCCTGCGCCGAATCGATGCGGCACGATAGGCCAGCGCTGCCTGCTGCAAAGTGAAGTCGCTGCTGCACCCGCTGCGATGGCCGCGTGCGGCACCAGGACGGCGGCCGGGCTCAGCGCGCGTCCACCAATAAAGACCGGCAAGGCCCAAACGCCAACGCGCCGGACAGGCCGGCGCGTTGGGTGCTTGCAGACGCTGCAACGGGCTCAGCGCGAGGAGGACACCGCGTGGGCACGCTCGAAGTGCGCCGACACCACGCGCCGGCTTTCTTCCAGATGCTGCTTGACCGGCGCGCTTTCGGCGGCGGGCAGCAGTTCGGCGTCGATGATCTTGATGGTGTCGCCGTGGTCGCTGACCATCGTGCGCAGGAAGGCATTGCGGTAGGCGTCCTTGCCATCGGGCAGGGTCGCTGTCTTTGCCAGTGCGTCCACCGCTGCCTTGCCCTTGGCGCGCATTGCATCGGCGCGCGGGCTGTCGGTGGCACCCAGTGCCTTGCTCTTTTCCAGGTTGGCTTCGTGGTCGTGCAGCAACTGCTTGGCGAAGGTGTCGGTCGCACCGCCCAGATCCTGGGAGATGGCCTGCTTGGCCAGCGCGATCTCGTTTTCATCCAGCGCCGCCAGCACGCCGAGCACGGCGGGATCGCCCTTGGCCAGTTCGGCAGCGCCGGTGCCGCTGACCGGTGCGGCAATCGGTTCGGGCGATACTGCCGGCGCAGTCCGCGAGGCATCGCCGCCGGGGCGATCGCAAGCGGTCAGGAAGAGCACGGCAAGGAGCGATGTCGCGACAAGAAGGGATTTCATGGAGGTCCTAAAAGAATGCGGCCAATACTGCCGACGGTGAAATGCAAAGGAGCCGCTACGCGGCTCCGGTGATGCGTGGATCGGCGCCTGTCGGTCAGGCCAGCTGCGCCTGGGCGGTTGTGCCAAGGCCCAACGATCTGGCTGGCGGACGCACGCTGTCCTGTGCGGTGCGGCACACGCGCGCCATGCGTGCGGTGCGCTCACGAATCAGCGCGTGTTCGCTGGCCGGGGCACTGCCCAGCAAGCTGGCGACATGGAAGCCTAGGATGTCCTCCGCGCGGTCGCCCTGGTCGCTGACGATGTGCGGAACCAACCGCTCCAATCGTTCCAGCTCCTGCTGCACTTGATACGGGGTTTTCATGATGCTCTCCAATGAGTAACGGTCTTGCTCAATACATACTGCTCAACTATTGCGTGCACCCAGCCGCTGCCAGCAGTCGGTGGCCAATTGCTCGTAATTGGACTGGGTGCTGGATGAAATGAAGTGATGTTCCAGGCGGTCGCGAAACAGGCGCAGACGTTCCTGATCGCTCGAACGCGGTGCCTGCAGGTAGATATCGCAGGCCATTTTCACCACCGGGGACAATTCGCTGAACTTGCCTGCACCCAGGTTGCCCTGCGCGTGCCGCGCCTGCCAATGCGCGATTTCGGCTTGTACATCGATGACGGATGGGTCTCTGCTCATGACTTCGCGTGGTCCGGGTTAAACAAACTTGACATGCAGGGTAACTGCGGCTGTGTCAACGAATGATCATCGAACCCGACTATTCAACGCACTGCAGTGGTGCGTGCTTAACTGGTCAGCTTGCAGTTGCGCCTCTACACGCTACGTATGCAGGCAATGTCTCGCGAGAACTGCAGTTGTGATCGAAGCCGTAGCGTCGTGCTGAGCAATAGCCAGCAATCGATTGCATTGGCTGCAATGTCGGCAATCGAGGTGTGAGGCTTGCCATCGCGCATCGGCTGGTAGCTGCGTTGGTGAGCGAGAAAACCCCTGCGCAATGCCGCAATTTACGGAAGATTCTGAATCGTTCCACACTTGTGTAACGTCTGATGCTTAGGATGTGGGATGACTTTAGGGAGATGAGAGTACTCAGGATGCAGGACAGCGAAAGCAGCCGTAAGCCGCAAGCCGCCAGCGGTACCTCCGAAGCACGCGTGTGGTGGCATGCCTTGGTGGAGCTACGAGGGGGACGTGTCGCCATCAGCTTGATCGTCGTCCTTGTGATCGTATTCGCGTTCTATCTGACGCTGAAATAAGCCGGTTCTCCCGGGCATCGCGTAGCGATACATCAATGCCTGCGTGCGTCTCAACTGTTTGAACAAGCCAGCAACGGCACTCGGCTCGATGCTGCGAGGGGAGACGTGATGGCGCACAAGCAGTACTGCCAGGTCGTGGGGCATGTCACGCGTCCGGTGCCCGAGGACGGCCAAGAGCGTGCCACGCATGCCTGGGTCTGCGGTGAAATCGCACGGTTGCTGGGCGTTCGCGGCGCAGGGCACGCCAGTGACTTCAAGCATGCTGTCCCTGAGACCGTGTTTCATGTGCCCGATGAGACCTTGACCTCGGAACAGGCGCATGGACTCGGTATCGATGATGCGGCGGATTTGCTAGGCGGCATCGTGCCGCATGCCTTCCTGGCGACCAAGGTGATCGGCCACCCGCTCATTGCCGACCATGCAGCCAGCATCACCGGATGGAACAAGGCACTGGCCACCGCGCTGATCCCGGCAACATTGGCGGGCTATACGGTGTTTTCGCGCATCGATGCCCTGCGTGCATTGGAGCTCCTGCTTCCGGATGGCGGTGTGCGACTGAAGCTGCCGACCGGCGTGGGTGGCAACGGCCAATGGCGTATCGCCGGTGCAGCGCACCTCGCGCAGGTGCTGGACAGCCTGCCGGAGCATTATTTGCGCACGCATGGCGCGGTGCTGGAGCGCAACATCCTGCAGCCCGTGACGCATAGCGTGGGCGAGCTCTGCCTTGCGGGTGTCCAGATTGCGTATTACGGCACGCAATGCAGCGTGCGCAACATGCAGGATGAAGAGGTCTACGGCGGCTCGTCGCTGCATGTGTATCGCGGATCGCTCGAGGCACTGGCCGCGACCGCGCTTCCGTCGCTGCAACAGCGGGTGGTCGAGCAGGCCTGCAGATACGATCGATTCATCACCGCCGCCTATCCTGGGTTGCACATCTCGCGGCGCAACTACGACGTGGTCAGTGGCGACGATGGGCAGGCCGGTCCGGTCTGCGGTGTGCTGGAGCAATCCTGGCGGGTCGGCGGCGCGACACCGGCCGAGCTTGCCGCGATCTCCAGCTTCCAGGACGACGCCAGCCTGCAGTGGGTGCATGCATCCACGCATGAGATCTATCAGGGCGAACCGCCCGCGGATGCGCAGATCTACTACCGCGCGGAGCGCGCCGGGCCGGGTCCGCGCTTCAAATACAGGAGGGTATCCACCCCATAATGGAAGCCAAACTTTCCAGCATTCAGATCCCGGTCGACCAGGACGAACTCAGCGGCACCTTGCTGACGCCCACCGGCATTCCCGCGGTGTTGTTCGTCCATGGTTGGGGCGGCAGCCAGCATCACAGCCTGGTGCGTGCGCGCGAAGCGGTCGGCCTTGGCTGCATCTGCATGACCTTCGATCTGCGCGGTCACGAAGGCTATGCATCGATGCGCCAGAGCGTGACACGCGCGCAGAACCTGGACGACATCAAGGCCGCCTACGATCAGCTCGCTGGCCTGCCGTACGTCGATCCGCAGTCGATTGCGGTGGTCGGGCTCAGTTACGGCGGCTACCTGTCGGCATTGCTGACGCGCGAACGCCCGGTGGAATGGCTGGCGTTACGCTCGCCCGCGCTCTACAAGGACGAGCACTGGGATCACCCCAAGGTGAGCCTCAACGCCGATCCGGAGTTGATGGACTATCGGCAACGCGTGCTGACCCCCGACGACAATATCGCCCTGGCCGCCTGTGCCGATTACAAAGGCGATGTGCTGTTGGTGGAGGCGCAACACGATGTGATCGTGCCGCATCCGGTATTGCGCAACTACGCCAATGCCTTCGTCAATGCGCGCTCGCTGAGTGCACGCGTGATTGCTGGTGCCGATCACGCATTGAGCGTCAAGGAACACCAGCAGGAATATACGCGCACGCTGATCGACTGGCTGACCGAGATGGTGGTCGGCCGGCGCATCGCCCTGGCCAAGGAAGTGGTGGCCGCGCGCAAGCACAGGCTCAAGCAGCAGAGCGATGCGCTCTCCTCGCCGGGGCAGGGCACGAACGAATTCCGTGGCGATATCCGTGCGGTGGAGAACAGTTCCAGCTGATTCGCGCGTTCGCTAGAACGCCTCGTGCATGGCAGTGCTTTCCACAAGGAAGAACGGGCCCGTGGGGCCCGTTCTTTTTCCAAGACTTCAACCTGGCTCGGCGCCAGGCCGTATGGGCTTAGACGCGCGGGTCGGTCGGGTTGCGACGTGCCGCATCACCGTGATGCTCGGAATCGAAGGCTTCGCGCACTGCATGCTTGGCCTTTTCCCAGCTCAGGCGCGAGTTGGACTTGAACCGGTCCCAGCCGTCGCCCAGGTCGCGTTCCAGATGGTCGTCCCACTGGCGGCCGGCGTGTTGCTGACGCGCCTGCATGCCATAACGATAGGCCGGACGATAATCGTCATAGGAATACTCGGCATCGCGATAGCTCGCGCTGTCGAAGCGGCCTTCGTAATGCGTGTCGCCCTCGCGATAGACGCTATGGGTGCGATCGGCGCGCTCCCAGGCATCGCGCGCAGCAAGGCGCGCTTCTTCCCATTCCAGTCGTGATTCCCCGCGATTGCGCGGCCACTCGCCGGCCAGGGTCGCTTCGGTTTCTTCCCAGGTGCTGGTTGGGCGCGTTTCGCGCGCCTGCAGGCCGAAGCCGTACACGGTGGCGTAATCGCGATCGTAATCGGTGCCTTCCTTGTAGTAAGGACGGTTCTGATATTCCTGGCGCCAGTATTCGGTTTCCACTGTCGGGTCCAGGCGCTCGGCCACGCCCTTGCCGGCTGCAGCGCCGGCCACCACGCCCACCGCAGCGCCGATCAGGGTGCCCAGCGGGCCGAACACCGTACCGGCCAGCGCGCCTGCGGCAGCGCCGCCTGCAACGCCGCCCACACCCACGCCTACCGGATGCGAACCGGGTGCGCCGGAGATCGGATCACGATTCAAATCCTGCGCTTCGGCCTTGCGTTCCTGCTTGTCGAGAGGGGTATCGTGGTTGCTCATGTCGTCTCCGGGGTGGCTGTAGGTGCGTCTGTCGAGCAGATCGCGAACGTGGCGCCACCTTGGCCAGCGAGGAGTGAAACGCGTGTGCTTGGACGTGAGTGCCGTCGCGACAAGACTGAACTGTGCATCTGTCGGTATGGATGAGGTTGCTGACGCCAGCCTGCAACATCGCGCTCAAGCAAGCTTGCACTGCAGGTGTATTGATTTATCGAATGGCCTTACGTGGCTGGTGTGTACGGATAATCTGTACCAAGACGTCAGCCGATAACGCCAAGCGTATTTCCACAAGGCGGTGGCCTTCAGAAGATGCGGCCATATTGCCCTGCAGGTCATCGAAATGCCTTCGAACGCAGGCACTACAGATGTTTCAGCGATCGCTATTTCTGGCTGGCTGTGCGAAACGCAGTACCTGCGGCCATGTCGATGCACGGGCGCTTGAACGATGCTCGACGCGGCAACGCAGGTGGACGACGCCAGCATGACCACAAGGTCATTGACGCGATGGCAGTGCAGACGCGCGATGCAATCCATCCGCAGCCAGCCGGGCTGCAGCGCTCAACGATCAAGCGTCATCGATGAAAGCAGGGCAGGCACGCCGCTTCCAACGTCAAACCACGCTCACCCGCCGTGCGTGCCCAAGGTACGTGCGCCGGTCAAGATCATGCGCAGCATCTGCGAGATCTGTTCGATCAATTCGGGATCTTTTTCCGGCGGCGAGTCCATCGCCACCGCGCCCATCGCAAACACCAGCCGGGTGATCGCCTTGGACACCAGCGCCGGTGCATGCAGCTTGGCGTTGTCGGCGGCGGCCAGGCGGATCAGGTCCACCCGCAGCTCGTCTTCGAAATAGCTGAGCTCGCGCTCCACTGCCTGCTTGAATGCATCCGAGCCCACTGCGCCCTCGCGCAGCAGCACATGCAGCAACTTATCGTCGGCGCGCAGCTGCTCCATGAAAGCTTCGACCGACACGCGGATGACGCTGCGGTCGGTGGAGGTGGCGCGCTGGCGGGCCTGGCCGATGATGGTGCGCAACGAACGCCCGGCCAGATCGATCAAGGCCACCGCCAGCTCGTCCATGTCGCGGAACTGGCGATAGAAGCTGTTCGGCGCGATGCCGGCTTCGCGTGCCACCTCGCGCAGGCTCAGCGTGGACAGGCTGCGATGCGGTCCGATCAGCGACAGCGCCGCGGCGATCAGGTCCTCGCGTGAAATCGCCGGCTTGCGTGACGGCGGCGCGTCTTGGGAAGGCAGGGCGATGGAGGTCATGAGGCAGCAGCTAGGCGTGGGCCTGAATCATAGCTCCTCTGATCGATATACAACTGTATACACGGCTGTGCATGCATGCGTATAGTGCAATCCATGAACCTGGCATCTCCTCCCAAGTCCAAGTCCCCATTGCCGACGCGTCTGGCGCGCCGGCTGGTGTCGCCGCAGCTGTTCGACTTCTGGGCGACCCGGCTCAACCCGCTGTGGACGCTGGAACGGCCGATGGCCCGCCTGGTCGCGCGCACGGCCGCCAGCCGCGACGCGGTGACCCTGGTGCTGCGGCCCAATGGCCACTGGCAGGGCCTGCAGGCCGGCCAGCACGTGAGCCTGGGCGTGGAGATCGACGGCCGCCGCCTGCTGCGCAGCTATAGCCCGACCGTGCTGGCCGATGGCCGCCTGGCGATCACCGTCAAGGCGATCGAGGGCGGGCTGGTCAGCCGCTACCTGGCCGGCGCTGCGCCGATCGGGACGGTGGTGTCGCTGGATCCGGCCTTCGGCGACATGCTGCTGCCGACCATCCCGACGCCGCTGTTGCTGCTTGCTGCCGGCTCGGGCATCACCCCGATGCGCGCGCTGCTGCAGGCCGCCGCGCAGGCCGGCATGCCGATGGACGTGGACCTGCTGTATTGGGTGCGCCAGCGCGACGAAGCCTGCTTCGTCGACGAATTCGAGGCGATGGCCGCCGCCCATCCGCGCTTGCGCGTACGGCTGCTGACCACCCGCGAAGGCGCCACGCCGGCGGCGCGCATCGATACCTATCCGTTGGAGCAGATTGCCGATCTCTCCAGCCGTCACGTCATGGTCTGCGGGCCGGGCGGTTTCGTGCAGGCGGCGCGTGCGCGCCTGCAGGGCCGCGTGGCCGCGTTCCAGGCCGAAGCCTTCAGCGTGCCGACGCTGGAAGACGGCGAAACCGGTGATGTGCAGGTCCAGCTGTCACGCAGTGGCCGTACGCTCAGCCTGCCGCGCGGCCAGTCGCTGCTGGAAGGGCTGGAAGCGCACGGCCTGCGCCCGAAATACGGCTGCCGCATGGGCATCTGCAACAGCTGCGCCTGCGCGCGCCAGTCCGGCACCACGCGCCACCTGTTGACCGGTGAGCGCAGCAATGAACCCACCGCACAGGTCCGCCTGTGCATCAGTGCCCCGAGCACTGACCTGATCCTGGATCTGTAAGGAATCTTCATGAGCCGAGTCCATAACCGCGCCCTGTCCGCTGCCGAACTGCAGTCCTTCGGCGACGAGCTCGATGCCATCCGCGCCCGCGTGCAGAGCCAGGTCGGCGCCGCCGATGCGCGTTACATCCGCCGCATCGTGGCGGCGGTGCGCTGGACCGGCGTGGCCGGTCGCGCGCTGCTGTTCCTGGGCGCGTTCGTGCACAGCGTGCTGATCCCGGCCTGGATCGCCGGCGTGGTGCTGCTGACCCTGTCCAAGATCCTGGAGAACATGGAGCTGGGCCACAACGTCATGCACGGCCAGTACGACTGGATGGGCGACCCGCAGCTCAACGGCAACACCTACGAGTGGGACATCGTTGCCACCGGCGACAACTGGCGCAAGACGCACAACTTCAAGCACCACACCTATACCAACGTGCGCGGCATGGACGACGACATCGGCTACGGCCTGCTGCGCATCTTTCCCGAACAGCGCTGGCGCCCGTTCTACCTGCTGCAGCCGTTCGTGGCGGTGTTCTTTGCGCTGCTGTTCGAATGGGGCGTGGCCATCCAGGACCTGCGCCTGGGCCGCTGGTTCGCCGGCAAGATGAAGGCGGCCGAATTGCGCGCCTCGTTCCTGCCGGTCGGCCGCAAGATGGGCCGCCAGATGCTCAAGGACTACATCGTGTTCCCGCTGCTGGCCGGCCCGTTCTTCCTGACCGTGCTGCTGGGTAACCTGGCCGCCAACGTGCTGCGCAGCATCTGGACCTTCGTGATCATCTTCTGCGGCCACTTCACCGCCGATGCGGAAGTGTTCCCGAAGGAGTCGATCCGCAACGAGTCGCGCGGCCATTGGTATCTGCGTCAGCTGCGGGGTTCCTCGAACCTCACCGGTGGCAAGCTGATGAACGTGCTGTCGGGCAATCTGAGCCACCAGATCGAGCATCACTTCTATCCGGACCTGCCGGCCAATCGCTACGCGCAGATTGCGGTCGAGGTGAAGCAGGTCTGTGCGCGTTACGGCCAGCACTACAACACCGGCTCGCTGCCGCGTCAGTTCGGCCAGGTGATGTGGCGGATCGTGCGGCATGCGTTCCCGAGCCGGCCCAAGCCGGTACGCCGCCAACGCGAAGGCGCCTTGCAAAGCGCCTGATCGAAAGGGCCGCCATTGGCGGCCTTTTTTTTTTGGTGCAGTCAGTCCCAGTAGGATCGCCACACGAGATTGCACCTTGCCGGGTGCTCGGCATCGGTGCTTGCGGCAGGGGTGAACGCAAAGCGGTAGCGCCAGCTCGGGCAGCACGCGTTCGGGCAATTTGAGCTTGCGTGCGGGCGAGATCAGTACCTGTGCTGCGATTCGAGCATGCCGTGCGCGCACAACGTTTATCTAGGTGCCTGGATCGCCGTGGCCGTTGGTCGACTACGCGTCCTGACGGTCCAGGTCAGTGCAGGGCGCCGTCCCGGCGCCGGTCAGTGCGCAGCGCCGCGCATCAGTGCGTGGTAGGCGATGAAGCCGGTAGCCGGCAGCGCGCGCGAGAACAGCCAGCCCTGCGCCAGATCCACGCCGTGCGCGCGCAGATAGTCCAGCTGCTCCTGCCGTTCCACGCCTTCGGCAATGGTGCGTAACTGCAGCGTCTTGGCCATGTCGATGATGTGCGAGGTCACCGCGCTGGTGGCCGAATGGGTGCCGATGGTATCCACGAACGACTTGTCGATCTTCAGCGCATCCAGCGGCAATCCCTGCAGGTACTGCAGGCTCGAGTACCCGGTGCCGAAGTCGTCGATCGACACCGTGTGGCCGGCACCGCGCAAATGGGTGATGGTGGTGCGTGCCGCTTCGATGTCCATCAGGCTGCGTTCGGTCGCCTCCACCCACAACTGCCCGCTGTCCACACTAGTGCCATGCAGCACCTGGGCAAGCACGGTCTGCACACGGCCGCTCTTGATGTCCTCGGCAGAGACATTGATGGCCACGTGCAGGGAGGGGTCAGCCGCCAGGGTGGGGCCGAGGTCGCGGATGACTTCGGCCACCACCAGGTCGGTGATCGGCAGGATCAAGCCGCTTTCTTCGGCCAGCGGGATAAAGGCATCGGGCGGGATCAGCACGCCATCGGGTTGCTGCCAGCGTACCAGCGCCTCGGCACCGACGCAGGCGCCGGTGTCGAGCGCGATGATCGGCTGGTAATGCACGACGAACTCGTTGCGCTGGACGGCGATTTCCAGCCGTGCCAGCGGCGACAACCGCCGCCGCGACACCCAGATCACCAGGCTGACCAACAGCAGCGCCAGCGCAATGCCGACCGGCACCACCTGCAGCCGTGCGGCTGCCAGCGGCCCGCGCAGATAGGCCGCCGGCTCGGTGACGACCGCGGCCCAGTCGCCGCGGCGGTCGCGGCCGGACAACACCTGGGCATCTGCGCCGGTGCCGGAGGCGTCGGTCGGCGCTGCGATCAGCAGCCGCTCGGCGGCAGTGCCGGTACTGCTCAGTATCTGTCCGTCCGGCGTGCCGATCGCCAACTGCAGGCCGGGCGGCAGATTGATGTCGGTCAGCGTGGTCGGATTGATCAGGACGTTGTAGTCGCGCAGTTGCAGGGCCATCAGCGGGTGTTGCGGATTGGCCAGCGGACGCAGCCGCGTGGTGACCGCAATGCCACGCTTGACCACGAAGTCGGCAGCGGTGTGCGCAACCGCCTGCGGCGATGGCCCCCATGAGGTACAGCGCAACCGGCCCTGCTGCATGTAGCCGAGTTCGACGATGTAGTGACTGGCCAGTACCAGTGCGCGCATCTGCGCCAGATGCGACTGCGAGCAGGGCGGCAGCTGCGATGCGCCCATACTCAGGAGCGCGCCATGGGCCTCGTCGAAGGCAGTGTCGGTGCGCCGGATCGACAGCGCCGCGAGCTGCGCGAGTTTGCTCTCCTCGCGGTCCAGCGCCAGCCGCCATGCCAGATAGTAGGACAGGCTGATCGGAAGCATTGCGCCCAGCAATACCAGCAGCACGGTCAGACTGATGATGCGTTGACGCTTCACCTCACCACCCACATCTGCGTGGAGGGGTGCTCACGCACGACAGCCCGTGCAGAGCGACGCTGACGCGTATCGCCCCGCCACTGGCGCAGCATGCCGGTGCCGCACGCGGACGTGCCGCGCGAGGACGCTGGAGACAGTGACGGTGGACTGATGAGGCTGCACGTCGCGAATGTACGACAGACGCGCGGGTTGCGCGCGTCCGCGGAGCGAAGCAGACGTGATTTTCTGCAAACGACGATGCCGGCAAGTGTGGCAATCGGCCTCGTCAACGGATTCACGCGCCTGCACCAGGCGGCGCGCTAGGGTCGAAGTGTCTGTGCTCCCAAGCGGGAGCCACGGCGCCACCCGGCCCCGTGCAAGGCACTCTCCCTGGAGGAATCACCATGACAACGCAGAAAGAACGCGTCGGCGGCACCGATGCGGTGCCGATCTTCAAGATGCAGGAAACCACCCGCGATGGCGAACTGACCAAGTACGTGGTCGGCGACACCGGCGTCGCCTTCGACAGCCTGGAAGGCGCGCAGGCTGCGGCCAAGGATCTGGGTGCGCTCGACGGTTGAGTCGGGCTGCAGTCCGGTCGCCAGTCGTCCAATATCAGATAGGCGAGGGGGTAGGTCGAGGGTGCGGCGCCCTCACCGCTTGCGGGACACGCCGTGAATCCGTCCGTATAGGCTCCTTGGCGGCACTGATGCCGCCAAGGGTCCCGCAACCGGCGGGGGTCCCGCACTAGCGAGTTGGTCGGCCGCTTTCTCGAAAGCGTGTTCCTGAGCTTGCGGCGGGCAGACGAGACATTTGTCGGTTGTGTGTTGAACACCTGTGTGCTGCGCGGCTTGGGATGGGAAGCCGGGGGCACATGCAGTGATCCGACCAACCATGTCTTGCCCTGCTTGCCCCATGCACACCGACCATCTCGACTGGTCCTTGGCTGCCTACCGTCGCGGGACCTTACGCGGCATGGATGCCGCGTAAGAGCCTACACGGACTTACTTGGGGCCTGTCCCGCGATGGTGGGCGGGCAAGGGCCCTGCAGCCAGGCCGCAGATCAGCCGTTCTAGAGTTGGTCTGGCTCTACGGTCGAGCTGCCCGCAATCCCGATCCCCAAAGACACAAGCCATTCGCTGGCCGAGGAAGCGTGCCCAGGCGAGAAACGTTGAAGGCTGCTTTGTCGGCTTGGCGTCGCTGTCAGGGAAGTGGCTGCTCGGTCAGTCGCCCGGTGTGCGGGGTGTGGATCAGCGGGGCCAGATCGAAGCCCTGCTCGCGCGCATGCGCCAGATAGGCCTGGGTGGTGTTTTCGTCCAGTTGCGGCAGCCTTGCCAGCAGCCACAGGTACTTGCGGTCGGGTCCGCCGACCAGCGCGGCGGTGTAGTCCGCATCGATGCGCATCACCCAGTAATCGCCTTTGGTGAACGGAATCCAGCGCAGGCCTTCGGGCAGGAAGGTGACCTCCAGTCGTGCATTGCTGTCGTCGATGGCGCGCGCTTCGCCGATCGCTTCTTCCAGCTCGCCCTCGGCGGTCAGGCAGCGGTTCTGCACCCGCACCGTGCCATCGTCCTGCAACGAATAGTGCGCCGACACATCGGTGCAATCGGCATCCTCGAAGCGAATCGGCAGCCGTGCGATTTCGTACCAGGTGCCCAGATAACGATTCAGATCCAGGGACGGGACGGTGACTAGGTCGGGAAGTCGGCTCATGACGGCCTCTGCGCAATGGGAAGGCGGACGTTGTACGTGCATCGCCATGAAATGGATGTTGCGACGCTGGAGAGAGCGTGTGGACGTATCGGCGAATGCTGTGCCGCCGGATGGAAGCACGCGCCCTGCCGACGAACCGGCAGCAGACAACCCTTCGATGGAGACAGCGATCGATCGCATTGCCGTCTGGAATTCCTTAGCGTCCTAACGAAACTGCGCGGCATCGTCGTACGGTGGACCACTGCCACCACGTTGAGGCGTTTGGATCGGCGCTGCTACGCCGCGCTCGCCGTGCCGATGGCGCGATCCAGTTTGCGGTAACCAATGGCCTCGGTCAGATGCCGGGTGGCAATGGCTGCACTGCCGTCGAGATCGGCAATGGTGCGGGCCACGCGCAGGATGCGATGCATCGAGCGTGCGGAGAGCTGCAAGTGTTCGATGGCGCGTTCCAGCAGCACCTGATCGTCGCCTTCCAGGCGGCAGTGGTCATCGGTCTGTGCCTGATCCAGGTGAGCGTTGGGTGCGCCGGCACGCGCAAGTTGCCGTTGGCGTGCGGCGACCACGCGGGCACGCATGCTGGTGCTGTCTTCGCCGGGATCGCCGCTGCGCAAGGCCTGCGGAGGCAGTCGCGGCACTTCGACATGCAGGTCGATCCGGTCCAGCAACGGGCCGGAGATGCGGCTGCGATAGCGGCGGATGCTGTCGCTGCTGCAGCGGCAACGCCCGCTGCCATCGCCGGCCCATCCGCACGGGCATGGGTTCATGGCAGCAACCAGCTGGAAGCGTGCCGGGAAATCCACGCTGCGCGCGGCGCGCGAGATCGTCACCAGGCCGGATTCCAGGGGCTCGCGCAACACTTCCAGCGTCTGCCGTTGCCATTCGGGCAATTCGTCCAGAAACAGCACGCCGTTGTGGGCCAGCGAGATCTCGCCCGGGCGCGGATGCGTGCCGCCCCCGACCAATGCGACCGCGCTGGCGGTGTGATGCGGGGCCCGGTAGGGCCGCTGCCGCCAGCGCGCAAGATCCAGCCCGCGGCCGCTTACCGAGGTAATGGCGGCGGTTTCCAGTGCCTCGGCCTCGCTGGATTCCGGCAACAGGCCGGGCAGGCGCGAGGCAAGCAAAGTCTTGCCGCAGCCAGGGCTGCCGACCAGCAATAAATGGTGACCACCGGCAGCGGCGATCTCCAGCGCGCGACGCGCGTGCGGCTGGCCGCGCACATCGGCCATGTCGGGCAACGCACGCGCGCCGAGCGCCGGGATCGCCACCTCGGCAGCGGGCGCCCGTCGGCTGCCGTTGAGCGCGGCGCAGACTTCCAGCAGCGTGCGCGCGGTGAAGGCCTCGACATGCCCGGCGACAGCCGCTTCGGCACCATTGACCAGCGGCACGATCAACCGTCGCCCGGCCTGCGCGGCAGCCAGCGCGGCCGGCAGCACGCCGTCGACGCCACGCAACTCGCCGGTCAACGCCAGCTCGCCAAGAAACTCGTAGTCGGCAAGGGTTTGACGATCGATCTGCCCGCTGGCGGCCAGGATGCCGAGGGCGATCGGCAGGTCGAAGCGGCCGCCTTCCTTCGGCAAGTCGGCCGGGGCCAGGTTGATGGTGATGCGCCGGGCGGGAAATTCGAATTGTGCGCACAGCAGCGCCGCACGCACCCGTTCGCGCGATTCGCGCACCGCGGCCTCGGGCAGGCCCACGATCTGGGTGGAGGGAAGCCCGCCGGAGAGATGCACTTCCACCCGAACCTCAGGCGCATGCACCCCCACGCGGGCACGGCTGTGCACCAGCGCCAGACTCATGGTGGAAGGCCCTGGTCAGGGAGCGGCAGGCGGCGCTGTGGGCGTCGTCGCAGGCGCGCGGGCTTCCAGCGCGGCCACGGCCTGTTCCAGCGCGTCGAGTTTTTCGCGCGTGCGCAGCAGCACCGCGCGCTGCACGTCGAACTCTTCGCGGGTGACCAGGTCCAGCTTGCCCAGGCCGGCCTGCAGCGCGCCCTTGAAGGTGCTCTGCAGTTCTTCGCGCGATTGGCGCAGGCCCGGCGGCACCAGGTCGCTGAGGCGGCGGGCGAGGTCGTCGAGCTGGTTGAAATCGATCATGGGTGTTCTCCGCAGGTCCGTAGGAAGCCTAGTGCAGGCCGGGACACGCGGGACATCGGCAAGGCAGTCGGCAGGCGGTAAGGATAGTCCCATTTGACTGTCGGCCGCGGTGACGGGCGCACGCTGCTGGGTGAGTGTTACGGCCGTCCACGGTATGCTGCGCGCCCTGTCATGCCGCTGGATCCGCACCGATGAAAATGATCATGGCCATCGTCAAACCGTTCAAGCTCGACGATGTGCGCGAAGCGCTCGCCGGCTGCGGGGTGGCAGGCATCACGGTCACCGAGGTCAAGGGCTTCGGGCGGCAGAAGGGGCATACCGAGCTGTATCGCGGTGCCGAATACGTGGTCGATTTCCTGCCCAAGGTGAAGATCGAAGTGGCGGTGACCGACGACCAGGCCGAGCGCGTGGTCGAAGCCATCGTGACCGCGGCCGGGACCGGCAAGATCGGCGACGGCAAGGTGTTCGTCTACGACCTGGGCAGCGTGGTGCGCATCCGCACCGGCGAACTGGACAGCGACGCGCTGTAAGGCGTCAGCGGGCAGCGCCTTCGGCCGATATCGCGCCGTTGGTGCTCAGGTAATTGGCCGGTTGCTGAGATACCGCATCCGTCATCGGCGGATTGCCGCGACGCAGCGCCATGGCGTCCACAATCGCATCTTGGCTAAATAGTCACTCGTGGGCGAGCGGCCTCTGGCTGTCGACGGGCGAAGCCTTGAGCCGGCTCGATTTCACCCGAGCAGCTGGCCTGGTATACGACCCGAGCGGTGCCATGCCACGCAGCCTACTCATACCATTTCAATACCGAAGAGTGGATCCAGCACCTGGGGCCAGCCGCGGCACAGGCGCCATGCCCGCGACCAAGCTTTCGGCTTCCGGCATGATTTGAATGTCCAAGATCGGTCCGCTTGTCGCCACGCGACGACTTGCCTACTCTAGGGCCTAATACCATTTCAATACCGGAGTTCGGGGATGAAGCGACGCGATAGGAAGTCGGGCTTGCGCCCGCTCTCGCTCTGGCTGGCAGCAGGCCTGGCAGCGGCAACAGTCCCCGCGCTGGCACAGCCGGTCACCCAGCCGGCGATCTTCCCCGCCCCGGTCTCGATCACGCTGGAGGGTGGCACCGTCACGCTGGGGCAATCAGTGGTGCTGGTGGTGGCGCCGGGCGCAGATCCGGAGTCGATCGCGTTGGTACGCCGCATTCTCGGTACGGCCGGCGTCACCAAGATCGCCACCGCGGCGCGTCTGCCGGCCACGCTCGACCGCCCGCACATCGTGCTCGGCACCGGCGAGGCGGCAGTGGTGCGCGATGCGCTGACCCGCAGCAAGGCGATGCAGGACACCCACAAGGAGGGCTATACGCTCGCCAGCGTGGCGCTCGGCACCGGCAGCCTGATCACGCTGGCTGGTCATGACAACGACGGGCTGTTCCATGCGGCGCAGACGCTGCGCCAGCTG
Source organism: Xanthomonas sp. WHRI 8393 (assembly GCF_040203315.1). Lineage (NCBI taxonomy): Bacteria > Pseudomonadati > Pseudomonadota > Gammaproteobacteria > Lysobacterales > Lysobacteraceae > Xanthomonas > Xanthomonas sp. WHRI 8393. The sequence goes on along the minus strand of NZ_JBEGGL010000007.1, from coordinate 39,537 downwards.
GTCGAGCGTCCGGCCATTCCGACCCTGGCGATCCAGGATCATCCGGCGATGCCGATCCGCGGCACCATCGAAGGCTTCTACGGCGCGCCATGGTCGATGGCCGACCGCAGCAAGCACATCGCGTTTCTCGCCCGCAGCAAGGCCAATACCTTCATCTACAGCCCCAAGGACGACCCGTACGCGCGTGATCGCTGGCGCGACGCATATCCGGCCGCGACGCTGAAGGCACTGGGCAAGCTGGCGGCCACCGCCAAGCGCAACCATGTCGACTTCGTCTATGCGATCTCGCCGGGGCCGACGGTGTGCTTCTCCGATCCGGCCGATGCCAAGGCGCTGCTGCGCAAGTTCGATGCCTTCCGTGCGCTGGGCGTCCGCAGCTTCTACGTGGCGCTGGACGATATCGAATACACCAAGTGGAACTGCGAGCGCGACAAGACCACCTTCGGCGCGTCCGGCGCGCAGGCGGCCGGTATCGCGCAGTCGCATCTGCTCAACCTGGTGCAGGCCGATCTGGTCGCCCGCCACGATGCAGCGTCGGAACTGATCATGGTGCCGACCGAGTATTACGACGCCAAGGAAAGCCCGTACAAGGAAGCGCTGCGCAAGCATCTGGACCCGAAGATCGTGGTGCAGTGGACCGGCACCGACGTGGTGCCGCCGGCCATTTCCATTCCCGATGCACGCGCGGCGACCAAGGCGTTCGGCCGCAAGACGCTGCTGTGGGACAACTACCCGGTCAACGATTTCGAAACCTCGGCCGGGCGCCTGCTGATGGCGCCGTATGCGCGGCGCGAGGCCGGCCTATCGGCGGAGTTGTCCGGCATCGTCTCCAACCCGATGAATCAGGAAGTGCCCAGCCGGGTGGCGGTGATGGGGCTGACCGCCTTCGCCTGGAACGACAGCGGCTACGACGCCCAGCGCACCTGGCATGCGGCCGCACGCGACCTGGCCGGTGGCGACGCGCAGGTGACCGCCGCGCTGCTGACCTTCTTCGATACCCAGCATCTGGCGCCGACCTTCGGCAGCCAGCCGTGGCAGGAACAGGCACCGCGGCTGAAGGCCGTGCTCGACCATGTGCGCGAGGCGATTGCGCTCGGCGATGCGGCAGCGCGCAGCCAGGCCATCGCCGAGCTGGCGCGCACGGCCGATGCATTCGCGGCCGCGCCGCAGACCATTCGTGCAGGCGTGGCCGACAAGGGCTTTGCGGAACAATCGCGCCCCTGGCTAGAGGCGATGGAAGGCTGGGGCCGCGCGCTGCAGCAGACCGCAGCCGGGCTGGATGCCGCCAATCGCGGTGCCGCGCAGGCGGCAGTTGCGTTTGCCGATGCCAAGCGCATCGCCGCCGAAGCCGCGGCGATCCCCTCGATCCCCGGCGCCACGCGCTTCGGTGGTCCGGTCAAGATCGCCGATGGCGTACTGGACCGCTTCGTCGCCGACGCGCCGCAATTGATCGCCTACCGCGCGCCGCCGGCAGGCGAAGCGGCAAGCGCGCAGTGAGGAGCCGGGGCGGCGACCGGACGACCGGCTAGCCGCCTGGAGGGCGCCGCCGGTGCACGGCATCGGCGCGTACCCCTGTCCACTGTGGTTTCCCCGCGCCGTTGCGCACGAGCTGGCGATTGCTCGCCAGGAAGATCGGTGCACCGTTGGCGTGGCATCGGGATGGCCAGACTTGCAGCCCGGCGAACGTGGCCCGCGACGCCGGACCAGCATGTGGCATGCGGATCGATATGCGTTGTTGCGCAGGTGCCGGTGCTGGATGCAGGGCGCGGTTGCGCGTCACCGATCAGGCATCACGCCGGCGCGCGCTGCCTTGGCGGCGGTTGGCCGCGGCCTGCCGGTCAGCGGGTTTCAGTCGGCACTGGTTGGCTGCGCATCGCGCTTCAGGTGCCGATACAGCCGCTTCCAGCTGCCGCGGATGGTGCGTACCCAGCGCGGCTCGGCGCTGCGTGCGGCCTCGTCGGCGGTCGGCGCGATCCCGGCCAGGCGCTGGCGCATCTTCTGGAAATTGGCCAGGTCGCTGCGCTGCAGTTGCCGCGCCAGCGTGCCGCGCCGCAACCAGCGCGGGAAGCGCCAGGCCGAGGTGAAATCGATCAGCACCGGCACGCCGGCACTGATCACCACATTGGTGCCGTGCAGATCGTTGTGGGTGATGCCGACGGCGTGCAGGCGGCGCAGCGCCTGCTGCAATTGTTGGAACACTTCCTGGCCGACCACCGCACTGGCGCTGAGGGTGTCGCCGGGGATGAACTCCATGCCCAACGCTAGCCCGCCCAGCGTGCCGAGCAGGGCCGGCGCGTGCCGCCAGCCGTGCAGGCGGGCCAGCATCTTGGCCTCGTGCCGCACCATCAGCCGCGCGATCGGCGCCAGCAGCGTACGGCGGTAGCGGCTGTAGTCCTTGACCACCGCCAGCTGCCCATCCAGATGCGTGCGATAGACGTTGGGCTCGAGCAGCCGGGTGCCCTGCTTGAGCAGCACGGGCGTGACGATTTGCAGGCTGGAGGTGTCCAGCGGCTGGTAATGCATGGCAAGTCTCCGGACCTTGGCGGCGCGGAGGAATCACGCGTCTGGCAGGTTCACGATGATCGCGGGGGATCGGTCCGGTGAATTTTAGAACTTGCGAGTATTGAAATTACATTTGTTTAACAAATGAAATGTTCCGGGAGTGGAACGGCTCAAAGAATCAATAGGTTGCCGCGTCAGCTGCGGTCAATCTTGTCGATATGTCCATACGACGCGCTGCCTGCAGCGGGCGTGCGTGGAGCGCAGCGCACGCCGTACCCGTCGGCAGCAGCGCTTCTCGGGGCAGCTGGCCGCGCATTGTGCGCACCGATGGTCAGCGATCACAGCCCTTCTTGACAGCTGCTGAGACTCGATTCACTGTGCCGGCTGCGGTCAGGGGGCTGCATCACACGTCAGGACCGGCACGTCCACGCGGACGATGCCTGAAGCCGAGTACGCGCACGATCCGGTGATGCTGGGAAAGCCCCCGAATGAGACAGCAACTGCGCCACTTCCGGACGCCGCCAGGTCATGCCTGCGTGCGCATGGATGCGGGGACGATGGAGGACGACTCATTGGGGAATGCAATGAAAAGGACCGCAACATGGCTGTTGGCCTGCACGGCGCTGGGCTGCGTTTCCGACGCGGCCGCACAGTCGTTGTCGCGTGGCTGGGACACCTATCGGCAACAGCAAAAGCAGCAGGCTGGCACCCAGGGGGCCACCGCACCGGCAGCGCCACCGTCCGGCCCGTCGCAGGACGGTACCGCCGCAGGACAGACGGCAGTGCAAGCCAGTGCAGCCGGCGAAACCGGCGGATTCACCACGGTGACGGCACAGACGCCTGCAGTGGCGGCACCGCCCGCACCGGCGCCTGCCTACGTTGCGCCTGCACCACGCGAACAAGAGCCGCGCCTCAAGAGCGGCATGTTCTTGGGCGCGCAGGCCGGCGACGCCAAGGTGTTCGAGGGCAACAAGCAGGACATGGCAGGTTTCAACGTCGGTTACCGCTGGCGTGCTGGTCCGGTCACGCTGGTGGGCATTGAAGTGGCCACCGGAAAGGTCGACGGTTCGAAGGATGCGGATGGCTTTGTCGTCATTCCGACAGTGGACTTCGGCAGCATCGGTGCAACGGCGCGCTTCAACTTCGGCAATACCCCCGTGTTCGCCTTGGTACGCGCGGGCTATTGGGGCGGCGAGGCAAAAGGCGAGGATTACACCGAGCGTGTCTACGGCGCATATCTGGGTGCGGGCCTCGGTGTGGATATCGGCAAGCATTTCAGTCTGAGCGCCCTCTATACCAACTACCTGTACGCCGACGAGTACTACGACGACTACGAAGACATCACCATCAATCGTGCCGAAGTGCTGAGCGTCGGCGCCGAAATCCGCTTCTGAGTCGGCGATAAAAACAGCGTTGTGCACACAGCAAGGCGGATGGCGACATCCGCCTTGCTTCCGTTGGGGCTGTATGAAGCGCTCAGTGATCCGGTACTGCGCACGCTTGGTCGGAACGCTGATCGGGACCACGAAGGCACGGATGTGGTGTCATACAAGACAACGCTGCGGCGCAGGCGATCACGACGAGGAAGGTATGGAGGTCTTTACGCAATTCCTGACCGATGAGCAGGATCCGGTGGCCGTGGGCAAGATCCTGCCCAAGGTGAACGAGCTGCTGACGCGGGACGAGCAGGTCGAGTACATCGCAGTGCAGAAGAAAATGGTGGTGAACCTGTCGCCGGCCGCGGTGGTGCTGACCACTCGCAGATTCATCGTGGTGCACCCCACGCTGTTCGGGATGACGTTTCGCGATGTCCCCTGGCGCGAGGTGCTCGACGTGCACATGAGCGAGCAGATGTTGGGAGCGACGATCATGTGCCGCACCACGCAAGGCGGCTACCTGTCCATCGACAGCCTGCCCAAGAAGCAGGCCCGGCGGGTCTACGCCTATGCGCAGCAGGTGGAGGAATCGGCCTACGAAAAGCGCCAGCAGCTGGAGTTCGACAAGTTGCGCGCATCGGCAGGTGGCGTGGTGGTGCACGCACCCACCGCGCAGGGCAGCGCGTCCTCGTCACCGCAGAGCACGGCAGCGGCCGCGGACGATCCGATCCAGGTGCTGAGCAAGCTCAAGCAACTGCTGGATGCGGGACTGGTGACCCAGGAAGAGTTCGACGCCAAGAAAGCCGAGGTGCTGGCGCGGTTGTAGCGCGCTCTGCACGGTTGCCTGGTCACGGCCTGGCCGTGATTACTGGCGCGCCGCCCGCATCCGCTGGCGGCGCGCTACGGTGCGTGAGCCGTGCTTACTCGCCCAGTGCCTTGGCCACGAACGGCGGTGCGACCAGCACGCCGGTATGCAGGTGCGCGGTGTAGTACAGCGTCTCGAAGCCCTTGGCCTGCGCAGCGTCCTGGCGGAAGGCGAAATCGGCGTTGGCCTGCTTGCTGGCCATGGTCACGCTCCACCAGCCGGTCGGGTAGCACGGCTGCGGGAACGGCAGGGTCTTGAACGACTGGAAGCCGGCCTTGCCCATTTCGGTACGCATTTCCTTGATCAGCTCGAGCAGCGCCAGCGGCGATTCGGACTGCTGCACCAGGATGCCGTCGTCCTTCAATGCCTTGAAGCAGCTCTCGTAGAAGGCCTTGTTGAACAGGCCCTCGGCCGGACCGACCGGGTCGGTGGAATCGACGATCACGATGTCCACGCTGCCGGCCGGGCAGTTGGCCATGTAGGCCACGCCGTCGTCGAACAGCAGCTCGGCACGCGCATCGTGGTTGGAATCGCACAGCTCGGGAAAATACTTCTCCGACATGCGGGTGACCTGCTCGTCGATGTCGCACTGGGTGGCGCTTTCCACGCCCGGGTGCTTGAGCACCTCGCGCAGGGTGCCGCAGTCGCCGCCGCCGATGATCACCACGCGCTTGGGCGCGGCGTGGGTGAACAGCGCCGGATGGCTGATCATCTCGTGATAGAAGAAATTGTCGCGGCTGGTCAGCATCACCGCGCCGTCGATCAGCATCAGCTTGCCCCAGTCGGTGGTCTGGTAGATCTCGATCTTCTGGAACGGGGACTGCACCTCGTCCAGCTTGCCGCTGATGCGGAAGCCGATCGCCGAGCCGGTCGGCTGGAAATGTTCGATGTACCAGTTGTCGTTGGCGCTCATGCAAGGTCCTGAAAGATGGGGCTGTTCCTTCTCCCACTTGGGAGAAGGTGGCGCGAAGCGCCGGATGAGGGTCGGGCGCAGCCGCGCACAGGCAAGCTGCTGGCGGCCATCCCGAACCCCCGCCAACCCCGCTCCAATCAGGAGCAGGGCGTGAAGTCGGCGCGGATTGTAACGGACCCTGCGCGTGCCAGGCGTTACACTTCACGCCCTTTTTGCCCCAGCCGAGTCAGCGAAATGAGCGATTGGTCCCTCGACCAAGCCCGCAAGACCTATTCGATCCCGCATTGGGCCGACGGGTATTTCGATGTGAACGACGCCGGACATGTGGTGGTCACGCCGACCAGCGACGGTCCGTCGGTGTCGTTGCCCGAGGTGGTGGACGCCGCGCGCGCAGCTGGCGCCAAGCTGCCGCTGCTGGTGCGTTTCCCGGACATCCTGGGCCAGCGCCTGGGCAAGCTGCAGGCGGCGTTCGCGCAGGCGCAATCCGAATGGGACTACGCCGGCGGCTACACGGCCGTCTACCCGATCAAGGTCAACCAGCATCGCGGCGTGGCCGGCACGCTGGCCAGCCACCACGGCGACGGCTTCGGCCTGGAAGCGGGCAGCAAGCCGGAGCTGATGGCGGTGCTGGCGCTGTCGCGTCCGGGCGGGCTGATCGTCTGCAATGGCTACAAGGACCGCGAATACATCCGCCTGGCGCTGATCGGTCGCAAGCTCGGCCTGCAGACCTTCATCGTCATCGAAAAGCCCTCCGAGCTGAAGCTGGTGCTGGAGGAGGCGCGCGCGCTGGACGTCAAGCCGGGTCTGGGCGTGCGCATGCGCCTGGCCTCGCTTGGCGCGGGCAAGTGGCAGAACAGCGGTGGCGACAAGGCCAAGTTCGGGCTGTCGCCACGGCAGGTGCTGGACCTGTGGAAGACCCTGCGCGACACCGAGTACGCCGACAGCCTGCAGCTGCTGCATTTCCACATGGGCTCGCAGATCTCCAATGTGCGCGACATCGCCAACGGCATGCGCGAGGCCACGCGCTACTTCGTGGAGCTGTCGCGGCTGGGCGCCAGGATCAGCCATGTGGACGTCGGCGGCGGCCTGGGCATCGATTACGAAGGCACGCGCTCGCGCAGCTATTGCTCGATCAACTACGGCCTGCATTCCTACGCCAGCAACATCGTGCAGCCGCTGGCCAGCGCCTGCGAAGAGCACGGCCTGACCCCGCCGCGCATCGTCACCGAATGCGGCCGCGCGATGACCGCCCACCATGCGGTGCTGATCGCCAACGTGTCCGAAGTGGAGCAGGCGCCGGAAGGCCGCGTGCCGGACGCGCACGACGACGAGCCGGCAGCGATCCGCCACCTGCGCGAGATCCACGACGAGCTCGATGTGCGCCCGGCGGTGGAACTGTTCCAGGAGGCGCAGCACTTCCATGCCGAAGGCTTGAGTGCGTATGCACTGGGCCAGATCGACCTGACCCACCGCGCGCGTATCGACGACCTGTTCTATGCGATTGCGCATGGCGTGCGTGCACGCCTGAGCTTCGACGAGAAGAGCCATCGCCCGGTGCTGGACGAGCTCAACGAGCGGCTGGTCGACAAGTACTTCGTCAACTTCAGCGTGTTCGAGTCGATTCCGGATGTGTGGGCGATCGACCAGGTGTTCCCGATCGTGCCGATCGAGCGCTTGAACGAAGCGCCGCAGCGGCGCGGCATCATCGCCGACATGACCTGCGACTCCGACGGCATGGTCAAGACCTACGTCGAGAACGAAAGCCTGGACAGCTCGATGCCGCTGCACACGCTGAATCCGGGCGAGAGTTATCGCATCGGTTTCTTCCTGGTCGGTGCCTACCAGGAAATCCTGGGCGATATCCATAACCTGTTCGGCGATACCGATGCGGTGGAAGTGGCCGTGGACGGCGATGGCTATCGCATCGCGCAGCAGCGCCGCGGCGATACCACCGATGTGATGCTGGACTACGTGGGCTATCAGCTGGACACGTTGCGTGCGACCTATGCCGAGCGCATCGCCGCCGCGCAGCTGTCGCCCGAGCGCGCACAGGAATTGAGCGATGCGCTGGAAGCAGGGTTGACCGGTTACACCTATCTGTCCGACGAACCGTTGGGCTGAGGCACTGCGCGCTGCGGGGGCCGTGGCGCGCCATGCTGTTTTCACCCTGGCGCGCACTGCATTGACGCGACGGCCCGCAGCATCGCTGCGCGGCCGTCATGTGGCGTAACTCATGTTCATGATCCGGTGCCATCGCCGGACGCCATGGTTTCTACGCGCCCTGGCCGAGCCCGGTAAGGCATTGCCTGCAACGACGGCGTGCCACGATCAACGCCATCGGCCCAGCCAGGGCCAGGCAATCACCAGCAACAGCTGTGCATACGTGATCGCCTCAGCATGGCAATGACAATCAAGTAACCGTGGCGTGACCGCACAGTTGCAGACTGCATTGCAAAAAATCACTGTATTTTGCGAAGTGGTTGCGCCGGCAATGCAATAGCGTCAACGCCGTTGCACACAATGGTCTTAGTGCATGCGGCCATGGGCGCGGCGCAGGCCATGCAAAATTCCCGGAAAAAAAGCCTTCACCGGCTCCGGTGCGATGCATGGCCGTCGGTTCGGTAGCGCGCAACCGCCGCAAAACGCGCGCTGTGGGCGTATGCATCCAGAACATTAGTTGAAATCACACTTCGGCAAAAAATTTTCGCAGGCGACGCGGATTTCGTGATTTTTGCACGGTTTATCGCGGTGGCTAATTGTTAGTGTTTGTTTAACTTGTCGGGAAACAAGTGCTTTTAGCAATGTCGTTGCACGTCGTGGTAGCGACGCTGCACGTCGCTTCGTGGTGCGTTCCCATTGTGCGTTTCCATCGTATATCGCCGGCATGCGTTGGCGGTCGTCGGTGTCTCTTACCTCACGTTCTCAAGGCCAGGTGCTGATCCGGCGTTCCACTGACCGCATTGCGGACATGGCGCACCGGGCGACTGCGCGCCACACAAGAAGGATGCACGCAATGCACACTGACGACTCTCCGGTGTTTCCCCTGACCAAAGCGCAACGCGGCCTGTGGGTGGCCAGCAAGTTGCATACCGACAACACCTTGATGTTGTCCGAAGCCCTGGAAATGTTCGGCCCGCTGGATCCGCAGCTGCTGATCCGCGCCAGCATGCAGCTGACGCGCGAATTCGACACGCTGCGGCTATGCATCGCCGAGCACGACGGCGTGCCGCATCAGGTGGTCCTGCCCGAATACACCGCCGCGATCCCGTATTTCAACGTCAGCGAAGATCCTTCCCCGCGCAACGCCGCCGAGCATTGGGTCGACGAAGAAATCCGCAAGCCGGAAGATCTGCAGAACGGGCCGTTATGGCATTGCGCGGTGTTTCGCCTTGGCGAAGACCACCATATGTGGGTGCAATGCGTGAGCCATCTGGTGATGGATGGCTATTGCGCCTCGATCATGATGCAGCGCATGGCGGTGCTGTATAACGCCTACGCAGAAAATCGCGAGCCGGAGCCCGCGCAATACGGTAGCGCGCTGTCGCTGATCGAGCTGGAACAGCAGTATCGCGAGTCCGATCGTTTTCAGCGCGACCGCAGCTACTGGATGCAGCAGCTGGCCGACCTGCCGCCGCCGGCGACCCTGGCGCGTCCGGGCAATCACCTGTCGACCGGCTTGTTGCGTGGCACCGGACAGTTCTCGCCGCAGCAGGTGGTGCGGCTGCGCGCGCTCGGCAAGGACTATGGCGCCAGCCTGCCGCAGATGCTGATTTCGCTGATTGCCGCGTATTACTACCGTTGCACCGGTGCCGAAGATCTGGTGCTGGCCATGCCGGTGACCGGCCGCATCAATGCGCGCTACCGGCAGACCGCAGGCCTGGTGGCCAATGTGATTTCGCTGCGCCTGAAAATGGATCCGCAGCAGCCGGTGCATGCGCTGTTCGCGCAGGTGTCCTCGGTGGTCAGGCATGCGCTGCGCCACCAGCAATACCGCTTCGAGGACGTGCGCCGCGATCTGGGCATGTTCGGGATCGATCAGAAGTTCGCACGCCTGGCAGTGAACATCGAAGCCTTCGACTACGCACTGCGCTTTGGCCAGGCCTATGCGATGCCGCATAACCTGTCCAACGGCCCGGCCGACGATCTGACCATCTTCTGCTACGAGCGCGGCGACGGTGCCGCGTTGCGCTTCGATCTGGATGCCAATCCGGCGCTGTACGACAGCGACGAGCTGGCCGAGCACTGCCGCCGGCTGACCCATCTGGCCGATGCGGTGCTGGCCGATCCGGAATGCGCGCTGGGCCAGATCGATGTGCTGGGCGATGCGGAACGCCGCCGCCTGTTGCAGACCTGGAACGCCACCGCCGCAGCGCTGCCGGAACCGGCCACGCTGCTGCACGGCATGCTGCAGCGTGCCGAGCTGATGCCGGCGGCAGTGGTGGTGCAATACGACAACCGCACCCTGGACTACGCCACGCTGTGCGAACTGGCCTCGCGCATCGCCGCGCAATGGGTGGCCGATGGTGTCCGCCCTGGCGACGTGGTCGCCATCGCGCTGCCGCGCAGCGAGCAATTGCTGGTGGCCCTGCTGGCGGTGATGTGGAGCGGGGCGGCGTATCTGCCGCTGGACCCGGAAAGCCCGGCCGCACGCAACCGGCAGATGCTCAACGATTCCGGTGCCATCGCGCTGGTCTGCGAGCCGGCGTTGTGCGAGCGCTATCTGCTCGGCGGCATGGTCTGGCTGGATCCGCGCCCGGCGGTGTTGCCGGCGGCGATCGCGCCGCTGGCCACGCCGGACGGTACGGCCTATGTGCTGTACACCTCCGGCTCGACCGGCGCGCCCAAGGGTGTGGAAATCAGCCATCGCAACCTGTTCAATTTCCTGCATGCGATGGAGCATGAGCTTGCGTTGCGTCCGCGCGACCGCGTGCTGGCGGTCACCACCATCACCTTCGATATCGCCGGGCTGGAGCTGTATCTGCCGTTGCTGGTGGGTGCGCGCGTGGTCATCGCACCGGCCGGCATCACCCACGATCCACGCAGCCTGTCGCGGCTGATCGCGCAGGAGCAGATCAGCATGGTGCAGGCGACCCCGTCGCTGTGGCGCATCCTGCTGGCCAATCAGGATCTGGCGCTGGACCGTATCCACGCCCTGGTCGGCGGCGAAGCCCTGGTGCCGGAACTGGCGACCCAGTTGCTGAGCCGGGTCGGGCGCCTGACCCAGTTGTACGGGCCGACCGAAACCACGATCTGGTCGACCATCATGCCGTTGCAGCTCACCGACGCTGCCGCCCCGCCGATCGGCAGGCCGCTGCTCAATACCCGCGTCTATGTGCTCGATGCGCAGCGGCAACCGCTGCCGACCGGCGCGATCGGTGAGTTGTACATCGGTGGCGCGGGCGTGGCCAAGGGCTATCGCGGCAAGCGCCAGCTGACCAGCGAGCGCTTTGTGCGCGACCCGTTCGCCGACGACGGCAGCAACATGTACCGCACCGGCGACCGCGTGCGTCAGCGCCGCGACGGCATGCTGGAATTCATCGGCCGCGCCGATGCGCAATTGAAGATCCGCGGCCATCGCGTGGAGCCGGCCGAAATCGAAAACGCCTTGCTGCTCCACTCGCAGGTGGCGCAGGCGGTGGTGGTCGGTCATCGCGATGGCGACCACGACGCGCTGCAGTTGCTGGCGTATGTGGTGGGCAAGCACGGCGCAACGCCGTCGCCCGAGCTGTTGCGCGCCCATCTGCAGCAGCGCCTGCCGGCGTCGATGATTCCCACCTTGTGGGTGCCGTTGCAGGCACTGCCGCTGACATCCAATGGCAAGCTGGATCGCCGCGCCTTGCCGTCGCCGGGTGCGTTACCGCAGCGCGCGCATGTGGCGCCGCGCGATGCGCTCGAACATCAGCTGGCAGCGATGCTGCAGGACGTGCTGGGCATCGAAGTGGTGGGTGTGGAAGACAACTTCTTCGAGCTCGGCGGCGACTCGCTGCGCGCGGCGGAAATGGCCGCACGCTTCCCGCAGACGTTTGGTGTCGAACTGCCATTGGGCACCCTGTTCCATGCGCCGACGATCGCCGGCCTGGCCGAGGTGATCAAGCGCAACGCGCAGATCCCGAACGACCCGCTTGGCGTGCTGTTGCCGTTGCGTGCGGGCACCCCGGGTACGCCGCCGCTGTTCTGCATCCACCCGGTGGTCGGTCTGGGCTGGTCGTATCTCACCTTGCTCGGTCAGCTGGATCCGCAGTGGCCGGTGTATGCCTTGCAGTCGCCCGGCTTGAGCGACCCGCAGCATCGCCCGGAAAGCATCGAGGCGATCGCGCGCGACTATCTGGCGCGGCTGCGCACGGTACAGCCGCAGGGGCCGTATCGATTGATCGGCTGGTCGCTGGGCGGCTTGATCGCGCATGCCATCACTGCCGAACTGCACGCGCTGGGCGAAGAAGTCGAATTGCTGGCGATGCTCGACAGCTACCCGCACCTGGAGCAGGCCGCGTCGCTGCCGGAATCGGAAAACGTGCGTGCATCGGTGCATGCGCTGGGCCTGCATCTGGCACACGGCCAGCCGATGCCGACCACGGTGGCCGAACTGGCCAGCCTGCTGTGCGATCACTACGGCTTGAACGACCTGCCCGCAGTGCGCCAGCTGCTCGAGCAACGCCCCACGTTGCTGGACGACATGGGCGGCATGACCCAGCACCACCTGCATCTGGCGCGGCGTCATCGTCCCAAGCCGCTGGACCAGGATGTGGTGTTCGTCGAAGCGAGCGTGCGCATGACCTCCGGCGGCGACGATACGGTGTGGGTGGATTACCGGCCGCAGGCCTGGCGCCCGTATGTGCGCAACCTGCAACTGCATGTGCTCGACAGCGACCACCACTCGATGCTGTCGTCCACGCATTCGGCCACGCTCAGCGCACTGCTGCACGCGGCCACCACGAAAGCCGCACAACGCGATGGCAGCATCGCCACCGCCAGCGACGGGGTGGCCGAATATGCCTGAGTCTTCCTTCAATGCGGGACGCCAGCGCCCGGTGCTGATCGCCACCCTGGGCACGCATGGTGATGTGCGCCCGATCATCGCGCTGGGCCGTGGCTTGCAGGCGCGCGGTTACCCGGTGCGGGTGCTGACCAGCGCCAACTTCGAAGCGCTGATCCGCGCCAATGGGCTGGACTTCTTTCCGCTCAGCGGCGACCACCAGAAACTGCTGCAGGGCCATCCGGATGTCGCCGAGATGCGTGGTGGCTGGCGTGGCATCTGGGGCACCTTGCGTGCGCAGCTGCTGGAGTGGGCGCGCGACTGGGCCGAGCAGGGCCGCGCGGCCTGTGCCGATGCCGGGCTGATTCTCGGCGTCGGCAGCGCCAGCCTGCTGGCGCATAGCCTGGGCCAGGCCTACGGCCTGCCGGTGGTATTCACGCAATTGCAGCCGCTGACCGCCTCGCGGCATGTACCGTTGATGGTGATGCCCACCGTGCGCCTGCCCGGGCTGGTGAGCGTGGCGTTGCATCACGCGGTGCGCTTTGCCGGCTGGCAGCTGATGCGCCCGGCGCTCAACGGCATCGTGCGCCCGGCCTTGGGGCTGCCGGCATATCCGTGGAGCGGGCCCGATCGCAGCGCGCAGCGCGTGGTGTATGGCTACAGCGAGCATCTGTGCCCACGTCCGCCGGACTGGCCGGACCGGGCCCAGGTCAGCGGATTCTGGCAGTTGCCGCAGCCGCAGTGGCAGCCGCCGGCCGCGCTGCAGGCGTTTCTGCAGGCCGGTCCGCCGCCGCTGTATATCGGCTTCGGCAGCATGATCAGCAGCGATGCGGCCCAGCTCACCGCCATCGTCAAGGCGGCGGTGCGTCTGACCGGTCAACGTGCGCTGCTGGCCAGCGGCTGGGGCGGGCTGGCGGCCGCGGAAGACGCATCCGACGATGCCGAGCGCTTCTTCCAGCTGGAGCAGGCACCGCACGATTGGCTGTTTCCGCGGGTGGCGGTGGCGGTGCATCACGGCGGTGCCGGCACCACCGGTGCGGCGCTGGCTGCGGGGATTCCGTCGGTGGTGCTGCCGTTCGGCTATGACCAGCCGTTCTGGGCGCACTGCCTGGCCCAACGCGGCGTCGCCCCGCCGGCGCTCGCACGGGTCGGATTACAGCCGGAGACCCTGGCCGATGCCATCAGCCAGGCCAGCGCGCCGAGCATGCGCGCAGCGGCACGCGCGCTGGGGCAGCGCATCCGCGAGGAAGACGGAATCGGCCGCGCGGTGGAGCAGTTGGAAGCCTGGGGATTGCTGCAACCGGCGCTGTCGATGGCGCCGGCCGTGCGGATCGAGCAGCAGGCCGTCGCGTGACACAGGCCGATGCGTGATGGTTGACGCTGTGGGGGGAGCCACGGCGTCAACATTGGATTGGCTGCGGCAATGCGGCTGGCCTCACCGAAGCCCCTTGGCTGCTGCACGGGCGGGGCGCTGGCGTGTTGCTGTCGCCGATGGGTGGTCGGCCGGACCATGCCTGCATGACGGAGTGAGGTGGAAACAGCGTCTGCATTGCTGATCCGAGCTGGCGAATGCGGCCAGCGCCGGCATCGTCGCATCGGTAGGATGCGGCACAATCGGGCTCCCTCGGCTTTGCATCGCCCGCATGCGCTACCCCGCTCTCGATCTGCTGCGTGGCCTCGCCATTGTCTGGGTGATGCTGTTCCATTCCTTCGTGGTCGGCGGTCTGGGGCCGGACTGGGCGTGGTTGTCGCGCTACGGCTGGATGGGCGTGGACCTGTTCTTCGTCCTGAGCGGCTTTCTGATCGGCACGCAGGTGCTGAGGCCGCTGGCGCGCGGGCAACGCCTGGACTTCAAGGAGTTCTATCTGCGCCGCGCGTTTCGCATCCTGCCGGCGTTCTTGCTGGTGCTGGTGATCTACATGGCGTGGCCGGATTTTCGCGAGTCGCCCGGGCTGGCGCCGTGGTGGATGTTCGTCACCTTCACCCTGAACCTGTTCGTCGACTACGGCCGTGATGCCGCGTTCTCGCACGCCTGGTCGTTGTGCGTGGAAGAACATTTCTATCTGGTGTTTCCGTTGCTGGCGACGCTGCTGCTGCGTCGGCCCTCGGCTACACGCTTTGGCGTGCTCTGCGTGCTGGTCGTGGTTGCAGGCATCGCGCTGCGTGCCGGCATCTGGTGGCACAACACCGCCCTGGACAGCGCTGGCGTCGGTCTGCAGCGCAACTGGTTTATCGAAGACATCTACTACCCGACCTGGAATCGTCTGGATGGTCTGCTGGCCGGTGTCGTGCTGGCGGTGCTGAAGGTGTTTCGTCCCATGACGTGGCAACGGCTGCAGCAGCACGGCAACGCCATCCTGTGTGCCGGCGTGGCGATTCTGGCGCTGGCACTGTGGCTGTTCCGCGAGCGCACCGGCCTGCTCGGCAATGCGGTGGGCTGGCCGGTGCTGTCGCTGGGGCTGGCTTTGCTGGTGCTCGCCGGCACCGCCAGCAGCGGTGTGCTTGGCGGTTTGCGCGTGCCGGGCGCGGCATGGCTGGCGGCCATCTCCTACAGCCTGTATCTGACCCACAAGGCCGTCTTCCATCTCACCCAGGACTGGTTCGGCCCGGCGCTGGAGGGGCGGGGCGTGCTGGCATTTGCGGTGTATGGTCTGGTGGCGGTGCTGGGTGGCGCGCTGTTGCACTACGCGGTGGAGCGCCCGTTCCTGCAACTGCGCGACAGGATGCTGCGGCCAGGCGCGCAGCCGTTGGCTGCCGCCGATCGCGGCTGACCGGGTAAAGCAAAACGCCGCGCAATGCGCGGCGTTTTCGTCATCCCTGGCGGTGCGCCGGTTGCCGCGCCGCACCCAGCTTGGATGCGGCGCGATCTGCTCGCGCGCCGACCGCCACACCATCGGATCGCGGCGCGACCGAGGCACTGGCGTTGCAGGCCATCGTCACTGCGCGTCGCGCGCCACCTGGAAACCGGCGAACGACTGCGTGACCGGCATGATTTCCAGCCGATTGATGTTCAGATGCGCCGGCAGGCTGGCGACGTAGAAGATCTGCTCGGCGATGTCCTCGGCGGTCATCGGGGTGGCGCCGCGGTACAGCGTGTCCGAGGCGGCCTGGTTGCCGCCGGTGCGCACCAGGGTGAATTCGGTTTCGGCCATGCCCGGTTCGATCGAGGTCACGCGTACGCCGGTGCCGTGCAGGTCCGCGCGCAGGCCCAGCGAAAACTGCTGCACGAACGCCTTGGTGCCGCCGTACACGTTGCCGCCGGTGTAGGGGTAGGTTGCCGCGACCGAGGCGATGTTGATGATGGCGCCACGGCGTGCGATCAGCGCCGGCAGCAGGCGGTGGGTGAGGGTGACCAGCGCGGTGACATTGGTGTCGATCATCTGCTGCCACTGGGCCAGGTCGGCCTGCTGCGCGGGCGCGGTGCCCAGCGCCAGCCCGGCGTTGTTGACCAGCACATCGATGTCGGCAAACTCGGCCGGCAATGCGTCGATCGCTGCCGACAAGGCCTGCGCATCGCGCATGTCGAAGGCAGCGGTGTGCACCTGGCCGGCGGGCAGCTCGGCCGCCAACGCATCCAGGCGCTCGGCGCGGCGGCCGGTGGCGATGATCTTCCAGCCGGCGGCGGCAAAACGGCGCACGGCGGCGCTGCCGAATCCGGAGGTGGCACCGGTGATCAGAACAGTCTTGGACATGGGGGATAACTCCTGCGAACGAGGGGGTCAGGCAAAGGGATCAGGGTGTGGTGGCAGGACCAGGTGCGTTGGCCTGGGCGCGAAGCGCGCGCAGCTCGGCCTCACTGAGCGGCTCGCGCGTCACCACGCGGCCGTGTTGCACCTGCAGGAGCAGATACGGTGCTTCTGCGGCGCCGGGTGCGGTGTCGCCGGTGCTCGTGGCGGTTGGCAGGGCGATCACCAGCTCGCCATCGATCCAGTCCGCGGCGACCGGGGCGGTTCGTCCGGGGAACAACACCTCGAGCGGTAACGCCGGCGGCGCGGTGTCGCAGGCACCGATGACGATGCGATCCAGCAGCACTTGCGTCTGCTCCACGCGCCAATCGGCCTGGTAGCCGCGCCAGTTTGCACTGCAACTGCCCAGCGCCGGCCGCGCATGCGCCACGAACCGTTGCCAGGTGGCCTGGTCGTCCAGCACCGGCGCCAATGGCTCGGCCAGCAGCACCGCGTCCTGCCCGTCGATCCGGATGCGGTCGGGAATCTGCTCGGTGGCGTGCGCCGCGCCGATCAGTCCCCACCACAACCACAGGCCGGCGGTGCGCTGCAGCACGGCGGCTACTGCGCCTTGATCGCAATGGCGGGCAAGCCGCTACCGGTCAGTTTCTGCTTGGCTTCTGCCAGTTCGCTGGCGCTGCCGTACGGCCCCATGCGCACGCGGTAGACGGTCTTGCCGCTGATGTCGGCCGACTCCACGCGTGCGGCCAGGCCCATCATCGCCAGCTTGGCCTTGGTCGATTCGGCATCGCCGGAGGCGCCGAACGAGCCGGCCTGCAGGATGTAGCGGGTGTTGTCGGTCACTGCAGAGGCAGCTGCTGGGGTGGCAGCTGCTGCCGTCGCTGCCGGCTTCGGCGCAGCGGTTGCAGCCGGCGTGCTCAGTGCCGCAGTGCTGGCCGGGGCCGGGGTGGCGGCCGGGCGTGCCGGGGCGGTCTCGGCCAATGGCTTCGGCGCGCTGGCGGCAGTTTCGGTCAACGGGACCGGCACGCTGGCGGCCGGCGTGGCTGCCGCCACACTCGCACCCGGTGCAGGCGCGACCGGCTTGCCTTCCAATGCGGCGCGCGCACGTGCAGCTTCCTCGGCGCGCGCGCTGGCCGCCAGTTCGGCATCGGACATCTGCACTTCCTTGCCGGGCAGCAAGGTATAGAAGTCGTACTGGGTCTGCGCATCGCCCGGCTTGGCCTGCGGCTTGGGCGGTTGCGCGCTGGGCTTGGGCAGCTCGGCCGGCGTATCCACGTCGGCATCGGCCACCGGCTCGGGCTGTGCGTCGGGGTTGGCGCGCGGGCCTACGCGCAGGAAGCCGTCGCCGTCCTTCTTGAACAGGTTGGGCGCGGCCAGAAAGATTACTGCCGCAATCGCAGCGCCCGCCACCAACCACACCCAACCGGGGGTGCCATTGCTGGTGTTGCGTCGCGCCTGACTCTTACCGCGTCGTGCTGCCATCTACCACTTCTCCGAATCACGTCGTTGCGGGCCATGCGGCCCGGCTTACATCTTTTCTGGGGCGCTGACGCCAAGCAGTTCCAGGCCGTTGGCGAGCACCTGTTGCGTGGCGACGGCGAGGGTGAGCTTGGCGTCGCGCTCTGCGGCATCGTCCACCAGCAGTTTGGTGTTGTGATACCACGTGTGGAAGGCGTGCGCCAATTCACGCAGGTATTGCGCGATCTGGTACGGCTCCAGCGTCTGCCCGGCGATTTCCACCACCTCCGTATAGCGCGACAGCTCGACCATGACGTTGAGCGAATGCTCGTCGTCCAGGCGCGCCAGCTCGGCCAGTCCATGCGCCTGCTCGTACTTGTAGCCCTTCTCCTGCGCCTGCCGCAGCACGCTGCAGACGCGGGCATGCGCGTACTGCACGTAGAACACCGGGTTGTCGTTGCTCTGCTGACGGGCCAGGTCGATGTCGAAGGTGAGCTGCGAGTCGGGCTTGCGCGCGATCAGGAACCAGCGCACCGCATCGGCGCTGGTTTCCTCAATCAGATCGCGCAGGGTGACGTAGCTGCCGGCACGCTTGGACAGTTTCACTTCCTCGCCGCCGCGCATCACCGTGACCATCTGGTGCAGCACGTATTCCGGCCAGCCTTGCGGGATGCCCAGTTCCAGCGCCTGCAGGCCGGCGCGCACGCGCGTCAGCGAGCCGTGGTGATCGGCCCCCAGCTCGGTGATCGCGCGCTCGTAGCCGCGCTGCCACTTGGTCAGGTGGTAGGCCACGTCCGGCACGAAGTAGGTGTAGGTGCCGTCGGACTTGCGCATCACCCGGTCCTTGTCGTCGCCGAAGTCGGTGGACTTCAACCACAACGCACCGCCTTCCTCGTAGGTATGGCCGGAGGCGATCAGCTTCTGCACCGCTTCTTCGACCTTGCCATCCTTGTACAGCGAGCTTTCCAGGAAATAGATATCGAAATCGACGCGGAACGCGGCCAGGTCGTGGTTCTGCTCGTTACGCAGGTAGGCCACGGCGAAGCGGCGGATCGCGTCGAAATCGGCAGGGTCCTTGCCGCCGGTGACCAGGTGGCCTTCCAGGTCGACGGTGTCGCCAGCCAGGTAGGCGGTGGCCACATCGGCGATGTAGTCGCCGCGGTAGCCGTTCTCCGGCCAGCCGTCGCTGTCGGGGGTGAGCCCCTGCGCGCGCGCCTGCACCGACAGGGCCAGGTTCTCGATCTGCACGCCGGCATCGTTGTAGTAGAACTCGCGCTTGACGTTCCAGCCGTTGGCATCGAGCACGCGCGCCAGGCTGTCGCCGATCGCCGCGGCGCGGCCGTGGCCGACGTGCAGCGGGCCGGTCGGGTTGGCCGAGACATATTCCACGCCCACCGAGCGGCCGTTGCCGGCCAGCCCGCGGCCGTAGTCGTGGCCCTGCTTGAGCACATGCGCCACTTCGCGCTGGTAGGCGGTGGGGGCGAGGTGGAAGTTGATGAAGCCCGGGCCGGCGATCTCCACCTTGGCCACGTCGTCGCTGGCCGGCAATGCGGCGACCAGCGCCTGGGCCAGCGCGCGCGGGTTGCTGCGCGCCGGCTTGGCCAGCAGCATCGCGGCATTGGTGGCGAAGTCGCCGTGCTCGCGCGTCTTGGGCCGCTCGACCACAAAATCCGGCGGCAGGGTGTCGGCAGGCAGGGTGCCGTTGGCGCGCAAGGCTTCAATGCCTTGGCCGATCAGTGCGCGGAGTTGGGCTTTCACGTGGGATCTGCTTGGAACGAAACCACCGATTTTACCCGACCGCGCGCCCCGGGGTCGGGCCGACGGTTCAGGTCACCGCCGCGCGCTCATCCCAGCCAGCCGCGCTCGGCCAGCGAGACCGGACGCCCGTCGCCGATCACGAAGTGGTCCAGCAGGCGGATATCCACCAGCTCAAACGCATCCAGCAGGCGCCGGGTGACCGCGCGGTCGGCCTCGGACGGCTCCGGATTGCCTGAAGGGTGGTTGTGCCCGACGATCACCGCCGCGGCATTGTGCAGTAGCGCCCGCCGCACCACTTCGCGCGTGTGGATGTCGGCCCCGTCGATGGTGCCGGTGAACACTTCCTCGAAGGCGATGGCGTGATGGCGAGTGTCCAGGTACAGCACCGCGAACACCTCGTAGGGGCGCGCACGCAGCCGCTGCGAAAAGTAGCGGCCGACGCTGGGCGGGTCGCTGAGCGCGTCGCCGCGTTCCAGTGCGCTCAGCAGGTGGCGGTGCGCCAGTTCCAGCGCCGCACTGAGCTTGCAGGCCGAGGCCGGACCCAGGCCGGGCAGGCGCGCCAGGGCGGGCGCCGTGTGATCCAGCAGCACGCGCAGCGGGCCGTGGCGCAGCAGCAGATTGCGTCCGGTCTGGACGGCGTCCTGGCCGCGCAGGCCGGAGCCGACAAAGATCGCCAGCAGCTCGGCATCGGACAGGGCAGGTGCCCCGCGCGCCAGCAGTTTCTCGCGCGGGCGTTCGTGGGTGGGCCAGTCGTGAATGTGCATATGGCGAGATTGCCGGTGCTCATCGCTCACGCCTATCAGGCCGGACGGGGGCATCGGCTAATCTAGTTGTCCTTGTAACCGTAGGACGACTCCGACGTGATCGGCTCCACTCAGGCCCGCCCCCTGGACGGACAGCGCTTGCTGCTGTGCGTCGGCGGAGGCATTGCCGCTTACAAATCGCTCGAACTGGTCCGTCGCCTGCGCGACGCCGGTGCGCAGGTGCAGGTCGCCATGACCAGCGGCGCGCAACAATTCGTCACCCCGCTCAGCTTCCAGGCACTGTCCGGGCAGCCCACCCGCACCACGCTGTGGGACAGTGCCGCCGAGCAGGCGATGGGACATATCGAACTGGCGCGCTGGGCCGATCAGGTGATCGTCGCCCCGGCCACCGCCGACCTGCTGGCGCGGCTGGCGCACGGCCTGGCCGACGATCTGGTCAGCACGCTGTGCCTGGCCACCACCGCGCCGCTGACCGTGGCCCCGGCAATGAACCACCGCATGTGGCTGCACCCGGCCACGCAGGCGAACGTGGCGACCCTGTCCGCGCGCGGCGTGCGCGTGGTCGGTCCCGAGGACGGCCCGCTGGCCGAAGGCGAGTCCGGCCCCGGCCGGCTGGCCGAGCCGGCGGCGATCATCGCCGCCCTGGCCGGCGGTGCCGGCAGCGCCGCGCCGCTCGCCTCCAAGGCTGCTGCCGCCCCGGCGTTCGTGCCCAGCAGCGCGCAACTGGACGGCCTGCGCATCGTGATCAGCGCCGGCCCCACCTTCGAGGACCTGGACCCGGTGCGCTACGTGGGCAACCGCAGCAGCGGCAAGATGGGCTATGCCCTGGCCGCTGCCGCTGCCAGCCAGGGCGCCGACGTGGTACTGGTCAGCGGCCCGGTGCACCAGACCACCCCGGCCGGGGTGCGGCGGATCGACGTGCGCTCGGCTGCGCAGATGCGCGATGCGGTGCTGGGCGCGTTCCCGGCCGACATCTACATCGGCGCCGCCGCAGTGGCCGACTACACCCCCAAGCGGGTGGTCGCGCAGAAGATCAAGAAGACCGGCGAGACGCTGACCCTGGAGCTGGTGCGCACCCCGGACATCCTGGCCGAGGTCGCCGCGCAGACCGGCGCGCTGAAGCTGGTGGTCGGCTTTGCCGCCGAAACGCACGACGTGGAGCATTACGCGCGTGGCAAGCTGGCCGCCAAGCGGCTGGACCTGATCATCGCCAACCAGGTGGGGATCGAGGGCGGCGGCTTCGAAAGCGACAACAACGCCGCCACCGCCTACTGGCAGGGCGGCGAGCGCGCCTTCCCCAGCAGCAGCAAGACCGAATTGGCCGACCAGCTGTTGGCCCTGATCGCGGAGAGATTGCAGGCATGAGCACCCCGACCCAGTCCCTGCAGGTGAAGCTGCTCGACCCGCGCTTTGGCGATCTGTGGCCGCTGCCGGCCTACGCCACCGACGCCAGCGCCGGCATGGACCTGCGCGCCGCGCTGGAAGCGCCGATGACGCTGGAACCGGGCGATGCGGCGCTGATTCCCAGCGGCATCGCCATCCATCTGGCCGACCCGCAGCTGTGCGCGGTGATCCTGCCGCGCTCGGGCCTGGGCCATCGCCACGGCATCGTGCTCGGCAACGGCACCGGGCTCATCGATGCCGATTACCAGGGGCCGCTGCTGATCAGCACCTGGAATCGCGGCCGTGAGGCCTTCACCATCGAGCCGGGCGACCGCATCGCACAGCTGGTGATCCTGCCGATCGTGCGCGTGGGCTTGCAAGTGGTGGATACTTTCGTCGACAGCGCGCGGGGAGCGGGTGGATTCGGCCACACCGGCGTGCGCTGACGGGGGACGTCACATGAGCAAGGCGAACGAGCGCAGGCAGTCGATGTCCAGCGTGCGTACGAGTGGTCCGGTGTTGGGGGGGGTGTTGGTGCTGCTGGCTGCCTGGTTCGGCTGGAGCAGCTACACGCAATGGCGCCAGGATGCGGTTGCGCAGGAGCTGGAACAGGCGCGCGACCGCGCCGTACAGGACATCAGCCGGGCCATGGCCCAGCAGGCCAGCCAGCTCGACGCCGTGCTCAAGCAGCCACAGGTCATCGCCGCGTTGGCCAATGGCGACGCGCTGGCGGCCGCTTCGAGCATCCGCGAGCGCTTCAAGGGCGCCGAGGATGTGCAGGTCCTGTCCGGCGACCTCGCTGCCGCCTACGACAATCCCAAGGACTTCGGCTACGCGCGGCTGAGCCTGCTCGAGTCGGCACTGGTGGCCGAGCGTGCGCAGGTGCACGTGGTGCGCGATGCCAAGCAGGTCCGTCTCGGCGTAGCGGCAGCGGTGCGCCTGGGCGCGCAACCGGCGGTGGCGTACGCGCGGCTGCCGTTGTTACGTCTGACCGGCCCGCTGGATGCGATCGCAGTGCCCGGCAGCGCGTACCTGGCCTTGCGCCAGGGCAGCTACAACGTTGCCCAGCAGGGCGATCTGGTGCTGGCCGATGCTGCCGAGACTTTGGCCAGGCCCCTGGGTAACAGCGGCCTGCGCGTGGCCGCCGCGGTACCACAACGCGATGACGGCCCGCTGGGTCTGGGCGCCGTGGGCTGCGCGATCGTGGCCGCGCTGCTGCTCGTCATCGCCGTGCTGTTGGTGCTGGCCAGCCGTGGCCGCGTCGCCTTGCCGCGTCGCCGCGTGGCCGGCGAGCCAACCGCCGACGAACCCACCTTCAGCCAGAGCCTGCAGCACGACGCCAGCCTCGCCAGCCAGGCGCGCCCGCTGGACGCAGATGCGCCGCCCTCACCGCCAGCGCTGGTGCCGGCCGTGCAGGTCGCCAGCGAGATGTTCCGCGCTTACGACATCCGTGGCGTGGTCGGCAAGGATCTCAATCCCGGCGTCGCCGCGTTGATCGGCCAGGCCATCGGCAGCGTGATGCAGGCGCAGGGCCTGCGTGAGGTGGTGGTCGGCCGCGATGGGCGGCTGTCGGGCCCGGAGCTCGCCAATGGCCTGATCGACGGCCTGCGCCGCGCCGGCTGCCAGGTGATCGACATCGGCCTGGCGCCCACCCCGGTGGTGTACTTCGGCGCCTACGAACTACGCGCCGGCAGCTGCGTGGCGGTCACCGGCAGCCACAATCCGCCCGACTACAACGGCTTCAAGATCGTGATCGGTGGCGAGACCCTGTCCGGAGCGGCGATCGCCGAACTGCACCAGCGCATCAACGAAGGCCGCCTGCACACCGCGGCAACGCCTGGCGATCTGGAACAGCGCGACATCAGCGACGCCTACATCCAGCGCATCGCCGACGACGTGCAGCTGGACCGCCCGATCAAGGTGGTGGTGGATGCCGGCAACGGCGTGGCCGGCGATATCGCACCGCGCCTGCTAGAAGCGATCGGCGCCGAGGTCATCCCGCTGTACTGCGAGATCGACGGCACCTTCCCCAATCATCATCCCGACCCGAGCGAGCCGCACAACCTCGACGACCTGGTCAAGATGGTGCAGCGCTTCGATGCCGATATCGGCGTGGCCTTCGATGGCGATGCCGATCGTCTGGGCGTGGTCACCAAGCAGGGTGCCATGGTGTTCCCGGACCGTCTGCTGATGCTGTTCGCCGCCGATGTGCTGCAGCGCAATCCCGGCGCGCTGGTGATCTACGACGTCAAGTGCACCGGCAAGTTGTCCGATCACGTGCTGCGCAACGGCGGCAGCCCGTTGATGTGGAAGACCGGGCATTCGTTGATCAAGGCCAAGATGCGCGAGACCGACGCCGAACTGGCCGGCGAGATGAGCGGGCACTTCTTCTTCAAAGAGCGCTGGTACGGCTTCGACGACGGCATCTATGCGGCCGCACGCCTGCTGGAAATCCTGGCCCAGCGCGAGGAAACCCCGTCGGAGGTGTTGGACGCCCTGCCCGAAAGCGTGTCCACGCCTGAAATCAAGGTGCCGGTGGACGGCGATGCGCACGCGCTGGTCGCGCGCTTTGTCGAGCGTGCCCAGGCTGGCGAGGAATCTCCGTTCGAATCGGCGCGGCTGTCGACGATCGACGGGCTGCGTGCGGACTTCGCCGACGGCTGGGGCCTGGTGCGTGCCTCAAACACCACGCCGATCCTGGTGCTGCGCTTCGAGGCCGATACCGAAGCCGCACTGCAGCGGATTCGCGGGTTGTTCCGCAGCCAGTTGCAGGCCCTGCTGCCGGATCATCCACTGGAATTTTGACCGGCCGGTGCGTCACGGGCGACTGCCCTGCCGGCGTACCGGCAGGGCAGGTCGCGTCGCCACAGCTGCCGACCACACCGTGCTCGGCGCAGGCAGATGCAGGCCATCACCGCAGCGCGCGGCCCGCTCCGACAGGCGTAGGCGGTCGACGTCAGGCGTCGCCCGAACAGACGCCGCTCGACGTCAGACGTTGATCGAGCAGGCGCCGCTGGACGTCAAATGTTGATCGAGCAGACATCGCTCGCACAGATATCCCGCAAGGCTGACAGGCGAAGACGCGGGTCAGTCTTTCCGGCTCAAGCCAGACGAATGCACGCGATCACGGTCACCTGCCTCCCGGAGCCGGCGTACGTGCGCGATCATCCGGCGCTGCAATCGCGGCGCCGTGTGCAGCGTGGTCATGCAACAGCCAGACCGCATCCCAGTACGGATACCCACCGATCCGCGCGGCCAGCCCTGCGCGTAATGGCAACGCCACCAGCGCGCGCGCGAACTGTCGATGGTCCTCAGTCGGTGCAAGCGCCGACGCCTGCATCTGCGGCTGCCACACCGTCCCACCACGGCCGCGCGCGCGATTGACCGCCTCGGCAGCCGCCTGTCGTGCGACCGCAGCCAGTTGCAGCAGCGCAGCCTTGCCCGGCGCCTGCAACAGCGCACACCAACTGTCCGGCAGCAGCACCCAGCACAGCAACTGCGCACCCTGCCAATGACCGGCCGCCGCAAGATTGGCCGCGGCCGCTCGCGCGCAACGCCAGTCGGCAAACAACGGCACCTGCTGATGCGTGTCCAGCCGCAGGTGCCAATGCGCCGCAAGCGGCGCCGACCCGGACAACGGACGATGGAGGAGCGCGCTGGACATAGGCACAGCATGCCGATGAGCAAACAGCCGCGGCATTGGCCACGCGCCTCATTCCAGGTCGGTAACCAGCGCATCGCGACGTACGAAAAAACGCGTTGACCCCAGCTAGCGAGCCCCTGCCGTTATCCACTGAAAGCAGAGCCAGTGCAGCACGCTCAATCCAGCTCAGCTACGCAGCCAGCATCGCCTCAAAGCCCGGAAACGTGGAGCGGGAGTGCCGCACTTACGAATCCCCACTCCCCACTCCCCAATCCCAGCTCAATGCACCGCCCGATCCCGCCTCCAGCCGCGATGCTTCACATCCAGATACAGGCTGTAGAACGCGGTGAACGCCGGAAACAGGTTCTGCAGCACGCCCACCGAATCCTGCTTGGCCGAGAACACGAAGTAGCTCAGCGTCATCAGGCTGCCGACCACGCTCATGTACCAGAACATGCGCGGGATCACCGGCTTGCCGGCGCGCTTGGAAGCGACGAATTGCACCAGCCAGCGGCCGCCGAACATCAGTGCGCCCACATAGCCGATCAGCTTCCAGCCGGTGACATGCAGCCCGGTCCAGTACAGCCAGGTCAGCGGTTGATCCAGCCAATGCAGTTCCATCAGCGCTCCTGCACCACGGTGCGCTTGCTGCGGGTGATCAACCAGGCCACGCCGCGCAGGTCGCGGATGCCGACCAGCGCGCGATTGAGGTTGTTGTACTTGGACACGCCGGCGGTGCGATGGCGGTGATGCACCGGCACGCTCACCGTGCGCCAGCCGGCGCGCTGCATCAACGCCGGCAGATAGCGGTGCATATGATCGAAGTAGGGCAGGTCCAGGAACGCCTCGCGCTCGAACAGCTTGATGCCACAGCCGGTATCGGGGGTGTTGTCGTGCAGCATGCGCGAACGGATCGCGTTGGCCCACTTGCTGGCCCAGCGCTTGGACCCCGAATCCTGGCGGTTGACCCGCCAGCCGGCGAACAGCTTCACCTGCGGCTCGGCACTGGCGCGGGCGGTCAGCAGCTTGGGAATGTCGGCTGGGTCGTTCTGGCCGTCGCCGTCGAGCGTGGCGATCCAGCTCGCACGCGCGGCCTTGACGCCGTTGCGCACCGCCGTGCTCTGGCCGCTCTGGGTGACGTGATGCAACACGCGCAGTTCCGGCGTGGTGGTCTTCAGGCCTTGCAGCACCGCCAGGGTGTCGTCGCGCGAGTGGTCGTCGACATAGACGATCTCGAACGCCACCAGCCCGCGCAAGGCGGCGACGATTTCGCCGACCAGGGCGGCGACGTTGTCGCGCTCGTTGAACACCGGGACGACGACGGAAAGCTGGGGTTGGCTCATGGATTCGTGGTGCCAGATGAAGGCTGAGCGAAAAAGATCGCGCATTGTGCCCTGACTGTCTGAGTCAGGCATGAAGCGAACCTGTGCCTTAGGCGCGCTCACCGAAATAACTGCGGCACCAGTCCACCACCTGCGGCAGGCCGTGCTCGACCGGGGTGGCCGGCTCGAAGCCGAAGGCGGCGTGTGCGCGCTGCGTATCGGCCATGGTGCGGATCATGTCGCCCGGCTGCATTGGCCGGTAGACCTTCTCGGCCGGGCGCCCGGCGGCCTGGGCGATCACGTCGATGAAGTATTCCAGCTCCACCGGGGTGTGGTTGCCCAGGTTGAACACCCGGTGCGGCACTGGCTCGCCGCTGGGCGCGTCCAGCGCGCCCAGCACGCCGGCCACGATGTCGTCGACGAAGGTGAAGTCGCGCTGCATCCTGCCGTGGTTGAACACCTCGATCGGCCGCCCCGCCAGCACCGCGCGGCTGAAGATCAGCGGCGCCATGTCCGGCCGGCCCCACGGCCCGTACACGGTGAAGAACCGCAGCCCGGTCGCGCGCAGGCCGTACAGCTGCGCATAGGTGTAGCCCATCAGTTCGTTGGCGGCCTTGGTCGCCGCATACAGCGAGCGCGGCTGGTCCACGCGCTGGTCTTCGGAAAACGGCGGGGTGGCCGAGTCGCCGTACACCGAACTGCTCGAGGCATACACCAGGTGCTGCACGCCCCGATGCCGGCACAGTTCGAGCATGTTGACGAAGCCGACCAGGTTGCTGTCGACGTAGGCGGACGGGTTTTCCAACGAGTAACGCACCCCCGCCTGCGCGGCCAGATGCACCACGCGCGTGGGCCGGATCTGGTCGAACAACGCGGCCAGACCGTCGCGGTCGGTCAGGTCCAGCGTGCGGATGTCGATGCCCGGGCACAGCGCCGCCACCCGGTCGCGTTTGAGCTGCGGGTCGTAATAGCTGTTGTAGTTGTCCAGGCCCACCACCGATTCACCGCGCGCAGCCAGCGCGCGGCAGGTGTAGGCCCCGATGAAACCGGCGGCGCCGGTGACGAGAATGGTCATTGCAGTGGTCCTGGAGATATCGGAAGCGGGCGGGCAGGTGGCGCTCAGAACAGCCCGAAGCGCTTTTTGGCGACGTTGACGCGATCGAGCGCAATGATGTCCCCAATCCCCTTGGCATCGAAGCGATCCAGCAGCGCATCGCTGCCGTCCTTCAGTTTCAGCGCCATCTCCTCCGGATACAGCGGCACCACCGTCATGAACACGATGGTCTTGTCGGCATCGATGGCCAGGCGCGCAAATCCCTCGGGCGTGCTCACCGGCGGCAGCACGATGGCGCCATCGAAGCGCACGCCGGGTGCGTAGGGTTCGGCCGGGTGGCCATTGGGAATGGTGTGGCCGAAGCCCAGCCAGGTCTCGAACTTGTGCGGCAGCCGGGCCAGGGTCTTGAGCAGGCGGACCGGCCAGTAGTGGCGCGGGTCTTCGAAGTCGCGCTGGTCCATCGGCCAATCGGCGGGCAGGCTCAGCATCAGCTCCATGTACTGCGGCGCTTCCACGCCCTCGGGCAGGGTCATCGGCCGGTCGCTCATGCCCGAGGTCACCAGCCGCAGGTACGGGACATCCGCGGTGGCGGGCACCACATGTACGTCCAGATGCACGGCGTCGGAAATGATTTCGTGCAGCACGGCCGAGATCGGCCCCAGGTGCTGCTCGATATGTGCGCTGATCTGCTCGATGCAGTCGCCGCCGTGTGCCGGCTCGAATGCCTTTTCCTGCGCGTGCAGCATCAGCGTGCTGCCGCCGGGGCTGATCTGGCCGTCTTCAGTGCTCATGGGTTGCTCCGGTTGATGGCCGCACCTGATCGCATGCGCGCACTCACCCCAGACTGAGCGGTGCTTCGCTGGCCAGGGTTGCCTTGCGTTCGGCGCTGAACGCCCACCAGGGCCGTGGCGCCTCGCCTTGCATGAAGCGCGTGATCGACAGGAACACGTCGATCACGCAGGGGTCGTGCAGCACGCCGGTGCACAGACACAGCTGCGCATACATGTCGTAGGCATCGCGACCGCGCAGTTGCGCGGCAACCCGGATGCCGATCCGCTGCAGATCCTTTTCGCAGGCCGGCCCCACGTTCGGCAGGTCGGTCAGATGCAGCAGGTGCTTGCGATCGACCTTGGCGGGATTCATTGCCGGGGATGCTCCTGGTGCGGGTGCACAGGCTCAGCTGCGCTGCAGGCGCAGGCGTTCGAGCACGCCGTCCAGCGTGTCCAGGTCGGTGTAGTGGATCACCAGCTTGCCCTTGCCGCCTCGGCCGTGGTTGAACACCACCTTGGTACCCAGCGATTCGGACAGTTCGGTCTCCAGCGAGGCGATATCGGCCTGCGGCGCAGCGGCGGCCGGCTTGCCCTTGCGCAGGGCACCGGGCACCTTGCCGGCGGCAAACTGCTGCGCACGGTGTTCGACCTCGCGCACCGACCAGCCCTGGTCGGCCGCTTCTTGCGCCAGCTTGCTGGCCAGCTCCGGCGCCAGGGTGAGCAGCGCCCGCGCATGGCCCATTTCCAGGCGGCGGGTTTCCAGCAGCACGCGGATCGCCACCGGCAACTCCAGCAGCCGCAGCAGGTTGGACACCGATGCGCGCGAGCGGCCCACCGCACCGGCGGCCTCGGCGTGGGTCAGCGAAAATTCGTCGATCAAGCGCTGCAGCGCCTGCGCTTCTTCCAGCGGGTTGAGGTCTTCGCGCTGGATGTTCTCGATCAGCGCCATCGCGATGACGGTGCGGTCGTCCAGCTCGCGCACCACCACCGGGACTTCGCTCAGCCCGGCCAGCTGCGAGGCGCGCCAGCGACGTTCACCGGCCACGATCTCGAATTGCCCCGGTGCCAGCTCGCGCGCCACGATCGGCTGGATCACCCCCTGCGCCTTGATCGACTCCGCCAGCTCGGCCAGCTTGACCTCGTCCATCTCCTTGCGCGGCTGGTACTTGCCCGGCTGCAACTGGGTGACTGGCAACCGGCGCAGGCTGTCGCCCGGCTGCAAGGCCTCCTCGCTGGCCACGCTCGGCGCCGCGGCGGCGGCCGCGCCCTTCGGCCCCAACAGCGCTTCCAGGCCACGGCCCAGGCCGCGCTTCTTTGCGGGGATCGGCTTATTCATCAGACGGTCTCCACGGGCCGGTAGGCCTTGTTGCGGTCGTTCTGGCGGCGCACGATTTCGCCGGCCAGCCCCAGGTAGGCCACGCCACCGCGCGAGGTGCGGTCGTAACCGACGATGCTCTGGCCATGGCTGGGCGCCTCGGCCAGGCGCACGTTGCGCGGCACGATGGTGCGGAACACCTTGTCGCCGAAATGCTCGGTCAGCTCGGCCGACACCGCATTGGCCAGGTTGTTGCGGATATCGAACATCGTGCGCAGCACGCCTTCGATTTCCAGCGCCGGATTGAGGTTGGCGCGCAACGCCTCGATGGTTTCCAGCAGCGCGGTCAGTCCTTCCAGCGCGTAGTACTCGCACTGCATCGGCACGATGATCGAATCGGCCGCGGTCAGGGCATTGAGCGTCAGCAGCGACAACGCCGGCGGGCAGTCGATCAGGATGAAGTCGTACTCGTCGCGGATCGGCGCCAGGGCGCGCTTGAGCCGCTGCTCGCGCTCGCCCTGATCCATCAGCTGGATCTCGGCCGCGGTCAGGTCGATGTTGCCCGGCAGCAGGTCGAAGCCTTCCGGCGCGGTGACGCGGATTTCGGCGGCGGTGTTTTCGCCCAGCAACAGGTCGCAGGTCGAGGCGGCCACGTCGCGCTTGTCGATGCCGCTGCCCATGGTCGCGTTGCCCTGCGAGTCCAGATCCACCAGCAACACACGCTTGGGCGCGCGCGCCAGGCCGGCCGCCAGATTGACCGCGGTCGTGGTCTTGCCGACGCCGCCTTTCTGGTTGGCAATGGCGATGATCCGGGCCATGCGGGAGAGCCTCGTGGGCAGGGAGTAAGACCGGCCATTATGCGGGCAGGGCGTCGGATCGGGAAATGCCGCCCGCCGCAGTGCGCTGCACGGGCGGGAATGACGGCTGCGCCGGTCAGCCGGTTGGCGCCGCGCCGGCCGGCGGCTCCTTCATCGCCCGATAGCGCTGCAGGATGTCGGCGATCTCGCCGTCCAGCGCCACCCGTTGCTGCTCGAAGCTGGTCTGCAGACGCAATTGCGCCATCAGTTCGCGATGGCGTTGCTGGATGTCGGCGGCCAGCTTGTCGGCCACCGCCTGGCCGGCCAGTTCGCGGTCGCCGGCGCTGCGCAGCATGCTGGCCAGCCCTTCGCGCAGGCTGGTCACGTTGAAGCGCGCGGTGTGGATGTTGTTGTCGACGATGGCGATGCGCTCGTTGAAGACCCGGCGCAGGTCGTCCTCGCTCTGGTAGGACATCAACATCGCTTGGTCGGTGCGCTGGCGCATCTGCTCGGCGGCCAGGTCGGCCTGGCGTTGCTGCTCGCTGGCGGCTGCTGCGGCGCGCTCGTCGCTGCTCATGGCGCGCTGCACCTCGGCGCTGCGCAGGCCGCTCTTGGCGTTGAATTCGTCACGCGCCTGATTGACCGCCTCCGGCGGCAGCGTATCGCTGCACACCCGGGCGCCGTTTTGGTTCCAGCAATACAGCTTCTTCGCGGCCGGCTTGTCCTGCGCGATGGCAGGCGCGGCGGCCACGGCTGCCGCAACGGCGGCGAGTAACGCCAAACGGGTGTGTCTCGGCATCATCGCAGCCCCCTGTCGCCTGCCGTCAGCCTGTGGTGTCGGTGCCGTAGCGGCCACGATAGGCCAGCAGCGGTTCCCGGAAGCCGACAAGGTCGGCGTTTCCTGCCGCAAAAGCAAGCAGGTCGCCCAGGTTGGCCACCGCGATCACCGGGATGCCGGCCTCGGCCGCCACCGCCTGCGCAGCCGAGCGGCGATCCTGCTCGGAGGCGATCTCCTGCCGGTCCAGCGCCACCACGATCCCGGACGGAATGCCGCCGGCGCCACGGATGATGCCCAGCGCCTCGCGGATCGCGGTGCCGGCGGTGATCACGTCGTCGACGATCAACACCTTGCGGCCCTCAAGCGGCGCACCGATCAGGCTGCCGCCCTCGCCATGGTCCTTGGCTTCCTTGCGGTTGAACGCCAGCGGCAGGTCGCGCCCGCGCCCGGCATAGGCGCAGGCCAGCGCGGTCGCCAGCGGGATGCCCTTGTAGGCCGGCCCGAACAACAGGTCGAACTCCACCCCAGCCGCGTCGATCGCATCGGCGTAGCACTGCGCCAGCTGCGCAGTCTTGGCGCCCGAATCGAAGCGCCCGGCATTGAAGAAATACGGGCTGAGCCGCCCGGACTTGAGCGTGAACTCGCCAAAGCGCAGGGCATCGGCGCCCAGGGCCAGCTGCAGGAAACGGGTGCGGTGGTCGGTCATGGTGACGAGATTGGGGAATGGGGATTCGGGATTGGAAAGCATAGCCGGTCGCGCCTTGCGGCATCCGCTGATGCGGTACGCTTTCCCGAATCTCCAATCCCCATTCCCGAATCCCGGCTCTTCATTCATGCGCATCATCAGTTTCAACGCCAACGGCCTGCGCTCGGCCGTCACCAAGGGTTTCTTCGAGTGGTTCGCCGACCAGGACGCCGACGTGCTGTGCGTGCAGGAGACCAAGGCCCAGGAGCATCAGCTGGCCGGTCCCAAGTTCCTGCCCAGCGGCTACAAGGCCTGGTTCCGCGACGCCAGCACCAAGAAGGGCTACAGCGGCGTGGCCATCTACAGCAGGCACGAGCCCGATGAAGTGCGCACCGCGCTGGGCTGGCCCGAGTTCGACGAAGAAGGCCGCTATGTCGAAGCGCGCTTCGGCAACCTCAGCGTGGTGTCCTTCTATATTCCATCCGGCTCCTCAGGCGAGTTGCGCCAGGGCTACAAGTTCCAGGTGATGGAATGGCTGCGGCCGATCCTGGAACAGTGGCTGGCCAGTGGCCGGCAGTACGTGCTGTGCGGCGACTGGAACATCGTGCGCTCGGCGCTGGATATCAAGAACTGGAAGTCCAACCAGAAGAATTCCGGCTGCCTGCCGCCCGAGCGCGACTGGCTCAACGGCCTGTGTGCCGATGCGCTGGAAGACGCCAACGCCGCCAGCGGCCGCGGCTGGGTCGATACCTACCGCGTGCTGCATCCCCAGGGCCAGGAATACACCTGGTGGAGCAACCGCGGCGCGGCGCGCACCAACAACGTCGGTTGGCGCATCGACTACCAACTGGTCACCCCCGGCCTGCGCGACAAGGTGAAGGCCTGCTCCATCTACCGCGAGCAGCGCTTCTCCGACCACGCGCCGTACATCGTGGATTACGCGGAGTGAGTGAGGGCGCGCGGCTGGCAGAGACGAGCATGGGGACGGTTGGCCAGGCCCCCCAGCGGTGTGCTTCTAGCCACCCCATGGAGATCAACGTCGAGTGCGTGCAGGCTGTGCCTGGCCGCGGCCTGATGGCGATGGATCCTTCATGGAGCCAATCATGCGTTTCCGGCAGGTCAATCCGTGCAGCGGCTAGCGATACTGCCCGCCCGGCAACAATCAGCACCCGTTCCCAGCGGCCACGCGCATGACCAAGCCTGTACCCAACTACAAAGGACTGCGCGGCATCCGGCAGGCCTTCGCCACGCCATCGGCGGCAACCATGGCACTGCTGGGTTTCGGCAGCGGTCTGCCGTTTCTGTTGATCGCCTCGCAGACCCTGTCCACCCGGCTGCGCGACGTCGGGCTGGATCTGGGCAGCATCGGTCTGATCAGCCTGGCAAGCTTTTTTTACCTGCTCAAGTTCCTGTGGGCTCCGCTGATCGACCGCTATGCGTTCCCGATCACCGCGTTTCTGGGCCGCCGGCGTTCCTGGCTGCTGGTCTCGCAACTCGGCGTCACTGCCGGCCTGTTCGCACTGGCGTTTTCGCGCCCGGACATGAGTGTCACCGGCCTGGTCGCCTGGGTGCTGTTCGCCTCGTTCTGGGGCGCCACGCAGGATTCGGTGGTGGATGCCTACCGCATCGAAATTGCCCCAGATACCGCGCAGGCCGCCTTGGCGGCGACCTACACTCTGGGCTATCGGATCGGCCTGATCCTCGGTGGCGCCGGGGCGCTGTATCTGGCCGAATACCTCAACTGGACTTCGGCGTACCTGGCCATGTCGGCGCTGATGCTGCTGCCGATCATCACCACCCTGGTATGCCGCGAGCCGGACCGGCCGCTGGTCACGGTGGTGCGTCGCATCGACGTAGCCGGCGCATTCTGGCAGCCCATTTCCAGTTTCTTCTCCAGCAATGGGCTGGCGCTGGGCATCGTCCTGCTGGCATTTGTCGGCCTGTTCAAGTTCCCGGATCAGGTGATCGGCGTGATGGCCGGGCCGTTCTATCTGGATTCGGGCTACACCAAGGCCGACATCGCCACGGTGTCCAAGCTGTTCGGCGTGTGGATGGGCATCGTCGGCGCGTTCGCCGGCGGTGCGGCGGTGGCGGCGTTCGGCTTCCGTCGCATGCTGCTGGTGGCCGCCCTGGGCGTGGCGCTGTCCAACCTGGCGTTTTTGTTGATGGCGCAGAACCCTGGCAAATTGTGGGCGTTCTACGCCGCACTCAGTGCCGACAATCTGTTCCAGGGGTTCGCCGGTACCGTGCTGGTGGCCTTCATGTCATCGCTGACAAATCGCAATTTCACCGCCACCCAGTACGCCTTGCTGGTGTCGCTGGCCAATTTGCCGGGTAAATTCGCCGGCGGTGTGTCCGGGTTCCTGGTCGAGGCCACCTCCTACAGCACCTTCTTCATCCTCAGCGCCCTAACCGTGGTTCCCACGCTGGCCCTGCTCGCCTGGCTGTGGCCGCGGCTGGATGCCCGCGATGGGCGCCCGGATTGAAACGGCCGCCAAGGTTGCCGATGATGCAGGCGGGGCAGCGCAGTGCACGAGGCAGGGCATGACCGATCTGGTGTTGCGGGACATCGATCCATTGCTGGTGGACAGGATCCGTCGCATCTCCGTCGCTCGCGGCTGGACCCAGCACCAGACCGTGATGCATCTGCTCGAACAGGGCCTGTTCGCCAGCGAATACGAAGTCACCGGCGGCCTGCAACACCCGGAAGTCGATGCCCTGGCCGAAGCGATTGCCGCGCTCAAGGCGCTGCCGGCGGGGAATAGTCCGTAGCTGCAAACGGTCAGCCAGCGCTGCCTCGCGTGCGAATCCATCCGGCGCGAGGATGCTGCGACTGCGGGCGCTCGCAACTGATCCAGGCCTGTCACGCCGGATGGATCGCCCCCAGCAACCGCGGCCCGGCCGCCCCGGTCACCGACGGCAGATTGGCGGCCCGGCCTGCGAGCAGCTCCGCGGCCAACCATGCGAACCCCATCGCCTCCAGATAGTCCGGATCCAGCCCATGCCGCGCGCTGGATTCCACCACCACGCCCGGCAGTCGCGCCGCCAGTCGTGCCATCAATACCGGATTGCGCACCCCGCCACCGCACACCAGCACCCGGCGGGTATCGGGCTGCAGCCGCAGCAACGCGTCTGCGACACTGGCCGCGGTCAGTTCGAGCAGGGTCGCCTGCACATCGGCCGCAGACAGCGCCACGTCTCCCAGCGACCGCATCGCCTGCATCGCCCAGTCCAGATGGAACTGCTCGCGCCCGGTGCTCTTGGGCGGCGCCAGCGCAAACCACGGGTCGGCCAGCAACGCCTGCAGCAGTGGGGTATCGACGCGCCCGCTGGCGGCGAACGCACCGTCGGCATCGAACGCCGTGCCGCGATGCTGCTGGCACCAGCTGTCCAGCAATGCATTGGCCGGCCCGGTATCGAAGCCCAGCACCGCGCCATCGCGCGGGATCAGCGTCAGGTTACCGATGCCGCCCAGATTGAGCACCGCGCGGTCTTCATCGCCCGTGCCCAGCATGGCCAGATGAAAGGCCGGCATCAGCGGCGCGCCCTGACCGCCGGCAGCCACATCGCGACGGCGGAAATCGGCCACCGTGGTAATGCCGGTGTGCTCGGCAATCCGGCTGGCATCGCCGATCTGCCAGGTAAAGGCCGGATCGGCCTTGGGGCGATGCCGAATGGTCTGCCCATGCGAGCCGATCGCGCGAACGCGCCCACGCGCGACGCCGCTGTCGCGGATCAGTTGATTGGCCGCGGCCGCAAACGCCAGCCCCACCTGCGCATCTAGGTGTCCAAGCGCATCGATGGCGATCACGTCGGCGCCCTGGCCCAGCATCACCAGCGTGTCGCGCAGTTGCGGCTCCCAGGCCACGGTGGTGCCGGCAACCAGTTCGCAGCGGCGATGGCTGTCATCGGCAAAGCGCACCAGTGCGGCATCGATGCCATCGGCGCTGGTGCCCGACATCAGGCCCAGGTAGATCGGGGATTCCAGGTGTTCCGGAGCAGACATGCCAGAGCCAGTTGCGCAGTGGTCATGCAGCTTGTGCAGCCGGGGTGGGAGAGTCAACCGCCCCGGCATGCCTCGCGGTGAGGCCAATCGGCTCTACGCTCGTCAGTCAGCGCTGCACCGGCAGCGCCGACTGTCGCATCGGCGTCCGGGTTCTCACTTGTAGGCAGCCTTACCCCGGCGCTGGCCGGGATATCGCGTGAGCTCAACCCTTCGCGAACCGCTCCGCAGCCATCCGACCGGCGATGGCCATGTCGGCGGCTGAGGAGTCAGCCGCCGCCACTCAACCGCGCGGCTTGCCCTTGGCGGGCTTGCCGGCGTCGGCGTAGATCAACTTCTCCATGCCTTCGATACGCGCCAGCGCCGGCGCCGTCTGCGCGCGGAAGGCGGCCAGCTCGGCACCCTGCAAGGGCTCGGGCGGCGGCATGGTCACCGACATCGGGTTGCGCTGCTGCCCGGCAACGCGGAATTCGTAATGCAGATGCGGGCCGGTCGCCAGGCCGGTCATGCCGACATAGCCGATCACCGTGCCCTGGTTGATGCGCTGGCCGGCCTTGATCTTGCCGAAGCGCGACATATGC
Source organism: Xanthomonas sp. WHRI 8393 (assembly GCF_040203315.1). Taxonomy (NCBI): domain Bacteria; kingdom Pseudomonadati; phylum Pseudomonadota; class Gammaproteobacteria; order Lysobacterales; family Lysobacteraceae; genus Xanthomonas; species Xanthomonas sp. WHRI 8393. The sequence goes on along the minus strand of NZ_JBEGGL010000007.1, from coordinate 2,911 downwards.
CCATACAGCGTGCTGAAGTTCCTGCCGTGGTCCAGGATCACCACATTGCCGTAGCCGCGCTGGGTGCCGACGAACACCACCCGCGCATCGCCGGCAGCCATGATCGGCGTGCCCGAGGCTGCCGCGTAGTCCACGCCCTTGTGCATGCGCATGGTGCCCAGCACCGGATGCTTGCGTGCGCCAAAGGTCGAGCTGATGCGGCTGTAGGCCACCGGCATGCGGATGAAGCTCTTCTTCAACGGCCGGCCGGTGATGTCGAAATACTCGGCCGGCTTGCCGGCACGCTCGAAGCGGAAGCCGGTGTAGGTCTTGCCGCCGGTGGTAAAGGTCGCTGCCAGGATGTCGCCGGTATTGATCCGCTCGCCCTCGCGCCAGGTTTCGTCCATCACCACGCTGAAACGATCGCCCGGCTGCAGATCCTTGTCGAAGTCGATGTCGTACTTGAAGATCTCGTCGGTCATGACCGCCACCGCTGCCGGCGACAACCCCGACTTGCCGGCCGAGGCGTACAGCGAGCTGCTGATTTCCCCACTCGCCACCACCGTGCGCGTGGTGGTCGCCCGCTCGGTGACGTTCTCGCGCACGCTGTCGCCCAGCAGGCGCAGCTCCACGCGGTGGCTGTCGTCGCGGTCGAAGCGCAATGCGCGCAACTCGCCCGGCGTCGGCATATCGAAGGCAATCTCGGCGCCCGGACGCAGCTTGGTCAGCGCCTCCTTGGTGCCCGGATGCGCCAGTACCTGGTACATCACCGCGGTCGGGATTCCCAACTCGCCGAACAAGGTGCTCAGCGTCTGCCCGGACTTGACCTGCAGAATTTCCCAATCGGTGCTCGGCGCCAGTTGCTTGCGGCTCGGCACCAACGGCGGCAGCGGCAAGGCCAGCGTGGAATGGCTGGACAGCGGGGTATCGATGGCATTGGAGAAGCCCGGCACGATCGTGGCCACCAGCGCACCGATGGTCGCGAACAGGCTGGCATGGATCCAATGACGGCGTGTCCACCGGTCGTTGAACGCCGCCGGGAGATGCGCCTTGAGCTTGCGATGCAGGGCAGTGTCGTGAAGGACGTGGAGGCGTTCGTGAAAGCGCCGCTTGCGTGCACGGCCCTGCTCTGAGTTCTGCATCGTTCAAATTCCTCGCTGGCTCGAAGTGCGAGCCCAATCGCCGGTACCATAGACAGCCTGTAACAGCGCGTCAAACCATTGAGCCTGTTCAACATTTTCATTTGGCGCGGAATTAACCCGCGTTTAACATCGTTCACGTTGTTGACGGCAAACGCCGCTGGAGTCTGTGGTTGGCCACTATCGAAGAATCCCTCGCACTCATCGGTCGCGGCACCGAGGAGATCCTCAAGCTCGATCAGCTCGAAGCGCGACTGAAATCAGGTGTGCCCCTGCGGGTCAAGGCCGGTTTCGATCCCACCGCGCCGGATCTGCATCTGGGCCACACCGTGTTGCTCAACAAGATGCGGCAGTTCCAGCAGCTCGGGCACCAGGTGATCTTCCTGATCGGTGACTTCACCGGCATGATCGGCGACCCGAGCGGCAAGAACGTCACCCGCAAGCCGCTGAGCCGCGACGATGTGCTGGCCAACGCGCGTACCTATGAGGAGCAGGTCTTCAAGATCCTGGACCGCGAACGCACCGAGGTGCGCTTCAACTCCGAGTGGTTCGGCCAGATGAGCGCGGCGGACATGATCAAGCTGTCCGCGCAGCACACGGTGGCGCGCATGCTCGAGCGCGACGACTTCGCCAAGCGCTTCACTGGCCAGCAGCCGATCGCCATCCACGAATTCCTGTATCCGCTGGTGCAGGGCTACGACTCGGTCGCCCTGAAGGCGGACGTCGAACTGGGCGGTACCGACCAGAAGTTCAACCTGTTGATGGGCCGTGGCCTGCAGGAGCACTACGGCCAGGCTCCGCAGGTCGTGCTGACGATGCCGCTGCTGGAAGGCCTGGACGGCGTGGCCAAGATGTCCAAGTCGCTGGGCAACTACATCGGCATCAACGAGCCGGCCATCGACATCGTCACCAAGACCATGAAGATCGGCGACGAGCTGACCTGGCGCTGGATCGATCTGCTGTCTTTCGACATCAGCGTGGCCGAAGCAGAGCGCCTGAAGGCGCAGGTCGCCTCGGGTGAACTGCACCCGCGTGAGGTCAAATTGCGGCTGGCACGCGAACTCACCGCACGTTTCCACGACGCTGCTACCGCAGAGCAGGCCATTGCCGGCTGGCACGCGGTAGTGACAGGGCAGGGCGACACCAGTCTGTTGCCGCTGCAGCAGGTCGCTGTACCGGCCGAAGGTCTGCGCATCGCAAGCCTGCTCACCGCAGCCGGCCTGACGCCGAGTAATTCGGAAGCTACGCGCAAGCTCAAGGAGCGAGCGGTCAAGATCGATGGCGAAGTGGTCGAAGATCCGGCACGCCAGTTCGGGCCAGGTTTCGAAGGCGTCATCCAGGTAGGTAAACGCAATTTCGCCCGTGTGGCGCTGGTCGGCGGCTGAGCTGCCGCGAGGTTGCTGCATAGCGGCAACCCCGCTGCGCGGTGACCTCTATATAAAGAGGGGTGTAACGCCTGAGTCGGATCGGCGGCTTGCCATAACGCACTACCAGGGCGTGCCGTTGCAGCAGAGAAGCAGATCGTGAAATTTTTTTCACAAAACCCTTCCCAAATGCTCCGCTTGGGCCTATAGTTCGCCTCCCCCGACGCAACGGACCCGCAAACGCGGAACCAGAGCGGAAAGGGTTCGAAAATTCCCTGATTTAGGGTGTTGACGAAACGGAAAAGCCGGCTATGATGGGCGGCTCGCTACACGGAAAGACGCTACGGCGGATTGAAGTGCAGCGGCGGCAACTTCCTCTTCACGAGGGGTTGACGAAGATGAAAAGCCTGCTAATATGGCCGGCTCGCT
>NZ_JBEGGL010000006.1:0-194767 GCF_040203315.1 Xanthomonas sp. WHRI 8393 | reverse complement strand
GGCGAGGGCTGGGAGGAGGCGCTTCGCGCGGTGGCCACGTCGCGCTTGCCGACGTACATGCAGCCGTCGGTCTACGTACCCCTGGAGAGCCTGCCGCTGACAGCCAACGGCAAGCTCGACCGCAAACGCCTGCCGGCGCCGGAACGCTCCCGGGACGACTCGGCAGCGCCGGAGACCCCCATAGAACGAGAGCTGGCGGCGATCTGGGAGCGTGTCCTCGGACTCGCACCGATCGGTCGCGGCGCCCATTTCTTCGAGCTGGGCGGTCATTCGCTAATGGCGATGCGCGTGGTCGGCGAAGCCAGCAAGCTGCTGCGACGGCGGGTGCCTGTGCGCATGTTGTTCGAACACCCGACCCTGCAGGCCCTCGCGGCGGCGCTGGAGGCGATTCCGGAGACAGCCGCCGAGACGATCCCCGGGGCCGACCGCTCGCAGCCGCTGCCGCTGTCCTACGCACAGCAGCGGTTGTGGTTCATCGATCGTCTGGAAGGCGACAGCGCCCAGTACAACATGCCGATGCAGCTGCGCTTGCGTGGTGCGCTCGATCCGGTCGCGCTGCAGACGGCGCTGGACAGCGTGGTCGAGCGCCACGAAATACTGCGCACGACCTACCATGCCGTCGACGATGGCGCCGTACAGGTCGTACACGCTGCACGTCCGCTGCGCATCGAGCGTGTCGATCTGACGGCGCTAGCCGCCGCGGAGCGCGAACGCGAGCTGGCCTCGCTGGCACGTGGGCAGGCGCGGCGCGGCTTCGACCTGGAGCGCGATCCTTCGTTGCGCTGCACGTTGGTCCGCCTGGGCAGCGAGGACCACGCCTTGTTGCTGACCCTGCACCACATCGCTTCCGACGGCTGGTCCAACGAGGTGCTGGTACGCGAATGCCTCGCCAGCTACACCGCACATCGGCGTGGCGAACCGGCTGCGCTGCCACCGTTGCCGATTCAGTACGCCGACTATGCCGCGTGGCAACGCCTCGAACTGGCGCAGCAGGCCCAAGCCGGTGGACTGGCGTACTGGACCAAGCAGTTGGCCGGGCTGCCGGTCCTGCACGGCCTGCCGCTGGACCGGCCACGCCCGGCGCGCCAATCCTTTGCCGGTCGCGCCTTGTTCGAGGTCTTGGACGCGCCGTGGACCGCGGCCCTGCGCGCGTTTTGCAGGCAGCACGATGCCACCTTGTTCGCACTGCTGCACAGTGTTTTTACCGTGCTATTGCGCCGGATCGGTCGCGAGAGCGACATCGTTGTTGGCATGCCGATGGCCGGGCGTGAACGCCACGAACTCGAGGGACTGGTCGGACTGTTCATCAACACCGTGGTCCTGCGTTCGGATCTGTCTGGCGATCCGGAATTCATCGAACTGCTACGCCGCAACCGGCAGGTGCTGCTCGATGCACACAGCCACCAGAATATTCCCTTCGACATGCTTGTCGACGAGCTCAGACCCGAGCGCAGCCTGAGCCATCAGCCGTTGGTGCAAATTCTGATCAACGGTTTCGAGGCCAGCGCGCCGTCACCGGAGTCGCCGGAAGATCTGGAAGTGTCGCCGTTGCAAGGCGATGATGCAGAAGACCTGTCCAAGGCCGATCTGACCCTGTACACGCGTGTGGTCGGAGAGCGCCTGGTCCTGAAATGGTCGTACCGCACCTCGCTGTTCGAAGAGGCGACCATCGCCCGTTTCAACCGCGCCTTCCTAAGCCTGCTGGAGGCGGCAGTCGTCGATCCGTCGGAGAGGATTTCCGACCTGCCGCTGCAGTCAAATCCGGCGCCCGCAACACCGCCGGAGGCGTCGAGCGCGGAGCCGGAACGGACATTCGATGGCGCTGCTCATGCGCAGATCCGTGTGCTGGCGATGCAGGCGCCGGACGCGCTTGCCTTGATCGACGAGCACGCGCGAATCTCGCGCGGCGAGCTCGAACAGCGGGTCGAGGCGCTGGCGCAGGAACTCGATGCGCACGACCTGGGCCGCGGCGATGCACTTGCGATATTCGCGCCGCGCGGAATCGACTATGCCGTTGCGGTACTGGCGACATTGCGGATCGGTGCTGTCTACGTGCCGTTAGCGGTGGAGCTGCCCGATGAACGCCTCGGTTATATGCTTGGGGAGGCGCGGGTCCGCGCCCTGCTGGTGCGGAGCGATCTGCGCACGCGCCTCGCCGTCGCCATGCCGATCGTAATCGTCGATTCTCCGCGGGACGCCCGACCGGCGCGTCCGTGGCCGACGATGGCCGCCGACGATGCATCGCACATTCTGTTCACTTCAGGCTCGACCGGACAGCCCAAGGCGGTGCTCGGTACCCACGGCGCGCTGGCCAACCGGATCGGCTGGATGCACCGGCGCTTCCCTGTTGCCGACGATGAGATTGCCTGCCTGATCACCAGTACTGCCTTCGTGCGCGCGGTGTGGGAATTGTTCGTGCCCCTGGCCGCCGGGATGCCGGTACTGGTAGTGCCGGCCGATACCGTCATCGATCTGGAGGCCTTCGCCGATCTGCTTGCGGCGCAGGGCGTCTCCCGGATCGTGACAGCGCCATCGCTAGCGCGCGCGCTAACCGAGTTGGGGGGCGCCTCCGCACGGCTGAAGGGACTGCGCTACTGGTTCGTCAGCGGCGAACCGTTGAAATCCGACGTTGCCGCACGCCTGCGCCAAACCTTGCCCGATACAGTGCTGTGCAATCTGTACGGCTCGACCGAGACGATGTCCGACGTCAGCTTCCAGGTTGTCGACGGTATTCCAGAACGCGCGTTCGTGCCGATCGGCAGGCCGATTGACGCAACCTCGATCCGAATCCTCGACGAGCGCCTGCGCGAAGTGCCGCACGGCCTGCCGGGTGAGATCTGCGTAGCCGGCGCCAACCTCGCCGCCGCCTACCTCGGCCAGGCGGAAATGACCGCAGCTCGGTTCGTCGACGTCGACATCGCTCCCGGCCGCACGCTGCGTCATTATCGTACTGGCGACCTGGGCCGCGTTCTGGACGACGGCAGCATCGAATGCCTGGGCCGCACCGATTACCAGGTCAAGCTGCGTGGCTTCCGCATCGAACTGGGCGAAATCGAGGCACGCCTGCTGCGCGCGGACGGTGTCAGGGAGGTCGTGGTGAGCGTGGTGGGGGAGGGCGACGGTGCGCGTCTTCTGGCCCATGTCGTTGCGGAATCGCCGCCAACCGATCCGCTGACGTGGAGCGAGGCCCTACGCGCAAGCCTGCGTGGCTGGCTGCCGGATTACATGCAGCCCTCCGAATTCGTACTGCTGCAACGCATGCCCCTGACCGCCAACGGTAAGATCGACCGTCGCGCACTGCCGCCGCCGCAGGCATCGGCGAGCGAGGTCCCGTTGGCCGGCGCCACAGAACAGGCTATCGCAGCATTGTGGGACGAACTGCTTGCAAGCGGCCCCATCGATGCCCGAGCGAACTTCTTCCACTTGGGTGGCCATTCGTTGCTGGCCACGCGCATGGCCGGACTCATCGCTGCACGCCTGCGACGGCGGGTGCCGGTGCGTGCGGTGTTCGAGCATCCGACCGTGCGCGAACTGGCAGCCTACGTCGACCACAAAGCCGCAGCGGCGCTGCCGCCTGTGTGCCCGGTCGTTGATCAAAGCGAGTATCCGCTGTCGTTCTCGCAGCAGCGGCTATGGTTCCTCGATCGCCTGGAAGGCGGCAGCGCGCACTACAACCTGCCTATTGCAGTGCGGCTTCGTGGCGAGCTGGACGCAACGGCACTGCAACGCGCATTGGATGCGCTGATCGAGCGCCATCACGTGCTGCGCACCAGTTTTGCCGGCAATGCCGAGCAGGCGTATCAGATCGTGCGTGCGCCGATGCCAGCGCCGTTGCGCCGGGTCGACCTGCGTCAACTCGATGGCGACATCCGCCAAGCACGGTTGCAGGAAGCAATACGCGAGGCGGCGACCGCGCCGTTCGATCTGTCCGCGGCGCCAATGCTGCGTGCGCTGTGGGCGCATCTGGACCAGGACGATCACGTGCTCGTGGTCAATACCCACCACATCGCCTCCGATGGTTGGTCGAAGGGCATCTTGCTGCGTGAGTTCGTGACCCTGTACGAAGCGTTTCGCGTAGGCGACGACAACACGCTGCCGCCCTTGCCGGTCCAATACGGCGACTTCGCCCGATGGCAGCGTGAGACCTTCGATCAGGAGACGCTTGCCCGCGAGCTGGCGTATTGGCGCGGTCAGCTCGATGGCCTGCCGCCGGTGCACGGGCTGCCGCTGGATCGTCCGCGCCCGGCGCAACGCGCATTCGCCGCTGGCCGCCTGCAGCGACAACTGAACCGCGACCGCGTCGAGCGGTTGCAGCGGATCGCGCGCGACGGCGATGCCACGCTATTCATGGCTCTGCAAGCCGCATTCGCATTGTTGCTGGGTCGCTGGAGCGACACCGAAGACATCGTCATTGGCACACCGATTGCCGGCCGTCTGCAGGCCGAAGTCGAGCCGTTGATCGGCTTTTTCGTCAACACGCTGGTGCTGCGGAGCAATCTGTCGGGCGAACCGAGCTTCAGCGAACTGCTGCAGCGCAATCGCGAAATGGTACTCGACGCGTTCGCGCATCAGGCGACGCCATTCGAGGCGCTGGTGGAAGCGTTGGCACCGGAACGCGCGACCAGTCATGGTCCGCTCTTCCAGATCGCCTTCGCGCTGCAGAACCACGAACGCGCCGCACTGAACCTGCATAACTTGGAGATCGAACCGTGGGAACTTGGCGCGGCCGGCATTGACGGCGAACTGGCGCTGGTGGCCGCCGAAACCGGCGATGGTCTAAACCTCACCTGGAGCTGGGCCGAAAGTGTGTTCGAGCGCGCTACCGTCGAGCGCCTGGCCGATGGCCTGGAAGTCCTGCTGGATGCGATCGTCGCCAACCCAACGCAGCCGGTGCATCGTCTGCCGGTATGTGGCACCGCCGAGCTGGCGCGGCTACGCGAGCTGGAGTGCGGTCCCGTGTCGGCGCGCCCCAATCTGCAGGCGCAGACGCTGTTCGAAGCGGCTGCGCGACGGACACCCAACGCGACCGCGGTAGTCGATGCAGTCTGCTCGCTGAGCTATGCGGAGCTGGACCGCTGGGCTGAGGCCGCGGCCCTGCACCTGCGTGCGGCGGGAATCGGGCCCGGTCAGGTGGTCGCCTTGAGCACGCCGCGCGATGCAACGATGCCGGTGGGCGTCCTGGCCATCCTCAAGACCGGCGCAGCCTATCTGCCGATCGACCCGACTCAGGCGCCCGAACGCGCCGCAGCGATGCTCGAAGACGCCGGCGTCGTGCATTTGGTCGGTGCGGGGGCGCCGCCGCCATGGCACAGCATGTGCCGTTGTTGGGACCTGCGCGCCTTGCGCGCCGCCGCGTCCCCGGTGTCGTTGCCGGAGCCAGTCGACGACCGCGAAGGCGACGAGCGTCTGGCATATGTTGTCTACACCTCCGGCTCGACTGGCCGACCCAAGGGCGTGCAGCTCACGCATGCCGGCATGGTCAACCTGGCGCTGGCGCAGGCCGAGTTGTACGGCGCTGGTCCCGGGTCGAGGGTGCTCGCGTTTGCATCCATCGGCTTCGATGGCGCGGTGTGGGAGTGGATGATGGCGCTGACCTCTGGTGCCGAGCTGCACATCTGCGATGAAGAGCACCGGCACGCGCCAGCGCTGCTGGCCGACCTGCTGGTCCGTAACCGGATCACCCATGCCGCCATCCCGCCAGCACTGCTGGCCCAGCTCGATCCGGCTCTGGAACACGTGCCCGAGGTGCTGGTAGTCGCCGGCGAGGCCTGCGACGAACGCCTGGCCTGGCGCTGGGCGCAGCGCTGCCGCGTGGTCAACTCTTACGGCCCGAGCGAGGCAACCGTCGCCGCCACCGGGACCGACGTCGCGGTCGGCGAACGTCTTACGCTCGGACGACCGCTGCCGAATGTCTTGGTGCAGGTCCTGGATCGGCATGGCCAGCGCGTGCCGATGGGCGTGCCGGGCGAGCTCTGCATTGGCGGCAAGGGTCTTGCACGCGGCTATCTGGGCCAGCCTGAACTGACCTTGCAACGCTTCGTGCAGAGCGGCGGCGGTCGGGTGTATCGCAGTGGCGACCGCGCAATGTGGCATGCCGATGGCAGCCTGCTGTTCCTGGGTCGCGATGACCATCAGGTCAAGCTGCGCGGCTTCCGGATCGAGCTGGGGGAGGTGGAGGCCGCGCTACGCGCCTGCGACGGCGTGGCCGACGCGGTGGCCGCGGTGGTCGGTGCCGACGAATCGCGGCAGTTGGCGGCCTGGGTCGTGCCGACGACCGATGCGGCGGGAGAGGGCGATGCGGTCGGGCCTTGGCGTGAACAATTGCGCCGCCGCCTTCCGGCCTACATGGTGCCGTCGGCATGGGCAACGTTGGCGGCCTTGCCGCTGACCCGCCATGGCAAGGTCGATCGCCGCGCATTGCCGGAACCGGCCATTCAAGACGCAACCGCGCATGTCGAACCCGCCACGCCCGCCGAGCATGCGCTGGCTGACATCTGGCGCGAATTGCTTGGAATCGAACGGGTCGGCGTGGAAAGCAATTTTTTCGACCTCGGTGGCCATTCGCTGTTGGCGACCCGAATGGCAGCCCAGGTTGCCGCCGTGCTGGGCCTGGAATTGCCGATCCGCGCAGTGTTCGAGGACGGCACTATCCGGGCGCTGGCGAAGCGGCTGGAACAGGCCGCCACAGCCGGCGATGGGCGGATCGAACCGGTCGGCCGTGAGCGCCCCTTGCCGCTGTCGTTTGCACAACGGCGGCTGTGGTTCGTTGATCGCCTCGGCGGCGACAGTCGCCAATTCAATGTCCCGACCGCCGTCCGCCTGCAGGGCGTGCTCGACGCCGAGGCAATGGCGCACGCAGTACGCAGTCTGGTCGAACGCCATGAGGTCCTGCGCACCGTCTACGCCGAGCACGATGGTGAGCCGGTGCAGCAACCGTTGCCGGTGCCTCCACATGTGCTGGAGCGGATCGACCTGCGCGGACTGGACGAGGCGGCGCGTGGCGAACGGGTAGGCGCGCTACTGCGCGAACAAGCCACCCGTCCGTTCGATCTGGGACGCGACCTCATGCTGCGTGCACTGCTATGCCGCGAAGCCGACGACCGCCACGTGCTGTCGCTTACCTTGCATCACATCGCCTGCGACGGCTGGTCGGTCGGCGTGCTGGTGCGCGAATTGGCCGAGATCTACACGGCTGCGCTAGAACGCAGACCGTCGATGCTGCCAACGCCTGTTCTGCAATACGCCGATTTCGCGGCGTGGCAGCGACGCATCCTCGACGGCACGCGCCTTGACCGACAGTGGGACTACTGGAAGCGCCAGCTGGCCGAATTGCCCGCTGTGCACGGCCTGCCGCTGGATCTACCGCGTCCTGCACAACCCGAGTTCGCCGGAACCCGCCTACGTACCCGCGTGGACGCCGATTGCCTGGCGCGCCTGCACGCGCTTGCGCGCCGCCACAACGCCAGCCTGTTCATGGTGATCCAGGCCGCCTTCTGCACTCTGCTGAGCCGCTACAGCGGCGAGGACGACATCGTGATCGGCTCGCCGGTCGCCGGTCGCACTCATGCCGACACCGAGGCGCTGGTGGGCTTCTTCATCAACACGTTGGTACTGCGCAACGATCTGTCGGGCGACCCGGATTTCCATACGCTGCTGGCGCGCACCCGTGAAACCACGCTGGCGGCATTTGCACACCAGGATCTGCCGTTCGAGACCCTGGTGGACCGTCTCAATCCGGCACGTAGTCTCGGCCATTCGCCCCTGTTCCAGATCAGCCTGACCCTGCACAACCTGGCCTCGCCGCAGTTCGCGATGCCGGGTCTGAACGTGTCCGATGCGCGCGCAAGCGAGGACGTTGCCCGTTACGACATTGAATTGCACGCGAGCGAAAGCGACCGCGGCATCGAGTTCAGCTGGCTCTTCGCCAGTAGCCTGTTTACGCCGGAAACGATGCAACGGCTGGCGGACAGTTTGTGCGTGTTGCTCGATGCGCTGTCACGCAACCCAGATGCCACGGTGGCTTCGCTGCCGTTGCTGGACGGTCCGGGGATGGAGGCTCTGCAGGCATTGACCCGACCATCGCGGCGCGAATATCCGCATAGCACGGCGCATGCATTGTTCGAGCAACACGTGCGTCGTGATCCGGATGCCGTCGCCGTACTTGGTGCCGAGGAGTCACTGAGCTACGGCGAGCTCAATCGTCGCGCCAACCAAGTCGCGCACTACCTGCTGGAGCAGGGCGTGCAACCGGAGGCGGTGATCGGCCTGTGCCTGGATCGCGGCCCCCATCTGCTGGTGGGCATCCTCGGCATCCTCAAGGCCGGCGCCGCCTACCTGCCGCTGGATCCCGCGTATCCGGAAGAGCGGATCGAGGCAATGCTTGAGGATACCGCCGCCGAATTCGTGGTCACGCGCATGGACCTGGTCGAAGCGCTGCCGTGCCTGGGCGAGCGCTGCCTGCTGCCGCTGGATGAGCCTTTACGAGACGCGCTGCTGGGCGGACGATCTACGCAGAACCCGGAACGCGAGCTCGCTGCCGATGCATTGGCCTATGTCGTGTTCACCTCCGGCTCCACCGGTACCCCCAAAGGCGTGTTGGTCGAACATCGCGGCATGGTCAACCTGGCCCATGCGCAGAACGAGCTTTACGCTCTTGCCCCCCACAGCCGGGTACTGGCGTTTGCCTCCATCTCGTTCGATGCCGCCGCGTGGGAATGGCTGATGGCGTTGGCACACGGCGCCTCGCTGTATGTCTGCGATGAGGATGAGCGGCTCTCGGTACGCGCATTGCAGCGCCTGCTTGCGGACGGCGGCATCACGCATGCGACCCTGCCGCCCGCGCTGCTCGCGCAGATGTCGCCGGCCGCGCACGCGGATCTACGTTGTCTGATCGTCGCTGGCGAGGCGTGTGATCCGCACGACGCCTGGGCCTGGTCGCAGTATGTGCCGCTGCATAACGCCTATGGCCCCTCGGAGACCACGGTTTGCGCGACCTCGGCGCAGGTGCGCCCAGGCGAACGGATCACAATCGGTCGGCCGCTGCCTAACGTCGCGTGCGCAGTGGTCGACGCGCACGGGCGCCGCCAGCCGATCGGCGTTGCCGGCGAGCTCTGGGTGGGAGGCGCCGGACTGGCACGCGGTTATCTGGGGCGTGAGGACCTGACCACAGAGCGTTTTGTCAACGACCCGGATGCGCTGCATACGCGCATGTACCGAACCGGTGACCTGGTGCGGCTGCTGGCGACGGGCGAGTTGGAGTTCCTTGGCCGAATCGACAGCCAGATCAAGATCCGCGGCTTCCGCATCGAGCCGGGGGAAATCGAAGCCCGTTTGCGCCAGGCCGATGGCGTCCGAGCTGCTGTCGTCACCGCGTGTGGCGACGGAGTAACACGGCGATTGGTCGCCTATGTCGTCCGCGATGGCGAGGAGAGCGCCGATATGAGGCTTGTGTTGGGCCTGAAGGCGATGCTGCGCCAACAGTTGCCTGAGTACATGGTGCCGGCAGCGATCGTGCCGGTGGACAGCATTCCGTTAACTAGCAACCGCAAGATCGACCTGCGCGCACTGCCGGCACCGAACTTCGCCCTGGCAGCCGATGTTGAACCGCCGGCCGACCAGGACGAGGCCACGCTGGTGGCACTATGGGCGGCCTTGCTGGGCGAAACGGTACCGGTCGGCGCCACGTCGAATTTCTTCGAGCTTGGCGGCCACTCGCTGCTGGCGATCCGCCTGATTGCGATGCTGGAAGCGCGTTTCGGTCATACGCTGTCGGTACGCGATGTGTTCCAGCATCCCACGCCACGCGAGCTGGCCGAGCGCTTGCGCGAGGACCATCCCACCCAAAGCGAGCAGGGGACTGCATGGGTGTCGTTCGGCGGCGATGGCGGCCGCCCGCTGTTTATGTTGCCGGCCGCTGGCCTGGGGGCGGCGTCTTACCTGGCACTGGCACGCGCGCTCGGTCAACAGGTCCAGATGCAGGTGTTCGAACCGCGCGGACTGGATGGTGCGCACCGGCCGCACGAGGATTTGATCTCGATGCTGGAGGTCTGCCTGCCGGCGCTACGCGCACAAGCAGCCATTGGCGGTGCTCCCATCGTCTTGGTCGGCCATTCGTTCGGCGCGGCGCTGGCGTTCGAACTGGCATGCACGCTGGAACGCGAGGGCATCGAGGTGCAGCTGATACTCCTCGACAGCGTGCTGGAATTGCGTCGAGAGTGGCTGCAGGAGCAGCAGGGGGCAGTGCCGGAGCTTGCGCACGCGGTGGTTGTGCAACTCGCGCAGGTTTATCAGGCCCAGCGACAGATCATGCTGGACTATCGTCCAAGCACCCGATTTGGCGGCGTGGCTTGGCACCTTCGTGCCGAGCGGGGGCGTGCGATCGCGTTGCCGCGTGACGAGCTGGCGCGGCAGGATTGCAGCCATTTCCTTCGTCCGCCACGACACGCCGTGGTGCCCGGTGAACATCTGAGCATGCTGCAGGAGGCCCACGTCGACGCCCTGGCCGCTGCACTGCTCGATGCGCTGCAGCCGCAGCCGGCGCCTGCATGAGCACGTGCTCACGTCTATCCGCGCTTTGGCTGTCTGCAATGACGTCGTCGACAATTCCGGCTGGCGTATCGCACTGGACTGGATACTTGGAACTGGCCGCTAGGGGAAAGAGACATGCAAGACCTGAGTCAGGTGGGATGCGAGGATCTGAAGTCAATCCAGGGCACCCGGTTGTTGCTGGAAGTCGATACCGGCACGGTGCGGGTGACCGACTGGGCCGAGCACAATCACAGCCAGATCGAACGCCTGCTCCAGGCGAATGGCGCGCTGCTGATCCGCGGGCTCCGTTTTCTGGGTAGCCAGCAGTTCGGTACTGTGTTGACGACGCTGTTCGGCGAAGAGTTGATCCAATACTCATACCGGTCCACCCCGCGCACCGAGCTACGCGGCAGTGTCTATACGGCGACCGAATATCATCCTGATCAAGTGATTCCCCAGCATAACGAGAACTCGTACTCGAACCGCTGGGCGATGCGGATCGGTTTTCTCTGCACGATGCCGGCCAGCCACGGCGGCGCAACGCCAATCTGCGATAGCCGCAAGGTGCTGGCTGATATTCCCGATGACGTGCGCGTGCGTTTCGAGCGCGATGGGGTGATGTATGTACGCAACTACTCGGACATCGACATCCCGTGGGGCGAGGTGTTCCAGACCAGTAGCCGCACCGAGGTCGAGACCTTCTGTGCAGCCAACGGTCTGCAATGGGAATGGCTCGATGAAGAACGGTTGCGTACACGGCAGATCAATCAGGCCACTGCGACACATCCGCACAGTGGAGAACAGGTCTGGTTCAATCAGGCGCATCTGTTCCACGTCACCAACTTGGAACCGGAACTGCGCGCTAGCCTGCTGAGCGTCATGGACGAGAGCGAGCTTCCACGCAATACCTACTACGGCGACGGCGAGCCGATCGACCCGGCGACCCTGGACCAAGTGCGAGGGGTCTACCAGCGGCACGAGATCGCGTTCGAATGGCAACGCAACGATCTGCTCCTGCTCGACAATATGCTTTATTCGCATGGTCGCGGCACCTTCGCCGGCAACCGGCAGGTTCTGGTCGGCATGGCCCGTCCGCACGAGGCGGCCGCATGAACGCGGCAGCCAATCGCGCTCCCGGATCCTGGCTGGTGCGGTGCTCAGCACCCAGCGCAGGGGAACGGCTGTTTTGCTTCCCGTATGCCGGCGGCAACCCTTATCTGTTCCGCGAATGGCCAGCCCTTCTGGACCATGCTTACGAGCTCTTCGCCTTGCAGGCGCCAGGCAAGGGGGCGCGAATCCTCGAGCCTCCATGCCAGACGATCGCGGCGCTGATAGACGGGCTGATGCCGGTAATCGAACCGATGCTGGCGCAGCGTAGCTTTAGCTTCTACGGCCACAGCAACGGCGCGGTGATCGCATTCGAACTGGCGTGCCGTTTGCAGCAACGTGGCCTGCCCATGCCACGGCACCTGATCCTGACCGGCAGTCCCGCGCCATGGACGCGCATCCAAGAACGTGACTATCTTCGGATACCCGACGAAGCGTTCGTGCAGGTGCTGCGCGAGCTGCAGGGCACGTCTGAAGAGGTGTTGGCCGACCGTGAGCTATTGAAGGTGGTAATGCCTGGCTTGCGCGCAGACTTTGCTCAAGGCCAGAGCTACCGGTTCGAGCACCCGGTCCCGTTGGATGTCGCAACGACGCTGGTGCACGGCAAAGAGGATAGTTTCGAGATCGAGCGCACGCGCGCCTGGCAACAGAAGCTGTTGCGACCGGCAACTCTGCATCGCATGCCCGGCGGTCATTTCTTCATTCACAGGCACATGCACGAACTGATCGCGCTCGTCGGACGCACGCTGCGCGGTGAGCAGATCGCAGGCGCTGAACGACTCTCGCCCGATCCAGCATCGCACAACCCGCACCGCACGCAGGAGCACCGGCAGGAAAACAAGCTCGAACATCAGTCAGAACACCAGGAAGGCAATGCCCATGTCTGATTCATCCGACTCGCTGTACCTGCGCGAGGACGTTTATTTCGAACCGCTGATCAACGGCTGGTATGCCTGGCCCTACCTGCTGCCGCCAGTGACTGGCGCGCGGCACATGGTCCACACCCATCGCAGAATCATGAACTCGTTCGTCAAGAACCATAAGCTGCACATGATGGCAGTCAAGCAGCCGGGGATGGCCGGCTCCGAGTACCTGGACTGCAGCGAGGATCAGCTCCCCGCTATCCGCGCAATGGTGGATACAATCGACAATGATCATGCCGACTTAGTCGAACTGTCTGACGCCGTGCGTCAGCTGGACGAGATGTTGCGCGAACACACCAGCGGCGAGTCGGTCGAGCCGCTCTACGAGCGTGTACCCGAATCGCTGAAGGGCTACGTTGAACTGACCATGGATCTGGAACACCGCCCCTCCTATCGGTTGATCGAGGGCCTGTTGTACCGTAGCCGGTATTACAAACCGCAACTCCAGAATCTGTTGTTCGGTCGTCTCGACGCCAAGGGCGATCGCCCGTTCGTAATGAGCACGCCGAGGTTGCCGGCCGGCGACAATCTGCAGCTCGCAGCCGACTACAACGATCCACTGATCGATAAGCTGTTCCGCGCACGTACCGAAGCGTTAGGCCCGGCGGAGGTCGATGCACTGTTCGCCGATCGTCCAACGCGCGGCGGGCTCGATTATCGCGAGCTGTTTACCGCGCAAGCCCCACAGCGGAAACATCAGGCAGTTGCAGAGGGCGTACGTGTGCAGTATCTCGGCCACGCCGGCTTTCTGATCGAAACCGCCGAGGTGTCGATCTTGATCGACCCGGTGATCGCCTCACGTGGCGAATCCTTCGCCGACGACGTCATCAGCTTTAGTGAGTTGCCGCCGCACATCGACTATATCTGCATCACCCACCATCATCAGGACCACGCCAACTTGGAGACGCTGCTGCAGCTGCGCCACAAGACCGGCAAGGTGCTGGTCCCGCGAAATAATGGCGGCACCTTGGCCGATCCCTCGCTACGCCTGCTGCTGCGTCAATTTGGCTTCGACGCAGTCGAGATGGATGACATGGAGGAACTATCGGTTCGGGGCGGACGCATCGTCAGCATCCCGTTCCTGGGCGAGCACGGTGACCTCAACGTGCGCACCAAAGCCGCGTGGTTCGTCGAGCTTGGCGGAAAGCGAATACTGTTGGCGGCCGATTCGTCCAACCTGGAGCCGCGCATGTACCGACACATCGCCGATCAACTTGGCGCGCTGGATATCATGGCGATTGGCATGGAATGTGTCGGCGCCCCGTACACTTGGCTGTACGGCGCCTTGCACACCAAACTGGTCAGCCGCAAGATCAAGGAGTCGCGTCGCCTCAACGGTTCTGGCTACGAACAAGCCGCACGTATCGCCGACATGCTTCAGCCGTCACGGATTTTTCTCTACGCGCTGGGGCTGGAGCCCTGGTACAAGTACTTCATGGGGATCGAGTACGACGAGCATTCCGCGCAGATGGTCGAAACAGGACGCATGCTCGAAGCTTGCGAGGGGAGGGGAATTCCGGCCGAACGCTTGTACGGCAAGAAGACCGTCCATCTCGGTCCCGGTTGATCGAGGTCCGCGCGGCGGGCTTCTGCCGCCGGTGCTCTCAGATCATGACTTCCTTATCGGATTTGAGCGACCGCACTTGGCCTATGAAGCAAGAAGGAGCTTTTTTCAGGTTGATCGAGCCACCAGGCCCTGTGAAGCGGCGCAGGCGTGCTGTGACCGTAGTTCAAACAAGACTGGCTTTGTCGGGCAAGACTATCGCCAACAGATGAACCCGTCGTCACCGCCAGCTAGCCTAAGCCAGGTGCGGACTGCGCTTGCCAGTGGATATGGGGGTCAGAAGGGACTTAGATTTGCTGGATCCGCGGACATTGCTGCGTGGTTACGGCAGCAACCAAAGCCCAGACACGAAATAGCATGATGACATAATATACATTATGCGAAATGGCGTGTTGGCGCTCCTGTGCGCCCTAGCGGCCTATCACTGCTGGTGTCAGTTTTTTAAATTCGTGTCCTTTTTGCTCGGATCGTGCCCCTCACTGATTTGTACGGACTTTTTCTCTCCCGCGGGACACGATCCTAAGTAAAGCTGGGTGCTCTCCGCGCAGTCAGCACGACACCATGCCTTGCTTGGCATCAGGGAGCCGCTTTGCCGCGACTTCGCTTAGACCGCACAGGTTCTGGATGCTTGGGCTGACTCCGTCCAACATGTTGCTGCCAGGCTGCTTCGAGTGCTGCCGGCAGATCGTTCAATTTGGCCAGTTGTGCCTCATGTGCATCGGCGCGTGCCTGTTGGATCGTGAGGTCTTGGCGGAGCTCGGAAACATTGCCTTGTGCGCGATCTAGCGCTTCCTCAAGTTGGCGCCCAGTCAGCGCTGCTTCTCGCCAGCTCGAAGACCGCTGCAGCGAAGTCCTCAACCTCGTCCCTGCGTTCCACGATCGGTTCATCCAGGACGACGCCGACTGGTCAGCATCTCTATATCCCCGGCTGCAAACCTTCCTTACAGAGGCCGCGCGCAGTCATGAGCACCTGCGCCTCGCGCTCGACGCCCACACCACCCTCGCCTTCGCGGCTGGCGCCGTGCTAGATGTCAAGTCCGGGCGGGACATTGAACTCGAGCAGCGGACATCATCGCGCGAGGTGTGGCGGCTGGACACGCAGACACCGGATGCGGAATGGCCGCGGTTCAACCCTGTGCTGGTCGAGCTTGGTCAGCAAGCGCCGGACATCGCCGTTGCTGTGGGGCTGACCCACGACATCCGCGCGGACGTCCGGACCTACGTTGACTCTAATCTTCCTTCGGCCGGGCGCATTCTCAACTGCATGCTGCCTTCTGGCGCGGGTCCTGCCTCGGTGCGCAACGGGGCGCATGCCGCCCTGCTTGCCCACCAGCTCGCGCAGGCAGTCAGTGAGACCCGCGTGCCGGGAGTTGCGCGCACTGTCCACTTGTTCATGGCCGCGCCCAACGGCTTTTCCTTTCTCGCAGGCCAGCGGCGGGCTTTGATGGGTCGTGTGACGCTATACGACTTTGATTTCGGCCAAGCGCAGAGCGGCTCGTACATGCCGTCCCTGACCTTGCCGCTCGCCGCCGCGCCCAGCGCGGCTATCGCTCTCACACCACGCTGAAGGAATCCAGATGTCTCACTTCAAGATTGCCTACCTGCGCGAGCAAGGCCAGGACATGATCATTGTCCCGCTCGACGCCGCCTTCGGTCGCCGCAGCCAGCGTGAGCGGGCCGGTTTCATCGATGCCTTGCAGGCGTGCGCGGCCGAAGCAGACCTTGCTGGCACGGTCGTCCCCATCTGGACCAACGGCCGGGAAGTGTCGTTCATCGCGCCGCCGGCTTGGCACCCGTTTTTCAAGAGCCCAGGCATCTGGTCTTTGGTCGCCGGCAACCTCAACCGCGAGCTCATCATCGGTTAGGTGGCGCTATTTGCACGGCGCGCCCGTCCACCCCGCGCGTCATGCAGCGCAGCGGGTGCAGGATTCGATAGCCCGTATGCCTTGGGTGATTTGCCGGTTACCCGCTTAACGGCATCACTGACGGCATCCTCGGACGTGTACTTTTGATTGTTCGATATCCACGGGTGCTAGGGAGCTGTGGCCAATAACGCGTTAGTGTCGCCCTCGAGTGAAAGTGGCGACTCATCCTCACCAGGGAGCGGTTTCAGCGATTCGTGCAGCGCCTTCTTCCCCTTAGCTCCCGCTCCGACCAACCGGCGGGCGCGAGCAACCACGGACTGGGGGGAATCATTAAGTCGATTCTTCGCTTTGTTGTAAGCATCTCCTGCCTTCTTCAGGCGTTCATCTATAGACTCAAAGTCTTCGATAAACCCGGTAAGCGAGTCCAGCAGCTTTGCCGCCTCTTCGCCGATGGTGCTGATCTGCTGCTGTAGCTTGTCGCGTGTCCACAGCCGCTCAACGACACGGAGCATCGCCATCAGGGTGTTCGGGGATGCAAACACCACGCGCTTGTTGAAGGCTTCGGTCTGCAAGTCTGGACTGATCGACAACGCTGACGACAACGCACCCTCGATGGGTACAAAAAGGACTGTCAGGTCCAGAGTCTCGGGGCCCATGGCGCGGGGGTAGTTCTTGTCCGCGAGATCACGCACATGGGCTCGGAGTGCGGCCGTATGGCGTACCAAGGCTTCCTGCTGATCCTCAAAGGAATCGGCATTTTGCACATCGCTCCAGGCAATGAGGTTGACTTTGGAATCGACCACAATCTTCCGCTTGTCTGGCAAGGTCACCACCACGTCCGGTCGCACGCGCTGGCCACTGTCCTCATCCACACCGTGTCCCTGCGAGATGTAGTTGCTCCCCTCTACTAGCCCCGACGCTTTAAGCACCGTATCGAGGATGAGTTCACCCCAGTCACCCCGGGTTTTCGAGTTGCCTTTGAGTGCACGGGTTAGGGCCTCGGTCGCGGTCGCCATGTTCTGGTTCAGGCCTTTCAACTCGCCGATGGTTCCGACGAGGGTGGCATGCTCCCTGGCCTGTTCCGACCCGAGTTGTTCCACCTTTGCCTGGAAAGTGGCGACCTTCTCTGCAAATGGCTTGAGGGTCGTTTCGAGCCCCTCCTTCGATGCGTCCGCACTTGCTTTGATCCGCTGGTCGAGAACGACAGACTTCTCATCAAAGACGCGGCTCGCCGCTTCGGTAAAAGCGGTGCGCATCTGGGTTTCGGCCGTGGCGAGAAACGCTTTGGTTTGCTCAACCGCTTCGAGCGCCGCATCTCGAACGGCCACAGCGGTTGCGTGCTCGGCTCTCAGATCTCGTAGGGCGACGTTGGCGTCGTCGAGGCTTTGACGAAGGTCGCTCCGTTCACGGCGAAGCTCGTTGGTTTCTGTGGTTTGGCTGGTGAGATTAGCGTCGATAACCGCTGCCGACCGTTGCAACTCCTCCAGGGCCTGGCGCGACTGCTCAAGGCTCTCCCGCGCACCGTTACGCTCAAGGCGAAGTTGGTCGGCTTCGGCCAATTTTGCAGCGAGATTGGCCGTCGTCGTTGCCGTGGTCCGCTGCAAGGCTTCGAGGGTCTCGCGCACCTCGGTCAGTATCCGGTCGCGCTCGACAACTGTGCCGGTCAGCTTCTCCACGGATAACCTGGCTTCTTCAAGCTGTGCGCCGAGCGCGGCTTCCCTCGCCGTCGCCGCCCTGATCGATTCCGTCAGTTCGCCGACCTGCTTCTCAGCCCGCCCGCTTCGCTCGATAGCGTCGGGCAAGCGCGCAGCTTCCCCGGACAGCGCGTCAATCCTTGCCTGCAGATCCCGTGCCTTCGCCCAGGCCTGCCACATGATCAGGCCGACGACGACGGCTGCGATCACGACCGTCCATCCCCAAATCGGCATGCTCTCCATGGTTCCTTCCTCGGTATTGGCCCTGTGCCCGTCGCATGATACGTCGGGGACAACGCCGCGATCACGGTAGGCCAAACTCAGTCCGATCCCAGATTGGACAATTTTCGGCCGATGCAGCGGACCCAACCCACGATAACACAGGCTAATCAGCCTCCCTCCGACTGCAGGTGTATCAAGAAGGCATCGCACCTCAGTGCCACAGCAAGCTTGAACTGGACCGGCAGCCCATGGCGTTCTGTCTCACCGTTGCCCCTTTTCCATCCGAGGATCAGCACAATGTATCCAAAGGAGTGAGTCGCGGCAGCCGATCTTCGCTTTGACGACTTTTCTTGCGGTCAGAAACATGGGACAACTACCACACGGAAGGCAGGGACGACCTGAGTAAGGAGGGGAGGATGCATCGCAGCAGCGTCGATCGGACGCAAAGCTATATTTTGGCGCGGCACCAGCACCCCGCTTGGCAGTTGCTGGCTGGGCGTCGGGCGCCGTTGGTGCTGGGGTGCCTCCAAGCACTTTTCGAAGCCGGCCAAGACGGGGTGGACGACGACGACGCCCAGCAAGCGTTGGCCACTCTTTTGCGGGAACATGCCGGACGATCCGAATTTGAGATCGAAGGCGATGTCGAGGCACTGGCCCGCAAGGAGCTGAGGACTTGGATTCGCTGCGCACTGATCGTGGAACGCGAAGGCCGCGTCTATGCGACTGATGCACTGGAATTGGCGCTGCGCTTCGTCGATGGACTGGAAAATCGCGTCATGACCTCGACGGCTTCACGCTTGGCGATCGTGCAGCGCGAAATTGAACGGCTCGAAGCGCGGCTAAATCCCGATCCAAAGAGCCGCGTTGAGCACTTGCGTGCCCAGATTGCGGGTCTTCAGAGGGAATTAGAGGAAGCGGAAGATGGACGTGTTGAGACGGCAGACGCGCACGAAGCGGCCGAAGGTGCGCGAGAACTGTATGCGCTTGCCACCAGCCTTCGGGCAGATTTTCGACGTGTGGAAGATTCCTGGCGCAACGCCGATCTTCGCTTACGCCATGCGATCGTGTCGGAACGCCAGCATCGTGGCGCCATTGTCGACGCGCTATTGAACGGGCACGACGAGCTGCTGGAAACCCCCGAGGGGCGCGTTTTTCAAGCATTCCATCAGCAGCTTCAGCAAGAAGTTGAGTTGGAAGCCATGAAGCACCGGCTCCAGGCCATCTTGCGGCACCCTCAAGCTTTGTCAGCGCTAAGCGCCTTGCAGCAGGCTGACATGCGCTGGCTGGTCACCCGCTTGGTCAAGGAAGCGGGCGCTGTGATTCGCGCCCGATCGCGCAGCGAGCGCGATGTGCGCAGCTTTTTACGCACGAATTTGGCAGCAGAACACCACCGCGTGGGGCAACTGCTCAGCGAAGCCTTGGCGCAAGCGCAGCGGATCGATTGGCAAGCTGCAGTCCGACGTGGCCCTTCTCCGTTCCCTCCGGTGGCTGCCCCTTGTGGCGGTTTGCCCTTGGTGGATCGCTTGCGCTTTAAATCTGCCGATCACGAGGCCCTGCGGGAACTGGATTTGAAGCGGCAGTCAGGCAACATCGAAGCCATCGCCGATGACTTTTGGTCATCGTTAGACGGATTGGACCGTGACGCCTTGGTCCGCGATACGGTCGCCATCCTTCAGACCAGCGATCGCCACCTCAGTTTGGCTGCGTTGGCCGAGCGCATCCCGTTGACTCATGACTTGGAATCGTTGGCCTTGTGGGTCGGCATGGCGCGTGAAGTCGGCGCTCCAGTCGGAGACGACTTTGAGCACCTCAATCTCACCACACGCGACGAGAAGAATTTAAGGTTCACAGTGCCGAAAATTGAGCTGGATCCTGCTGCATTCGCGGCATTCGACTGGGAACCCTGACGTGAATGAAGAGAACGAACCGCTAGACGTGACGGTCTCTGACATCGACACGGCCGAATCCGCGCAACTCCCAGAAACGACTGACGTCGCCTTGGACACTGCATCTTCTTCGGTGCGCGCTACTTTGCTTGAACTGATGAAGTATGGACTGCTGGAAGCGGTCAGCAAGCCCAACCTTTATCGGACCGCACTTCTACAGCGCGCGGAAGTGTCCGACATCCTGCGCTGGATGGATTTGCGCCTGCGCGTGGACGAGATTCGCGGCTTGGCGTTCCTGCTTGTGGTCGCGCCCGAGGAGGGAGAGGAAGAATGGGCCCATCCCTTGGTCCGCAGGCAACGCCTGACCCTTGAGCAATCGTTGCTTGTAGCAATTTTGCGCCAACAGTTCGTGGCGCATGAAATCGAAGCGGGCATTGGTGCCGCAGGCGCGCGCATGGCGCTCGAAGACCTGGTTCCCCACCTCCAAGCATATCTGGGCGACTTGGGCAGCGACGCACAAGAGCGCAAACGCCTCTTGACCTTGCTCGAACAGCTAAAGGGCCATGGCCTCGTGTCGGATGTGGACCAGCATGAGCGCGTGACCATCCGACCAATCATTGTGCACTTGGCCAATCCCGAGAACCTGACGCAGTTGATTCACGCCCTACGCGCAGTCGCCGACGGACAGGCTGAATCCGTCTGCTCTGTAACTGAGATAGATCCATGAGCACGCTAGCCGCGCCGTCCCTCGGAAGCTTGGTGCTTACGCACCTAGACATCTACGACTGGGGCGCCTTCGGCGGCCGTCACAGCGTACCCATAGACGTAGCCGGCACCGCCATCATCGGCCCCACGGGCAGTGGCAAGACAACCTTGGTCGATGCGCTGATTACCCTCCTGGTCGCCGTTCCGCGCTACAACCTAGCCTCAACCGGCGGGCATGACAGCGATCGAGACTTAGTGTCTTATGTGCGTGGTGTCTCGGGCGCCGGCATCGGCGGTGACACCACCGATCACATTAGCCGCCCCGGCTCCGTGGTGACGGCCGTTTCCGCGCGTTTTAGCGATGGGGATGCAGTGGTACGCATCGGAGGGGTATTTTGGTTTGACGGCAGTAGCTCGGCGACGACCGACCTCAAGCGCCGTTGGATCTTCTGTCTGGGTGATTCCACCTCGCTTGATGACTGGCTCGAAGCGCACCGAGAAAATGGCGCGCGCGCCCTGAAAGAACTGGAGCGCGTCCACGCTGGTTTCAAACTCTACGAGAGCAAACAAACATTTTTGGCACGATTGCGTAACCATTTCGAAGTCACCGAAAACGCCTTCGCCCTGCTCAACCGTGCCGCGGGCTTGAAGCAGATCGACAGCATCGACAAGGTGTTCCGGGAACTTGTACTCGATGATCGTTCCGCGTTTGAGACCGCTAAGTCGGTGGTCGATGAATTCGCGACCCTCGCCGGCATACGACAGGAGCTGGAGACGGCTCGACGCCAACGCGAAAGCCTCGTGCCCATCGACAAGAGTTGGGGTCAGCACGTCGACATTTCAGTCAAGCTCGACGAGCGAAAGCGCCTGATCAGCTTGCTCCCCATCTGGTTTGCCGAACGCGTGATGGGGCTATGGCATGTCCAGCGTGAGCGCGCGGAGGCAGAGCTGCTTAAACGCCAGAGTGAAAGTGACGAACTTAAAGGGCAGCTCTCGGCAGCAGAGGCAGCAGAAGAGGCGTGTCACGCCACCTACCTGCTGGAAGGTGGACAGGATATTGAGAACTTATCCAAGCACATCGACCTTCAGCGCACTACTCGCGATCAACGGCGACGCGATGCGAACGCTTACCAAATAATGGCACGTGCTCTGGGCTTACCGTCTGCTCTGACCGCCGCTGACGTCGCAGCAAATCGCGCCAGCGTTGGCCCGCGACGCGCGGAAGAACAACAGCGCCACCAAGAACAAAAGCGCGCGGCCTGGGATATGGGAGCCCAACACGCGAGCCAGTTGGCCGATCGCGAGCGCGTCGGCCAAGAGCTTGCAGCCGCTAAACGCCGTCCCAAGTCCAATATCCCCGATGCGCAATCTACCTTTCGCGATAGGCTGGCTCAGCATCTGCGATTGGACGCAGAGGCGTTGCCGTTTGTCGCCGAATTGATCGAAGTCCAATCACCCCAACACGCTTGGCGAGGTGCCATTGAACGGGCTATCGGTAGCGAACGCTTGCGCATTCTCATCGCACCTGAGAATTTGGACGAGGCGCTGAAGTGGGTCAATGGACGCGATACCGGATTGCATGTGCGCCTTCGCAAGGCCAGCATCCCTGACGGGCAGGCTCGGTTCTTCGATGACGGCTTCACCCGCAAGCTGAACTTCAAGCCGCACGCGCACCGTGAAGCACTCAAACATCTCTTGGGCGATATCGACCGACACTGCGTGCCTGATGTTGATACGCTCAATCGCACCCCTCATGCAATGACCGCCGAGGGACTGATGTCGGGTCGCGCCGGCTTTTTTGATAAACATGACCAAAGGCCGTTGCATGCCGATTGGATGACGGGATTCGACAACCGCGATCTCGTCGCTCAGTTGACGCGTGATTTAGCAGCGGCCATTGATCGTCATCAAGCAAGCCAAGAAGCACTCAAGCTCGCCGAAGCTTTGGCAGAGGCCACCGAGCGTGTCTTGGGGCTCCTTAAGAGCCTGGAAGAGACGTCGTTCGAGACCATCAATGTAGTCAGCGCAGAAAACGCACTGGTTCAGTTAGAAACCCAGCTTGCTACGCTGACCAACCCAGAATCCGACGCTCAAGTGGCTGAGAAGCGCTGGCGCGCTGCCCAAGAGGCCACGCGCGACGTGCGCCAGGCACAGACGAACTTGGAAGTGGCAATCTCGAAAGTCCAAGACACCATCGATCGGGCACACAGAGCACTCCAGAAAAATCGGTTGCGCATTGGTGAGGGTTTGATGGACGACGAGCGGAGCTGGGTCGATCAAAACATTGACCTGCCCTCTTTCACTGATCCCGCGCTCTTGGCCGATGTCGAACGCACAGCACGCGAACGCATTGAAAGCGAACGGGACTCTTTTGCCAATCGCCTTAGAGGCATTGAACAACAATTGATTCGGGACATGGGCAAGGCAAAGTTGGTCGACACTGGTGCGCTCACCGAAGCGGCGACTGAATTACACGATGTGCCAACCTATCGCGAGCGCCTTCGGATCCTTGATGAGGAAGCCCTTCCTGAAAAGATCCATCGTTTCCAGCAATATCTCAACCAGTCCTCAGATCAAGGTGTGACACAACTGTTGAGCGACATCGCCAACGAGGTCTCTGGCATTGAAGAGCGCATCGCCGACTTGAATGCCACGCTCAAACGCGTCGATTTCCAGCCCGGGCGCTACCTACATCTTGAGCCTCAACGGGTCGAACACGAGAGCTTGCGCGCCCTGCGCCTGGCTCAGACGCACTTGCGCTCGGCGCAACTGAAAGACGATGGCGGTGAGAGTCACTATCAAGCTCTCACGCACGTAGTCAAACTGCTTCAGGAAGCCGCAGACCGACGCAAACTGCAAGGGTCTCTCGCCCTATTGGATCCACGGTATCGACTCCAATTCGCCGTGTGGGTCATCGCGCGTGATGATGGCCGAATCATTGAAAAGCGCACTAGCTCTCAAGGAGGAAGCGGCGGTGAGAAAGAGATCATCGCCAGCTATGTGCTGACCGCATCGTTGAGTTATGCCTTGTGCCCACCGAACCGGCAGCATCCACTCTTTGGCACAGTGGTGCTTGACGAGGCTTTCTCAAAGAGTTCTCACGCCGTCGCTGGACGCATCATCCGGGCGCTCGCCGAATTTGGCCTACATCCGCTTTTCGTGACCCCAAACAAAGAGCTGCGCCTGTTACGCGATCACACCCGCTCAGCCATCGTGGTGCATCGACGCGGCACTCAGGCGACCGTGACGTCACTCACGTGGGAGGAGCTGGAACACCATGCCCGTGAACGCCGGAAACGCACGGAGATGACCGTTGAAATCGCCGAGTGAAGCAGCACGACTTCTCGCTCGGCACTGGCAGGACGCCGGCAAGCGGGAGCGGCAGCTGCTGCAACCCGATGCATGGCCAATGCTCGTCCCGATTGGGCGCCCCACCGCGACGGAATTCACCCACGAGACCTCGCGTGTGCGCGCGCATATGGAAGACTGGCGGGCGGTCACTGTAGGTGAAGTTGTCGCCGAACCTGTGCGCTTTCGCAGCGGAGCCGAACCGGTGATGGTGCCCACGCATTGGTCCTTGGCCTCAGCTGCAGAATGGGCAGACGCGTCGAATGACATCGCCATACAAGGCGAGCAAGCCGAACTAAGCCAATTGCTCGAAGCCATCCCACCTATATTCCATCGACTGTTGGTCCGCCAGCGAGGTCTTTGGCGCACTCGATCCCGCGAGGAGGTGGTGCAGGCCACGGCGCTGGCCCTTGGTCTAGAGCCGGGCATGGCCGCGGGACGCCCTATGCGCAGCATCGCGGTCGCAGGCATCGACAGCAAATTCATGGAGCGCCACGGCGCTTTGGTGACGGCGCTGTTGGATGTGCGTTTCGAGGGTCAGGCGTCCAAACAGGGAATTGTGCGATTCTTGGACGCCGCCGACGAAGGCGAGCATTGGTTGCTGGTGGCACCCTTATCACAAGGCTTGCTGCCGTTCGCACGTCAGCGTGTGCGTGCTCGCGAGTTGGTGGAGGTTCCCTTGCCCGCCGGCCGGATCTTGGTCGTGGAAAACGACCGTTGCTTGCATCTACTGCCACCCATGCCAGACACCATCGCCGTGTTGGGCGCCGGGCTCAACTTGGCTTGGCTTAGCGCGCCCTGGTTGCGAGAGAGGGACATTGGCTACTGGGGCGACTTGGACACATGGGGACTACAGATGTTGGCCCAGGCTCGCCGCCTTCAACCCAAGGTCGAAGCGATTCTCATGAATCACGCCGTGTTTGAGGCACACGGGTCCAACTCGGCCGTCTGTGAGGACACTCCCGCATTGCCGGAACCGCCAGACGGCCTTAACCAAGAAGAGCAAGCACTCTATTGTCATCTGCGAGGCCTATTCAAAGGACGACTGGAGCAAGAATTCTTACCTGCAGCGGAGGTGGCAAATGCACTCACAAAATGGGGGTATTCCAACGGTTGACCACTACATGGATCCATGTCGCGACTATCTGGTCCGACGCATCCCATGGCCGCCCTACCCCTGATAACGCTTCCTAATCGATAGCTAAATTTTCTCCAAGCTGTCCTCCTCAGCCACGCCCGTTGTCGGCCAGAAACGGAGATTTTATCTGCCACCCAATTTCCGGAGATCACCAGGTAAAGCTGCCGACTCGTGGTCTCCTTGACTGCAACATGGCATCATCTCGCCCGGGAGAACACCTTTCGGGGAACTACATGGAAGTTGATACTGCGCCTGGCGCGGCGGGTTTTTGGCGGCGGTCTGCTGCGTTCTTGGTCGATTGCCTGGTGCTTGGCATGGCCGGCGCGTTGGCTGGCTGGGCGTTGCTGGATGTGTTCGTGTGGATGGGCGGTTATGGGCGTTTGGTCGGATTCTTCGTTGCACTGACTTACTTCGGTGTCATGAACAGCGTGCTTTGCAAGGGGCAGACCCTGGGCAAGCGCCTGCTGGGCGTGCGCGTTGCTGGCAGGGACGATGCCCTGTTGGCACTTCCGCAGTCGCTGCTGCGTTACTCGATATTGGGTGTCCCGTTCTTCCTCAACGGCGCACAGTTCGATCGCGATGTGTTGCTCTCGCCGCTGCAGTATGTATTGACGCTGCTGATCTTCGGCGGGACGCTCTCGATCCTTTATCTGTATCTGTTCAATCGCCACGGCCGCCGGTCGTTGCACGACCTTGCAGTGGGAAGCACGGTGGTCACCGCGCAGACACCGCTCGCCGCGGTCAGGCCGATGCCGGTGTGGCGTGTGCACTTGGTGGTAGTCGCTGTGTTGATGATCGCAGCCGCAGCAGTTCCGGCGTTTACCGGGCAACTTGCGCAGAGCGACTATTTCAAGGACTTGCTGGCGGCACATGAAGCCGTCAGTGCCGAGCCGGGCGTGCAGTCCGCGCGCGTCGTGCACAACACCGTGTTTGGCACGCCGAATGTCGAATCTGTGGTTGTGCAGGTCAACCTGTCCGAACGGCGCATCGACGACAAAGCGTTGGCGGAGCACATTGCCAAGGTCATCCTCGCCAACGACAAGAAGGCGGCCGCCGTGTCGGCCATCCACGTCACGCTGGTCTATGGCTATGACCTGGGCATCGCATCGTCCTGGCGCTCGATGGGGTATCAGTTCGCGCCGAAAGCGTTGGCGGCGGCCGGTAACAGCGATGCAGCAGCGAGAAGCAGAAAGTAGCGTCTCCTACCCTGCCGAAGACAATGCCTGCGATACGGCGTGAGAGGGGTATCGAGCAGCTTTGAGCGGCCGCGCGCCGCCTGTGGTAGCCCAGCATGCAGGCTACGCGTCGCCGTAAACGTGGGCGCCCCACTCCGCTGAAACGAGCTGGTTTCCCGGGCAACGTGGCTGCAGTATTCCTACAGCCGATTACACATGCGCCCACTTACCGGCACCTGGTAACGCGCGCAGAGAAGGGACGCGGCAGCTTATGTAGCTCACCGCATCTCGGAACGACGCCCGCCTCAACCCGCGATGGTAAAGACCGATCCCGAATCCACCCGGATCCCGGCGCCGTTGATGAAGCTGGCGCGCTCGGAGCACAGGAAGGCAACCGCCGAGGCCACTTCTTCCGGGCGGCCACGTCGCTTGAGCACCATGCCGGGACGCTCTTCGTCCAGGAACGATTCAATCGCCTGCTCGAACGTGGTTCCGTTTTCGCTGGCGCGCTTTTGCATCATCTTGTCGGTCATCGGGGTTGCGATGAAGGCGGGCGACACCGTATTGACCAGCACGTTGTCCGGTCCGTAGGCCTTGGACAGGCCCTTGGCCAGGCTCATGATTCCTGCCTTCGATGCGCAGTAGGCCAGCTCGTCCACGTAAGGCTGCACGGCATCCTCGGAGGCGAACAGCACGATCCGGCCCCATTGATTGCGGCGCATCGCGGGGATGGCCTGGCGGCACATGCGCACTGCGCCCATCAAGTTGATGTCCAGCGTTTCGAGCCAGCCGGCGTCGCTGACCTCCAGGAAGTCGCCGGTTGCGCCGGTGACGCCCGCTGCGTTGATGTAGATGTCGGGGTCGCCCAGTTGTTCTCGCACCTGCGTCCAGATGGCGGCGACGTCCTGCTCGCGCGTGACGTCGCCCTCGATGGCGATGATCTGCCCCAGGCCCGATAGCTCGGCCACTGCCTGGTCGAGCGTGCCGTCCGGAAGATCGGTGATCGCTACGCGCACGCCAGCTTCGAGCAGCTGCCGCGCAGTCTCCTTGCCCATTCCCGAGTCGCCGCCACTGATGAGGGCGATCCGATTGTTGATTCCGAGATCCATGCTGAACTCCTGGTGGTAGAGAGAGGTGGTGGTTGGCACGCAACTAGCGGGCGAGAAAACGCTCCGCCGTGCGCAGGCCAAGTGCCATCTGTGTCAGCGCGGGATTGGCTGCCAGCGCACTTGGAAAAATCGAGTTGTCGCAGATGTAGAGGTTGGCGATGTCGAATGCGCGGCCGTCCGGGTCGACCACGGCCTGCTCCGGATCGGTGCCCATCCGGCAGGTACCCAATGTGTGCGCGGAGCGGGCGGCGGCGAAGATGCGTTGTGCACCTGCCGCCTCCCAGATTGCGTGCAGCGATGCGCGTGCGTGGGCATCGATCGCGCGTTCGTTGGGCCCGTAGCTGAAGTCGATACGCGCCTTGCGCTGGCCGAAAGCATCGCACTCGTCGGACAGGCTTAGCCGGTTGGCATCTTGCGGCAGGCATTCGCCATTGATTCCGATGCCGGCCAGGCGGTTGTAGCGCGCCATGGTCGAGACGAGCTCCCTCCCCCACAGGCCTGCGCCACGTGCCAGGGTGTTGGCCAGGGTGATCGGCTGCACGCCCAGGCTCTGCACCAGATAGCCGCCAATGAAATCGGCATTGGTCGGGCGCAGCATGTCCTCGGTGATCAGCGACGAGGGGTAGCCACGGTTCATGCGCATGTCCGCATCGAACTCTCCCCACACCTGAGTGGCCACATGCGCCATGAAATTGCGCCCGACCTGACCGCTGGAGTTGGCCAGCCCCAGGTTGAGCAGCAAGCGCGGTGTTTCCACGCCGCCTGCGCACAGGAACAGGCTTGTGCAACGCTGGCGCAGTTCGCGTCCGTCCTGCTGGTAGACCACCGCGCTGACCATGCCACGCGCATCGCGCTCGAAATCGATGACCCGGCAGCCGGGTCGCAACTGGGCACCGTGCGCGCGCGCCAGCGGTAGCCAGGTGGTATCGACGCTCACCTTGGCGCCATTGCTGCAACCTTGATGACAGGCGCCGCAGTTGTTGCAGGCCGCGCGCATGCCGTGGTGCGGCTGCGCATGCGCCCTGGTCACCAACGCGGCAGGCGCGTCGGTGGCGGTGATGCCGAGCGTGCGGCAACCGCGCTCCATCGCGTTGGCCGACGCATTGCGCTGCGGCGGCGCATAGGCGTAGTTGCGCTCGGGATCCCACGGATAGTGCGCCGGCCCGGAGACGCCGATGAACTCCTCGACGCGTCGGATATAGGACAGCAGCTCTTCATGCGCGATCGGCCAGTCCATGCTGCGCTGCCCGGTGTGCGTCGACAGGCTCAGATCGCGCTTGTCCGGACGCGGGCAGAAGGCGCCCCAGTGCAGGGTCGAACCACCCAGGCCAGAACCGGAATTGTTGGCGCCGAATGCGGTGGGCGTCTGCCCGCCGCTCAGGCGCTCCTCCATCCAGTAGATGCCGGTGGTCAGCTCATCGGGCAGATGGGAGGCAGGGCTGAAGGCCGCACCCGCCTCCAGCACCACCACCGACAGACCTGCCTGTGCAAGCCGTGCGGCCAGCGGGCCGCCGCCTGCACCGCTGCCTACCACCACCACATCGACTGCAGCGTCGTGGATGCCCGGGTTCATCGCAGGCCTTCGGCAGGAAGCTGCCAGGCTTCCTGCCGGTCGGCTGCGGTGTGCTGATAGCCCAGGCTGTCGATACCGACACCGCCAACCGCAAAGCCGTCGTATCCCAATGCGGCCATCGTGGCGGGAAGGCTGACCCAGGTCCGCACGGCTCCGGCGCGCACATCCTCGAACCAGTGCGCCAGCTGCGCTGCATCCAGCCCATGTGCCGAGGAATCGCCAGCCGTCGCGCGCAACACCTCGCGCAGCCAATGGTCCTGGGTTTCCGCAGGCAGGCCAGCGAAGCCGTTGCTCAGCGCGTCGAGCGTGTCGAGCCCCAGCGGCATCGCCAGCCGATCGGGTGGCAACGCGGCATGGCGCCAACCATCTCCTGCGCCTTCGGCAAGCTGGACGTCGATCCGCCGTGCAATCGCGCGCGCATCGCTGGCCCCATCCAATACACGCGCAACGACTGCGCCGAGTATCTCCAGTTGATGCTGGCTCAGCACGCCTTGCGCATCTGCGGGTGGGCCAGCGTGCCGGCTGAGCAGCAGCTTGCGCATGCGCGGGGCAACCCGGTCTGCATTGAGCAGCCTGACGAAGTCATCGGGCAGGCACGTGTCCATGCTGCGCTCCACATGCGCTGCGATCAGCTGCGCCAGGTGTTGCGGTTGTTCGTAGGGGATCAGGTGCGCGGCATCGGCCACGACGGCGAGCCGCGCAGCGTGATAATGCGGCGCGTTCAACGTGCTTTGCGCGGCTTCGCCGAGGTCGCCATCCTCACTGCCGGCGAGGATCAACGCCGGCACGTGCATGCAGCCGGCCTGCGCGCTGCAGTCCTCACGACTGGCATGCGTAAGCCAGGCAATCCATGCTTTTGCATTGGTTCGCAGCACATCGTTTACAGCCGCGTCCCTCACAGGCGCAGGCAACCTCGCCGCACAGTTGTCGTCGATGAACTGCTCGGCCTCTTGCCGGGTGGGATGGCCCTTTTCGAACCAAGCCAGCATGGTCTGCCGGCGTGACTCCTCCATCGGCTCGGGCGCTGGCGGCGACGCCGCGACCAGGATCACGCCGGCCAGGCCGGCAAGCCCGGCCACGCCATCACGCGCCTGCGCCGCTGCCAGGGTGGCAATCTTTCCGCCCATGCTGTGTCCGACCGCAAACCAGCAGGTCGGTTGCCGCCGGATCACCTCGTCGACAAACCAGGTAACCAGTGCGGCGGTGTCGATATGCTGCAGCGGCGCCGCGTCTCCAAAGCCGGGAATATCGAGCGCCACACAATCGAAGCGCGCCTCCAGTCGCTGGATCACCCCAGACCACTCGTTGCTGCTGGACCCAAGGGCGTGCAGGAAGAACAGCGTCGGCTTCGCCATGTAACACCTCTCTCCATCAGGCGCGCATGATGACCGGCGCTTTGTCCATGCCTCGTGCAGATGAGTCCGACATCGTGTGATGACGTGAGGCTCGGCGCTTGTCCGGGAACACCACCCAGCGCATCCCGATCGGCATGCCTGCAAGGCGGCAGATCAGCGTCACACATGCGGCCTTGTCGCACGCCCTACATGCCAGCGTGCCGTTGCAACTGCATCGGGTTCAGCGGATAAGCATCTGCATCTGCATCGCTCGCCCGATGTCTTTCAAAGGAACAAGACGCCTCACACCAGGTCGCGATAATCCTGCAGGATCACCATCACCAACTGGCTGCGCGAGCGCACGTCGAGCTTGTTGAACAGCTGCTGGAAGGTGGCCTTGATCGCGCTTTCCGAACTGCCGAGCTGGCGTGCGATCAACTTGTTGGACTGCCCGCGCAGCAGGCCACGCAGCACTTCGCGCTCACGGTCGGTAAAACTAGGCCGGCTTTCCTGGGTGCCCTGGGCGACCAGCGATTGCAGATAACGCTGGTCGATCAGCACCCGGCCCATCGCCACCGCATGGATGCTGTCGATCAGTTCATCGGTGGAGACATCCTTGCGGCAGATACCGGACACGCCGAGCCGGATCAAGGCCAGTGCGTCGCGCTCGGGCAGGCCGGCGGTGACGACCAGCGTGGCCGGACGGCGCGCCTGCTCGGCCTGGCGCCGCATGTAGTCCAGCGCGTTGTACTCGCCCATGTCGTAGTCGAGGATGACCACGTCCGGCATCAGCGAGGCGATCTGTACGATGGCCTGCGCCAATGCGCCGGACTGCCCGACCACCTCGAAACGGGCGTCGGCACCGAGCAGGCGCAGCAGGCCCTCGCGGAACAGCGTGTGGTCGTCCAGCAGATAGAGGCGCACCGGTGCGCGCCGCGACTCATCCATCCGGCGCCTCCGCATATGCTGCGTGCGCCAGCGGCAGATGCAGCTCGAAACAGGCGCCTTCGCCGCCGGGCGCGTAACGCAGCAGACCGCCCTGGTTGGCCATCAGCGCACGCGAGATGTACAGCCCCAGCCCGGAGCCGTCGCTGTCGCTGCGGAACGGCTGGAACAGGCGGCCCGGCTCGGCAATGCCGGGCCCGGTGTCGCGCACGCTCAGCACCGCGCGCTCCTGCTCCAGGCGCGCACTGACGATCAACTGGCGGCGTTGCGGTGGCAGCGCCTGCACCGCGCGCAGCGAATTGCGCGCCAGATTGAGCAACACCTGCAACAGCGCGTGGCGGTCGCCGTGCACCGAGGGGAAGTCGGCCGCGATCTGGATCACCAGTTGGCCCTCGACATCCTCCCAGTCCGAACGGATGATCACATCCAGCTCGCTGCACAGCGTCTGCAGCCGCGTTTCATGCGCGTCGTCGGGCAGCTGCCGCCGCAGGTTGAAGGACGCCAGCTCCATCAGTGCCGCCACCAGGCTTCGCAACGCGGCCAGATCCGGATCAGCGCCAATCGCAGGATGCCGCGCCAGGTTGGAAGTGACCACGCCCGCCGCCGAACACAGGTTGCGGATCTCGTGCGACACCGCGCCGGCCAGCAGGCGATTGTTCTTCAGCACATCGTCGAAGTGCGCCGATTCGCGCGCGCGCACTTCCTCGCTGGTGTCGACCAGGATCGCGGCCAGGTGGCGCTCGGCGCTGTCTTCGTAGACCGAGAACCAGGTGGTGGCCGGGAAGCGGGTGCCGTCGCTGCGGCAGCCCCAGGTGCTGGCGGAGGTGCGCATGCCATCCAGGTTGGCGCTCATGCTCAGCGCGTCGTCCAGCAGCGGCAGGAACTCGCGCACCGCGCGGCCTTCCAGCCCGCCCTCCTCGGCCATGTCCAGGATCTCGTGCGCGGCGCGGTTGGCCGCCACGATGCGGCCGTCGCCGGCCACGGTCAGCAACGCCGCCGGGCTGCTCTCGGCAAGCAACCGCAATTGCCGCTCCAGCCGCCGGCGCAGCCGCTGTTCGGCGCGCAGCTGCACGTAATGGGCCAGGATCACCCGGCGCGTGCGGCTGATTTCAGCCACGAGCAACCCGCAGCCGGCATAGGCAATCGTCGCCATGAAAAAGCGCAGTGCCTGTTCGACCGGGGTTTCTTCGGTGACGAACAGGCCGCGCAGTACCGCGCAGGCGATCGCCGCAATGACGATGTCGCGCCGCGATAGCACCGTGGCCGCCAGCACCACCGGCAGGATGTACAGCAGCCCCAGCGATACGCCCAGGTGCGAGTACCACTCCGCCCACACCAGCGAGGCCAGCATCGCCAGCGACGCCCACAGCGTCGGGCCGCGATTGAGCTTGACCACCTGTCCGCGCCACTTGAATGGCAGTCTCAGTCTGTCCATTGCCTACCCATGCACCTGCGCTGCAATGCCGCTCCTCTATTGCGGTGGTTGATGCCACAGCATCGTGGCCAGGGCTGCGGATTTCACCTATCGAAAGATAGGCCGGCCGCATCGTTCGGACGGTGCGCGCACTGTCCAACGCTGGCGCAAGGATGGCAGACACGACCGTGGAGGCTGGGTGTAATGCATCCACCCCACGTCGATGTTGCCTCTCCCATGATCACCCGCGATACGTTTCCGTTGCGACGCATCTGGCCCAAGACCTACAAGCGCCTGCTGGTGTTGCTGGCGTTCGACTGCGCCGTGGCCGTGCTCTACACCTTCTTCGGCTGGCAGTGGCTGTCGATCGAAGCCTTGCCGCTGGCCCAGCTCGGCTCGGCGCTCACCATCTTCCTGGCGTTCCGCGCCAATGCGGCCTATGGCCGCTGGTGGGAAGCGCGCCAACTCTGGGGCGCGCTGGTGAACACCTCGCGCGCCATCGCACGCCAGGCCCTGACCGCGCTGGATGTGGACCCGGCCGACCCGCGCCAGGCTGCACTGCGCGACGATATCGTGGTGCACCAGGTCGCCTTCGTGCACGCCTTGCGCTGTCACCTGCGCCGGCAGAACCCGTTCCCCGAGCTGGCCGGGCTGCTCGGCCAGGCACGCGCCGACGACCTGCGCGGCTACGCCAACATCCCCAACGCGCTGACCCTGCGGCTGGGCCAGCAACTGCAGCAGGCGCGCGACTGGGGCATGCTCGACAGCCTGCGCTGGTCGTCGCTGGACGCCAACCTCACCACGCTGGCCAATATCCAGGGCGCCTGCGAACGCATCAAGAACACCCCGCTGCCGCGGCAGTTCTCCTCGCTGCCGCGCACGCTGGTGAACATGTATTGCTGGCTGGTGCCGCTGGGCCTGATCGCCGGCATGGGCCTGGCCATGCCGATCGCCTCGGTGCTGATCAGCTTCACCCTGATCGCCATCGACAGCGCCAGCAGCGCCATCGAAGACCCGTTCGAGAACACCGTGCACGACACCCCGATGACCGCACTGTCGCGCGGCATCGAACTCACCCTGCGCGAAATGCTGGGTCAGCGCGTACCGCTGCGCGAAGTGCGCGCCATCGACGGTTTCATCTACTGACCACGGAGCCAGCCATGCAGACCACCCCCACCCACCTGATCTTTGCCACCAATTTTTCCGAGACCTGCCATGCCGCCATCCCGACCGTGGCGCAACTGGTGGACCGCCTGCGCGCACGCCTGACCATCCTGCACGTGCACGCCAAGGGCAAGCGTGCGCAGGCCCAGCAGTCGCTGGATGCGTTCTTTGCCGAGGCTTCAAACTACCCGGGCTGCGAGCGTGCACTTGCCGGCGGCCCCGCCGCCGCCGGCATCGTCTCGTTCTGCCGCAGCCGCGACGACGCGCTGCTGATCATGCCGCCGTCCGAGCGCACCGGCCTGCCGCGCCCGCTGCATGTGTCGTTGCGCGCGCGGGTGCTGCAACGCGTGGCCACGCCCATGCTCACCCTGCCCTATGCTGACGCGATCCCGCGCGATGGCGCTGTCGGCGGTCACGTGGCCTGCTGGATCACCGGCCGCGAAACCAGCCTGGAATCGCTGCGCGATGCCGCCGCCCTGGCGCGTCGCCGCGGCGCCGACCTGCATCTGCTGCACGTCGTGCCGGAAGTCAGCGAAGGCCTGCTGGTGGACAGCCTGTTCAACGACAAGCCGCTGAGCGAAGACGCGGCTGCCAGCTGGCTCGGCGACCTGGTCCAGCAGCTGCCCGACGAGGACCTGCGCGTGCGCATCCACGTGGCCGTCGGCAATCCGCGGCGCGAGATCGCCGGCCTGCTTAAACGCGCCTGCGCCGATGTGCTGGTGGTCGAACACGACGCCCTCGTCCGCCGTGGCGTCTGGCGTTCCTCGCTGCAGTCGGCACTGGCAAAGACGCCGTGCGTGCTGATCTGCCTGCCGCCGCCCCATCTGCGCCGCCCGATCCTGGGCGCTGGCGGCGACCACGCCGACGCCGCGCCCGGCCGCCGCCTGGCCAGGCGGCTCTTGCGCGTGTGAGGGACCGGGTGCTCGGCGCGCGGCTGGCTGGGCATCTGCAGTGGTCAGCTGTGCAAGGGAGGGCTTGCCTCATTGCGGCATGCATCCCTGAGCGCAAGGCGGTTCTACCGACGTCATGACGAGGCCGCGCGTCCCCGAACGAGCATATTCGAGCACGCGCAACCGCGCCTGCCATCCATGTGTTGATCGGTTTATCGATCATCACTTTCGCAGCGTTGTCTACACCTCGGTGGTGGATCTTTCCAGGCGATAACGCGTCCACGCTGGCTGCCACACATGGTGGCGCGCGCAAGCTGGAGGCAGCGCCCTACCCCTTGAGCACAAGCAAGGCGTCCGGATACCTCTCGCACATGAAGTCCACGAAGGCGCGCACCTTCGGGGCAGCCAGGCGCCTGGACGTGTGCAACACCCACAGCGCCGGCTCCGCGCCAGCGATGGTGCCCCACTGCACCAGTTCGCCACGCGCGAGCTGGTTCCAGGCGATCGACTGCGGAATGAGCGCGATGCCACCGCCTGCCATCGCCGCGTCGCGGACCATCAGGAACGAGGAAAACCGCAGTCGTGGAATGGGTTCCAGGACCAGACGCCCGTCATCGAGCGTCCATGTGGTCGGCTGGAAGCTCGACATCACCACAGCGGGAATGGGTGTGACCGCGCCGCCGGTCGGCATGGCGATGCCGGGGGCGGCCACGACCACCAGCCGATCCCTGGCGAAGCAGCGCCCGACCAGGCTGCTGTCCGGGCTGGGGTTGATCCGGATCGCCACATCGAACTGCTCTTCCACCAGATCGACCGTGCGGTCCTCGGCCACCACCTCCAGCGTGATCTCCGGATAGGCAGCGCAGAACTCTGCGCCGATGCGCCCCATCGCCAGTTGCGAGAACAGCACCGGCGATGCTACCCGCAAGCGTCCGCGCGGGCTCGAGAGCCCCTCGCGTGCGGCTGCCATGGCCTCGGCCACCTCGCTCAACGGCACTTCGGTGCGCTCCATCAGCAGCTGCCCGGCATCGGTGAGCCTGAGGCCACGTGCGCTGCGCTCGACCAGTCGCACTCCCAGTTGCTCCTCCAGCTCGGCGATGCGACGCGACAGGGTCGCCTTGGATCTGCCGCTGGCACGGCTTGCCTTTCCGAGGCCCTGGTTCGCTGCGACCAGCGCGAAATCGATCAATGCATTGAGATCCATGGTGTTCCAGATTTGAAACCAGGCGTCTACATCTTGGCGTCTTCGTATTGGCGATGCAACGGCCTATCGTCTCGTCACCGCAACGCCAAGCGCAGCGGACATGTCGCAATGACGCCTCTTTCCATCCATAGCAGGAGATTCACGTGAGCATTCTCGTTACCGGTGCCACCGGCACCATCGGTTCTCTGATCACCCAGGGCCTGGCCGACGCAGGCGCCAAGGTCAAGGCACTGGTTCGCCAACCCGGCAAGCGCACTTTCCCGGCCGGTGTCACCGAGGTGGTCGCAGACCTCACCGACGTCGCGTCGATGCGCGCCGCGTTGTCGTCGGCGCGCACACTGTTCCTGTTGAATGCGGTCACTCCCGACGAAGTGACGCAGGCGCTGATCGCCTTGAATCTTGCCAAGGAAGCAGGGATCGAGCGCATCGTGTACCTGTCGGTGATCCATGCCGACAGGTTCACCAACGTGCCGCACTTCACCGGCAAGCACACGGTCGAGCGCATGATCGAAAGCCTCGACATTGCTGCCACGATTCTGCGCCCGGCGTATTTCATGCAGAACGAAGCGATGATCCAGCAGACGATTCAACAGTACGCTGTCTACCCGATGCCGATCGGCTCGGCAGGTGTGGCCATGATCGATGCGCGCGACATCGCCGACATCGCGGTTGCCGAGTTGCTGCGCCGCGACCGCGCACCCGCCGCACTTGAGCGTGTCACGCTCGAACTGGTCGGCCCGCATGCAGTGACAGGCCCCTCCGCCGCGAAGGTCTGGAGTGCGGCGCTTGGGCGCGAGATCGCCTATGCGGGCGATGACGTGGCTGCCTTCGAAGCGCAGATGGCAGCCTACGGCCCCTCCTGGCTGGCCTATGACATGCGCCTGATGATGGCCGGCATCCAGACCCACGGCATGCGGGCGGCCGACGGCGCGGTAGAAAAACTGCAGGCCATGCTGGGGCGTCCGCTGCGCACCTACGAAGACTTTGTGCGCGAGGCGACGGCTCGGGCCTGAGCGCAGGTGGCGCGGCAGGCGTGGCGATCACGGGGCAGGATGTCATGCCGCTGCATGGCAACTGCGCGTCTGAGGCAGACTTTGCAGATGGACACGATTCGGCCGTATCAATCTCGGGACTTCGACGCCTGCATGGCGCTCTTCGATGCGAATGTGCCGGTGTTCTTCAGCGCCGGTGAACGTGCCGACTTTGCCGGCTTCCTGAGCCATCACGCCGCGGCGTGGCACTACCAACTACTAGAGCGCGGCAACGCTGTCGCTGGCTGCGCCGGCTACGCGATCGGCGCCGATGGCACAACGGCGAGCTTGTGCTGGGGCATGGTCCACCCGCGCCTGCACCGCTGCGGCGTGGGGACGCAGTTGCTCCTGGCCCGGCTTGAAGCATTGCGCCAGATGCCGGATGTCCGGCATGTCATCTTGGATACCAGTCAACACACCCGGCAGTTCTATGCCCGCTTCGGCTTTGTGGTGCAGCAAGTGACGGTGGATGGCTATGCGCCCGGACTGGAGCGCTGGGATATGGCGCTCGATCTTTAGTGCTGGGTGCCACGTGCAGCAGCGTTCGAGCTGTGCAGTAGCGATGTTGTTCACGGCATATGGATGCCCGGCGGTCGTGCAGACAAGCAGCCTTGCCGTCCCATCGCTTTTTCGGGCTGGTCACCAGTGCCCGCCACCGGACACGATTCTCTGGACACGTCCTACTGCTGGAGCGGCACGCTTATCGCGCTGCGTCCTTGTTCACCTGCGCGCGTGCGAGCGCGCTGGCCGATACCAGCAGATCCGGCAGTTCCTGGCGGAAGGCCTCGGCTTGCCCGGCCTGCAAGATCCCGTGAAAGCTTGCGTTGTCGAACACCGGCCTGTCCTGCAGGAAGAAGCCATCGCGGCCTTGCACGACGAAATGGAAACACGCCTGCCAGCGCGGGTCCGGGCTGGCCGACAACTGCACTACCACCTCGCTGCCGGCTGATGCGGTGCTCGCCGGGGTGACCGTGATCGTTCGCGCGGTGATCTGACTGCTGTTCATGCCGACCATGATCGCGCTTGGGACGTGGTGGCGGAGTGAGCCGGTGATGGCACCACATGACATCCGGAGCGGAAGCGCCGACTGACCAACGTGTCGAGACACCGGCCAGCGCGCATGCCTGACACCAGCGACGATGGTGCCAACCGTTGCAACCGCACTGGCACGTGTCTTCCGACGTGCCGGCAACGTTGCCGACGTCCTTGCGAGTTCGCCTTTGCCGACACTGCGTGCAGACACAAGATGCCGGCCAGGCGACGCAGCGGCAGATCGATGCGCATCCCGCCAGCAACGCTTGCGCTGGACGCTGCATCGCGCGCCGCCGACGACGGAATGATCAGATGGGTCATTCATGCAGCGGCTGCCTGTCAATCGGCACAGACCAGACATCAAGAGCAGCGCGGATGCGAGCAACGTCTTCAGTATCGTGCTGACGTCGTCGCGCTGCCAGTCGGTTTTTTCCTGACCGGCGTGAATAAAAACGCACCCTAAATACGAGCCGGGATGATTGGTTCAAGTTTCCGATTTTTGCGTCGTTATCACGTTGCCGAGGCATTCACGCGAACATCACGCGACCTGCCGCCGGTGCCACCCACTGGACATCAGGACGACCCGCATGACCGCCTATTTGCAACGCTATAACGTCGGGCGCCGTCTCGGCGTCGCCTTCGGCATCCTGATTCTGTTGTCGAGCCTGCTGGTGGCAACCGGCCTGGTCACCATGGCCAAAGCACGACAGCAATTCGATTTCATCGTGCTTGACCGCATGGCCAAGATCCAGATCGGCAACGGCATGCTGGATGCCAACTCATCGATCCTGATCGCGCTGGGCACCTATGCCATGGCCACCAGCGACGAACTCAACAACGAAGCGCTGGCCACCATCAAGGCGCAGCGCCAGCGCTACAACGACCTGCGGGCCAAGCTCGATACGCTGCCCAGCTCCGAGGAAGGTCGCAAGATTCGCGCCGAGATGGACGCGCGACGCGCCATCTCGGGCAAGATCAACGACCAGGTCATGGCGCTTGCCGCTCAAAACGACAACGCGCCTGCGCAAGCCTTGCTCAGCGAAAAGGCACGCCCGGCGACGATGGCGTGGCAGGACAAGATCCGCGAACTGGTGACCCGTCAGGAAGGCCAGAGCCAGCAAGCCTATGCCGATGCGGTGGCGTCGATGAATCGCGGCAAGCTGCTGATCATCTTCGGTGGCATTGCCGTGGTGGTGATCAGCAGCCTGCTCGCCTGGCTCATCACCCGCAGCCTGACCCAGCCGCTTGCACGCGCCACCAACGCCGCAGAGGCGATTGCCAACGGCCAGCTGGACAACGACGTGGAAAGCGACGCCAAAGATGAAACCGGCCGCCTGTTGCGTGCCATGCGTGGCATGCAGAAGCAGTTGCAATCCTTGCTCGACGCGCAGAGCGACATGGCCAGGCGCCACGATGATGGCCAGACCAGTTTCCGCATCGATGCTGCGGCGTTTCCTGGCGACTACGGCCGCATGGCCAAGGACACCAATACGCTGGTGGCGTCGCATCTGGCGGTGCAGACCAACCTGGCACGCATCATGGGGCGCTACGCCATCGGCGACCTCAGCGAGAGCATGGACCGCCTGCCCGGCGAGAAGGCGGTGCTGACGCAGACCATGGACGAGGTAAAGGCCAATCTGTCTGCGATGAACCGCGAGATCAAGCAGCTGGCGCAATCCGCAGCCAACGGCGACTTCAGCGCACGCGGCGATGCCGAGCGTTTCCAGTACGACTTCCATGTGATGGTCGATAGCCTCAACCAGTTGATGGCCACTGCCGACGGCAACCTGCAATCGCTGTCGTCGCTGCTGCAGTCCATCGCCGCAGGCGACCTCACCGCGCGGATGACCGGCGACTTCAAGGGCGTGTTCGCGCAGATGCGTGATGATGCCAACGCCACTGCCGCGCAGTTGGCCGAGATTGTCGGCCGTATCCAGCACTCGGCCGTGTCGATCAATTCTGCCGCCAGCGAAATCGCTGCCGGCAATCAGGACCTGTCGCAGCGTACCGAACAGCAGGCCGCCAACCTGGAAGAAACCGCCGCGTCGATGGAAGAGCTGACCTCCACCGTGCGCCAGAATGCCGAACACGCCCGTCAGGCCAATCAACTGGCAATCGGTGCGGCAGGCGTGGCATCGCAGGGCGGCGAGATCGTGAGCAAGGTGGTGGGCACCATGGCCGGTATCGAGGCCTCGTCCAAGAAGATTGCCGACATCATCTCCGTCATCGACGGGATCTCGTTCCAGACCAACATCCTGGCCTTGAATGCGGCGGTGGAAGCGGCACGTGCCGGCGAACAGGGCCGCGGCTTTGCGGTGGTGGCATCGGAAGTCCGCACCCTGGCCCAGCGCTCCACCGCTGCGGCGAAGGAGATCAAGAGCCTGATCGACGATTCGGTCGAGCGGGTCGCCGAAGGCTCGACGCTGGTGCACACGGCAGGCTCCACGATGGCCGAAATCGTGGCCAGCGTGCAGCGCGTGACCGACATCATGGGCGAGATTTCTGCGGCATCGCAGGAACAGTCGGCCGGTATCGAACAGGTCAACACCACCGTGACACAGATGGACGAAACCACGCAGCAAAACGCAGCGCTGGTGGAAGAAGCCACTGCCGCCGCACGCTCGATGGAAGAACAGGCCGTGCAGCTGACGCAGGCGGTAGCGGTGTTCAAGATCAGCGAGGGCAGCACGCGCACCACGCGGCCGGCAGCGCCGGTTGCGGCAAAGCTCAGCGAGATTGCGGGCCGGCCTGCCGCTGTCAAAAGCCCGCTACGCCAGGCACCTGTAGCGAAACGGGCGGTGGCCGCAGGCGCATCGCATGATGCAAGCGACTGGCAGGAGTTCTGATCTGTCGCAGCGCAAACAACGGCCCGGCTAGTCCGGGCCGTTTGCTTTTGAGGGCTGAGCGCATCTGCAACTGACCTACACGACAAAGCGATCCGTCACCGGATGTGCGAACGCCTGCACGATGCCTTAACCCGCCCGGCCTATGCTGCGCCGGGCTGGACCGCGCGGCGCCCTGTTGCGCCGAATATCGATCGCCGTTGTCGTCCATGCCCCCGGAAGATCAAAGACATCGCAAAGGAGACTGTATGAAGAAGCTGCACACGCTTATGGCTGTCGGTTGCCTGCTGGGTCTGAGTTCGCCTGCATCTGCCGAGATCGCCAATCTGACCAATAGCGCCGATGGCGCCAATCGCGACGCGGGTATCGCGGCGGTAAAGCAGAAATTGCAGGACGCCTGCAAGTCGCGCAACGGTAGCGTGGATCTGGATTCGTTCGAGGTGGTGTTCGAGAGGACCAGCAAGAACCCGGACGTCCCAAAGCCCTATTATGTGGACGCGAAAATCAAATGCGACCTGCCCTAAGAGCGGCTAACGAAACGCGCCTGGCAGTGCCAAAGCGCGTCTATCGCGCATCGAGCATATAGATAGTGACAAGGCCCCGCATACGCGGGGTTTTGTTTTTACGGCGGCCGGCCCTGCGCGTCGGGCCGGCGCTTGAAGAGCGTCGATCCCATCCTGTTCGTGAAAGACCGCATTCCGGCGAGCTACGCGTTGATCGTCGCTCGCCTGCGCTGGTCGGCAGGCGGGCGGGCTTGCATCAGCTGCAATACGTGCTGCACTTGGCGATGCGGTTCTTGAACGTCGTGCGTGATCGTGCGCTGCGCTCTCTGCAAACGCGCCTTGGCTGATGCAGACGCCCTACCCGCTATCCCAGCTGTGCCCGCGCGGTATCCAGGGTGGTCATGATCTGGATCACTTCATCCAGCGGATGGAGTGGAGATTCCTTGCGCCCTTCCCCGATGTAACGCGCCGCGGCTGTCGCTTGCCACGACA
Organism: Xanthomonas sp. WHRI 8393; assembly: GCF_040203315.1. Lineage (NCBI taxonomy): Bacteria > Pseudomonadati > Pseudomonadota > Gammaproteobacteria > Lysobacterales > Lysobacteraceae > Xanthomonas > Xanthomonas sp. WHRI 8393. The sequence continues at coordinate 153,079 of NZ_JBEGGL010000006.1, read as the reverse complement.
GGCCCGCGTAGCCGCTGATCCCGGTCGGATCCATCCACACTGCGGGCATGCCGGCGTGGTCGTTGCCGACCAGGCTCAGCGTGGTCGGATTGTGGAATTCGCCGGCAAGGTCGATGCGTCCCTGGCTGCCGGTGACATAGGCGGTGGAACTGCTGCGGGCCACGATGGAACTGATCAGCGTGGATTGCGCGGTGCCGCCATGCGACAGCACCATGGTCGAGAAGGCATCCACGCCGGTGTCGGTCAGCGCGCCGGTGGTCGTGATCGCGGTCGGTGCGCCCAGGATCATCGAAGAGAACTGCACCGCATACACGCCCAGGTCCAGCAGCGCGCCGCCGCCGAGCGCAGGATTGCGCTGGCGGTGCGTCGCATCGTCAGGGCCGCGTTGGCTCAGATCGGCGAACACATGGCGAAGCTCGCCCAACGCGCCATCGGCCAGCAGTTTCCGCAGCACCGAGGTATGCGGCAGGTAGCGGCTCCACATGGCTTCCATCAGGAACAGACCGCGCTGCCGCGCCTCCTGCACCAGCACGCGCGCATCGTCGGCGCAGGTGGTCATGGGCTTTTCGATCAACACATGTTTGCCCGCGCGCAGCGCCAGCAAGCCCTGCTGCAGATGTTCGCTGTGCGGGGTGGCGATATAGACGATGTCGACATCGTGGTCTTCGACCAGCGCCTCGTAGCTGTCATAGGCGCGCTGCATCGCCCAGGTGCTCGCAAAGGCCTCGGCACGCGCACGCGTGCGCGAGGCCACTGCAAATGGTCGTTGCCCGGTATGGCGGCGCAGCGCGCTCACGAACGCCGAGGCGATCGCTCCAGGCCCCAGCACTCCCCACCGCAACGCGGGCTCGCCACGCTGCGGCAGGAACAGCTCGGGCTCGGGAAACACTGTGGGCGTCATGCGCTTGGCCTCCTGGATAGCATGTGCGCGCATCCTAGCAAAGCGGGAGCAGCGTTCCCGGTGTGCCGGCCTGCGCAGCGCCATCGTGCGGTGGGAGAAACCGATCACGGCAGGCGCAACGTGCAGCGTCCTCTGTCGCCTGGCCGAAGACATGCCTGCAATCCACGTGCAGACGTTCCGGCGCATCGGCATGGCTGCAAAAGGCGATGCGGCCGTCGGGCCGCACCAGGATCGACGCGCCGGCATGCACCGTCCAATCGGCGGTGGGCGCAGCGCCATCCAGATCCGAGAATGCGCTCGCGTCGTCGGGCTGCGGCAGGGCCGCGGCTGCCTTCTGAATATCGATTTGCGCAGCAAGTTGCAGTGGTTTCCTTGCGCTTCTGTTCGCTTCTCACGTCGAGAACCGTTGTCACGCGTCACACCCCTTGCACCGTGCGCTGCTTAGCGTGGCCCGATGAGCGCACGTATTTCATCGCACACCCTTGCCTTTGCATCGCACACGGACTCAGCCCGCACCGACGGACTCAAGCAGTCGATTGCGGACAAGTGGCTACACATACATCCGACGCTGCCACTTCCCGGGCGTGGTCTCACCCTGGGGCGCTGGCAGACGCTTGCCGATATCGCGGCAGACGACCTGTGCGCGGCCAAGTTCCTGGAAGCGCATTACGACGCGCAAGCCATCTGTGCCGATCTGGGGGTGGACCTCATCACGCCGACCCAGCGTTGGGCGGTGTGGGCGGCCGAGCCGCCCGGCTCGGATATGCGTTTTTCCGGACAAGTGCTCAACGGCACCAAGGCGTGGTGTTCGGGTGCGGCGCAAGTGACGCATGCGCTGGTAACGACGCGCCATGCAGGCGCCAGTTGCCTGTTTGCCGTGGCGCTGGATCAGCCCGGCATTCAGATCGACAACAGTGCGTGGCAGGCAGTCGGCATGCAAGGCATCGAGACGGCCAATGTTCGCTTCTCCGATACGCCAGCGCGGCAGATTGGCGCAGGTGATGCGTACCTGACCCGACCTGGATTCTGGCACGGCGGTGCCGGCATCGCCGCGTGCTGGTTCGGCGCCACCGTTGCGGTTGCCGATGTGCTGCGTGCCTCTGCGCGTGTGAGCAAGGATCCGCATGCCGCCGCGCATCTGGGCGCCATCGATACAGGCCTGGCATCTGCAGCTGCGTTGTTGCGTCAGCTGGCAACGCGCATCGACGCGCAGCCGGAACAGGCACATCTGCGTGGCGTCCTGCAGGTACGCAGTGTGGTCGAAGCGGTGGCGCGCGACACGCTGGATCGGGTCGCGCGTGCGTTGGGGCCAGGCCCGCTGTGCGGCAACCGCGCACATGCGCAGCGTTGCGCCGACCTGTCGGTGTTTATTCGGCAGCATCACGCAGAACGCGACCTGCAGGCCCTGGGCGAGTTATGCCAACAGGAGACATTGCCTTGGAAGATCTAGCCGGGCAGCCCATCGAGGGCACAGGCACGCCGGAAACAGCATGGCGCTACGCGCCGTACCTGAGCGAGCTGCCACGCGTCACGCTGTCGCAACTGATGCAAGGTAGCCAGCGCCTGGTGGTGGTGGCACCGCACCCGGACGACGAGGTGCTTGGATGTGGCGGGTTGATTGCCGCCGCGCGTGCCGCAGGCGTACCGGTGTTGATCGTCGCGCTGACCGATGGGGAGCAGGCCTACCCCGACGAACCCGGCTGGCAGCCACAGGTGCTGGGCCCGGCGCGGCGCCTGGAACTGGATGCCGCCGTGCAGCAGTTGGGTGTAGTGCCTGGCGCATTGACCCATCTCGCACTGGGCGATGGCGCGCTGGCGGCATGCGAAGCGCGCATGGCACAGGCCCTCGGTGATCTGATCACTGCGCAGGACACGGTGCTGGTGACCTGGGAGCGCGATGGCCATCCGGATCATGAGGCGGCGTCGCGCGCGACCCATGTCGCGTGCAAGGCGCAGTCGGCGCGGCGTCTGCAATATCCGGTCTGGGCGTGGCATTGGTCGCGTCCGGAAGACGGGGTATTTGCCGATGGCACTGCCGTGCGCTTCGATCTATCGCCTGCGGTGCTGAGTGCCAAGCAGCGCGCCATTGCGTGCTTTGCCACCCAGTTGGGCCACTGCACGCCACCCGTTGCAGAGCCGATTCTGCCGCCGCCGGTGCTGGAGCGCTTTGCGCGGCCGTTCGAGGTCTTCATCCGATGACCGCGCTGAGCGTTGAGCACTTTGAGCAGATGTACGCCGATGCAGACCCGTTCGGTTATCGCTCGCGCTGGTACGAGCAGCGCAAGCGCGACATCCTGCTCGGTGCCCTGCCCTATCCGAGGTTCGCGCGTGGCTGGGAATTTGGCTGTTCCAATGGCGAGCTAACCGCGCAGCTGGCGCAGCGCTGTGACACGCTGCTGGCGACGGATCTGTCGCAGCAGGCGGTCGAGCTGGCGAGCGTGCGGCTGCAGGCACTGCCTGCGGTCACGCTGCAGCAGGCGGCGCATCCGTCGGATTGGCCGGAGGGGCTGTTCGACCTGATCGTCTTCAGTGAGGTGGGTTATTACCTGGACGCCGCGGCTTTCGAAAAAACCGTGGCGTTGTTCGCCCGCTCGCTCACCGCCAACGGCTGCCTTGTGGCATGTCACTGGCGGCACGACTTCGATGGCGCGTTGCGCAGCGCCGAGCAGGTCCACAGCGCGCTGAACCAGGTATTGGCGATGGACACGCTGTGCTGCTACCAGGATGCGGACTTCGTGTTGCAGGCCTGGATGTCCGGGCCGTCGATTGCGCAACAGGAGCAGCTGCGATGATCGCGGTCACCATTCCGGCGCATAACGAAGCGGATCTGATCGGCAAGTGCCTGCAGTCCATTCTGGTGGCAGCCGCGCACCCGCATTTGGCGGGAGAGCGCGTGGAAATCCATGTCGCGCTCGACCGCTGCAGCGACGGCACCGGCGCAATTGCACGCGCGCACGGCGTAAGAACCGTCACTACCGCAGGTGGTGTCGGCATTGCGCGTGCAGCGGCGGCATCGGCCGCGATTGCGCGCGGGGCACGCTGGCTTGCGTTTACCGATGCCGACACCTGCGTGCCGCCGGACTGGCTTTCGGCACAGCTCGATTGCGCGGCGGATGTGTTCTGCGGCGTGGTGGAGGTGACCGACTGGCACGATTTCCGTCCCGAAACACGGCAGGCCTTCCTGGCCAAGGAAATCCGCCGCGATGGGCATCCGCATGTGCATGGCGCCAATCTCGGCATGAGTGTGGCTGCGTACGTGGCCGCCGGTGGTTTTTCTGCGCTCAAGTGCAGCGAAGACGTGGCGCTGGTTTCGGCGCTAGAGCGCGCAGGCATGCAGATTGCCCGCCTGGTCAAGCCGGTCGTCAATACCAGCGCTCGCCGCATCGCCCGCGCGAGCGGCGGATTCAGCGATCATCTGGCCCGCCTGGAAATGGCCGTCCTGGCTGGCGAGCCGGTACTGGAGAGTCAGGTCTAGCCATCGTGTACATCGTCAGATGTGTCCAGCAACAAGCAGACGTGGTGATGGCCGATGCTGGAGACGATCGCCCGTGGAAACATCGCAGATAACCCCGTGACTGCCGTTGCCCGATCGTTTCGGCGCGACAAGCAATCGCGACATTGAAGCCCGCATTTATTTGCATAAGCGGGCTGTGCATAAACCACCGCGATTGTGCTCTTCCGATTCCAGGCTACCTGCAGATCATTATCCGCGCTGCTTGCAAATCGAAAACATAGCGATCAAGGTGCAATTGCTCCTCGACTTCATGCAATCGCTTCACGCCGGCCATTACCGCTACCGAGGTCATGATGGACTCCACGATGTTCCGGCAGATTGGTCGTTATCGATTGACTGCACATACGGTTCCGTTGGACGGCGTCTTCTTCCCGGAGATTCTGGTGTCGTTCGACGATGGGATCACCTTGTATGGGCACAGGCGCGAGATGCGATTCGACACGCAACTTGCCGCGCACCACTATGCCAGACAATGGATGGGCAGATGCACCGTGACGCCGCTAGGTATTCTCGAGAGTATCTAGGCGTCGCCGGCATCTCTGATGTCAGCAACCAGTCGGCTCCGCCGCCGGGAAGCCAAGCGTGAAACAGGCGCCCTGCCCTGGCATCGACTGCACTTCGATATAGCCGTCGGCCTGCCTGACCGCCCCATCCACTTGTGCCAAGCCCAGCCCGGTGCCCTTGCCTGCCGGTTTGGTGGTGAAGTAGGCGTCGAACAGCTGATCGCGGATCTCCGGTGCAATGCCGCTGCCATTGTCCTGGACAGAGAGGGTGACATAATCGCCGGCGCGACGACCGGCAGCATCCACATCTGCTAGCGTCCGCGTCGCCACCGTGATGCAGACCCTGCCAGGCACCGCGCAGACATCGCGCGCATTGATCACCAGGTTCAACAAGGCCCGTTCCAGCGTGTGTGGATCCGCCAGTACGGCACTGTCGCAAGTCGTGGTCTCCCACTCGACCAATACCGCAGCGCCTGCCGCCTGTTGAAGCAGGGGCAGCAGGCGCGCGACTAGCGCATTGAGCTCGACGCGTTCGGGAGCATAAGGATGCTTGCGCGCGAAGCCCAGCAGGCGTTGCGCCATGACCGAGCCCTGCTGCAGAGCGGTCTCTGCCATGCGCAAAATCTTCTGATCCGCTTCGCCAAGGGCGCCGCGCGACTGAACCACATCGATGGCAGCGCCCGCAGTTTGCAGCACGTTGTTCAGGTCGTGAACGACACCGGCCAACAGTTGCCCCACAGCCTCACCCTCCTGCGCTCGCTCGGCCACGCGCTCGGCCAGGCGCTGCGCGGCACGTGCAATATCCAGCTCGACCTCAATGCTTGGAGACTGCGCCTCTGCACGTACTTGGTCGTGCGTCGCCGCTGCAGCAGGCTCAACGTGATGGATTGCAGACTCGGTGCGGGCCTGCAGCGTCTGGTTGAGCGTGCGTAGTGCCAGTTGCGACTGCCGGCGTTCGGTGATGTCGCGATTGACCGCCAGCACCCCCTCGATCTTGCCATCCGCGTTACGCAGCGGGCTTGTCGACACCAACCAGCTCTGGAGCTGCCCGTCTGCATTCGTACATTCGGTCTCGAACTGCTGCGACTCGCCGCGCTCGGCAGCGGCGAGCGCCTGCCGCACGCGCGGCCTGAATCGCTTCGGCCATAACGACACCCAGGGCAGACCCACCACAGAGGCGGCATCGACAAACGCCACACGCGCCAGACCATGCGCGTTGACGAACCTGACGCGTCCGTCCAAGGCAATTTCCTTGATGGAATCCAGTGACAGCTCGACGACCTGTCGGTAGCGATGGTCGGGAAAGTCCTGCGTGCTGTTCATGGTTCTCAAATCGATCACGTGTTTTTCGCGTGGGAAACGTAGTGTGATGCATGCATCCTCAGAAAACCTGCTTTATGGGCTCTACAAACGAAAAACTGATTCTTGTCGTCGAGGACGATGCTGACACGCTCGAGTTGGCCACACTGCTGCTGACCGAGAGCGGTTATGCGGTCGTCACCGCAACCGATGCGCAGGGCGCGCTGGAGCATATCGATAAGCACCCGGCGATCGCGCTGGTTTTTACCGATCTGCAGATGCCGGGGCTATTGGATGGATACGGCCTGATTTCGTATCTGCGCGCGGATGGCAACAATCTGCCGGCGATCCTGACATCGGGTCTGGGGCATTCCCCCAATGGGTTACCCAGCCGGACGACGTTTTTAAGCAAGCCCTACACACGCCGCAGCCTGGTGCAGAATATCGAGGCTTTTGTCGGGCATTAGAGCGGCCAACAGAACTACTGCGCGGCCGTCAGGCGGGCGCGCCCGGTGCTCGGAATCGGCATCACTCCTACGCTTGGGGTTCAGAGTCCCTCGTCCATAGCACCGACGAACGTTGGCTATGTTTTGTCAGCCGCTCTTGGCGTGACGGTCAGCATGCAGCTCACAGCTTGCGGCGCATGTGCATGTTTCAGGTGTGGTGATTGCGCCGCGCTGGGTTGGTTGACCAAAACACCCAGCAGGATCGACAAGCGTCGCGATCAGCTGCTCGACGCTGGATCGCACACCTTGCCAGCCATCAGCGCGCCGCGCGTCGCCAGCCTGCATTGATCGCTTCCTGGCTTGTGCAGAAAAAACGCTCGCCCTTGGCAGGTGAGATGCTGGTCCGCGTGTAATCGCGTTGCCCGGGCATATGGAAGATCTTGCTGCCCTTGCTGGAAATATTGCCCTTGATGGTGCAGTGCGCAGGCGTTTGCGTCTGCACTGCGGCCTGAGCCCGCTGTGTCGATTGCGTGCGCTTGCCGCGTCGGTAATCAGCAGGCATCTGAAAGCTGCCGGCCCAGAGGTTGCGCCGTTGTTGCTGCGCGTTGCGCTCGTCGGCAACGAACGCGGTGGCGTACTCGCGGTAGGCCACCGCCCAACCGGATTGCACCATCCAGCGGTTGACCGACTGCCCCTGCACATAGCACTCGGCCACGATCCGTCCATAGCGATCGGTGTCCTTGGGTTGGCAGCGAACCGTCTTGTCGAGCAGGTAGCCATCCAGTGCGGCAGCGGAACGTCGGCCGCAAGGCCAGGCGCTGCCAGCGTTGCTGGTGCATTGCTGCGCGCTTTCCGGTGCATCGATGCCCCACAGGCGGATACGTTTCTGCGCGACAGTGATGGTGTCGCCATCGGTCACGGTTGCCCGGCCGACCAGCTCCGCTGCGATAAGAGGTGAAGCGAAGAGCGTCACGACAACAACCACCGAACATCTGAACAACATCAACAACAAGCCTCGGGTGATCGGCAGAGCGTGTTCCGTCTGTTCTTGCCTTGGTGATTGCGTCTAGCCGGTTGGCTCACCAGAGGTCCATCGCACTGATGCCTGCGTCGTCCAGGTCGACGCGGGGGCCGGCACTGTATGTCAACGGGACGGCGATGCCTATCCCTTGTGCTGGTCCGCCAAGACGGTGCCGCGCTTGGTATTCATCGACGCACATCCCTAACAGTTGCATTCGAGGCCAATCAATCGCGATGCTGATAGACGGCCAACAGAGGCTCGTGCCTTGAAGACCGGCGCCTCTGAAAAGTTAGGTTGTTCCCGATAAGCCCTACAGGTAGCCCTGCCCCGCACCCCGGCGCAGGTAACACATCAAATACTGCCCGGTTCTTTGCAGAACCGGGTAGACAGGCAGGCTTACTGTGCAGCCGCTTGCGGCGCGACAGGCGCCGCATCCGGCGTCACTCGCCAGATCGTATTGGCCAGGTCGTCCGCGACGATCAATGCACCACGTGGATCGAGCGTGACACCGACTGGGCGGCCGCGTGTCAGGCCATCGTCGCCATGGAAACCGGAGACGAAGTCGATCGGGTCGCCTGCAGGGCGGCCGTCGCGGAACGGCACGAACACCACCTTGTAGCCCACCGGCGGGTCGCGATTCCAGCTGCCGTGCTCACCGACGAACATACCGTCGGCAAACTGCATTCCCATCGTGGCCGCCGAAAACGCGACACCGAGTGCGGCCACATGCGAGCCCAGCGCGTAGTCGGGCACGATAGCCGAGGCGACCTTCTGCGGATCCTGCGGCATGACCCGCGTGTCCACGTTCTTGCCCCAGTAGCTGTAGGGCCAGCCGTAGAAGCCGCCTTCACGTACCGAGGTGAGGTAGTCGGGCACCAGATTCGGGCCGATCTCGTCGCGCTCGTTGACTACCGCCCACAGTGCGCCACTGCCGGGCTGGATCGCCAATGCCGTGGGATTGCGCAGCCCGGTGGCATAGCTCTTGTGGGCGCCGGTTGCCGGATCCACCTGCCAGACCTGGGCGCGGTCGACTTCGGCAATCATGCCGCGCTCGGTGATGTTGCTGTTGGAGCCGATCGCAACATACAGATAGCGTCCATCGGCACTGGCGGTCAGGGCCTTGGTCCAGTGATGGTTGAGGGCTGACGGCAAGTCGGTGACCTTGCTGGGCGCAGCGCTGGCCTTGGTCTGCCCTTGCTGATAATCAAAACGCACCAGCGCGTCCTGATTTGCCACGTACAGCGCGTTGCCGATCAGCGCCAGGCCATACGGCGCATTGAGCTTGTCGGCAAACACGGTCTTCAGTTCATAGGTGCCGTCGCCATCGGCATCGCGCAACAGCGTCAGCCGGTTGCCGCTCTTGACCGAGGTGTTGCCCTTGGCCTTGATCGCACCGGCAATCACGTCCTTGGGCTTGAGGTTGGGTGCATTGCCGCCGCGGCCTTCGGCGACCAGGATGTCGCCATTGGGCAACACCAGCGTCTGGCGTGGGATGCCCAGACCGGTGGCGATTGCAGTGATGCGGTAACCCGCGGGCACGGTGGGCTTGCGCTCGCCCCAGGCTGCCGGCTCGGCGATGGTCATGTCGGGCAGCAGGCCGCGATCCGGCGCAGGCAGCTCGGGACTGGCGCCGTGTTGTTTGAGCTCGGGCGCCTTGCCGCAGGAAGCGAGTGCGGCGGCGAGAATGGAAACCGACAGGACGGTAACGGCATGACGCTTCATCGGGCACCTCCCACGTGGAGGCTGGATAGCCCCGACCAGGTTGCAACGAGCGCGAATGCGGTCGCAATCGCAGAAAACACCAGTGCCGCCGGCATGATGGCCCAGGCATCGCGTGCATGATGCAGGGCGTCGAAGAAGCCGACAATCCATGCGGCACCGAGCGCAATTACATAGATCAGGTTGCGGCTTCCGCGAACGAAGCCGACGATCGCGCACAGCAAGGCGATGGTGGTCAATACCATCGCGCCGATCAGCAGCCACGCAGCAAAGTTGGCCCACTGGATCTGATGACTGCTCCAGTACGCGTAGTCGCTCAGCAAGGCACCGAGAAACAGCGGCCACACACCGCCGAGCACGGCTGCATGGAACGGATGGATGGCCCAGGATCGGGCGGGCATGGCAGTTGAATTCATGGCGGACTCATCGGGCGCGTTGGTGAAACGTGCCCCGATGCTGCCAGCTGCCACGTGATGAGCGCGGTGATGCTGGGTCTTCTCTGCGCGATGGCTGCTCTGACGCGGAATCCGTCATGCCCCGGGTTCAGACCTCGTGGCCCAAGACTATCGGTCCAAAACAGCATCCACAGCGCGGGGCGCGGCTAACTTACTGTCCAGATGAGGCCGATCACGGCCAAGTGCGCAACGTAATAACCATAAAACGCCCAACGTAGCCGGGGTAGCGGTAATTGCAGCCTGCCGAGCTGCATCAGCGGAAGTGCCAACAAGGCCCAACCATTGCCGTTGTTCCAACACAACAGTCCCATGCAGATCCACAACCTCCACGGCAATTTGGCTAAAGTCGGTTTTGTAGAAGCCAGGCCGACAAGTGACTGCAGCGTTCCGCCAGTGCGAAACCAGCTCCATGCCGCCCCTACAAGCCAAACTCCGATCCATTGATAGTCGACGGCCAGCGGCGCAAGCAGTCCAAGAAACGAGGCCAGCAGCCAGCGGCGATCTTGTATTGACCAGACGAGACAAGTCGCAAGTGCGAAGGTGAAAAGGATGTTGACCGGCAGCAGGAAACCAAATGCCCATACGTGGAACGGCTGTGCAATGAGCCCCCAGCCAGCCAGCCGCTTTACCGACTTCGCGTAGTCGGTTCCAGGTTGCGCGAGATTGAAGGCCATGATCAAAGCGAAAACTGGGAAGGCTATGCGTCCGAGTTCAGATAAAACCGGTACATAGCCATCCAGCAGTGCCTTGACTACATGATCGAAGGTCATAAAAACAAGCGCAATCCATTTCAGGAGCTCCCTGCCGCTACTTGTCATGTTGCCTCTCAAATGTCGTGCTGCAGCAGCCGCAAAACTGCGCACTTGGACAGCCATGGAAGGTGCGGCCAATCCCATCACCATCGCCGCGTGAATTTTTCATCAATCAACTACCGGTAGAAGAACGGTTGTAACTCAAACCGAGCAGGCAATCACCCGCTCTTTGACACAGGCAGCTGATGTGGCTTCTCAACCTGCTGGATTTGTCGCTGCAAAAGCCGACGACAGAATAGTGGAATGTAGGCGCTCTGGCGTGGCGGGCATGGAGACATCCAGCCCCTTCCAAGGCTGCGCTGCTCAAGCAAAACCGAAACCACTCATCCTGCCGAGCGACCGCTGGACCGCTGCCATGACCACAGGTCATAGAAAGATGTGCGTGCTCCAGGCCGCTCTCTACGCTGGGCTCCATCCACTGGAGGAGCAGACAGATGAAAGCATTCGCAATGATGTTGCTGGCAACCGCGTTGACCATGACCGACACGACCAGCATGCCCGGCCAGCGCCGCTTCAAACAGGGACACAGAATAGGACCGTACCGATGCGATTGCACGAGCTGCATGGCCAGGACTAGCACTGATTCCCTGCCCCGGCGGTTTCGTCAGCAGTACGCATCCAGGATGGCTTGAATTCCAATGCGCGTTCGCAGTGATGAGCGCCATTCATAGGACCATGCAAGCTGGATGGATGGAGCGGCGTTGCATCTGCCTCATGCTGCTTGTCGGTACGTATGGCAAGGAGACGGCGATGAAAAACGCAAGCGTGGTGCGTTCGATTCGACATGGTGTGCGCGCAGCTGGGGCGCCATCTGCATCGCACGGTCCGGCAGTGGATGCTTGGATTCGCGTTGCCTTGCCCCTAGATCGGTGGAGAGATGCGATGCCATGCGCGAGCGCGCTGCGCCGCGCGCTCCCCTCCATGGCTGCGCTGTTGTTGGGCGCAGTTGCCCTGCTCTCTGTTGCCCCCTCCCCCGCGGCAGCACATCCTTCGGAGATCACGTCCATGACGACACACGCCACCTTGTCGCCCAGCCAGCAGGCCATTGCGCCAATTGCCGCGTTTGCGGCCACCGGCGATATCGACCGCTTGAACACCGCATTGGAGGCGGGCCTCGATGCTGGCTTGAGCATCAGCGACTGCAAGGAGGTACTGGTCCAACTGTATGCATATGCCGGGTTTCCGCGCAGCCTCAATGCACTGGCCGCGCTGATGCAGGTCGTCGATGCACGCAAGCAGCGCGGCATCGCCGATGCGCCGGGACACGAGCCCGGCCCGGTACCGAGCGGCGATGCGCTGCTGGCGCTGGGCACCGCCAACCAGACCCGTCTGGCCGGTGCGCCGGTGACCGGGCCGTTGTTTGCGTTTGCGCCGGCAATCGATCAGTACCTCAAGACGCATCTGTTCGGCGACATCTTTGCCCGCGACAACCTGGATTGGGTGAGCCGTGAACTGGCCACGATCAGCGTGCTCGCCGCCCTGGAAGGCGTGGAGGCGCAACTGCAGTCGCATTTGAAGATCGGCTTGAACATCGGCGTGACCGAGGCGCAGCTGCACGAACTGGCCAAGGTGCTGGACAAGCGCGTCGGTGCGGCCGCCGGCACACGCGCCAAGGCGGCACTGGCCAAAGCCAGGGCCCAATGAGCCTGCGGCGGGGTTCGACAACCGCAGCGCGTGCTGCCGGCGCGAATGCGGCTTCCCACGGCAGCACGTCGAAACCGATCGGGCCCCGCTAAAGCGGCGCCGGGCCAGCCGCCAGCCCCGGCCGCCCACCGGCCTGCTTGACGATCAACTGGCCGATGTATTGCTCGGCCAGCCTGGTGCCGATCTCCAGCGCGGTCTGCAGCGAGCCGAAGGTGGGCGCGGCCGGCAGCGGTACGGGATGCCCACAGACCTGCAAGGTCTCCAACACGATGCGCCGATGCCCGAGCTGTAGAGCGACCACGCGGTACGGCAGGCCCTGGTCGGTGCCTTCCGTGGACATTCTTTCGGTGCAGTGGGTACTCATCGGGCTCGAGCATAGCTGTGATGCCCAAATTTGGCGGCGCGGCAACTTGAACAATTTATGCAGACGCTAGCGCAGCGCCAGCGGCGCACTCCCGACAGAACCGCTGCGGCCTGAACAGGCTCGGCCATGCCGCGATGACACCGATGTCGCACCTTGCGCGGCACACGCAGCGGCGCCAATAAGAACAGCATCAGAATAATCGGCTCTAGGGGAACGCCGAACGTTGGGTTCTTTCCCCAAAAGATCGGCTTGAATATTCTCCCAGCATTCAGCTTGATGGCCTGAAGCGAGGATGTGCCTGTCTCGATGTTTCACTCGGCGCACTGAATATCCAGCGTTTCTTCGAGCATGTCCCTTTGCGCATTTCATGCAGGAAAAGCGGGGAATTGGGCACAATGGCAGGGTTCGCTCGCTTTTGGTCAATATAAATGCGGTGGATATATTCGTTCTGCAGCAGAAAATTTAATATAACTTCGATGTCACTGCGATAAAACTCATCCGATCAGGCCTGATACAGACGAGTCCGTTAGAGCTGCTAACTTACAGTCGAATCCGCTACACCGTGTGGGCAATTTACCGACATCTTCGACGCATTTCCTGATTACCTGCGATAGTCATCGCATTTAGGATTGCCGCCCCCGGAGATTCGTGACGACTTATTGTCGCGTTCGCTCTGACATTTCCTTGCAGTCGAGCCTGATAAGGCGCTTTTTAATCTGTTTTGGCTATGGACTAAATCGCAAAACCCTATGCGGGATGTTTTTCTCTGAATAGCAACTGTCCGTTCATGTTTTAGAGTTTACCGGTAGCGCCGTTAAACAATCTCGCAAGCACATGGTTCGATGCATCGGCGCATCACCGTGTTATCCGGAGCGCTTATCTGAGGGGACAGATTCGCGGCGGATAAAGTGAATAACGCGTGAAATCCAACGCCACACCGGCTTTTCCCGGTGCTGGAATCGTCTGCGCCAAATTTTAGAATTTTTGCAGTTGCGGCGCGCTAATTACCGGAATCGACCAACCCATGAATCGCTCGCTACTCGCAACCACGATCGCCTCCTGCCTTGTCCTGACTGCCTGTGGCGGCGGTGGCGGTGGCGGCAATGTCCGCAGTGACCCACCGCAGACCACGGTGGTCGCCCCGACGCCGTCCACTCCCCCAGCGCCCACCACGCCCACGACTCCAACGACTCCAACGACGCCGGACACCACCGCGGCCGACCCGCTGCCGAACACCGCGCCGACGCCGGCACCTGCCCCCGCCCGCTACCAGGGCCTGGCCAGCAACCTGCTGGTGCCGACCAATGCGGATCTGGCACAACAGGCCGGCGCCAAGGGTCAGGGCGTCAAGCTGGCGGTGCTGGACGACAACCTCTATGGCAGCTACGCGCCGATCAGCGGCAAGGTCGATACCTCCAACGATTACACCGACACCCCCGGCACCCCGGAATCCGCATCGAACGCGTTGCGCGGCCACGGCACCGTCGTCTCGGCATTGGTGCTGGGCACCGCCCAGGACGGCTTCGCCGGCGGTGTCGCGCCGGATGCGGACCTGTTCTATGCGCGCACCTGCGCCGAAAACTCCTGCGGTACCCAGCAGACCCGCCGCGCGGCGGTGGACCTGGCGGCAGCCGGCGTGCGCATCGCCAATCTGTCGATCGGCGCCTCGTATGCAGATGCAGCCAGCAGTGCCAATGCCGCACTGGCCTGGAAGTATGCGCTGACCCCGCTGGTGCAGGCCGATGCGCTGATCGTGGCCGCCACCGGCAACGAAGGCGCGGCAGAAGCCTCCTACCCGGCGGCGACGCCGGTGCAGGAAGCCAGTCTGCGCAACAACTGGCTGGCCGTGGGCGCGGTCAACATCGACAGCGCCGGCAATGCCGCCGGCCTGACCAGCTATTCCAACCATTGCGGCGCCGCCGCACAGTGGTGCCTGGTGGCGCCGGGCAGCTACTTCGCACCCGCGCTGGCCGGCACCGAGCTGCAGGGCCAGATCGCCGGCACCTCGTTCTCCACGGCCGCTGTAAGCGGCATCGCGGCGCAGGTGCTGGGCGTGTATCCGTGGATGAGCGCTTCCAACCTGCAGCAGACCCTGCTGACCACCGCCACTGACCTGGGCGACCCCGGCGTGGATGCGCTGTACGGCTTCGGCCTGGTCAATGCGGCCAAGGCGATCAAGGGCCCGGGCCAGTTCGCCAGCAACTGGGCGGCGAATGTGACCTCCGGCTACGACAGCACCTTCAGCAATGACATCTCCGGCGCCGGCGGCCTGACCAAGAACGGCGCCGGCAGGCTCACGCTCAGCGGCAACAACACCTACACCGGCGGCACCAGCGTCAGCGACGGCGTGCTCGCACTGTCGGGCAGCCTGCGTTCGGATGTCATTGTGCTCAACTCGGCCACGTTCGAATCGCGCGGCGGTGTCATCAACGGCGGCTACAGCCTGGCCAACAACACCGGCACCACCGCCATCGAATTGGGCAAGGGCTTGACCGTCACCGGCCAGGCCAGCCTGAAGGGCAACCTGCTGTTGCTGCCGGAAGCGGCTGGCTACAACGTCGGCAGCAGCGAGAAGATCGTCAAGGCCGGCGCGCTGCAGGGCACCTTCGACCGCGTGCAGTACGCCAACAACTTCTTCTGGACTGCTTCGCTCGCCTACGACCCCACCACCGTCACCGCCACGTTGACCCGCAATGCCTCCGCTGCCAGCGCGCAGGCGGCCGGTGCGCCGCAGTCGGTGGTCAACGGTGCCACGCAGGCCGATACGCTGGTCAAGGTGCTGGATACGCGTGTGGCCTCCGGCGATACGGATAATCTGGGTGGCCTGATCAGCGCCACCGGCGCGCTGCTGGCCGCCAACGATGCGCAGGTTGCCGCATCGCTGCCGACCCTGGCCGGCCAGGTACACGGCATCGAGCGCACGCTGGGCTTCCAGTCGGCACTCAACGATGCACGCGTGGCGGCCGATCGCCTGCCCTACCTGGCCGACACCACCACGCTGACCACCTGGATGCAGGGCAGCTATCTGGACGGCGAACTGGGCGGCAAGGGTTTCGACTCGGCCGATTACACCCAGCAGGCCACCACCGTCGGCGTGGATCTGCCGATGGGCAGCGCCGGCACCATCGTGGGTGCGGCGCTGAGTTCGGGGCAGGACCGTGCGCACATCGATGCGTCGGCCAGCCGCCTGCGCTCGGACCGTTACGCGATGACCGCGTATCTGTATCAGCCGATCGGCCAGGCGTATGTGTCCGGGATCGGTTCCTACGGCATGAGCAATGTGGACACCGAACGCACGGTGCAGGCCGGCAGCATCGGCGAGCGCCTGCAGGATCGCCGCCACGATACCAACTGGTCGCTGCGTGCCGAAGTCGGCCTGATGCCGCAGGCAGGGCTGTCGCCGTTCATTGCCGCAGGCGTGGTCAGCCAGACCCAGGATGCCTTCAGCGAAGCCTCGGCCACCGGGCTGGGGTTGAGCGCCAACAGCGACACGTTGCGTGCCGGCTATGGCGAGGTGGGTGTGCGCGGTCATCTGGTGCGCGGCAAGTGGGGCTTCGATGGCTTGATCGCCTACCGTTCGCTGCTCGGCAATCCGAACTCGGACTTCACCGCCTGGTTCACCGGTCTGCCGGAAGCGCGCTTCAACGTGGCCGGCGAGCCGGTGTCCAAGCAGTCGGCGCGTGCGTCGGTGGGCGTGCGTTACCAGCTCAACGATGCCTTCTCCATCTATGGCAACGTGGGCGCCGAGCGCGGTCGTTCCGATGCCAACAGCATCAATGCCAATGTCGGCTTGCGCTGGCAGTTCTGATCGCGACCGGCACCCGACCGCACTTGGTCACTGCAACCACCGATGCCATGCAGCACTGTGCATCAGGCAAAAAAAAGCCCCGGCAATGCCGGGGCGTTTTGGTCTGCGGTGAATCAGAAGCTCCAGCCCCAGGTGACCTGGCCGCCGTATGCGGTCTGGCCATCACCGTTGAGTCCCTGCAACGACAACGCCATGCGGCTGTTGGGCGAGGTGATCAGGCTGACGCCCAGTTCGCCGACCACCGCGTTCTTGGCCAGCGTGACGCTCTGCACCGAGAACTGCGAACCGCTGCCGACAAAGCCGGCCGACCGCTCCACGGCACGGTCGCCGAACGCATGCCGCCAACCCACCGAGGCGTACACCCCGGCCGCCGCACCCAGCTGCCAACGCCCGCGTACGCCCACCGTGCTGGTGGTGTACTCGTCCTTGGCACTGTCCACCGACAGCCCGGCAATGCCGCCGCGCTCGTCGAAGCCGTCGGTCTTCAGGTGCGTGTAGTCCGCCGCAACGAAGGGGCTGTACACCGCATTGCCGGTGCGCAGGTTCCAGGCCGCTTCCAGCGACACGGTGACGGCCTTCGCATCGTAGTTGCTGGTCAGCCGCTCTTCGAGCACGCCGGGCAACATCACCCGGCGGCTGCTGTCCACGCTGTAGTCCGCATAGTCGACCGCAGCCTGCACAGCGAACGCAGACCAGTCGGCCTGGGCGTAGATGCCGGCATGGGTGCCATCGATGTCGGAACGATCCAAGGATTCGCGCGAGCGGGTTTCGATGTCCTGATTACCGACCGCGACACCGACCACGCTGCGCTCGCCGATGCGCCGTTCTGCACCGGCCATGACGCCGTTGTCCTCGCGCCGCACCGAAGCGGTGTTGGCATCCCCATCGACACGATTGGGCAGGCTACGGCCGGTGATCCAGACCGTGGTGTCGCCTACCTGCGCGTCCTGACTGTCGCCACGCAGATGATTGCCGACGCCACTCAGCAGGAAGTGGCTATCCAGCAAAGCGGTCGCCGTGCTGGCATGGCTTTCGCCCGACAGCGAGGCAAACGCCGTGCTGATCGCTTGCGGGTCGTCGGGCAGACGCACTACCGCTTGGTAGACCGGGCTGGTGGTCGGCAAGCCATCCACCGCAGCTGCGGCGGCCTGCTGGTTGGGCGCGGTGACCGCATCGACCATGGCCACGGTGTTGCGACCAAACGATACCGACAACGCCGTGGCACTGGCGCTGACATTCGGCGTGACGAAGGCGTAGTCGGAAACGACGTTGGTGAATTGCCCGGTCAGCCCGCCAGCGGCGCTGATGACCGGGATCTCGGTGAACAACGGCAGGTCCGTCGCACGTACCAGTTGCAGGGTGCTGCCAGGTGCCAGCGTGGCCGCCCCGCCCACGCTGATCGGTGTCACCGTGCCGCCCGCACCGGGCGTGACCTGCAGGGTGGAGCCATTTGCAAGCGCGACATTGCCGCCGACGCTGATCGTGCCGGTGCTGCCGCCGATCGCCACGGTGCCACCGGAGGTCAGGCCGCCGATGCTGCCGCTGCCGGTGAGCGTGCCGCCCGGGCCCACCGTGACCGGCCCGCCCAACGCGGCGCCCGGATTGGCCGGGTTACCCACGCTCAGGGTGCCCGCGACGATGGTGGTCGGGCCGGTGAAGCCACTGCTGTTTGCGGTGACCAGCAAGGTGCCCACACCATCCTTGAGCAGACTGCCGGTACCCGACAGGATCCCTGCGTAGGTGCCATTGGCGGTCTGCTGGAACACCAGTGCGCCGGCATTGGCGATATTGCCCTGCAGGCTGTCGGTATCACCAATCAATGTGCCCGCATTGATCGTGGTGCCACCGAGATAGGCGTTGACACCATCCAGCGTCAACGCGCCCGCGCCGTTCTTGATCAACGTACCGCTGCCGGTGATGTTGCCGGCAAACGTGCCATCGCCTGCCTGGTCGAACACCAGTGTCGCGTTGTCGACGATATTGCCCTGCAGGCTGGTGGTGGTACCGATCAGGCTGCCGCTGGCAATGGTGGTGCCACCGCTGTAGGTATTGGGCGCAACCAGCGTCAACGCCCCCGCCCCCTGCTTGACCACACTGCCGGTGCCGCTGACCGCGCCGGCGAACACACCATCGCTGGCCTGATCGAACACCAGCGTGGCGTTGTCGACGATATTGCCTTGCAGGCTGGTGGTATTGCCGATCAGGCTGCCGGCGCTGATCACGGTGCCGCCGGTATAGGTGTTGGGCCCGAGCAGTTGCAGCGCGCCGGTGCCGGCCTTCTGCAGCGAGCCGGTGCCGCTGAGCGTGCCGGCATACACGCCGCCGGTGTTCTGGTTGAACACCAGTGCCGCGTTGTTGGCGATATCGCCCTGCAGGCTGCTGGTATCGCCGATCAAGGTACCGGCCGTGATCGTGGTGCCGCCGGTGTACCCGTTCGCACCGTTGAGCAATAGTGCGCCGGCGCCATCCTTGATCACGTTGCCGGTGCCGGTGATCGAGCCGGTGAACACGCCATCGGCCACCTGGTTGAACACCAGCGTCGCATTGTCGACGATGGCTCCCTGCAGGCTGGCGCTGTCGCCGACCAGCGTGCCGGCGTTGACCGTCGTGCCACCGGTGTAGCTGCTGCTGCCATCCAGTGTCAGCGTGGAAACCCCATTCTTGATCAACCCACCGGTGCCGGTCACAGCACCGGTCAAGGTGAGATCGTTGCTGCCCGCAAACGCGACTGCACCTGCCAGCTCGACTGCGTTGGTCACTGTCAGTGCCTGATCGGTATCCAACGTGGTGCCGGTCGCGGCGGTCAACGTTCCGGTGCCCAGCGCCTGTGCATCACCCAGCACCAAGCTACCGCTGGCAAGTACGGTACCGCCGCTGTAGTTGCCGGCTTCGGCAAGCGTCAACGCACCCGTCCCCTGCTTGACCACACTGCCGGTGCCGCTGACCGCGCCGGCGAACACACCATCGCTGGCCTGATCGAACACCAGCGTGGCGTTGTCGACGATATTGCCTTGCAGGCTGGTGGTGTTGCCGATCAGGCTGCCGGCGCTGATCACGGTGCCGCCGGTATAGGTGTTGGGCCCGAGCAATTGCAGCGCGCCGGTGCCGGCCTTCTGCAGGGAGCCGGCGCCGCTGAGCGTGCCGGCATACACGCCGCCGGTGTTCTGGTTGAACACCAGTGCCGCGTTGTTGGCGATATCGCCCTGCAGGCTGCTGGTGTCGCCGATCAAGGTACCGGCCGTGATCGTGGTGCCGCCGGTGTACCCGTTCGCACCGTTGAGCACTAGTGCGCCGGCGCCATCCTTGATCACGCTGCCGGTGCCGGTGATCGAGCCGGTGAACACGCCATCGGCCACCTGGTTGAACGCCAGCGTCGCATTGTCGACGATGGCTCCCTGCAGGCTGGCGCTGTCGCCAACCAGCGTGCCGGCGTTGACCGTCGTGCCGCCGGTGTAGCTGCTGCTGCCATCCAGTGTCAGCGTGCCGGTGTTGGTCTTGATCAAGGCGCCACTGCCGCTGATATCGCCGGCAAGCGTGAGGTCTGCCGGATTGTCGACGCTCAGCGCAGCGCCGAGGACGACCGCATTGCCCACGGTTGCGGCAACAGGGTTGGTCAGCACCGCATCGCCGACCACCGACAGGCTGCCGGTGCCCAGCGCGTTGTTGCTGCCGATCGACAAGGTGCCATCGCTCAGCGCGGTCCCGCCGGCATAGCTGTTGTTGCCACTGAGCGTGAGCGTGGATGCACCGGTCTTGATCACGCTGCCGGCACCGCTGATGGCGCCAGTCAGGGCGAGATCGTTGCTGCCTAGCAGCGTCACCGCACCGTCGAGCACCACCGCATTGCCCACGGCCAATGCCTGATCAGTATCGAGGCTGGTGCCGGCTGCAGCGGTCAGCGTGCCGGTGCCCAATGCCTGCGCATCGCCCAGCACCAGCGTGCCGCCGCCGAGCGCGGTGCCGCCGGTGTAGGTGTTGGCGGCGCTCAGCACCAGCGTGCCGGTGTCGAGTTTCTGCAGCGTGCCGGTGCCGCCGATGCCCACATCGATAGTGCCGGTGACGCCAGGGTCGACCCGGATGATGGTGGTGGCCGCATTGGCGCTCAATGCACCGCCGCCGGCATCGCTCAGCACATACCCATCGCTGACGAACTGCATGCCGGTAATGCCTTGCGTGCCCTGCACGCCTACATTGCCGGCGGTGCCGGCGAACACGGCAAAACTGTTCTGCCAGTCGCTGTTGCTCAGCCCATCGATCGAGGTCCAGTTGGTGGGGCCTGCGGCCCAGACGCCTGCGCCGCCATCGATGCTGCCATTGGCAATGGTCTGCGCACCATCCCAGAACTGCACGTTGCTGCCGGGCGCCAGCAGCACCACGTTGATCTGCTGGGCCAGCGCGGTCTGCAACGTCAGCTGGGTGGGATCGATCGTACCTGGCAGCGTGCCGATGCCCAGGCCGTTGTCGGTCAAGCCACCGCTGTAGTCGATCAGGCGATACACACCGGTGCCGAAGCCGCCGATGTCGGTGATGTTGAGCGTGCCGTCCAGGGTGAGATCGCCATTGACCGCCAACACGCCGGTCTGGCTGGGGATGCCCAGGAACGCGTCCAGCGTGGCAGTGGGAGCCAGGCTCAGGCTGCCGGTGGTCAACACTGCGCCACTGGTCACCACCAGGCGGCCGCCGTCATTCACCGTGACCGCCGCATCGACCACGCCGCTGCCGCTCAAGCTGGCACCGCTGCCCACGGTCAGGCCACCTGCACTGGCCAGCGTGCCATCCACGTCCAGCGTGCCGGCGGTGACCTGGGTGGTGCCGCCGAGCGCGCTGGTGCCGGTGAGCTGCAAGGTGCCGGTGCCGACCTTGTCCAGATTGCCTGCATCGCTCAGGCTGCCGGCAAACGTACTGCCGACGTTGTTGGCGCCAAGCTGCAGCGTGGTGCCGCCCAGCACCGCGACATTGCCCTGCCCGGTCACTGCACCCAGGGCCGCATTGCTGCCGAGCGAGAGCCCGGCACCTGCGGCCACATCCACGACGCTGGTGTTGCCCAACGCGCCGGGGGCGGCGGTGGCGAGCACGCCGGCCTGCACCGACACCGGGCCGGTGAACGTGTTGCCGCCGGACAAGGTCAAGGTGCCCAGGCCCGTCTTGGTCAAGGCACCCGCGCCACTCAGCACCCCGGTCAGGGCCAGATTGTCCGCGCTGGCAATGGTCAGATCGGCACCGAGATTGACCGCATTGCCCAGTGCCAGCGCAATCGCGTTGCTCAAGGTGGCATTGCCCAGCACCGACAGGCTGCCGACACCGAGCGCGGTGTTGCTGCCAACCGCCAGGGTGCCTGCGTTCAACACGCTGCCGCCGACGTAGCTGTTGGCGCCGTCGAGCGTAAGCGTGGACGCGCCGTTCTTGATCAGACTGCCCGCGCCGCTGATCGGGCCGGACAGGCGCAGGTCGTTGCTGCCGACCAGGTTGAGCGCGCCATCGAGTACCACTGCATTGCCGACCGCCAATGCCTGGTTGCTATCGAGGTTGGTGCCGGTTGCTGCGGTC
The DNA here is from genome assembly GCF_040203315.1 of Xanthomonas sp. WHRI 8393. Lineage (NCBI taxonomy): Bacteria > Pseudomonadati > Pseudomonadota > Gammaproteobacteria > Lysobacterales > Lysobacteraceae > Xanthomonas > Xanthomonas sp. WHRI 8393. The sequence continues at coordinate 131,046 of NZ_JBEGGL010000006.1, read as the reverse complement.
AGGGTGCCGGTGCCCAACGCCTGCGCGTCGCCCAGCACCAGGGTGCCGCCGCTGAGGGCGGTGCCGCCGGTATAGCTGTTGGCCGCATCGAGCACCAGCGTGCCGGTGTCGAGCTTTTCCACGCCACCGCTGCCGGAAATGGCGACATCGATGCTGGCGGTTGCACCCGGATCCACACGGATCGCGGTCAACGGCGCAGTGACAGCCAGTCCACCCGCGCCGGCATCGGTCAGCTGATAGCCATCGGTGACGAACTGCAGGCCGCCGATGCTCTGCGTGCCCACCACGCCGACGGCGGCTGCGTTGCCGGCAAAGACCGCAAAATCGCCTTGCCAGGTGCTGTTGGCGCTGCCGTCCTGATTGGTCCAGTTGGTCGCCGCCCCCCAGGTCCCTGCACCGCCGTCGACGGTGCCGTTGGCGGTGGTTTGGACACCATCCCAGAACTGCACGATGCTGCCCGGTGCCGTCACCACCAGGTTGAGTTGCTGGCCGATGGCGGTCTGCAGTGCGAGCTGGCTGAGATCCACGCTGCCCGGAAACAGGCCGATCGCCAGACCGTTGTTGGTGAGCAGGCCGGTGTAGTCGATCAGCCGGTACACACCCGTGCCGAACCCACCGATGTCGGTGATGTTGAGCGTGCCGTCCAGGGTAAGGTCGCCATTGACCGCGAGCAGCCGCGTACTGCTCGGCGCTGCCAATGCGACATCCAAAAACGCACCCGGTGCCAGGGTCAGGCCACCCACGCTGAGCGAGGAGCCACTGGTCAATGCAAGCCGGCCACCGTCGGCGATGGTCACATTGCTTCCCACGTTGCCGGTGGTGCCGGTGCCGGTCAGCGTGCCGCCTAGCGCCACGTTCACTGCGCTGGTGCCCAGGGTGCCGATCACATCCAGGGTGCCGCCACTGACCTGGGTGGCACCGCCGATCGCGCTGTTGCCGAGCAGGCGCACCGTGCCGGCGCCGACCTTGTCCAGATTGCCGCCACCGCCAAGGCTGCCGCCAAAATCGCCACCGCCCAACTGCAGCGTGCCGCCGGCATCGGTGTTGACATTGCCGGCGCCGCTGAGCGCGCTGATCAGGCCGCCGTTGCTGAGATTCAGCACCGCCCCTGCAGCGACATCGACATTGCTGGCGTTGCCAAGCGACGCAGCGGTGCTCGCAACCAGCGTGCCGGCCTGGATCGCCAGCGGGCCGGTGTAGCTGTTGCTGCCATTCAAGGTCAGGGTGCCGGCACCGGTCTTGATCAAGTCGCCTGTACCGCTGATGCTGCCGCTGACCAGCATGTCCGCACCGTTATCCACGGTGAGCGCTGCGCCAAGCGCGATGTCGTTGCCCAGCGCCACCGCAATCGCATTGCTCAGCGCTGCATTGCCGACCACCGACAGGCTGCCGGTGCCGAGTGCGTCGTTGGCGCCGACCGCAATGGTGCCGGCCGTCAACGTCGTGCCACCGCTATAGCTGTTGCCCGCGTTGAGCGACAACGTGGTGGCGCCATTCTTGATCAGGCTGCCGCTGCCGGTGATGGCACCGTTCAAGCCGAGATCGTTGCTGCCGACCAGCGTGAGCTGATCGTTTAACTGCACCGCATTGCCCAGTGTCAGCGCGGCAGCGGCATCCAGTTCGGCAGGGCCGCCGACCAGCAGCGCACCCACGCCCAGCGCAGCGTCGTTGCCGAGCACCACACGCCCCGCATCCAGCGCAACGCCGCCGCTGAAGGTATTGGCATTGGCCAAGGTCAGCGTGGCAGCGCCTTGCTTGTCGAGACTGCCGCTGCCGCTGACGACGCCATTGAGCGTGATGTCCTGCGTGCCAGGCAAGGTGAGTGCGCCATTCAATGCAAGTGCATTGCCCAGCGTCACCGCGCTGCTGGCATCCAGTGTGGTGCCCGCGGCGGCGCTCAGTGTGCCCAAGCCCAGTGCCGTGTCGCTACCGACCACCACTGCGCCGCCCTGCAGTTGCAGTCCGCCCGCCCAGGTGTTGTTGCCATTGAGCGTGAGCGTTTGCGTGCCGTTCTTGATCAGGCGACCGGCGCCGTCGACCACGCCATCGAGGGTGAGGTTCTGGCCATCGATGGCGAGTTGGCCGGCGACATTGACCGCGTTCTGCAAGCTCACCGCCGTGCTGGCAGTGAGCTGCGTGCCATCGGCAGCGGTGAGCGCGCCGGTGCCGAGTGCGCTGTCGCTGCCGACCGACAGGATGCCGGTGTCGAGCAAGGTGCCGCCGGTATAGACATTGTTGCCAGTGAGGGTCAACGCACCGGCGCCCTGCTTAAGCAGGCTGCCTGCGCCACTGACGATGCCGGTGACGCCCAGATCGTTGTTGCCGGTGAGCGAAAGCGCACCGTTGAGCACCACAGCGTTGCCGATCGTGGTCGCGGCAGTGGCCTGCAGCTGCGTGCCATCGGCAGCGGTCAGCGCCCCGATGCCCAGTGCTGCGCCGTCGCCGATCAGCAGCGCGCCTGCATTGAGATCCACGCCACCGGCAAAACTGTTGGGTCCAGCCAGCGTCAATGCAGCATTGCCGTCCTTGACCACGCCACCCACGCCACTGACCGCACCGGTGAGGGTGAGATCCTGGCTGCCGCCGAGCTGCAGGTCCGCTTCCAGCGCCACGTTGTTGGCGAGCACGCGTGCGGCGGTGCTGTCGAGCAGTCCGCCGCCGACGGTCAGGGTGCCAAGACCCAAGGCGGTGTCGCTGCCCAGGATCAGGCTGCCTGCACTCAGGCGCGTGCCGCCGGTGTAGCTATTGTTACCGGCCAGGGTCAGGCTGGCGGGGCCCAGCTTGTCCAGGCTGCCCACGCCGGTGATGGCGCCGGTAAGCGTGAGCGCGTTGCTGCCACCCACATTGACCAGGCCGGCCAAGGCAATGGCATTGGCCAGCGTGCTGACGGTTGCATTGTCCAGGGTGGTACCGGCTGCTGCGCTGAGCGCGCCAACACCGAGCGCGGTGTCACTGCCCACCGTCAGTGTGCCGGCGCTGAGCGTGGTGCCGCCGCTGTACAGATTGTTGCCGCTCAGCGTGAGGTCGCCACTGCCGGACTTGATCAGGCTCCCGGTGCCGCTGATCGCGCCACTCAGTGTCAATGCTTGCGCCCCACTCAGTGTCAGCGCACCTGGAGTCAACGCGATCGCGTTGCTCAACGAGGTGGCCGCCGTGTTTTGCAGGGCCGCATTGCCGGTGACGTTCAACGCACCCGTGCCCAGCGCGGTGCCGCTGGCCACCTGCAAGGTGCCGGCAGTGAGGTTGGTGCCGCCGGCATAGGTGTTCAGGCCGCCCAGGGTCAAGCTGCCGGTGCCGAGCTTGGTCAACGCACCGGTGCCGCCAATGGCGCCGGTCAGGTTCAAGGCATTGCCGCTGCTGCCCACGCCCAAGCTACCGGTGAGTGCAATCGTGTTGCCCAGGGTTGCCGCAGCGGTGGCATCCAGCTCGCCGCCGCTTGCGGTCAGGGTGCCGGTGCCCAGGGCCGCGTTCGAGCCCACCACCAGGCGCCCGGTACTCAAGCTGGTGCCACCGGTGTAGGCGTTGTTAGCGGTTAGGGTGAGGTCGCCCGCACCGCTCTTGATCAGGCTGCCGCCACCGTTGATGGCACCGCTCAATGTCAGCGCCTGCGCGCCGGTCCAGTTCAAGGGTCCGCCAAGGCTGATGCCGTTGGCCACCGTCAGTGGCGCACTGCTGCTGAGGTTGGACGCGCCGGTGACGTTCAAGCCGCCGGTTCCCAGTGCCGAGGCACTGCCCAGTTGCAAGGTGCCCGATGCCAGCGTGGTTCCGCCAGCGAAGGTGTTGGCGCCGTTAAGCGCGAGCGTGCCAGTGCCGGTCTTGTTGACACCACCCGCGCCGGCAAGCGTGCCGGTCAGGGTCAGCGCGTTGCCGCTGGCGCCCAGGCCCAGCGTATTGGTCAAGGCAACATTGTTGGCCAGGGTCAGTGGAGCGCTGGTATCCAGCTGCCCACCGGCGGCTGTCACCGTGCCCGCTCCGAGCGCGGTATTGGTTTCGATCCGCAGCGTCCCCGCGCCCAGCGTCGTGCCGCCTGCATAGGTATTGCTGCCGCCCAGGGTGAGCGTGCCGGTGCCGATCTTGTTCAACGCGCCGGCGCCGCTGATGCCGCCGCCAATCCGCAAGGTGTTGCCGCCGCCGATGCCGATGAAATCGTTGAGCACGAACGCATTCGGCAAGTCGACCGCCGCACTGGAAAGCACGCTGCCGGCTGACACGTTGACGGCGCCTGTTCCCAGTGCGCCATTGGTTCCCACCGTCACTGAGCCGCCGAGCAGGTTGACGCCTCCGCTGAAGGTATTGCTGCCGGTCAGGCCCAACGCACCGGTCCCGGTCTTGGTCAGCGCACCGGTACCGACGATGGGGCTGGCAATGGTCAGGGCATTGGCGCCCTGCAGGGTCAAGCCACCTGCTCCCAAGGCGATGCCGCCGGCAGGCGACAGGCTCAGGCCGGCGGCTGTCGCCTCCAGCGCACCGCCATTGGCGGTGATGGCAGTGCCTAGCTGCGCAGGATTGGCGAACTGCAGCACGCCGCCATTGAGCGCGCTGCTGCCGAAGTTGCTTCCGCCCCCGACCGACCAGGTGCCGCTATTGACGCGCAGGCTGCCGAAATTGATGTATTGCGCGGTGCTGAGCGTCCCGACGCCGGTGCTGCCGCTGCCAGTGCCGGTGGCCGAATTCTGCAGGATCAGCGTATTGGTGCCGCCTGCGCCGCCATCCACCACACCGGTCTGCGCGAAGCTCAGCAAGCCCCCCGGCCCAAGCAGTTCCAGCGCCAGCCCGCCGCCGCTGTTGACGCTGCCGCCAGTCACCGCCGTGAAGCTGTTGGTGCTGCCCGCCCCCATCGACACGCTGCCGTTGATGGTGCCGGCGTTGACGAAGCTGTTGCCGGTGGCCGAACTCTGGAAGCCGACGCGCCCGTTGATGGTGCCGGTGTTGACCGCATTGACGGTACCGCCGCCGCTGACTGCAATCACCGGCGTATCCGCACTCAGCACCGACAGGTTCAACAATGCACGGCTATCGATCAGCCCGGCATTGTTGATCTGCACGACGCCATTGCTGGCCGAGGTGATGCCAAGCGCCATGCCATCGAGATTGAGCAGGTTCGCCCCCAGTAGGCCGCCGGTGCCGTAAATCGCGCCGGTGGCGAGATTATTGGCGGTCACCGCGGTGGAGCTGGCATTGCCCATGCTGACGCCGGTGCTCAACACCGACAACAGGCCGAGCGCCGAGGGGTCGATCGTACCGCTGTTGTTGAGCGTGGCATTGGTGCCGGTGAGCGCAATGGCGGTGCCGCCCAGCAGCCCGGCGGTCATCTGCGTGCCTGCCGCAACGTTGATGGTCAGGTTGTTTGCGCTGCTTGCGAAGCTGTTGCTGGTGATTGGCAACCCCGTGCAGGTGACAGTGGCGCCCGCTGCTGGAAGTGCAGGTGTGCACGCCCCCCAGGCCAGCATCGGTGCGGCGGCTCCCACCGCCAGCACGACTAGGCTCGACACGCTGCGGCGGGTTGCCCCGGGCTTGCGCCGCCGACGTACCAGCTCGTGCGTCACCACCCAATTACCAATCGCCGCGTTCCAGACCAGCGCAAATGCACGATTCATTTTATTCCCCCTGTATCGCCGTGCAGAGACTCACGCACACACACACGCGCTCTCCAACAGCAGAAAGTTGATTTACTGTCGAGTCGGTTTAAAACAGCTTGTGCCGTACCAACCGGTATCGCCTACGGATGAGGACGTTTAATACCATTCCCTGCGAATAATATTGGGAGATTAATAGGGAAAGCGCCATGCCTGAAACTGTGCCGAATATCACTAACCAGGAAACTATCCATGACACACGCCCAAACTGTCGACTGGTTTACTCGTGCCCGTCAGCGTTATCGCGCTACCTCATGCGGCAGGCGCCACAGATCATGTGCGGCAGAATTCAAATAAAAACATGGCATAATTCAGTGGTAAAGCGGAATATGGCCGGATGAGTCCGAATGATTTAAAGCGATCTGATGCGGCCACCCGGATATTGGCGAGCCGAACCATTTCGACTACAACTTTTGTGTTGAATGTTGCGGTGCAGGAGTGAAAACCTGATCGATGCAGTGCCGTCATTTGATTTAATTAGCCCGCTTTTACCATTAAGACCACCACCAACTGTCGACGCCGTTCATTGATTGCGGTATTTGTGTGCAGCCACTCCGCCCGTCCAGTTTATTGTCGCGCTCGATATCCTGCGATGGAGTTTATTGAAGAGGCCGGCTTATTCGAAAAGGTTTTAGTGCCCGATGATCGTCACCTGTCAACGACCTCGGTTTGTTTGTAGTAGCCAGGCAGTGTGTGATCTTCAACACGGAAACTGACGACATGACGCTCGCTTTGGACACCAAACGGCAGCAACAGCAGTTCGACTGGTCGGGCGTGCCGATCGACCTGGGTGGCATGGAGCCGCTCGATCAGATCGCGCGTCTGCTGTGCCATGCCCTGGTTGCGCCTGCGGCCGCACTGACCATCGTCGAGGGCGGCCGCGTGCGCGTGCTGGCGGCGCGCGGCATCAGTGCCGCCCATGTCGAGCAGGCCATTGAATTGTGCCGGCATGCGTCTGCGGCGCCCAATGGCGTCACGGAACTGATCGAACCTGCCGCCCTTGCCCCGATCCAACTGGGCGACGCCGCCTTCCCGGGCTTGCCGGCGCGCTTTATTGCCTGCGTCCCGGTCGGTGCACCGCAGACCGGCGTCTCCGGCACCTTGTGCGTGATCGATACGCGCGAGCGTCGCCTGGCCAGCCAGGAACACCAACAGCTGCTGATGTTCGCCAATGTGGCCGCGGCGCAACTGGAACTGCAGTTCGGCGCCGGGCGGCGCGAACCGCACAGCGGCCTGCTCAATGCACGCCAGTTGCAGTCGGACCTGGATGCCCTCGCCTTCGGTAGCCACTGCGTACCGACCATCGCTGCCTTCATCGAGGTCTACGACACCCAGGCAGCCAATGAAGCACGTCAGGCACTGGGCATGCAGCCGCTGGAAGAACTGGTGCGCCACGCCAGCTATGTACTGACGCGCGCGCTGCGCGGCAAAGCCACCGTCTATCACGTGGCACCGATGCGCTTTGCGTTTTTTCTGTTGAATTCCGCGCCCGACGAGATGGAAGACCTATTGCTCGATCTGCGCGACATGCTGCATGCGCCGATGGACGCGGCCGGCATCCCGATGTCGTTGACCTTTCACGCTGGCGTCGTGCGCTTTGCACCGCAACAACCGGACACCAACGACGTCATGCGCAAGGGGCTGGTGGCACTGGGCGATGCGATCAGCAATCACGCCATCGTATGCTGGTATAGCGCCTCGCACGACGACGCGATCCAGCGTTCGTACCGGTTGGCACTGGATGCCGAAAAGGCGCTGGAAGCAGGCGATTTCCGGCTGGTGTTCCAGCCACGGATCAACCTTGAAGACTTGTCGGTGACCGGCTTCGAGGCACTGTTGCGCTGGCGGCATGCCAGCCTTGGCCCGATCGGTCCGGACGAATTCATCCCCTTGTTCGAAAAGACCGCCTTGATGTGCACCGTCACCAACTGGGTGATCGAAAACGCATTGGTGCAGTTGGCCAGCTGGCGTGCGCAGGGGCTGGACTTCTCCATGTCGATCAATCTGTCTTCGCGCGATTTTGGCAACCGCAATCTCGCCGCAGACGTCATCCATCGCTGCAGGGAGCTGGCCATCCCCACCCAGCGCATCGAGCTGGAGATCACCGAGGGCCGCTGGCTGCGCAGCAATGTGGAGGCCGTGCCACGGCTGCGCGCCCTGCGTGACGCCGGAGTCAATGTCGCCATCGACGACTTCGGCACCGGCTACAGCAACTTCGGTTACCTCACCGAGCTGCCGGTCAACGTGCTCAAGCTCGATCGCTCGCTGGTGACCGGCATCGCCCCCAAGGCCGGCATGCAGCTGCGCGCCGAGGCGGTGGTACGCCTGGCCAGTGCACTGGGATATCGCACCGTGGCAGAAGGCATCGAACACGCCGACGAAATCGCGCTGCTGCGCAGTTGGGGATGCGATGAAGCGCAGGGCTATCTGCTGGCCCGGCCGATGGAGGCGGAGCTGGTGGCGGCATATGTGGCAAGCGCGGTGGCAGAACAGCGCTTGCCGTGATCCGAGCTGCCCGCGTGCAGTCGGCGCGTGCATCGTCCTTGATCGACCCACACTACGCCGCCCTCGCCTCCTGCAGTGATGTGCGTGGCAACGCAGCGCGCAAGCTGCGTTGCCACACGGCCATCAACTCAGATCGTGCAAGTCCTTGCCCAGCGGCGGACCTAGCGTCCAGTCGGAAAAACGCACCTTCAGCCCGGCACGCTCCGGCGTGCAGCACATCGGCCCGACCTGGTACGTATCGGCAACAGGAAACGGGCAAAGCCGCACCAGCGGCCAGGTCCGGCCATCGGCCGACACCTGCAGGCGCAGAACGCCGTCGGCAACGGTGGCGCGTATCCAGAAGTCCTTGGGGTCGGCCTCGTAAGGGCCGGTCGCCCAGTCCGAGACCGGGTTGGTCAACACGCTACTGAGCATCGCGCGGCCATCGCTCAGTTCAATACCCGCCTTGACCCAATGCTGCTCGTCCACACGCACCATGATGCCGGCCTGATCGTAGAGCGACTCGTACTGCGCGCGCACCCGCAACTGCGCAGTGAAACGCGCTGCGGCGGTGATACCGAAAAAATGCCCGCTATCGCGCGTGAATCCGTAATGCGTCTTGCGCCAGAAGTCGGTGGCCTTGTCGGTAACCACGTCCAAGGTGCCGCCACTGATTGCGACGGTCCGTGGCCGATTGAGCCAGCTGCCATCCTGCCACTGCGTGTCCTGCGCCATCGTGTTCTCCGTCTTGGGTTGCCTGGCAAGCACGCCGCCGCTGATGGCCATTCCCATCGCGCCGCCCAGCAGGCGTCTGCGTGCACCGTCTATCGCATCGTGAGTCATTCGGGGTCGTCCATGCGCTTGAAGAACTGCATAGTCTAGCCGTGCGGTGGCTCAGGGCATGCATGCGTGGGCCGTGCTGCAGATGGCTGGCATCGCCGCGACGCCAGCGTCGATCTGGCGCCAGTCCATGCTGTCAGCGCTGGGCGAGCGCGTAGTCCAGCGCCGCGCAGATGGCCGCCACCTGCGCGGCGTTGCACTGCGCGGGCGTTGCGCGCGGGCTGTCCGGATACACCTCGGTGGTGGTGCGATAGCGCGCGTCGGTGACGCCCGCGCACAGGCCCAGACGCCGCACCGGGTAGTTGATGACGCCAGGAGCGACCACCGCTGCGCCGATGATCTGGCCGTTCGCATCGGCAGGTGCGATATGGGTGACCTCGGCGACAGCGGCAACGATGGCCTGCTGAAACTGCGGTTGCGGATCTTCGCTATCGCCCACCAGGTAAAACCCATCCGGAATGCTGCCGGGCACGAAGTCGACGCCATCACGCGCAGCCAGGGCCGGACGAAATTCGCTCTCGTCGCTGTCGGTGGTTTCGTGCAGATCGATATGCACCAGCATCTGGCCGGCCACTGGGGCGACCAGCTGCATCAATGCCGCCGACTCGGCGGCCGGGCTGTCCTGGCGAAACGCGCGATTGGGGTCGATAGCATCGGCATTCCAGCGCTGGATCCGCTCGTAGCCCCATGGATTGACGCAAGGCACCACCAGCAGATTGAGCTTGCCTGCATAGGCCGCCGCGCGTTGCTGCAGAAACTGCAGCGCGCCCTGCACGCCGCTAGTTTCATAGCCATGCACGCCACCGGTCACCAGCGCGCAGGGCAAAGCGGCGTCCCACGCCACGCTGCGCAGCGCGATCAACGGGTATTGCTCGGATGCCGCCGGGATCGTTCCGTAATGCACGCGCTCATAACTGGCATCCAGTGCATCGATCACTTGCACCACATCGTCAGCATGACTGCGCTGACGCAGCTGGCGTGCGCGCCATGCAGCGCGCTCTGCCTCGCCCCAGGGCTGCCGTGGTGTGCCGATCGGATACGCCATGCGCTGTGTCATTACCGGTGCCGTCCAATGAAAGACGGCCAGCGTAAGCGCTCCGAGCATGGCGGTCCATTCGACGACGAACCCGATGATGGCAACCGCCCGTAAGGTCGAGTCCGGTTAGGGCCGACTTTGCGAGTGTGCGCGTCGACAAGTCCCGCGACAACGGGCGCGTCACCTTCGGCAGGCGCAATGTCGTGACGAAGCGGTCGTTGGCTTGACGCTGCGTGTGCGCTGACACGGCTGCAATGCTTGTCGGTCGCAAGGGCCAACGCAGACGCGCTGCCATGCAGTGGCATCCCGAGCCTTCCATCAACCCTCAGGGAGCCAGCCCGGGCCGCCGATCACGAAAATTCTGCAATGGATGCAAATCCTGCAGTCGCCTGGGTGAGCGCGCCGGGGAATGGGCAGATATTTCCCTGCAATCGATCGCGTGCGCGCGAGGACGAGTGAAAAAACTTCCCAGGGCCTGACGATGCATTGCACATCAACCTCTGCGTCACAGCTTGGCCGAGCAAGGCAAGACGCAAATGCTTCAAAGAACACACACAACTGCAATCGATTGTTCAGGCCGATCTGCTGACGCGGCGGAGGTGTCCGCAAAAACGCCGCAGGCCCTGCACGTGACGTGCAGGGCCTGCGGTCCGCTGCAGCGAGAACGGCGCGCCGGATGCGCGCCGCACGCTCGCCTAGACGGCCTCTTCCTGAGGTTTGGCTTGCTTGGAACGCCCACCCTTGCTGCCGATCCGCGACATATGATCGCGATCGCGGCTCACGGCCTGGCCGCCCTTGCGGCCAGCTTCGCGTGCCTCATCGCTGGTAAATTCGTGTGCGTTCCCGCTGGCATGTGCTGCCTTGCCGCCGCTGCTCGCCAACACGCGGCGCTTTTCAGGATCCAATGCGGCAAAACCGCGCCGGCTACGAGTACTGCTTTGTCCGTCTTCCACTGTGCCTCCTCTCGATGCGTCGATCACGCCACTGGTAGGAGGGGTAACGCAACTATCGTGCCAAGCCGTGCAGCCATGCGAGACGGCGCCAAGCGCCACAATGCAGGAAAAAACAGCTGCGCTCGCTGTGCAAATCTTGCACTCCTGCCACGCGCCGCAAGAGGGTCCGCGTTTTATCCATCGGTAGCGCTACCAATGCGGCCATAACGGCGAACTGACTGTGCAGCCGTCGCCGCTCCACCGGGCATGCAGCATGGGTCTGATCGATCACTGTCCTGCCCTGTCCACTGCTGTCCAATGCGCCAGAAAACCGGAACCGGGAGCGGCAAGCGATGCGGCTACATGCTGCGCACTGCTCACCGCAGGCCGGCCTTGCTCGGTGTGACCTCTCGCCTGTAGCGCGTGCGCATCACGTAGCGACACCCGCGCGGGCGTGCTTCGCACACCGCGTTGCCCGTTGAGACGCGCCGACGATGGTGCGCGGATCGCCGCACGCGGCGCTCAGCAGATCGCGCTCATCCCGCTGCCTGCTCCAGCGCCATGCCGAAGCGGTCGTCGCACTGCGCTGCCGCCTCGGACAAGGCAGCGCCCACCAGCAGCAAGGTCGGCAAGCCCGGCAGCATGCCGGCGGCGGTAAGTCCCAGCTCGCCCAGGGTGGTCAGCCGGCGTTGCTGCTCGGGCCGGGTGGCGGCCTGCACGATGGCCGCCGGCGTGCTGGCCGGCAGATGCGCCAGCAACGCGGTAGCCAAGGCATCGGCACGCCGCAGGCCCATGTAGATGCCCAGCGTGGTGCCGCTGGCGGCCAGTGCGCCCCAATTCGGCTCGCCGTGATCGTGCGTATGCGCGGTGACGAAGGTGATGCCGTGGCAATGGCTGCGATGGGTCAGCGACACTTCCAGTGCGGATGCGGCGGCGAATGCGGCACTGACGCCGTTGATGATCTGCACGCCCACACCGGCGCGGCGCAGGAAGCTGATCTCCTCGCCCGCGCGCCCGAACAGCAGCGCCTCGCCGCCTTTGACGCGCACCACGCGCAAGCCCTGCACGGCGTAGCGCCGCATCAGCCGGCAGATGAAGTCCTGCGGCGTCGAGCGGCAGCCACCGCGCTTGCCGACCCGGACCACCCGCGCCTGCGGTGCGAGTTCGACGATCTGCGGGTTGGCCAGATCGTCCAGCAACACCACCTGCGCGGCAGCCAGCGCCTTGACCGCCTTGATGGTGAGCAGATCCAGATCGCCGGGGCCGGCGGACAACAACACCACATCACGCGCGCAGGACGGAATGACTGACATGAGCAGGTCTCGCAATATGTGGAGGTCGGGACAGGCACTCAGGCGTGTCGGGGTTGCCGGCACAGCCGGGTGAGTTGCGGAACACAGGAGCCGCAGACCGTGCCGCAGCCCAGGCGTTGTTTGAGCTGGTGCAGGTCAGCGCCGTCGTCGATGGCGGCATGGATCGCAGCACTCGACACCTGCATGCAGCTGCAGACGATCGGGTCGCTGGGTGCGCCCTGCGTCTGCGCAAACACCGCCAGCCGCGGGCCGCGCCAGGGCCGGCCTGCCAATGCGCTACGCAACAACGCCTGATTGGCCTCGCTGGGCTGCGCCGCGCTGAGCAGCAGGCCGTCGATATGGCTGTGGCCGTCCTGCATGCGCCAGCCCACACGACGCAGCAGCCCGCGGTGCGGGTCGCGGTACTCCAGCACGTCTGCGCCGGCCGGCAACTGCAATGCGGCGATCAGGCGATCGAGCCAATGCGCATCCGGCGCGCGTTCGCAGGCCGCGTGCAGGACCGCCCAGTGCCCGCCGGCCTCGGCCAGCGGCTCGGCATGCAGCCGCAGCGATGCATAGCCGCAGTCGCGCAACAGCGGCTGCAGTGCCTGTTGCAAGGCCAACGCATCGCCGCGCCGGGCAGCGAGCAGATGCCAGCCGAACACCGCCTTCTCCACCCGCACCGCCGCATGCTTGAGCTCGGGCTGCTGCGAGCGCGCATCCACCGCGGGGCTGCTCACTTCGTTGATGCCGCCGCTGGACAGGTGCTGCCCGCTCCAATGCATTGCGGCGAACACGCTGCCCGAGCGCAGTTCGTCGGACAGTTCCAGCGGCAGCACCAGCGCAGCGCGCTTGCTGGCGATCTGCACCAGCTCGCCGGCGACCAGGCCGCGTCGTGCTGCGTCGTCCGGATGCATGCGCAACGCGGGTTCGGGGCTATGCGCAAACGCTGCCGGCACGCGTCCGCTGCGCGACATGCCATGCCATTGATCGCGCAGGCGGCCGGTCAGCAAGCGCATCGGAAAGCGGGCCGAAGTCGGCTCGGCCACCTTGCGATACGGCGTGGCGTGGAAGCGCGCGCGCCCGTTGCCGGTGGCGAACACGCCATCGGTATAGCGTCGCACCTGCCCGTGTGCGGCGCCGGCAGGGAACGGCCACTGCTGCGGCCCGTCATCCAGCAGCGGGTAATCCAGCCCGCCGATGTCCAGATCGCGCCCCACCGTCAACGCGCGATGCTCGTCGAAGATCTGCACGGTGCTGTCGAACCCGAACAGCCCTGCGCCGCTGGCAGGTGCCAGACGCGCTTCTAGCCGGCGTGCTACTTCGCGGGCGATCCACCAGTCCGCGCGCGCCTGGCCCGGCGCGTCCACCGCCTTGCGCACGCGGGTGATACGGCGCTCGGAATTGGTCACGGTGCCGTCCTTCTCGCCCCAACTGGCGGCCGGCAACAGCACGTCGGCATACGGCACGGTGTCGGTGCCGGAAAACGCATCCTGCACGATCACCAGTTCGGCCTGTTCCAGTGCGGCGCGAATGCCCTCCACCTCCGGCATCGAATGCACGGGGTTGGTGCAGACGATCCACACCGCTTTCAACGTGCCCGCACGCAGACGCTCGAACAACTGCACGGCCGGTGTGCCGGCCGTGGCACTCAGACGGCCGGCGGGCAACTGCCACAGACGTTCCAGTTCCGCACGATCGTCGGCATTGCCGATCTCGCGATGCGCCGCCAGCATCGTCGCCATGCCGCCGACCTCGCGCCCACCCATCGCATTGGGCTGGCCGGTCAGCGAAAACGGCCCTGCGCCCGGCTTGCCGATCTGCCCCGTCGCCAGATGCAGATTGATCAGGGCCAGATTCTTGTCGGTGCCCTGCGCGGACTGGTTCAGGCCCATGCAGTACAGCGACAGCGCCGCCGGGCTACGCCCGAACCACTCTGCCGCCTGCACCAGGTCCTCGTGCGAGATACCGCAGATCTCGGCGCTCATGCGCGGGGTGTACTCGCGCAGCATGTGCTTGAGGGCGTCGAAATCCTCGGTATGCGCCGCAACGAAACGCGCATCCACCAGACCCTCCCAGATCAGGTGATGCAGCATGCCGTTGAACAGGGCGACGTCTGTCCCGGGTTCGATCGCCAGGTGCAGGTCGGCCATGGCCGCGGTGTCGGTGCGACGCGGATCGATCACGACCCAGCGAATGGCGGGATTTTTCGCCCGCGCCTCTTCCAGCCGGCGAAACAGCACCGGATGCGCATACGCCATGTTGCTGCCGGCAAACAGTACCGTCTGTGCCAGCTCCAGATCCTCGTAACAGGTGGGCGGGCCATCGGCGCCCAGCGCCAGCTTGTAGGCGGTGACCGCGCTGGACATGCACAGGCGCGAGTTGGTGTCGATGTTGTTGGTGCCCAGCAGGCCCTTGGCGAGCTTGTTGAAGACGTAATAGTCCTCGGTCAGCAGCTGCCCCGAGAGATAGAACGCCACCGCGTCCGCGCCGTGCTCCTCGACGATCGCCGCCAGCTTGCCGGTGACGTGATCGAGCGCCTGATCCCAGCTCACCGCCGCCCGCGGTGCCTGCCGATGACGACGCAGCTCCGGCGCGAGCACGCGCCCCTGCGTACCGGCGGCGGTCTGCGGTAAGGCCAGGCCCTTGCTGCACAACCGGCCATGATTGGCCGGATGCAGCGGGTCGCCTTCGATGCCGACGATGCGTTCGCCATGCGTGTCGTGCTCGCTGTGGATCAGCACCCCGCAGCCCACCCCGCAGTAGCAGCAGGTCGACCGGGTGATGCGATGCATCGGCGCAGACGTCTGCGGCTGTACCGCCGCATCGATCAAAGGTAGCTGCTGGCCGTCGCTCATGCGGCCGGCTCGGCGACTGCATCCGGCAGCGATACCGGCTGCAACACGATCCATACCGCATCGGCTTCGACCTTGACCGGGTAACGCGGCGCGCAGCCCACATCCGGTGCGCAGGCCTGGCCGCTCTGCAAGGCGATCGCCCAGCCATGCAACGGGCAGGTCACCGTGTCGCCGGCCACGATACCCTGCGACAACGGCCCGCCCTTGTGCGGGCAACGGTCGCGCAACGCAAACACCTGATCGCTGGCGGTGCGGAACAAGGCGATCGGTGCAATGCCCTCGATCTCGAGTACGCGCGCACCCAATGCAGGCAGCTCCTGCAGCGCACACACGCGAATCCACGCGGCCTGCTGCATGCTCATTCCTCCACCGTTGCGGCCGGCGCGGCGATGCGCAAGGGTTGGTACTCCTGCTTCCGTTCGCCGGCGATACGCGCCTTCCACGGGTCGACCAGGCCTTCCAGCGAGTACAGCAGGCGTTCGTACAAGGCACGCCGGTTGGCCGCGTCATCCACCACTTGTGCGCGGATGTAATCCAGCCCCACCCGTGCGATGTAGTGCACGGTGCGATCCAGGTAATACGCCTGCTCGCGATACAGCTGCAGAAACGCAC
Source organism: Xanthomonas sp. WHRI 8393 (assembly GCF_040203315.1). Classification (NCBI taxonomy): domain Bacteria; kingdom Pseudomonadati; phylum Pseudomonadota; class Gammaproteobacteria; order Lysobacterales; family Lysobacteraceae; genus Xanthomonas; species Xanthomonas sp. WHRI 8393. Next base: position 115,356 of record NZ_JBEGGL010000006.1, on the reverse strand, counting down.
CGGTGTATTCGCGCACTTCCTCGGCGGTGCTCACCTTGACCAGGAAGCGGGCGACCTCGGTCTTGATGCCGCCATTACCGCCCACATGCAGCTCCCACCCCGAATCCACCGCAATGATGCCCACGTCCTTGATGCCGGATTCGGCGCAATTGCGCGGGCAGCCGGACACCGCCAGCTTGACCTTGTGCGGGCTCCACATATTGGCCAGCATGGTTTCCAGATCGATGCCCATTTGCGTGCTGTTCTGGGTTCCGAAGCGGCAGAACTCGCTGCCCACGCAGGTCTTCACCGTGCGAATCGACTTGCCGTACGCATGCCCGGACTGCATGCCCAGATCGCGCCAGACATCGACCAGATCTTCCTTCTTGACCCCGAGTAGGTCGATGCGCTGGCCGCCGGTCACCTTGACCATCGGCACCGCGTATTTGTCGGCGACATCGGCAATGCGGCGCAGCTCGCCGGCATTGGTCACCCCGCCCTTCATCTGCGGAATCACCGAGAAGGTACCGTCCTTCTGGATGTTGGCGTGCGCACGCTCGTTGATGAAACGCGATTGCGGATCGTCGATGGCCTCATGCGGCCAGCTCGACAACATGTAGTAGTTGATCGCCGGCCGGCAGGTGGCGCAGCCGTTGGGCGTGCGCCATTCCATGAAGGCATAGGCCTGCGCATGGGTCAGCAGCTTGTGTTCGGCAATGGCGCGCCGCACATCGCCATGGCTCAGATCGGTGCAGGCGCAGACCGCCTTGGTTTTCGGTGTTTCCTGGAAGTTGGAGCCCAGGCAGTTCATCAGGATCTGCTCGACCAGGCCGGTACATGACCCGCAGGAACTGGCGGCCTTGGTGTGCTTCTTCACCTCGTCGACGGTGAACAACCCCTGCTCGCTGATGGCTTTGACGATGGTGCCCTTGCACACGCCGTTGCAGCCGCAGACCTCGTCGCTGTCGGCCATCGCACTGGCGCGATCCTGTCCGCCGGTACCGGCATCGCCCAGCGCGCTTTCGCCGAAGATCAGTTGATCGCGCTGCGCCCGGATCGGCGTGCCGTCCTTGAGCAGCTTGAAGTACCAGCCGCCATCGCTGGTGTCGCCGTACAGGCAGGCGCCGACCAGCACGTCGTCGCGGATCACTAGCTTCTTGTAGACCCCGCCGGCCGGGTCGGACAGCACGATCTCCTCGCAGCCATCGCCGCCCATGAAATCGCCGGCGGAGAACAGATCGATCCCGGTGACCTTGAGCTTGGTCGACGCCACCGAACCGCGATAGATGCCGATACCGAACTGCGCCAGGTGATTCGCGCACACCTTGGCCTGCTCGAACAGCGGCGCCACCAGTCCGTAGGCAATGCCACGATGGTTTGCGCATTCGCCCACTGCGTACACGCGTGGGTCGAAGCTTTGCAGACTGTCGTTGACCACGATGCCGCGCGCGCAGTGGATGCCGGCTTCTTCGGCCAGCCGCGTATTCGGGCGGATGCCCGCTGCCATCACCACCAGATCGGCCGGGATCTCGCTGCCATCGGCGAACTTCACGCCAATTACCTCGCCCTGCGCGTTGCCCAGCACTGCACTGGTCGCCGTGCTCAGCCTGAACTCCAGCCCGCGCGCGCGCAGGGCCTGCTGCAGCAGATTGCCGGCTACCGGATCGAGCTGGCGCTCCAGCAACCACCCGGCCAGATGCACCACGGTCACGTCCATCCCGCGCAGCTTCAGGCCATTGGCCGCTTCCAGCCCAAGCAGACCGCCACCGATCACCACCGCGTGCCGCTTGCTGCGCGCGGTCTCGATCATCGTGCGGGTGTCCTGGATATCGCGGTAGCCGATCACGCCCTTCAATTCGTTACCGGGAATCGGCAACACGAACGGCACCGAACCAGTGGCGATCAACAAGCGGTCGTATTCCGCCTCGGTGCCATCGGCGGCGATCACGCGGCGACGTACCCGATCGATGCGGGTGACTTCCTTGTTCAGATGCAAGCGGATGCCGTTGTCCTGATACCACTGCAACGGATTGAGCACGATGTCGTCGAACTCCTGCTCGCCGGCCAACACCGGCGACAGCAGGATGCGGTTGTAGTTGGGATGCGGCTCGGCCCCGAACACGGTGATCTGGTACATGCCCGGCATCAGCTTGAGCAGCTCCTCCACGGTGCGGATGCCGGCCATGCCATTGCCGATGACGACGAGTCTGGGTTGCTTCATTGCCTGGATTCCTGTCGACATGTCAGACCCGCGCCGCGCCGGCACTGGACCATTCGCTACGCCACTGTGTCTTGACCCCGGCCAGCAACGCCCAACCACCGAGTGCGAACGCAGCGAACAACCACATGCCCATCGCATAACTGCCGGTGTGCTGCTTGAGCACGCCCAGGCCCGCAGCCAGCGCAAACCCGCCGATGCCGCCGGCCATGCCGATCAAGCCGGTCATCACGCCGATGTCCTGCGCAAACCGCTGCGGCACCAGCTGAAACACCGCGCCATTGCCGGCACCCAGACACAGCAGGGTCAGTACGAACAAGGCCAGCGTCACCATTGCCCCGCCCGCGCCGAAGCCTGCGATGCCCACCAGCGCAGCCACCAGCAGATAGACGGTGAGCAAGGCGCGCGTGCCGCCAATGCGGTCCGCAATCACGCCGCCCAACGGACGCATCACCGAACCCGCCAATACGCAGGCAGCCGTCGCCCACCCTGCAGTGCGCGCATCGAAGCCGAACTGGTCGTGGAAGTAGCCCGGCAATGCACTGGCAAACCCGGAAAAACCGCCAAAGGTCACCGAATAGAAAAACATGAAGCGCCACGCGTCGCGGTTGGCCACCAACACGCGGCCATAGTCGGACCAGCGCTTGCGCGCGACCGGTACGGGCGCTTCTTTCGCAATCAGGACGAATACGACCAGCGTCAGCAGCAGCGGAATGCATGCCAGTCCGAACACGTTCTGGTAACCGAACGCCAACGCCAGCATCGGTGCGAACAACGCCGCCAGCACGGTGCCGGAGTTGCCCGCCCCGGCAATCCCCATCGCGGTGCCCTGATGCTCGGGCGGGTACCAGCGCGAGGCCAGCGGCAGCGCAACCGCGAACGAAGCGCCGGCAATGCCGAGCAACACGCCCAGCAACAACACTTGCCCCATGCTGTGCACGCCGAACTGCCAGGCACCAAACAACGAAGCGATCACCGCAACTTGTGCGACAACGCCCGCGCGCTTGGCACCGATACGGTCGGCCAGCATGCCCAGCACCAGCCGCAGCACCGCGCCGCACAGGATCGGCACCGCCACCATCAAGGCACGCTGCTGCGTATCGAGCCCCAGCGACTGCGCAATCGGTACCTGCAGCGGACCGAGCAGATACCACACCATGAAGCTCAGGTCGAAATACAGGAAGGATGCGAACAAGGTGGGCGTGTGCCCGGATCGCCAGAACGAGCGCTGCATAGAGACCTCTTCGAATGCGATGGCCAAAAAAAACGGCGCCCCTCCGGTAAAACCGGAAGGACGCCGTTGTCCTGGATGCGTGCGGATCGCCGTTGATCCGCTGCATCGTGTTCGTGTTGTGGCAGGTACGCCGTTGCACCTGCACGGAGTCACTACGCAATCAACGTGCCAACTTGCTCACCTGAGCATCACGACGATACAAGTCATTGAAAAATAGCGTTTTGGATGCATTGCGTCCGATTTCACGACAGCCTACCGACACGCCAGCGCAGCTCACCAGTCCCGTCTTTCGTGCAGCCTTGCACCAACAGCGTGCACCCTGTATCGCAGGCTCTGTCGCTTGGCATGACTAACAGCGCCCAACAGAGCTAATACACGGCTGTGCTCGGAAGCCTCATCTAGGACGCGTGCATACCGATCAAATATCCAGGTCAAAAGCCGTGTCAGTCGAGCGCGCGGTGCCCTCGCCGCCCGCGGGACCTGGCGTGAATCCGTCCGTGCAGGCTCGGTGGCAGCATCCATGCCGCCACACGGTCCCGCAATCGGCGAGGACACCGCACCAGGAAGTTTGCAGGCTGTTTTATTGAAAACTCTGCACACCGAGCATCTCGACAAGTCCTTGCCCGCCCACCCTCGCGGGACCTTACGCTGCATGGATGCCGCGTAAGGGCCTACAGGGACGTACTTGCGGCGTGTCCTGCGAGGGTGGGCGGGCAAGGACCCTGCAACCAAGCCGCAGACCACATGCCTCGCGCCGTTGCCGTCGCCTCGGCTTCTGTCCGCAAGATCCAATGCATCCATTCTCATCCAACCCACCCCAGCCTGACTTACCGCCGGATGCGCTCGGCATCCGGGCTCAGGGCGTATCGAACAACCGATTGCTGCGGTGGTCGTCCTCGGGGGAAACCACGCCCACGCGCGCGGCAGCGCGCCGATAGTTGTCCAGTCGATGGATGTCGCGCAGCCGCGCGATGTCGTCTTCCTGGATGTCATGCCAGCCCCAGCGCTGGAACTGGGTCAGGAACCACTCACCGTCCGACAGCCACGGCATGTTGACCGCGCCATCGCCATGGAAGGCCAGCGCTGTTACATCCTTCGCATGTGCCTCGGCTTCGGCATCGGCATCCAGGCAAGCGGCCAGATGCGCGGCCAACACCCCGATATGCTGCGGCTCGGCCAGCCATTGCGCACACTGCGCCCGATTTGCCGGGTCCGCATCCAGCCAGCGACAGGCATCCAGTACGCAGGCCGTCAGGCGTTCGCTCAACTCGGGTTGCAGCGCGGCGAATTCGCGTCGGCAGGCCAGCACCTTTTCCGGATGGCCAGCCCACAGCTCGCCACTGCGGATTACCCGGCGACCGCTGCCCTGCGCCTGCGCAACCGCAGCCCATGGCTCGCCGGAGCAATAGCCGTCGACCAAGCCACTGGCCAGCGCGTCCGGCATCTGCGGTGGCGGGATGCTGAGCACCTCCACGTCGCGCATCGGGTCAACGCCACGTGCCGCCAGCCAGTAATAGAGCCACAGCGCATGCGTGCCGGTCGGGAAGGTCTGCGCAAACACGGCGCGGCGGCCCAGGCTGGCCAGCGCCTGCGGCAAGCTCTGCCCCTCTTCCAGGGCCTGCGCAAGCGCAGGCGCCAGCGTGATCGCCTGGCCGTTGTGATTGAGCGTCATCAATAGTGCCATCGGGCATTGCGGCCCGGCAATGCCCAGGTCGATCGCATACACCAGGCTGGCCAGCGCATGTGCCGCATCGACCTCGCCGGCCAGCAGACGGTCGCGCACGCCTGCCCAGGAGGCCTGCCGTTGCAAGTCCAGTTGCAGCCCATGGACGCGATCCAGGCCCAGCCGCTGCGCCGCGACCAGGGGCGCGCAATCGATCAGCGGCATGTAGGCCACGCGCAATACGGGGAGGTCGGCTTGGCTCATGTGTTCATCCCAGCAACTCGGCCATGGCCACGATGCGTCGCGCCACTTCGGCCAGTTTGACGCCCTGCTTCATCGCCTGCTGGCGCAGCGCCGCGTAGGCATCGGCCTCGCTCAGGCCGCGTTTTTCCATCAGCAGGCCCTTGGCGCGATCAATCAGCTTGCGGTCCTGCAGCGCCTGCTGCACATCGTCCAGGCGCTTGCGCATGCTGCTCTCCTGCGCAAACCGCGCAAGCGCCACCTGCACGATCGGCGCCAGCCGCGCCGGCGCCAGGCCATCGACCACATAGGCGGTGACGCCGGCACCGACCGCCGCATGAATCAACGCATCGTCGCCATCGCCGGAAAACATCACCACCGGCCGCGGCGCATGTGCATGCAGCATCGACAGTTGCTCCAGGGTATCGCGCGAGGGCGAGTCGACATCGATCACCACCACATCCGGCTGCTGGCTCTGTACCGCGTGCAGCAATGCACCGACGGAGGCTACATCGTCGAGCACCGTATAACCGGCGCGCGTCAGTGCCTGACGCAGTTCGCCGATCGGCTTTTCGGTATCGTTGACCAGCAAGACACGCATTGGCGGCAGCGAGGCGTGGACGTGGCCTGATGGTGCCATGCAACATGCCGTCGGTGCGAGCCATCCTTTCGGAGTACGTCTGATGCCGTTGTTCCCGCTGTTCGCAAACCTGCAGGCACGCGCCGTGCTGGTCATCGGTGGTGGCGAGGTCGCCACGCGCAAGGTGCTGGCGCTGCTCAAGGCCGGTGCGCAGATCCGCCTGTATGCGCATGCGCTCTCGCCCGAACTGGCGGAACTGATGCAGGCTGGCCGTTTCGAACAACTGGACGGCGAGTTCGATCCCGCCTGGATCGACGACGTGTGGCTGGTGGTCGCCGCCACCGACGATGGCGAGTTGAATCAACGCGTCGCCGCTGCTGCCGGCGCGCGTCAGCGCCTGGTCAATGTGGTGGACGATGCCGAGTTGTCGACCTATCAGGTGCCCGCCATCGTGGATCGCGACCCGCTGGTCATCGCCATTTCCTCCGCCGGTGCCGCACCGATGCTGGCGCGCCGCCTGCGCGAACGGCTGGAACGCGAACTGGATGTTTCGGTCGGCCGCTTCGCCGGCATGTTCGCGCGTCACCGCGAGCGCATCCGCAGCCAGTTCCCCGACATGAACCGGCGCCGGCGCTGGTTCGACCGCGTCATCGATGGCGACGTGCCGCTGCTGCTGCAGGCCGGCAACGACGACGCAGCCGAAAGCGCCTTCATCGCGGCACTGGACGATGCCGGTGCGGTGCCGGTGCGCGGCAGCGTGCAGCTGGTCGGCACCGGCCCGGGCGATCCCGGTCTGCTCACCATCAAGGCACTGCGTGCGATGAATCTGGCCGACGTCCTGCTGATCGGCGACGACATCCCCGACGCGGTACTGGAACTGGCAAGACGCGATGCCGCACGCCGCGCCTTGCCGCGGCAGGCCGACGCACAACAGCATCTGGTGCTGCAACTGGCCGCAGAAGGCCTGCATGTGGTCGCGTTGCGCAGTGGCGCCGGCTACAGCGATGCCGATGCTGCGGCCATCGAAGCGGCGCTAAAGGCGCGTGGCCTGGCCTGCGATCGGGTGCCAGGCATTGCTGCGGGTCTTGAAATCAACGCATGAGCGCTGCGCGTATGCGTCTACGGCACTTCAGGCCTTCGGAAAGCGCTTGCGCGCACTGTCGCGCACATCGATATCGAAGGTCACCTGCAACGCCGTCGGTTCGGCATGGCCAGCACCGGCATCGAAGCTGAAGCGCAATCCCTCGCGGCTGGGCAATTGCCGTGCATGCTGTTCCAGCGCATCGCGCGGCACCGACAACTGCCAATGCTCGGCAGTGCAATTGCAGGCCGCGTCACCATCGCTCAGGCTGACGCTGTGGCGCAGCAGTCGCGCGCCCTGCCCGCTCGGCAAGCGGCTTAGATTCTCGATTGTGCGCCCGGCAAGCAAGTCGGCCAGTTCGGCTTCGTCGATGCGGAAGCGCAGCTGCTGAGCTTCAATCTGGATTTTCATGAATGAGCTGACTCCACTGCTCGGGCGTATTGCAATTGACGAACGCGGCGCGTTCGCTGGCGGTGACAGCGATGCGATGGCATTGCAGCGCAGCCTGCAGGGCGCGCAGCGAGCGTGACGAACCAGTTCCTGCCATCTGCGCAGTGAGCGCCTCACGCACAACGTCATCTACGTATAGCCGCATCGGCAGCATCTGGTCTTCAAAGGTAACGCAGCGCCGATGCGGTGGCGCCAACAGCCGCTCCAGCAATGACCGGGACAGCAGCGGCATGTCGACCGGCACCACCACCAGTGTCGTTGCATCGGCTAGCTGATCGATCACGCTGGCCAGGCCACCAAGCGGCCCCAGGTCCGGCTGCGCGTCGGCAATCCCGGCGTAGTCCGGGCGATCGCCACTGATCACCACATTGTGCGCGCCGGCGTCGCGCAGCAACGCCTGCATGTGCTCCAGCAATGGACGTTCGCGCCACTGCAGCAGCGCCTTGTCCTGCCCCATCCGTGAGGAACGGCCGCCGGCCAGCACCACGCCCGTCCATGCAGGCCTCGCGTTCATGCCGCCTGCTCGCCGGCACGGCATCGCATGACGTGCAGGTGCTGGCTCATGGCGCGATCGCCGGTGCAGCCGGCTGCAGATGGCCCAGCCCGAACACCTGCGCTGTCGTACCGGGCGCGGCGCCTTCGTCCTGCGGCTCCAGTACCGCCCACGCATTGGCCTGCAACAACGGCGCCACGCGGAACGACTCCTGCTGCGGCAGGATCTGCACGCAGAGCACTCCGGCAGCGCTGCAGGTCAACCGTGCGCGCAGGTGTTGCCGCCACAGCGGTCGTGCCTGCATCGGAGTTTCCAGCGCAACCTGCACGCCGCGCTCGGCCGGCATGCCAAGCAAACCGCGCAGCGCCGGCTCCACGAAAAAGCGCAGCCCGGCAGCGCTGGCCATCGGATTGCCCGGCAAACCGACATACAGCGCACCGTCTGCGAAGCGCGCCAGCAGCACCGGCTTGCCCGGCCGCACCGCAACCTTGTGGAACAGCACCGCCGCGCCATGCCGTGCCAAGGCATCGGGCACGAAATCGTAGCGACCGCGCGACACCGCACCAGTGCTCAGAATCACCTCGGCGCCCGCATCGCGCGCCTGCGCAAGCGCCAGATCGAAACCGGCATCGTCATCGCCCACCTGTCCATGCCAGACCAGTTCGGCACCGGCTGCCCGCAGCTGGCTGAGCAGATAGCTGCTGGTGCCATCGCGAATCTGGCCAGGCCGCAACGGCTGCGCCGGATCGCCGATCAACTCGCGGCCGGTCGCAATCAAGGCCACACGCGGACGCCGCACCACCTGCACCCGCGCACAGCCCAGTCCGGCCAGCAGCATCAGGTGTGCGGCGCGCAGCACGGTACCGGCCTCGATCACGCGGTCGTGCAAGGCCACATCTTCCCCACGTCGACGAATATGCTGACCGGCGCGGATATCGGCGCGCAGCCGGATGCGACCGGGCCGCGCGTCATCGTGCGCCAGCACGTCCACCTGCTCGATCGGCACCACGGCATCGGCGCCCGCGGGCAAACCGGCGCCGGTCATGATTTCCCACGCGCTGCCCGCCGTGATGCCACCTACATCTTCGCCTGCGGCAACGCTGCCACCGATCGTATGTTCGCTGCCGGCGATCGCGCCACGGCCAGAGGTGACCAACGCAAATCCATCCATCGCGCTGTTGTCGAACGCCGGCAACTCGGCCGGGCTCGACAACGCCTGCGCAAGCACCCGTCCCTCGGCATCGGCGCTGTCCACCCACTCGCCGGCAAGCACGGCGATCTGCTGATGGACAATCGCAAGTGCGTCGGCGTAGTTGATCATGAGCAAGGCACGGTCGACCGGTGGATGACCTGGCTAGGATACCGGCCCCCGACGCGGCCGGTACAGGCGTGGCGATCGTTGCATCACCGCATCCTGCTGCATGCATGCCCTCGTCTCGGCCAGTGCGCACGTCGCTTGAAGCCGCTAGAACGCAGCGCCTACACGGCAGATCGCAAAGTGACACCCAGTTCCCCCACGGTATTCATGCCGCATGCAACTCGTTGACCTTGTGGGCTGGCTCGCCAGTGCAGTCCTGATTGCCACCTTGTTCCGCCAGATCTACAAGCAATGGCGCTCGGATGCGGCACAGGGCGTGTCGCGCTGGCTGTTCATCGGCCAAATCAGCGCCTCGGTGCTGTTCATCCTCTACAGCTACCTGGTCGGCAATGCGGTGTTTATCGTCAGCAACGTGTTGATCCTGCTGACCGCCCTCACCGGGCATGTGCTGCACCGGATCAAGCAGCGTCGGATGGAGCGTCACGCGGGCAGTATCGGCTAGCGCTGCCGCGTTAGTTGGCGCTTTTCTTCGCCAGCTTGCGCGGCTTGGCGGGTCCGGTTGACTTGCTGGCGGCAGACCGCGTTGCGGCCTTTTTCGCCGCGGTCTTGGGCGTTTTCTTCGTCGTGGACGTGCGTGCCGGGCTTGCCTTCGCCACGGCCCGCTTTCGTGGCCTGGACACAGCCTCGGCCTGGGTTGCTGGCTCGGCTACCGCTTCGGGCACACGCACGCTGATCCAGGTCGGTGCATGATCGCTGGCCTTTTCCAGCGCACGTACCCACTTGTCCACGCCGGCGTCCTGCAGCCCGGGCGCCAGGGTGCGGTTGAGCAGCAGGTGGTCGATGCGCAAGCCGCGATCGCGCGCAAAATGCTGGCGAAAATAGTCCCAGAAGGTGTAGATCGGCGTTTCGCCGTGCACTGCGAGCAGGCTGTCGGTCCAGCCCTGCTCGAGCAGGGTCTGGTACGCCTGACGACTCTCCGGCTGCAGCAACGCATCCTTGCGCCAGCCCTTGGGGTCGTAGATGTCGGCATCGGTCGGCACCACGTTGAAATCGCCGATCAGTGCTACCGGGTGCGGCAGGTCCACCAGCGTCCTGGCATGCCGGATCAGGCGTTGAAACCACGCCAGCTTGTAGTCGAACTTCGGCCCGGGCTGCGGATTGCCGTTGGGCAGATACAGGCAGGCCACCACCACCCCGTGAATTGCAGCTTCCAGATAACGGCTCTGCGTATCGCCGCGGTCCCACGGCAGCCCACGACGGATTTCGACCGGATCGGCGCCGTGCGCCAGCAATGCCACACCGTTCCACGACTTCTCGCCTTGCCAGATGACGCCATAGCCGGCATCGCGGATCGCCTGTTCCGGAAAGGCGTCCTGCGTGGCTTTCAATTCCTGCAGACCGACGATGTCCGGTTGCTCGCGCTGCAACCATTCCAGCAGATGCGGCAGCCGGCTAGTGATGCCATTGACGTTGAATGTCGCGATCTTGCGGGTGGTGGCGGACATGGGTGAGCGACCAGGCATGCGTAGCTGCGCAGCATCGCCGCCGTGGCATTAAGCAGATGCTCAAGCGAGGTGAAGCTCCGTTGGATATCTGCGCACGCGCTCACGCCTCGCAAACCATCAGCCTCCGTAGGCTGGCCCCACTACTCGTTGTTGGAGATCGCATGCGACAGTCCGCGCTCTGGATTGCCCTGCTGTGCGCCGGCTGCTCGCGCAGCCCGCCTTCGGTTACCCCACCGGGCGCGCCTGAAAGCGCCAAGACCAATGTGCTGGAAGCCGGCGCCAGGGTCCTGCAACCGACCGGGCCGGTCGGCAAGCTCGACATCTACCTGGTGGGCTTCCATCCGATGAAAGACGCACCGCATGTACAGATGGAAGCGCATCACTACTGCCATCAGGTCAATGAAGACCTGGCGCAATGCGCGCTCTACGACGGCAATACCGATCAGGCCAACCTCACCGGTATCGAGTACATCATTTCCGAACAACTGTTCGCGCAGTTGCCAGAGCACGAGCGCAACTTCTGGCATCCGCACAATGGCGAAATCCTGTCGGGCCAGCTATCCGCGCCCAACCTGCCGCTGGTTGCGGAGAAAGAACTGATGCGCAGCAAGCTCAACAGCTATGGCAAGACCTGGCACACCTGGCACTCGCGCAACGGCACCGCCGCGGGCGATGCATTGCCGCTGGGCGAGCCGATGCTGGCCTGGTCGTTCAATCGCGATGGCGAGGTGCAGCAACCGCTGATCGATCAGCGCGACAAGCTGGCCACGTTCTCTACGGCGCAACGTCGCGCCAATCGCCAGGACCTGACCCCGCTGGCCAGGCCGCAGCACGGAGTGGATGCATTGCGGCCGCACTTCGGCAATGCCGAACCGATCCCCGGGGTGGTCGACGCAAGTACCCCATCCGACTGAACCCTCAAAACCTGGCCGCCCGTAGCAACTGCAATCGGGGGGCCAGGCATTCGAAGTCCATCGACAAGGTGCGGACGAGCGGACGCGATCTCACACGTCCATACCGTCACGCAGGCGCCGTAACGCCTTGCCCATCCACAGATGCCGGACACGCTGCATGCGCTCGACCGATGGCCGAGCGCGCTCTCGCTCATCTGCACCCTGCAGACTCAACGTGACACAACTGCCCTCGCATCCAGGCGCAGTCCGCACATGCAGCAACACGCCCAGCTGCAGGCCGCGACCGCCATCAACCTGGTAACGCACCGATTCACCCAGGCGCGCCTCACCACGCTGCAGCCCGACAACGCCGCGCCGACACCAGGTGGCCTGCAGCGCCCAGCGTGATGCATGCCCATCGCCAGCGACCAGCTCCGCCACTCCACGCAGGATGCGTCGCTGCACATTGGCATCGCACCACGCATCCAGGATCTGGTGCGGCTCGGCCCGGATGATCAGGCGACGCATCCGCTTCATGGGGTCTTCAACAGCGGCACCCGGTGTTGCCGGTAAGCCAGACATGCCTCAGCGCCCAGCACCCTTGCTGCTGGCCTGCAGCGTCTTGGCAGCCGCCAGATGCTCGGCGACATGGCTGCGCGTGGTCTGCAGATGCGCCAGCACCTGTGCCGTCTTGGCCGCAGGAATCAGTTGCTTGTCCAGCGCCGCCAGCGCATCGGTGTGGTCCTTGACCATTGCCGTGACGTACGCAGCCTCGAAGGCCTTGGTATCGAGCTTCTGCAACATCGCCAGTTCGGTCTTGCCCTTGCTCATCTGCGCCTTGGCAGCGGCAGCAGACAGGTCCGGCGACCACTTGGCTAGCTTCTGATTGTTGTCGGTATGCTCCTTGACCATCTGCATCGCATAGTCGCGCACGCCACCTTGCACCTGCTTCTGCAGCGCGAGATTGGCCGCACCGATTTCACTGGTGTTGATGGCGCTCAGGGTGCCTAGCGCCTCACGCTCCTTCGCGCTCGGGGAATTAGTGCCCGCCTGTTGCTGGGCAGTGGCGGGCATGCCGGCCTGCGTTGCATTCTGCGCATGCGCAGCGGCGGTGATGCCTAGACACAGGGTCAGCGCCGCAAACATCGGGTGACGTACTTTCATATGGATCTCCAGCCAGAAGGTGTGCCTGCATGCTGGACCTGGTTGCGTGACCTAATCGTCGTACCGGCGTCGAAAGCTGGAGAGGAAACCGTGCTGCACCGCAGTGCGCTTCACATGGAGTGAAGGTGGCATGGCATCCGTGTTGGGCGACTTAGGACGGTGCTGGCACACTGAGCAACCGGCTCCCGTTCCCACGGAACATGGCTCGAGCCGTCCGGCTGCCTTGGAATATCCAGCATTCAGGACTGCGAATGCGCACTTGCAAGACTGCACGTAGCAAGGCCCGCCGGGTCAGGCGCCTGGATCCGCAGGGCCCAACTGATGCGCCGACAGGATGTCGTCGATGCGCTTGACGATTTGCGCCGCCTGCTCCTGCGACTCTGCGGCAGCGGTGATCTTCTCTGCACGTGCGTGGAATACATCCCAGAAATCGTCCGGATGCTGGCGACGAATATCAGGCAGTGCATCGGCAAGTTGTTTCAATTGCGCGTCGATATCGGGGGTCATTGAGGGTCTCCTTGTGTGCCCACGCTACCGCCGTGCTGGTGAGCCTGATGCCAACATGGCAGTCCTGTGCATCGCACGGCCTGCGTTTGCGCGACAATGGAGCCATGAGCAGCCACGATATCTCCCCTGCAGACGCCCGCCTGCGCGCCCTGCAAGGCGCCTTGCTGATCGACATCCGGCAGTTGCACGAGCGTGCCGGCGGCCAGGCCGAAGGCGCGTTGGCGATTGCGCAACACGATCTGGAAACCGCACCCGCACAGCATCTGTCGGAGCAGACGCGCGAGATCGTGCTGATCTGCCAGAGCGGCAAGCGCTCGGCACACACGGCGGAGATCTTGCGCGCGCACGGCTATACGCAGGTGTCTTCGGTGCTCGGTGGCACCGCCGCATGGACCGGCGCCGGCCTTCCCTTGGTGCGCCCTACCCTGCCGCCGGACGAGCAGGATTTTCTCGAGCGCTACTCGCGCCATCTGCGCCTGCCGCAGGTCGGTCTGGAAGGCCAGCAGCGCCTGGCGCAGTCGCGCGTGTTGCTGGTCGGTGCAGGTGGGCTCGGCTCGCCGGCGGCGTTCTATCTGGCTGCCGCCGGCGTCGGCCACCTGCGGATCGCCGATGACGATGTGGTGGACCGCAGCAATCTGCAGCGCCAAATCCTGCATGTGGAAGACAGCGTCGGCGTCGCCAAGGTCAGCTCGGCCGCGCAGCGCATTGCTGCGCTCAATCCACGCGTGCAGGTCGAGGCGCTGCAGGCACGCGTGACTGCCGACAATGTCGAAGCCCTGCTGAAGGACGTGGATGTCGTGGTCGACGGCGCCGACAATTTTCCTGCGCGCTATCTGCTCAACGATGCCTGCGTCAAACTCGGCAAACCGCTGGTCTACGGCGCGGTACAGCAGTTCGAAGGGCAATTGAGCGTGTTCGATGCCGGCCGCAAGCGCGGCCATGCACCGTGCTATCGCTGCCTGTTTCCCGAGCCGCCGCCGCCCGAATTCGCCCCCAGCTGTGCCGAGGCCGGCGTGCTGGGCGTGCTGCCCGGAGTGATCGGATTGCTGCAGGCCACCGAGGCGATCAAGTTGCTGCTGGGCATCGGCGAGACCCTCACCGGGCGCCTGCTCAGCTTCGATGCATTGGCAATGCGCTTTCGCGAAATCCGGCTGCCGCCCGACCCGCATTGCCCGGTGTGTGCTCCCGGTGCCGCATTCACCGGATATGCCGATTACGCCGCCTTCTGCGGCAGCGCCGTCGGCTGAGCGCGACCGATCGGCGCTGGTTGTCGCTTCGCATCAGGCCGCCACGTTCCTGCGCGTGACGTGGACGGGGCAGTGCGCCACTGCGTGCGCCCTCCGTGGCTGCCATCACGTCACGCACCGTCGGCGTTCAGTGCCGAAGCCGCGAAGGACCGGCCTGCATCCGATAGCGCCCGCCTGGCGGCGAGCGCGGCCCTGCTGTTTGTCGCGCGTGCTGTACCAAACGCTCAAAGCGCGTAAGGAATCACCCGCACGCTCTCGCCCGCCTCGAAACGCCGTGCCTGCTCGGGCAACACGATCAAGGCATTGCTGTCGGCCGCGCCACGCAGCAGGTGCGATGCATCACCACGATGCGGCAATGCCGTCAGACGCCCGTCTTCGCCGCACTCCAGCCGCCCGCGCAGGAACTCCAGGCGCTCGTGGCGTTTTTCCCACGGACTGGCCAGGGCCGCATGCCATAGCGGGCGCGGCTCGCTACGTCCCTGCAGGCCATCCAGCAGCGGCACGCCGTAGGCGATCAGCGTCGCCAGCACCGAGACCGGATTGCCCGGCAGACCCAGTACCAGGCAGCGGCCGATCTGGCCCAGCACCGCCGGCATACCCGGCCGCATACGCACACGCCAGAAATGGATCCGCCCCAGCTCCTGGATCAGGCGCGGCAGGTAATCCTTTTCGCCAGCCGAGACGCCGCCGCAGGTGATCACCACATCAAACGCCGCAGCCGCGTCCTCCAGCATGGTGCGGATGCGTTGCGGATCGTCCGGCAGGGTCGGCCATGCGGTCGGCGCGTAGCCCAGTGCCCGCAGCTGCGCCATCAGCATGTCGCGGTTGCTGTTGTAGATCTGTCCCGGCCCCAATGGCATGCCCGGCTCCACCAGCTCATCGCCGGTGGCCAGCACCGCAATGGTCGGCCGCGGCGCCACCGCGAGCCGCGACAGGCCGAGCGCAGCCGCCAGTCCGATCCGCGCAGGCGTCAACACCTGGCCGCTCTGCACCACCAGATCGCCCGCGCGCACGTCACTGCCGGCCAGACGCACCGCCGCACCCGGCGCAGGCATGCTATTGAAACGCACCACGCCATCGCGTTCCTGCGCATCTTCTTTCGGGATCACCGTATCGGCACCATCGGGCAGCGGCGCCCCGGTGGTGATGCGCAGGCATTGGCCGGCGCTCAGCGTGCCGGTCCAACGCTCGCCAGCGAACTGTTCGCCGACCAGTTGCAACGACGCATCGCCGCCAGCGACATCGGCATGCCGCAACGCGAAGCCGTCCATTGCGCTGTTGGCAAAGGGCGGCAACGCGATCGGTGCGATCAGATCGGCAGCGCTGATCCGCCCGTCGGCACGCGAGGTGGCGATGTTCTCGTCGGGCGGACGGCTGTTGGCAGCGACGGCCTGCAGGATCTGCAGCGCCTGTGCATAGGGAATGCGGGAGGGATAGTCGGTCATGGCACGCAGGATACCAGTGCACCACGACGACTCAGAACGCCAGGCACTGCCAGTGCAGATGCCAGAAGGAATCACTGCACCTTCCTGGCGTAGCTCGCGGCACTGGACCACGGCAGTTGCAGGCGCTGCGGCCACTCCATCTGACGATCATTGGCCAGGCACGGGCCGTTCCCTGCTTACTTGCCCTTGACGTGCTTCATCAACCGTCTTTTGCGCGCCACCTGCCGTTCGGTGAGCGTGTTCTTCTTGCCCTCGTACGGATTGGCACCTTCGCGGAAGATGAAACGCACCGGCGTACCAACCAGCTTGAAGCGCTTGCGGAAGAAGTTTTCCAGATAGCGCTTGTACGACTCCGGCAGCACCTTCAGGCGCGTGCCGTGCACGATGAAGGTGGGCGGATTTGCGCCACCCGGATGCACGTAACGCAGCTTGGAGACGTGGCCACGGATGCTCGGCGGCGGATTGGTCTCGTAGGCGATTTCCAGCGCCTGGTTGACTTCGCTGGTGCTGAATTCGTGCGTGGCCGACGCATGTGCACGGTGAATCGCCTGGAACAGCTCGCGCATGCCCGAGCCGTGCAGCGCGGAAATCCGCACCGCCTCGGCCCAGCTGACAAAGCCCAGCTTGCGCGCCAGCAGGTCTTCGGCCTGCGCACGCTGGTAGTCGCTCTGCCCGTCCCACTTGTTGATCGCCACCACCAGGGCGCGGCCAGCGTCCAGGATGGCGCCCAGAATGGTCGCGTCCTGGTCGGTGACGCCTTCGCCGGCATCGAGCATCAGCACCGCAACCTGGCATTGCTCGATCGCCTGCAGCGTCTTGAACGCGCTGAACTTCTCCACCGCCTCCTCGACCTTGCCGCGGCGACGCAGGCCGGCCGTATCGATCAAGCGGTACTGGCGCCCGTCACGGTCCATGTCCACGGCGATCGAATCGCGCGTGGTACCCGGCACTTCGGAGGCAATCATGCGTTCTTCGCCGAGCAGGCGATTGACCAGCGTCGACTTGCCCACGTTCGGGCGGCCGACGAAGGCGATGCGCACACGCGCCGGGTCGGTATCCAGCAGCTCGCCGGCACCTTCCTCGGGCAGACGTGCGCCGACTTCCTCAAGCAGTTCGTCGATGCCCTGCCGATGTGCGGCAGACAACGCCACCACATCGGAGAACCCGTAGCGCGCGAATTCCGAGCGCACGGTTTCCTCATCGGTGCCGTCGATCTTGTTGATGACCAGCACGGTCGGCCGCGCCAGCTTGCGCAGCCAGGCCAGGATCTCGTCGTCCAGCGAGGAGGCGCCTTCGCGGCCGTCGACCACGAACAGCACAAGATCGGCCTCGCCGGCAGCGGCGCGGGCCTGCCGCGCGGTGGCGCCGGCTAGGCCTTCCTCGTCACCGGCAATACCGCCGGTATCGACGACGATGAACGGGCGTTCCTCGTCGAGACGACAGACCCCGTAGTTACGGTCGCGGGTGACGCCGGGCTGGTCGTGGACCAGCGCGTCACGGGTGCGCGTCAGCGCATTGAAGATGGTGGACTTGCCGACATTGGGCCGTCCGACCAGGGCGACCAGGGGCAGCATCGCGAAGTCCTTATTGTGCCAACCGGAAGGCGGTGATATCGCCATCGGTGTTTTGTACCAACAGAATGCCGTCCACGACGATCGGCTGCGCCAGCAGCGTGTCGCGTCCAGCGCGAGCGCGCGCGGCCAGTGCACCGTCGCTGAGTTTCAGCCAGTGCAGATAGCCCTTGTAATCGCCGACCACGGCGTAATCGCCCTGGATGGCCACACCGGTCAGGGAGCGACGCGCCAGCGCGGCCTGCGACCACATCGCCGCCCCGCTGCTCTTGTCCAGGCCCCACACCGAGCCGGCGTTGTCGGAGACCACCACCACTGCCGACGACACGCCAACGCCACCGGCGCCGCCGTGATCGCGCGTCCACAGCGGACGGCCGCTCGGGCCTTCCAGTGCGAGGGTTTCGTTCTTGAAGCTGGTCGCATACAGCGTGGTGCCATCGAGCACCGGGGCGCCGTCCACATCGGCCATGCGCTCCAGCTCGGTGCGGCCTTCCGGCACGCCGATCGCCTGTTCCCACAACGGGCGGCCGTCCTGCAGCGCCAGGGCGCTCAAGGTGCCGCTGTCGTTGCCGACGAACAGCACGCCCGGGCCGGTCACGATCGGCGCATTGCCGCGCACCGACAGGGTCGGGCCTTCTTCGGCATGGAACCAGCGACGCTCGCCGGTGGCCGCGTCGAAGGCGCTGACGCGACCATCGTTGCTGCGCACCAACACCAGGTTCTGTGCAATCGCCGGTGCGGCGATGACTTCGTTCGGCACCTTGGCACGCCATTTTTCGGTGCCATCAGCCTGGTTCAAGGCAATCACGTCGCCAGACAGGGTGCCGATCACCACCAGGCCTTCGCCGACGCCGGGGCCACCGGACAGGCGCTGCTTGAACTTGCGATCGTTACGCTCTTCCTTCTTGGGCTTGTATTCCCACACGCGCTTGCCGGTCTGCAGGTCCAGCGCCTGCACGCCGCCGGTAATCGCCGCGGCGTACACCTTGCCATCGGCCACCGCCGGACGCTGGCGCACGCCGATATGGCCTTCGCCCTTGCCCACGCCGGTGGACCAGATCTTGTCGACCTTGACCGACGGCTCGAACTTGACCAGCTCGGCAGGTTCCTGCGCCTTCTTGGCAGCAGCGTCCTTACCGGCAAACCAGCCCTTGACGGTGCTGCAACCAGCCAGCGACACGCCCATCAGGGCGATCAATGCAATGCGCTTGTACATATCAACCTGCTTCATCAAATCGGCTCCGCCGGATCGGGCACCTTGCCGCCCACATCCATCAGCTTGGTTTCCAGCAAACGGCGCTGCGGCGAGGCCACGTCCACCGTGGTCAGGGCCTTGGCGTAGAGCGCACGCGCTTCGTCAGGCTTGCCCTGCACGACCAGCGCATCGGCGCGGATCTCCAGACTGGTGTGGTCCTGTGCATCGGCCAGCAGCTTGATCGCTTCGTCCGGCTTGCCGCTTTCGGTCAACACACGCGCCAGGCGCTGCTGCACGATCTGCTTGAGCTCGCCTTCGGCGGGCACGTCGCGCAGGGTCTTGATCGCTTCGGCATGCTTGCCGGCATCCACCTGGGCCTTTGCCAGACGCAATGCAGCCAGTTCGGCGTAGACACCGCCCTTGCCGTCATCGAGCGCCACGATGTCCTTGGCCGCCTTGTCCAGGTCCTTGCCCTGGATGGACTTGACCACCGCTTCGTAACGGGTATTGGCTTCCACCGATTGGGTGGCGGTGTGCTTCTGCCACCACTGCCAGCCCAGGATCAGGGCCAGGCCCACCACGATGCCGCCTACCAGCCCTGCGCCATTCTTTCTCAACCAGGAACGAACGCGTTCGCCTTGTTCGTGTTCGTCCAGCAGATCGTCGATCGCCATGCGTACTCTCGCTCCGTCATCCCGGAGGCGCGGAACATCAATAGGGAAAAATGAAAAACCGCAGTCCGCTTCACTCGGAAGCAGGTACCACGGAGCCGTCGGAGGATACCGCAAAACGGGCCACGTTAGCGCGCTGGAACGGTTTCACATCGACGATACTGCCGCCTTGCTGAACCTCTACCGCCGACGCATTACCCAGCACGATGCGACCCACCTGCCCTGGCGAATAACTGCGACGCTCGCCGGCACGCACCAGTGCCTTTTCGACCGCGCTGCCATCCGGTGCCAGAATCTGCACCCAGCTGTCGCCGCTGAAACTCAACGACAAACTGCCGCCACTGGCGGCCGACACTGCAGGGGTCTCGACCTCGGGCGCGGCCCGTGGCACCGGCGTCATCGACGCAATGTAAGGCGCCGGCTGCTCGCGCGGCGCACTGGCCGGCTGCGTGACAGCGTTGGCCGGGGTGCCGGTCCCGGGCGCTTCCGGCATGCTGTCCAGCGACACCGTGCTGGGCGCCTTGCCATCCAGATGCGAACGGGTTGCGTACCACACCGGCACCGCGAACACACCGGTGATCACCACATACATCGCCTTGCGCGCCGTGCTTTCCAGGATGCGCCGTGCCCGCGGCGTATGCGTGTGGCTGACCAGCTTGACCGGCTCGATCGGCGCAATCGCCGCCTGCTGCAGCAGCGGCTCCAGGTCCACATGCAGCAAGCGCGCATAGCTGCGCAACTGACCGCGCACGAAGACCGGCGCACCCAGGCGTTGCCAGTCTTCCTGCTCCAGCGAGCGCACCACATGCGCCGGCATGCGCAGCTTGCCGGCGACTTCGTCCACGCTCAGACTTGCCGCTTCGCGCGCATCGCGCAAATGCTGTCCGCAGCCCTTTTCCTGCTCGAAAGGGTTCGGATTGGAATCACTGATCACAATGCATTGGCCCCGGGGTTAGCGGTCGCTGCGTCAGGAAATTCCTTGACCAACCGCTGTTGATAACGGCTGGCAGCTACCTTGTCGCCTAGCCCTTGCTCAATCTGAATGGCGAGTTGTAACACGGAAGCGGTTGCCGGTGCAGCCGCAAGCCGTCGTTCAATAAACGCACGCGCTTCGAAATAATTGCGATTGGTCACCTCGGAGCGCGCCATCGACTCGAGTGCGTATGGATTCCGCGGATCCAGTTCCAGCGCCTTGCGCAAGTCGCCGACCGCCCGCTGCGGCTGCCCGGCCTTGAGTGCGCAGCCACCTGCATTGCCCAACGCGGAGGCTGGCGATGCGTAGTTTCTGTCGGTCAGGGCGCGATCGAACCAGATCAGCGATTCGGCCGGCGAGCCGTTCGCGCACAACCACGCGCCGTAATTGTTCAGGACATCGCCGCGCTGCGGCGCAAGCTCCGCGGCCCGGCGGTATGACGCACCGGAGCCGGCAACATCGCCCTTGGCGCCTTGAATCAGCGCCAGCAGACCAATGGCATCCACCGACTGGGGATCTTTCTTCAAGGCTGCACGGACCTGCTCTTCGGCAGCGACGTAGTCGCCTGTCTGCAGGCGGTTATTGGCCAGGCCCAGCTTCTCCTGCACCGCCAGACGATTCTTTGTCGCGGTGCTGTCGCGGAACGAATGCACCTGCGCGACCTCCTCGACCGTCTGGACCGAGCCGGCCTTGGCATTGCGACCACCGCAGCCGACCGCGCACAGTGCGATCGCCACAGCCGCCATGGCTGCTAGATCACGCTGCCGCATCTCGACCGGCCTGCCCTTCCAGGGTGCGCAGGAAATCCGCCTGACGACGGGTGCGGTCCATAACCTGCCCCTTGAGCTGCCCGCAGGCGGCGTCGATATCGTCGCCACGGGTACGCCGCACCATCGTCAGCACTTGTGCGTCGAGCAGGATCTTCTGAAACGCGCGGATCTCGGTCTCGCCCGAGCGCTCGTAACGCGTGCCCGGGAATGGATTGAACGGAATCAGGTTGACCTTGCCGGCGTCCTTGGACTGCACCGCATTGTCGAACTGACGCATCAACCTGGCCAGCTGGCGCGCATGCTCGGGCTGGTCGTTGATGCCTTTCATCAAGGTGTATTCGAAGGTGACCGAATCGCGCTTCTTGTTGCCGCGCAGATAGCGCGCGCAGGATTCCATCAGCTCGGCGATCGGGTATTTCTTGTTCAACGGCACCAGGCTTTCGCGCAGCGTGTCGTTGGCCGCATGCAGCGAGACCGCCAGCGAGACATCGCTTTCGGTCGAGAGCCGGTCGATCATCGGCACCAGGCCGGAGGTCGACAGCGTCACCCGCTTGCTGGCCAGGCCGTAGCCCAGGTCGTCGCGCATCACGCTCATCGCGCGCACGACGTTGTCGAAATTCATCAGCGGCTCGCCCATGCCCATCATCACCACATTGGTGAGGCGGCGCTGCTGGTGCGGCACGTTGCCCAGATGGCGCGCCGCCACCCACACCTGCCCAACGATCTCGGCGGTGGTGAGGTTGCGGTTGAAGCCCTGGGTGGCAGTCGAACAGAAGGTGCAGTTCAGACCGCAGCCGACCTGGGACGACACACACAGCGTGCCGCGGCCCTTGTCGGGGATGTAGACGGTTTCGATCGCGTTCTTGCCGTCGGTGCCCATGGCCAGCAGCCACTTGTGGGTCCCGTCGGTGGACGGCTTGTCAAACACGACATTCGGAACGAGGACCTCGGCGTGCTGGTGCAACTTCGCACGCAGCGCCTTGCCGAGGTCCGTCATCTGATCGAAATCGGTGACGTAGCGATGGTGGATCCACTTCATCACCTGATGGGCACGGTAGCGCGCTTCGCCGAGCGTGTCGGCGAAGAAGCGCTCCAGTCCCTCGCGGTCGAGGTCGAGCAGGTTCTGCTTGCGCAGTTCCGGGGTACGGACGGGAACGTCCTGCAGCACGGAGGGGATCACGACCTCATTCACGATTCGACTCTCTCGGCCTCAGCGCGAGACCACTTCGGTGGCGGCAAAGAAATACGCGACTTCGTTGGCAGCGTTCTCGACCGAATCCGAGCCGTGGGCGGCATTGGCATCGATCGAGTCGGCGAAGTCGGCGCGGATGGTGCCCGGCGCAGCGTCCTTGGGATTGGTCGCGCCCAGCAGGTCACGGTGTGCGGCAACGGCGTTCTCGCCTTCCAGCGCCTGGATCATCACCGGGCCGGAGATCATGAACTCGACCAGCGCGTTGAAGAACGGACGCTCGCGGTGCACGGCATAGAAGCCTTCGGCTTCGCGACGCGACAGCTGCTTGTACTTGGACGCCACGATCTTCAGGCCGGCCTTCTCGAAACGGCTGTAGATTTCGCCGATGACGTTCTTGGCAACGGCGTCGGGCTTGATGATGGACAGGGTGCGCTCCAGCGCCATGGGAGGATCTCCGTTGGGCGGGCCACTGAAGGCCCGAGGTTATCATGAAAAAAACCCGCGTCAAAACGCGGGCTTAGGCTTCTTTGCGATGGTCAATTCTATCCCTTCGTCGCTGCATTTGCACACCGCCCCCTGAATCGTGCTGCGTTGCCGCATGACCATTGCAGCGTCCAGCCCGTAGACTCAAACAATCGTTTGATTGAGTTCCGCCCCGCGCATGCCCAAGCCCGCCCACTTCTCCACCAAGGACCGCATCCTCGGCGCGGCCGAGGAGCTGTTCGCCCAGCATGGCTTCGCCGGAACCTCGCTGCGCCAGCTGACCACCCAGGCCGACGTCAATATCGCGGCGGTCAATTACCACTTCGGTTCCAAGGAAAACCTGGTCAACGAGGTGTTCCGTCGCCGCATGGACGAGATGACCGCCGCGCGCCTGCAGCAACTGGAGGCGGCCAGGAAGTCACAGCCGGGCGAGCTCACCGCGGTGCTGGCGGCCTTCGTCGAGCCGGCGCTGGCAATGGCGCAGGACCGCCAGAGCGGCGGCGCGTTCGTGCGGGTAATTGCGCGCGCCTACGCCGAAAAGAACGACAACCTGCGCAAGTTCCTGTCCGATCACTACGGGCATGTGCTGCGAGAGTTCGGCAAGGCCATCGCTGCCTGCGTGCCGGGCCTGAGCAAGGAAGAGCTGTACTGGCGCCTGGATTTCCTGGCCGGTGCGCTCACCTATGCGATGGCCGATTTCGGACTGATCAAGCGCCCGGCCGGGGTCAGCGAGGCCGACCACCGCGCGCGCGCCGCGCGCGAACTGATTCGTTTTGCGGAACCCGGTTTCCGTACCCATTCCACACCGTAGTCGCTCACACCAAAGGCTCATCGCTATGTCCAATCCGTTGCTAGTCCGTCGTGCTGCCGTGCTCGGTGCCGGCGTCATGGGCGCGCAGATCGCCGCGCACCTCACCAATGCCGGTGTCGACACCGTGCTGTTCGACCTGCCTGCCAAGGAAGGTCCTGCCGACGGCATCGTGCTCAAGGCCATCGCCAACCTCGGCAAGCTCAGCCCTGCCCCGCTCGCCAGCAAGGCCCTGGCCGAGGCGATCACGCCGGCCAACTATGAAAGCGGCCTGGAGCAGCTGCGCGATTGCGACCTGATCATCGAAGCGATCGCCGAGCGCATGGACTGGAAGCAGGACCTGTACAAGAAAATCGCCCCGTTCGTGGCCGATCACGCCGTGCTGGCCTCCAATACCTCGGGCCTGGGCATCAACAAGCTCTCCGACGTGCTGCCCGAGCAGTTGCGCCACCGCTTCTGCGGCGTGCATTTCTTCAATCCGCCGCGCTACATGCACCTGGCCGAACTGATTCCCGCCAAGGGCACCGACAAGGCCGTACTGGAAGGACTGGAAAGCTTCCTGGTCACCACGCTGGGCAAGGGCGTGGTGTACGCGAAGGACACCCCGAACTTCATCGGCAACCGCATCGGCGTGTTCTCGATCCTGTCCACCATCCACCACACCGCCGAGTTCGGGCTGGGCTTCGATGAAGTCGATGCGCTGACCGGCCCGCTGGTCGGGCGCCCGAAGTCGGCGACCTACCGCACCTCGGACGTGGTCGGCCTGGACACCATGGCGCACGTGATCAAGACCATGGGCGACACCCTGCCCGACGATCCGTGGCACCAGTACTTCAAGTCGCCCAAGTGGCTGGAGGTGCTGATCGGCAAGGGCGCGCTCGGCCAGAAGGTCGGTGCCGGCATCTTCCGCAAGGTCGGCAAGGACATCGTGGTGCTGGACCTGGAGAAGCAGGATTACAGAACCGCCGATCGCAGCGCGGCACCGGAAGTGGTCGAGATCCTCAAGATCAAGAACCCGGCTGAGAAGTTCGCCAAACTGCGCGAGAGCCAGCACCCGCAGGCACAGTTCCTGTGGGCTACCTTTCGCGACCTGTTCCACTACAGCGCCTACCATCTGGCCGATATCGCCGAGACCGCGCGCGACGTGGATCTGGCGATCCGCTGGGGCTACGGCTGGTCGCTCGGCCCGTTCGAGACCTGGCAGGCCGCCGGCTGGAAGCAGGTAGCGCAGTGGATTGCCGAAGACATCTCCAACGGCAAGAGCATGAGCAGCGCGCCACTGCCGAACTGGGTGTTCGACGGCCGCGACGGCGTGCATGCGGCCGAAGGCTCGTACAGCCCGGCGCGCGATGCCAAGCTGCCGCGCTCGGCACTGCCGGTATACAAGCGCCAGCGCTTCCCCGATCCGCTGCTGGGCGAGCAGTTCTCGCCGGGCGAGACGGTGTTCGAAAACGACGGCGTACGCATGTGGCATGACGGCGACGACATCGCCGTGGTCAGCTTCAAGACCAAGATGAACACCGTCTCCGATCACGTGCTCAATGGCCTGCAGGAGGTCGTCGGCCGCGCCGAGAAGGACTTCGCCGGGCTGGTGATCTGGCAGCAGAAGGAGCCCTTCTCCGCCGGCGCCGATCTGGCCGGCGCGCTGGGTCTGCTGCAGGCCGGCAAGGTCGATGCATTCGAAGCGCTGGTCGCCAACTTCCAGGCCACCAGCCAGCGCATCAAGTACGCGCAGGTGCCGGTGATTTCGGCCGTGCGCGGGCTGGCGCTGGGCGGCGGCTGCGAGTTCCAGATGCACAGCGCCAAGACCGTGGCCTCGCTGGAAAGCTACATCGGCCTGGTCGAAGCTGGCGTCGGCCTGCTGCCGGCCGGCGGTGGCCTGAAGGAAATCGCCGTGCGCGCCTCGCAGGCCGCAGGTCCGGGCGGCGATGTGTTCGCCGAGCTGAAGAAGACCTTCGAAACCATCGCGATGGCCAAGGTCTCCAATTCGGCGGTCAATGCCAAGGAGCTGGGCCTGCTGCGCGCCACCGACAAGGTGGTGTTCAACAGCTTCGAGGCGCTGCACATCGCCAAGGCCGAAGCGCGCGCATTGGCTGAAGGCGGCTACCGCGCCCCGCTGCCGGCACGCCGCATCCAGGTCGCCGGCGACGTCGGCATCGCCACCTTCAAGATGCTGCTGGTCAACATGCTGGAGGGCCGCTTCATCAGCGACTACGACTATGAAATCGCCACCCGCATCGCCACGGTGATGTGTGGCGGTGAAGTCGATCGCGGCGCACTGGTCGACGAGGAATGGCTGCTCAAGCTGGAGCGCAAGCACTTCGTCGAACTGGCCCAACAGGAAAAGACCCAGGCGCGGATTGGGCACATGCTCAAGACGGGTAAGCCGTTGAGGAACTGAGATTCGGGATTCGGGATTGGGGATTCGTAACAGCGGCTCCCCTGCCCTCCAACATTCTCGCTTCCACCAAATTCATCCGCCGGGCAGGACCATTCAGGAATCAGGATCCGCAGTTGCGAATCCCCAATCCCGACTCCCCAATCCCGGCTATCGGAGATAGCCATGAGCAAGCAGATTCAAGAAGCCTACATCGTCGCCGCCACCCGTACGCCGGTCGGCAAGGCGCCCAAGGGCGTGTTCCGCAATACCCGTCCCGACGACATGCTGGCGCACGTGCTGCGTGCGGTGGTGGCGCAGGCGCCGGGCATCGATCTGTCGCGGATCGACGATGCCATCATCGGCTGCGCGATGCCCGAGGGCGAGCAAGGCATGAACGTGGCGCGCATCGGCGTGCTGCTCGCCGGCCTGCCCAACAGCGTGGCCGGCCAGACCATCAATCGTTTCTGTTCGTCCGGCATCCAGGCCGTGGCGATGGCCGCCGACCAGATCCGTCTGGGCAATGCCGACCTGATGCTGGCCGGCGGTACCGAGTCGATGTCGATGGTGCCGATGATGGGCAACAAGGTCGCCATGTCGCCGAACGTCTTTGCCGACGACCACGTCGCGATCGCCTACGGCATGGGCATCACCGCCGAGAAAGTGGCCGAGGAATGGAAGGTCTCGCGCGAGGATCAGGATGCATTCGCGCTCGCTTCGCACCAGAAGGCGATTGCCGCCATTGCCGCCGGCGAATTCCGCGACGAGATCACTCCCTACGAAATCCTCTCGCACCAGCCCGACCTGGCCGGCAACGTCATCGCGCTGCGCAAGCGGCTGGTCGACACCGATGAAGGCCCGCGCCCCGACAGCTCGCTCGAAGGCCTGGCCAAGCTGCGTCCGGTGTTCCGCAACGGCCAGTTCGGCGGCAGCGTCACCGCCGGCAACTCCTCGCAGATGAGCGACGGCGCCGGTGCAGTGCTGCTGGCCTCCGAGCAGGCGATCAAGGATTACGGGCTGACCCCGCTGGCGCGCTTTGTCAGCTTCTCGGTGGCCGGCGTGCGTCCGGAGGTGATGGGGATCGGCCCGATCGCGGCGATTCCCAAGGCGCTCAAGCAGGCCGGCCTGACCAAGGACCAGATCGACTGGATCGAGCTCAACGAAGCCTTCGCCGCACAGGCGTTGGCGGTGATCCGCGACAGCGAGCTGGATCCGTCCAAGGTCAACCCGCTCGGCGGCGCCATCGCCCTGGGCCACCCGCTGGGCGCAACCGGTGCGATCCGTGCCGCCACCCTGGTACACGGCCTGCGCCGTCGTCAGCAGAAGTACGGCATGGTCACCATGTGCATCGGCACCGGCATGGGCGCGGCGGGCATCATCGAAGCGCTGTAAGTCATGCATTGCGGGATCGGCCGTCGGGCCGATCCCGCAACGCCGACCAGGCTGTCAGTCAATCAGGGCGTGCGCGAGCACGCCTTTTTTATGCGCCAGTGCAAACGGTCGCCAGCGAATGCCAGCGACACCAAGCATCCGTCGGCGCGCCCGACAGGCACGCGGCCAGGCGTCGCGTCCGAGCATGGCCCCTGATGGCACGTTGACCGTTGCCCGGCGGCGCCAACACATGCCAGCCATTCAATCGTCGGCGTGTATCTACGCTCGCAACGTCGCCGCATCCCGGCCTTGGCTTCACTGCCGAGATTACACGGCAGAGCTGCGCCTAACGCGCCACCAGCCACTGACCGGCACGCGCACCGGCAAACACCAGCGCCAGCCCGGCCACCAGCGTGATGGCCAGATACACGCCGATCATCGCGGACCGATCCGTGCGTGCGAATACCAGGCATTCCATCATCAACGACGAGAACGTGGTCAGCCCGCCGATCACGCCGACGATCAACAAGGCCCGCAACGGCCAGCTTGCCGGCCCGCGCGCATCCAGCCAGACCAGCAGCACGCCGGCGACGAACGAGCCGAGCAGATTCACGGTCAGCGTGCCCCACGGAAATCCGTTACCGAAGCGCTGCAGCAACGAGGCACCGATGGCAAAGCGCAGGCCGGAGCCCAGCGCACCGCCGGTCATCGCCAGCAGCAATTGCTGCCACCACACCGGCGTGTTCATGCGCGCACTCCGCAGGCGGCCGAAGTGGGGTTCAACAAGGTGTCGTGCATGTCGGCATCATCCGTTTTCTGAGCGAGAAAAGATGCCGGGGCACAGACCTGCCGCCCCGGCGGGGGTGGGCAGGCATCATCAGCGCGCAGGGTGCGTGCGGTTCAAGGAGGAATGCCATCTCCTGTGCGGCCGATTATGCCGTGGGCTTGCCGCCCTTGTCAGCCCGCGCCTGTTCGCGCGCGGCGCGCAGGCGGTCGAGCTTTTCCTTGAGCTTGATCTCCAGCCCGCGCGGCACCGGGTTGTAATAGACCCGCTCGCCCATCGCATCCGGAAAGCCGGTCTGGTCCAGCGCGATCCCGCCTTCGGCGTCGTGGTCGTATTGATAGTCCTGCCCGTAGCCCAGCGTCTTCATCAGCTTGGTCGGCGCGTTGCGCAGATGCAGCGGCACCTCCTGCGTGCCGGTGGCGCGCACCTCGGCCTTGGCCTGGTTGAAGGCGGCATAGCCGGCATTGGACTTGGCGGTGCTGGCCAGATACAGCACCAGTTGCGCGAACGCCAGCTCGCCCTCCGGGCTGCCCAGACGTTCGTAGATGTCCCAGGCTTCCAGCGCCATGCTCTGCGCGCGCGGATCGGCCAGGCCGATGTCCTCGATCGCCATGCGGGTCAGCCGCCGTGCCAGATAGGCCGGGTCGCAGCCGCCGTCGAGCATGCGCGTGAGCCAGTACAGCGCGGCATCGGGGTTGGAGCTGCGCACCGATTTGTGCAGCGCCGAAATCTGGTCGTAGAACTGCTCGCCGTTCTTGTCGAAGCGACGCGTGCGGTCGGCCAGCACCTGCAGCAGCGTCTGCGGGGTGATCTGGCCACCCTCGCCGCCTGCCAGCTCCGCGGCGATCTCCAGCAGGGTCAATGCACGGCGCACGTCGCCGTCGGCCGCGCTGGCAATTTCCAGCAGCGAGGCATCGCTGACCTGGATGCTCTCCTGCCCCAGCCCGCGCTCCGGATCGTGCAGCGCACGTTGCAAGGCCTCGACGATGTCCTGCGGCGAAACGCCTTCCAGCACGTGCACGCGGCAGCGCGACAACAATGCCGAATTCAGTTCGAACGAGGGATTTTCGGTCGTCGCACCGACGAACAGGATCGTGCCACGCTCGATATGCGGCAGGAACGCATCCTGCTGCGCCTTGTTGAAACGGTGCACCTCATCGACGAACAACACCGTGCGGCGCCCGCCGGCGAAGCACTGCGCAGCCTCGGCCAGCACCTGGCGCACCTCGGGCAAACCCGACAGCACTGCCGAGATCGCCTTGAACTCGGCGTCGGCGTAATGCGCCAGCAGCAGCGCCAGGGTGGTCTTGCCGCAACCGGGCGGACCCCACAGGATCATCGAATGCACGCGGCCGGATTCCACCGCGCGTCGCAATGCGCTGTCGGGCGCGAGCAGTCGCTTCTGCCCGACCATCTCGTCGAGGGTGCGCGGACGCATGCGCTCGGCCAGCGGGCGCAGGTGCTCGCCGTCTACGCTGAGCAGATCGGCTTCGGGAGTGATGGGGAGCTTGGTTCGTGCCACGCGGCATTGTATCGCGTCAGCCAACGACCTTCTGCGAACACGGCCGTTGGCTGCACGACTGCTGCAAGCAACGGCTTACTGCGCGTCGCCGACCACGTCCACACCCTTGCCCGGCGTGTAGCGGAAGGTGTCGGCCGCGAATGCCGGATTGCGCTTCCAGCCGCTGAAGCTGATCGCAGTGCGCTGGCCGACCGCGTCCACCACTTCCATCCTGGCCAGGCCATCCTTGCCGAACCCCAGCGAGGCCATCTGGAAACTGGCTTCGGTGTCGACCTTGGGCGTCAGCGACAGCCATTGCAGGCCATCACGTGGCGCCGCTTCTTCGCTGACGTCGTATTGCTTGTCCAGGCGCGCCGGGTCGATCAATGCAACCAGTGGACTGTTCTGTTCTTCGCTGCCCTGCGCACGCACGGTCACCTGCCCCAGGTCCGGGTCGAACACCCACACCTTCTTGCCATCGGCCACGATCAGCTGCTTGTAGGGCTTGGCGTATTCCCAACGGAACTGGCGCGGCGCCGACAATGCCACCCGCCCGCTCGCGCGTTCCTTGACCCGGCCGTTGGCATCGGAGACCTGCTGGTTGAACTGCCCGTCCAGGCCTTTCAGGCCGCGTGTGAACGTGTCCAGCTCCTGACGCGCACCGGCAAACGCGGTGCCGGCGAACAAGGCGGTGGCGAGAACGGCATAACGGAGCTGGCGATGCATCGCGGTGTTCCAGAAAGGGAATGCGGGAATTCTGATACTTCCTGGATGAATGGGCGAGCGCTATCGCACAAGGCGTTCAGATCGCGGCCGCCGCCAGTGGATTCATCTCACTGCGCCGTCTGTACCCTGGACAGATCGCCGTACACGATCTGCCCGCGAAAGCCGCGCCGCACCTGCTGGTAGAGCTCGCGAAACGCGCGGTAATCCTGCGGCTGACACAGCGCCTGCGGCCCACGTACTGCCGCGCGTTGCAAGCGATGCACCGCCGTCACCGTCTGGCCCTGGCGCGTCCACTCGACCGCGTACTCGCCAGCAGCGTTGCGAAAGCGACTGCTGCGCGGAATCGCGATGATCGGCACCGTCGCCGGGAAGCTCACCACATAGGTTTCTTCGCGCACGCTGTCGTTGCAGTAGAACGGGGTCAGGTTGTCGTCGGCCGAGGTGGTCGTATAGATGCCTCGGGTGGATTCGGCACCGGGCATATCGGGCAAGGTCATGCCGCCGACCACCGAAAAATCCACCGCATCCTCGGCCTGGAAGGAGTAGCGATAGTTGAACGGCGCATCCAGATCCAGCGGGTCGCCCTGGATCAACAGATCGCCGGTGCCGTCGAAGCCGGACTGCGCAATGATCGACTCCTCGATGCGATTGCGGTTCTGCGCATTGAGCTGCACGAACATCGCACGCAGCCCCACCTCGCCGGTCTGTCCGCTGTCGAGCGTGGTCAGGCCGTGCAGCCCGCCCTGCGGGGTAAAGCGGTACTCGGTACGCGCGACGTAGCGGTTGACCTTGCGGTCGTTGGGCGGGGTATGCGTGACCTTGCCGTCCAGCGTATGCACCACCGGCGCCCCAAGGTCACCGGCCGGCAACTGGCCGAAGCGCGCGTACGGATTGGTCGAATCGACATACAGATCGAACGCCGGGATGTAGGTGATGGCGTGATTGAAGCGGCCGAGCACCGGGATCGGCGGCAGCGTCGGCCCGCCTTCGGCGCCGATCAGCACGGGGGTGCTGGCGATGCCCTTGGCCGCCAGCAAGGCTTCCAGGATCACGGTGTGGTCCTTGCAGTCGCCATAGTGGTTGGCCAGGATGCTGTCGGCGCTGTTGGGCTCCAGCCCGCCGTTGCCCAGGTACACCGCCACATAACGGATATTGCGCGCCACCCACGCGTACAGCGCAGCGGCCTGCGCCCGCGGCGCGTCGATGCCGCGGGTCACCTCGTCGGCCAGCGACTGGATCGCCGGCGTCACCGCGGCGGCGCGGCCGCCCTTGACGTGATAGGCCAGGCCCATCTGCGCCCAGCTGTCGAAGGTGCTGGCCATCAAGGTGGGGCTGAACTCCCAGGTCGCCGCGCTCCAGTTCTGGTTCTTCATCGGCGTGGTGCGCTGATAGCGCCACTCCCAGCGCGCCTGATCGCCACGCACCACCGGCCTGGTCCCGCCCTGCAAGCCGCGCACCGACAAATGCATCGGCAATGCCTTCGGCGCCACCAGCGTGACCACCGCATCGTCGTATTGCGCGAACACGCTGAAGGTCTCCCACAGACTGAAGTAGCCGGGGAAGTACGGGGTGTTCTGCGCACGCCGCACGCGATAGACGATGCGCGCGCCCGGGGCCAGATTCGGGAACACCACCACCTTGACCTTGCGGTCGGCATACATCGCCGCCGCTGCGCTGGAATAGCTTTCCTGGGTGTAGATCTTGTCGGGCGCCACGTCCTGGCGCAGCCCTTCGGCGGTGACGGTGTAGGCCTGCAGCACCTCCAGGGTTTCCATCTTCTCGCTATAGCTCAGCCGCACCTGGCTGAACTGTTCCACCGCCGACTTGGTCTTGAGCAGGATCTCGTACTCGTCGGTTTCCACGCTGCTGGCATCGGCACGCACTTCGTAGTCGGCGCGATAGCGCACGAAGCTGTAGTTGGTGTCGGCCTGCATGCGCGCCGCAGCGGCAGCAGGCGCAGCCTGTTGCTCGGCCTGGGCCAGCAATGGCAGTGAGATCAGCAGCAGGAGCAGCAACACGGAACGACGCAGCATGGGTCTAGATCGCGGCGGGCCGGAGCGGCCCTCGGGCATCAGGGTAGCCGGTGTGCGCCGCAGCGTCAGGCACCGGCCTCCAACATTGCCGCATCCACGCGTCTACGCATACGCAATCCGAACAAGCCCGGAACGCGGCGCCACCGTCAAGCCGATACGCCCCCGCGTTGCTGGCCGCCGATTACTTGGGCGGCGGCGGTGCTAGCACGGTGCGATCGCCATTGTGCTCGGGCGGGCTGACCACGCCGGCCGCTTCCATCGCTTCGATCAGGCGTGCGGCGCGGTTGTAGCCGATCTTCAAGCGCCGCTGCACGCCGGAGATCGAGGCACGCCGGGTTTCGGTGACGATGCGCAAGGCCTCGTCGTACAAAGGGTCGGACTCGTCGCCGCCACCGCCGCTGCTTTCCGGCAAACCGGTCGCACCGACCACGGTGCCATCGCCCATGGTCTGAACCTCGTCCAGCACGCCCTCGACGTAGGACACAGGCCCGCTAGCCTTGAGATGCTCGACCACCCGATGCACTTCCTCGTCGCTGACGAAGGCACCATGCACGCGGTCCGGCAGCGCGGTGCCGGGCGGCAGATACAGCATGTCGCCATTGCCCAGCAGCGCTTCGGCGCCGGACTGATCCAGGATGGTGCGCGAGTCGATCTTGGAGCTGACCTGGAACGCCACGCGGGTCGGGATATTGGCTTTGATCAGGCCGGTGATCACGTCCACCGACGGCCGCTGCGTGGCCAGGATCAGATGGATACCGGCCGCACGCGCCTTCTGCGCCAGGCGCGCGATCAACTCTTCGACCTTCTTGCCGACGATCATCATCATGTCGGCGAATTCGTCGATGAAGATCACGATGAACGGCAGCGTCTCCAGCGGCCGCGGCGCCTCACCCAGCTCGGGGTTGGGCTTGAACAACGGGTCCATCATCGGCTGGCCGGCGTCGATGGCGTCCTTGATCTTCTTGTTGAAGCCGGCCAGGTTGCGCACGCCCACCGCGCTCATCAGCTTGTAGCGGCGCTCCATCTCGGCCACGCACCAACGCAGACCGTTGGCGGCCTCCTTCATGTCGGTGACCACCGGCGCAAGCAGATGCGGGATGCCCTGATAGACGCTCAATTCGAGCATCTTCGGGTCGATCATCAGCATGCGCAGTTCCTTGTGCGAGGCCTTGAACAGCAGGCTCAGCACCATCGCATTGACCGCCACCGACTTGCCCGAGCCGGTGGTACCGGCCACCAACAAGTGCGGCATGCGCGCCAGGTCGGCCACCGTCGGGCGCCCGGCAATGTCCTTGCCCAAGGCCAGGGTCAGCGGGCTGGCCGACTTGTCGTATTCCTTGGAGCGCAGCAGCTCGGACAGGAAGATCATCTCGCGGCTGACGTTGGGGATCTCCAGGCCGATCACCGACTTGCCCGGGATCACGTCGACCACGCGCACTGACTTGACCGACAGCCCGCGCGCGATATCCTTGTCCAGCGAGCTGATCTGGCTGACCTTGATGCCCGGTGCCGGCTCGATCTCGAAGCGGGTGATCACCGGACCCGGATAGGCCCCGACTACCTGCGCCTCGATGCGGAAATCCTTGAGCTTGAACTCGATCTGCCGCGACAGCGTCTCCAGCGTCTCTTCCGAATACCCCTTGGCCTGTGGCTTGGGGTCGTCCAGCAGGGCCAGCGGCGGCAGATCGGAGCCGTCGGTGCTCACGCCCTGGAACATCGGGATCTGGGTATCGCGCTTGGCGCGCTCGCTCTTTTCCACCACCGGTGCCGGCGGCGGCTCGATCTTGACCGGCTCGCGCTTGGCCTGCTTGACCGCATCGACCTTGCGCACTTCCTCGCGCTCTTCGCGCATCACGCGGGTCTGCTGCCACTCGGTGGCCTGATGGGTCTTGCGCTGCATCAGCGGCCCCAGCGCCAGCACCCAGGTGCCGATGCGCTCCATCACCGCAAACCACGACAGGCCGGTGGCCAGGGTGATCGACACCAGCAGCAGCACCAGCACGAACAGGTTCGCGCCCAAGGCTCCGAACCCGGCGCTCAGCGAATTGCTGACCAACCGCCCCAGGATCCCGCCGGCGGCGGCCACGTCGCCGTTGAACAGGCGCAGATGCAGGAAGCCGGTCGAGGCGATCAGAAAGCCCACCATGCCGACCAGCCGCAATGCCGGCCCCAGATCGGCTTCGGCCTGCCCTTCCTTGTCCATGCCGAACAAGGCGATCCAGGCCACCGCGCCCAGCACCACCGGCAGCAGGAAGGCCACATAACCGAACAACTGCAGCAGCACGTCGGCCGTCCAGGCGCCGACGCGGCCGCCCATGTTGTGCACTGGCGCGACCACGCTGCCGGTCTGCGACCAGCCGGGATCGGCGCTCGAATAGGTGAACAGGCTGGCCAGCAGATACAGCAGCAGCGGCGCCACCGCGATCAATGCCAGATCGCGCCAGAGCTTTTGCCGACGCGGATTGTCCGCCACCGCTGTCTTGCGCGAGGACGTCTTGCCCTCAGCGGGCTTGCTGCGTTCGGGAACCTGCTTTGCCACCTGTAGCCAGACCTTAGAAAAATGCTGTTAGTGGTTGATAATAAACGACTGAGGCCACGGTTTCAGCTGTTGCATGCACGTCGCCTGCCCGGGCATGCGATGGTCAACAAAAAACGCCGCACGGGGCGGCGTCGATTACGCGTACTGGGTGGACCATGCCATCTGCGGTTCAAGCAGTTCCATCGCGCCGCCTTGATTCACCGGGTGGGGACCGCCACTCTATGCCGCCACAGGGGCGCGAATTCACCCGCCTGCCCTGCCAATTCCTAGATCGCGAGTATACATGGGCGCCTCTTCTGCCAGTCCCGCCAAGCATTCCCGCCTGCTGATCCTGGGCTCCGGCCCGGCCGGCTGGACCGCCGCGGTCTACGCCGCCCGCGCCAACCTCAAGCCAGTGGTGATCACCGGCCTGCAGCAAGGCGGCCAGCTGATGACCACCACCGAAGTCGACAACTGGCCGGGCGACCCCCACGGCCTGATGGGCCCGGACCTGATGAGCCGCATGCAGGCGCATGCCGAGCGCTTCGAGACCGAGGTGATCTTTGACCACATCCACACCGCCGACCTGTCGCAGCGCCCGTTCCGGCTGACCGGCGACGGTGCCGAATACACCTGCGACGCACTGATCATCTCCACCGGCGCCACCGCCAAGTACCTGGGCATCCCCAGCGAGGAAGCCTTCAAGGGCCGCGGCGTGTCCGCCTGCGCCACCTGCGACGGCTTCTTCTACAAGGACCAGGACGTGGTGGTGGTCGGCGGCGGCAATACCGCAGTCGAAGAAGCGCTGTATCTGTCCAACATCGCCCGCAAGGTCTACCTGGTGCACCGCCGCGACACGCTGCGCGCCGAAAAGATCATGCAGGACAAGCTGTTCGCCAAGGTCGCCGCAGGCAAGATCGAAACCGTCTGGCACCACGCCATCGATGAAGTGCTGGGCAACGATGCCGGCGTCACCGGCGTGCGGGTCAAGTCCACCCTCGACGGCAGCACCCGCGAGATCGTCGCGCACGGCTTCTTCGTTGCCATCGGCCATCACCCCAACACGCAATTGTTCGACGGCCAGCTGGCGATGAACAACGGCTACCTGGAAATCCGCTCCGGCCTCAACGGCGCGGCGACCGAGACCTCGGTGGCCGGTGTGTTCGCCGCCGGCGACGTCGCCGACCAGCACTACCGCCAGGCGATCACCTCGGCCGGCTTCGGCTGCATGGCCGCGCTGGATGCCGAGCGCTACCTCGACAAGAGCGCCTGAGGTGGCTGCTGACCGCCGGCCGCGCCGCGCGGGCAGCGCCGAAACCAGCGGACCGTGCGCATGAGCGTCACGGCCCGCTGGTGCCGCCGGCTGGACGAGCTTCCGGCCGGTGCCTGGGACGCGCTGCATGACGGCGCGCACCCATTCATTTCTTACGCGTTCCTGGAAGGCCTGGAGCAGGAGGGCTGCCTGCGACCGGACTGGGGCTGGAACCCGCTGCACCTGACGCTATGGGACGGCGACACGCTGGTCGCCGCCGCACCGGGATACCTGAAGAACAACTCGCATGGCGAGTTCGTGTTCGACCACGCCTGGGCGCATGCCTATGCGCGCTACGGTCAGGAATACTTCCCCAAGTGGCTGTGCGGGGTGCCCTACTCGCCGGTGACCGGACCGCGCCTGCTGGGCGCAGCGCGCTGGCGCCCGCAGTTGCTCGCGGCGATGCGTACGCTGGTGGAGCGCAGCGGGCTGTCGTCGGCGCACGTCAACTTCCACCCGGCCGACGAAGACGCCGCCTTCGCCGCCGACTGGCTGGAGCGCAACGATCTGCAGTACCACTGGCACAACGCCAGCGGCTGGAGCGATTTCGAAAGCTTCCTGGCGGCGATGGATCACAAGCGGCGCAAGAACATCCGCCAGGAGCGCGCCAAGGTGCAGCGGGCCGGCGTGCAGTTGCGCGTGGTGCATGGCGATGAAGCCAGCGACGCCGACCTGGAAGCGATGTACGGTTTCTATCTCAAGACCTTCAACGAATACGGCAATTCGCCCGCGCTGACGCCGGAATTCCTGCATCACCTGGCCCGGCACCTGCCGCGCCAGCTGGTGATGTTTCTGGCCGAGCTGGACGGGAAACCGATCGCCGGCGCGCTCTGCCTGCGCGGGCGCGACACGCTGTACGGGCGTTACTGGGGCGGTGAAGCCCTTCCGGGGCTGCATTTCGAAACCTGCTACTACCAGGGCATCGAATACTGCCTGCGCGAGGGCCTGGCCCGCTTCGAGCCCGGCGCGCAAGGCGAGCACAAGATCGCGCGCGGCTTTCTGCCGACCCTGGTCCGCAGCCGCCACTGGATCGCCGACCCCGGCTTCCGCGAGCCACTGGCGCAATGGTGCGCCGACGAGCGCCAGGCGGTGGCCCGGCATGCACGCGAGCTGTCCGAGCACAGCCCGTTTCGCGACTGAGCCGCGCGGCGGCGACGTAGGGCGTAGCCGCCGCTGATCGCCGGCCGGGCGTCTTGCGGACGTCGGAGCAAGGCGGCCAAATCCATGCCGAGAACACTCGTCTGGCGAGTGCGAACTACGCGCCCGGCACCGCGGTGCTCGCGGACGCATGCCGCAAAGTGCGTCGACCACACACGCGGTTCGTCGCGTGCCGGCGATGGTCGTCGCCCTGGGTGCAGCATGTACGCCACGCTCTACACTGCGCGCATGTCCCGCGCCCTTCCCTACCTGCTGGCGGCCGATCCGGCCGCCCCGTTTCCGCCGGCCGAGTCCGCGTTGCGCGAGCCGGACGGCCTGCTCGCCATCGGTGGCGACCTGTCGCCGCAGCGCCTGCTCAACGCCTATGCCAGTGGCGTGTTTCCGTGGTTCTCGGAAGGCCAGCCGATCCTGTGGTGGAGCCCGGACCCGCGCACGGTGTTTCGTACCGATGGCGTGCGCCTGTCCTCGCGCTTCCGTCGCCAGCTGCGCAGCAGCCACTGGATCGTGCGCGCCGATACCGCCTTCGCGCAGGTGATCGATGCCTGCGCGTCGATTCCGCGTGCCGGCCAGGATGGCACCTGGATCACCACGCCGATGCAGCAGGCCTACATCGAACTGCATCGGCTGGGCCACGCGCATTCGCTGGAAGTATTCGATGGCACGCGCCTGGTCGGCGGCATCTACGGCGTGGCGATCGGCCGGATGTTCTTCGGCGAGAGCATGTTCAGTGCCGACAGCGGCGGCTCCAAGGTGGCGCTGGCGGCGCTGGCCGCGCACCTGCACTCCCGCGGGTGGCCGTTGCTCGATGCGCAGGTGGAGAATCCGCACCTGATGCGCCTGGGTGCGCAACGCCTGCCACGTGCAGAGTTCCTGCAGCAGGTGCGCCTGCAGGTCGGCCAGGCAGCGCTGCCAGGTAGCTGGTCCGAGCGCTACGGCGAGCGGCCTGCCAGTGCGCTCGCTGAAGTCCGCTTAACATAAAATTTGCACCGCGGGGAGATGGGGCGTAAAATGCTGTCCCTTACGGCCCTCCCGGGCCAGCCGTGATTGCACAGGATTACATGTCGAAAGACGACTCCATTGAATTCGAAGGCAGCGTCAGCGAGACGCTCCCCAACACCACGTTCCGGGTCAAGCTGGAAAATGGGCATGAAATCATCGCCCACATCTCCGGCCGCATGCGCAAGAACTACATCCGCATCCTGACCGGCGACCGGGTCAAAGTTGAGATGACTCCCTACGACCTGACCAAGGGTCGTATTACCTACCGCATGAAGTAAGCGGTTCTGGTGTGAGACGCGAGGCGGCCAATGGCCGCTTTTTGTCGTGGCCGAGATTTGCGTATCTGGATGGCACAGGTGATCGGGTAGTGTCGGCTTGCTTCTGTCCTTCGCTTGCACCTTGCCTCCGGCGCTTGCGCCTCGGTTGCCGCATTGACCAAGGTTTGGAAGCGCGCTATCGCGGCTCCTCGCGAGCCGCGACCGCCGCTCGGCTTCTACGCCCCCTCCACTCGGGCCACACGTTCTGAGGGCATAAAAAAAACCGCTCTTTCGAGCGGTTTTTTCGTTTCAGGACCGCGAGGCGATCAGTCGACCGTTGCCGGCAGCAGACGCTCCGGCTCCGGGTGTGCTTCCACCACCAGCTCGCCATCCTTGACGTCGATGCTGACCCGACCGCCTTCCACCAGCTTGCCGAACAACAGTTCGTCGGCCAGCGGACGCTTGATCTTCTCCTGGATCACGCGCGACATCGGGCGCGCGCCCATCAATGGATCGAAGCCGTGCTGGGCCAGCCAGTCGCGCGCAGTCGGGGTGGCCGACAGCGAGACGTGTTTTTCCTGCAACAGCATTTCCAGCTCGATGATGAACTTGTCCACCACCCGCAGGATGTGATCGAAGCCCAGCGGCTGGAACTGCACGATCGCATCCAGGCGGTTGCGGAACTCGGGCGTGAAGCCGCGGCGGATCGACTCCATCGCATCGGTGGAGTGATCCTGCTTGGTGAAGCCGATCGACCGCCGCGACGCCTGGGTGGCGCCGGCATTGGTCGTCATCACCAGGATCACGTTCTTGAAGTTCGCCTCGCGCCCGTTGGTGTCGGTCAGGATGCCGCGATCCATGACCTGCAACAGGATGTTGAAGATGTCCGGATGCGCCTTCTCCACCTCGTCCAGCAGCAGCACGCAGTGCGGCGTCTTGACGATTTTCTCGGTCAACAGACCGCCTTGATCGAAGCCCACATAACCCGGAGGCGCACCGATCAGGCGGCTGATCGAATGCGCTTCCATGTACTCGGACATGTCGAAGCGCACCAGTTCGATCCCCAGCTGCAGCGCGAGCTGCTTGGTGACCTCGGTCTTGCCGACGCCGGTAGGGCCGGCAAACAGGAAGTTGCCGATCGGCTTTTCCGGATTGGCCAGGCCCGAGCGCGCCAGCTTGATCGAGCCGGCCAGCGTCTCGATTGCCGGGTTCTGCCCGAAGATCACCATCTTCAGGTTGCGCTCCAGATGCTGCAGCACGTCCTTGTCGGTCGCGCTGACCTGCTTGGCCGGAATCCGCGCCATCTTGGCGACGATGGTCTCGATCTCCTCGATATCGATCAGTTCCTTGCGCTTGCCTTCCGGCAGCAGACGCTGACGCGCACCGGCCTCGTCGATCACATCGATCGCCTTGTCCGGCAGCAGGCGGTCACCGATGTGCTTGACCGACAGGTCCACAGCCGCCTGCAGTGCGTCATCGGCATAGGTCACGCCGTGGTGCGCTTCGTACTTGGGCTTGAGACCCTGCAGGATCTCGAAGGTCTCGCCCACGGTCGGCTCGACGATGTCGATCTTCTGGAAGCGACGCGCCAGTGCACGGTCCTTTTCGAAGATGCCACGGTATTCCTGGAACGTGGTCGAGCCGATGCAGCGCAGCTCGCCAGACGACAGCGCCGGCTTGATCAGATTGGACGCATCCATGGTGCCGCCCGACGCCGAACCCGCACCGATGATGGTGTGGATCTCGTCGATGAACAGTACCGCGTTGGGCACCTTCTTCAGCGCTGCCAGCACACCCTTGAGGCGCTTTTCGAAGTCGCCGCGGTATTTGGTGCCGGCCACCAGCGCGCCCAGATCCAGCGAGAAGATCACCGCATCGGCCAGCACCTCCGGCACGTCGTTGTCGACGATGCGCTTGGCCAGACCTTCGGCAATCGCGGTCTTGCCTACGCCGGCCTCGCCCACGTAGAGCGGGTTGTTCTTGCGGCGGCGGCACAGCACCTGGATGGTGCGCTCGATTTCGTCGCCACGGCCGACCAACGGGTCGATCTTGCCGTTGCGGGCCTGCTCGTTGAGATTGGTGGCGAACTCGGCCAGCGCATCGCCCTTGGCCTCGCCCTCCCCGCCCTCGCTCTTGGGCTCGCCATCGGAAGCGGACGGCTGCTCGCCGTCTTCGCCCAGCTTGGCGATGCCATGCGAGAGGTAATTGACGATATCCAGACGGGTGATGTCCTGCTGGTTCAGGAAGTACACCGCGTGCGAATCCTTCTCGCCGAAGATCGCGACCAGCACGTTGGCGCCGGTGACTTCCTTCTTGCCCGAGGATTGCACGTGATAGACCGCACGCTGCAGCACGCGCTGGAAGCCCAGGGTGGGCTGGGTGTCGCGGCCATCGTCTTCGGCCAGGCGCGAGACCGAGGCCTCGATCGCCTGCTCCAGATCGTTGTGCAAACGCACCTGGTCGGCACCGCAGGCCTTGAGGACGGCCTGGGCGGACGGGTTGTCCAGCAGCGAGAGCAGCAGGTGCTCGACGGTCATGAACTCATGACGCGCCTCGCGTGCTCGCTTGTAGCACTGGCCGATGGTTTGCTCTAGGTCTTTGCTGAACATTGGTAACTCCGAACGGCTGTTGCCAACAATATGCGGCTTTTGTTGGGATTTACCACAACCCTATCGGATAGGCATGTTCAGACGGCGTTAGCATGTGATTGCAGCCACAGTGTTGCGCTGCTGGAATGATCGGATTGACGCCTCAGGTCTGTTCCATCGTGCACAGCAGGGGGTGCTGGTTCATGCGCGAGAATTCGTTGACCTGCGCCACCTTGGACTCGGCGACTTCGCGGCTGTAGACCCCGCAGACGCCGCGTCCACGGGTATGGACATGCAGCATGACCTGCGTGGCCCGTTCCAGATCGAGGTTGAAAAACTGCTGCAACACCGTCACCACGAAGTCCATCGGGGTGTAGTCGTCGTTCAGCAAAAGTACCTGATAGCGCGGCGGTGGCGCCACTTCAGGCTTGCTGGCTTCGACGGTGAGGCCGTGATCGTGTTCGTGTGAGGTCTTACGAGGCATCCGGGCATTATACGGTTCATCGCCGCACGCATTGGACGATTTACGCCGCGCCCCGCACAATTTGTCTCCGATTCCATGGCTGGCCCTTGATGACCGATTCCCTGACCGCGCAGTTGCTGGCGCCGTCGTTCACTGCCGACTTGTCCAGCTCTGTGCACCTTGCCGGGTTGCAGCGCCGCTTGACCCGGCTTCAGACCGTACGGTTCGCCGCTAGCGCGAGCGCGGCCCCGATCACGCAGGACCCGCAGCGATGAGCGCTTCCGACCAACGCTGGCATCCGGATGTCACCGTAGCCACCGTGGTGGTGCGCGACGGGCGCTTCCTGCAGGTGGAAGAGACCATTGGCGGCAAGCTGCTGTTGAACCAGCCTGCCGGACATCTGGAACCGGACGAGAGCCTGCTCGATGCGGCGGTGCGCGAGACGCTGGAAGAGACCGGCTGGGATGTCCGCCTGACCCACTTCATCGGCACCTACCAATGGGTCGCCCCGACTGGCCAATGCTTCCTGCGGTTTGCGTTTGTCGCCGAGGCCGTGACCCACCATCCCGAGCGCAACCTGGATACCGGCGTGGTGCGTGCGTTGTGGATGACGCCGGACGAATTGCGCAGCGCGACCGAGCGCCTGCGCAGCCCGTTGGTGTGGGAAGTGGTGGCCGATTATCTGGCCGGCCAGCGCCATCCCTTGGCCTTGGTGCGGCACGTCGCATGAGTACGCCACGGATCGTTGTCGGTGTCTCCGGCGGTGTGGATTCGTCGGTGGCGGCCTGGCGGCTGGCCCAGCAGGGTGAGTCGATCGCCGGGCTGTTCATGCAGAACTGGGCCGACGACGGCAGCGGCGATTGCCGCGCCGAGGACGACCGCCGCGATGCGGTGGCGGTGTGCGGAGTGCTGGGCATCCCGTTCCACTTCCGCGATTTTTCCGGTGAATACTGGAGC
Source organism: Xanthomonas sp. WHRI 8393 (assembly GCF_040203315.1). Lineage (NCBI taxonomy): Bacteria > Pseudomonadati > Pseudomonadota > Gammaproteobacteria > Lysobacterales > Lysobacteraceae > Xanthomonas > Xanthomonas sp. WHRI 8393. Next base: position 72,632 of record NZ_JBEGGL010000006.1, on the reverse strand, counting down.
GGCGTGTTCGAGCACTTCCTGGCCGAATACGCGGCCGGGCGCACGCCGAACCCGGACGTGCTGTGCAACCGCGAGGTCAAGTTCAAGCATTTTCTGGATGCGGCCCAGGCGCTGGGCGCCGAGCGCATCGCCACCGGCCACTATGCGCGGGTGGCGCACAGCGGCGGACGCTGGCGCCTGCTGCGCGGCGCCGACCGTAGCAAGGACCAGAGCTATTTCCTGCATCAGCTGGGACAGACGCAACTGGCCGCGACGCTGTTTCCGATCGGCGATATGGAAAAAAGCACGCTGCGCCGGGTCGCCCAGGACGCCGGTCTGCCGACTCATGCCAAGAAGGATTCCACCGGCATCTGCTTCATCGGCGAGCGCGATTTCCGCGAGTTTCTGGGCCGTTACCTGCCCGCGCGCAGCGGCGAGATCCGCGACCCGCAGGGGCAGCGCATCGCCGAGCATCCGGGGGTGTTCTATTTCACCCTGGGTCAGCGCGAAGGCCTGAACATCGGTGGCGTGCGAGGGCGTGCCGCCGCGCCGTGGTACGTGGTCGGCAAGGATGTGGCGAGCAACGTGCTGTATGTGGACCAGGATCGCGACAGCCCGCTGCTGCAATCGCGCTGGCTGCAGTCCGAGCAGGCCCATTGGGTCACCGGGGCGCCGCCGGCGCGCAGCTTCGTCTGCACCGCACAGACACGTTACCGGCAGCCCGACGAGCCGTGCACGGTCGAGGTGCAGGACGATGGCAGCATGCAGGTGCGTTTCGAGCGGCCGCAGCGGGCGGTGACGCCCGGGCAGTCGCTGGTGTTGTACGACGGCGAGGAATGCCTGGGTGGCGCAGTCATTGCCGCCACCGATGCGCCGCTGGAACGCCAACTGGCGGGATCTTCTTTTTCACCTGAGGTAGTGGCTTGATGAGTTCTTCCATGGATCACCGCGTGCTGGCGCTTGCCGGCGTCGCCCAGGCCCTGCAACAGGTGCGGCGGATCGCCGAAACCGGGCATTCGGAGGCTGCGACGGTGCGTACCGCCATGGACAGCGTGTTCCGGGTGGATGCGTCCTCGCCGGAGGCCGTGTACGGCTCGCCAGCGGACCTGGCGCCAGGGCTGCGGCTGTTGCACAACTATTTCCACAACCAGGGCCAGGACGAGGTCCTGCCGCGGCTGGCGCTGGCAGTGCTGCAGTTGGAGCGCCGCTTCGTGCGCGACACCGCCACCGTCGCCACGGTCTCCAATGGCATCGAGGCAGCGGCGCGGCAGGCACACAGCCTGGGCGACAGCGGCCACCCGGATGTGCTGAGTTCGCTTGGCGGGCTGTATGCGCAGACCATCAGCCACCTACGCCCCAAGGTCATGGTGCAGGGCAATCCGCATTACCTGGGGCAGGCCGGCGTGGTTGCGGAAATCCGCGCGCTGCTGCTGGCCGCGGTCCGCTCGGCCGTGTTGTGGCGGCAGATGGGTGGCAGCCTGTGGGATTTCCTGTTTGCCAAGCGCGCAATGATTGAAGCGGTGGACCGCGCGCTGCGCTAAACCACTGACGATCCCGGTGTGCTACACGCGCTGGCGGTCGCTGGCGCGTGTCAACAAAGCTTGAACGGGCGATACGATGTGGCGATCGTCGCTAAAGACAAAGGGGGTACGGCCGATACAGCAACCGTGACTCTGCCGAGAACGCCCATGTATTCACGTCCACTTATCCGTCTGGCCGCCCCTTTGGCCCTGACCTTGCTGTTTCCCTTCGCTGTCGGATTCGACTGGCCCGCTTCGGTGCGCTGGGCGATCCTGGCGACCATGACGCTCAGCTGGCTCGGTTTCGCTGCCTGGGTGACCTACTCCCAGTTCCGGCGTCATCCGGACCAGACCCGCATCCTGCGCGAGCAGGACCAACTGCTCAACGAACTGCGTACGTTCGTCAGCAACGAAGTCGACGGATCGCGCTCGGAAGTCGAGCGTGCCCGCGAATTGATCCGCCAGGCCGTGTCCGGTCTTGGTGGCAGCTTCGAAGCGATGAACCGCAAGTCGCGCCAGCAAAGCCAGGCATTGGCCCGCATCGTCGACCGTGCCGGTGACGACGGCAGCGCCGGTGTCGACGTCGCCCGCTTCGCCCAGCACGCCAGCTCCCGCATGGAGCAACTGGTGGAAGCGCTGGAACAGGTGAGCGGCCAAAGCACCAACACCGTGCATCACATCGACGAGATGGCCCAGCACCTGGATGGCATCTTCGCGTTGCTGGAAGACGTCAAGTCGATCGCCGACCAGACCAACCTGCTGGCATTGAACGCCGCCATCGAAGCAGCCCGTGCCGGTGAAGCCGGTCGCGGCTTCGCGGTGGTCGCCGACGAGGTGCGCAACCTGTCCGAGCGTTCCACCACCTTCAACGAACAGATCCGCAAGCTGGCGCACAGCTCCAAGGAATCGATCGCCAAGGTGCGGGAAACGGTCTCGCAGCTGGCCTCGCGTCACATGGATCGCTCCCGCGAAGCCCGTCACGAATCGGCGGCGATGCTGGAGAACGTCGCGCAGATCAACGCCTCGCTGGGCGACGGCATGCGCGAAATCTCCGAATGCGCGCGCTCCATCGACGGTAGCGTGGCCGAAGCGGTGCGTGCTCTGCAGTTCGAGGACATCGCCACGCAGACGCTGAGCGGTATCCACACCCACCTCGATCGCCTCACCGCGATCAACCGCGAAGCGGTGGCGCTGCAGGAACTGCTGCATCGCAATGGCGGCGTGTACGACAGCGATCTGGTCGCCGCGCTGGCCAAGGTGTCCAACCGCCTGCGCGACATGCGTGTGGAATGGGAACGCCCGCCGCACAAGCCGGTGGCGCAGCAAGGCATGGGCGCCGGTACGGTCGAGCTGTTCTAAGACCGATGCCACGCACTGTCTGATTTCCGACATTCCCCGGCCTTCCGGGGATTTGTCGTTCCGCGACAACCTGGTATTCCGCTGATGACGCTCCTTGCCCCGCCCACCGATACACCCACGGCCGTGCTGGAATCAGCCGCGCTGGCGGCTGCACATGCCCAGCGCATCGCACAAAGCGACGCTGCCCGGCCCGCGCTGCGCAGCGTGCGCATGCCGGCCGCGCTGGAACGGCTGGAGCGTGCCGCCCGTGCGGAAGTGCAGGCAATGCAGCACCCGCGCCGCAGCTGCAGCGAAGAAGAACTGCTGTTCGCGACCGTGGCCTGGGACCTGGGGCTGGATGGCGCCGCTGTCGACGTATCCGGACGCTGACGTTTCTGTGCGACAGCGGGGCGTGCCTCGGCAGGCGCCCCGCTGGCTGTATCCACTGCCCGACCCTTGGCGCTTGTGCATCAGGCCATGCCACCCGGCGTGGCGCCGAACAGGCAATGCCGTGCGATTGCAGCAACAGGGTGAGGTCTCCCCTGCCCGTCTGCTCGATGACTCCCACGACACCATGTCGGATGTAGAGCGCCTAGCTCTGTAGCTTGGCAGCAGGGCCCTTGCCTGCCCACCGTTGCGGGACACGCCGTGAATCCGTCCCTCGATGCTCTTACTGCGGCATCCATGCCGCTCAAGGTCCCGCGATGATGAGCGGGCTGCGCCGGCACGACGCTACTTCTGCTCAGAATCGCGGCGTGTACCTTTTCGGTCGTCTGGCGGGTGATGGATCAGGTGTAGAGCACCCAGCTTGCAGGTGGCTGCAGGACCCTTGTCCGCCCACCATCGCGGGACACGCCGCAAGTACGTCCTTGTAGGCTCTTACGCGGCATCCGTGCCGCGTAAGGTCCCGCGACGGTAGGCGGGCAAGGACCAGTCGAGATGGTAGGTGTGTGTGGTTGCAAGCAGAGCATGAGGTGCATTGTTCGGATCACCTTGCGTTCGAAAATCTTCCTCACGCAAGCCGAATAACAGGCAGGCTTTCGACAGGCAGGCTATGGACTTCTCAAAGTCTCAAGGCCTTGCAATATGTGTGTTTTTGTCTGGCCACCGACCAACTCTCTGGAGCGGTGCCCCTGCCGGTTGCTGGAACCCGAGGAGCCTCCAGGGATGGATTCACGGCGTGTCCCGCAAGTGGCGAGGGCATCGCGCCCTCGACTCGCTGAGCTTTCGAGCGGCGCATTTCAATAGGGCGGCGGGCGACGCCTGGCGCTGCGACAGCTTGCGTCAGTTGGCAAGGACCAGACGTGCGCCGAGGCGCATGCCGGCTTCGGCTTCACGCAGCCACTGCGCCATGTCGCGCGGCGACAGCGGCCGCGAGTAGAAGTAGCCCTGGATTTCGTCGCAGCCCTGCTGGCGCAGCAATGCGTCTTCCTGAACCGTTTCCACGCCTTCGGCCACCACCTGCATGCCCAGCGCGTGGCCCAGATGCACGATGGCCTGGGTCACTTCGGCGGTGTTGGCGTCGTCGAGCATGCCTTGCACGAAGCTGCGGTCGATCTTCAGACGCTGCACCGGGAAGCGGTTGAGGTAATGCAGGTTGGAGAAACCGGTACCGAAGTCGTCCACCGCCAACAGCACACCATTCTGTTCGAACAGCTCGAAGCAGCGGCGCAGCGAGTCGGAATCGCGGATCAAGGCCGATTCGGTCAATTCCAGTTCCAGACGCGATGGCGACCAGCCGTTGTCGCGGCAGATTTCCAGTACGCGCTCGGCAAAGCCGCGCTCGCGCAACTGCACCGCAGAGACGTTGACCGCGATGCGGCTGAAATTGAGCCCGGCCCGGTCCCAGACCACGGCCTGACGGCAGGCCTCGCCGATTACCCATTCGCCCAGGCGCACGATCTCGCCACACTCCTCGGCAATCGGAATGAACTCGACCGGGCTGCACTGGCCATGGCCGGGGCGATTCCAGCGCATCAGCGCTTCGATCGCCGGCGAGGATTCGCCCACCGTATTGACCAGCGGCTGATAGACCAGGGTGAACTCTTCGCGTTCCAGCGCACCTTGCAGCGCGTGTTCCAGCTCCAGGCGGCGCTGGGCACGCATCAGCACGTCCTGGCTGTAGTAATGGAAGGTGTTGCGGCCGGATTCCTTGGCTGCATACATCGCCGCATCGGCGGCGCGCAGCAGGCTGTCGAAATCCGAGAGGCCTTCTCCTTGCAGCGCGATACCGATGCTGGCACCGAGCTTGAGGGTGACGTGATCCTTGCGCAGCGGTTCGCCCAGCGCGCTGATCAGCTTGCGCGCAACATGGCCGGCGTCTTCCGGTTCGGAGAGATCACGCAGCAGCACGATGAATTCGTCGTCGCTGAAGCGGCCGAACAGGTCGCTGTTGCGCAGATGCTGGTGCAGGCGTGCGGAGGCCAGCTTGAGCAGATTGTCGCCGGTGGCGTGACCGAACGAATCGTTGATGCTCTTGAAGCCATCCAGATCGATCAGCAGCATCGCCAGTACCTGGCCGCGCTCGTGCGCTTCGCGGATCGCGTTCTCTGCCTGCTCGCGCAGCAGGAAGCGGTTCGGCAGACCGGTCAGGCGATCGTAGTGGGCCAGCAGCTCGATGCGCTCGTTGGCTTCGCGTTCGCGGGTGACGTCGCGGAACAAGGCGACGAACCGCGGCGGCAGGCCTTCGCGACGATCCAGCTCGATCAGCACCTGTACCCAGATCCGCTGGCCGGAGTTGCGGTAGAAACACAGCTCCAGCTGTTCGGGCAGGCCGCCGTCGGAGATACGCAGCAGCGCCGCCTCGAAGGCGTCGCGCGAATCCTGCGTGTACAGCGACAGCGCCTGCTCCAGGGTGATGTTTTCCTTGCGCAGGCCGTGGATGCGGTAACACTCCTCGGTCCACTGCATGCGCCGGGTGTCGACCTCGATCTCGCAGCCGCCGATCTTGCCCAGCGCAGACACGCGGTTGAGCAGCTCGGTGCGCCAGCGAATCAATGCATCGGTCTGGCGCTGCTCGGTGACGTTCTGCAGTTGGCCGAGCAGACGCACCATGCCGCCATTGCCGTCGAACACCGGCTGTGCCCAGACCCGCAGGTGATGCGGATTGACGCCGGCAAGCCCGTTGATCTCCAGCTCGAAATGCACCGGCAGGCCTTCGTGCTTGATCTTGCGCCAGGCACTGCGCAGATGCGCGACCGACGGCCGGCCCAGCAGGCGCAGGATGTCGCGAATACCCTGCAGGCGCTGCTGGGTCATGCCGAGCTGTTGCAGGAAATCCGGCGACACCCACAGCGTGTCCTTGAGCGTGTCCCAGCTCCAGCTGCCCATGCTGGCGATGCGCTGGGCCTCTTCGAGCTGGGCCTGCTGCTCGCGCAGCTGCTGCTCGAGCAACTTGTGGTGGTGCACATCGGTATGCGTGCCGACCATGCGCAACGGGCGGCCGTCGGCGGTTCGCGACACCACGCGGCCGCGATCCAGGATCCAGCGCCATTGGCCGTCGTGCTGACGCAGGCGGAATTCGGCGGTATAGGTATCAGTACGGCCGTCCAGGTGCGCCTGCACGGCCGCACTGACCAGCGCGTGGTCGTCGGGATGGATCAGCCCGGACAACGCGGTGAGATTGTTCGGCAGCGGCTGTTCGGAATATCCGAGCATGCGGGTCCAGCGCTCGGAGCGGTAGACCACATCGGCTGGAATGTCCCAGTCCCACAGTCCGTGATCGGCGCTGTCCAGGCCAATTTCCCAGCGGCTGGTACCGTCGGCGCCCATCGGCTCGGGAATGCTCAGGGTGAAGGCCATGACCTGGCCGTGTTCGTCGCTGACCGCGCGCAGCCAGCCCTCCAGACGCCCGCCACCGGTACCCGGCAGCACGCAGGCGGTCATGCCGCCGCTGTTGGCCACCTGGGCCCGACTGCTCTCCAGGACTTCGGCATAGGCGCCAAGGGTGGCCGGCAATCCCAACGATTGCGCAACGCGGTTGGCCGCCAGAGGCTGACCATGCGCATCCAACAACACCACCGCCGAGGTCAGCGGGTGCTGCAGCATGCTTGCAATGACGCCTGAGTCCACTCTGGAACACTCCGAAGAATCGACCCCGGCCTTCGGAGTCGCAATGGATAACGGCCGTTTCTCCGATTAGTTGAGGCGTGTGTTTCGGGCTCGACCGAACCGGGACGAGTTGCGGCTAAGATGGTTGCATCGCCAGCACCAAAGGTCGTCCGCGGACCCATGCCTCATCCTGTCGCCGCGCCCGCGTTTTCGTCCGCTCCCGTGTCCCGTCTTCGCCTCGCCGAGCGCCTGCAACAAGGTCTGTGGACCCTGACCGGGCTGTATCTGCTGGTCGGCGTGATCTGGCTGCTGCTGGGCAACCGGCTGCTGCACCTGGCCGGCGCCGCCATGCCGGAACGCTGGTCGGACGCCAGCTTCCTGCTGGTGTCGAGCGTGGTGATCCACTTGGTGCTGCGCCGTTTCGTGGCGCTGATCGTGGAAGAGCACGCGCAACTTGCGCAATCGGAGGCGGTGCTGCAGGCCAAGTTCCTGGCCCTGCCCAGCCCTGCGCTGATCTACGACCTGGCCACGCTGCGCATCCTGGATGCCAACCCGGCAGCGCTGGAATTCTTCGGCTGGGAACGCGACGAATTTCTGCAGCAGACGCTGCAGGCGATCTGGCCCAATGCCGACGGCGCCCGCCTGGAGGAGATCATCGCCCAGATCCGCGCCAAGGGCGACGCCACCTGCACCCTGCACGAGGATCTGCTGACCCGCAGCGGCCCGCGCCATGTCGAGATCCGCAGCAACCAGCTGCATCTGGCCAGCGGCCCTGCCCGTCTGGTGGTCACCGTGGACCGCAGCGAGGAACGCCAGGCACAGCATCTGCGCGACGAGGCGCTGCAGCGGCTGGAAGAAGCGCAGAGCATCGCGCGGCTGGGTTCCTGGCAGCTGGATCGCGCAACCGGATTGGGGCGCTACTCGCCGGCGGTGTACCGCCTGCTCGGCCGCAGCGTGCCGATGCATCGGCGCGAGCATCGGCTGGAAGAACTGTTGACCGCCTCGGACACCGCCACCCAGGCGCGGATCGAACGCATGATCGAGGACATGTGCACTGGCGGCGACGTGCAGATCGACGTGCTGCTGCCGCTGACCGGCGGCGATTCGCAGCCGCGCACCGTGCATCTGCGCGCCGAAAGCGTGACCAACCCGAACGGCGCCCGGCATATCCATGGCACGCTGCAGGACGTCAGCGAGCGCGAGCAGTCGCGCCGCTTGCTGCGCGAGCGCGAGGAGCAGTTCCGCGAGCTGGTCAGGGTGCTGCCCGATGGCGTGCTGATCCTGGCCGACGAGCACGTGATGTATGCCAATGCCGCCGGTTCTGTGCAGTTCGGTTTCCAGGGCGAAACCATCCTGGGCGAGCCGCTGCAGACGCTGGTCGGCGACAGCGACCTGCCGGTGGTGCGCGAGTACCTGCGCGCGGGCAGCGATCGCAACGAGCCGGTGTCCAGCGCACGGGCGATGCGTCGTCGCGATGGCAGCACGTTCTATGCCGGCCTGTCGGCCGGCGATATCCGCTATGGCGGACGCAGCTGCAAATTGCTAGTGGTACGCGACCTGAGCGAACCCGAGCGCATGCGCGATGCGCTGGCCGAGAGCAATGCCGAGTTGCAGGCGATGGCCAAGCGCCTGTTTTCGCTGCAGGAGGACGAACGCCGCGCGATCTCGCGCGATCTGCACGACGACATCGGCCAGGCGATCACCGCGATGAAGCTGTCAGCGCATGCGGCGCTGGACGAGCCGGATCCTGACGCGCGCCGCGAAGACCTGCTGGAAGTGGTGTCGCTGGCCGACAGCACCGTGACCAAGCTGCGTAACCTGTCGATGCTGTTGCGTCCACCGCAGTTGGATGCGCTGGGCCTGGAAGCGGCCCTGCGCTGGCAGGCCTCGATGCTGTTTCGTGCATCGCCGGTGCGGCTGGAGCTGGATATCCAGGCACTGGACGTGCGCCCGGGCAACGAGATCGAGCAGGCGTGCTTCCGGATTGCGCAGGAAAGCCTGACCAACGCGCTGCGCCACGCCTGCGCCGGCGAAGTGCACATGCGGCTGTACTCGATCGACAGCGAGAGCTTCCGCCTGGAAGTCAGCGACGACGGCGATGGCTTCGAACCGGAAGGCCCGCGTGGGCTCGGGCTGATCGTGATGCGTGAGCGTGCGCAAACCGTCGGCGGTGCGCTCGCGATAGAATCAGCACCCGGAGCAGGCACGCGCGTGACGTTGCGCCTGCCCTATCACCCGGTCGGCGAGTCCGTCCACGACGATGGTGGACGTTAAGTCATGTGGAGCCCCGTAATCCCGCCCGGACTGGAAATCGTCAAACCCACCCGCCTGGGCGCGGGCAACCCCGAACTGCTGCATCTGGTGGACGCTGCCGCATCCGGCGGCCCGCCGTTGATGGTGTTCCACATCGATATCGATCACTTCGCCTCGATCAACGAGAACATGAGTGCCGAAGTCGGCGATCAGGCGCTGACGCTGGTGGCGCGCCGGCTGCAGGACTTTCTCGGCACGCGCGGCAAGTTGTGGCGTCATGGCAGCGATGAAATAGTGGTGGTGGCGGTGCGTCGCGAAGACACCCCGCTGCCGGAGGATTTTGCCGAAGAGATCCGCCAGCAGCTGGAACTGCCGCTGTCGGTGCTGCCGTACACCTTGTTCATGACCGGCAAGGTCGGCATTAGCCTGTGCCCGGAACACTCGACCTCGCTGTCGATCCTGCTCGACTACGCCGAAGAAGCCAGCTACCAGGCCGCACGCGAAGGCGGCAATACGGTGCGGCTGTACACGCGCAACTCGACCACCAATGCGCATAGCGAAAGCATCATTGCGCGGCAGATCGTCGATGCGATCCCGCATGGCGAACTGCGGCTGCGCTACCAGCCGCTGGTGAGCGCACGCGACGGCCGCATCGTCGGCATGGAAGCGCTGCTGCGCTGGCAGTCGCCCACGCTGGGCATGCTGGTGCCGGAGCGCTTCATGCGCACCGCCGAGCGCCTGGGGGTGATCGTGCAGATCGGCGAATGGGTGCTGCAGAACGCGGTGCGCCAGGCGCGGCTGTGGCGCGACCAGGGCTTCGACGATTTCAGCATCGCGGTCAATGTCTCCACGCTGCAGCTGTTGCGCCCGGGCTTCTTCAACGAAGTGATGGCGATGCTGCAGACCGCCGGCGTGCCGGCGCAGTTCGTCACGCTGGAAATCAACGAAAGCGCGTTGACCAACAACGTCAACTTCGTCCACGAGACGATGGCCAACCTGCGCAACGAAGGCATCAGCCTGAGCCTGGACAACTTCGGTACCGGCGATTCCAGCCTGAGCGCGCTGGTGCGCTATCCGGTGGACCGGCTGAAGATCGATCGCAGCTTCATCAAGAGCGCGCCGGCCGGCAGCCGCGAGGCGGCGATTGCGCGCGCGATCATCGCGATGGGCCACCAACTCGGCATGACGGTGATCGCCAACGGCGTGGAATCGCAGGCGCAACTGGGCTTTCTGCGGCGCAACGATTGCGACATCTTCCAGGGCTACCTGTTCGGCGAACCGATGTCGGCCGAGTCGGCCGGCATGGCGCTACGCCGCCGCTACCTGCGCCCGGAATCGTTCGCCGAAAGCCGCCCCGACCGCACGCTGCTGCTGCTGGACGACGAAGAAAACGTGCTGCGCTCGCTGGTGCGCCTGTTCCGCCGCGATGGCTACCGCATCCTGGCCGCCGGCAACGTGCGCGACGCCTTCGACCTGCTCGCCACCAACGACGTGCAGGTGATCCTGTCGGACCAGCGCATGAGCGACATGAGCGGCACCGAGTTCCTGGGCCGGGTCAAGATGCTCTACCCCGACACCGTGCGCCTGGTGCTGTCCGGCTACACCGACCTGGCCACGGTCACCGAAGCGATCAACCGCGGCGCAATCTACCGCTTCCTGACCAAGCCCTGGAACGACGACGAGCTGCGCGAGCATATTCGTCAGGCATTTCGCACGCATGATGAGCTGCGTAACGGCAGGGAATAGGGATTCGGGATTGGGGATTGGTAAAAGCCAACAGCGATATTCCTGAGCCGCAATCGGAGATTCGCTGAGCAAGGCAGACGGCAAGAGCGCGGCAAAACCGCTCTTGCCAATCCCTAAACCCGACTCCCCAATCCCAGCGCGAAGCGCTACCGCGGCTGCCGCACCGGTAGCACGATCCGGAAACTGGCGCCCTGCCCCGGGACGCTTTCGACGTCGATGCGGCCGTGGTGCTTGTTGATGATGCCGTAGGAGATCGACAGGCCCAGGCCGGTGCCGCTGCCGACCGGCTTGGTGGTGAAGAACGGGTCGAAGATGCGTTGCAGCAGGTCCGGGGCGATGCCCGCGCCGCTGTCCTGGAACTGGATCCAGACATTCTCGGTCTCGTCACGGCCGGTGGTGACGGTGATCGTGCCGCGCTCGACGATCGCCTGGCCGGCGTTGAGCAGCATGTTCATGTAGACCTGGTTGAGCTCGGACGGCAGGCACTCCACCAACGGCAGCTCGGCGTAATTGCGCTCCAGCGTGACCTTGTACTTGAGCTCGTTCCAGATGATGTTGATCGTGGATTCGAGACCGGCATGCAGGTCGACCATCTTCCACGACTCGGACCGGTCCGAGTACGAGAAGTCCTTGAGGTCGCGCACGATGCGGGTGACCCGCTCGATGCCCTCGCGCGATTCGGCCATCAACTGCGGCAGGTCGCGGCTGATGAAGTCGATGTCGGCGCGGTTGCGGATCTCGTCGATCTCCGGAATCAGCGCCTTCGGATCCGGCGCCTGCAGTGCGCGCTCATAGGCTTCGATCAGCGTGAACAGGCTGCGCAGGTATTCCTGCAGGCTGCCGAGATTGGAGTGCACGTAACCGATCGGATTGTTGATTTCATGCGCCACGCCGGCGGCCAGCTGGCCGATGGAGGCCATCTTTTCCGACTGCAGCAGCTTGTCCTGCGCGCCGTTCAAACGCAGATAGGCCTGGCGAAGTTCGGCGTGGCGCTGCTGCAGCTCGCGCTCGTAGTCCTGCTGGCCTTCGATGTTGTGGAACAGCGCCAGGAAGTGCCCGACGCTCTGCTCTTCGTTGTAGTACAGATGCGCGATGACCACGCGATCGGCCACCGGCAGGCTGCCGGTCCAGCTGCCCTTGCTGCGCGCCTGATTGAGCGCATCCGACGGCAGCACCTGCGAGATCCGTTCGCCGAGATTGCGGTCGTCGTCAGGATCTTCCTTGCACAGGCTCTGGCGGGCGATGGCGTTGGCCAGGATCAGCTGTCCGTCGGCGCGGAACAGCAGCACGCCCTCGAGCATCTGGTCGCCGAAGGCGCGCAGCATGGTCGAGGACGGTAACAGGGTTTGATTGAGAAAAAACTTGGCAGTCACGGGACAGGGCGGCGTAGAGGACGCTTCAATATACGCCGAACCGCCCAGGCCTCGTATTGCGCGGGGCCACGCTCTTGCACGCCGGGCAGCTCAAAGCTGCGCTACAGACACCTGCTCCAGCCTGCGCGTGCGCTCGGGCACGCTACGGTACTTCAGGCCACTGCCAGCGAACGACCGCCGCGCAGCACGCTCGATTGGCCCTTGGCGTCGTAGGACGGCGCACTCTCGGTGCGGCCCAGATGACGCAGTGCCCAGTTCACTTCGCGGCGCCGGCGTGCCAGCAGCGCGCCGTTGGCGCGATTGGCTTCGGCCAGTTCGCGCAGCCGCTCTTCTTCGCCCTGGGGCATTGCCGCTTCCAGCGCGCGCAGTGCCGACAGCTTGTCCTGCGTATGGCGCATCAACCCATCGATGTCGTTCTCGAGTAATGCCTGGCGTTCGCCGGCCAGCGCGTCGCTGAGACGTTGCAGGAACTCGTTCACGTTCATCCTTTGGGTCGGGGATTAGCCCGCCAGTTGCTGATTCAGATCCATCATGCGGCTGGCGATGGCATCCGGGTTGATGGAGTAGCTGCCGTTCTGCAACGCATCCTTCACTGCCTGGACGCGACCGGTGTCGATCGCCGAGGACTGCGACAGCGTGCGCTGCAGGTTCTGCAGGTTGGTCGCCTCACCGGTCAGCTTGACGCTGTCGGTCGGCGGCAATGCGGCGATCGGGGACGCGCGATCTTCACCGGCCGAGGCGATCTTGCTGCTCGTGGCCGCGGTGCGAAGGGTTGCAGCGGTCGGTAGATTGCCTTCGATTTTCTGGCTCATGTCGGGAACTCCTCTACAGGTCGTAGGGGATAACGGCATGCCAAAAAAAAACTTTATAGCGATTTTCTATCTGGACACCACAACGGTCCCGCTCGCTTCGACGATCCCCTGCACCACCCGGCGCGAAGAGGAATTTTCCACCGAAACCCGCTCGTTTTCGCCGGCATCGGACAGCGCGCGACCGCTCATGCGCACCTCCAGCCCGCCATTGCGCGCCACCAGCGGCACGGTATCGCCGCGCCGGACCAGCCGCTGGGTGACCAGATCGTTGGCCGACAGCAGCGAGCCGGCCGGCAGGATGCGCCGGGCAGTCTTGCCCACCGCCGCCACCGGATCGGCCAGCACCGCACCGACGATGCGGGCGGCGTCACGCTTCTCGATACTGATATCGGCCAGCGAGATGGTTTCTCCAGCACTGATGCCGCGGCGCAGCACCAGCACATCCTGGTTGCGGCGCACCTTCAGCGGCACGAACAGGCGCCAGCCGGCCGGCTGCGGGCAGGCCACTTCCACCGTATTGGTGCCGGTCGGCTGCGCCTGCAGCGCGATCGGGCAGGCCGGCATGCGCAAGCCCGGATCGAGCGTGGCCTCGGCCTCGGCATCCGGGCCAACGGTGGCCAGCGCCGCAGCGCGGATGGAATCGACAGACTGATAGCTCTGGGCCCAGGCCGGAGCGGCAGCCAACAAGATGACAAGCAGGAGCAGGCGCATGGGACCAGATCCGGAGGGAGACGGAACAGACAGTGCAAGAGGCGTGCCTGTTTTTTGCCGGGATTGGGGAGTTGGGATTGGGGATTTGTAAAAGCGGCTTGGCGGGTGATTCATTTGGCCGGTGCCAAGGCCCTTTGAGCCAGCGCGTCTATCCGACCAACTGTCTCCGAAGTCTTCAGGGCTGCAGAAGCAGCAACGGCCTGACCAACGCGCTCATTCACGCCTTTGAGCCAATCCCCAATCCCAAATCACCAGATCCCGGCGCTTGAGCCAATCCCGAATCCCGACTCCCCAATCCCGACAGCGCCCCCACGCCAGGCTAAAACCGCTCAAGTTTTCCGAGGGCGCTGTCGATATCTGCCCCATGACCCACGATCTGCTCAACCGCATCGACCAGCGCACGCGTCTGGCTGGCCACAACCGACTGGCCCTGCTGCTGTTCCGGCTGGGCGGGCGCCAGCTTTTTGGCGTCAACGTGTTCAAGGTGCAGGAGGTGCTGCGCCGCCCGGAGCTGTTCCAGGTGCCCGGCCTGCCGACCGAGTTCGCCGGCGTAGCCGACGTGCGCGGGCGCTCGGTGCCGGTACTGGACCTGGGCCTGGCGATCGGCCATCCAGAGCGCGACGCGCACTCGGAAAACGGCCCCGGCTATCTGGTGGTGGCCGAATTCAACCGCTCGGTCCAGGGCTTTCTGGTCAGCGGCGTGGAGCGCATCGTCAATATTGCGGTGGAAGATATCCACCCGCCGCCGGAACTGGGCGCCGAAGCCACTTATTTGACGGCGGTGACGCGCTTCCAGGGCGAGTTGATCCAGGTCATCGACGTGGAAAGCGTGCTCGCCGACATCGCCAAGGTCAGCAAGGACGTGCAGCTGGATCCCTCGCTGCAGCTGGTCGCCTACGACCGGCAGTTCCAGGTATTGGTGGTGGACGACTCGCGCGTGGCGCGCCAGCAGATCCGCAGCGTGCTCGACCAGCTCGGCGTCTCGGCGACCTTGTTGTCCGACGGCCGCCAGGCGCTGGACCACCTCTTGCAGGTGGCTGCATCAGGCGAGAATCCGGCCGACCGCTATGCGATGGTCATCTCCGACATCGAAATGCCGGCCATGGACGGCTACACGCTGACGACGGAAATCCGGCGCACGCCGGGCCTGCAAGGCCTGTACGTGCTGCTGCACACCTCGCTGTCGGGCGTGTTCAACAACGCCATGGTCGAACAGGTGGGCGCCAATGCCTTCGTGGCCAAGTACAGCGCCCACGAATTGGCCGACTACGTGCTGGCGCGCCTGAAAGTGGTCGCCGAAGCGGCCTGAGCAGGCCAGGCGGCTGCCGGGTCGGAGCCGATGGCAGCGACAAGGCGCTGCGCCGGGCTTCCAAGAGCCCGGCAGCATTGAAGTCGGGGCGGTGTGCGTCAACCCGCTTTTAAAGTGATATCCGCTGACGCCGGACGTTGCCGGACCGCGCCTCGGTTAACGCCGAACCTTCCGGCCTGGCGCGCCTGCGTGAACCAGCTCCGCGACGGACGCATGTTCACCGCTTCTCCCGGACGGCCAAGCCGCCGTTCGTCGGCAGCTCCGATTGTTCTCCGCATTCCGCGGCCCGCACCACCTCGATTGGCACAAACATTGCTTTCTCCCTGGTAACACTTCGCGGGAGAGCACCGTGTCCAATTCCATCTCGTCCTTTCTAGGCATCCACGGCGATGCTCTGCCGCTACGCGAGCAGCGCATGAAGCTCATTGCCAGCAATCTGAGCAATGTGGATACCCCTGGCTACAAGGCAAAGGATCTGAATTTCGAGGCGGCGCTCAAATCGGCCGAAGGCGTGCGCGACGGCACCCTGCTGCAGACCACCGACGCCAAGCATTACGAGATCGGCAGCAGTGCCGGGCTCAACCCGTTCCAGATCACCCGCGAATCCGACCAGCCCAGCCTGGACGGCAATACCGTCGATCCCGATGCCGAACGTGCTGCCTACGGCCGCGCCGCGCTGGAATACCGCGCCTCGCTGAGCTTCCTCGAATCCAAGGTGCGCTCGATGCTCACCGCGATCACCGGCCAATAAGTCATGAGCAATCTACCCATCTTCGATGTGGCCGGCTCGGCGCTGCACGCGCAGTCGGTCCGCCTGAGCACCATCGCCTCCAACCTGGCCAATGCCGACTCCGTCGCTGGCTCGGCCGAGGCGACCTACAAGCCGATCGAGCCGATCTTCCAGGCCCAGCAAAGTCGCCAGGACCCCAGCCTGACCTCGGTGAACGTCAAGGAGATCACCACCACCAACGCGCCGCCGATCCGTCGCTACGAGCCCGGCCATCCGCTGGCCGATGCCGATGGCTACGTGTTCTCGCCGGACGTGGACCCGGTCTCGCAGATGGTCAACATGATCTCGGCCTCGCGCAACTACCAGGCCGGCGTGGAAATGCTCAACACCGCCAAGGAACTGGCGCTCGCCACCCTGACCATGGGTCGCTGACCCTCCTAGCTGACCCTTCCCTTACGGACCCTTTCACATGAGCACGATCGGTAGTGACCTCTACACCAGCCTCGGGCTGACCTCCAGCAGCGCCACGGCGACCAAGAAGAAGGAGGAATCGCTCGGCCAGGCCGACTTCCTCAAGTTGATGACCGAGCAGCTGCAGCACCAGGACCCGCTCAAGCCGATGGAAAACAGCGCGTTTCTGGGCCAGCTGGCGCAGTTCTCCACCGTGCAGGGCATCGGCGACCTCAATACCAAGGTCAGCAGCTTCTCGGCGGCGCAGAGCAGCGATCAGGTGCTCAAGGGCGCCTCGCTGGTCGGGCACAACGTGCTGGTGCCCTCCGCACAGCTCGCCATCGATGCCACCAATTCGGCCAAGGGCGTGGTCGCCGCGACCTCGGCCGGCACCGTCAATTTCGAAATCACCGATGCCAACGGCGCCTTCGTCAAACAGCTCAGCGTGCCGGCCAGCGCCGCCGGTGAAGTGTCGTTTGCCTGGGACGGCACCGATGCCAACGGCAACCGCATGGCCGCCGGCAAGTACGGTGTGACCGCCACCCAGACCGACACCGCCGGTTCCAAAAGCAAGTTGTCCACCTATGTCGACGCGCCGGTGGACAGCGTCACGATCGGCTCGGACGGCCTGTATCTCAACCTGACCGGGCTAGGCACTTCCCCGCTCGCCAACGTGCTCCGCGTCAGCTGAGCCGGCAACCGACACTTAAAGGACCTCATCCATGGCTTTCAATACCTCGTTGTCCGGCATCAACGCAGCCAATGCCGATCTGAACGTCACCTCCAACAACATCGCCAACGTCAACACGACCGGTTTCAAGGAATCGCGTGCCGAGTTTGCCGACATGTTCCAGAGCACCAGCTACGGCCTGTCGCGCAACGCGGTGGGTTCTGGCGTGCGCGTCAGCAATGTGGCGCAGCAGTTCTCGCAGGGCAATATCGACCCGACCGGGCGCAGCCTGGACCTGGCGGTCTCCGGCGAAGGCTTCTTCACCGTGACCTCCAACGGCGCCAAGATGTACACCCGCGCCGGCAACTTCCAGACCGATGCCAACGGCTACGTGATCAATCCGCAGGGCGCGCGCCTGCAGGTCTTCGCCCCCAACCCGAGCGGCAACGGCTTCGACGTCGGCCGCCTGTCGGACCTGCAGCTGCTGACCACCGACAGCCCGCCCAAGTCGACCTCCACGGTCAACCTGGCCTTCACCCTGCCCGGCAATGCCACCGCCCCGTCGGTGACCCCGTTCAGCCCGGCCGACGACAAGACCTACAGCCACTCCACCGGCGGCATCAACGTCTACGATTCGCTGGGCGTCAGCCATGTGCAGACCTCCTATTTCGTCAAGACCGCCAACCCGAACGAGTGGCAGGTGCACAACTACGTGGACGGTGCCGCGGTCGGCGCGCCCACCACGCTGCAGTTCTCCGATACCGGCGCGTTGACCACCCCGGCCAACGGCATCATCACGATGGACCCGTTCACCCCGAGCACCGGCGCCGGCGTGCTGAACATGCAGCTCAACGTCAGCGGCTCGACCCAGTACGGCGAAGCCTTCGCGCTGCGTGACACCCGCCAGGACGGTTATGCCAGCGGCAAGCTCAACGAGATCAGCATCGATACCAGCGGCGTGGTGTTCGCGCGCTACTCCAACGGCGCCGACAAGCCGCTGGGCCAGGTCGCGCTGAGCACCTTCGTCAACCCGCAGGGCCTGCAGTCGCAGGGAAACAACATGTGGGCCGAAAGCTACACCTCCGGTGCCGCCCGCACCGGCGCGCCGGACACCTCGGACCTGGGCCAGATCGAATCCGGCTCGCTGGAATCCTCCACGGTGGACCTGACCGAGCAGTTGGTGAACATGATCGTGGCCCAGCGCAACTTCCAGGCCAACTCGCAGATGATCTCGACCCAGGATCAGGTCACGCAGACGATCATCAATATTCGTTAACGGCTGGGATGAGTGATTGGGGATTAGGGATTGGCAAGAGCCGGTACTCCGTCAAGCGGATACCGGCCCTACCCCCTCTTCTGCCAGGTCGCAATAGCCCGCGTTTACGAATCCCGAATCCCGACTCCCCAATCCCGGTGCCTCATGGACAAAGCTCTCTACGTTGCGATGACCGGCGCCCGCGCCTCCCTGCAGGCGCAGGGCACCGTGTCGCACAATCTCGCCAACGTCGATACGGTGGGGTTCAAGGCTGCGTTGGCCAATACCGAGGCGTTCAAGATCCAGGGCAAGGGCTATCCGTCGCGGATCGATGCGCTGCATGTAGACCAGGGTTTCGACCGCAGCCAGGGCCACCAGAAGGTCACCGGCAACCCGCTGGACGTGTCGCTGCAGCAGGACCGCTGGCTGGCGGTGCAGTCGCCCGACGGCAGCGAGGCCTACACCCGCAACGGCGAGCTGGCACTCACCGCCAATGGCCAGCTGGTAACCGCCAATGGCCATGCGGTGCTGGATGAGGGCGGCAACCCGATGACGATCCCGCCGCACCAGGCGATGGAGATCGGCAGCGACGGCAGCATCTCGATCATTCCGCAGGGCGAAGGCCCGCAGACCATGGCCATCGTCGGCAAGATGAAGGTGGTCGATGCCCCCGCCGACCGTTTGACGCGGCGCCCGGATGGGCTGATGCGTAACACCAGCACCGACCCGGCGCAGGCGTTTGCGGTGGCCACCGGCAAGACCATCAACAGCGGCATGCTGGAGGGCAGCAACGTGGACGCCGCCGGCGCGCTGGTGGAGATGATCCAGCTGCAGCGGCAGTTCGAAATGCAGGTCAAGATCATTAAGAACGGCGACGACAACGCGCAGTCGGCCAATTCGCTGCTGCGGGTCAGCGGCTAAGCGCCACTGGCGCCCATTGACGCACCGCTGGTTGGCTTGCCGCGCTGTCGAGCACCTGGATGGCGGCCACCCGGGGGACGTGGCTCGCGAGCGAAGTGACATGTCGTTCGACTCTGACTCCTGCGGTCTCGCAGGTGGTTTGTACGCGCTTGACGCTGACTACCGATGGTTTGTCGGCCAGGTGTGTGCAGTTGGCAATGCTGTTGATCTGGGCATTCGCTGCAGAGCGGCTGGTTTGTGACTTGGCTGCAGGGCCCTTGCCCGCCCACCATCGCAGGACACGCCGCAAGTACGTCCGTGTAGGCTCTTACGCGGCATCCATGCCGCGTAAGGTCCCGCGACGGTGGGCGGGCAAGGACCTGTCGAGATAGTCGGCACGCAGGATTGCGAGCAGAGCATGCGGTGTGTTGCTCGGGTCGCATCGCTTCCGATCGGCTTCCCGATTCAACCCGAGCAACAAGCAGCTTTTCACACGACCACCGATTCACTCTCTGGTGCGGTGGCCTCGCCGATTGCGGGACCGTGGGGCGGCATGGATGCCGCCACCGAGCCTACATGGACGTACTTGCGGCGTGTCCCGCGGGCGGTGAGGACACCGCGCGCTCCCAAGAACCCTTCCGCACGCAGCGCCAAGGGTTCACACCTCGCCGAACACATCGCTGACCGGCGACCGATCTACCGCGCCTGATCTGCTGCGCAGAGTTCCACCGCTTCCGCTTAGCCGCTACCTGCCCGCCGCCAGCCCGTCCAGCGCAGGACGTCGCGCCCGCTGCGCGTGATCCAGTGCACAGCCGGCAAAAATCCGACGCGGGTTTGGCACGGCACGTGCATATACCCACCCGTACCCGGAACACATCCCCGGGTCTAACGAGGAATCGGGTCATGAATCAGGCTTTGTGGGTCGCCAAAACCGGACTGGATGCGCAGCAGACGCGCATGTCGGTCATTTCCAACAACCTGGCCAATACCAATACCACCGGCTTCAAGCGCGATCGTGCGGCGTTCGAAGACCTGTTGTACCAACAGGTGCGTGCGCCGGGCGGTTCCACCTCCGCGCAGACGCAGCTGCCGACCGGCCTGCAGCTGGGTACCGGCGTGCGGGTGGTCTCCACCTTCAAGGGCTTCGACCAGGGCAGCCAGCAGCAGACCGGCCGCGCGCTCGACGTGATGGTCAACGGCCGCGGCTTTTTCGAAGTGCAGATGCCTGACGGCACCTCGGCCTATACCCGCGACGGCACCTTCCAGATCAATGCGCAGGGCGAGCTGGTCACCAACAGCGGCTACCCGCTGCAGCCGGGCATCCAGATCCCCGAAGGCGCGCAGTCGCTGACCATCGGCAACGACGGCACCATCAGCGTGACGCTGGCCGGCCAGGCCGCCGCGCAGGAAATCGGCGCGTTGACGCTGACCGACTTCATCAACCCCTCGGGCCTGCAGTCCAAGGGCGAGAACCTGTTCGTCGAAACCACCGCCTCCGGCCCCGCGCAGAACGGCACCCCCGGCCTCAACGGCCTGGGCAACACCGTGCAGGGCGCGCTGGAAGGCAGCAACGTCAACACGGTGGAAGAACTGGTGAGCATGATCGAGACGCAGCGCGCCTACGAAATGAATGCCAAGGCGATCTCCACCACCGACTCGATGCTCGGTTACTTGAACAACAACGTCTGATCGGCCCGCCGGTCGCTGCCCTCTCAGGAATCCACGCCATGTCCCGCCTGCCTTCTCTCTCCTCCCTGTGCCTCGCCATTGCCTGCAGCGCGCTGCTGGGCGGCTGCGTGGCGGCCGGCGATGTGCGGCCGTTCGCCGAACTGGCGCCGATCGTGCCGGTGGTCGCGCCGGTGGCGCAGCCCACCGCCGGGGCGATCTACGCCGCCGGCCCGAGCCTGAATCTGTACGGCGACCGCCGCGCCCGCGATGTCGGCGATCTGCTGACGGTGAACCTGGTGGAAAGCACCACCGCCTCGTCCACCGCCAATACCAGCATCAGCAAGAAGGACGCGACCACCATGGCCGCGCCGACGCTGCTGGGGGCGCCACTCACCGTCGGTGGCTTGAACGTGCTGCAGAACTCGTTGAGCGGCGATCGCAGCTTCGACGGCAAGGGCAACACCGCGCAAAGCAACCGCATGCAGGGCAGCGTCACGGTCACCGTGATGCAGCGCCTGCCCAACGGCAATCTGGTGATCCAGGGGCAGAAGAACCTGCGCCTGACCCAGGGCGACGAACTGGTGCAGGTACAAGGCATCGTGCGCGCCGCCGACATCGCCCCGGACAACACCGTGCCCTCGAGCAAGGTGGCCGACGCCCGCATCGCCTACGGCGGCCGCGGCGCGATCGCGCAGTCCAATGCGATGGGCTGGCTGAGCCGCTTCTTCAATTCCCGTCTGTCGCCCTACTGAGCCTGCGACCATGAACCTGTCTTCCCTGCCCTTCCGTCTGCTGGCTGCCGCTGTGGCGGTCTGCGCGATCGCCGCGCCGGCCTCGGCCGAGCGCATCAAGGATCTTGCCCAGGTCGGCGGCGTGCGCGGCAACGCGCTGGTCGGTTACGGCCTGGTGGTCGGCCTGGACGGCAGCGGCGACCGCACCAGCCAGGCGCCCTTCACCGTGCAGAGCCTGAAGAACCTGCTCGGCGAGCTGGGCGTCAATGTTCCGGCGAACGTCAATCCGCAGCTGAAAAACGTCGCGGCCGTGGCCATCCATGCCGAACTGCCGCCGTTCGCCAAGCCCGGCCAGCCGATCGACATCACCGTGTCCTCGATCGCCAACGCGGTGTCGCTGCGTGGCGGCTCGCTGCTGATGGCACCGCTGAAAGGCGCCGACGGCCAGGTCTATGCGATGGCGCAGGGCAACCTGGTGGTCGGTGGCTTCGGCGCGCAGGGCAAGGACGGCTCGCGGGTGTCGGTCAACATTCCCAGCGTCGGCCGCATTCCCAACGGCGCCACCGTCGAACGCGCATTGCCGGACGTGTTTGCCGGCAGCGGCGAGATCACCCTCAACCTGCACCAGAACGACTTCACCACCGTCTCGCGCATGGTCGCGGCGATCGACAGCAGCTTCGGCGCCGGCACCGCGCGTGCGGTGGACGGCGTGACCGTGGCAGTGCGCTCGCCGACCGATCCCGGCGCGCGTATCGGCCTGCTGTCGCGGCTGGAAAATGTCGAACTGTCTCCGGGCGATGCCCCGGCCAAGGTGGTGGTCAACGCACGCACCGGCACGGTGGTGATCGGCCAGCTGGTGCGGGTGATGCCGGCGGCGATCGCGCATGGCTCGCTCACCGTGACCATCAGCGAGAACACCAACGTCAGCCAGCCGGGCGCCTTCAGTGGCGGCCGCACCGCGGTGACCCCGCAGTCGACGATCACGGCCACCTCCGAAGGCAGCCGCATGTTCAAGTTCGAAGGCGGCACCACGCTCGATCAGATCGTGCGTGCGGTCAACGAAGTGGGCGCCGCTCCCGGCGACCTGGTGGCCATCCTGGAAGCGCTCAAGCAAGCCGGTGCGCTCACGGCGGAGCTGGAGGTGATCTGACATGCGTATCGCAGCCTCGCCCATTGATCTCAACCCGAGCACCAAGGCCGATCCCGCCAAGATCGACAAGGTCTCACGTCAGCTCGAAGGACAGTTCGCGCAGATGCTGGTCAAGAGCATGCGCGATGCGAGCTCTGGCGACCCGATGTTTCCGGGCGAAAACCAGATGTTCCGCGAGATGTACGACCAGCAGATGGCCAAGGCGCTGACCGACGGCAAGGGGCTGGGCCTGTCGGCGATGATCTCCAAGCAGCTGAGCGGCGACACCGGCGGCCCGGCGTTGAATACCTCGCTGAGCACCGCCGATGCCGCCAAGGCCTATTCGCTGGTGGCCGGCAAGCGCGACGCCTCGTTGCCGTTGCCGAGCCGCGATGGCGCGGCGACCGGCATCGGCGCAAGCACCGGCACCGCTGCAGGCATCGGCGCAGGCGGCCTGGGCGGCATCGGCATGAGCCAAGTGCTGGATCTGATCGCCGGGCGCACCGGCAGCAGCGATGCCGGCAGCGACGATGCGGCCGCGCTGAGCTGGCCCTCGGCCAACGATCGCTGGAGCGATGTGGCGGCCAGCGATGCCGCCGATGCCAACGCCGCGGTCAATGCGAGCGCGGCGAGCAGCGCCGCCGCCAGCCTGGGCGAGCGTACCCCGGAAGGCTTCGTCGCCAAGATCTGGACGCATGCGCAGAAGGCCGCACGCGAACTGGGCGTGGATCCGCGTGCGCTGGTGGCGCAGGCCGCGCTGGAGACCGGCTGGGGCCGGCGCGGCATCGGCAATGGCGGCGACTCCAACAACCTGTTCGGCATCAAGGCCACCGGCTGGAGCGGCGACAAGGTCACCACCGGCACCCACGAATACGTCAATGGCGTCAAGACCACCGAAACCGCCGATTTCCGCGCCTATGGCTCGGCCGAGGAGAGTTTTGCCGACTACGTGCGGCTGCTGAAGAACAACAGTCGTTACCAGCCCGCGCTGCAGGCCGGCACCGATATCAAGGGTTTTGCACGCGGCTTGCAACAGGCCGGATACGCCACCGATCCGGGCTACGCAGCCAAGATCGCGGCGATCGCCAACGGTCCGACCATCGACCGTGCGGTGGCCGCGATCGGCAACGCGGCGGCCGACCTGTCCAACCGCTATGCCAGCACCGCCGAGCCTGCTGGGCTCGGCACCATCCGTCGTTGAGGTAAACGCCCATGTCCATCATGTCCACCGGGACCAGTGCGCTGATCGCCTTCCAACGGGCGTTGTCGACCGTTAGCCATAATGTCGCCAACATCAATACCGAAGGCTACAGCCGCCAACGTGTGGAATTTGCAACGCGCACGCCCACCGACATGGGCTACGCGTTCGTGGGCAATGGCGCCAAGATCACCGACGTGAGCCGGGTGGCCGACCAGCTGGCCACCTCGCGCCTGCTCGACAGCGGCGGCGAGCTGTCGCGGCTGCAGCAGCTGTCCTCGCTGTCCAACCGCGTCGACAGCCTGTACTCCAACACCGCCACCAACGTGGCCGGGCTGTGGTCGAACTTCTTCGACTCCACCAGTGCGGTCTCGTCCAATGCCTCGTCCACCGCCGAGCGGCAGAGCATGCTCGACAGCGGCAACTCGCTGGCCACGCGCTTCAAGCAGCTCAACGGGCAGATGGACAGCCTGAGCAACGAGGTCAACAGCGGCCTGACCTCCGCGGTGGACGAGGTCAATCGCCTGACCCAGCAGATCGCCAAGATCAACGGCACCATCGGCAACAGCATCGACAGCGCCTCGCCGGACATGCTCGACCAGCGCGACGCGCTGGTGTCCAAGCTGGTCGGCTACACCGGCGGCACCGCGGTGATGCAGGACGGCGGCTTCATGAACGTTTTCACCTCCGGCGGCCAGGCCCTGGTGGTGGGAACCACCTCGTCCAAGCTGACCACCGTCGCCGACCCGTATCAGCCGAGCAAACTGCAGGTGGCAATGCAGACCCAGGGCCAGAATGTCAGCCTCAGCGCCAGCTCGCTGGGCGGGCAGATCGGCGGGCTGCTGGAATTCCGCACCAGCGTGCTGGAACCGACCCAGGCCGAACTCGGTCGCCTGGCCGTGGGCATGGCCAGCACCTTCAACGCCGGTCACGCGCAAGGCATGGACCTGTACGGCGCGATGGGCGGCAACTTCTTCAACATCGGCTCGCCCACCACCGCCGCCAACCCCGGCAACACCGGCAGCGCGTCGCTGAGCGCCAGCTTCAGCAACATGGCGGCGGTGGATGGGCAGAACGTCACGCTCAGCTTCGACGGCACTACGTGGAAGGCCACCAATGCCAGCACCGGCTCGGCGGTGCCGCTCAGCGGCAACGGCACCCCGGCCAATCCGCTGGTGCTCAACGGCGTCAGCCTGGTGGTCGGCGGCACGCCGGCCAACGGCGACAAGTTCCTGCTGCAGCCCACCGCCGGGCTGGCCGGCACCCTGTCGGTGGCCATCACCGACCCTTCGCGGATTGCCGCGGCCACCCCGGTCAAGGCCACCGCCACGGTCGCCAACCTGGGCACCGGCAAGATCAGCGACGTCAAGGTCACCAATGCGCAGAACCCGGCGCTGCTGACCCCGGCGTCGGTGGAGTTCATCGACGCCAACCAGTACACCATCGACGGTACCGGCCCGTTCGCCTACACCGCCGGTCAGACCATCAGCGCCAACGGCTGGAGCTTTGCGCTGGACGGCGCGCCCAAGGCCGGCGACACCTTCGGCGTCGGCCCCACCGGTGCCGGCTCCAGCGACAACGGCAACGCCAAGTTGCTGGCCAATCTCGACGATGCCAAGGCGCTCAGCGGCGGCACCGTCACGCTCAACGGCGCGCTGTCGGGTCTGACCACCTCGGTCGGCTCGGCCGCGCGTGCGGCCAGTTATGCCTCGGACGCGCAGAAGGTCATCAACGACCAGGCGCAGGCCAGCCGCGACTCGATTTCCGGCGTCAACCTCGATGAGGAAGCCGCCAACATGCTGAAGCTGCAGCAGGCCTACCAGGCCGCCGCACAGATGATCTCCACCGCCGACACCATCTTCCAAGCCATCCTGGGTGCCGTACGCTGATGACCGACCGTATCTCCACCAGCATGATGTACAGCCAGTCGGTGTCGTCGATGACGGCCAAGCAGTCCCGGCTGAACCAGATCCAGTCCCAGCTCGCCAGCGGGCAGCGTCTGGTCACCGCCAAGGACGATCCGGTCGCCGCCGGCACTGCGGTCGGCCTGGATCGCGCACTGGCCGCGATCACCCGCTTTGGCGAGAACGCCAACAACGTGCAGAACCGCCTTGGCCTGCAGGAAAACGCCCTGTCGCAGGCCGGCGACAAAATGGCGCGCGTCACCGAATTGGCGGTGCAGGCCAACAACTCCTCGCTCAGCCCCGACGACCGCAAGGCGATCGCCTCGGAACTGACCGCCCTGCGCGACAGCATGGTCAGCCTGGCCAACAGCACCGACGGCACCGGGCGCTATCTGTTCGGCGGCACCGCCGATGGCAGCGCACCGTTCATCAAGAGCAGCGGCGGCGTCACCTACAACGGCGACCAGACCCAGAAACAGGTCGAAGTGGCGCCGGACACCTTCGTCAGCGACACCCTGCCCGGCAGCGAAATCTTCATGCGTATCCGCACCGGCGACGGCACCGTGGATGCGCACCCCAACACTGCCAACACCGGCACCGGATTGCTGCTGGACTTCAGCCGCGACTCCAGCACCGGCAGCTGGAACGGCGGCAGCTACAGCGTGCAGTTCACCGCCGCCGACACCTACGAGGTGCGCGACAGCACCAATACGGTGGTCGGTACCGGCACCTACAAGGATGGCGAGGACATCAACGCGGCCGGCGTGCGCATGCGCATCAGCGGCGCACCGGCGGTGGGCGACAGTTTCCAGATCGGCGCCTCCACCACCAAGGACGTGTTCTCCACCATCGACGACCTGGTCGGCGCGCTCAACTCCGACACGCTGACCCAGCCGCAGAAGGCGGCGATGATCAACACGCTGCAGTCGTCGATGCGAGATATCGCACAGGCCTCGTCGAAGATGATCGATGCGCGCGCCTCCGGCGGCGCGCAGCTGTCGGCGATCGACAACGCCAACTCATTGCTCGAGTCCAATGAGGTCACCCTCAAGACCACGCTGTCGTCGATCCGCGATCTGGACTACGCCTCGGCGCTTGGTCAGTACGAACTGGAGAGGGCCTCGTTGCAGGCCGCTCAAACGATTTTTCAGCAGATGCAGTCGTCGTCGTTGTTCAACCTGATCCGCTGATTTGCAGCAGAAAACCCGCGTTTTCTGCACTCCTGCGCGCGAGCACTTGCGCAGGCCGACGGAGTTTATTCGTCGAAAGTTATACCAACGCTAAAGATCTACGGGGTGCTGCCGAATAAACCAAACCCCTTGATACACAACGCTTCCGTATTTCGTCCCGCAGCAGAAAGACAGTAAAAAAACACTGGATTTCGCTAAAGGTTCCCGACGCAACGCCGTTATTCATCTCAGCAGCGGCAACGGCCAACTTGATGGCCCCCCTGCGGAGGCTCCGGGCAAGTCCCCCTTGCCGGAAAAATCGCTTAGGAGAAATCAAAATGGCACAGGTAATCAACACCAACGTAATGTCGCTGAACGCTCAGCGGAACCTCAACACCAGCAGCGCGAGCATGTCGACGAGCATCCAGCGTCTGTCCTCGGGTCTGCGCATCAACAGCGCCAAGGACGACGCCGCAGGTCTGGCGATCTCCGAGCGCTTCACCACGCAGATCCGCGGCCTGGACGTTGCCTCGCGCAACGCCAACGACGGTATCTCGCTGGCCCAGACCGCCGAAGGCGCGATGGTCGAAATCGGCAGCAACCTGCAGCGTATCCGCGAGCTGTCGGTGCAGTCGTCCAACGCCACCAACTCGCCGACCGACCGTGACGCGCTGAACTCCGAAGTCAAGCAGCTCACCGCCGAAATCGACCGCGTCGCCAACCAGACCAACTTCAACGGCACCAAGCTGCTGAACGGCGACTTCTCCGGCGCGCTGTTCCAGGTCGGCGCCGACGCCGGCCAGACCATCGGCATCAACAGCATCGTCGACGCCAACGTCGATTCGCTGGGCAAGGCCAACTTCGCTGCCGCCGTTTCCGGCGCTGGCGTGACCGGCACCTCCACCGCATCGGGCTCGATCAGCGGCATGAGCCTGTCGTTCAAGGACGCCAGCGGTGCAGCCAAGAGCGTCACCATCGCGGACGTCAAGATCGGCGTCGGCGAGAGCGCTGCCGACGTCAACAAGAAGGTGGCTGCGGCGATCAACGACAAGCTCGACCAGACCGGCATGTACGCCTCGATCAAGACCGACGGTACGGTGCAGATCGAATCGCTGAAGGCTGGCCAGGACTTCACCTCGCTGACCGCCGGTACTTCCAGCGCCGCAGGCATCACCGTCGGCGCCGGCATCACCACCGCCTCGGCCGCTTCCGGCTCCACCGCCTCGACCCTGAGCACCCTGGACATCTCCACGTTCTCCGGCGCACAGAAGGCCCTGGAAATCGTCGACAAGGCGCTGACCGCGGTCAACTCCTCGCGCGCCGACATGGGTGCGGTGCAGAACCGCTTCACCTCCACCATCGCCAACCTGAGCGCAACCTCGGAAAACCTGTCGGCCTCGCGTAGCCGTATCCGCGACACCGACTACGCCAAGGAAACCGCCGAGCTGACCCGCACGCAGATCCTGCAGCAGGCCGGTACCGCGATGCTGGCCCAGGCCAAGTCGGTTCCGCAGAACGTGCTGAGCCTGCTGCAGTAATCGGCAGCGCTTCGCACCAAGTCAAGAGCCCCTCTTCGGAGGGGCTTTTTTTGTGGCCGCAGATTGCTTCGCCCGAGATTTGAGGGCGAATGCGCAGCACGGTTTGCTGGCGCAGGTTTTTTGACGCATCCCGCCGGCATGGAACTTGCACTACCCACACTCGTGAGCGAAACGGGGTCGCTGCCGCTAAAGTCCTGGCGGATGCGGCCGATACCCGTCTCGTAATCCCATGCGTCCATCCTTGCTTGGACGCCCAGACGAGGAATGCAACATGGCATCGGTGATCAGCACTTCCGGCTCCGGTCTGGACATCCCAACTGTGGTGTCCACCCTGGTTTCCCGGCAGAAAGACCCGGAGCAGGCGCGCATCAACAAGGCCGGGACCGCCGCGACCACGCAGCTGTCGGCGATCAGCCAGATCAAGAGCAGCATGACCACGCTCAAGTCTGCGCTGGACAAGGTCATCAGCAGCGCCGACACCAACGCCTACAAGGCGACAGTGCCGACCGATGCCGGCTTCACCGCCACCACCACCAGCTCGGCCGCGCCGGGCAACTATTCGGTGGAAGTGGTCTCGCTGGCCAGCGCGCAAAAGCTCGCCTCCGGCGCGTTCGTCGCCGATGCCACTGTCGGCAGCGGCACGCTGACGATCGGGTATGGCGAGAAAAAAATCACCGTGGACATCAGCGGCACCGACAAGCTCACCGACATCGCCGCCGCCATCAACAAGGCGGCCGGTGGCAAGGGCGTCACCGCCAGCGTGGTGACCGCCAACGACGGCCAGCACCTGGTGTTCAACGCGGTCGACACCGGTACCAAGGGCGCGCTGACCGTCAGCGCCAGCGACCCCAGCCTGAGCAGCCTCACCTATGGCCCCGGCGTCAGCGGCGGCCTGACCCAGTCCGTGGCCGCGACCGATGCGCTGGTGCGCGTGGACGGCTTCGAACGCACCTCCAGTTCCAACACCGTCACCGATATCGTGCCGGGCGTGGTGCTCAACCTCACCAAGGCCGCCGAAGGCACCAAGGTCACGTTGGGCGTTGCGGCCGACACCAGCGGCCTCAAGGCCAATCTGACCGCGTACGCGGCCGCCTACAACACCGCCAACACCCTGCTGGCCAAGAGCAGCGCCTACGACCCCACCACCAAGACCGCCGCGGCGTTGACCGGCGACTCGCTGGTGCGCGGCCTGCAGCAGCAGTTGCGCGGCCAGGTCAGCGGCAACCTCACCGAACTCAAGTCGCTCGGCCTGACCATCGACAAGGATGGGGTGATGAGCTTCGATGGCGGCAAGTTCGACACCACCATCGCCGCCGACGGCGGTGCCGCCGCCGAGGTGCTCGGCAAGGACAGCAAGTTCGGCTCGGCCATGACCAAGCTGCTCGACAGCAACGTCAACGCCAACAACGGCACCCTGACCCTGCGTTCGGACAGCTTGAACAAGCAGATCAAGGGCTACGAGGATGACCTGGATGACCTCGACGCGCGCATGACCAAGCTCAGCGATCGCTACACCGCGCAGTTCACCGCGATGGAAACCATGATCAGCAAGCTGCAGAGCAGCACCAGTTCGCTCAGCAGCCTGCTGACGAGCTGATTTCCGTGATGAGGATCCTCAAGTCCCGCAATGGTCTTGCCGATACAAGAAGGGCCTATCGTGATTTCGGCCTTGCCTTCCGGCAGGAGCGTCGTCGCAGGAGCGCAGCGCTCCGGGACCAACGAAGGTCAGCCCATTGAGGAGTCATCCATGTACGGTTCCAATCGTCAGTATGCCGAGCAATACCGCAAGGTCGGCGTGTCCACCAGCGTGACCGAAGCCGACCCGCACAAGCTGGTGTCGCTGCTGTTCGCCGGCGCCTGCCAGCGCATCCGTCTGGCCCAGGCCTGCCTGGCGCAGGGCGACCAGGCGCGCAAGGGCAAGGCCATCGGCGAAGCCTGCGCGATCGTCGGCCACTTGAACGGATCGCTCGATCACGAAGCCGGTGGCGAGATCGCTGGTAACCTGTCGGCGCTCTACGACTACGTGATGCAGCGGCTGACTGCCGCCAACCTGCACAACGACGAAACCGCGTTGACCGAAGCGCTGGATCTGCTCAGCGAAATCGATTCGGCGTGGAATTCCATCCCCCTGGACCAACGCGGCCTTTCCGCCGCTTCGTGAGTCATACCATGCATAGCGCGCAGAGCCTTCAAGCCGAAATTGCCGACATCCGCCTGGCCATGGCGCAGGAGGAATTCGAGGTGATGCCGTTCATGCTGGATGCCCACGATCTGCACCTGCGCGAGTACGCGCAGCAGGCGGACCTGAGTCAGGACCGCGACGCGTTGCAGACGTTGCAGGTGATGCAGCAGGACCTGATGCGGATGATGCTCGAGCGTCGACGCAAGCTGCTGGATCTGATCCGCGCGCAGCGCACGTCCTCTACGGCCAGCCGCGCCTACGCACGGGTCGGACGGATCTGATGTCCGCGCTCGGCACACTCGCGCCATCGGCCGATGCCGCGCTGTTCGCCGACACGCTCAGCTGCGAAGTGCGCCTGCCGGCCGGCTTCCGTGCCGGCAGCGACGCCGGCTCGCACAGTGCCGCAGAAACCCTGCTGCGCAGCCTGGGCCAGGTGGAAGACCTGCGCAGCGAAGACAGCAGCGAAGACCGTGGCGAGCTGCCCCTGCTGGTGCAGCGCATGGACGCCAAGCTCGACCTGATGCTGGCCCTGATCGGCCGCCTGGTGCAACAGGGCGACACCGGACTGATCCAGGCGAACGTGCACTGGTCGGTGCGCGGAATCCGCCTGAGCTGCGCAAGCAGCCACCCGCCGGGCACCCTGGGCAGCGTTTGCCTGCAACCCTCCGACTGGCTTCCTGAACTGGTACAGCTTCCTGCCGAGGTCCTGGCAAGCGCAAGCGATGGCCACGATCACTGGCTATGGCTGCGGTTTGCGCCGCTTTCCCCAGGCTTGCAGGAGGCGCTGGAACGTCATCTGTTCCGTCTGCATCGCCGTCAGATCGCCGACGCCCGCCGCCAGCGCTGATAGCGCCTGTTGGCGCGGGGCGCCGGGTCGGCTAAGGTGCCCTTTACTGAAAAAAGGTCTCTTCTGCGCCGTGCGAGTCATCATCGTCGACGATCACACCCTTGTCCGTGCCGGCCTGTCCAGGCTGCTGCAAACCTTCGCCGGCATCGATGTCGTGGGTGAGGCCAGCAACGCACAGCAAGCCCTGGACATGACATCCCTGCACCGGCCTGATCTGGTGTTGATGGATCTGTCCCTGCCTGGCCGCAGCGGCCTGGATGCCATGACCGATGTGTTGCGCGCCGCGCCGCGCACGCATGTGGTGATGATGTCGATGCACGACGACCCGGTGCACGTGCGCGATGCGCTCGATCGCGGCGCGGTGGGCTTCGTGGTCAAGGATGCGGCGCCGCTCGAGCTGGAATTGGCCTTGCGTGCAGCGGCAGCCGGCCAGGTGTTCCTGAGCCCGCAGATTTCGTCCAAGATGATCGCGCCGATGCTGGGCCGGGAAAAACCGGTCGGTATCGCCGCCTTGTCGCCGCGCCAGCGCGAGATCCTGCGCGAGATCGGCCGCGGCCAGAGCAACAAGGAAATCGCTGCCGATCTCGGCATCAGCGTCAAGACGGTGGAGACCCATCGCGCGCGCATGATGGAATCGCTCGGTTGCCGGCGTGCCAACGACCTGGTGTTGCTGGCCGCCAAGCATCACAACGAACTGGTCTGAGCAAACCGCTGCGCCGACCGAAAATGGCCGCCAGCGACGAAAACAGTGACGGGATTCCGGCGGGCACGCTTGAGTCCGTATTGAACGTCAGGGAATTCCCCACGCGCTGTCAGGAAAATCACGAATTGCCTCACGCGATTCCCTGATTAGAAACCCGTCGCCTTGTCCTGCAAGATGCGTTCCATCGCTGCCACGTGCGGCGCCTTCCGGAAGCGCTTCGATGAAGACGACCATTTCCGCCCAGCTTGGCCAGCAACTGCACCTGACCCCGCAGTTGCTGCAGTCGATCCGTCTGTTGCAATTGGACGGCATGCAGTTGGAACTGGAAATCCGTCGCGCGCTGGAAACCAACCCGCTGCTGGAACTGGAAGAACTGGCCGACAGCGACGCCGTCGCGACCAGTGACGATGGCGCGTCCGATGTCGCCGCCTTCGACGAACTGCCGGAAAGCACGATGTGGGACGTGCAGAGCAGCAGCTGGAACGGCGACGACGACGACCGCATGCAGCGCGTGGCAGCTGGCGAATCCACCGACCCGCACGTGCGCATCCTGCGCGATCTGGCGCTGGACCTGGACGAGGCTGCGTTGGGGGCCGCCGCGTTCTGGCTGGAGCAGACCGACGACGCCGGCTATCTGAGCGAGGCCCTGGCGACGCTGCAGCAGCTCGGTGCCACCCGTCTTGGTATGACCGTGCAGGCAGTGGAAGCGGTCCGTCAGCGCCTGCTGCACGGCGACCCGGCCGGCCTGGCCGCCTGCGACCTGCGCGAGTGCCTGCAGGCCCAGCTGGGCGCCCTGCCCGGCCGCGTGCCGGCGCGCCATCTGGCCGCGCGCATCCTTGCCGGCGACCTGGACCTGCTGGCCAGCCACGACTATCCGGTGCTGGCGCGCGCACACGATGCCGAGCTGGACGATGTGCGCGAAGCGGTACGGCTGATCCTGTCGTTGCAGCCACGCCCCGGCGATGACCTGTCGCAGGAAAGCAACGCCAACGTGATTCCGGACGTGCTCGCCTGGCATGCCGATGGCAGCTGGCGGGTGGCCTTGAACCCGGCCACCACGCATCGGGTGAGCATCAACCCCGTGCATGAGCGCGCACTGGCCGAGGCCGGCGATGCCGCCCAGCCGCTGCGTGACATGCTGCAGGAAGCGCGCTGGCTGACCCGCGGCCTGTCGATGCGCTACGAGACCCTGCTGCGCGCCACCCGCGCCATCGTCGAACGCCAGGCCGCCTTTCTGGTGCGCGGCGAAGAAGCGATGGCACCGCTGACGCTGAAGGAAATCGCCGATGAGATCGGCATGCACGAGTCGACGATTTCGCGCATTACCACCGGCAAATACATCCAGACCCCGCGCGGCACCTTCGAGCTCAAGCACTTCTTTGCGGTGCGCCTGGAAGGCGCCAGCGTCTCCGGCCAGGCGGTCAAGGCGATGGTGCGGCGACTGATCGAAAGCGAGCCGGCCGGGCGGCCGCTGGCCGACGAAGCCATCGCCGGGCTGTTGTCGCGCCAGGGCGTTAATATTGCCCGTCGCACTGTGGCCAAGTACCGCGAACAACTCGACATCGCCCCGGCACGCGAGCGCCGCCGCACCAACAAACCGCTGCTTGCCCGGGCAGGATAAGGACTACTATGAGCAAACTCACCGTGCTGCTGGTCGACGACCACGAGGGCTTCATCAACGCTGCGATGCGTCATTTTCGCAAAGTGGAGTGGCTCGATATCGTGGGCAGTGCCGCCAATGGACTGGAAGCGATCGAGCGCTCTGAGTCGCTGCGCCCCAATGTCGTGCTGATGGACCTGGCCATGCCGGAGATGGGCGGGCTGCAGGCAACGCGTCTGATCAAGACGCAGGACGATCCGCCGTATATTGTCATCGCGAGCCACTTTGACGATGCAGAGCATCGTGAACATGCTCTTCGCGCGGGTGCTGACAATTTTGTTAGCAAGCTGTCCTATATCCAGGAAGTCATGCCAATCCTGGAGGGCCTGACGGAAGGAGCCAGGAATGAGTGAGTCCCGCATTCTGTTGATCGACAGCGATGCCGTGCGCGCCGAGCGCACGGTCTCGCTGCTCGAGTTCATGGACTTCAATCCCCGCTGGGTCACCGACGGCGCCGACATCAATCCCGGCCGCCATCGCCACGACGAATGGATGGCGGTGATGGTGGGCTCGGCGCAGGACGCTGCACAGGCCGACAAGTTCTTCGACTGGCTGGCCGATGCCAAGCTGCCGCCACCGGTGCTGCTGATGGAGGGCAGCCCGAGCGCGTTCGCACAGGCCCATGGCCTGCACGAAGCCAATGTCTGGACGCTGGACACGCCGCTGCGGCATACGCAGCTGGAAGCCTTGCTGCGCCGTGCCAGCCTCAAGCGCCTGGACGCCGAGCACCAGGCCGGCGTGCAGCAGGACACTGGCCCGACCGGCAACAGCGAGGCGGTGACCCGCCTGCGTCGCTTGATCGACCAGGTGGCTGCCTTCGACACCACGGTGCTGGTGCTGGGCGAATCGGGCACCGGCAAGGAAGTCGTCGCACGTGCCATCCATCAGCATTCGCCACGGCGCGACGGGCCGTTCGTGGCGATCAACTGCGGCGCGATTCCGCCGGATCTGCTGGAAAGCGAGCTGTTCGGTCACGAAAAAGGCGCCTTCACCGGCGCGCTGAGCACCCGCAAGGGCCGCTTCGAAATGGCCGAGGGCGGCACCCTGCTGCTGGACGAGATCGGCGACATGAGCCTGCCGATGCAGGTCAAGCTGCTGCGCGTGCTGCAGGAGCGCAGCTTCGAGCGTGTCGGTGGTGGCCAGACCATCCGTTGCAACGTGCGCGTGATCGCCGCGACCCACCGCAACCTGGAAACCCGCATCAGCGACGGCCAGTTCCGCGAGGACCTGTTCTATCGCCTCAACGTGTTCCCGATCGAGATGCCGGCGCTGCGCGAACGCGTCGACGACCTGGCCATGCTGGTGCAGACCATCGCCGGGCAACTGGCACGCACCGGACGCGGCGAAGTGCGCTTCGCCGACGAAGCACTGCAGGCGCTGCGCAGCTACGACTGGCCGGGCAATGTGCGCGAGCTGACCAACCTGGTGGAGCGCCTGGCGGTGCTGCATCCGGGCGGACTGGTACGCGTGCAGGACCTGCCGGCGCGCTACCGCGGTGATTTTGCCGCGGCCGTGCCGGTCGAGCTTGCGCCCGAACCGGCGCTGGTTGCCGCCCCCGTCGAGGACATCGCGCTGCCGGGCAACGTGGTGACCCTGCCATCCACGTCAGCCGATGCCGAGCCGGCGACCAGCTCCAGCCTGCCCGACGATGGCATCGACCTGCGCGGCCACATGGCCAACATCGAGCTGGCGCTGATTAACGAGGCGCTGGAACGTACCCAGGGCGTGGTGGCGCATGCGGCGCAACTGCTGGGCCTGCGCCGCACCACGCTGGTGGAAAAGCTGCGCAAGTACGGCATCGATCGCGAGCAGACCGAGCTGGCGAACTGAGCGGGCCGGCCTCCCCGCCCGGCTCGCTGGCATAGCGCTTGCTTCAGCAGGATTGCCCCGTCCGCAGCCGTGCCTGCGGCGGAATCCCGACATTCACCAGCACCTGCCGAGGCATTGATGCCCATCCCTGTCACCAGTCCGCTGCTGCCGCCGCTGGAAGAATTTCTGCCCTATCTGGAGCAGATCTGGTCCAGCCGCATTCTCAGCAATGGCGGTGACATGCATCACGCGTTCGAACGCGCGTTGTGCGAGTATCTGGGCGTGCCGCACCTGGCCTTGCTCACCAACGGCACCACCGCGTTGATCACCGCGCTGCAGGCGCTGCGCATCACTGGGGAAGTCATCACCACGCCCTACTCGTTCGTGGCCACTGCGCATTCGCTGCTGTGGAAAAGCATCACCCCGGTGTTTGTGGATATCGACCCGGTGACGCTCAACATGGATCCGTCCAAGATCGAGGCGGCCATCACCCCGCAGACCACCGCCATCATGCCGGTGCACTGCTACGGCACAGCCTGCGATACCGCTGCGATCACGCGCATCGCCGACATCTACAACCTCAAGGTGATCTACGACGCGGCGCATGCCTTCGGCGTGCGCGATGAGGGTGGCTCGATCCTGCGTCATGGCGACCTGAGCGTGTTGAGCTTCCATGCCACCAAGGTGTTCAACACCTTCGAAGGTGGCGCCATCGTCTGCCCGGACGAAAGAACCTATCAGCGCATCGGGCATCTGAAGAATTTCGGCTTTGTCGATGAGACCACGGTGGTGGCACCGGGCATCAACGGCAAGATGAATGAGATCAGCGCAGCCTTCGGCCTGCTGCAGCTCAAGCACATCGATCACGCCATCGCCCAGCGCAGCGCCATCGATGCGCAGTATCGGCAGCGTCTGAGCGATGTTCGCGGCGTGCGCTGCGTGGCGCGGCCCGATCACGCCAGCGCCAACTACGCGTACTTTCCGATCCTGGTGCAGGACGACTACCCGCTGTCGCGCGATGCGCTGTACCAAGTGATGCGCGAGCACGGCATCCTGGTGCGGCGGTACTTCTATCCGTTGATCAGCGATTTCCCGATGTATCGCGCCCTGCCCTCCTCGGCGCCGGCATGGCTGCCGGTCGCGCGCTCGGTGGCCGCACAGGTATTGTGTCTGCCGATCTTTCCTGGCCTGACCCGCGACCAGGTGGATACCATTGCCGATCTGATCGCCGGCGCACAGGCAACATGATCGCAACACGCTGCAGCTGCAGCTGCATTTCAGACTCCCATCTCTTCAACAGGCAACCAGGCGAGCTCGCATGACCCAGGCAACATTTATCGAGAACTTCCTCTCCGCCACCGACTTCCAGGAACCGGTGGAGGTCACGCTGGACACCGTGCTGCTGGAATTGCCGGAGTGGGATTCGCTGGCCGCGCTGGGTGTGATCGTCATGTTCGACATGGAGTACGGCAAGACCATTACCGGCGAAGATCTCACCGCCGCAACTACCGTGGGCGATCTCTACAAACTGACCGAGGCGTAACATGCCGACCTCCACGCTGCACAACGTCCGCTTTGCCGGCATGGCGACCTGCGTGCCGAAGCGGGTGGTGTCCAATCTCACCGACTGCCGGCCGCAGATCCGCTCCGAACGCGAGCGCCTGGTGCGCAACATCGGCATCGAGACACGCCGCATGGCCTCGGATTGGCAGTGCTTTTCCGACCTGGCCTTCGATGCGACCGAAGTGCTGCTGGAGCGTCTGCAGTGGAAGCGTGAGGAGATCGATGCATTGATCGTGGTGACCCAATCGCCGGATTACCCGATCCCGGCCACCGCGATCATCCTGCAGGACCGACTGGGGCTATCGCATGCCACGGTCGCCTTCGACGTCAACCTGGGCTGCTCGGCCTACCCGTTCGGCATCAACCTGCTCGGCTCGATGATCGCCGCCGGCGGCGTCAAAAAAGGGCTGCTGCTGGTCGGCGACCGCAGCGCCAATCTGGAAGACCCGATCTTTTCCGATTCCGGCACCGCCACGGCGCTGGAATTCAGCGCCGACGCGCCGCCGATGTATTTCGACCTCAACAGCGATGGCAGCGGCTACAAAGCCATCATCCTGCCGGTGGGTGGTCACCGCGAACCGGTCGGCATCCAGCACTTGGTGCCGTATCGCGACGAGGCGGATGGTGCCTGGAAGCGTGGCGTGGACCTGATCCTGGACGGCGTGGCAGTGCTGAGCTTCTCTACCCAGCGCATTCCACCTGCCGTGCAGAAACTGCTTGAGTACACCGGCGTGGCCAAGGAAGACATCGATTACTTCGTGTTTCACCAGGCCAACCGCATGATCAACGAGACCATTCGCAAAAAGCTCGGCCTGCCGTTGGAAAAGGTGCCCTCCACGCTGCGCGACTTCGGCAACTCCAGCGGCGCCTCGTTACCGGTGACCATGACCGCCCGCATCAACAAGGAACTGGAAGCCGGCCGCAAGCGCGTGCTGCTGTGCGGCTTCGGCATCGGGCTGTCGTGGGGCAGCTGCCTGCTCGACATCGAAGGGGCCGTTTTTCCGGATCTGATCGAATCGTGAGTATTGCCGCCGACCCTTTCTCGCTTGCCGGCAAACGCATCCTCGTCACCGGCGCCTCCTCGGGTATTGGCCGCCAGATCGCCATTTCCTGTGCCGAGCTTGGTGCCCAGCTGGTGATCAGCGGGCGCGACCGCGCGCGACTGGCCTCGACCTTGGAGGTGTTGCCGGGCGATGGGCACGTGACAATAGCGGCAGACCTTGACCAGCAGGAGGACATCGATCGCCTGGTCGCCGACGTCGGCGTCTTGAACGGGATGGCGCACGCGGCCGGGATCTCCCGGCTGGTTCCGCTGCGCCTGGTCAATCGAGCCCATTTGAACGAGATCTTCTCCAGCAACACATTCGCACCGATGCTGCTGACCCGGGGCCTGCTGGCGAAGAAGCGCATTGCCGCGAACGGCTCGCTGGTGTTCGTCGCTTCGGTTGCCTCGCACATCGGACCGATGGCAAGCAGCGCGTACGCGGCCAGCAAGAGCGCCCTGCTCGGCATGGTGAGATCGCTGGCGCAGGAAGTTGCCAAAAACGGCATCCGCGCCAACTGTATCGCCCCGGGTTACGTGCGCACGCCACTGCTAGATGGCCTGCAGGGCAGCGGCGGCAACATGGAAGGGCTGTTCGAACTGACGCCACTTGGCATGGGCGAGCCGGAGGACGTCGCCTACGCCACCACGTTCCTGCTGGCCGATGCGAGCCGCTGGATCACGCGTAACTATTTCGTCGTGGACGGCGGCCTCACTGTGCCGATGGACATCTACGCATGAACACGCCAGCACGCACGGCGTTTTCGCTCGGCGGCAAGACGATCCTGGTGACGGGAGCGTCGTCGGGGCTAGGCCGGCAGATCGCTATCGCCTGCGCGCAGCGAGGTGCTCAGATGGTTCTCGCCGGCCG
Source organism: Xanthomonas sp. WHRI 8393 (assembly GCF_040203315.1). Taxonomy (NCBI): domain Bacteria; kingdom Pseudomonadati; phylum Pseudomonadota; class Gammaproteobacteria; order Lysobacterales; family Lysobacteraceae; genus Xanthomonas; species Xanthomonas sp. WHRI 8393. The sequence goes on along the minus strand of NZ_JBEGGL010000006.1, from coordinate 33,522 downwards.
CGACAGAGACCGCCTCGCCCAGACCCAGGCGCAGCTGCAGGGCACGGGCCACGTTGGCGTGCTCGGCGACCTGACCAGCGCCGCCGATCGCGAGGCATTGGCTGCCGCGGCGGGTATGACGGTACATGGCGTGGTGCACTGCGCGGGCATGCAGAAGCACTGCCCGATCCGGCAGCTGAGCGAGGCGGCGATGACCGAGATGTACACGGTCAATTTTCTCGCTCCGGTGATGCTGACGCAGCGCCTGCTGCAGGCAAATGCCATCGCCCCGCAGGGCTCGATCGTGTTCATGCTATCCACTGCCGCGCACCTCGGCACACGCGGCGTAGGGCCGTATTCGGCGATGAAAGCCGGCCTCATCGGCATCATCAAGTGCCTGGCGCTGGAACAGGCAAAGCGCAGGATCAGGGTCAACGGTATTTCCCCGTCGGCCGTGGCCACGCCGATGTGGGGCGCCGACCAGCTTGAGGCGCAGAAGGCGCGGCATCCGCTGGGCCTGGGCGAACCGCAGGACGTAGCCAATGCCGCGATCTACCTGCTGGCCGACGCCAGCCGCTGGGTCACCGGAACCAGTCTGGTCATGGACGGCGGCTCGATCCTATGACCCATCCCGTATTGATCATCGGCGCTGGCGGATGGGGGCGCGAGGTCCTGGCGCAGATGCAGGGCGATCCGGCGTGCGGAACGCAGTGGCGTCCGGTGGGCTTTCTCGACACGCGCCCGCAGATGCTGGACGGTCTAGGCTGCGATCTGACCATCGTCGGCTGCCCGCTCGCGTACCAGCCGCAAGATGAAGAACGCTTCGTCTGCGCGATCGGCGATCCGCATTCGCGCCAGCGCTATGCGCAGCCATTGCTGGCGCAAGGCGCGCAGTTCATCAGCATTCTCACCGGCGCGTTCGTGAGCCCGCGCGTACATATCGGCACTGGCTGCTTCCTGTGCCACCGCGTGCAGCTCAGCCCCGACGTATGGCTGGGCGACTTCGTCAACGTGCAAGCCAACACCATGCTTGGGCACGATGTCCGTGTCGGGGACTATGCGCAAATCGGGGCAATGACCTTCGTCGGCGGCGGCGCACGGATCGGTGAGCACGCCATCGTGCACCCGCACGCCACCATCCTGCCCGGCATCCACATCGGCGACAGCGCCGTCGTCGGCGCCGGTGCGGTCGTGGTCAAGGACGTGCCGGCCGGCGCCAGCGTGTTCGGCAACCCGGCCCGGATCATCTACCACAAGGATTCCTGAGGAAGCCGCGCCGATGCGATCGCGAATGCACCCCAGCTACTACCTGTCGACGGACATCTTCGCCCGCGAACAGCGCAAGATATTCCGCAAGGTCTGGCTGTTTGCCGGCCTGAAGACGCTGCTGCCCGACAACAACTGCTTCATCACTCGCAGGCTCGCCGGCATTCCAGTGCTAATCCAGAACTTCCAGGGCCGCCTGCGCGCGTTCGAGAACGTCTGCCTGCACCGCAGCGCGCTGCTGCAGACCGCAGCGGTGGGAAAGCGCCCGCTGGTCTGCCCTTACCATGCCTGGAAGTACGACGCCGATGGCCGGGTTGAGAACATCCCCGAGTGCGCGGCTGTCTATGGCTTCGACGAAGAAGAAAGACGCGGTTTGAAATTGCGGGAGTTCGCCTTGCGTGAGGTGGGAAGCCTGCTGTTCGTCAACCTCGACCCCGACCCGATGCCAATCGAGGAGCAGTTTTCGGCAGACTTCATCGCCTTGCTGGAAAGTAGTTCCAACGCCTATGACACCGAGGTTATGGTGACCACATGGCATGGCCGGTACAACTGGAAGCTGGCCTACGAGAATCTGCGGGACGCCAACCATCCGCGCTTTGTCCACCCCAAGACCCTGGCCAAAAGCGTCAACTTCACTCCCCAGGTAAACGAGGAACAAGCCAAGGAGTCCATGGATGCGTTGCAGGACACATCGCCCACAGCCCTGAGGCGCGAAATGCGCCGCTTCAGTTTCGGCGGCCCGGAAGCACCCATCCCTAAGCTTCAGCATTTCGGCTGGCACGATAAAGTGGAACGCTGGGGCAAGCAGGACGCCTACTTTAACTGGCTTGCCTTCCCGAACATGCACATCGCCAGTTCCAACGGGGGCTATTCCTTCACGCTGGAACACCATATCCCCGTCGCACCGGACCGGACGGACCTGGAAATCTATTGGTTTAGCGCGCGCAGGAAACAGCCTTACGGTTCTTCCAGCCAGGTGCTACTGGCACAGATGCACGGCAGCAAGGTGGTGGTAGGCGAAGACGTCGACATCATGGAACGAGTGCAGTCCGCATTGCACACAGACGCGCCGCTGCCTACCCAGGGAGCCTATGAATCCATGAATCGCCTGGTCGAACGCTGGTACACGATGCTGATGGAGACCGAACATGAAATCTAGGTGGATCATCGGCAGCAGCGAGTACCTCGACCTGGCCTTTCACGCCTGGAAGCAGGCGCGTCAGGACGAGGCAGTCATCAGAATCGACGTGCCGCAAGACGCGGGACACGAATTCGATCTGGCCGTGCTGGATGTGCTGAATCCGACCGACAGCGCCATGTTCGTGGCTTTCGACGAACGCTTCGGCAACTTCAAGCGCATGGAACTGATGCAGGCGGCAATGGAACGTGGCTTCAAGCTGGAGCCCTTCATCCACTCCAGCGCAGCCATCGGCTCTGACACGGCCATCGGGCTCAACGCATTCGTGGGTGCCCATGCTGTCGTCGGGCACGGGTGCAGGATCGACTACAACACCGTCATCCACGCCGGCGCACACCTCGGGCCGGCATGCCGCGTCAAATCGTCATGTTGGATAGAGAACGGTGTGCAAATCGGCGCAGGCGTCGAGATCGGCGGCAACAGCATCCTGCGCACCGGCGCCATCGTGCGTGGGGGCGTCAAGGTGGGACGGAGCTGCGAACTTGGCTGGCCGCGTGTCTACTGCGAGGACGTGCCCGCCAAGACCTATTTCGACGCCCGCTACGACGCCCCTATTCATACCTATGAGAGATGACGTTCATGAACTCAAGAAATGAGCAGCTTCGCCAACAGATTCTCCGTATTGCGGAGCAGGAGCGCCCTGTACTCGAGGATGTCATTGCGCGCCTACCCGCGATTGCCAACCGCCCTGTCTTCCTCGTCGCTCCCGAGTCCTATGCAGGCATGGTGCACGGTCCCAGGGTGGTTGCCGACCTGCATCATGTTGTTGCCGCAATTGATGACCAGAGCATCCGCCTGGACCGCATTCATGGCGCGCCGCGCTGGAGCAGTCAGGAGTTTCTTGCCAAGGCGGGGCAGTATGCTGATGCGATCGCTATCGATTTCTCTTGCAGTCCGCGCGGACGGGCGTTTGCAAATGACCTCTGCACCAATGCGGGCATCGAGCAACTAAGCGTTGCGCCTTGCTTGGATCCGCTGATCCCGCATTTCGAGCAGCGCCCCCTCTTTTTGCTCCAACCGCGCTCGGGCATTGGAGACATTTATGGCCCAAAGATCGTCCAGCGCTCCAGCCATGTAATTGCCGCCGTCGATGACCAGCCAAGCGACAGCGATACCATTCATGGGGTACCGCGTTGGAGTTCGCACCAGTTCATCGAACAAGCGGCCCAGCATTCCCAGGCATTGGCCATCGATTTTTCTTACAGCCCGGGAGAATCCGGCCTGGCCCGCAAGCTATGTGAGCAAGCAGGCATTGAAAGGGTAGATGCCTGCCTGGCCGTTGCTCACTGTGGGCTGCCCGCCGTATACGAGCCTGCCCGGGTATACCGTCAGCGCACGCTTGCGCGCCTGGACGAATTTCTGCGCTTTGCGGATCGACTGGACGACGATTTCAGCGTTTTTACGCTCTACAGCAACCTGCTGTTCCGCCTGACCTATGATTCCAGCCTCCTGTTGGACTGCTGGGCTACGCCGATCAACGAGTACTTTTCAACATACGCCGATAGCAGCACGTTCCAGCTGGGCCAGCGTGAACATTTCTGCGATGGCGGTGCCTTTCAGGGCCCCATCGTCCACAAGTTTCTAGAAGCATCCCGCTATCGCTACGAAAGCATCACCGCCTTCGAACCCGATAGCATCAACTTCCAGAAACTGGAGGGAATCGCTAGCGCCCTCCCCCTTCCCCCGCATAACTTCAAGGCCATAAAAAAGGCCATCTCCAACGAACATACGACGCTGCGCTTCGAGGAGACCGGCACTGTTTCCAGCCATGTATCGCCGGATGGCGGAATCTCCGTGGCTACTACACGCCTGGACGACGAGTTGGAAAAGCTGACGCTACTGAAGTTGGACATCGAAGGGTTTGAAGCCAGGGCACTAGAAGGCGCATCTCACCTCATCCGTACCCAGCGCCCCCGTATGGCTATCTGTGTATATCACTATGCCCAGGATCTACTGGATATCGTGGAACAACTGGACAAATTGGTCGATGGCTATCACTTCCGCCTACGCCAGCACTCTCCCGGCCACTACTACGACCTCGTTTTGTATGCATCGCCCGTCGCCGGTGCCGCACCACCACCCTGGGCGGAGTAAGCCCAGGGAAATTCACGGCTTGGAGAGATAAAGTAATGACTGACGGCTGCAAAATTCTTCTTCCCACTTCTTGTCCAATCTTCCCGCAGACAGGTGGTGCAAGAGTTTGGTGAAGACGGTCAAGTCTCGCAGGCGGATCGCACGCGATTACCAAAAGTTGAAGCAGGAGTTGCGCTGGACCACGACGAGGGGCGTGGTTGGCGAGCCCTCACTATCACTCCACGCTCTGTATCGCGGCTTATGGGTTTCTGATAGCCGCCCAGCGCCATATCGCCGACTCGATCGCGGCCTTGCGCTGGATAATTGCCATCGCAATCGGCGCGAAGCTGCTCGACGAAAAAAGCAACCGCATCTCCGAATTCAATGACACAGTAAGACTAGTAGAGCACACAAGGAAGCCCTGTCATGGCGTTAGCAATCGGCTCGATCGAGCGAGCCAGCATCAAATATCCAGGACTGAATCCGCGCAACACCAAGTTGATCGGCTGGGGCGCGGGACAGTTTTTCCGCGATTTCTATCCAGCCATCGCTCGGCAATTGAACTTGCAGTACACCATCTGCCCACGGCCAGAGAATCAAGGCACGACTGTCCATGGCCTGCCGGTCAAATCACCTTCGGCGCTGGAGGACGAATCAGCCGATGATGTGCTGATCGTCATCTTCTCCAATCACGCGGCAGAGGTGATGAACCAGATTGCAAGGGCACATGGCCCTTTCCGCACGGTGCGTGCCGTCGAATACGACCAGGGCAGCATTGCACTGCTGCAAGAATTGCAGGATTTCTCGCGTTTGTTACCCCAGCTGCAATTGTCGCGCCAACTGACCAAGGCGGACACCGGCATTTTCGTGCAGGGGCTCGCGTTCGACTTTACGCCCTTGGTGCTGGCCTGGAATCGCCTGCGTTTCCCCTGGGCTTACCAGTGCATGGTGACCTGGGACCACCAACCAAGTGCACTACTGGACCGCTGCAGGCCCTGGCTGGACAAGCTGATTTTGGTGCCTCAGCCGGACAACCTGGGCCTGCACTACCGCAACGCGGTGCTGCGCTCCGCACGCCTGGGAGTGGAGCATCTGGCCGAGCAAGGTATCGAGTTTGCGGTGCGTTGCCGTAGCGACAACGTGCTGACTGGCTCAACGCACGACGCCATCAATATCCACTTTAGAGGCAAACGCAATCAAGGAAAGATCGCAATTTCTTTGGGAGCAGGGTTTCGCAACATTCCGTTCCTTTTCACCGAGAAAGCCATGCTTGGTAGGACGCAGGACATGCTGGCATTGTGGTCGATGCCAGAAGATCCGCGACCGGCAAATCATGCGGACGACGAATTTTCTCCCATGAACGAACTTGCGCCCGATCGGCATTTTCAAGAACTCAGCCAATACGCCTTCGAGTCGTCATTGTGGAAAAACTACGCACGCCAGCTTGGATTCCCGGCCGAGACGCTGGTCGATAGCTACCGTTTTGCAAAGTCTCGTCTGCTGGCACTGGAGCCGCATATGAGCTGGACGTCGTTGAAGCTTGTATCGTTGTTCAATGTGGCTCGCGACAACAGCTACGGCTTCTCGATGGACTCGTGGAACCGTCTATTCACCGACACCGATGCAGTACTTGAGGCTGCCGAGGCAGTCAGCCAGCTGAAGCTCAACTCTACTGATTTCTGGCAAGGCAGAGTCGGCTGAGCCGCCCTCGCCACTCAACGCCATCGGTTGCCAGGAGGCTTCCATGACTTACGCCATCATCATCCCCGCGCGGCGCGACTCTTCGCGCCTGCCCGGAAAACCGCTGATCGAGTTGGGCGGCGTGCCCATGATCGTGCGCACCTATCAGCAATGCGCCAAGGCGGCGCCAGCCGAGCGCATTCTCGTCGCCACCGATTGCGACGTGATTAAACGTACCTGCGAGCAGGCCGGCATCCGCACCTTGATGACCTCCAGCGACTGCCTGACCGGCACCGATCGTGTTGCCGAGGTCGCGCAGCAGCTCAATGTGGACACCTATATCAATGTGCAAGGTGACGATCCGCTATTCAATCCGCAGGACGTGCGTCTGCTGATCGACGCTGCGGCAGCTTCACCGAATGATGTCATCAACGGTTACTGCCCTGTCGCCAACATCGACGAGTTCCGTAACCCGAGCGTGCCCAAGGTGGTGATTCGCCCGGATGGGCGTCTGCTGTACATGTCGCGCGCGGCGATCCCGGTCACCAAGCAAGGCGAGTTCCGGCGTGCCTGGCGGCAGGTGTGTGCGTACGCGTTTCCCAAACAGGCCTTGCAGGCGTTTGCGTCGGTATCTTGCAAGACCACGTTGGAAGACATTGAGGACATCGAGATCCTGCGTTTTCTGGAACTTGGCTTTGAAGTGCGTATGGTGCAGATGAGCAACCAATCGATCGCGGTGGATACGCCGGCTGATGTCGTGCGGGTGGAAGCAGCGCTGCGTGCGCTACAGCATGGTGAGCAGAACTCCCCATGAACCAGGACAAGACAGCCAACGCACAGCCCGGCATGCACTCGCCAATCTGTGGCGCGTCCGATCTCAGAAACGAGGAACATGCTCAGGCGTACTCGCCTCGCAGGTTCTTCGACCAGTTGCTGACGACGGATGCACCGGTTGTGCTGGATGTTGGCGCGCATCGCGGTGAGTCGATCCGGTATTTCAAATCGATCTATCCGGACTGCCAGCTTTATTCGTTCGAGCCGGATCCGCAGAATTTCGCCGCGCTGGAAGAAGTAGCCGCGCAGTTCGGCGGCAAAGCCGTGTGCTTGGCGCTGGGCGAGAAGGAAGAGGTCAGTCAGTACTACCGGCAAGGCATCTCGCACCTGGGTGGATTGCTGCCGATCAATGCGGATTCCATCGATTCTCTTGGATATGCGCGCCAGGCGTCGAACGAGCAGATTGCAGTCCGCAAGACCACCCTAGACAACGCGTGCGCGGAACTAGGGATTTCCCATGCGCATATTCTCAAGATCGATGTGCAGGGCTTCGAGCGTCAGGTCCTGGAGGGCGCGAAAGCGATCCTGCAGCACACCGACTGCGCAGTGATCGAAATCGGTTTGTACGACTTCTACGGCAAGACCACCAGCTTCGTCGACGTGGTCAACTTGATGCAGGCAGCCGGCTTTTCGCTATGGGACATCGCCAAGCTGTCCAAGAACCCCAGGAGCCTGCGCACCGACTGGATCGAGGTGGTGTACCGCAAGGACGCCGCCTAGCTGCGACCTTCCTCGCAGTCCAGGGTGCGGCGGCACGCCCCAACCGGCTCGTCCCACTTCACGCACCACGGCACGCTTGTTGCATCTTCGGCTAGGCTGAGCGCGCCCAGGTTCGCCGTCTTCCGGTGCACTGTGAGGCCCTCTTCCCTCCCCCCGCTGCTGCGCCGTGGATGCACCTTTGACTGTTCAAGACAATCGATCGCCGATGACGTCCAACGCCCTGGTCAGCATCGTCATGCCGACCTACAAGCCACGCTATTTCGCGCAGGCGCTGGACAGCGTGCTGGCGCAGACTTACACGGCGCTGGAGCTGGTGATCTGCGACGACAACGCCGATGGCGCCATCGAGGCCGTGCTGGCGTCGAGGCTGGCTGACGCCCCATTTCCGATCCGCTACCACCGCAATACCCCCCGCCTCGGCGAACTCGGCAGCACGGTCAAGGGGATCGGCCTGGCGCAGGGCGAGTACGTCAAATTCCTGCACGACGACGACGTGCTGGAGCCGGACTGCGTCGCGCAGCTGGTGGGCGCAATGGAGCGCAACCCCGGCACCGCGCTGGCGTCCTCGCGCCGGCTGCGGATCGACGATGACGGTGCGCCGTTGCCGGACATCCTGGCCACCAGCTTCCCGTTTGCCGAGGACGTGCTGATCGACGGGCCGGAGCTGGTGTCGTTCCTGGCCGACCACGCCATCAACTTCATCGGCGAGCCGAGTTGCGTGCTTGCACGGCGCGACGACCTGGTGGCGCTGGGTGGCGAGCTGATGATGTTGAACGGCAAGGCCATCCACTGGGTTGGCGACCTAGCGATCTACGTCAAGCTGCTGCGTCACGGCAACCTAGCCTTGCTGTCCAGCCCGCTCACGCATTTTCGCGTGTCCAGTGCGCAGTTCAGTCAGGCCGGCCGCGATCAGCCCGGCATCGGCGACCAGGGCCATGAGGACCTGCGCCAGGGCATCCGCCAACTCGGCTGGCGACGCGAGGGCGGCGACAACCGCCAGGTGCGTGTCGCCCCGCTCAGCCCGCACAAGGCGCGGGTGTTCAAGTCGGTGGATCTGGTCAACGCCTTGATGCAGAGCGCAGGAATGGCCGAGCGCGTGTCGCCGGCCACGTGGTTGGGGGTGCGTCATCCCAGCACCGTGCAGCGCGCCTTGATCGATGCACGTTTGCAGGCGCATGCGGGCGGCCCGCGGATCGCAGTGATGGTGGTCGACAGCGACGGCGATGCGGCGGCGGTGGCCGCAACCCAGGCCAGCCTGGCGGCGGTGGCGTGTTATCGGAACCAGCAGACTTGGGTGATCAGCAGCTCGCCGGAGCAAGCTGCCAACCACGGCGAGCGCGGCGTGTTGATCGGCCCGCAAGGCCTGGCAGCGACACTCAACCAAGCCATCGCCGCACAACAGTCCATCGACTGGGTGCTGCTGGTCCAGGCCGGCAGCCTGTTCACCGCCAGCGGCCTGCTGATGCTGGCGCTGGAGATGCTCGCGCTGCCGGACACGTGTCAGGCCATCTACGCCGATGAAGTGGTCGCGCTGGACGGCGGTCAGCTGGGGCTGGCGATGCGGCCGGCGCTGTATCTCGACATGTTGCTCAGTTCACCGTCGACGATGTCGCGGCATTGGCTGTTCCGGCACCAGACATTAGTGGCCGATGGCGGCTTTGCAACCGAAACGAGCGACGCCTTCGAACTGGATTACCAGCTTGGGCTGGTCGAACGCTACGGCCTGGCCTGCATCCAGCACATCGCCGAACCCTTGCTGGTGGCATCGGCCACCACGCGGCATGGCGACGAAGACGAGCAGCGCGCCATCAGCCGCCATCTTGCCGCGCGCGGGTACGTGGACGCGGTGGTGAGCAGCAACGGCCCCGGCCGGCACGCGGTGGACTACCGTCATGCACAGCAACCATTGGTCAGCATCCTGGTGCTGGTGGATGGACGCCTGGCGCAGGTGCAGCGCTGCCTGGAAAGCGTGCTCGCCAACACCGGCTACCCGCACTACGAGCTGCTGTTGCTGGATCGCGGCGACAGCGCCGAGCCGGCGCTGTGCGACTGGCTGGCGGGCATCGACAACCTCGGCCTGCAGCAGATCCGCGTGCTGCGCTTCGACGGTGTGCCCTCGCGCGAAGCGGCCTGCAATGCGGCAGCCGAGCAGGCACGTGGGGAGGTGTTGCTGTGGTTGGCGGCCGGTGCCGCAGCGATCAAGGCCGATTGGCTGGCGCAGCTGCTCAACCACGCGCTGCGTCCGGAGGTCGGCGCGGTGGCCGGCAAGCTGCTGCGCGGCGACGGCACGGTGCATCACGCCGGCCTGCTGCTGGGCCTGGGGGCACCAGCGGCGCGCGCCTTCGCAGGTGCGGCGTTCGACGAATCGGGCTATCTGCAGCGCCTGCAACTGGATCAGAACTACAGCGCGCTCAGTGGCGAATGCCTGATGCTGCCGCGCCAGCTGTTCCTGGACGCCGGCGGCTTTGCGCAGGAACCGGCATTGGCGCAATGGAGCGACGTCGACCTGTGTCTGCGCCTGCAGCAGGCCGGTTATCTCAATGTCTACGCCGCACGCGCGCAGCTGCTGATCGACCCGCCCGACGCGCCACCCGCCACTGCACTCGACGAAGAAGCGATGTATGCGCGTTGGCTGCCGGTGATGGCCAACGACCCGGCCTACAACCCGGGCTTCTCGTTGGACCCCGGCGCCGGCTTCCAGCTGGCCGACCCGCGCGCCAGTTGGCGGCCGCTGCAGTCGTGGCGACCGCTGCCGACGATGATCGCCCTCCCCGCCGATATCGAAGGCTGCGGCCACTACCGGGTAATCCAGCCGCTGCGCGCCCTGCGCGAGGCCGGCATGGTCGAAGGCGTGCTGTTCAACGGCTATCTGGAGATCAGCGAGCTGGCACGCCAGGATCCCGACGTTGTGATCCTGCAACGCCAGGTCGGCGAGCCGCGACTGGAAGCGATGCGGCGCATGCAGGCGCTGTCGCGCGCGTTCAAGGTCTACGAGCTGGACGACTACCTGCCCAACCTGCCGCTGAAGAACGCGCATCGCGAGCACATGCCCAAGGACATCCTCAAGACCGTGCGGCGCGGGCTGGGCATGGTGGACCGCTTCGTGGTGTCCACCCCTGCCCTGGCCGAGGCGTTCGCCGGGTTGCATGGCGACATCCGCGTGGCCGAAAACCGCCTGCCACCGCATTGGTGGGAGCACCTGCCCGCACGCAGCGAACGCAAGCAACGCCAGGGTGGCAAGCCACGCATCGGCTGGGCCGGCGGCGTCAGTCACACCGGCGACCTGGAACTGATCGCCGATGTGGTGCGCGAGCTGGCCGACGAGGTCGAATGGGTGTTCATGGGGATGTACCCGTTTGCGCTGCGCCAGCACATCCATCAGTTCCAGCCTGGCGTGCCGATCGATCATTACCCGGCCGCACTGGCGGCGCTGGATCTGGACCTGGCGCTGGCGCCGGTGGAACAGAACCTGTTCAACGAGTGCAAGAGCAATCTGCGCCTGCTCGAATACGGCGCCTGCGGCTACCCGGTGATCGCCAGCGATGTGCGCTGTTACCAGGGCAACCTGCCGGTGACCCTGGTGAAAAACCGCTACCGCGACTGGATCGGCGCGATCCGCGAGCATCTGGCCGACCCGGCCGCTTCAGCGGCAAAGGGCGCGGCCTTGCGTGACGTGGTGCGCCGCGACTGGATGCTCACCGGACGCAATCTTGATCGCTGGCGTGAGGCGTGGTTGCCGGATTAGTCGATCGAGACCGCGGGTGCATGCACTGCCGTCTCGCGTGGTCCTTGTCCGCCCCACCGTCGCGGGACCTTACGCAGCAGGGATGCCGCGTAAGCGCCTACACGGACGTACTTGCGGCGTGTCCTGCGAGGGTGGGCGGGCAAGGGCCCTGCAGCCAAGCCGCAGATCCGACGCTCTGCACCCAATACTCCTGGGCCATTGCCCAGCGCCGGACCCATCCGCGGCTGACTTAAAGCCCCTCCTCGCCCCCGGCGCCGGAATCCCGGCGCAGTTTCGGCACGCCGCTTGCATTGGTGTGGATGCCTCCCTGGCTGACCGCACCCATGAGCGACTCCGTTACCTCCATCCTCTCGCAGATCCGCAGCTACCAGACGCAGATGGGCCAAGGCCCGATGGGCGCGGTGGGCGATGCGGCGCGCGGCAATCAGATCCAGGGGCTGGCCGGCACGCAGGGAACACCGGCCACCCAGGCACCGAGCTTCAGCGAGACCTTGCGCGGCGCCATCGGCGGCGTCAACGAGGCCCAGCAGAAGTCCGGCGCCTTGGCCAAGGCCTTTGAAATGGGCGACCCCAGTGCCGATCTGGCACGGGTCATGGTCGCCTCCCAGCAGTCCCAGGTGGCCTTCCGTGCCACCGTGGAAGTCCGCAACCGTCTCGTCCAGGCTTATCAGGACGTCATGAACATGCCGCTGTAAGGGTTGACGACACATGGCTCTCGCGATCACCAAAGAAAACATGAACCAGAACGCCGAAAAGGCGGGGCAATGGTTCGACCGTGTCCGCAGCCTGCAGATCACCCGCAAGCTGACCATGATGGCGATGATCGCCGTGGCGGTGGCGGCGGGTCTGGCAGTGTTCTTCTGGTCGCAGAAGCCCGGTTACCAGTCGCTGTACACCGGCCTGGACGACAAGGGCAATGCCGAAGCGGCCGACCTGCTGCGCACCGCGCAGATCCCGTTCAAGATCGACCAGGACACCGGCGCCATCTCGGTGCCGCAGGACCGTCTGTACGACGCCCGCCTGAAGCTGGCCGGCTCCGGCCTGACCGGCAAGGAAACCGGCGGCGGCTTCGAGCTGATGGAAAAGGATCCCGGCTTCGGCGTCAGCCAGTTCGTCGAAAACGCCCGCTACCAGCACGCCCTGGAAACCGAGTTGTCGCGCACCATCGGCACCCTGCGCCCGGTGCGCGAGGCCCGTGTGCATCTGGCCATTCCCAAGCCCAGCGCCTTCACCCGCCAGCGTGACGTGGCCAGCGCCTCGGTGGTGCTGGAGCTGCGCGGCGGCCAGGGCCTGGAGCGCAACCAGGTCGATGCCATCGTCAACCTGGTCGCCTCCAGCATCCCGGACATGACCCCCGAGCGCGTCACCGTGGTCGACCAGAGCGGCCGCATGCTCTCCATCGCCGACCCCAACAGCGACGCCGCCCAGCATGCCGCCCAGTTCGAACAGGTGCGTCGCCAGGAAAGCTCCTACAACCAGCGTATCCGCGAGCTGCTCGAGCCGATGACCGGCCCGGGCCGGGTCAACCCGGAAGTCAGCGTGGACATGGACTTCTCGGTGGTCGAGGAAGCCCGCGAGCTCTACAACGGCGAACCGGCCAAGCTGCGCAGCGAACAGGTCAGCGACACCAGCACCAGCGCCACCGGCCCGCAGGGCCCCCCGGGCGCCACCAGCAACAGCCCCGGCCAGCCGCCGGCGCCAGCCGCAAACGCCACTGCCGGCGCACCGGGCACCCCGGCCGCTGCCAACGGCCAGGCCGCCGCACCGGCCGCGCCGACCGAAAGTTCCAAGAGCGCCACCCGCAATTACGAATTGGACCGGACCTTGCAACACACCCGCCAGCCGGCCGGCCGCATCAAGCGGGTGTCGGTGGCGGTGCTGCTGGACAACGTCCCGCGCCCCGGTGCCAAGGGCAAGATGGTCGAGCAGCCGCTGACGGCCGCCGAGCTCACCCGCATCGAGGGCCTGGTCAAGCAGGCGGTGGGCTTCGACGCGGCCCGTGGCGACACGGTGTCGGTGATGAATGCCCCGTTCGTGCGCGAAGCGGTGGCCGGCGAGGAAGGTCCGAAGTGGTGGGAAGACCCGCGTGTGCAGAACGGTCTGCGCCTGCTGGTCGGTGCGGTTGTGGTGCTGGCGCTGCTGTTCGGCGTGGTGCGCCCCACACTGCGCCAGCTCACCGGCGTGACCGCAATCAAGGAAAAGCAGGCCAAGGGCGGCAACGATGGCACTCCGCAGAGCGCCGACGTGCGGATGGTCGACGATGACGACCTGATGCCGCGCCTGGAAGAGGACACCGCCCAGCTCGGTCAGGACCGCAAGAACCCGATCGCGCTGCCGGACGCCTACGAAGAACGCATGCGTCTTGCACGCGAAGCAGTCAAAGCCGATTCAAAACGTGTCGCACAAGTCGTGAAGGGATGGGTCGCCAGTGAAGCCTGATACACCACCGATGACCGGCGTACAGCGCGCCGCCGTGCTGTTGCTGTCGCTTGGGGAAAGCGACGCCGCCGAAGTGCTCAAGCACATGGACCCCAAGGAGGTGCAGAAGATCGGCATCGCCATGGCCACCATGACCGGCATCTCGCGCGATCAGGTCGAGAAGGTGATGGACGACTTCAACGGCGAACTGGCCGGCAAGACCTCGCTGGGCGTGGGCGCCGACGACTACATCCGCAACGTGCTGATCCAGGCGCTGGGCGCCGACAAGGCCGGTGGCCTGATCGACCGCATCCTGCTCGGCCGCAACACCACCGGCCTGGACACCCTGAAGTGGATGGACCCGCGCGCGGTGGCCGACCTGGTGCGCAACGAGCACCCGCAGATCATCGCCATCGTCATGGCGCATCTGGACAGCGACCAGGCCGCCGAGGCCCTGAAGCTGCTGCCCGAGCGCACCCGCGCCGACGTGCTGCTGCGCATCGCCACCCTGGACGGCATCCCGCCCAATGCGCTGAGCGAGCTCAACGACATCATGGAGCGCCAGTTTTCCGGCAATCAGAACCTCAAGTCGTCCAATGTGGGTGGCATCAAGGTGGCCGCCAACATCCTCAACTTCCTGGACACCGGCGCCGACCAGGGCGTGCTGGGCGAGATCGGCAAGATCGACGCCGACCTGGCCGGCAAGATCCAGGACCTGATGTTCGTGTTCGACAACCTGGTGGACCTGGACGACCGCGGCCTGCAGACGCTGCTGCGCGAGGTCTCCGGCGAGCGCCTGGGCCTGGCCCTGCGCGGTGCCGACGTCAAGGTGCGCGAGAAGATCACCCGCAACATGTCCCAGCGCGCCGCCGAGATCCTGCTCGAGGACATGGAAGCGCGCGGCCCGGTGCGCCTGGCCGACGTGGAAGCGGCGCAGAAGGAAATCCTCACCATCGTCCGCCGCCTGGCTGACGAAGGCGCCATCAGCCTCGGCGGCGCCGGTGCGGAGGCGATGGTATGAACGACATCGTCACCCGCTGGCTGGCCCCCGACCTGCACCTGGAGCCGGCCCCGCCGGCGCCGGAGTACGACGAGCCGGCCGTGCTCGAGCCGGTGCTGCGTCCGCCGACCCTGGAAGAGATCCAGGCGATCGAGGACGCCGCCCAGCAGGAAGGCTTCGCCCGCGGCCATGCCGAAGGCTTTGCCCAGGGCCAGTCCGAAGTGCGCCGCCTGACCGCGCAGATCGACGGCATCCTGGACAACTTCACCCGCCCGCTGGCGCGGCTGGAGAACGAAGTGGTCGGCGCGCTCGGCGAGCTGGCCGTGCGCATCGCCGGCTCGCTGGTCGGGCGTGCCTACCAGGCCGACCCGCAGCTGCTGGCCGAGCTGGTGCAGGAGGCCATCGATGCGGTCGGCGGCGCCGGCCGCGAGGTGGAAGTGCGCCTGCACCCGGACGACATCACCGCGCTGCTGCCGCATCTGGCGCCCAGCAGCACCACCCGCGTGGCCCCGGACCTGAGCCTGAGCCGCGGCGACCTGCGCGTGCATGCCGAGAGCGTGCGCGTGGACGGCACCTTGGACGCGCGCCTGCGGGCCGCGCTGGAGACAGTCATGCGCAAATCCGGAGCGGGCCTGTGAGCGCCCTGCTGGGCGCCACCCCGGCCGACTGGCTGGACGCGCGCAACCTGCGCCTGGCCACCCGCCTGAGCGGGCTCGGGCTGGAACCGAGCGCAGGCCGCACCCTGATCCGCGAAGGCATCCTGCGCCGGGCAGTCGGCCTGACCCTGGAAGCCACCGGCTGCGAGGCACCGATGGGCGCCACCTGCAAGGTCGAAGTCGACGGCGGCTGGGTCGATGCCGAAGTGGTCGGCTTCGCCGGCGAACGCACCTACCTGATGCCCAGCGCCGAACTGCATGGCCTGCTGCCGAACGCCCGCGTGGTGCCCTCGCGGCGCCGCGGCGGCGTGGAAGTGGGCGAAGGCCTGCTCGGCCGCGTCATCGACAGCGACGGTACCCCGCTGGACGGCAAGGGCCCGATCCGCGGCGAAGGCAGCGTCAGCATGGCCGGCGTGTCGATCAACCCGCTGGCGCGCGAGCCCATCACCACCTCGCTGGACGTGGGCGTGCGCGCCATCAACGCCATGCTGCCGATCGGCCGCGGCCAGCGTGTGGGCCTGTTCGCCGGCTCCGGCGTCGGTAAATCGACGCTGCTCGGCATGATGACCCGCTTCACCTCGGCCGACGTCATCGTGGTCGGGCTGATCGGCGAACGTGGCCGCGAAGTGCGCGACTTCGTCGAAACCACGCTGGGCGAGGAAGGCCTGCGTCGCGCCGTGGTGGTGGCCGCCCCGGCCGACCGGCCGCCGTTGGCGCGCCTGCATGGCGCCTACCGCGCCACCGCCATCGCCGAATGGTTCCGCGACCAGGGCCTGAACGTGTTGTTGCTGATGGATTCGCTGACCCGTTTCGCCCAGGCGCAGCGCGAGATCGGCCTGTCGGTCGGCGAGCCTCCGACCACCCGCGGCTACCCGCCGTCGGTGTTCGCCAAATTGCCGGCGCTGGTGGAACGCGCCGGCAACGGCGCCAAGGGGCGCGGCTCGATCACCGCCTTCTACACCGTGCTGACCGAGGGCGACGACCCGCAGGACCCCATCGCCGACGCCGCGCGCGCCATCCTGGACGGCCATATCCTGCTGTCGCGTCGGGTTGCCGACAGCGGCCTGTACCCGGCCATCGACCTGGAATCCTCGGTCAGCCGCGTGGTGCAGGATATCGCCGACGACACCTGGCGCCTGCGCATCCGCAAGCTCAAGCGCCTGCTGTCGGCCTACACCGCCAACCGCGACCTGATCGCCATCGGCGCCTACCAGCGCGGCAGCGACCCGGCCACCGACGAAGCCCTGGCGCGCTGGCCTGAGATCGTCGAATTCCTTGGCCAGGATGTGCACAAGGCGTCGGTTCTGAGCGACAGCCTGTCCGCGCTGCAGCAGCTGGTGGAACCGGAGAATTAATCCATGATGCAATCCAAACGGATCGACCCCCTGCTGCGCCGCGCCCAGGAACAGGAAGACAAGGTCGCGCGCGACCTGGCCGAGCGCCAGCGCGTCCTGGACACCCACCAGTCACGCCTGGACGAACTGCGCCGCTACGCCGAGGAATACGCCAACAGCCACATGGCCGGCACCAGCGCCGTGGCGCTGAGCAACCGCCGCGCCTTCCTGGACCGGCTCGACAGCGCCGTGCTGCAACAGGCCCAGACCGTGGAAACCAACCGCAACAAGGTGGAAGCCGAGCGCACCCGGCTGCTGCTGGCCAGCCGCGAGAAACAGGTACTGGAGCAACTGGCCGCCAGCTACCGCGCGCAGGAGAACAAGGTGATCGAACGCCGCGACCAGCGTGAGATGGACGACCTCGGCGCGCGTCGTTCGCGCCTGGCCCGCAGCGAAGATACCCACGGAGAATCCGCATGAACCCCTTGTCCGCTTTTGCCGCCGGCCTCGGCGCACTCGCCGGCACCGGCAAGAAATCCAGCTACAGCGATCCCTCGTCCGAGCCGGACGCTGGCCAGGATCAGTTCGCGCGCATGCTCAACCCGGCCAACACGCCGAACCAGGCCCCGCCGCAGGCGCCCGAGCGCGTGCCGGCCAAGCAGGCTGCGCCCAAGCCCAACCAGTCCGACAGGCAGCGCAGCGACGACGACCACGGCGACGACGCGCCGGGCGACGCCACCGCACGCCCGCGCGCGCAGGACGGCGATGCCAAGGCTGCCAAGTCCGGCACCGCCAAGGAGTCGTCTGCCGCCGACGGTAGTAGTGCTGCCACCACCGCAAAGGCCGGCAAGGGCGGCAAGACCGCGAGCAACGGCGAAGACGCGCCGGCCGACGCAGCCACCGCCACCGACGCCGGCTGGCCACCGCCGGGCCTGGGCGGCTTCGGCATGGGTCTGCTGGCGCAGGCACTGCCCGGCAGCGATGTGCTGGAGGCCGCGGCTGCGGCACTGGCGGCCGGGGTGACCGCCAGTGCCGGCGCCACGCCGGCTGCAACCGCGCTGCCGATCGACGCGGCCGCACCCACCGCACCCGCGACCGCCGGCACCGCCCTGCCCTCGTTGGGCGCGCTGGCACCGGCTGCCGCCACAGGCGCCAAGCCCACCTCCGTCACCGCCTTGAGCGGCGACGCCCAGGCAGCTGCGCTAATGAGCATGGCGACCAAGGCGCTGGACCCGGGCACCGACGACAGCGCCGGCCCGGCCGCGCCGGACGCCCCGGCGTTCGTGCTGCCGACCACCACGGCGGCCGCACTCGGCCGCTTGCAGGACCCGGCGCCGGTGTTCAGCGCCTCGCCCACGCCGACCCCGGAGATGGGCAGCGACACCTTCGACGACGCCATCGGCGCGCGCCTGAGCTGGCTGGCCGACCAGAAGATCGGCCATGCCCACATCAAGGTAACCCCGAACGAGATGGGCCCGGTCGAGGTGCGGCTGCATCTGGACGGCGACAAGGTCAATGCCAGCTTCAGCTCCGCCAATGCCGACGTGCGCCAGGCGCTGGAGCAGAGCCTGCCGCGCCTGCGCGACATGCTCAGCCAGAACGGCTTCCAGCTCGGTCAGGCCGATGTCGGCCAGCAACAGAAGAGCCAGTCCGGCAACCGCAATGGCGGCGGCAGCGATGGCAATGGCCTCAGCCTGGACGATAGCCCGCCCGTCGGAATTCCGTCGGTGGTGTTACGCCAGCGTGGATTGCTGGACGCCTACGCCTGAGCACGCGCGCCGGGCACGCCCCGGCGCGGCTGGAACCTGGGTGCCGGCAAGCTCGGACAGCACCCCCACGACCCTCGCAGCGCAAGGCCTGCGGGGGTTTTGCCGTTGAAGCTGCACGCGCGCCAGGAAACCGTCGCCGGATTGGCATGCCAATTGCATCCACTGGGTGAGCATTCCCCCTGGAGCAGACTGTGGCAGCCGCGGAAAAACCCAAGAAGACCGAAGACAAAGACGACAAGGGCGACAAGAAGAAGGGCGGCAAGAAACTTCTGCTGATCGCCGTCGGGGTCGTGGTGCTGGCCGCTGCCGGCGGCGGCGCCTGGTTCTTCTTCGGCCACAAGGGCGAGGAGAAAGACGGCAAGCACGCCGCGCCCAAGGTGGCCGAGGTGCCCAAGCCGGCGCAGTACTTCCCGATGGATCCGGCAATCGTGGTCAACCTGGCCGATCCCGGCGACGGCCCGCAGTACCTGCAGGTCGAAGTGCAGCTGGTCACCCGCGACCCGGAAGACCTCAAGCTGATCACCGAAAACGCCCCGGCCATCCGCGCGCATCTGCTGATGCTGCTGTCGCAGGTCAAGGCCACCGATGTGGCCGACCTGGTCGGCAAGCAGAAGCTGCAGAAGGCCGCCCTGGCCGAAGCGCAGAAGGTCATGACCAGCGAGACCGGCAAGAAGTGCGTCGAAGAACTGCTGTTCACCAGTTTCGTCACCCAGTAAGGCCTGCCCCATGAGCGTCAGCGATCTGCTTTCCCAGGACGAAATCGATGCCCTGCTGCATGGCGTGGATTCGGGTGCGGTCAACACCGAGCCGGAGCCGCTGCCCGGCGAGGCGCGCCAGTACGACCTGTCCAGCCAGGACCGCATCATCCGCGGCCGCATGCCGACCCTGGAGATGGTCAACGAGCGCTTCGCGCGGCTGTGGCGCATCGGCCTGTTCAACCTGATCCGGCGTTCGGCCGACCTGTCGGTGCGCGGCATCGACCTGGTCAAGTTCAACGAGTACATGCATTCGCTGTATGTGCCCACCAACCTCAACCTGATCCGCTTCAAGCCGCTGCGCGGCACCGGCCTGATCGTGTTCGAACCCACGCTGGTGTTCACCGTGGTGGACAACTTCTTCGGTGGCGACGGCCGTTACCACACCCGTATCGAAGGTCGCGAATTCACCGCCACCGAGATGCGCGTGGTGCAGCTGATGCTCAAGCAGACCTTCGCCGACCTCAAGGAAGCCTGGGCGCCGGTGATGGAAGTGGATTTCGAGTACATCAACTCGGAGATCAACCCGCACTTCGCCAACATCGTCACCCCGCGCGAGTACGTGGTGGTGTGCCGCTTCCATGTCGAACTGGAAGGCGGCGGCGGCGAGATCCACATCACCCTGCCGTATTCGATGCTGGAGCCGATCCGCGAACTGCTCGATGCCGGCATCCAAAGCGACCGCAACGACCGCGACGACTCCTGGAACGTGATGCTGCGCGAGCAGCTGGATACCGCCGAGGTGACCCTGTCCAGCGTGCTGGCCAGCAAGCGCATGAGCCTGCGCCAGCTCACCGGCCTGAAGATCGGCGACATCCTGCCGATCGACCTGCCCGCACAGGTGCCGCTGTGCGTGGAAGACATTCCGTTGTTCACCGGCGAATTCGGCGTTTCCAATGGCAACAACGCCGTCAAGATCACCGCCGTACGCCCGCCCGGCGTGCAAGCCCCACGCGCCGTTCCCTCCCAGGACTCCAGCAAATGATCAACTCCGACATCCTCGACGCCGCGCCTGCCACCTTCGACAGCCTGCAGGCCGAGCACGACCAGAATGCCACCGACCTCAACCTGGACGTCATCCTGGACGTGCCGGTGACGCTGTCGCTGGAAGTGGGCCGCGCGCGCATCCCGATCCGTAACCTGCTGCAGCTCAACCAGGGCTCGGTGGTGGAACTGGAGCGCGGCGCCGGCGAGCCGCTGGACGTGTACGTCAACGGCACCTTGATCGCGCATGGCGAAGTCGTCGTCATCAACGACCGCTTCGGCATCCGCCTGACCGACGTGGTCAGCCCCAGCGAACGGATCCGGAGGCTGCGGTGATCGGCCTGCTGGCCGCTGCCGCGCCGGTCGCGGCCAAGGCCACCCAGGTCGGCGCGCAGGCGCCGTCCTCGCCCAGCCTGTTTGGCGCGGTGTTTGCATTGCTGCTGGTGCTGGCGCTGATCGTCGGCCTGGGCTGGTTGCTCAAGCGCATGCCCGGCAGCGGTTTCCGCAGCAGCGAGGGTCTGCGGGTGGTGACCAGCCTGGCGGTGGGTGCCAAGGAACGCGTGGTGGTGGTGGAGGTCAACGGCCAGCAGTTGTTGCTCGGCGTCACCGCCGGCGGCATCAACACCTTGCACACCCTGTCCGAACCGCTGCCGTCCGCGCCCGCCCCCACCCTGCCCAACTTCAAGCAACTTCCCAATTTCGCCCAGCTGCTGGCACAGAAGCTGCGCAAGGACCCGTGACATGTTGAGTCGTTGGAATCGCTGGGGGCGCAGCCTCCGCCTGGTGCTGATCCTGCTGGTGATGAGCTGCCCGCTGTTGGCCGCTGCCACGCCCGCCGCATTGCCGGCCATGGCCCAGGCCGCCGCGCCGGCGGCCGCTCCGGCCGGCGCCAATCAGCTGCCGTCGTTGCCTAATGTCAGCGTCGGCCGCATCGGCGACCAGCCGGTGAGCCTGCCGCTGCAGACCTTGCTACTGATGACGGCGATCACCCTGCTGCCGTCGATGCTGCTGGTGCTGACCGCCTTCACCCGCATCACCATCGTGCTGGGCCTGCTGCGCCAGGCGCTGGGCACCGGCCAGACCCCGTCCAACCAGGTACTGCTGGGGCTGTCGATGTTTCTGACCGCGCTGGTGATGATGCCGGTGTGGCAGAAGATGTGGGGTGCGGGCCTGTCGCCGTACCTCAACAACCAGATCGATTTCCAGACCGCCTGGACGCTGACCACCCAGCCGCTGCGTGCCTTCATGCTGGCGCAGATCCGCGAGACCGACCTGATGACCTTCGCCGGCATGGCCGGCGACGGCAAGTACGCCGGCCCGGACGCGGTGCCGTTCCCGGTGCTGGTGGCCTCGTTCGTGACCAGCGAGCTGAAGACGGCGTTCGAGATCGGCTTTCTGATCTTCATCCCGTTCGTGATCATCGATCTGGTGGTCGCCAGCGTGCTGATGTCGATGGGCATGATGATGCTGTCGCCGATGTTGATCTCGGCGCCGTTCAAGATCCTGCTGTTCATCCTGGTGGATGGCTGGGTGCTGGTGGTGGGCACACTGGCCGCGAGCTTCAACGCGTCGTAGCCGCAAGGTCTGCATGCGTGCCGCCCTGCCGGCGTGTCGACCCGGCCTGCCGCTTCGGCATGGGGTCCCGAAGTCGCGCAGCAAACGCAGGGCACACAGTAAGCGCGCCAGCCAGTGCAGCCGATAGCGGCCGAAGCACCCAGCTGAGCGACGCTCCAAGACGCATGGCTTCGCCTCGCACCCTCACCCAACCCCTCTCTCCCGCTGGAGAGGGGCGAGCCTCTGCAGACCGCACCTCGGTCAGCCCACACACCATCGCACTAGCTTCAGACCTCATCCCCCGCTTCCCGATTCCCGATTCCCCAATCCCGTCCTTTGGCACCCCACTTGCATCACCACACCCATGAGCCCTGAAATCGCCCTGACCGAATTGCGTGGTGGCCTGGTCACCGTCCTGTGGATTGCCGGCCCGATGTTGCTGGCGGTGCTGGTCGTCGGTGTCGTGATCGGCGTGGTGCAGGCTGCCACCCAGTTGAACGAACCGACCATCGCCTTCGTGGCCAAGGCGGTGGCGTTGACGGCCACCTTGTTTGCCACCGGCAGCATGCTGCTGGGGCATCTGGTGGAGTTCACCATTGCGCTGTTCCAGCGCATACCGCATCTGATCGGCTAGCGGACCCGGCCGGATGGATGCTGCCACCCAGATGGTGATCGACGGCCAGCGCGCGTTTGCGATGGTCGGGGCGATCATGTGGACCATGCTGCGCACCGGTGCGTTGCTGACCGCGATGCCGTTGATCGGCACCCGCGCGGTGCCGGGACGGGTGCGGGTGATGCTGGCCGGGACCTTGTCGATGGTGCTGGCGCCGCTGCTGCCGCCGGTGCCGGATTGGGACGGTTTCACCGCGCAGGCGGTGCTCAGCGTCGCCCGCGAGCTGGCGGTGGGCGCCAGCATGGGCTTCATGCTCAAGCTGATCTTCGAGGCCGGCGCGATGGCCGGCGAACTGGTGTCGCAGTCCACCGGCCTGTCGTTTGCGCAGATGTCCGACCCGCTGCGCGGGGTCACCTCGGGGGTGATCGCGCAGTGGTTCTATCTCGGGTTCGGCTTGCTGTTCTTCGCGGCCAACGGACACCTGGCAGTGATCGCATTGCTGGTGGACAGCTACAAGGCCCTGCCGATCGGCACCGCGCTTCCCGACGCCGCTGCCTTCGCCGAGGTGGCGCCGACCCTGTTCCTGCAGATCCTGCGCGGCGGGCTCACGCTGGCACTGCCGATGATGGTGGCGATGCTGGCGGTCAACCTGGCCTTCGGCGCGCTGGCCAAGGCCGCGCCGGCGCTGAATCCGATGCAGCTGGGCCTGCCGCTGACGGTGTTGCTGGGGCTGTTCCTGCTGTCCAGCTTCGCCAGCGAATTCGCACCGCCCGTGCAACGCATGTTCGATACCGCCTTCGACGCCGCCAGGGATTTGACTGCCTAGCGGACACATCCATAACTGTGAACTGCCTCAAGTTTTTCGCTGGTCAGCCGTCAACGCCACAGGACGATTGATACCGCCAATCGCCATCACTCACCCACGCCAAAGTCGGCGGGAACCGATGCCCAACGTGTCTGCGCTGTTCGCTCCGATTGCGTCACGACGCGGCCACTGGTGGGCCTGGGGCTGTCTTTGGATTGCCGTGCTGCTGGCGTGCGGCAACGCGCGGGCGCAGACCTACAGCTTCCGCGACTACGCCCAGGCCGATGGCCTGCAGGGCATGACCGTCAACAGCCTGCTCGAAGACCGCCAGGGCGTGGTCTGGGTGGGCACCGAGCTGGCCCTGCACCGCTTCGAGCGCGAGAGCTTCATCCCGGTTGGCCAAGAGAGTGGCCTGGATGCGCGCTATATCCGCGCCCTGGCGCTGGATGCTGCAGGACGGTTATGGGTTGCCAGCGCCAACGGCGTGTTCGTGCGCGACGGCGGTGCGTTCGTGCAGCTGCTGCGTGACGGCAAACCGATCCGCGCCGACAGCGGCAATGTGCTGGCTGCCTATGCCGGCGGCATGGTGGTGGTCAGCGAGAACGCCTTGCTGCGCCTGTCGCCGGATCACACGGGCGGCTGGTCGGTGCACCCGCTGCCGTTGCAGCTGGCCGATGGCACCAGCCTGCCCGCCGGCAAGGCGTTACTTGCCGATGGCACGGCACTCTGGAGCAGCTGCGGGCCGCACGTCTGCCGGATCGACGAGAACGGACGCACCGAGTTGCTCGGCGAAGCCGACGGAGTGCCGGAGCGGCAGTGGCGGGCGATCTTTCGCGACCACCAGAACACCCTGTGGCTGCGCGGCGGCGGCCTGGTGCTGTCGCGCGCGCCGGGAGAGCGTGTATTCCGCAACCATGCGGCGCCGGCAGGCACCAGCTTCGACACGCTCTCGGCCGCCACCACCCTGTCCGAAGATGTACAGGGCCGCCTGCTGACCCGCTCCGATCGCGGCCTGGTGCGCTGGGAAGGCGATCACTGGCGCTACTTCGGCCACGACCAGGGGCTGCCGATCAGCCCGATGGTCGGCCCGTTGCTGATGCAGCGCAGCGGCCAGCTGTGGATCGGTACCCGTGGCCTGGGCGTGCAGCGCTGGCTGGGCTACGGCAACATCGAACACTGGGACGAGAGCCAGGGCCTGGCGGAAGCGCCGACCTGGATGATCCAGCGCCTGCCTAGCGGCGAGCTGCTGGTCGGCGGCGATGCCGGCTCCAATGTGCTGGATCCGCGCAGCGGGCGCATGCAGCCCTGGACGCTGGACGACGGCCAGCCGCTGCTGCAGTCGATCTCCCTGGCGCTCTCGCCGACAGACGGCGCCGCCTGGGTGGCACGCTCGTCCGGCGCATTGGCGCGGCGCGATCCGCGCAGCGGCCGGACCGTCGATGTGCTGCAGCTGGGCCTGCCGATCAACAAGCTGTTGTTCGACGCCGCCGGCACCTTGTGGATCACCACCCCGCGCGGCCTGTATCGCATGCCGCCGGGCGCGCCATACCAGGCCATCCGCGATCCGGGCGTGCCGGCCGCGTTCGTGGGCGATGTCGATCTCGATCCCCAGGGCCGGCTCTGGGCCAGCACCCGCGAGGGGCTCTACAAGCGGCAGGCAGATGGCGCCTGGCAACGTGTGCAGGTGCGTGGCGCGCTGCCCAGCCAGGATTTCTTTCTGATCGATTTTGCTCCCGATGGCGAGCTGTGGATCTCGCTGCGCGACACCGGGCTGTGGCATGGCCGCCTGCAGGCCGATGGCGTGCTGGCGCTGCGCGCGGTCGACGATCCGCTGGTGGCGCGGGTGATGCCGTTCATCCTGCGCCACGACCGCGAGGGCCGGCTGTGGTTGGGCAGCAGCCAGGGCCTGGACATGCTGCAAAACGGCCATTGGTCGCGGGCCACGCGCACCGAGGGCCTGTTGTGGGACGACATGTCGGCCAATGCGTTCTTCGAGGACGGGGATGGCAGCATCTGGCTCGGCAGCAGCCGCGGTGCCACCCATCTGATCGATCCGTTGCGCGTGTTCGCCGCACCGCCCTTGCGCGTGGACATCCTGCGCGTGCGGCGTGGCAACCAGGCGATCACGCCGGGGGCGCAGGTCGACTGGTCGCAGGTGCCGCTGGATGTGGACATCAGCGCGCCCGGCGCCGAAGGCGGCCCGGACCGCATCAGCTTCCGCTACCGGGTGGAGGGCCACCAGGCACGCTGGACCCAGACCTCGCTCAGTCACCTCACCTACCCGCTGTTGCCGCCCGGCACCTACACGCTGGAAGTCCAGGCGCTGGATGCCTACCAGCGCAGCGCCAGCCCGGTCGCGCGGCTGCGTTTCGTGCTGCGCCCGCCGTGGTGGCGCGGCGTGCCGGCAGTGGCCGGGTACGTGCTGCTGGGCATTGCCGCGGTGATCGCGCTGCTGCGCTGGCGCACGCGCAAGCTGCTGCGGCGCAAACGCGAACTGGAGCAACTGGTGGCCGAGCGCACTGCCGAGCTGGAACAGGACAAGCGCGAGCTGGAGGCGGCACGCGCCGAGCTCGCGCTCAAGGCCACCCACGATGAGCTGACCGGGCTGCTCAATCGCGCCGGCATCCTGCACGCGCTGCGCGGCATGCTGGCGCGTGCCGACACCAGCGCGTGGCCGCTGGCGGTGGTGTTGATCGACCTGGACCACTTCAAGCTGGTCAACGATCAGCACGGCCACCTGGCCGGGGACGCGGTGCTGGCCGAAGTCGGCCGGCGCCTGGATACGCTGGTGCGCGGCGACGACCGCATCGGTCGCTACGGCGGCGAGGAATTGCTGGCGCTGCTGCCGGGGCTCAGTGCCCAGTCCACCCATCGCCTGCAGGCGTTGCATCGCGGGATCTGCGGCAACTACCCGATCGATGGTGGCGTGCTGCCGGTGACCTGCTCGGTCGGGGTGGCCTGGTTCCAGCCGGGCGAAACCCTGGAACAGCTGCTGGCGCGCGCCGATGCCGCGCTCTATCGCGCCAAGCGCAATGGACGCAACCGCATCGATTACGACCATGTGCGCTACGACGCCGCGGCCAGCGGCTGAGCCTGCGCCTGGACGCAGGTCGAAAGGCAGTGCCAATGCTGCGATGTGTCGACCGGCCGGGCACGTAGCCTCCCACGGACGCCTTGCCGGGAAAGACGTGTCCGCTGCGACGCCTGCGTGCGGGCAGCCATGCAGCCGTTGCGCGACCGGCATCAAGCCATCGGCGTGATCGCGCCTGCAGCGACAGGGTCCGGCCCAGGGAACAACACGCGCCCGGCAATGGCCGTGCGCGCTGCGCACTCACGCCGCCATGCCTGCTTAAGCATTAAAGAAACACGCGTGAACAGCCGCTAGTCGGTTTACTGCGGCCTGCTATGGGGGCCGCCCATGGCAAGCGTGAGACACCCGCGCGAGGGGCGCGGACCACACGCGCCGATGCGTGGGAGAGTGCAACGCTCGTGGGGGTTGAGTACCGTCAATGCAGGTCGTCAGGCCGGCGTGCACCGTTCTTGGCGGTGCTGCTGCTGGCCTTGCTGTCGCTGGCCGATCTGGCCGGCGCGCAGAGCGCGAGCATTCGTCGCTACGCCCACGACCAGGGCTTGCTCGGGCTGGCCGGCACCTGCCTGCTGCAGACCCGCGCCACGCTGCTGTGGGTGTGTACCGAAAGCGGCCTGTATCGCTACAACGGGCGCAGCTTCCAGCAGGTGATGCTGGATGGCCTGCGCAACGAACCGATCACCTCGATGGCCGAAGCCGCCGACGGGCGGCTGTGGGTGGCCGGCTTCCAGGCCCTGTTCGTCGGCGACGAGCACGGCTTCCGCAAACTGGCCCCCGACGAGGCCGAACACCTGCAGGAAGACATGCTGCTGGCCAGTCCCTCCTGGGGCACGGTGCTGGCCAATGGCGGCACGCTGGAACGATTGAGCGCACGCGGCAACGGCCACTGGCATAGCGAGCCGCTGCTGGACACCGCCACCCGGGTGCGCGTGCCCGAGCTGTCCAAGGTGCTGAGCCTGTCGGTGGACGGCGACACCTTGTGGGCCGGCTGCGCCAAGCGGCTGTGCGCCATCGATGCGCAACGCAAGGTGCAGGTGTACGGGCCGGACCAAGGCGTGCCGGAAGATCGCTGGTACAGCGTATTGCGGGATCACGACGGCGCACTGTGGGTCCGCGGCACCGGCAACCTGCTCTATCGCGCGCCGGGCGCCAGCAAATTCAGCGTGCGGCCGCTGCCCTTGCTCGATGGCAGAACCATCGGGCGACAGGCGCCGTTGGTGCTGGACCGCGAAGGACGCGTGCTGGTACGTCGCAACGACGGGCTGGCGCGCTGGGAGAACGGCCGCTGGCGCAGTTTCGGCGCCGACAACGGGCTGCCGCCCGGCAGCAGCGATGCGATCCTGGTGGACCGCGATGGCGATGTCTGGATGACCGTCGATGGCGAAGGCCTGGTGCGCTGGGCCGGCTACGAATGGATCGAGAACTGGGACGCCTCGCAGGGCATGCCGGCCGCGCCTACCTGGTCGATCGCCCGCGACGCGCAGGGCGCGTTGCTGGTCGGCAACGAACACGGCACCGGCCGCCAGGTCGATCCGGGCGGCCGGTTCGTCCCGGCCCTGCAGGCCTCCGGGATCCAGATCGTGGGCATGCAACGCAGCGCCGATGGCAGCCTGTGGACGCTCAATTCGGCCGGTTCACTGCGCCGCACCTGGCCCGATGGCCGCAGCGCGCAGATCGCCAAACTGCCGCGCACCGCACGCCGCCTGCTGATCGATCGGCAGGGACGGATGTGGATGCTCAGCGCGGGCGGCCTGTTCGTGATCCGGCATCCGCTGGAGGGCGGCACGATGGAAGCGGTCCCGGAGATGCCCACCATCGCCTATACCGACATCCAGCAGACCGCCAACGGCACGTTGTGGGTGTCCACCGCCAACGGCTTGTTCCGGCTGCAGGGCGCGCGCTGGTCCAGGGTCGAGGTGCTGGTCAATGGCGGCGCCTCGGACCCGTGGATCAGCAAGTTCCACATCAGCGACAGCGGCGAGGTGTGGCTGGCGTTCTATCGGCCCGGTCTCTGGCACGGCATGTTGCTGGGCGAGCGGCTGGATCTGCAGGCGATCAGCGACGAGGCGCTGCGCGATGTCGGCGTCTACCTGATGCGCGGCGACAGCCTCGGCCGGGTCTGGGTGGGCCATGCGCGCGGCGTGGAGGTCTACGACGGCGAGCGTTGGGCGCATCTGTCGCAATCGCAGGGCCTGCTGTGGGACGACATCTCCGAAGCCGCCTTCGCCGAGGATCCGGATGGGTCGATCTGGATCGGTACCTCGCGCGGGGTGAGCCATCTGCTGGACCCGGCGCGGCTGTTCGATGCGCGCCAGCCCAGCGTGCGCATCGACAGCGTCAGCCGTGGCGGCGTGCCGGTGCAGCGCGGCCAGTTGCTGGGCTGGAGCGACCAGCCGCTGCATATCGAGCTGTCCACGATGGAGGTGTACGACGACCCGAGTCGCCTGACCGTGCGTTACCGCCTGCTCGGCCTGCACAACGAATGGATCCAGAGCGACAACCTGTCGATCGACCAGGCGCCGCTGCCCTCCGGGCATTTCCGGCTGCAGGTGCAGGTGCTGGACCGCTACCGCCGCACCGCCTCGCCGATCGCCGACCTGCCGTTTGCGGTGGCCCCGCTGTGGTGGCGCAGCCCGCCGGCGATCGCGTTGTATGTGCTGATCGGCAGCGCGCTGCTGGCCGGCCTGTGGCGCTGGCGGCACCGCCACCTGGTTGCGCGCGAACGCATGCTGGCCGAACTGGTGGCCGAGCGCACCTATCAGCTGGAACACGAAAAACGCGATCTGGAAAGCGCGCGTGCGGCGCTGGCCCTGAAGGCCAGCCACGATGCCCTCACCGGCCTGCTCAACCGCTCCGGTGTGCTCGAAGCCATGGCCGAAGAACTGCAGGCCTGCGCGCACGGCGGGCATCCGCTGGCGGTGGTGCTGATCGACCTGGACCACTTCAAACTGGTCAACGACGAACACGGGCATCTGGTCGGCGATGCGGTGCTGGCCAAGGTCGGCGCACGCCTGACCGCCTGCCTGCGCGACTCGGACAAGGTGGGCCGTTACGGCGGCGAGGAACTGCTGTTACTGCTGCCGGGCATGTCGCGGCATAGCCAGCACCGGCTGCGCGCCATCCACGAAAAGCTCAGCCTGGCACCGTACGAGGTGGGTGCCGCCCGGCCGCTGCAGGTGACCTGTTCGGTCGGCGTGGCCTGGTTCCGGAGCGGCGACAACGCCGCCACGCTGCTGGCGCGTGCCGACGAGGCGCTGTACCGCGCCAAGCGGCATGGCCGCAATCGCATCGAACCGGAAGAGCCCGAATCCTCGGTGGCATGAGCAGCCGCGCCCCGGGCGCAGGCCAGGCGCATACAACGCAGCGGCTCCACAGCGCCGCCTGCACCGATCAGCCACTTTTTCAGGCCGGCCCCCTCTCGGCCAGCTCTCCCCCGACCCCGACTCCCCACCCCCGGCCTCACCGACTGGAACGCCACTTGCATGACACAGGGCTGACCAGTCACCGGCACCTCCATGTCCGAGTCCGAAGACGGCGGCGAACGCACAGAGCTTCCCACCGAAAAACGCCTGCGCGAAGCCCGCGAGCAGGGCAACATCCCGCAATCGCGCGAGTTGTCCACCGCCGCGGTGTTCGGTGCCGGCGTGTTCGCGCTGATGGCCCTGGCCCGCGGCATCGGCGATGGCGCCAGCGTCTGGATGAAGACCGCGCTCAGCCCGGACCCGAAGATGCGTGAAAACCCGATGGCGCTGTTCGGCCATTTCGGCGACCTGCTGCTGCAGCTGCTGTGGGTGATGCTGCCGCTGATCGGCATCTGCCTGGCCGCCGGCCTGGCCGGCCCGCTGTTGATGAGCGGGCTGCGCTTTTCCGGCAAGGCGATCATGCCCGACCTCACCAAGCTCAACCCGATGAACGGGATCAAGCGCATGTGGGGCAGCAACAGCCTGGCCGAGTTGATCAAGTCGGTGCTGCGGCTGCTGTTCGTCGGCCTGGCCGCCAGCCTGTGCATCTCCAAGGGCCTGCACGGCCTACGCTCGCTGGTGAACCAGCCGCTGGAACAGGCGGTAGGCAACGGCCTGGACTTCACCAAGAGCCTGCTGTTCTACACCGCCGGCGCGCTGGTGCTGCTAGCCGCCATCGACGCGCCCTACCAGAAGTGGAACTGGCTGCGGAAGCTGAAGATGACGCGCGAAGAGATCAAGCGCGAGATGAAGGAAAGCGAGGGCAGCCCGGAGGTCAAGGGCCGCATCCGCCAGATGCAGATGCAGATGTCGCAGCGCCAGATGATGGAAGCGGTGCCCAAGGCCGACGTGGTGCTGATGAATCCGACCCACTACGCGGTGGCGCTCAAGTACGAAGGCGGCAAGATGCGCGCCCCGATCGTGGTGGCCAAGGGCGTGGACGAAATGGCCTTCCGCATCCGCGAAGCCTGCGAACAGCACCGCGTGGCGATCGTCACCGCCCCGCCTTTGGCACGCGCCTTGTATAGAGAAGCGCAAATCGGCAAGGAAATTCCCGTGAGACTCTATTCGGTCGTGGCCCAGGTGCTGTCCTACGTCTACCAGCTGCGTGGCTGGAACGGCGGCCCGATGCCGGAATTGCCGTCGCTGGACGTGGATGAGTTCGGCAAGGGAGCCAGTGCATGAGCGCCCAACCCGCCCCGATGAATGCCCGGCGCATCATGGAGTTGCTGCGCAACGGCCTGGGCGCGCCGCTGGCGCTGATGGCCATGCTGGCCATGCTGATGGTGCCGCTGGCCGCACCGGTGCTGGATGCGCTGTTCACCTTCAACATCGCCATCTCGCTGATGGTGCTGCTGGCGGTCGTCTACGTGCAGCGCCCGCTGGAATTCACCATTTTCCCGATCGTGCTGCTGATGACCACGATGCTGCGGCTGGCGCTGAACGTCGCCTCCAGCCGCGTGATCCTGATCAACGGCCAGGACGGCCATGCCGCGGCCGGCAAGGTGATCGAGGCATTCGGCCAGTTCGTGATCGGCGGCAACTACGCCGTGGGTATCGTGGTGTTCGCGATCCTGACCATCATCAACTTCGTGGTCATCACCAAGGGTGCCGGACGCGTGTCGGAAGTGACCGCGCGCTTCATCCTGGACGCCATGCCCGGCAAGCAGATGGCCATCGACGCCGACCTCAACGCCGGTTTGCTGACGCGCGAGGAAGCCAAGGCCCGCCGCGAGGAAGTCCGCGAGGAAGCCGACTTCTACGGTGCGATGGACGGTGCCAACAAGTTCATCCGCGGCGACGCCATCGCCGCCATCCTGATCCTGTTCATCAACCTGGTCGGCGGCATGGCGGTGGGCATGTTCCAGCACGGCATGAGCTTTGTGGATGCCGCCTCCACCTACACCCTGCTGTCGATCGGCGACGGTTTGGTGGCGCAGCTGCCGGCCCTGCTGGTGTCGTCTTCGGTCGCCTTGCTGGTGACCCGCGCCTCGCGTGCGCAGGACATGCGCGGCGCCATGATCAGCCAGGTGTTCGGCCAGCACCGCGCCCTCGCGGTGGCTGCGGCCATCCTGGGCCTGGTCGGCCTGGTGCCGGGCATGCCCAACGTCGCGTTTTTGACGCTGGGCCTGATCCTGGGCGTGATCGCCTGGAAGATGTACAAGCGCAGCCTGATCATCCCGCCGACCGGCGACCCGGCCACCGATCCCAAGGCCGCCGCCGCGGCCACTGCCGCCCAGGCCAGCTCGGAGCTGAGCTGGGACGAGCTGCGCCCGATCGACCCGCTGGGCCTGGAAGTGGGCTACCGGCTGATTCCGCTGGTGGACAAGAACCAGGGCGGCGAACTGATGGCGCGCATCAAGGGCGTGCGCCGCAAGCTCACCCAGGACATCGGCTTCCTGGTGCCGCCGGTGCATATCCGCGACAACCTGGAGCTGTCGGCCAACGCCTACCGCTTGCTGGTGCACGGGGTGCCGGTGGCCACCGCGGAAATCTATCCCGATCGCGAACTGGCGCTGGACCCGGGCGGCGCGCTCGGCCAGCTCGACGGCATCCCCGGCAAGGACCCGGCGTTCGGCCTGGACGCCACCTGGATCCAGCCACACCAACGCGCCTATGCCGAATCGATGGGCTACACCGTGGTCGACCCGGCCACCGTGGTCGCCACCCATCTGTCGCACCTGATCCGCGAACACGCCCCGGAACTGCTCGGCCACGAGGAAGTGCAGCAGCTGCTGGCGACCCTGGCCAAGACCGCGCCGAAGATGGTCGAAGACCTCACCCCGAAGGCGCTGCCGCTGTCGGTGGTGGTGCGCGTGCTGCAGAACCTGCTGATCGAGCGCATCCCGGTGCGCCAGCTGCGCAAGATCGTCGAAGCGCTGGTCGAACACGCCCCGCACAGCCAGGACCCGACCACCCTCACCGCCGCGGTACGCACCTCGCTGGGCCGCTTCATCGTGCAGGAAATCGCCGGCATGTCGGCCGAGCTGCCGGTCTACACGCTGGCCCCGCAGCTGGAGCGCGTGCTGCAGGAATCCACCCACGGCAACGGCGTGGCGCTGGAGCCCGGCCTGGCCGAGCGCCTGCACCAGAGCCTGGCCGACTGCGTCGGCAAGCAGGAAGCGCGCAACGAACCGGCAGTGGTGCTGGTGCCCGGCCAGGTCCGCGCCGCCCTGGCCCGCCTGGTCCGCCACAGCGTCCCGTCCCTGTCGGTGCTGGCCTACAGCGAAGTGCCCGAAGACAAGCGCCTGAAGCTGGTCGGCACGATCAGCTGAGACCGCCCGCCGACCAACGCACCCTGTGGGGGCGCACCCTGGCGCGACAGGCTTTACCGGCACACCCCGTCGTGCCCGGGTGCGCTCCTACGACAGGCCGGGCAATCCGGGAACACACCGCGGACGCCGACACCACGGTAGGAGCGCACCTGGGCGCGATTGGCTTTACCGGCACATCCCGTCGCGCCCGGGTGCGCTCCTACGACAGGCCAGGCAATCCGACAACACACCGCAGACGCCGACACCACGGTAGGAGCGCACCTGGGCGCGACAGGCTTTACCGGCACAGCCCGTCGCGCCCAGGTGCGCTCCTAC
>NZ_JBEGGL010000005.1:0-341172 GCF_040203315.1 Xanthomonas sp. WHRI 8393 | reverse complement strand
ATCGGCAACGCCGCCACCGGCTGCCCTTCGGCGTCGGGCAGTGCCTGCAGCAGCCGCTGCAGATAGCCGGCCCAACGTTGGATCGTTGCCGCGTCGAACAGGTCGGTGGCGTATTCGAGTACACCGCGAATACCACGCGCGTCGTCGGACAACGACAAGGTCAGATCAAAGCGCGTGCTGGCATGGGCCTGTTCGAGACTCGACAGGCTCAGCCCTGGCAACTCGCCTGTGGCCCCTTTGGGTGTGTTGTCGAACGCCAGCGCGACCTGGAATAGCGGGCTGTAGGCCAGCTGCCGCGAAGGTTTGAGCACATCGACGATCTGTTCGAACGGGACGTCTTGATTGGCCAGCGCGGAGAGCACGCCGGTTCTGACCTGCTCTAGCAACACCTGCACCGGGGCGTCGGCGTCGACCCTCACTCGCAGCGGCAAGGTGTTGACGAAGAAGCCGATCAGCACCTCGAGTTCTGGTGTCGGCCGGTTGGAAACCGGGCTGCCGATCACCACTTCGTCCTGCCCGCTCAGCCGCGAGAGCAAAATTGCCCATGCCGCGATCAGCGCCATGTAGGTGGACGCGCCATGCGTTCGCGCCCAATCGCGCAGACGTGTGCTCGCTGCCTCGCCCAGTTCGAAGGGCAACATCGCCCCAGCGTGCGAAGGCTGCCGGGGACGTTCGCGATCGGTCGGCAGTTCTAGCAGCTCCGGCGCTCCGTGCAGGTGCTCCCGCCAGAAGGTCAGTTGCGCTTCCAACGCGACATCATCGATCCGGCTGCGCTGCCAAGCCGCGTAATCGGCGTATTGCAGCGGCAG
This sequence comes from Xanthomonas sp. WHRI 8393, assembly GCF_040203315.1. Lineage (NCBI taxonomy): Bacteria > Pseudomonadati > Pseudomonadota > Gammaproteobacteria > Lysobacterales > Lysobacteraceae > Xanthomonas > Xanthomonas sp. WHRI 8393. Next base: position 340,363 of record NZ_JBEGGL010000005.1, on the reverse strand, counting down.
CGGCGGCAGGGGGTCGGACGCGCCCTTGACGAAGGCACGATACAGCGCGCTCAGCTCTTGGGTCAGGATTCCGTTGGACCAGCCATCGGACACGATGTGATGCAGGGTCAGAAACAGCGCATGCTCATGTGCGCCAAGGTGCACCAGACGCGCCCGGATCGGGCACCCAGCGCCTAGATCGAACGGAGTGAGTGCTTCCTCGCGTGCAATTGCGGCCAGGGCTTGAATGCGCGCCTCCGGGTCTAGCAGGCTCAGGTCGTCCTTACGCAGTGGCAGGCCTTCGTCCATGGGCGCGATCCATGGGGTCGCGCAACCGTCGGTCTCGGCGAAGCGCATGCGCAACACCGCGTGTCGCGCCACGATGCGGTCCAGTGCCGCTTGCAGTGCCTGTAATTCCAACGGCCCCTGCAGATGCAATGCCGAAGGCATGTGATATGCCGCCGACGCGGCGCGGTCGAGCCGATCGAGAAACCACAACCGCTGTTGGGCCAACGATAGTTGCGGCGGCTGCGCCGGATCGATGGGGACCGGCACCGTCGTTGATACCGCTGCGGCGGTTTCCAGGAAGGCGGCCAACCGTGCCGGAGTCGGATGCTCGAACACCGCGCTGACCGGTACCTGCCGCTGCAACTGGGCCGCCACCCGTGAGGCCAGCCGCGCTGCCAGCAGCGAGTGCCCACCCAACTCGAAGAAGTTGTCGTGGATGCCGACCTGTTCCACCTGCAAGATCGCCCGCCAGATCGAGGCCAGGGTACGTTCGGTTTCGTTCCGGGGGGCCTGATAGTCACCCACCGCCAGCGACGCGGCGTCCGGCTCCGGCAATGCGCGGCGGTCCAGCTTGCCGTTGGCCGTCAGCGGCAGCGCCTCCAGCGACACCAACGCCGAAGGCACCATGTAGTCCGGCAACTGTGTGGACAGTGTCTGCCGCCAGTCCGACACACGGCCCTGGCCGCCCACCACATAGCCCACCAGACGACGGCCGCCCTGTTCGGTCTGCCCAACCGCCACCACCGCCTCGCGCACGCCCGGCAGCCGCTGCAGCGCCGCTTCGATCTCGCCCAGCTCGATCCGGAAACCGCGCAGCTTCACCTGGCCGTCGTTGCGACCGGCAAACACGATGGTCCCATCCGCACGCCAGCGCCCCAGGTCCCCGCTTCGGTAGTAGCGCCCCGGGCCGCCCAGCGGATCGGCCACGAACCTCGCAGCACTGAGCTCGGGCTGGTTCAGATACCCGCGCGCCACTCCCGCCCCGCCGATGTACAGCTCCCCGATCACGCCTACCGGCACCGCACGCCCCTGCCCGTCCACGATCCGGATCGTCGTGTTGCCGATCGGGCGACCGATCGGAATCGCATGCCCCGCCAGGTCTGCCAGGACGATCTCGTGGGTGGTGGCGAACGTCGTCGTCTCGGTCGGACCGTAGCCGTTGATCAGCCGCCGCGGGCGCTGCGACCGCGACAGCAGTCGTCCCACCGTGTGCACGTCCAGCGCGTCGCCTCCGATCAGCAACTGGTCCAGCTGCCCGAACGCGACTTCCAGCGCGTCCACGTAGGCGTTGAACAGCCCCACCGTCAGCCACATCGCACTGACCCCGAACCGCGCCAGTGCCGCCGACAGCGCCGCCGGATCCAGCACTGTCGCAGGATCGATTACCGCCACCCGGGCACCGTTCAACAACGGTGCCCACAGCTCCCAGCTCGAGGCGTCGAAGGCCGGGTTGGCGCAGTGCGCCACCACGTCGTGATCGCCCAGCGGCGCAAACCCGCCGTTGACCGCCAGCCGCAGCACCGCGCCCTGCTCGACCATCACTCCTTTCGGTGTCCCGGTCGAACCGGAGGTATACATCACATAGGCCAGATCGCTGGCCTGGCCTGCCACCACCGGCGCCGTATCCGGATAGCGGGCCCACGCCGATGGCGCCAGCGGCAGGGTTGCTTGGAACCCCGCGCCTTCCAGCGCCCGGTCGGACAGCACCACCGTCGCACCGCTGTCGGCCACCAGGTCGGCCAGGCGGCCGATCGGTTGCTCGGGATCCAGCGGCACATAAGCCGCCCCGGCCTTGAGCACGCCCAGGAGCGCGACCACCAGATCCAGGCTGCGGGTGGCGATCAGCGCAACGCGCTGCTCGCGATCCACCCCATGCGCACGCAAGCCGTGGGCCAGACGATTGGCGCGCGCATCCAGCTCGGCATAGCTGAGCGCGTGATCAGCATCGCATAGCGCGATCGCCTCGCCGCGACGGGCCGCGCAGGCGGCAAACACCTCGGCGATGGTGGACTGGGCCGGATACGCACGGGCGGTGGCGTTGAAGCCGTGGACCAGTTGCTCGCGCTCGCGCTCGGACAGCATCGGCAACGCCGCCACCGGCTGCCCTTCGGCGTCGGGCAGTGCCTGCAGCAGCCGCTGCAGATAGCCGGCCCAACGCTGGATCGTTGCCGCGTCGAACAGGTCGGTGGCGTATTCGAGCTCGCCAGTCAGTGCGCCGGCGTGTTCGTTCAACGCCAGCGACAGGTCGAACTGGGTCGTCGTGCGCGGTTGTGGCTGCGGTTGCAGACGCACCCCTGGCAAGGACAGCTCACGTGCACCCGGCGTGTTGTTCAGCGCCAGCATCGTCTGGAACACCGGGCTGTGGCCCAGGCTGCGCTCCGGCCGCACGTGCTCGACCACTTGGTCGAACGGCAGTTGCTGATGCGCAAACGCGTCCAGCGCTTGCGCCTTCACCTGCATCAACAGCGTCGCCGCATCCGCCATGCCGTCCACCGGCACCCGCAGCGCCAGCGTGTTTACGAAAAAGCCCGCCAGCCCCTCAAGCTCCGCACGTGGGCGGTTTGCCACAGGCGTGCCGATCACCACCTCCTCCTGCCCACCCAGCCGTGACAGCAACGCTGCCCAGCCGGCCGTCAAGGCCATGAACAAGGTCGCTCCGTGGCGCGAGGACCAGCTGCGCAGTGCCTGGACCAGCTCAGGCTCCAGGCGTAGCGGCAGACTCGCACCGCGATAGCTTTGCACCGGCGGACGCGGACGATCGGTCGGCAGTTCCAGCAGCGACGGCGCGCCAGACAAGGTCTGCTTCCAGTGATCGATCTGACGCTGCCAGACCTCACCAGCGAGCTGGCTGTGCTGCCAGGCCGCATAGTCGGCATATTGCAACGCCAGCGCTGGCAAGGGATTGGCCGCACCCTCGGCAAAGGCGCGGTACAACACCCCCAGCTCGCCGACCAGCACCCCTACCGACCAGCCGTCAGAAATGATGTGGTGCTGGGTCAGCAGCAACACATGGGTGTGCGCGTCCAGACGCAACAGGCGACCACGCACCAGCGGGCCGGCGGCAAGATCGAATGGTGCGGTAGCGGCATCACGGGCGTGGGTGGCCACCGCCTCCGCGCGCTCATCGGCCGGCAGCAGCGACACATCGAGCTCACGTAGCGCAAAGCCGCGATCGGCCGGATCGATCACCTGCTCGGGCTCGCCATCGCGCGCCAGGAAACGGGTGCGCAAGCTCTCATGCCGCGCCACCAGCGCATCGAGCGCGGCGCGTAATACTGCAACGTCAAGCTCGCCTTCCAGGCGCAGCGACACCGGCATGTGGTAAGCGGCCGAGGCGGTGGCGTCGAGTTGGCATAGGAACCACAGTCGGCGCTGGGCCAACGACAATGGCAGCTCCGCATCACGCGGCCTCGCAACGATCGCGTCGTCGTCCGCATCGCGCGTGCGCGTCGCACGGCGCGTGCGGTTAAGCAGGATTGCCTGCATAAGACGCTGGCGCTCGTCGAGGGACTCAGTCATCGATTGCTTCCTTGCTTAGTATCTCCCTGAGCTCATCCTCGCTGAGCCCATCCAGCTCGGCGAGCATCGACTGCATGTCCTGGCTCGCCAATGCCGCAGCCTGCGCCACGGCGACTCGTTCAGCCATGTATCTCAGTTCCGGGGCGTCGAACAACTCCGCCAGGGGCACCGTAACGCCGAACTCGCTTCGCAGGCGTGCAGTCAGTTGCATTGCCAGCAGCGAGTGACCGCCGAGATCAAAGAAATTGTCGTCGCGACCAATGCGGGAGACCCCCAGCAGTTCCCCCCAGATCTGAACAATCTGCTGTTCGATCTCGCCGGTGGGCGCGCGATAGGCGCGGTCGCTGGAAAATTCCGGTATCGGCAACGCGGCGCGATCGATCTTTCCATTTGGAGTCAGTGGCAGCCGCTCCAGCGGGACGAACCCCGCCGGCACCATGTGCGCCGGCAGCGACATGGCCAACGCGTCGCGCAACGAGTGCGGCGTCACGTGAACCTGCGGGCTCACGACAACATAGGCAACCAGCCGCTGGTTTCCGGTCGCATCGCCGCAGGCGACCACCACGGCGGCCTCGACGCCGTCGAGGCACAGCAGCGCCGTCTCGATCTCCCCGAGCTCGATCCGGAAGCCGCGAATCTTGACCTGGTGGTCGGTGCGGCCGCGGTACTCAATATTCCCGTCGGCAGTCCAGCAGCCGAGATCGCCAGTCCGATACCAGCGGCCGCCCTCGACAAAGGGATCGCTGCCGAAGCGCTCTTCCGTTAGATCGGGACGGCCGAGATAGCCGCGCGCCACGCCTGCGCCTCCGATATAGATCTCGCCCTGCACTCCAATCGGCAGCGCTTGTTCAGCGCGATCGACGATGTAAATCCGGGTGTTGTCGATCGGGCGTCCGATATGGGCTGCAAATGCGTCGCCGCGCCCGATCCGCACGCCCGTCGAATACGTGGTGGTCTCGGTGGGTCCATACAGGTTATGCACCGTCTGCGCTGAGGAACCGGCAAAGATGCGCTCCACCAGTTCGGCACGCAGTGGCTCGCCGGCCACATTGACCCGCCGTACCGATGCCGGCACTGCTCGGGCGTGCAGCAGCGCCGACATCCCCGAGGGCACCGTATTGATCAAACTGACCGGGCCGCACGGCGCTTCGAGCACATCGCGGACGATCTCCAACGTACCGCCCGCTGCCAAGGTCGCGAAGATTTCATAGACCGCCAGATCAAAGCTGATCGAGGTCGCGAACAAGGTGTGCGCGAACGCGTCCGTTCCACCGTCGCGCAGTGCCCAGGCGATGAAGTTGCAAGCATTGGCATGTTCGATCATCACGCCCTTCGGCGTTCCAGTCGAACCGGAGGTATAGATGACGTACGCCAATCCATTGGGAGGCACGTGCGGTAATGGCCACGGCACTTCCTGCGCTAATGTCGCATCGTCGATGTCCAGCGCTGCCAGGTTTGCCGGCAGCGCAGCGGCCAGCGCCGCAGTGACAATGCACACGCGTGCACCGCAGCTACCCAGGATGGCGGCTATACGCTCTTGCGGGTAGGTAGGGTCAAGCGGCACATAGGCAGCCCCCGCCTTCAGCGTCCCCAACACTGCAATGATCAGCCCAGGCCCACGGGGCAGCTGGATTGCGACACACTCCTGGGCACCCACTCCAATGCGTTGCAGGCGCGCAGCGACGGCGTCAGAGCGTCGGTCCAACTCGCTGTAGCTCAGGGTCTGCGCACCTGATCGCAAGGCGATCGCCTCAGGAAACGTGCGGGCGCTGCACTGGAACCAGCCGTGCAAGGTCTCAGGGCCTTGCTGGTCGACGCGCGTTGCATTGAAGGCCTCCAGCACCTGGATGCGCTCGTCGGCGCTCAGCAACGGCAATGTCCGTACCTGTGCGCCCGGATCGGCGAGCATTGCCTGCAGCACAGTTTCGAAATTAGCCGTCATCCGCGCGATAGCGCCGGCATCGACGCGAGTCTCATCGTGTATGAAATCGCAGCGCACCCCATGTTCGAACTCGATCGCATGGACTGCCAGCGCCATCCTGTCCAGCGCAACACGTTGCTGGATCGGGAATGCACTCAGCGCAACCTCGCCCCACCGCGTGATTGTCTCGCCCTCACGGCGAGGATTCCATAACTCGGTCAGCGGGCCTGATTCGCGCGCATTCTGGAAAACCAGACTGGCATCGAAGGGGGTGCCACCCAGCTCGAGACGACGGATCAGGGTGGAGATTGGATAGTCCTGGTGACGTACGCTTCCGCGCACCGCCGCGCGCGCGCGCTCAACAACGTCTGCTACACGACTGTCATCGCCGAACCACGCACGCAACGTGACCATGTTGACGAAATCACCGACCACACCACGCCACGCAGCTCTACTGCGACAAGGCATCGGCGCGCCGACCGAAATCGTGGAATGGCCGCTATAGCGGTGCAACAGGATTTGCAACGCGGCCAGCAGCACACTGAACAGGCTGGCATCGTGATCGGCGGCGAAGCAGCGCAAGCGTTGGCACAGTTCGCGACTCAGCAATAGCGTGTGCGCCCGCTGCACACCGCCACCGCCACCGCCAACATCGGCTGCGGGCAATTCAAGAGGAGACTGCGGCCGACCCACTATGTCACGCCAATAGGCCAGTTGACGTTCGCACGCCGGACCTTGCAGCCATTGCTCCTGCCAGTTTACGTACGCGCTGTAATCGTGCTCGTCCGCACCTATCTTGCCGATCGTCTCGACGTCGGAGCCCAACGCAGCAGATAGCTCACCGAGTAGTCGCCAATATGACCAGCCATCGCAGATGAGGTGATCCAGTGCCAACAGTAGAACCGCACCGCCCGCACAGCGGCGATAGAGGCAGGCACGCAGCAGCAATTGCTCGTCTTCAAAGGCGCGCCAGGCATCCTCGCTCACACGCCGCTGCAGCGTTTCCAGATCCATCTCGCGCGCGTCGACTTTCTCCAGGATTTCTCCACGAGGCTCAGTGATTGTTTGCTCAACATGACCCTCCTGATCACTGCAAAAACGTGCGCGCAACATTGGATGACGCGCAACCAACGCATCGATCGCCGTCGCTAGCCGACCTGCGATCGTGTCGGTATCAAGCGCTACCACGAATACATTGTTGTGATCACCGCGGGAAGCGGGATTCAACTGATACTGAAACCAGCGCGCCTGTTGACCTTGTGAAAGAGGGAAACGTCGAGACATCCTTGTATTCCTTTCACGCTGTAATCCCCGCCCGCCCCGACTCGTCCCTACCCGAGTCGCCCTATTGAACGTTGGCTCCGGCCGCAAACGGGAGCGGCTACATTTCAGTTCTCAGTCTCAGCCACCAGCGGATCTGATGTCCATACATCCGGGCTGCCAATCATCATGCCGTCCCCCATCACCACGACTCGATCTGCACCGGTGAAGTAGCGATCGTCGTGCGAAATCACAACCACTGCCTTGCCGCGCGTCTTTAGTGATTGCAGAATCTTGCCATAGAACACCTGCTTGAAAGTCGGATCCTGGTCCGCTGCCCACTCGTCGAACACATACAGCGACGCATCCTCCAGAAAACCCACAAGTAATGCCAAACGCCGGCGCTGTCCATCAGAAAGAGAGAGCGTACTGAAACGACCCTCCGCAAACCGGACCTTGCCAGACAGGCCCAACAACTCAAGGTACTGCTCGATCTCAACCTTTGCGGCATCGCCATCAATTCCCAGCGGACGGTCGAACAGATAATAGTCTGAATAGATGGCGCAGATTCCATTGCGGAATCCGCTGACAGTATCAGCATCGACAACAACGTCGTCAAACAGCACCTCGCCAGAGGCGGCGCGGTAGTGCAAGCTCAACAGTTTGGCCAGCGTCGATTTCCCCGACCCATTACCGCCGACAATAAACACGATCTCGCCACGGTTGATTTCCAAGTCGATCGGGCCGATATGGAACCCAGGCTCTTCGCCCCGCCCCGGATACCGATAAACCACCTGCCGCAGCCGCAGGTGCTGCCAGTCCCGGCGAGGTGCGCTTCCTTCTGCGGCGTCCTCGCGGGCAAGTTGCCCGAACAGCTCGTGGATCTTGCGTTGAGCGACCCTTGCCATGCTCAGCTGCGGCACGAAATTAAGCAAGGCAGCGACCGGGGCAGTAACGTACAGAAGGGCCATGATCACACCGGCCAGCGTGCCACTCCCGATAGCGTGATAATTGACGAATACGAATGCAATTGCGCCAATCACAAACAGCACGATCAGGTTGCCGTAATTCTGCGCCACGGCCATGACGCTCATGCCGGTCTTGGCGCTATTTCGAACCAGCCGTTCGTTCACTGCAAGCACATTCGCTGCATAGTCCTGACGTTTTGCGTGACTGAGCTTGAGTTCCTTGGCGCCGTGTACGAGACCCCGGATGCCTTCGTGGAGATGGTCAAGATGACCGCGTGCACGGACGAGATAACGGCGCGCAATCAACATCGGCAGCTGGTAGGTCAGCACACCCAGTGCGATGCAGCTGAGCACAAACCAGAACACGCTGGGGCTGAGAAACAGCAGGAAGCCAAGCACACCGGCCAATGTCACCGCGTTCGTCAACAGATCCGGCAGCAAGCGCGCGCCGGCGACAATGACCGGCACATCGGCAGTGATCGATGCCACTAGCCTGGCGAGGCCGACTCGCTCCAACTCGGCGATCGGCGCCTGCGAGATGCTTGTATACATGCTATTGCGCAAGTCAGTAGTCACATCCAGCGCTACGCGGGAGAGGATCACTTGCGACGCGGTGCGCGCGACCAAAATGAACACGCAATTGGCCACGAACAAGGCAGCAAATCGGTAATGCGACACCTGCCAACCGAAGAGCCTGACAGTTTCCGGCTCGGTCGTGGAAAATGCCGCCGGACCTTGATCGAGCACGGTCATCACCAACGGAATGACCATTGTGTATGCCATCCCGGCCAAGGTACCCAACACCATTGCGATGAACACCTTGTTGGGTGCACGCCGGGAAAATGAAGACAGGATGCTCATCGATCAATGCCCCGCCTTTTTTGCAGACTGCGCGGGTTCGAGCCAGAGTCGGCGGCGATCATCGCTCGTAGCGGTCATCGGGAGGTAGCGCACATCGCGAAACCCCTCGACCATGTCGTCGTAATGTGGGCTCATCGCGTTGGAGGACTGCCCGGTAGAATTCATTTGCAAGTGTGTAACAGCGGCAGGCGACAGCGAGAAGATCTGGCGGAAACCAGCACCAAACGTCTGCTCGTACCGACCGCTATCGCCCAAGGTGTAGTCGGCAACGTTGAGCGTATCGGGTGAACCACCGTTGGATATTCTCCGCTCGAACCAGACCTTGGCTACATTGACCGCACTAAAGGGCACGTGGCGATAGACCGTTTCATGGACGTCTCCCCATGCCCAGCCATCACTACTATCGCCGGCCATCTTGCGCAGCTCACTGAGCGCGTCGTCGAGTGCGGCGCCGGTGACATCAGCGCAGGGTACCGGCTTGCTGTCCTCCAGGTCGCGGCACCACTGGCCCGACTGTCCAGACAACATCGCGGCAACGGTATCTGGATCGATTCCGTCGATCATTCCCTGCAGCACGCGACTCTGCCGTGCACGGTTCCAATACCCCTGGAATGCGGCGCCGACCAGACGGCGCTTGAGCTGACGCAGCCAAGCATTGAATAGAGTAGCCGCGTGGCTATCTCGATCCATGCGCCCGTTCCAGTCGCGTAGCGTGTCGTGGGCCCACCGCTGCGCTCTATCGCCCGGCGGATAATTCAACAGAGCCTTGGAAAGCCGCACTGCGGAGGCGCTGTATTGATCGGCCTGCATGCGCTGCATCAACGCCACATCGACCGGTTTACCGGCGGAAACAGCACCAGTGATCATCTCTTCAATTCGCCTCTTTCGAGTCGGCGGCGCCCAGTCGTTGGAAATCAGCCAGCGATAAGAGGGAGGCGTAGGATCATCATTGGCCGAGGCCACGAAGCCTGACGGCGGATCGTAGACATGTGGCATCTCCTCATACGGGATGCGACCAGTCCAAACGTATTCATCGTTCCATCCAGGTACCGGCGCGCCGCCATCACCTGCCGCGCGTACCGGAATACGTCCTGCCGCCAGATGGCCGACATGACCGGCGCGGTCCGCATACACCATGTTCAAGGCGGGTGCGACCAAATACGCGAGCGATTTGTCGAACTCGCTCCAATCCTGTGCATAGCCGATCCGGTAGAAGGCTTCGTAAGAAGTATCGTCCTTGTCCAGAGCGGTCCAGCGCAGAGAGGCTGGCTGCTCAAACACCTGGAACATATCGTTGATGATCGGGCCGTGCCGCGTGGAACGTACGCTGATTCGCAGTGGTTTGATCGGAGCGTGCAGAAACGAAGGGAAACTCTCCCGAACCTTGATAAGCTCCTCACGTTGCAGGAACGGTACCCACTTCCCATTGGCGAGATAACGCGACGCATCGTCGGGCTTGGCTTGTTCCAGATAGATGTCCTGGCTATCTGCCATCAGGTTGGTGCCTCCCCACGCAATGCTGGCATTGCGTCCGAATACCACGACGGGCAAGCCGACCAATGTTGCGCCGGAAACATCGAGGTGATCGCCTTTGAGTGCGGCCATATACCAAAGCGATGGCATCTGCAAACCCAGATGCGGATCGTTGGCGAGCAGCGCCGAACCATTACCCGTCAGACGAGACGACACCGCCCATGCATTGCTGCCGACATAATGCCCCCCAAGTCCGGTGTTTTGTTCCAGCTTTGAGAAGAACTCGAGCATTTGCACGCAGCCCTCCACTGTCATTGGGTCGAACGCAGAGCTCGATGCGAGATCCGGCTTGTTTGCGATGCGCATCGGATCGTCGGCGGCGTCAGGGAACAGTGTCTGCAAGCGCTCGGTATCGAGCAGTTGGGCTGCGAGCATACGGTCGATTTCTCGACGGTAGTTGCCCCCCAAATCAAGCGCGAACACCTTTGACCAAGCTAGCGAGTCATAAACGGTCCAGGGATCAGGCCGAATTCCCAGCGCAACGAACTCCACAGGAAGGGCCGTGCGTGCGTCGAGCCATGCGTTGATGCCGTCGGCATAGGCCTGCAAAGAATCGCGTGCCTCCGGGCTCAGCGCATCCCAGGCCTCATGCGCCGAACGCATCAGTCCGAGCGTACGAAACCAGATGTCCTGTTGCACTGCATCCTTGCCGAGCAACTCGCTCAAGCGGCCCTGCGCCATCCGCCGCTGCAGTTCCAACTGCCACATGCGGTCCTGCGCATGCAGATAGCCCACGGCGAAATAGGCGTCGCGATCATTGCGCGCTACCACGTTGGGCACTCCGTAACCGTCACGCTCAACGCTGACGGGGGCACGCAATCCTTCTACTTCAAGACGGCCCTGCTCGTTTGGAAGGCTTTCATGCAGGCGCCACCATCCGGCGGACACCGCGACTACAAGCGGACCTACGACAAAAAACAGGATACGAGAAAGCAGTGGGTGCTTTTTGAGCATCGAACATCCTGTCCTGTCTTAGCAAGGAAACGGTGAACTGGTGTAGATCGCTGCTAACGCCAACGCACGCGCGGCCCAGACCTAGAGGACCTTACATGGTGCGCTAGAAGCGTCCCCACTCGCTTCTTCATGCACGTGCGAAACCCCTGACAAGATCCTCAAAAAAAAAGAGGACGTCAAGCGTTTCACGCGTAGTTCCGAATACTGACTGGCCCGCGATCGCTCGAAGTATGAATTGTTAGAAATCGCCTAGGAGCACGGGCCTGAATTGGCAGTCTGTCACGGCTATGCCTCGTTCGGAGGTCCCGCGCATGACGATGCAAGGACCTCTTCCGTTCCGTTATTCAGAACGCAGCACCCTCCGCTGAACGCGCGTGATGCTCAATTCCGGACAGCATTGGAGATCATTCAGAGGACTTGATCGGCCCATTCCGTACCAGAAATGGTGTATCAGACACCCTCACCACTGGCCGCGATCCGGCTACGGCGTAACTTGCGCAGGCGTTCACGTACGCGTACGCGTTTGTGCAGCGCACGATCATGCAGCCACAGATAGATCGCAGGGGTACTAAGTAGTGTTAGCAATTGCGACACGATTAGCCCCCCGAGGATGGCGATACCCAAGGGGCGACGCATCTCTGAGCCAACACCAAACCCGATTACCAGGGGCAGCGCGGCCCCCATGGCCGCGAGCGTCGTCATCGTAATCGGACGAAAGCGCACCAGGGCGGCCTCCGTGATCGCAGCCACCGGATCGAGTCCGCGCTCGCGCTCGGCGACTAATGCGAAGTCGACCATCATGATGGCGTTCTTTTTGACAATGCCGATGAGCATGAGTACCGCAATCACGGACATCAGGGTCAGTTGGGTCTGCGTCACGAGCATTGCCAGAAATGCTCCCATGCCTGCCGCAGGAAGTGTCGACAGAATTACGAGTGGATGGAAGAGACTGTTGTAGAGCACGCCCAACAGCACGTACATGAGAACGATCACCGCAATCAACATGGTCGCGGCACCCACGACCGCTTCCATCAACTTTTGATTGGTGCCTGCGTAGTCGTCCTGGACGCCGGGGGGAAGGGGCGCCTTGGCGATCAGCTCGTCGACAACACGAATTCCTTCGATCTGGCTGACTCCAGGGGCCACGTTGTAGCTGATGCTCGATGACTCCAACTGGTTGTAATGCATGACACTGGAGGGGGTAATCGCGGACTTGATCGTCGCGACCGCCGATAACGGAACCATTTGCCCGGTACCTGTGCGCAGGTAGGTTTGCAGCAACTGCTCGGGTCCCGGGGCACGCGCCTGTTCGGAGGTCAGCACGACGCGGTATTGATTGATGTGCGAATAGATCACCGATACCGGCCGCTGACCGAATGCGTTGTAGAGCGCGTCATCGACATCGGCCATCGAAACGCCCATCCTGGCCGCAGCCTGCCTGTCGACAACCACCGACTGCTGTTTGCCGACGCCATCAAAACTTGTTTCCACGGCACGCAGCTGCGGCATGGCCCGTAAGCGCTCGGCCAGCTTCAACGTTGTTTCCTGCAAGCTTACGCCTGCCGAACTGGTGAGCTGAAGCTGATACTGCCCTCCCCCGGAACGGGTATCGCCACCTCCGCCGAAAAACTGCACAGCATTCATGACTACCGCCACCTCCGGCAGGTGTTTATATGTCTCGTTGAGACGGGCGATCACCTCGGCGACGCCAGCGTGTCTTTCACTGATCGGATAAAGCTCGACGTAAAGACTTGCGGAGCGACCTCCGCCTGCATCCAGCCCGCTGCCGTTAAGCACTGCGGTCACCTCGCGAACGGCTGGATCAGCCCGCATGATGGCAGCCACGCCACGCACATCTGCTGAGAAACGATCGGAGGCCACATTAGCGTCGCCGCGGACCATGGCTTGGATCATGCCCAGATCCTCTTCCGGCATGACTCCGCCACCTGCGGTCATCGCGACGGCGGCGCCCAGTACGCCGGTCAAGACAATCAAGCATATCGGCTGCCAGCGCATCAGCCGCCGATGGCGCATTGCCCAGCCCAGCGTTCGTCGATAGACGTTCAGAACGACGTCGTCCATTCTCTGCAGCGCTGCAACCAGGCGTGCGGTTGTCTGGCCACTGGCGGACTCTGCTTTCAGATCCAAGTACTTTCCGCACAACGCGGGCGTCACTGTTAGCGAAACTACCGCGCTTACAATGATGGCCGCTAGCAGGGTGACCGAGAACTCCCGCACCAATGTGACAAAAATGTTGTTGCCAAACACCATCGGCGCAAACACCGCGACGAGCGACAACGTAATTGAAACGATGGTAAACCCGATCTCTCGGGTACCGCTGAGTGAAGCCGCTAGCGGCGAATGCCCGAGCTCCATGTGCCGAACAATGTTTTCAATTACGACGATTGCATCGTCGACCACAAAACCGATCGCAAGCACAAGAGCAATCAGCGACAATGTGTTGAGCGAAAAATCCATGCACCACATCGCGATGAAGGCACCTGCCAGCGACAACGGCACGCTTGCCATCGCGATCAAGGTCGGACCGACCCTACGCAGAAACAACAGCATTACTGTGGCCACCATCAGAATGCTGAGCAGCAGAGTGAACTCAACCTCGTGCAGGCCACTTTTGGTGGTCTGGGTGAGGTCGAAGATCGGATGAACGGCGACATCAGCGGGCATGATGGAGCGCAACCCTGGCAGTGCCGCTCGAATCGCTTCCACGGTCGCCACCGAGTTGGCGTCCGCGCGCTTGCTTATTTGCATCACCACTGTGCGTTGGCCGTTGTACCAGGCCCCCTGAAACGCGTCCTCCTGGCCATCGTAGACACGGGCCACATCGCCCAGCTTGATGGGCGCGCGACCACGCACTGCGATGACAAGTCCGGCAAAGTCCGCCGCGCGCATCAACGCGGATGTGGTGACCAGCAGCAACTGTCGCGGGCCCTGTTCCACCGCGCCCAGCGCCGACGAGGAATTAGCCGCAGCCAGGGCATTCTTGACCTCATTGGCAGTGATGCCCTTGGCCGCTAACGCATGGTTGTCCAGCTCGACGCGCACCGCACGCGGCGATCCGCCCGACAACTGGACTGTTGCCACGCCGTCAACACGCGCGACGGCAGGTTTGGCTAGATTGTCGGCTACGTCATAAAGCTGGTCAGGGGCCAGCGTTGGCGAGGTCAGTGCCACGAGCAGCACAGGCAATTGCGCAGTGTCAAACTTGAAATACTGCGGTGGCGTCGGCATGCCCGCAGGCAGATCTACCAACGAAGTGTTGATCGCCGCCTGCACCTCGCGGGCTGCCGAGTCGGCATTGATACCGAACTCGAACAGAATCTGTATCTGGACAGAGTTCTCGCCTGCGATGCCAACCATTTGCTTGACCCCTGGGATCCGGCCCAGATGGCGCTCCAAGGGGGTCATCACGGTATTGGCCATGGTCTCTGCACTGGCGCCAGACATCTGCGCAGCTACTGCCACCGCGGGGAGATCCAGCGAAGGCAACGCGGCCACACCAAGCAGGAAGTACGACCACAGACCCACCAGCACGAGGCCGACCCCCGCCAAGGAGGCGCCAATCGGGCGGCGGATGATCGGCGCGAACAAATTCATACGCCGGCACCGCGTTCAACGCGTGCGAGGGCTTGCATGCTGCGATGCGCATCCCTCTTCATGCGTGTACCACCGGGGCTTGCGTGCGCTGCTGTCGGCGCCGCCGCAGCCACGCCTGATAGCGCTCCATGTACAAATAGATCACCGGCGTGGTGTACAGGGTTACCAACTGCGACACCAACAGTCCCCCGACGATCGACAGACCCAGGGGACGGCGCAACTCGAAACCGATACCGGTGCCCAGCGCCAGTGGCAACGCACCGAGCAGCGCTGCCAGGGTGGTCATCATGATCGGACGAAAACGCAACAGGCAGCTGCGGCGGATCGCTTCGTGCGGACTGGCGCCGGCACGCTGCGCCTCGATCGCAAAATCGACCATCATGATGCCGTTTTTTTTTACGATGCCGATCAACAACACGATGCCGACAATGCCGTCGACCGACAGGCTCAACCCGCAGACCATCAATGCCAACAATGCGCCGACCCCTGCTGGCGGCAGCGTCGAGATGATGGTGATTGGATGGATATAACTTTCATAGAGAATGCCGAGGACAATATAGATCACCACTAGCGATGCCAGCAGAAGCCAGATCACATCGGTCTGGCTCTGGGTAAACTCGGCCGCCTTGCCGACAAACTGGCCGTGTACCTGAGACGGCCAGGCCAACTGCTTGCGTACCTGTTCTACCGCACTGACCGCATCGGAGAGCGAATGGCCTGGAGCAATATTGAACAAGATCATCGCCGCCGGTAGCTGCTGCTGATGACTGACTACCAGAGGCGTGCTAGTAACTCTCGACTTGACCAGTGACGACAGCGGAATAGTGCCTCCAGCACCCACGGGGATACCGGTATCGCGGTTGCCGATACCGGTGGCCGTGGAGGAATTGCTGGAGGCAAGCTGGCCGAATGCGGTTGCATTGCTGCCGACCAAGGCGCCGGACCCGTTTGAAGCGACTACAAGTTGCTGCAGCAACGCCTTCTGCGTGCGGAATTCAGGAGCCACCTCCAAGACCACGCGATACTGGTTAATCTCGGTGAAAATCGTCGAAATCTGCCGCTGTCCAAATGCGTTGTAGAGCGTATCGTTGATACTCTGCATCGGCACGCCGA
This sequence comes from Xanthomonas sp. WHRI 8393, assembly GCF_040203315.1. Classification (NCBI taxonomy): domain Bacteria; kingdom Pseudomonadati; phylum Pseudomonadota; class Gammaproteobacteria; order Lysobacterales; family Lysobacteraceae; genus Xanthomonas; species Xanthomonas sp. WHRI 8393. The sequence continues at coordinate 324,352 of NZ_JBEGGL010000005.1, read as the reverse complement.
GCAGGCTGGCATTTTCTCGGTCCACGCTCAGCTCTAGCGCGCCTCCCTGATTGGACAAATTATTGTCCACATCGGCGAGTTCCGGACGCGCGCGTAGCGCCTGGGTCATCCGCTCGGCCTCAACGGCCACTTCTTCCGCGTCCATGCCAGACAACGCGTATTGATACTCGGTTGGGGCCACTCGGGTATCAAGGGTGACATCCTGTACCGGCTTGAGATACAGGGCCACGCCCGCAACATCAGTGGTAGAGCGTTGAAGACGCGGCAGGATCTCGTCAAGGCTCTGGCGCTCGCCGCGCTCTTTGAGCACGATTGAGATCCGGCCCTGGTTGAGCGTCGGATTCATGCTTCCGGCTCCAACGAAGGCGGCAACTGCAGCGACGGCCGGGTCGCTTCGCAGTGCCTGGGCTACCGCCAGCGTTCGCTCGCGCATCTGTGCAAAGGCAATGCTCTGATCGGCTTGGACAACGCCCACGATCAGGCCCGTGTCCTGTTCGGGGAGCAGGCCTTTCGGTATCGCCACGTACAGCAACACCGTCAGTACAACCGCCATCCCTGCCGCACCCAGGGTCCACTGTGGATGCGCCAACACCCAATCGAGACTGCGCTCATAGGCTGCGACCATGCGGCTCCATACGCTGGAGCGATTGTCACGGCCGTCGCGCCCACGAGAAACCTCGCTCTCCGGCAGCCCATCGGGCTTGAGCAGGTAAGCGCACATCATTGGCGTCAGCGTCAGGGACACCACCATCGATAGCACCACCGCAATGCTCAGCACCCAGGCGAACTCGTGGAACAGGCGTCCGGTCACCCCCGGCATCATCAACAAGGGCAAGAACACCGCGACCAGCGACACAGTGAGAGAAAGTACCGTAAAGCCTATCTGACGCGCGCCAATTTCAGCCGCTTCCTGCCCGCTCTTGCCCTGCTCTATGTAGCGCACGATGTTTTCGATCATCACGATTGCATCGTCGACAACAAAGCCGGTTGCCACCACCAATGCCATTAGCGACAAGTTATCCAACGACATGTCGGCAAACGCCATTACCGCAAAGGTGCCAGCCAGCGACAGCGGTACTGCAACTGATGGGATCAACGTTGCCCATAGACGGCGCAAAAAGGCAAAGATCACGGCCACTACCAGCCCAATGGTCAGCAGCAACGTAAACTGTACTTCGTGCACTGATGCGCGAATGGTCTCGGTTCGATCGGAGAATATCTCCAGTTGCACGTCGGCAGGCAGCAGGCTGCGCAATTCGGGGAGCAGATCCCGAATGCGCTCGACGGTCTGCACGATATTGGCGCCAGGCCGCCGGCGCACCTCCAACAACACGGCCTCCCTGCCGTCTGCCCATGCTGCGAGCTGGTCGTTCTCGATGCCGTCGATGACATTGGCAACGTCGGCAAGCCTGACCGGCGCGCCATTTTTGTAGGAGACGATGATCTCGCGGTAATCGGCGGCATCGACCAATTGGTCGTTTGTACCGATGCTGTAGGACTGGGTGGCCCCATTGAGTGAGCCCTTCGGCGCATTGACGTTGGCGCGAGTCAGGGCCGCACGCAGGTCTTCTAGCGTCAGCCCCATATTGGATAACTGAGCGGGATTGACCTGCACTCGCACCGCCGGCCGCACATTGCCGGCAATCAAAACCAAGCCAACGCCCTTTACCTGCGACAGCCGTTGGGCCAGGATTGAATCAGCGAAGTGACTGATCTCGCGTAGCGGCCGGGTGTCAGAACCCAGTTTCAGTGTGATGATGGCTACGTCAGCCGGATTGACCCGGTTATAGACCGGTTGGTAGGGCAATGAGGACGGCAGCGTGGCTTGGCGGATCGCTGCCTGCACGTCCTGTGCGGCGACATCAATGTCGCGATCCATGGAGAATCGCAGCGTCACCGTGGATAGACCGGCCGATGAATCGGAGGTCATTAGTTCCAATCCGGAGATCTGCCCAAACTGGCGTTCCAACGGAGTGGTTACCAGCGCGGCCATCGTCGTTGCATTGGCGCCGGGGTATTGGGTCGTCACAACCAGACTGGGGACATCAATTTCAGGTAGCGCTGCCACTGGCAACTGGCGATAGCCGAGAAAGCCCAGCATCAGTACGCCCGCCATCAACAGCACCGTGGCGACCGGACGGCGGATAAAGATCGACGAGAAGCTCATGGAAAACTCGTCCGAGGAAGCGTCAATGGCGATTCCGCCGGATTGGGGCACTGCCAGCCCCCCTTTTTGCGGCGGAGGCCGTTGTGGCGACCTTGCGATCGGCGTTGAGCCGGAAGTGACCATTGACAACGACGCGCTCACCCGCCTTCAGGCACGCGGCGGTCTGAATCTTGGCACTGTCGATCTCGACACCGGCGCGCACCGGCTGGCTGCTCGCCTCAATCGGGATGACTGGAACTGGAGCCCTGCTCTCGCCGGCGGCGTCCGTTGCGTTCTCAGTGCTGCCCTCCCCCGCCACGGCTAGTTTTACCGCAGCCACCACCACCACCGCCCCCGACAACAACGCCACCTTGGCCAGCCTGCGCATGTACAACTCCCTACCTTGAGCGAAGATTAGGCAAATCTCACCAGTCAGAGCAATGCACTAAAATCAAACTCGCCCACCGGCTGCAGGACCAGGGACGCAGGACAGTTATTCGAAAGCGGGCAGTTGCCTTCGGAATGAGGCCTCGGCCCATGGTGCGATACAGTTATCTACCACACTGTTCATCGTAACCGACCCAGAAGACAGGGTGAAGCCGGCCCCCCCAGTCTTCGCGCCTCATGCGCTGCTAGAGCGCAACTGGAGTCCGACGCGCCAGCGCCGCAGCGGACACGTACGCTTCCTGTAGCAGGAAGCGCACTGGTACGATCGTCCCCCGCATCCAGTCCGGGCTCCAATGCTCGCTCAGCTGCAAGCTCAGCTCCTCGTCGTTGGCATCGACCAAGCGCGCAGCGGAAAATTCCATGAAGCGTCTTGTCGATGGGTAAAGCGCCTTGAATAGCGCCTCCTTGGCCGAAAACAGCAGTGTCAGTGCTCGCTCCGGCGGCAGCGCGACCAGAAGTTCCAGCTCTGCCTGGCTTGCAATGAGGCGACAGATTTGCCCGGCCTGATCCGCATTGATCCAACGCTCCACGTCCAGGCCAAAGGCCGTCCCTGGAGCGCGAGCGACAACTGCAGCTGCTGCGATGCCATCTGCGTGACTGATTGAGCCGGTCCATCCGGGCGGCCAGATGGGGAGACGATCGATTCCCCGCGGGAGCCAACAGCCAGCTTCAGCACCTGCGGCCGCTAGCGCGCGCTCGGCGCAATAACGTCCAGCCAGGTATTCAGTAATCCGCTTGGGACTAACCTGTCGCATGTCGGCCGGAAGACGATCGGCAAACGCTGCAAATGGCATTTCGCCCTCGAAGCCGACAGCATGCCAAAACATCGTGAAGCCTGCGCCTGACCTCAGCAGCGGGCTCAACTCACTTGCTGGGCGGTCGCGGTAGTATGAATGTATTTCCGTCCCCGCGATCGGCTCCGCTCCGACATCAAACGGCGCTGTCATTTTTTGTGAATGCTCTGATGAGATTCTGCTGCCGATTCAAAATTGACTGCTTTCCGGTCGCCATACTACCGATAAATGCTTGGAGTCTTCTAGTCCGCTTGCGTTCCTGATTGCCCGAAGAGATTAAGGCATGAGGCGAGCCATCTCGGCTGACCCAATCAGCGCAACCAGCAGGACGAAGAATCCTCGACACTTGGATGATGCCTACGGCGGCGAGCGCAACCTTGCAAGGTCAGTCATCGATCCAAGGCAAGCCATTCTGTTGTTGCCTTGAATACCATGCAGGACCAGCCGTCATGGCAGATGGCAATCGACGGTGTAGAACGGCCTCACCCAGGTCGCGGCGCCTGATTGGAGCACGTACGCCCAGGAGTGGAGATCGGACATCGGGAATATTCAATCGACACTGCTTCCGAGCGTTTGCCTCGCCCGGCTCAACTGGCGATGGCAAACACCGAGCCTGAGTCTATGCGCACGCCGGCCCCATCGATGAAGCTGGCCCGCTCCGAATACAGGAATACGACCAGCGAGGCCATTCCTATGACCGACCGAGCCGCCTGAGCACGATCCCGGAGCGCTCATAGAACCATTCGATGTGGGAATCGAACTCGAGGAAGCGCCATGCCTCGTACTGACCAGGGCATAGCTCGACGCGTATGCCAGTCGCGGAGAATGGGCAATAAGGATATTGAAGCGATAGAACTCTGGTGAGCTCATCTCTCTTAAAGAGTACGCTTGCGCATCCCGACATCCTCCTGCAGCTCCGGCTTGAACGGCACATCCGGCGGCGGTCTGGCTGTTGCGGGTTGATCGTTGAGATTCGGGTCGCTCAGGCCGCAGCCGCCGCCGAACTGCAGCAACGACACCACGCAACTGATCTTGGTGGTCGTTCCCGGGATCGGGATTTCGATCTTCTTCAGGCCGCGCCGCACCCATTCCTGCAGCAGCGACTGGTTCGGCATCCAGTACTTGTCCAGCGAGGTCGGTGTGTAGCCGTACGGCGGACGTTTGAGCCAGGTGCCGCCCTGGGCGATCTGGTCGCGGGTCCAGGTATCGGTTTCGCTGCCTGGCGGTCCGCGATCACCGGCGCCGTTGCCGGCATCGCCGGCTCCGGCGAAGACGTGAACGCTGCCGTCTGCGTTGAACATGCCGTTGCGTGCTCCATTGGCGCCTGTGGTTTCGCCGGCGCGATGACGGTCGGATTTGCTCCAGTCGTCTGCATTGGCCGCAACATCCCAGCCGCCACTGCGATCTGCTGGCGCCGGGCCGGCATTGCTGGTCGCCGGCTTAGCTGCGGATGAGGCTGCCGCCGTAGTGCTGCTGGGTTGCGCCGATCGCGCCGAATTCGCCAGTGCCTGATTGGGCTGCGTGGACGCCGCCGATGGTTGCGTTGCCGCAGCTACCGATGTCGACGATGTCGTCGCTGGAGTCGCCGGCGTCTGCTGGGCTGGCGCGGCCGGTGCCGGCTGGGGCGTCGGGTCCGGCACGCTTGGCAATTCGGCCGTTCGAATGGCCACCTCAGGCATGCGCACCGTCGGTGTGATCTCGCGGCTGCGCACCGACGGCGCAACGACCTGGGGCCGGTCCGGCACGACGATTTCCCGCTCGCGCACCGTCGGTGCGTTGGCAGTGCGCATCGCGACGGTCGAAGCGGGACGCTGCAATTCGCGTAGCTGCGGTTGCTCGGTCATGGTCTGGACATCGCGCTGACGCACCTCGATCTGTGGTGCGGCCGGCTCAACAGGACGCGGCGCTACCGTGATCGTCGGCGGTGGCGGCACGACAAAGTCGTTCGTGGCCACCGGTGTTTCGGTGACCTGCAGCGGCGATTCGATCGTGACCGGCGGCACCTGAACAGTCACGCGTGGCACCTCCGGCGCCACCGGTTCGCTGGCGGCGGCAGCCACCGGTTCCGGCGCAATGTCCTGGGCCTGGGCAGCGCTTGAAGGAGGATCGACGGACTCGACAGGCGCAGGCACCGACGGCGCTGCGCTTGACCCGTTCGGCCTGCCGGTCGCAGCGGACTCACTGGATTGTGACGCCGAAGCCGCATCGCCCGAGGCGGCCTGCGCAGCGTCAGCGGGCTGCCCTTGCCCACCGCCCTGCTCTGCCGCACCGTCGCCGATGAAGGTCATGCGCACCCGTGATTCGTCGCCGGTCTGGGTGTCATCCGGCGCCCAGCGCACCGTGACGACCCAGATCAGCAGTGCGATGAAGCCAAGATGGATCAACAGGCTGCCGAGCAGCGCCAGCCAGTGCTGTGGTCGCTGGTCTTTCGGTCGCGGCTCCCAGTGCTGCCACCACAGGCTGCGAAATGCCTGGAACGGCGACAACAACGCCACGCCAACGCCTGCATGCGGCGCTGGCCGTGCCAGCAGCACGCCCAACACCTGGTCATCGTCGAACGCAGCCGCCGGCCCGAGGCGGCTGCTCATCCAGGTTGCCCAGCCGTAAGGCAAACCGGTGCGCCGATCCAGGATGAGCTTGCCCGGCATGCGCGCGCGCAGTGCCTGCAGCAGATCGGCGGCCGTGGTCACCGGTGGCGCGGAATCAGGCCGCGCTGTCGCGCGGGATATACGGCGCGTCGCCGGTGGCGTGGTCGGTCGCGTCGCGCACCGCAATCACGCCGGGCACGCGCCCCATCAGGGTCTTCTCGATGCCCTGCTTCAAGGTCACATCGGCCATGCCGCAGCCGTGGCAACCGCCGCCGAAGCGCAGCAGCACGACACCCTCTGCCGAGACCTCCTGTACCGCCACACGTCCGCCATGCGACGCCAGCTGCGGGTTGATCTCGTTCTCCACCACCCAGCGCACGCGCTCCACCATCGATGCGGACTCGGCCGGCGCTTCGCCCTTGATCTTGGGTGCCTTGATGGTGAGCTGCTGGTTGCCGGTGGACTGGGTGACGTAGTCGATCTCGGCGCCATCCACCCAGGGCACGCTGGCGGCGACGATATATAAGGTGAAGCCGTCGCAGTCGATCGCCCATTCGTCGCCGCTCAGGTCCGCCGGTTCGGCGAACTCCAGCCGGGCGTCGGCGCGCGGGGTACCCGCATCCACCGCGCTCAGGCGCACGCCCATGCCGGGCACGCCCTCGCGTTCGATGAGCTTGCGGAAATAGGTTTGGGCTTTGTCGGATATCTGGATCATGCGGGTTATTCTACCGCTCAATGCGCCTGCGCTCATGGAACACCGTGATCCTGAGTGAACGCGCTGTCCGCCACCCCTGCGAGACTGTCATGACCGATCTGATTCCCCTGGAACAGGCCCATTGCCTGCCGCGCAAGGGCAGCGACCACAAGCTTGGCGAAGCGCGTCTGGCTGAACTGCTGCCGCAGGTGCCGGGCTGGGAGCTGGCCGAAGTGGGCACTGCGATCACCCGCACATTCCGCTTTGCCGACTATTACCGCACGCTAGCCTTCGTCAACGCGCTGGCCTGGATTGCCCACCGCGAGGACCACCACCCCGACCTGGGCGTGCATTACGACCGCGTGGTGGTGCGCTATTCCACCCACGACGTCGGCGGATTGAGCGAAAACGACTTCATCTGTGCGGCCAAGGCCGCCCAGCTTTACGATCAAGGAGCCACCCCATGACCCTGTCTCGCGCCGCCCTCGCCGGCCTGTTCCTTGCCGTCGGCATCAGCGGGTGTGGCAAGTCGTCGCAGCAGCCCGCCGCACCGGCGGTGGCACCGACCGAACTGGCCGCCTTGAAGACCCCGCCGCCGGAATACTCGCCGCAGCTGGCCTGTGCCGGCATCGGCGGCACCGCCGTGCTCCGGGTCGTGGTCGGTGTCGAAGGCACCCCGACCGACGTCTCGGTATCGCAAAGCAGCGGTCAGCCGGTGCTGGACGAAGCCGCGCAAAGCCGCGTGCGCGAATGGAAATTCCGGGCCGCCACGCGCAATGGCCAGGCAGTGCCGCAGACGATCCAGGTACCGGTCGCGTTCAAGCCGCCGGTGCCGCGCCCCGACGAATGCTTCGCCATCGAAGAGCGTGCGCGTCGAGGCGGTTAAGCCGCGTTCGATGTAACACGCGCACAAGCGCGGCCGCGCCGGCGCGCAGCACGCAAGGCTGAGCACGGCGAACGGCCCGCATCAGCTCCAGCTAGCCACGGTGCACGCCTCATGCCAGCGTGCACGCGTCAGGGTTATCGCGCCAGACACCACGCCTTCGTCATCCAGGCATGGCCATCCTGCAGCCGCAGTGTGGTCATGCGCAAAGTGCGCAGCAGCAGTCGCCACGCTCCCCGCCGAGTACGTTCTATTCCACGAGGTCGTGCGTCACATGCTCGAAGTGTCATCCCACAATGTCTGGACCGCGTTTGCGGTCACGCTGGCCGCTGGCCTGGCGACCGGACTCGGCAGCCTGATGGTCGTGTTCTCCAAGAAGCCCAACCCGCGCCTGCTGGCGTTCGGGCTGGCATTTGCCGGCGGTGCGATGGTGTATGTGTCGCTGTCGGAGATTCTCAACAAGTCGATCGCCTCGTTCTCCAACGCCTACAACGACAAGCTCGGCTTCACCTTCGGCACGCTGGCGTTTCTGGCCGGCATGCTGCTGATCATGGTGATCGACCGCCTGGTGCCCAACCCGCACCAGAGTCTGTCCAGCGATGATCCGCTGTTCCGCGACGACAACCGTGCCTATATCCGCCGGGTCGGCTTGATGACCGCCATCGCCATCACCGCGCACAATTTCCCCGAAGGCCTGGCGACCTTCTTCGCCACACTGGAAAGCCCCGCGGTCGGCATGCCGCTCGCGTTCGCCATCGCGATCCACAACATTCCCGAGGGCATCGCCATTGCGGTGCCGGTGTACTTCGCCACCCGCAACAAGTTCTACGCCTTCGGCGCCAGCCTGCTCAGCGGACTGGCCGAGCCGATCGGCGCCGGCATCGGCTATCTGGCCTTGTCCAGCGTGCTGTCAGAAGCGGTGTTCGGCACGGTCTTCGGCCTGATTTCCGGGGTGATGGTGTTCCTGGCGCTGGACGAATTGTTGCCGGCGGCCAAGCGCTACGCGCAGGGCCACGAGACGGTCTACGGCCTGGTGGCCGGCATGGGCACACTGGCGATCAGCCTGGTGTTGTTCCGCTTCGCCACGCCTTAACGCCCGGCCGAACCGCAGCCGCGGTGCCGGCACGACCATCGGCTCGACCGCCAGGACACATCGGCGAAGCGCTGGCGGCCACGACCGGGACGGATGCGTCGCCGCGGCGCAATGGCGGCCTCAGCGCCCCAGCCGGTCCAATGCCTCGGCCAGTTCCGGCGCCAGCGGCGCGCTCAACACATAGGGCGTCTTGCCGGCATCCAGCGCAAATTCCAGCGAAGCGGCGTGCAGGAATAGGCGCTTCAGGCCGAGCTGGTCGCGCAGGCGCTTGTTGACCTCCGCTTCGCCGTACTTGTCGTCGCCGGCCACCGGGTGCCCCAGGTGCTGGGCGTGCACGCGGATCTGGTGGGTGCGGCCGGTTTCGATACGGACTTCGCAATAGGAGTGCCCGCCGCGTCGCTCCAGCAGCTTGAAGTGGCTCAGCGAAGGCTTGCCGATCGCATTGACCTGCACATGCCGCTCGCCGCCCTGGCGCAGCCCGATGTGCAGCGGCGCATCGACTGTCATCACCCCGTCCGGCATACGGCCGACCAATAAGGTCAGATAGCGCTTGGTGATGCCGCGGCCTTCGACACGGTCGTCCTCGCGCATCAAGGCCTGCAGCTCGGTCAGCGCCGAACGCTTCTTCGCCACGATCAGCAGGCCGGAGGTATCGCGATCGAGCCGGTGCACCAGTTCCAGGGTCTGATTCGGGCGTAGGGCGCGCAGGGTTTCGATGGCGCCGAAGCTGATCCCGCTGCCGCCATGGCTAGCGACCCCGGACGGCTTGTTGAGCGCCAGCAGGCGCGCGTCCTCGAACACGATCGCCGCTTCCAGCCGCGCCAGGAACGATGCCGGTGGCGCCGCCCTGTCGCCCTCCTCGGCTACGCGCACCGGCGGAATTCGCACTTCCTCGCCACCCTCGAGCTTGCGCTCGGCCTTGGCCCGCCCGCCGTTCACCCTCACCTGGCCGCTGCGCACCAGCTTGTAGATCAGGCTGCGTGGCGCGCCCTTGAGCTGGCCGAGCAGGAAATTGTCCAGCCGCTGCCCAGCACGGTCTTCCGGAACTTTGAGAATGCGCACGCCCACACGGTCGGTGGGTGGCTTGGGGGGCTGGGGGTCGGTCATCCGGCTCTTTATTCTGTTACACTCGGCGAGCGAGATAAGGGTTTGATTTCGTTGGAAGTTGATTGGCCAGAAGCCTGCCTTCCGATGATTCCGGCACAGTGCGCGACCACCGCCCCCGGGGCGGCCATGTTAGCGGCTCACCGGCCTGCCCGGCCATCGCCGGCGGTTTTTGACCGTCGCGCTGAACATGTCCCGTGCGCTGCCCCGGTTCGTCCGGACGCGGCTGCCGGCCCTGAAACACCTATAAAACTTAAGACAAGCGCTCCCGCGGCCTGCCGTGGTGTTGCAGCGCTGGAAACCCTGGTCAGGCCTGTCCGCGCGTTGCGCGAAGGGCCGACAAGCTGTTCCAGAGGCGAAACGTCACGGCGTTCCGCGCGGTAGAGCGCGAGAGGAACGCAATAATGAAGCGAATGCTGATCAACGCAACGCAGGCCGAAGAGCTGCGCGTGGCGATTGTGGACGGCCAGACCCTGTACGACATCGACATCGAACAGCCGTCCAAGGAACAAAAGAAGTCCAATATCTACAAGGGCCGTATCACCCGGCTCGAGCCCTCGCTGGAGGCGGCGTTCGTGGACTATGGCGCCGAGCGCCATGGCTTCCTGCCACTGAAGGAAATCTCCCGCGACTATTTCCAGGCTGGTGTCGACCACAACAAGTCGACCATTCGCGAGTTGCTGCGCGAGGGCCAGGAGATCGTGGTGCAGGTCGACAAGGAAGAGCGTGGCAACAAGGGCGCCGCCCTGACCACGTTCATCTCGCTGGCCGGCCGCTACATGGTGCTGATGCCCAATTCGCCCAGCGCCGGCGGCGTCTCGCGCCGGATCGAGGGCGAAGACCGTGCCGCGCTGAAGGAAGCGCTGGACAAGCTCGACATCCCCGACGACATGGGCGTGATCATCCGCACCGCCGGTGTCGGCCGTGACGCCGAAGAACTGCAGTGGGATCTGGACTACCTGCTGCAGACCTGGAAGGCGATCGCCGAGGCGGCGCTGAGCAAGCCGGCCGCGTTCCTGATCTACCAGGAATCGCGCCTGATCATCCGCGCCCTGCGCGACTACCTGCGCGCCGACATCGGCGAAATCCTGGTCGATACGCCGGAGCTGTATGCCGATGCCCAGGAGTTCATGCAGCAGGTGATGCCGCAGAGCCTGCGCAAGCTCAAGCACTACACCGACGACATTCCGCTGTTCAACCGCTTCCAGATCGAATCGCAGATCGAAGGCGCCTACGAGCGCAACGTGCGCCTGCCGTCGGGTGGCTCGATCGTGGTCGATCAGACCGAAGCGCTGACCGCCGTCGACGTTAACTCCTCGCGCGCCACCAAGGGCAGCGACATCGAAGAAACCGCCTTCCAGACCAATCTAGAAGCGGCCGAGGAAGTGGCCCGCCAGTTGCGCCTGCGCGACCTGGGCGGCCTGGTGGTGATCGACTTCATCGACATGTCCTCGACCAAGCACCAGCGCGAAGTGGAAAACAAGCTGCAGAACGCGCTCAAGTACGACCGCGCACGCGTGCAGTTGGGCCGCATCTCGCGCTTCGGCCTGATGGAAATGAGCCGCCAGCGCCTGCGCCCGAGCCTGGGCGAATCCAGCCAGATCGTGTGCCCGCGCTGCGACGGCCATGGCCGCATGCGCAGCGTCGAGTCGCTGTCGCTGTCGATCATCCGCGTGGCCGAAGAGCACGCCATGAAGGAAAACACCGGACAGGTGCTGGTCCAGGCCCCGGTGGAGATCGCCAACTACCTGCTCAACGAAAAGCGCAGCGCGCTGCGCGAGATCGAGCAGCGCCACGAGTCACCAATCATCATCGTCGCCGACGAACAGCTGCACACCCCGCACTACGAAGTCACGCGGTTGCGTGAGAACGAGCTGGGCGAAGACAGCGGCAAGCCGAGCTACCAGCGCGGCACCCCGCGCAAGCTGCCGGTGCATGCGCTGACCAAGGCACAGTTGAATATCCCGGCTGCGCCGGCAGTGACCTCGATCAAGCCGAGCCAGCCGGCTCCGCTACGTGAAGAGGCCCCTGCCCCGGTTGCCGCTGCACCTGCACCGGCTCCGGTCGCACCACTGCCGCTTCCCGCGCCGGTCACCGGTGTGGTCGGCTGGCTGAAGCGCATCTTCGGCGGCGTCGAGCCGGTCGCGCCTGCGCCCGAGTCGACCCAGCGTCCGCGTCAGAACGATGCCGGCCGCAGCAGCCGCAACGAGCGTGGCGATCGTGGCGGCCAGCGTCGCGACGGCCGCGATGCCCGCAATGGCGGCAACGGTGGCAATCAGCACCGCGGCAATGGCGGCAACGGCAATGGCGCCAACAAGGAGCGTCGTGACGAGCGTCGCCAGCCGGCCAACGGCCAGGCTGCGCAAAACGGCGGTCAGGCGCAGCAGGTGCAGGTGCCCAAGCCGCCGCGCAACGAGGCACAGCAACAGCCCAAGCAGCCGCAGCAGGCCCAGCAGCAGAAGCAGAAGCCGCAGAACCAGGCACCGCGCCCGCCGCGTGCAGCTGCGCAGCAGCAGGACGGCGCGCCGTCCGAGCGGCAGCAGCGCCCTGCGCGTCAGGAAGAAGGCACTGCCTCGGCGCAGACGCTGACCTCCACCGCTGCAACCGCAACGACTGCCACCGTGGTCGCGGCAATTGCCGACACCGCAGCACCGGCAACGCCGGCAGCGGCAGCTGCGGCCACCCCGGCGCACCCGGTCGAGGTCATCGTGACCGAGTCGCAGGCCGATCGCGGTACCGATGCAAATGCGGAGGGTCAGCCGCCGGAGGCAGCAGGCGATGATGCGGCAAATGGCGAGGGCGGCAGCCGTCGTCGTCGCGGTCGTCGCGGTGGCCGTCGTCGTCGTCGTGGCGCTGGCGCAAACGGTGAAGGCGGTACCGGCGTCGATGGTCTGGAGACGGACGATCTGGACGGCGATGCCGAAGGCGATCTCGATGGCGACAACGAGAGCGACGAAGCCGGTGCGCAGGTCCACACCTCGGCTGCCCCGCGCGCCGGTCAGCCGGAGTTCGACTTCGACGATGACGCGAGCACGCCCGCGGTATCGGTACGCGCCAAGCCGGAATCCAGCGTTCCGGCCGCAGTGAAGCCGCGTCCGGTTCCGAAGGAACGTGCGGAAGCACCGCTGGCGGCCGACACGACGTCGACCACGGCGCCGGTTTCCAATGCTACGCCGTCGTTCGAGCAGCAGGCTGCAACGCCGTCAGTCACCGCAGCCGAGCAGGCAGGTGGCAATGCATCGGCGGCCTCCGCGGCACCGGCTGCAACCGCCTCGGCCAGCAACACGGCGTCGGCTGCATCGGCACCGGCTGCGCAGGCTTCTGCCGTTGCATCGACGACCCCGCAAGCGCCTCAGGCTTCGGTTGTTGCGCAGGAATCGGCGACCTCGCCGGCTCAGGCTCCGGTTGTCGCTTCGGCTCCGTCGGCTGCCTCGACGCAGGTTGACACCTCGGCTCCGGTCGCGACGCCAGCTGCGGCTCCTGCAGCTCAGCCGGTCGAGCGTGCGGCTCCTTCGGTCGTGCGTTCGCCCGAACCGGCTGTGCAGTCAACGTCGGTGCCGTCGGCATCGTCGGCATCCGCCGACGCTGCAGCGCCTGCGGTTGCTCGGCAGGAACAGGCAGCACCGGCTGCAGCTGCGGCAGCAACGCAAGCGGAGCCGGCGAAAACCGACGCAGCACCGGCAGCCGTCAGTGTGCCCAAGCCGGTCGCTGCTGCGCCTTCCAGCGCGCAGGCAGACGTCGTGACATCCAGGCCGCCGCATGCCGAGCCGTCAACGGCGGCAAGCCCGGCTGCCGATGTTGCTGCGACGTCCACCGCCACGGTGCCGCAGACCTCGCCGGCTGCCGATGCTGCGCCGGCACGCAAGCCGTACGCTCCGGTGCAGACCACGCTGCTTGACGCATTGGCTCCGGCCGACGCAACAGCAGCAGCGACCGCGACATCGACGCAGGCCGAAACGCCGGTGCCGTACAAGGCGCCTGAGCGGCCTGCAGCGGTGTCTGCAGACGCCAACGAGCACACTGCCGACAAGCCGAAGCCGACGGTCGTCGTGTCAGAGGCAGCAAAGCCGGCAGATGCAGCGCGCAATGGCGATGACGCGCAGGAGCAGCAGAACGACACCAACAAGCCGCGTGGCGATCACTGATCGTTTCCCAGCCGGTTGAAACCGCCTGCGTGAATCCAGGCGGGCAGTGTCAAACAAGGCGGCCTTCGGGCCGCCTTGTTTTTGCGTGCAGCAGTGTCATGCCGATAGTGGGTGACCAGGCCTTGCAGGAATCGCAACGAAACAGTTGCTGCGCTCGCAGTCGCGCTTGACCCGGGCACTGTTTCCCGCCGCATCAACGAGCGCCGGGGCGATTGCCGCCAAAATCAGGACTCAGGCAGAAGCCAGCGCCATCATGGCCCTGCGCCGTAACTGCATCCACGCCAGCAGACCGAAATGTCCGCTGCTGCGCATCGGCAACCGCTCGTCATCGAATGCAGCGGCGTTCAAACCGATTCAATCGCCCTGCTCCAATGGCGCGGCGCACTGCGCCGTAGCGACACGTCGTCATCGGCAGCCGTCGCAAGCGAAGCGCCTCTCGGGCAGTGAATGCCGAAGCGCGCGCGCGCGTTCGCTTGCACGCCGGAGTGCCGCTCCCGCGCAAAACAGCGTATGCCTGTTTTCATCGACGCGCTGTGCAGCAGCATCTGGCGGCTGTGTCTGCGAGCGCGAAAATCCGAAGGCGCGGTTTACAAGGTCCGCGCCGGATCGGTCAGGCCGTACTGATTGGCCAGACGTGCCAGGGCGATGTTGTCCTGGATACCGACCTTCTCGAACAGGCGCGCCTTGTGCGTGTTGATGGTCTTGGCGCTGAGGTTCAAGCGCTTGGCGATGTCTTCCTGGCGCAGACCCTGGGTCAGCAACAGGGCGACCTCCAGTTCGCGCGGCGACAGTGCATCGAAGGGCGAGCCGCCCCCCTCCAGGTTGGACAGGGCCAGATTCTGCGCAATGGTATTGCCGAGATAGCGCCGGCCCAGGGCGACTTCGCGCACCGCGCGCAGCAGTTCCTGCGCATCGCCGCCCTTGCCGACATACCCCGATGCGCCGGCTTCGAGCAGACGCTTGGGCAGTGGGCCGTCTTCCAGCACCGAGACGATGATGACGCGGGTGCCGTAATCGCCCTTGACGATGCGCTCGGTGATTTCCAGGCCGCTGACACCGGGCAGGTGCAGGTCGCACAGCACGATCTCGGGCTTGAGCTGACGAATTTGCGGCAAGGCCGCCTCCCCGCTCTCCGCCTCTCCCACCACATCGATGTCCACTTCCTTGGACAGGATCATCTTCATGCCGGTACGCACGAGTGCATGATCGTCGATCAGAAAAACTCTGATGGTCATCCTTGTTGTCCTCGCTGTGCGGCTGGCTGGTGCAGCCTATCTCCGTGAATAATTCAGGGCAAGCTCGATGCAACGTATTACGTTCGAGTCAGAACGCGAAGTACTCTGCCGCCACGCGTCATGGTAGGCATTGCGTGCACTATCGCGGCGTGATCGGATGATGCGAGCGGGCCCAATACGCGAACATCGGGCATTTCACTCGCGCTCGGTCAGATTTTTCCTGCTTCGGTGCTGCGCTCGGCATCCACCAATGGGCGCAATTGCGCATCGAGTGCAACGCGTTCGTCGAACACGAAGCAGCGGCCGTCATAGCCTTCGCCACCGACTTCTTCGAAATAGCCGAGGATGCCGCCTTCGAGCTGCAGTACGTTGTCCATGCCGTCGGCCTGCATCCACAACGCCGCCTTCTCGCAACGAATGCCGCCGGTGCAGAAGCTGACCACGGTGGCGTCGGCCAATGCAGCGCGATGTGCTTCCAGCGCGGCCGGCAGGTCGGTGAACTTGTCGATCGGCAGCGTCAGCGCGCCCTGGAACGTGCCGTACGCCACTTCCTGGGCATTGCGCGTGTCCAGCAGCACCAGCGGGCGGCCGCGATCGTCGCGCCCTGCACGCATCCATTCGCGCAGCGTGGCAGGCGTCACCGCCGGCGCACGGCCCTGCAGCGGCGAGGCATCGTCGCGACGAAAGCTGATGATCTCCGGCTTGACCTTCACCTTGAGCCGCGCAAACGGCTGCAGCGCGCTCAGGCTGTACTTGATGCGCATCTGCGCAAAGCGCACATCGGCCTGCAGCCACACATAGAACGCGTCGATCTGCTCGGCTTCGCCGGCCAGAAACAGGTTGATCCCTTCTTCGGCCACCAGTACCGATCCCTTCAAGGCCTGCTGCCCGGCGTGTGCCAGGACGCTGTCGGCGAGCGACTGCGGGTCCTGAATGGTAACGAATTGGTAGGCAGCGGTATTGGTGATCATGCGGCCATTTTAAGCCGATGCGGCCGCAGGTGCGATCAGCCGCGCAACAGCAAGAACGGCAGCAGGACCAGCGAGGCGACAACCAGCATGCCGATCAACGTGGCGATCACGAACAACGGCCGCTTGCGCAGCAGCGCGCCGAAGGTTTCGGCCGTGCCGGCAGCGAGCGCATCCTGGCGCTGCGCACGCGCCACGGCACCGCGTTGGGCCTGATACGCATCCATCAGCGCCTTGGCGCGCGGGTGATCGGCATCGTCGCTGAGCCAGATGCCGCCGGCGGAGATGCCCCAGTTGCTGGGCCGGGTTTCGTAGATCTGCACCAGATGCTCGCGCATCAGCGCCCGTACCTCGTCGGCTTCGTCATCGGGAACATTGCGCAGATTGAGCAGCAGCTTGGCCATGGGCGAGATGATACCGGGAGCCAGGTGCGATAATGATGCGCTCCCTTTGCTGGACCATCCCATGCGCCTTCTGTTGACGCTTTGTGCTGCCCTGCTGCTCGCGGGCTGTGCGCCTGCCCTGCCGCCGTCCGGCGGCACCATCGCCACGTTCGAGCGGATCGACCGCAACATAGGCACCGGTGCCGAAGCCACACCGGGCGCGCTGGTCACCGTGCACTACACCGGCTGGCTGTACGACGAAAAAGCCGCCGACAAGCATGGCAAGAAGTTCGACAGCTCGCTCGACCGCGCCGAGCCGTTCCAGTTCGTGCTGGGCGGCCATCAGGTGATTCGCGGCTGGGACGAGGGCGTGGCCGGCATGCGTGTGGGCGGCAAGCGCAGCTTGATGATTCCGCCCGCGTACGGCTATGGCGACAACGGCGCTGGCGGCGTGATCCCGCCCGGCGCATCGCTGGTGTTCGATGTGGAATTGCTCGGCGTGCAGCCGCGCTGAAGGGCTGCGCAATGACGGATGCTAGCAAGCGGCGGCTGGCCATCATCGGTGGTGGGCCGGCCGGCCTGATGGCGGCAGAGGTGGCATGTGCGGCAGGCCTTGCGGTCGACCTGTACGAAGCCAAGGGTTCGGTCGGGCGCAAGTTCCTGATCGCCGGCAAGGGCGGCTTGAACCTCACCCACTCCGATCCGATGCCGTTGTTTGCGCAACGCTATCGCGAGCGCAGCGAGGCCGTCGCATTGTGGCTGCAGCAGTTCGATGCGGATGCGCTGCGCGCCTGGGCGCGCGACCTGGGCGTGGAGACCTATGTCGGCAGCTCGGGGCGCGTGTTCCCGATGGATCGCAAGGCCGCGCCGCTGCTGCGTGGCTGGGTACGTCGACTCAAGGAACAAGGCGTTGTGTTTCATGTGCAGCACCGTTGGCTTGGCTGGAGCGATGACGGTGGCTTGCGTTTCCACTCGCCCACCGGTGATGTCGAACGCACCGCAGATGCCCTGGTGCTGGCGCTTGGTGGCGGCAGCTGGCCGCAGCTCGGCTCCGATGGCCTCTGGCAAGGCGTGCTGCAGGAACGCGGCATTGCAGTGGCGCCGCTGGTGCCGGCCAACTGCGGCTTCGACATCGCCTGGAGCGCGCATTTTGTGCAGCGGCATGCCGGCGCGCCGCTCAAGCCCGTGGTCGCACACTGGCAGGATCGCGATGGCACGCCGCATCAGTTGCAGGGCGAGTGCGTTGCGACGTCCACCGGCATCGAGGGCAGCCTGATCTATGCGCTGGCTGCGGATCTGCGCGCGCAGATCGATACCGATGGCGTCGCCGAGCTTGGCCTGGACCTGCTTCCGGGACGCTCGCTGGAACGCATCAGCGCCGAACTGGAAAAACCGCGCAAGGGACGCAGTTTCAGCGAGCATCTGCGCCGGCAGGTCGGCATCGACGGCGTCAAGGCCGCCTTGCTCTACGAACATCTGGGCAAACAGGCGGGCGACGATCCGGCGCTGGTGGCGCGTACGCTCAAACGCCTGCCGTTACGCCTGTTGCGAGCGCGTCCGCTTGCCGAGGCGATCAGCTCGGCCGGTGGCGTGCAGCTGGAGGCGCTGGATACGCAGCTGATGGCGCGCGCGCAGCCTGGCGTGTTCTGCGCCGGCGAGATGCTCGACTGGGAAGCACCGACCGGCGGCTATCTGCTGACTGCCTGCTTCGCCAGCGGATTACGTGCCGCGCATGGCGCGGTGCAATGGCTGCAGCAGACCGACCGCGCTACAGACGATCGCTGACCGCCTCGCGCGGCCACACTGATTTGACGTCGTAAATCACCGCACCCGGTTTGCCCAGTGCGGCAATACGCTGGGTGTCGTAGTCGCGGTATTGCGCATGCGCGACTGCCAGCACGACGGCGTCGTACGCACCCTCGTCCGCAAGCTCGCACAACTGCACGCCGGCGTGTTGCAGCGCTTCTGCGGGGTCGGCCCACGGGTCGCAGGTGTCGACCTGCACGCCAGCGGCTTGCAGCAGCTGCACCAGCTCCAGCGCGCGGCTGTTGCGCAGGTCCGGGCAGTTCTCCTTGAAGGTGGCGCCCAGCACCAGCACCCTCGCCTGCGCAAGCACCACGCCACGCGTGGCCAGCATGCCGCAGACGCGCTCGGCCACGTGCCGGCCGACGCGGTTGTTGACCTGGCGCGCGGTGTGGATCAGGTCCGGGTGATAGCCCACGCTTTCGGATTTGTGCATCAGGTAATACGGATCCACCCCGATGCAGTGACCACCGACCAGGCCGGGGCGGAACGGCAGGAAATTCCACTTGGTTCCGGCGGCTTCCAGCACGTCCAACGTATCGATGCCCAGCTTGTCGAAGATCAAGGCCAGCTCGTTGACCAGTGCGATATTGACGTCGCGCTGGATGTTTTCCACCACCTTGGCGGCCTCGGCCACGCGCATCGACGGCGCCCGCCAGGTGCCGGCAGTGATGATGCTGGCGTACAGCGCGTCGACCGCATCGGCGGCTTCTGCGGTAGAGCCGGAGGTGATCTTGCGGATATCGCGCAGACGCCGCTGGCGGTCACCTGGATTGACGCGCTCGGGGCTGTAGCCACAGAAGAAGTCGTCATTGAAACGCAGCCCCGATGCGGCTTCGAGCAAGGGCACGCAGACCTCTTCGGTAGTGCCCGGGTAGACGGTGGATTCGTAGATCACCAGGTCGCCGGGTTTGAGCGCAGCGGCGATCAAGGTGGTGGCACTGCGCAGCGGTTCCAGGTCGGGCTGCTCGAAGCTGTCGATCGGCGTCGGCACGGTGACGATGAAGATGCTGCACGCAGCCAGGTCCGCTGCATTCGCGGTATAGCGCAACCGGGTGGCGGCAGCCAGCTCGGTGTCGTCCAGCTCCAGCGTGGCATCGTGACCGTCGCGCAGCTGCGCTACCCGCTGCGCATCGATGTCGAAGCCCAACGTATCGCGTTGCTCGCCGAATGCGACGGCCAACGGCAGGCCGACATAGCCCAATCCAATCACCGCGATGCGGGCCTGCTGCGGAACGAGTAGCGTGGTGCTGGACATGCGGTTCCTTCGATCGTGCGCAGCCGGTTGCTGCGCGCCTGCGCGGTGGGAGCATAGCGCAGGCAACCATCGGACCATGAGTGCGGCGAACTGGCGACGCGGCGATTCACAATCGGCGCGCAATCAGGCACGCTATCGCAATGCCCGGGTGGCGAAACTGGTAGACGCAAGGGACTTAAAATCCCTCAGCTGCAAGGCTATGCGGGTTCGATTCCCGCCCCGGGCACGCTCTAGTGGCACTGCAAAGTGCGCAACGCCATCGACGCGTCGACAAACCTTGCCTGCAGCGCTGTCGCATTGAGCAGTCCAGCCTTTGCGTTGCGCTTACAAGTGCATGACGCGCCCTCAGCCCGCTCCCCTGTCTCGGACATCACCGCAACCGTCAGTGCCTCGCAGGCTGAGGTGGAACAGCGCGAGCAGATTGGTGATCACGGCTGCGGTAGACGTGATTAGCGATGCCAGACGAGATGGAGCGGCGCGCCATTGCATAGCATGCAGGCCGCACTGCCCTTCCGTGCGCCTGGAGAGCACCAGCCGCAGCATCCACGCAGTGCCACGCACAACGATGCGATCTTGTTTACGACAGAAGTCCTGGCGCCAGCGGAGTACCAGGCGCAATGCGCATCTGGCATCAAGCACGCCGCGCTACGTCAGCGAGAAGAAGGCCAAGAGTTGCCCTCCTCAAGTGCTAGCCCGACCTGCATCGGCCAATAAAAAAACCCCGTATATCGTTCGATATACGGGGTTTGAATTTGGAGCGGGAAACGAGACTCGAACTCGCGACCTCAACCTTGGCAAGGTTGCGCTCTACCAACTGAGCTATTCCCGCGTGGAGCAAAATTGTACAGCTTGTTACTTCGTTGCGCCAGTCCTGTCGTCGTTGCCGACGCATGAAACAACGCATGCAATGTGGAGGCCTGGGCCGGAATTGAACCGGCGTACGCGGATTTGCAGTCCGCTGCATAACCACTCTACCACCAGGCCGAAACATCAAACCCAAGGCATCCTGCCTTGAAACAACGAGACCTCCGGCAAGGGGCCTTGTCTACATCTGGAGCGGGAAACGAGACTCGAACTCGCGACCTCAACCTTGGCAAGGTTGCGCTCTACCAACTGAGCTATTCCCGCTTGGGAGGCGAAATTCTACAGCGAACAGCATCGCTGTCAACTATTGCTTTCGACTTTTTTCGGTTTGCTGGTGATCGCGGCTTTTTCGTCGGCGCGCAGGCTCGGCCAGGCGGCCTGCAGGTATTGGAATCCGGACCACAGCGTCAGCAATGCGGCGATCGCCAGCGTCCAGTACCCGGCGCGGAAAATCAGGTTACCGAACCAGATTCCGTGCGTGGGCATCTGCCCCGGCGTCACCGAGTACAGCAAACATAGCAGCGCGACCATCTGTGCGGTGGTCTTGACCTTGCCGATCACCGCCACCCGTACCTTGGCGCGCTGGCCGATTTCGGCCATCCATTCCCGCAGGGCGGAGACTGCGATTTCGCGGCCGACGATGACCGCCGCCCAGAACGCCATCCATGGTGTGGGGTGGCCCTGCACGATCAGGAACAATGCCACTGCGACCATCAACTTGTCGGCCACCGGGTCCAGGAACGCGCCAAAGGCCGAATACTGGTGATAACGCCGCGCGACCCAGCCATCCAGCCAGTCGGTGATGGCGGCCAGCGCGAATACGCCGGCGGACGCGAAATTGGTCCAGGTGTACGGCAGGTAGAACACCACGACCAACACCGGGATCATCACGATCCTCAGCAGTGTCAGCCACGTGGGGATGGTCAACTTCATTACGGACTCGACTCGCCTGCCGCATCGGGAAGCGCCAGCCCGTGCAGGTTAGCGTAGATTCGCGCGGCAAGTGCGGCATTGACGCCCTCCACCCGCGCAATCTCGGCCTCGCCGGCGGCCTTGAGCCCGACCAGGCCACCGAAATGCTTGAGCAGGCTCGCGCGTCGGCGCGGACCGATGCCGGGGATATCCTCGAGTTTGCTGGTCATGCGCGCCTTCTGGCGGCGGCCGCGGTGACCGGTGATCGCAAAGCGGTGCGCCTCGTCGCGCACCTGCTGGATGAACTGCAGTGCCGGCGATGCCGCACCCGGCCGCAGCTCGCGGCCGTCGGCCATGATCAGCGCCTCGTGCCCTGCCCTGCGCTCCTCGCCCTTGGCCACGCCGACCAGCAGCACATTCTCGATGCCCAGATCGGCCAGCGCGCCCTTCGCCTGTGCGAGCTGACCGGCGCCACCGTCGATCAGCAGCACATCCGGCAGCACGCCGTTTTCTTCCACCGCGCGTCGAAAACGCCGTTCGATGGCCTGACGCATCGCCGCATAGTCGTCGCCTGGCGTGATTCCGGAAATATTGAAGCGCCGGTACTGTCCGCGTACCGGGCCGCTGGCATCGAACACCACGCACGAGGCCACCGTCGCCTCGCCCATGGTGTGGCTGATGTCAAAGCACTCCACCCGCCTGACCTGCTCGGCCAGCCCCAGCATCTCGCGCAATGCCTCGCTGCGCGCATGCTGCGCGCTCTGGCTGGTGAGTTCGGTGACCAGGGTCAGCTGTGCGTTGCGTGTCGCCAGCAACAGATAGCCGGCACGCTCGCCGCGCACGTTCCACTTCAACGTCACCTTGTATTCGGCGGCGGTGCTGAGTGCGGCCTCGATCAGCTCGGCATCGGGAATTTCCCGATCGAGCAGTATCTCGCGCGGCGGCGAATGTTCGGCGTAGTACTGCGACACGAACGCAGCCAGGATTTCGTCCGCGCTGTCTTCGCCATTGGTCTTGGGAAAGAACGAGCGCGTGCCCAGGTTGCGGCCGTCGCGAAAACTCAGCAGCAGCACACAAGCCTGGCTGGCTTGCGTGGCGCAGGCCAGCACGTCTAGATCCGCCGCGCGGCCGTCCACGTACTGGCGGTTCTGCATGCTGCGCAGCGAGGACAGCAGATCGCGCAGGCGTGCGGCGCGCTCGAACTCCAGCGCCTCGCTGGCCTGCTGCATCGACTGCATGATCTCTTCGCCGAGCTGGTCGCTCTTGCCCTCCAGAAACATGGTGGCGCGGCGTACCGATTCGGCGTAATCGGGCGCGGCGACCAGCTCCACGCAGGGCGCGCTGCAGCGACCGATCTGGTATTGCAGGCACGGCCGCGAGCGGTTGCGGAACACGCTGTCTTCGCAACTGCGCAGCTTGAACAGCTTGTGCATCAGGCTCAGCGTTTCGCGCACGCCGGTAACGCCGGTGTACGGGCCGAAGTAGCGCCCCTGCACGGCACGCGGGCCACGATGCAGGGCGATGCGCGGCCACTGCTCGCGGGTCAGCAGCACGTAGGGATAACTCTTGTCGTCGCGCAGCGACACGTTGTAGCGCGGCGACAGCGACTTGATCAGCTGGTTTTCCAGCAGCAGCGCTTCGGCTTCGCTGCGGGTCACGGTGACGTCCATCCGCGCGACCTGCGACAGCATCGAGGTCAGCCGCGCATTTTTCGGCGTGCCGTTGAAATAGCTGCCCACGCGCTTGCGCAATGCACCGGCCTTGCCGACATACAGCAAGGTGTCGTCGCCCGCGTACATGCGGTAGACGCCGGGCGCGGTGCTCAGTTGCGCAGCAAACGCCTTTCCATCGAAATCGGATTGGGGCCTTGCGTTCATTCTTCTATCGAAACATCGCGCAGTTCGCCGCTCGCCAGGTCATAGCGCAACACGGCATGGGCATCGGTCTCGGCAATCCACACCGCGCCGGCGGCGGCCGCCAGCCCGGCCGGGCCATGCAGGCGGCGTGGCAGCGCGACCGTGGTCAGCTCGCCGCCGCCCAGACGCAGGCAGCGCAGGCGGCCGTTGCCGGTGTCGGCGATCCACAGCATCGGCGAATCGGCCGCCAGCGCGATGGCTTGCGGAAACTGCAGCCGCGCAGTGCCGCGCGGGCCATCCTCGTCGCCGAACTGCCAGGTGCCCTGCCCGCCGACCAGGGTCTGCACCAGATCGCCGCGCAATTGCATGGTGCGGATCGACGAGCCCAGCCCATCGCAGATGTAGGCCACCTGCTGCACCGCGGCCAGGCCGGCCGGCTGTGCGAATGCGGCCAGGTGCCCGCTGCCATCGCGAATCTCGAGCGCACCGGTACCGGCGCGTGCGCTCAATGCGGCGCGGCCCAGGTCATAGCTCCAGATGCGGTTGTCGCCCGCCATGGCGATCAACACCTGATTGTCGGCAACGGCCAGGCCTTGCGGGTAGTTCAGCGCCGAGGCACCGGCGAAAGCCAGCGGCCCCTCGACCGGCTCGCCGGAGCGCCCGGTGCCGCACAAGGTGTCGACCTGCCCACTGCGCAGGTTGATGCGACGCAGGGCGTGATTGCCGGTGTCGGCGACATACAGCTGGTCGCGCTCCAGCGCCAGGCCTTGCGGACGCCGGAACGCCGCCTCACCGACGCCACCATCGATGAAGTCCGCGTTGCCGTGACCGAACTGGCGCAGCACGCGGCCGCCGTGCGTGCATTCGAGCACGCGGTGATGGCCGGTGTCGGCGA
The DNA here is from genome assembly GCF_040203315.1 of Xanthomonas sp. WHRI 8393. Lineage (NCBI taxonomy): Bacteria > Pseudomonadati > Pseudomonadota > Gammaproteobacteria > Lysobacterales > Lysobacteraceae > Xanthomonas > Xanthomonas sp. WHRI 8393. The sequence continues at coordinate 300,284 of NZ_JBEGGL010000005.1, read as the reverse complement.
TGTACAGGCGGTCCTCGGTGGCGGCCAGACCGGTTGGAAACCGCAGCTCCAGGCGCGGCTCGGGATCGCGCTCGGCCACCCCATGCAGGTCGGCATCCGATGGCGGCTGCTGGCCTTCGCACAGGGCGACCAGCGCCTTGTCGAGATCGCCGGTCACGCCGACCAGGCGCTGACGCTCGCGGCCGTAGGCATCGAGCAGCACCAGCGTCGGCCAGGAGTCGATGCCGAAACGGCGCCAGGTCTCCCAGTCCCTGTCGAGCAAGATAGGCGCACTGACACCATGGCCGCGCAGCTGCTTGAGCGCGCGTTGCGGCTCGCGTTCGCTGTCGAAGCGCGGCACCTGCACCACGATCACCTGCAGCCGGCCGGGGCTGCGCGCCTGGAACTGCGCCAGCTCGGCCAGGCGCTCGGCGCACCACACCGAGCTGGCATTGACGAATGCCAGCACCAGCGCCCGCCCGCGATGCTCCTGCAGGGTGGATGGCCTGGCATTGAGCCAGGTAGGAAATTCCGGCAATTCCTGGGTAAGCTGGGCAGTCATACCGTAATTATGCCCAAGCCCGATTAGCTGCGGGTGAGTCTGGCTACGGTCTGGCGCGCAGCGGTATCGACCAGCTGCCAGGCACGCTCGAAATCGTCCATGTCAGCGGTGTAGGGGTCGGGGATATCGTCACGCTCTTCCACACCGGCCCAGGGCAGCCAGAGCGCGACCTTGTCGCGCAGCGGCGCCGGGGCGAGGCGTTGCAGATCGCGCAGATTGCTGCCATCGGCGCACAGCAACCAGTCGAAGTGTTCGAAGTCGGCGCCGCGCACCTGGCGCGCGCGCAACCCGGAGATGTCCACGCCATGGCCGCGTGCGCAGCGAATCGCGCGTGGGTCCGGCGGATCGCCGGCATGCCAGTCGCCGGTGCCGGCGGAATCGACCTCGATCCGCCGCGACAGCCGCGCCTCGTCCAGCCGCGCACGCAGGGCACCCTCGCCCATCGGCGAGCGGCAGATATTGCCCAGACACACGATCAGCACCCTCATGCCGCTGCCACGCGGGTTTGCGCGCGCGCCAGATCGTCCGGGGTATCGATGCCCGGCGGAAACTGTTCCGGCGTCAACGCCACCGCGATACGGTAGCCGGCCTCCATCACGCGCAATTGTTCCAGCGACTCGATGCGCTCCAGCATGCCGGGCGGCATTGCCGCGAAGCGCTGCAGAAATCCTGCGCGGTAGGCGTAGATCCCGATATGGCGCAGCCATTGCCCGTCACCGGGCAAGCTGTCGCGCTGACTGGCGAAGCTGTCGCGATGCCAGGGAATCGGCGCGCGGCTGAAGTACAAGGCGTCCCCACCTGCGTTACGCACCAGCTTGACCACGTTCGGATCGAACAGTTCGTGCGCGCCGTCGACCTGTGCGGCCAGCGTGGCCATTTCGGCGCCGGAGTGCAGCAGCAGCTCGGCCACCGCACGGATGCCGGCGGCCGGCGCGAACGGCTCGTCGCCCTGCAGGTTCACCACGCAGGTCTCGGCTTCCCATCCGGCGATCCGCGCGCATTCGGCAAGCCGGTCGGTACCCGATGCGTGCGCGTCGCCGGTCATCGCCACATGCACGCCGGACAGGCCTTCGACCACCTCGGCAATGCGTGCATCGTCGGTGGCCACCCAGACCTCGCGCGCGCCGGCCAGCAGCGCCCGCTCGGCCACATGCTGGATCATCGGGCGATCGCCGATCAACTGCAGCGGCTTGCCCGGCAAGCGCGTGGAAGCGTAGCGCGCGGGAATGGCGACGACGAAATCTGCAGGCGTTGAGTTAGTCATGCGTGCGCGCTCTGGAAAACAGGAAGAGTGGAAGAAACGAGATAACCGAATCGCATGATGTCGTGGTGTGAGCGAAGTCACGGTGGTCAGTTGGGCGCCGATGCCCGACATCGGCACTACGCGCCGCTGTCCGTACTGCCCGCACAGGCACACCGACCATCTTGATTGGTCCTTGCCCGCCCACCGTCGCGGGACCTTGATGTTCTTGCGGCGTGTCCCGCGACGGTGGGTCGGCAAGGACCCTGCAACCAAGCCGCAGATCGCCCACCGGCGCAGCGTTCACACGCCCTGCCGGCTGGCCAACTTGTCCAGGCGATCCAGCAGGCTCACCCAGAACGCCGCCGGCAGCTCCGCCTTGAGCGGCACGCTGTACAGCCATTCGTCGGCAAATGGCCTGCATTTCACCGCATCCTTTTCGGTCATCAGCACTGGCAAACGGCTGCCGAAACTGAAATCCGCCGCGCGATACACGTGATGATCAGGGAAGGCATGCGGCACTACACCGATGCCCCGCGCACGCAGCATCGCGAAGAAGCGTTCCGGGTGCGCGATCCCGGCTACCGCATGCACGCGCTGGCCGGCCAGCCTGCTCAATGGCTGAGCGCGCTTGCCATCCATCGGCTGCACGCTGTCGATGCTCAGACGCATCTGCCATTCGCCGAATCCGGTGTCATCAGGCGCGGGTGCGGTCGCTGCTGCGCTGGCCTGGCCCAGATTGACCACGCGGAAATCGCAGTCGCGTGCGCGTGCAGCCGGCTCGCGCAGCGGCCCGGCCGGCAGCAGGCGCCCGTTGCCGTAGCGGCGCTGGCCATCGACCACTTCGATCTCGACATCGCGGGCCAGCCGGTAGTGCTGCAGCCCGTCATCGCAGACGACGATGTCGCAGCCCGCTTCGACCAGGGCGCGCGCCGCAGCCAGGCGATCGCTGTCCACGCGTACGCGGGCACCGGTCTTCCAGGCGATCAGGACCGGCTCGTCGCCGCCGAGCGCGACCGGCGTGTCCGCCTCGACCCAGCGCGCCGTGCCCGATTCGTCACGGCCATACCCGCGGCTGGCCACGCCGGGCGTCCAGCCGGCCTCCTGCAACTTGGCGACCAGGGCAATCGTCAACGGCGTCTTGCCGGTGCCGCCGGCAGTGACGTTGCCCACCACGATCACCGGCACCGGCACGCCGTGGCGCTTGCGCCAGCCGCGGCGATACAGGGCGCGTCGCAGCGCGATGGCAGCGCCGTAGACCGGCGCCAGCAGGCGCGCCGACAGCGGGATCGGCGCATTGTCGTACCAGTAACCCGGCGTGCGGGTGCCGCGCTTGCTCATGCCTGACGTTCGCGGAACTGCATGCCGTGCAGGTGCGAGTACAAGCCGCCCTGCTCCAGCAATTGGTGATGGGTGCCGCGCTCGACGATACGGCCCTGGTCCATCACCAGCACCTGGTCGGCATGCTCGATGGTAGACAGGCGGTGCGCGATCACCAGCGTGGTGCGGTCCGGCATCAGCTTATGCAAGGCGTCCTGCACCAGGCGTTCGGATTCGTTGTCCAGCGCCGCGGTGGCTTCGTCCAGAATCAGGATCGGCGCGTCCTTGAGCATTGCGCGCGCGATCGCCAGACGCTGGCGCTGGCCGCCGGACAGGCGCCCGCCCTTGGTGCCCACATGCGACTGCAGGCCTTCGGGCAATTGCGCGACGAACTCCATCGCGTTGGCGCCCAGGATGGCGCGTTCCAGCTGGCCGGCATCGGCACTGCGCATTTCGCCGTAGGCGACGTTGTCGGCGATGCTGCCGTCGAACAGCATGACCTGCTGGCCGACCAGCGCGATCTGCCGCCGCAGATCGGCCAGCGCATACGCCTGCACCGGGTGCCCGTCGAGCAGGATCTGCCCGGACTCTGCTTCGTAGAAGCGCGGGATCAACTTGATCAGGCTGGACTTGCCGCTGCCGGAACGCCCGACGATCGCCGTCACCGTGCCCGGTTGCGCCACGAAACTGACCTCGGCCAGGGCCGGGTTCACCTGGCCCGGATAGCGTGCAGTGACATTGCGGAATTCGATCAGGCCCTTGGCGCGCGTCAGCGGCACCGCGCCCTGATCCGGCTCGTCGGGACTGTCGAGCACCGAGAACAGGCGCTCGGCCGAGGCCAGGCCACGCTGCACCATGTTCTGCACATTGGTGAGCTGCTTGAGGCCCGGGATGATCGTCAGCATCGAGGTCATCAGCACCACGAAGTCGCCGGCGGTCAGCCGCCCGGCCAGTGCCTGGGCACCGGCGACGAACAACAGCGCCGACAGGCCGATCGCACCGATCATCTGCACCGTGGCGGTGGAAATGCCACGCGTGGATTCGACCTTCATCGCCAGACGCAGATTGCGGTCGGCCAGCGCGCCATAGCGCTCCATTTCGGTCTGCTGGGCACCGTAGATCTTGACCTCCTGATGGCTGGACAAGGTCTGGTCGGCCGCCTGCAGCAGATGCGCGCCGCTTTCCTGGATGCTGTGGCTGATGCGCCGATAGCGCCGCGCCACCTTGTCCATCACCCAGGCCAGCACCGGTGCCAGCACCAGGATGGTCAGCGTGACCTGCCAGCTATGCCACAGCATCAGCGCCAGCGCGCCGATCACCTGCAGCGACTGCTGGATCATCACCTTGACCGCATCCACCGCCGCCTGCGCCACCTGGTCCGAGTCCGAGCCCAGGCGGATCAGCATCGACGGCACCGGTTCGGAATCGAAGCGCGATCCCGGCAGGCGCAGATATTTGGACATCACCTTGACGCGCAGGTCGCGCGCGATGCTGCGTGCGGATTTGCCCATCGCCATATCGGTGATGTAGCCGGCAACCCCGCGCACCACGAACAACAGGATGATCTGCACCGGCAGCCAGCGACTGACTTCGGCATTCTTGTAGATGAAGGTCTCGTCGGTGATCGGCTTCATCAACGCCAGGAAGCCGGTCGTGCCGGCCGCCTCGATCAGCGCGGCAATCAGCGCGGCAACCAGCAGCAGGCGATAGGGCTTGGCGAAGGCCAGCAGGCGACGGTACGTGCGCCAGGACGAAACTGGCGCCGGGCGGTCGTTGGAGGTGGTCACTGGCGGGTTCCGTTAGTGCGTGTCTGGCCGGTCGTGGGTGTCGCCCCGGCTTGAGGCGCTGTGGCGATCGCGATGCGGCGGAAGCCGAGTTGCCCCAACGCATCCTGCGCGGTCACCACCGCTTGATACGGCGTGCGTGCATCGGCACGCAGCAACACCGTCTGCTCGCGGTCGTCGCCGGCGAGCTGGGCGATGGTCTGCTTGAGCGAGTCCACGTCCGAACGCAGCACTTCCTGATCGTTGATGAAATAACGCCCATCGGCATTGACCAGCACGCTCAGCGAACGTGGCGGTGTGCTGCTGTGTTGGTCGCTGGCGGTCGGCAGCTGCAATTGCAGCGTGGAGCGTGCGTCGAAAGTCGTGGTCACCACGAAAAAGATGATGAGGACAAGGATGACGTCAATCAATGGCACCAGATCGATATGCGGCTCGTCCTGGCCCCGGTCACTGCCGATGCGCATCCGTCAGCCCTTTGCCATGACGGGTTTGCCAGCTGCCGCGACCGGCGCCGTGGTGGCTGGCACCACGCGGCCGTCCATCGTGTCCAGCAACAAGGTGGCTTCCTGCTCCATCTCGATGATGTAACCGGCGATGCGGCCCTTGAAGAAGCGATGCGCCATCAATGCCGGTACCGCGATGATCATGCCGGTGGCCGTGCACACCAGCGCCTTGCCGATGCCGCCGGCCAGCTGGTTCACATCGCCCACGCCGTGATCGAGGATGCCCAGGAACATCTGGATCATGCCGACCACCGTGCCCAGCAGTCCCAGCAGCGGTCCGGCCGAGGCGATCGTGCCCAAGGCATTCAGATAGCGCTCCATGCGGTGCACCACATGCCGGCCGGTGTCCTCGATACGCTCGCGAATCAACTCACGCGGACGACCGCGCACATCCAGCGCTGCGGCCAGCAAGGCGCCCAGCGGCGAATTGCGCCGCAGCGACTCGATGTGGCTGGGATCCAGTTTGCCGCGCGCGGCCCAGTTGCGGACCTCCTCGCCCAGACCTGGCGGGGTCACCTCGTTGCGGCGCAGGCTCCACAGACGCTCCAGCACGATCGCCAGCGCGATCACGCCCAGCAACAGCAACGGCACCATCGGCCAACCGCCTGCCTTGACCAGCTCCAACACGATTCGATTCCTCCGGCAACGCGGCCGCCTATTCGCTGGTCGATAGGATAGCAGCCGACCGCCGCCGTTCCGCAGCATCCCAGAGCCGTGGCTGCCAGCGCCGCCGCTCGCGTACCTGCAGGCCATCGGCGCCCAGCCAGACCCGGATCGCTCCGGCCTGGGCCGTGTCGAGCAACTCGGCGCCGCTGCCCTGCCAGCGCTGCACCACCTCGGCGCGCGGGTGACCGAAGCGATTGCCGTGCCCGGAGGACACCAGCGCCAGCCGCGCGCCGGTGGCGGCGATGAAATCGGCATGCGAGCCGTCGGCGCTGCCGTGGTGCGGGACCACCACCAGATCGGCACGCAACTCCGGAGCATGTTCCCGCAGCAGGCGGCGCTCGACGAGCTCGCCGATATCGCCCGGCAACAATGCGCTGCCATACCGTGTTTCGATGCGCAGCACGCAACTGGACTGATTGCGCAGATACGGAAAGCCGGCGCTGGGGTGCAGGAAGCCAAAGCGCACCCCATCCCATGCCCATTGCTGGCCGGCACGGCAGCGGTTGCTGACGTCCAGTGGCGCCTGTAGCGGTGCCGCCGTCATCGCCACGGGCAATCCAGCACGCACCACTGCATAGCCGCCGGCATGGTCGGCGTCGGCATGGCTGAGCACGATGGCATCCAGGCGGCGCACCCCGAGCGCGCGCAAGGCCGGCAGCACTACCCGCTCGCCCGCATCGAAGCCATCGCGCACCGCCGGGCCAGTGTCGAACAGCAATGCATGCCGTTGCGTGCGTACCAGCACGGCCAGACCCTGCCCCACGTCCAGCACCTGCACGTCGGCTTCGCCGGCCGCGGGCAGCTCGCGGTCCGGCCACAGCAGCGGCAACCACAACAACAGCGCCATGGATTTGCCGGGCGTGCCGCGCGGCAGCAGCAACCAGAACGCGCCGAACAAGGCCGCGACCAATGCGAGCGCATCGGACTCGGGTACCCACCACAACGCCACCGAGGTCTGTCCAAGCCAGACCAGGCCTGGCCAGGTGAGCTCGAAGCACCAACCAGCCAATCGCCATGCCCACACGCCCGCTCCCGGATGTACTGCCTCCAGCCCGGTGCCCAGCAAGGCGAGCGGCACCACTACAAAAGTCCACCAGGGAATGGCGACCAGATTGGCCAATGGCCCCACCAGCGATGCCTGGCCGAACAGGCTGACGGTCAACGGCAGCAGGCCAACAGTGGCGACGGTCTGGGCGGACAGGAAGCCGCGCACGATCGCGCGATCGTCCGCTGGCAGGCACCACACCAGCCAGGCCACCCCGGCAAAGCTGAGCCAGAAGCCCGCCACCAGCACGCTGAGCGGGTCCCACAGCAGCACTGCCAACAAGGCCAGCGCGAGGATCTGCACGGTGCTGGCGCGCCGCCGCAGCACCCGCGCCAAGGCGACCACGGCAATCATCAGCACGGTGCGCACCGTCGGCAGCGCCAGGCCCGCCAGCGCCGCATAGCCTGCGGCACCGAACAAGGCGGCGACCGCCGCTGCATGGGACCGCGGAATCCGCGTTCCAAGCACCGGCCAGGCTCGCCAGAGTCCGGCGACCAGCAGGGCGACGAATGCAGCGACCAGCCCCACATGAAATCCCGAGATCGCAATCAGATGGCTGAGCCCGGTCGCACGCAGCGTGGCCCAGGCTGCGTCGTCCAGCCCGCGCGTGTCGCCCAGGGCGAGCGCGCGCAGGTAAGGCGCCGATGATCCAGGCACGCGGTCGGCAATGCGCTGCGACATCGCTTCGCGCCAGGCATCCACGCCGCGCGGTGCAGCGGTCTGCCGCGCAGCAATCGGCACCCGCACATAGCCGCTGGCAGCCATGCGCTGCGCCAGTGCCTGCCGCTCGGCATCGAAGCCACCAGGGTTGCGCAAGCCGCGCGGCGCACGCAGCTTGAGCCGCAGCTGCCAGGCGGCGCCCGCGCGCAGCGCGGCACGCGGCCCGATGCGCTCGGCACCGAAGTCGTCATACCAGGCCAACTGCAGCAGCTTGCCGCGCAGTGCGGCAGGCTGTGCGGGATCGTCATCCACGCGCAGCTGAAAGCGCGTGCGTCGTGGCTCGGCGACCGGCAGTTCGACAATCTGCCCGCGCACCGTCAGTTCCCGCGCTTCATCCTGCGGGTGCAATTGTGCCTGCAGGACGCCGGTGACCTGCCAGCCCATCAGGCCGAAACCGAACACCGCGCTGGCCAGTGTCCCCACCAACACGATCCGCCGCGGACGCAGCCATGTGCCGAGGCCGATGCCCAGCACCGCTGCAGCAAGGCATGCCGCATAGACCGCACGCGACAGCAGCGCAGGCGACCACGCGCACACCACGATGCCCAGCAACAAGGCCGCTGCCGCGGTCATCGTCGGTACCCGCCGCGGTGTAGGCGGTGCCTGTGCTGACGCATCCATGCTGTCGGTCGCCATCCCGGCCGTGGTCCATCCACCGACTCAAGTTAGACCAGCGCCTGCGTCGGGCACAGCAGCGAGCGGCGCATTGCGGGGTAGGAATCAGGCTGCCCCTGCCGTGGTACATCCGGCCGGTGGAAGGCGCTGCCACGCAGGTGCAATGCGCCAGGCAGGACAGCGTGTGCTGGCCGCATCAGCAACCCTATCAGCCTGCATTCGCCTCGATTTCATGACTGCCGCGCTATGTTCGCCACTGTTTCTGAGGAGCGTCCCCCATGCGTAAAGGCACTGCACTGATTGTCGGCGTGACCGGCATTTCCGGTTACAACCTCGCTAATGTCCTGGTGGCCGATGGCTGGACCGTCTATGGCCTGGCACGGCGCCCGCTGCCTCAGGACGGCGTGATCCCGCTTGCGGCCGATCTGCTGGATGCCGACAGCACCAGCACCGCGCTGCGTGGCCTGCCGATCACCCACGTGTTCTTCTGCACCTGGACACGGCGCGACACCGAGCGCGAGAACGTCGAAGCCAACGGCGCGATGATGCGGCATCTGTGCGAAGCGTTGAGCGATGCGCCGCTGCAGCACATGGCGCTGGTCACCGGTACCAAGCATTACCTCGGCGCGTTCGAGAACTACGGCAGCGGCAAGGCGGAAACGCCGTTCCGCGAAAGCGAGCCGCGCCAGCCCGGCGAGAATTTCTACTACACGCTGGAAGACCTGTTGTTCGCACACGCCGAGCAGCATGGCTTTGGCTGGAGCGTGCATCGCTCGCACACCATGATCGGCATGGCCAATGGCAGCAATGCGATGAACATGGGCGTGACGCTGGCGGTGTATGCATCGCTGTGCAAGCACACCGGCCAGCCGTTCGTGTTTCCCGGCTCGCAGGCGCAGTGGAACAGCCTCACCGACCTGACCGATGCCGGCCTGCTCGGCAAGCAGCTGGCCTGGGCCGGCCTGAGCCCGGCCGCACGCAATCAGGCCTTCAACACCGTCAACGGCGATGTGTTCCGCTGGCGCTGGATGTGGAGCCAGATTGCCGACTTCTTCGGGCTCGACGCTGCGCCCTGCCCCGAGACCCCGCAGCCGCTGGAGGCACGCCTGAGCGAGACCGCGCCGGCAATATGGAGCGAGATCGCCAGCCAGCATGGCCTAGTGGAGGCCGACGTCAATCGATTGGCATCCTGGTGGCACACCGATGCCGACCTGGGCCGCGAGATCGAGTGCGTCAACGACATGACCAAGAGCCGCGAACTGGGCTTTATGGATTTCTATGACAGCCGTGCATCGTTCCTGGAACTGTTCACGCGCCTGCGCGCGCTGCGCATCATTCCCTGATGCGCTGGGTCGTCGCCACACACGTGGCGGCGACCGTTCTTCCTGTCAACGCGACTTCCGTCACCGCGAGCATCGACGCGATGCTGCGCGCGGGCATTGCGTGCTGAACGCGCATGTGTGGCGAACGCCGATCGATGCATCACGCGAATGCCCCCGTCACCAGCCCCAGGATCTTCAATCTGAGACCGCGGGTTCAACACCGCCCAGCCGCCAGGAATTCCGACGGCCAGGCAGTGCTTCTCACACCGCAGAAGGTGCCAGTTCGCGCAGCTTGCCCTGATGCAGCTCGAGCACGCGGTCCAGGCGCCGCGCCAGGCTGCGATCGTGCGTTACCAGGACCAGACTGGTGCGCTGTGCACGGTTGAGTTCCAGCATCAGCTCGAACACGGTCTCGGCGGTCTTGTCGTCCAAGTTGCCGGTGGGCTCATCGCCCAGCACGCAGCCTGGCTTGTTCACCAGTGCGCGCGCCACCGCCGCACGCTGACGCTCGCCGCCGGACAATTCGCTGGGCTTGTGCTCGATGCGATGTCCGAGCCCGACCGATTCCAGCAACTGCAAGGCCTGCGCCCGCGCCACCGACACCTCTTTCCCGGACAACAGCACCGGCATCATCACGTTTTCCAGCGCGGTGAATTCCGGCAGCAGATGATGGAACTGGTAGACGAAACCCAGGGCCTGATTGCGCAGCTTGCCGCGCTCGCCATCGGACAACGCCGACATGCGCCGTCCGGCCACGTACACCTCGCCCGAGGTCGGAACATCCAAGCCGCCGAGCAGATGCAGCAGCGTGCTCTTGCCCGCCCCTGAGGCGCCGACAATGGCCACGGTTTCGCCGGTCGCCACGGTTAGATCCAGCCCGTCGAACACCGGCGTGCGCATCTTGCCTTCGGCGTAGGTCTTGCCCAGACCCTCGGCGCGGATCACCGCCTCTGCTTGGTTTGGCGTTTGCACGGCCGATTCCCTGATCTCATTCATAACGCAGCGCCTCCGCCGGCTGCGTGCGCGAGGCGCGCCATGCCGGATACAAGGTCGCCAGGAAACTCATCACCAGCGCGACGACGGTGATCACCACCACGTCCTGGGTCTGCATGTCGGTCGGCAAGCCGGTGATGTAATACACGTCCTCGGGCAGCAGCTTGACGCTGAAGATGGTCTCGATCACACCCAGGATGCGTTCCAGGTTGAGCGTCAGCACGATGCCGCCGATCACGCCCATGATCGTGCCCATGAAGCCGATCAACGAACCTTGCACCATGAACACCTGCATCACCCCCGCAGGCGACAGGCCCAGGGTGCGCAGGATGGCGATGTCGGCCTGCTTGTCGGTGACCAGCATCACCTGCGAGGACACCAGGTTGAACGCGCCCATCGCCACGATCAGCGACAGCAGGATGCCCATCACGGTCTTTTCCATCTTCAACGAGTGGTAGAGATTGGCGTTCTCCTGGGTCCAGTCGCTGACCCGGTACGGGCCATGCAACTTCACCGCCAGATCGCGCGCCACCGGCCAGGCCTGATCCATGTCGTGCAGGCGCAGCCGCACGCCGGTGACGCCGTCCATGCGCAACACACGCGCCAGGTCCTGCATGTTGACCACAGCCAGGCCGCGGTCGATCTCGTTGTAGCCCGCCTCGAAGATTCCGCTGACGGTGAAGCGCTTGAGCCGCGGCATCGCGCCCAGCGGCGTGGCCTGGGTATCGCTGAGCAGCACCACGATGCTGTCGCCCATGTCCACGCCCAGCCAGATCGCCAGCTCCTTGCCGATGACGATGTTGTAGGAGCCCGGGGTCAGGCTGTCGACCGACCCCTGCTGCATCTTCTTGGCCAGCACCGATACCTTGCCCTCTTCGGCAGGAACGATGCCGCGCACGATCGCCGGCTGCTTGCGCGGGCCCTGCAGCAGCGATTCGGTTTCGATGTACGGCGCGGCACCGGCGATGCGCGGATCGGCCATGGCGACCGCGACCGCATGCTGCCAGTCGTGCATCGGCGCGCCGTCCGCACTGACCGTGGCATGCGCGGCCATCTGCAGCAGACGGTCACGGATTTCCTTCTGGAAACCGCTCATCACCGCCAGCGTGGTGATCAGCACGGTCACGCCCAGGGCGATGCCCAGGATCGATGCCATCGAGATAAACGAGATGAAGCCATTGCGCCGCTTGGCACGCAGGTAGCGCAAGCCGATGGCAACCGGGATAGGTTTGAACATGCGGTTCAACCAGGAAAGGGACGCTATGGTGCCACTTGCGGCCGCCGGGACGAAATGGCGTGTGCCTGAGCGGCCAGACGCAGTTCACGTCGCTGCGCTGCGGGCAAGGTATCCGGCCAGAAAAGCAGGCGTTGGCGACGTGCATCCAGGCCGGTCCACGCCACCACCGCGATCGGCCCGCGCCACGCCACCTGCAGGCCCTGCACCTGCACACCGTCAACGCTGGCAGGCGTTTCGCTCCAGGGCACGATCACTTCCCGTGCTGACGAGCGCAACAGCAGGCGCAGCGATCGTCCACCGGTCAACACCGTATAGACGGACAGCAGCATCGCCAGCCATGGCGGTGCCCCGCTCCGCCAGAGCGCCCCCAACGCGAGCGCGCTCAGCACGCCCAGCGCGCAAGCAAGCCCGCGCGAGGGCCGCCATTCAAGCCGGCATGGCGCGAATATCGGCGATGAGTGCGGCGTTGACGGCATCCGGGCAGGCCTCGTATCCCATGAACCAGCGCCACAACTTATCGTCTTCGCAATCCAGCAGCTGTAGGAAAACCGCGCGCTCGGATTCGGAAGCCTGCGCCCAGCGTTGATCCAGATAGCGCCCGAACAATTGATCGAGCTCGCGCATGCCGCGCCGGCAACGCCAACGCAGTTTCTTCAACAGGGTTTCTTCATCCATCTCACTCTCCAGCTCGCCTTGCCGGCGCCGAAAACGACAGCGGCACCAGACCAAGGGCCGGTGCCGCTGTGAACCATCTCCCCGCCAACGCGGGTCCGCATTGCGCTGCGATCAGGCGCGACGCGCCATCATCAGCTTCTTGATCTCGGCAATCGCCAGCGCCGGGTTCAGGCCCTTGGGGCAGGTCCGCGCGCAGTTCATGATGGTGTGGCAGCGATACAGCTTGAACGGGTCTTCCAGGTCGTCCAGGCGCGCACCGGTGTCCTCGTCGCGCGAATCGATGATCCAGCGATACGCCTGCAGCAGGATCGCCGGGCCCAGATAGCGTTCGCCATTCCACCAGTAGCTCGGGCAACTGGTCGAGCAGCAGGCGCACAGGATGCACTCGTATAACCCATCGAGCTTGCGGCGGTCTTCCGGCGACTGCAGGCGCTCGCGGTCCGGCGGCGGCGGGGTCTGGGTGCGGATCCACGGCTTGATCGACGCGTACTGCGCGTAGAAATGCGTCAGATCCGGCACCAGGTCCTTGATCACGCTCATATGCGGCAGCGGATAGATCGGCACCTCGGCCTTGCCGCAGGCGGCAATCGCCTTGGTGCAGGCCAGCGTATTGGTGCCGTCGATGTTCATCGCGCACGAGCCGCAGATGCCCTCGCGGCAGGAGCGACGGAACGCCAGCGTCGGGTCGATCTCGTTCTTGATCTTGATCAGCGCGTCCAACACCATCGGACCGCACTTGTCGAGATCGATCTCATAGCTGTCGGTACGCGGGTTGGCTTCGCCATCCGGATCCCAGCGGTAGACCTTGAAGGTGCGCGTGTTCTTGGCGCCCTGTGCAGGGTAATGCTTGCCCTTGCCGATCTTTGAATTCTTGGGGAGGGTGAACTCTGCCATAGCTGCTCTCGTTGGCTCAGGCGATGCGCGGTGCGAACGACAACCGCACCGTGCGCATGAAGGTAAAGATGACGGATGCCACCGCCGAAGCGGTGGCGCAACCGCCGGCGGCGTGCCGGCGTTGCCCCTGCTTCATGAAGCGATCCGGCTGGCGCGGTGCACGGCTGCGGTATCCGGACAGGCCGGCCAGCAGAGGCAATGCGAAAGCGGATCGATCCATGCGCATCGATCAGTAAACGCGCGGCTTCGGCGGGACCACGTCCACGTCCTTGCTCAGCGTGTACATGTGCACCGGACGATATTCGAACTCGCACTTGCCCTTGTCGTCGACGGTGACCAGCGTGTGCTTCTGCCAGTTGACGTCGTCGCGGTCCGGGAAGTCTTCGTGCGAATGCGCGCCGCGGCTCTCATGCCGCTGTTCGGCCGAGTTGATCGTCGCCACTGCATTGAGCAGCAGGTTGTTCAACTCGTAGGTTTCGATCAGATCCGAATTCCATACCAGCGAGCGGTCCGAGACCTTGACGTCTTCGAAGCTGGCAAAGATCTCGGCCATCTTGTCGACGCCCTCTTTCAGCGTCTTGCTGGTACGGAACACCGCCGCGTCCGACTGCATGGTGCGCTGCATGTTGTCGCGGATCACCGAGGTCGGCGTGGAGCCGTTGGCGTAGCGCAGCTTGTCCAGCAGGCCCAGCGCCTTTTCGCAGGCATCGGACGGCAATGTCTTGTGCGGCTGGTTGGGCTTGACCGTCTCGGCGCAGCGGTTTGCCACCGCACGGCCGAATACCACCAGATCCAGCAGCGAGTTGGAACCCAGGCGGTTGGCGCCGTGCACCGACACGCAGGCAGCTTCGCCGATCGCATACAGGCCCGGCACGACCGCATCCGGATTGTCGCCCTGCTTGCGCACGACTTCGCCATAGAAGTTGGTCGGAATGCCGCCCATGTTGTAGTGCACGGTCGGCAACACCGGAATCGGCTGCTTGGTCACGTCCACACCGGCAAAGATGTGCGCGCTCTCGGCGATGCCGGGCAGCTTTTCGTTGATGACTTCCGGGCCGAGGTGGGTCAGGTCGAGCAGGATGTGATCCTTGTGCTCGCCCACGCCACGGCCTTCGCGGATCTCCACGGTCATCGAACGCGATACCACGTCGCGCGATGCCAGATCCTTGTAATGCGGTGCATAGCGCTCCATGAAGCGCTCGCCATTGCTGTTGCGCAGGATGCCGCCTTCGCCACGCACGCCCTCGGTGATCAGGCAGCCCGCACCGTAGATACCGGTGGGATGGAACTGCACGAACTCCATGTCCTGCACCGGCAGACCGGCACGCATCACCAGCCCGCCGCCGTCACCGGTACAGGTGTGGGCGGAGGTGGCGCTGAAGTAGGCACGGCCATAGCCGCCGGTGGCCAGCACCACGCCGTGGGCGCGGAACAGATGCAAGCTGCCATCGGCCATATCCAGCGCCAGCACGCCGCGGCAGACGCCTTCCTCGTCGAAGATCAGGTCGAGTGCGAAGTACTCGATCATGAAGCGTGCGTTGTGCGCCAGCGACTGCTGGTACAGCGTGTGCAGCATCGCGTGACCGGTACGGTCGGCCGCCGCGCAGGTGCGCTGCGCGGACGGGCCTTCGCCGTACTTGGTGGTCATGCCGCCGAACGGGCGCTGGTAGATCTTGCCCTCTTCGGTACGCGAGAACGGCACGCCGTAGTGCTCGAGCTCAATGATGGCCGGGATCGCCTCACGGCACATGTACTCGATCGCGTCCTGGTCGCCCAGCCAATCGGAGCCCTTGATGGTGTCGTAGAAGTGGTAGCGCCAGTCGTCTTCGCCCATGTTGCCGAGCGCGGCCGAGATGCCGCCCTGCGCCGCAACGGTATGCGAGCGGGTCGGGAAGACCTTGGTCAGGCAGACCGTCTGCAGGCCCTTCTGGGCCAGGCCGAACGTGGCGCGCAGGCCGGCGCCGCCGGCGCCCACCACGACCATGTCGTACTTGTGTTCTGTGATCTTGTAAGCGGACATCGAATTATGGATTCCTGTTTGGTCGCGGACGACTCAGCTGATGCCCAGCGCAATACGCGCCACGGCAAACACGCTGACGATGGCGCCCAGCACGGCGACGAAGCGCACGATGGTCTGCGCAGCAAGCGCGAGCAGCGAGTTGTGCACGTAATCTTCCAGCACCACCTGCATGCCCAGCTGCGCATGCCAGAACGAGGCGATCAGGAAGCCGACCAACAGGATCGCGTTCCAGGGCTTGGCCACGGCAGCGCTGGCCGCAGCGTGATCGGCACCGATCAGGCTCAGCACGAAGATCAGGAACCAGATCGACAGCGGCACCAGGGCGGTGGCGGTCAGGCGCTGCACCACGAAGTGCTCGGTGCCGGTCTTGGCGGCACCCAGGCCACGCACGTTCTTCAGCGGGGTACGGTAGCGGTTCATACGGCACCTCCGGCCAGCAGTACATAGGCCCAGATCGCAGCGGTGAGCACGAAGCTCAGGATTAGCGACAACCAGCCAAGACTGACGAACGAGCGCACTGCATAGCCCTGTCCGAAGTCCTGCATGATGTGGCGCAGTCCACCGAACAGGTGGAACGCGAAGCACCAGGTCCAGCCGAACAGGAAGACCTGGCCGTACCAGGCGCCTGCGTGCTCGCGGAAACAATTCCAGTGGTTGGGGCCGAGCATCAATGTCAGCAAGGCGGCGGCAATCGCCAGGGCGCCGATGGACAGTACGATGCCAGTGGCTCGATTGAGAATCGAGGTCACCATCTGTATCTGCCAGCGGTACACCTGGAGATGCGGGGAAAGAGGACGTTCGCGGATCGCCATTCGCTGGGCTCGTTTTCTCGGCTGGGCGGCACTAGACCGCTGTGGCTAAAAGCTGCTCAAAAATCGATGCAGCGTCCATTTTTTTCCCAGTCGCCGTAGCGCGTTGGCTCGGGGCCGTCGCGTCCACCAATCTCCTTGGGCAGTGGCTGCTTCTCGGGAAGATGCTCCTGAGGAGAAGGCTGCGTCTCGGAATCCTGCGCTGGGGTGGGGGTTGGATGGCCTATCATAGTGGTCTCACAACATTGCGATTTTAGTCCTCCCCTTCCATGGCTGACAACCTGAATCTTATTCCACAGGGTTTTGGCTCCCTGCACGACATGCAATACGTCCGCTTGATCGGGACGGATGCAGTGGCGTTCGCGCATGCGCAATTTGCCAACGACGTACAGGCGCTGGCGATCGGGCAGTGGCAGTGGAATGCGTGGTTGACGGCAAAGGGGCGCGTGATCGCCATCTTCGCACTCCTGCGTGAGGACGACACCCACCTGCTGATGCTGTTGCCCGATGGCAATGCGGCCGAGATCGCAACGCAACTCGGCCGTTTTGTGTTCCGACGCAAGCTCAAGATCGGCGTGGCGGCGCTTTCGGCGTTTGGCGGCCTTGCCGCGCCCGCCCGCGCCCAGGGCGCGCAGGCCGATATCGGAACGCAGCGTATCGAATTGGACCTGGGCAGCCCTGCCCTGCCGCGCACGCTGGTGTTGCTGACGAACGATGAGGCATTGGCCGCGCCTATCGAAGTACCGCGCATGGACGCCGAGTGGCGCCGTACGGACCTGCAACTGGGGCTGGCGCGCCTGCCCGATGCGCAACGTGAGCAGTGGACGCCGCAGCAGCTGGCGCTGGATCGCCTGCAGGCCTTCAGCGTCAAGAAGGGCTGCTATCCGGGCCAGGAAATCGTGGCGCGGACGCATTTTCTGGGCAAGGCCAAGCGTGCACTGCAGCTGCTGCAGGTCGATGCCGTTGGCAGCGATGCGCTGGTCGAGGCGGGCCAGGCCGTGCTGCTGGGCGATGCCACCGTTGGAACGCTGGTCAGCGTGGCGGGCGATCTTGCGCTGGCGGTGCTGCCGCTGGAGCTGACCCTGGAGGCCGACGCCGTGCTGCAGGCGGGCGCGCATGCCGCCCGCCCGCTTGCATTCGTGCAGGGACTGGCGCGTTAGGCCAGTGCCAGCCGTTCGCCGCTGGCCGGGTCGAAGAAGTGCAGCGCCTCGCTGCGCAGTGCCAGGCGCAGCTGCTCCCCCACCGCCGGCAGGGCCTGCGGTGCGACCCGGATCACCAGCGGCTGGCCGCCACGGTCGAGGTTGAGGAAGATCTCGTTGCCGACCGGCTCGATCACGTCGATACGCGCGTCAAAGCCCAGCGCGGCATCGTTTGACGGCTGCAGATGCTCCGGACGCACGCCGACGATCACCTCGTGACCGAACCAGCTGCGCTCGACCCGCGCCGCACCCAGCGGCACGCGCCAGCCATCGGCCATGACCAGATGCAGGCCGTCCTGCTCATCCAGGCGCCCCTGCAGCACGTTCATCGCCGGGCTGCCGAGGAATCCGGCCACAAACAGATTGGCCGGGCGGTCGTACAGCGCCATCGGGCTGTCGATCTGCTGGATCACCCCATCCTTGAGCACCACGATGCGCTGGCCCAGCGTCATCGCCTCGACCTGATCGTGGGTGACGTAGATCATCGTGGTGCCGAGCTTGCGATGCAGCTGCGCGATCTCGGTACGCACGCTGTGGCGCAGCTTGGCATCCAGATTGGACAGCGGCTCGTCGAGCAGGAACACCGACGACTCGCGCACCATCGCCCGCCCCAGCGCCACGCGCTGACGCTGGCCGCCGGACATCGCCTTGGGCAGCTTGTCGAGCATCGGGGTCAGCCCCAGCAACTCGGCGGCGTTGTTGACGCGCTCGGCGATGACCTGTTTGGGGTGGCCGCGCAGCTTGAGCCCGAAGGCCAGGTTCTCGGCCACGGTCATGTGCGGATAGAGCGCGTAGCTCTGGAACACCATGGCGATGTCGCGGTCCTTGGGAGCCACGTCGTTGACCACGCGCTCGCCGATCTTCAGCGTGCCGGCACTGATGTCCTCGAGCCCGGCGATCATGCGCAACAGGGTCGACTTGCCGCAGCCGGACGGACCGACCAGCACCATCAGCTCGCCATCGGCGACCTCGAAGCTCGCACCCTGCACCGCGACCTGGCCGTTCTCGTAGACCTTGCGGACACCTTCCAACTGCACTTTCGCCATCTTCGGCCTCAACGTAAGTTGTGCGCCCTGCCCTCGGCCCTCCCGACGGCGGTGACGCCGCATGCGCCTGCAAGGAAATCCCCTGCAAACGAATGCATTGGTTTATTCTGACATGTAATCGTTTTCACATGGCAACATCGATCTCGGGAGGGACCATGCCGCCACCGACCCAAGCCGCTGTCTCAAGCGGTGCAGCCTACCTTGCGAGGCCCGCCATTCGGCCACGCATGTGCAGGTCAACCGCCGCGGCGCTAACCGCTGACGGCCACTTGCTGCAACAATCGGGGATTGGGCGTGCGCGTCCATCCCCCGCTGCGCGCACGCCAGTGTCGCTCAGGAACAGACATACCGACCGCCGGCTGTCCGGCGCCTTTCCGACCAGCTGCTGATCACGATGTCTCCAGAATCTGAAATTCGGTCCATGCACAACACCCTGATCCTGTTCGGCGCCACCGGCGATCTCGCCCAGCGCTATCTCTTCCCGTCCCTGCTGCGATTGTTCGTCGATGGCCTGCTGCCGGAGGATTTCCGTATCCGCGCACTGGCGCTGTCTCCGCACGACACCGAGGCATTCCGCGAGGTCCTGCGCCCGCGCCTGGCCGCCGCGCTGCCGATCGCCACGCCCGAGCAGATCGAAACGCTGCTGCAGCGGGTCGACTATCGCTCGGTGGATCTGCGCGATGCCGAGTCGGTGGCCAATGCCGTACGCGAGCTGGCCAGCCGCCAGTGCGTGAGCTACCTGGCGATTCCGCCGGGCCTGTACATCAGCACCTGCCAGGGCCTGGCCCTGGGCGGCGCGCTGGCTGCGCCGCACCGGCTGATGCTGGAAAAGCCGATCGGCCACGACTCGGACAGCGCCCGCGAGATCCTGCAGTCGATCGGCGCGCTGATCGACGAAGACCGCGTGTTCCGCCTCGACCACTACCTGGGCAAGGCGGCGGTGCAGAACCTGATCGCCCTGCGCTTCGGCAATACGTTGCTGGAAGCGGTGTGGAACCGCACCTATATCGAGTCGGTGCAGATCCTGGTGGCCGAGAGCGAAGGCGTGGATGGGCGCGATGCCTACTACGCGCGCTCCGGCGCGCTGCGCGACATGGTGCAGAGTCACATCCTGCAGTTGTTGTGCCTGGTGGCGATGGAGCCGCCGGCCTCGCTGGAAGCCGATCGCATCCGCGACGAGAAGGTCAAGGTGCTGCGCGCGCTGCGCCCGATGACCGCCGAGCATGCCGCCCACGACAGCGTGCGTGGCCGCTACACCGCCGGCAGCATCAACGGCCAGCCGGCGCAGGCCTATCACCCGCCGGAAGGCAGCGACGTGGAAACCTTCGTCGCGGTGACCGCGCATATCGACAACTGGCGCTGGGCCGGGGTGCCGTTCCACCTGTGCACCGGCAAGCGTCTGGCCGAGCGTTCCACCCGCATCGTGGTCACGCTCAAGCCGGTGACGCATTGGCTGTTCGAGCGCCCGGACCGGCAGAACGCGGTGCCCAACCGCCTGACCTTCCAGCTGCAGCCGCAGGAAAACATCGAGCTTGGTCTGATGAGCAGCCTGGCCGGCCCGGAATGGGGTGCGATCGAACTGCAGCCGCTGGAACTGGAACTGTCGGTGCCGACCGGCCTGCACCGCCGCATCGCCTACGAGCGCCTGTTCGTGGATGCCTTCAACGGCAACCCGGCGCTGTTCGTACGCGACGACGAGGTCAAGGCCGCCTGGTCGTGGATCGACAGCGTCAGCGATGCGTGGAAAGACGCGCAGCTGCCGCTGCAGCCCTACCCGGCCGGCAGCTGGGGCCCCGATGCCGCGGCGCCCTTCCTGCCCCCGGCCACCGACGCACAGGGACACACCGCATGACCGCTCCTTCCAAGCCGGTGCTGGTTGCCGATATCGGCGGAACCAATGCGCGCTTCGCGCTGGCCGACGTCGACGCCTCGGTGCCGCTGCTGGATGACACCTCGCGCGAATTTGCGGTGGTCGATTTCGGTTCGCTCGGCGAAGCCGCGCGCTATTACCTCGATCAGATCGGCGTGCAGGCCACCCAGGGCGTGTTCGCCGTGGCCGGCCGCGTGGACGGCGACGAGGCGCGCATCACCAACCATCCGTGGGTGATCTCGCGCTCGCGCACCGCAGCGATGCTGGGCTTCAGCACCCTGCACCTGATCAACGACTTCGCCGCGCAGGCCATGGCGATCAGCCTGCTGCGCCCGCAGGACGTGGTGCAGGTCGGCGGCGCCAGCTGGCGGCCGGCGCCGATCGATCAGCCGCGCAACTACGGCGTGATCGGCCCGGGCACCGGGCTGGGCGTGGGTGGGCTGATCATCCGCAACGGGCGTTGCTTTCCGCTGGAAACCGAAGGTGGCCACGTCAGCTTTCCGCCCGGCACGCCAGAGGAGATCCGCATCCTGGAAATCCTTTCCGAGCAGTTCGGCCGGGTCTCCAACGAGCGCCTGATCTGCGGCCCGGGCCTGGTCAACATCCATCGCGCGCTCAGCGAGATCGCCGGGGTCGACCCGGGCCCGCTGCAGCCCAAGGACATCACCGCGCGTGCGGCGGCGGGCGACCCGCGCTCGTCGCGCACCATCGATCTGTTCTGCGCCATCTTCGGTGCGATCGCCGGCGATATGGTGTTGATGCAGGGCGCCTGGGACGGCGTATTCCTCACCGGCGGGCTGGTGCCCAAGGTGCTGGATTCGCTGCAGCATTCCGGCTTCCGCCAGCGCTTCGAACACAAGGGACGCTTCTCCGCGATCATGTCGCGGGTGCCATCGCTGGCTGTCATGCACCCGCATGCCGGCCTGCTCGGCGCCGCCGCCTATGCGGTGGATGCGCAGCGTCAGCATCCAGGGGAGCAGCGATGAACCTGCAGGACAATCCGCGCATCACACTGGTGCGCTACGAAGACCCGGCCGAGTGGACCGAGGCGGTAGCCAGCGAGATGGCCGACCTGCTGGAACAGGAGATATCGCGCCGCGGCCAGGCACGCATGCTGCTGTCAGGCGGCACCACCCCGGCGCCCGTGTACGAATCCCTTGCCCACCGTCCGCTGGACTGGTCGCGGGTGGAAGTGGGCCTGGTCGATGAGCGCTGGCTCTCGCCGCAGGATCAGGACAGCAACGCCTGGCTGGTCAATCACAGCTTTTTGACCCACGCACCGGCGGCCACCTTCATCCCGCTGGTGCGCCCGGGCAAGCAGTTGCCCGAGTGCGTGCACACCGCGAACCTGCAGGCCAGGCACGCCGAGCCTGCGTGCCTGGCGGTGCTGGGCATGGGCGGCGACGGACACACCGCCTCCCTGTTTCCGGGCTCGACCGACCTGAGCAAGGCGCTGTCCAGCCCGCAGCCGTACGCGTCGCTGGATGCCACCGGCTGCCCCGGCTCGAATCAGTGGCCGCTGCGGATCACGCTGACACCGGCCGGACTGGCCGCCATCCCGACCCGCCTGCTGCTGTTGCGCGGCAAGCAGAAGCTGGACGTGCTGCAGGCTGCATTGGCCGGTGACGATGTCAGCGAGTATCCGATCCGCGTGGCGCTGCAGCCGCCGGGCCCGAAATTGCGGGTTCACTGGTGTGCGTGAGTGCGAGTCCCTCGCAAGAGCCCGCACATCCATGTGCGGGGATTCAAACGTGCGAGTCCTTCGCAAAAGCCCGCACATCCATGTGCGGGTATCTACGAAAAGAACAGCGTGATTACCTTCCCCGTTTCTCATAGCCGGTAGCCAATGAGCCTGCATCCGAACATCCAAGCTGTCACCGACCGTATCCGCAAGCGCAGCGCGCCGTCGCGCGCGGCGTATCTGGCCGGTCTCGATGCCGCCCTGCGCGAGGGGCCGTTCCGTAGCCGTTTGAGCTGCGGCAACCTGGCGCATGGTTTCGCCGCGTCCGAGCCGACCGACAAGTCGCGCCTGCGCGGTGCGGCCACGCCCAACCTGGGCATCATCACCGCCTACAACGACATGCTGTCGGCACACCAGCCGTTCGAGCATTACCCGCAGCTGATCCGCGACACCGCGCGTACGCTCGGTGCCACCGCGCAGGTGGCCGGCGGCGTGCCGGCGATGTGCGACGGCGTGACCCAGGGCCGCGCCGGCATGGAGCTGTCGCTGTTCTCGCGCGACAACATCGCCCAGGCCGCGGCGATCGGCCTCAGCCACGATATGTTCGACAGCGTGGTGTACCTGGGCGTGTGCGACAAGATCGTGCCGGGCTTGCTGATCGGCGCGCTGGCGTTCGGGCATCTGCCGGCGCTGTTCATGCCGGCCGGCCCGATGACGCCCGGCATTCCGAACAAGCAGAAGGCCGAAGTGCGCGAGCGCTACGCCGCCGGCGAAGCCACCCGCGCCGAACTGCTGGAAGCCGAGTCGTCCTCGTATCACTCGCCCGGCACCTGCACCTTCTACGGCACCGCCAATTCCAACCAGGTGTTGCTCGAGGCGATGGGCGTGCAGCTGCCCGGTGCCTCGTTCGTCAACCCGGA
The DNA here is from genome assembly GCF_040203315.1 of Xanthomonas sp. WHRI 8393. Lineage (NCBI taxonomy): Bacteria > Pseudomonadati > Pseudomonadota > Gammaproteobacteria > Lysobacterales > Lysobacteraceae > Xanthomonas > Xanthomonas sp. WHRI 8393. The sequence continues at coordinate 277,184 of NZ_JBEGGL010000005.1, read as the reverse complement.
GCTGCAGTTGCGCGATGCGCTGACCCGTGAGGGCACCGCGCGTGCGCTGGCAATTTCTGCGCTGGGCCAGGACTTCCGTCCGTTCGGTCGCCTGATCGACGAGCGTGCCATCGTCAATGCCGTGGTCGCGCTGATGGCCACCGGTGGTTCGACCAATCACACCATCCACTGGATTGCGGTAGCGCGTGCGGCCGGCATCGTGCTGACCTGGGACGACATGGATCTGATCTCGCAGACCGTGCCGCTGCTGACCCGCATCTACCCCAACGGCGAAGCCGACGTGAACCGCTTCCAGGCCGCGGGCGGCACTGCCTTCGTGTTCCGCGAGCTGATGGACGCCGGGCTGATGCACGACGACCTGCCCACCGTGGTCGAAGGCGGCATGCGCGCCTACGCCAACGAGCCGCGCCTGCAGGACGGCAAGGTCGTCTACGTGCCCGGCACTGCGACCACCGCCGACGACAGCGTGGCGCGGCCGGTCAGCGCCGCATTCGAATCGCAGGGCGGCCTGCGCCTGCTGCGCGGCAACCTGGGCCGTTCGCTGATCAAGTTGTCGGCAGTCAAGCCGCAGCACCGTACGATCGAAGCGCCGGCAGTGGTGATCGACACGCCACAGGTGCTCAACAAGCTGCACGCCGCCGGCGTGCTGCCGCACGATTTCGTGGTGGTGCTGCGTTACCAGGGCCCGCGTGCCAACGGCATGCCGGAACTGCATTCGATGGCGCCGTTGCTGGGTTTGCTGCAGAACCAGGGCCGGCGTGTGGCCTTGGTCACCGACGGCCGTCTGTCCGGTGCGTCGGGCAAGTTCCCGGCGGCGATCCACATGACGCCCGAAGCCGCACGCGGCGGTCCGATCGGGCGTGTGCGCGAAGGCGACATCGTGCGCCTGGACGGTGAAGCCGGCACGCTGGAAGTGCTGGTCTCGGCCGAAGAGTGGGCATCGCGCGAGGTCGCACCCAACACCTCGGTGGCGGGCAACGACCTGGGGCGCAACCTGTTCGCCATCAACCGCCAGGTGGTTGGCCCGGCCGACCAGGGCGCCATCTCGATTTCCTGCGGCCCGACCCGTCCGGACGGCGCGCTGTGGAGCTACGACGCCGAGTACGAACTCGGTGCCGATGCAGCCGCCGCCGCCGCACCGCACGAGTCCAAGGACGCCTGATTCCCCTTCCCTCTGCGCGACCGCCCCGCGGTCGCCGTCTAACGGAGTTGCAATGACGATTGCCCAGACCCAGAACACCGCCGAACAGCTGCTGCGCGATGCCGGCATCCTGCCGGTGGTCACCGTGGACACGCTGGACCAGGCGCGCCGCGTGGCCGATGCGCTGCTCGAAGGCGGCCTGCCCGCGATCGAACTGACCCTGCGCACCCCGATTGCGATCGAAGCGCTGGCCATGCTCAAGCGCGAGCTGCCCAACATCGTGATCGGCGCCGGCACCGTGCTGAGCGAGCTGCAACTGCGTCAGTCGGTGGATGCCGGTGCCGACTTCCTGGTCACCCCCGGCACGCCGGCGCCGCTGGCGCGCCTGCTTGCCGATGCGCCGATCCCCGCCGTGCCCGGCGCGGCCACGCCGACCGAGCTGCTGACCCTGATGGGCCTGGGCTTCCGCGTGTGCAAGCTGTTCCCGGCCACCGCCGTGGGCGGCTTGCAGATGCTCAAGGGCCTGGCCGGCCCGCTGTCCGAACTCAAGCTCTGCCCCACCGGCGGCATCAGCGAGGCCAACGCGGCCGAGTTCCTGTCGCAGCCGAATGTGCTGTGCATCGGCGGCTCGTGGATGGTGCCCAAGGACTGGCTGGCACAGGGCCAGTGGGACAAGGTCAAGGAGAGCTCGGCCAAGGCGGCGGCGATCGTGCGGCAGGTACGCGCGGGCTGATTCTCTGGCCAGTGTATCCAGCGGCTTGGAACCCAGGTTGCCGGGAAAGCTGGATAGCTGAGGACAGCTGATCAGTTGGCGCTTTGGTTTTGAATGAGGAAAGCCCGGTTTGCTGGCGCTTTCACTTTGGTTGAGGAAAGGCTGCTGGCAGGCGCCTTGTTTCATGCGTGCCAGCGGCCCGCGGGCGCCGGGCAGGACACGCCGTGAACCCATCCATGGGGGCTCTTACACGCGCCATGTCGTGTAAGGTCCTGCCCCGGCGCCCGCGGACCACTCTTCGAATGTTCCTGTGTTGGCGGAACGGAGAGCAGCCACTGCCGCAGGGCATGCTCGACCTAGGTTTTGATCGTTGCCTCGGCTATTGGGGCAGAGGCTTCTTCGCATCCCTCTTGAAGGCAGCGGATTGAGAGCGCTGGAAACCGTGCACTTCTGAGTAGTTGGTGTCTGGGCGGTGTGTCTGGGAGCTACGAAGTCGAAGGTCCAGAGGACGTGCAGCGAACGTGGCGGATGATTGGCACGCACCAAAAATCGACCACTGAATCGGCTGCCGTTTTTCGTCGCTCAACGTCGCGGAAACGACTCGCCGAAGCGGCAGCGTGGCCGGGGATTGGCGGAGAGCGGCACAGGGATGTGCTGCGGCGGCGAGTCAGACAGGATGTCTGACCGAGCCGAGGAGCCAGTCCGCGGACGCGCTGTCGCCCTCACCAAAGCCAGCGAAACACAGCCGCGTGCCTGGCAGTGCCCCGGAAGAGAAACCGTACCCTCCCCCCAACCCCGCTCCCGGCCCACGCTTGCGGCGCGGTAGATCCAAGGCACGCGCGTCCATGGCGTGCAAGCCGTGCCTCCTCGCCCCACCGGGAGAGGGGCTTTGCGCCTTGTCACTCAGGGCCTCAGTGCGCTGGTGAGTGCCTTAGGCCAGGGAAACTTCAGCAGGGTTGGCGGCTCACGATTCCAGCGCAACGCTTGCCGGCGGCGTCTTCGGCACGCCGCGCGCACGTCGTACCAGCGCGGCTGCGCCGTTGCTCATGTCATCGAGAATTGCGTAGATCGTCGGCAGGAACAGCAGGCTCACCACCGTCGAGAACGCCAGTCCGCCGGCGATCGCGCGGGCCATCGGGAAGTACGGCGGGCCATCGCTGAACATCGTGGTGCTGGTCAGCGAGATCGGCACCATCGCCAGGATGGCGGTGCCCATCGTCATCATGATCGGCCGCAAGCGCTCGCGTGAGCCTTCGATCAAGGCCTGCGTGCGGCCCATGCCGCGGCGGCGCAGGTTGTTGATGTGCTCGATCATCACGATGCCGTTGTTCACCACCACGCCCATCAACACCAGGATGCCGATGAAGGACATGATCCCGAACGAGGTGCCGGTGATCCAGAACAGCCAGAACACCCCGAAGATCGAAAACACCACGCCGCTCATGATCGCCGCAGGAAACAGCAGCGATTCGAATACCGCTGCCATCACTACATAGATCATCACCAGCGCGATCACCAGGTTGAACACCATCTGGCCCATCGCTTCGCCGTCGTTCTGGTAATCGCCGCCGTCGAAGGTATAGCTGTAACCGGCGGGGAAACTCATCGCCTTGAGCGGCTTTTCCATTGCCGCGCGTGCTTCCGGCACGGTGACCTTGCTGGCCAGATTGGCCTTGATGGTCAGCGTGGTCTGGCGATTGGTGCGGCCGATCTGGGTGGCGGCCGGGCGAATCTGCACATCGACCAGACTGAGCAACGGCACGCTGCGGCCATCCTTGGTGCGTACCGTGAAGCTGGCCAGGTCTTCCGGCTTGCTCTGTTCGGCGCCGGCAAAGCGCACCCACACCGGTACCTCGTTGTCGCCGCGGCGGAACTCGCGCAACGGCGTGCCACGCAACGCCAGACCGACGAAACTTGCCACCTGCTCGGCACTGAACCCGAAGGCTGCCGCACGCTCGCGATCGACCCGGATCGCCAACTCGCTGGTGCGGTCGCCGGTGTCCACGTGCACGTCGCGCAATTCCTTGCGCTGCGCCAGCAGCGGCATCACATCGTCGGCCAGGGCCTGCAAGGCCTGGGTCGAATCGCCGACCAACTGCACCTGCACGCCTTGATTGCCGCTGCCGCCATCGCCCTGGTTGCCGATGCTGTAGTCCGCACGCGCCGAGCGCGGCAAGGCCTTGCGGATCTGTTCCAGCAACGCCGGCAGCTCCTTGACCTTGCCCGCGTCGAAAGTCACGGTGGTGCTGCCGCCTTCCGCTTCGCTGAACCACGAATAGATCTGGGTGATGTGGTACTTGTCGCGATTGGCTTGCAGGTAACGCTCGACCCGACCCACTTCCTCACCCATCTGCTCATGCGTGTACGAGCCTTTCCACTGATACTGGATGAAAGCCTCGTTGCCGCCATCGCCGCCGAACATGTCGACCTTGGTCAACTTCATCGGCACCAGGCTGATCGCACTGACCAACACGATGCCGGCCACGCTCCAGCCGCGATGGGCCAGCGTCCATGCCAGCACCTTGGCATAACGCCGCTGCAGCCGCGCAATCACGCCGCGCTCGGAGCTCACCATCGGTGGTGTCTTCATGCGCGCCGACAACATCGGAATCAGGCTGATCGCCACCAGCCACGAGGCCAGCAGCGACACCGAAATGGTGATCGCGATCTGCGCCATGAAGATGCTGATGTTGTTGGTCTCGCCAAACAGGTTCGGCACGAACACGATGCAATGGCACAAGGTGCCGGCGCTGAGCGCGATCGCCACGCTGCGCGTGCCGAGCAGGGCCGCAAGCTGCGGTTGACCGGGCATGCGCTCGCGTTCCTGGTAGATGCTTTCCACCACCACCACCGCGTTGTCGACCAGCATGCCGACCGCCAGCAGCAGGCCCATCATGGTCAGGATGTTGAGCGTGACGCCGACGAAATACATGAAGCCCAGCGTGATCGCAAAGCAGATCGGAATCGCCAGCGTCACCATCAGCGTCGATGGCCAGTGGCGCAGGAAGAAGAACAGCACCGTGATCGACAACAACAGGCCCACCGCGCCGGCTTCGGCCAGTTCCGCCAGCGACGAGGTCACCGCCTTGCCCTGGTTGTCGATCACCTTGATCTGCACATCGCGCATCGCAGGTTCGGCGCGGATGTCCTCGACCTCCTTCAACGCCGCCTTGGACACATCCACCAGGTTGGCGCTGCGCTCCTTGTAGATATCCAGCCCGATCGCCGGGCGCCCATCCAGGCGGCGGCCGTAATTCATCCGCGTCGGCTTCAGCCGCACCTGCGCGATATCGGCCAGCCGCAGCCCCTTGGCATTGAGCACCAGGTCGCGCAGTTCCTGCAGGTCGCGCAATTCGCCGATCGGCTGTACCCGAATGCGCTGGCCGTTGTCGTCGATCTGCCCTGCCGACACCGAAAAATTGAGCTTGCCCAGGCGCTCGCTCAAATCATTGAGGCTGAGGTCGTGCGCGGTGAGCCGGTCCGGCGCGATGGCGATCTCCACTTCGTTCGGCGGTGCGCCGGAGATCTCCACCTTGGCCACGCCGGGAATCCGTTCGATGCGCCGCTTGAACTCGCGGTCGAGCATGTCGTACGCGCCGGTCAGGTCGGTCTGGCTGGCCAGGCGCACCTTCAGCACCGGCTCGTCGCTGCTGGACCATTTGTAGATGTGGAAGCGCTGCAGATCTTCCGGAAAATCGTCGCGGATGGCATCCAGCCGCTCGCGCGCATCCGATGCGGCGATGGCGATGTCGCGGTCCCAATCGGAGAACTCGATGAAGATGTTGGCGCCGTCGGCGGTGGCGGTCGAGCGCATGCGCTTGATGCCAGTCATCGTCGCCAGCGCCTCTTCGGCCGGCCGCACCAGGTTGCGTTCCACCTCGTCTGGGGTGGACCCGGTGTACGGCAGTTGCACGAACAGGAACGGTGCGGAAATGTCCGGCAGCGCCTCCAGCGGCAGCCGGAACGCGGCAATCAGCCCCACCACCACCAGCGAGACGAAGCACATGATGGTGGTGACCGGCCGACGGATGCTGAAGGCGGCAACGCTCATAGCGCCTCCAGCCCGTCGGAGTTACCGGTCGCCTGCGCACGTTGGCCGGCCGTGCGCCGGCCACGCTCCAGGTAGTACGCATCGGCGCGACGGTCCAGCAGGTCGTACACCACCGGGATCACCAGCAGGGTCAGCAGCGTGGACACCAGCAACCCACCGATCACGGTGATCGCCATCGGCGCGCGCACCTCGGCGCCCTCGCCCATCGCCACCGCCAACGGCAGGAAGCCGAACAAGGTGCACAGCGTGGTCATCACGATCGGCCGCAAGCGCGAACGCGCGCCTTCGATCAAGGCCTCGCGCTTGGGCACGCCCTCCTCGCGCAGCTGGTTGACCTTGTCGATCAGGATGATCGCGTTCTTGGTCACCAGCCCCACCAGCAGGATCAAGCCGATGAACACCACCACCGACACCGGCTTGCCGGTCATCAGCAAGGCCAGCACCGCGCCGACCATCGCCAGCGGAATGGTGAACAGGATGACGAACGGATGCAGCAGCGATTCGAACTGCGAGGCCATCACCAGATAGACCAGAAAGATCGCCAGACCGAAGGCGAACAACAGCGACTTCACCGATTGCGCCAGTTCCTCGCCCTGCCCGCCGATATGCATGCCCACGCCGGCGGCTAGCGGATCGTTGCGCACCATCGATTCGACCTCGCGCACCGCGCCGCCCAGATCCATGTCATGCAGGCTGGCCGAGACGATCGCCACGCGGGTCTGATCGGCGCGATGGATCTCGCTCGGCCCGGTCGTCGCCACCACCTCGGCCACCGCCGCCAGACGCACCGGCCGGCTGCTGCCCGGGTTGACGATCAACTGCCGGATCGCATCCACACTGGCGCGGTCGCTGTGTTGCGCACGCACCAGCACATCGATCTTGCGATCGCGAAAGCTGTAGCGCGTGGCCACATCGCCGCGCACCTTCTTGACGATCACATCGGCGATCTGGCGGGTGGTCAGGCCCAACGCAGCGGCGCGTTCCTGATCGAAACGGATCTGGATTTCCGGGAAGCCCTCTTCCACCGTCGACTTGACGTCGGCGTAGTGGCCATTGGCCCGCAGCATCGCTGCCAGCTTCTGCCCGGCACGTTCCAGCTCGCCCAGGTCCTGCCCGCGCAGCTCCACTTCCAGCGGCGTGGAAAAACTGAACAATGCTGGCCGTGCAAAATCCACCTGCGCTCCGGGATGCCCGACCATGCTGCTGCGTAGTCGCCTGGTGGCCGCCGCTTCCACTTCCGGGCTGCCGCCGCCGGCCATCACCACGGTGAGCTTGCCGATGTTCTCGCCGCTCTCGGTGGGGTTGGCGTCCAGCCGCGTACCGCTGCCGCTCACCCCATACAACGAGGCAATGCCCGGGTCCTTGTCGTGCGCCAGCTGCAACTCGCGCACCAGTGCGTCGGTCTGCGCCAGCGGCGTGCCGGAAGGCAGCTTCACCGTCATGTCGAAGCGGTCCTGCGCCAGCTGCGGAATCAAATCCGCACCCAGCATCGGCACCAGCAACACGGTGCCGATGAACGCAGCGGCCGCCAGTCCCAGCACCAGGCCGGGCCGCCGCAATGCCGCCGGCAGCATCGCCAGATAACCACGCTCGGCGCGGCCATACGGCGCCATCGCCAGGTCGCTGGCCTTGCGCATCACCGGCGACAGCACCCGTGCGATGCCGCGCCACAGCCTGACCACCGTCCACGCCACCGCGAAGAACGCATAGCGCACGCTCGCGCCGGCCCCGCGCCGGCCGGCAGCCACCGGCTTGAGCCAGCGCTGCTGCGGCTGCCACTGCGGATGGCTGGGCTCGTCCGGGAATGCCATCGGCGGCGCACCCTTGAGCGAACTCAGCATCGGGATCAGCGTCATCGACACCACCAGCGAGATCGCGATCGCGATCGCCACGGTCAGCGCCTGGTCGCGGAACAGCTGCCCGGCGATGCCCTCGACGAACACCAGCGGCAGGAACACCGCGATCGTGGTCAATGTGGACGCCATCACCGCCATGCTGACTTCGCGGGTGCCGGCGATTGCCGCATCCAGCACGCTCAGGCCACGTTCGCGCGCCTTGGCGATGCTTTCCAGCACCACGATCGAGTCGTCCACCACCAGCCCGGTGGCCAGTGCCAGCCCGCCCAGCGACATCACGTTGAGGCTCAGGCCCAACTGGCCCATGAAGAAGAAGGTGGTGATGATCGACACCGGCAACGACAGGCTGATCACGAAGGTGCTCCAGCCATCGCGCAGGAACAGGAAGATGATCAGGATCGCCAGCACGCCGCCGATCACCGCATCCTTCTTGACGTCGCTGATCGCGTGCTCGATGAAGTGCGACTGGTCCTCGATGGTGGTGATCTCCACATCGCCGGGCACGGTCGCCTTCAACTGCTCCAGCCGCTTGCGCAGCGCTGCGGCGGTGGACACGGTATTGGCATCGCCTTCCTTGTAGATCGCCAGCTCCACCGCTTCCTTGCCGCCCAGGCGGATGATCGCCTCGCGTTCCTTGTAGCCCTGGCGGACCTCGGCCACATCCTTCAATCGCACCGGCATGCCGCCGGCGATGCTGCTGCTGGACGCCGACGAGGTGCTCTGCACTTCGGCCGCCGCGGCCAGCGCCGCCTGCGACCCGGTGGATGCGGCGATCGCATACATCTGCTGCATCGCCGCTTCCGCGGCGCTACCGCTGCTACTTTGCGTGGTCACCAGCATGTTGCGGATCTCGTCCAGATCCACGAACTGGTTGACCGTGCGCACCAGATACCGCTGCGAGCCTTCCTCCAGCCGGCCGCCGGAGATATTGACGTTCTCCTCCTTGAGCCGGGTGATCACGTTGTCGATCGGCAGGTTGAGCTGCGCCAGTTTCTGCTGATCGATATCGACCTGGATCTCGTCTTCCAGCCCGCCGCCGACCTTGACCGCGGCCACGCCGGCCACCGGTTCAAGTTTCTTTTTCAGATCTTCATCGGCGTAGCGACGCAGCCCGGTGAGCTGGCGGATCGCATCGTTGTCGGAGGCCGGCGCCTGTTTGGGCGACAGCGCCAGCCGCATGATCGGCTCGGTGGATGGATTGAAGCGCAGCAGCACCGGCGGCTTGGTTTCCAGCGGCAGCGACAGGGCTTCCATCTTGTCGCGCACCTCCAGGCTGGCCTGGTCCATGTTGGTGCCCCAGGCGAACTCCAGCACCACATCGCTCTGCCCGGTGCGCGAGATCGACTTGAGCTTGCGCAGGTTCTTGACCACGCCGACCGCTTCTTCCACCGGCTCGGTCACCAGCGTTTCGATTTCCGCCGGCGCCGCGCCGGTGTATTCGGTGCGCACGGTCAGCGTGGGGTAGCTCAGGTCCGGCAACAGGTTGACCTTCAGACTGCGCAACGCGATCAGCCCGAACAGCAGCATGGTCACGGTGATCATCGCGATGGTCACCCGCCGCCGCGTGGCGAAGGCCACCAGACCGCCGCCGCCGGGCAAGGAGGCATGCGGGTCGTGCACGGGTGCGTGCGGGTTGCCGTGATCGCTCATGAGCGTTTCCCGTCGCTGCCGGCTGCCGGTGCCGCAGCGGCAACCGGCTTGCGGTCGGGCTGGCCGATGACCTGCACCGCAGTGCCATCACGCAGTGCCACCTTGCCGGCGGTCACCACCTGGTCGCCTTCCTTCAGCCCTTGCCGCACTTCCAGCCACGGACCTTCGGCATAACCGAGTTTCACCGGCACCCGGCTGGCCTTGCCCTTACGCACCACGAACACGGCCGGCTCGCCATCGTCCAGCAGCGCCAGGCGCGGGATCACCAACGCGTCCTTGCGCTGGTCGTAGTCGATGCGGATGCGCCCGAACATGCCCGGCTGCAGCGCTTCGGCGCCCTGGCCGAACGCACAGATCACCCGGAAAGTGCCGCTGCCCGAATCCACCACCGGCGCAATGCGGTCGACCTTGCCGATGAACTGCTGACCGGGCAAGGCATCGGCCAGCAAGGTCACCGGCTGGCCGGACTTGAGCGTGGCCAGCTCGCGCTCGGGCACGTTGAGCGTGGCCTCCAGCTGCGAATCGTCGACGATGCGGAAGATCGGCGTATTGATCTGCACGAAGTTGCCGGTCTTGATCGAGCGCGAGGCGATCACCCCGGAAATCGGCGCCTGCACCGTGGTGTAGGACAGCTCCAGCGATGCCAGGCGATGCTGCGCGCGGCTGTTTTCGACATCGAACTTGAGCTGGTCGACATCGGCGGCACTGACCAGCTGTTGCCCCACCAACTGGGTGGCACGTCGGTAACTGTTCTCCAGTTTGCGCAGCTGCGCTTCGCTTTGCGCCACCGCCAGATGCGCACGGTCCGGATCCAGGCGAACCAGGGCCTGACCCGCAGACACCTTCTGGCCCTCTTCCACCATCACCGCCAATGCAACGCCGGAAGTCTTGGCCACCACCTGCGCTTCGGCACGCGGCTCCAGGGCGGCGGTGCCGGTATAGCTGGCCGCCACCGCACGGCGTGCGGCCTTGGCAATTTCCACCGGTACCGCATCGACGGTTTTCTTCTCCTCGGCCGCCTTGGCCTCGCCATCTCCCGCCTTGCAGCCGCCCAGCAACAGGCTCGTGGTGATCAACAATGCAGCGGCGCAGGTTCCGCTGCGGCCGGGCAGGAAGGAGAGTGGCGACATCGTCGTGTCCTAGTGGATGCGTGAACAGGTGTTGTAGGCAAGTAGACCACCAGAACGATCATGTCGCCAATGCGCCAAAGGTCATGGTCTGTTCAAGTTCGCGTATTCACCCCGTTTGCGCCACGCCAAATCGCAGGCATACTCGGACCGGTTCCGCCACGCCCCCACGTGCGGACGTTCAATCAGTCTTCCGGATACGAAACCATGCGCCCGCAGCCGCTCGCCGCTTGTCTCGCTCTGGTCGTCTTCCTGCCGTTTGGGGGCGCATCAGCGACACCGTCAGTCACGCCAGCCGCACCCGCCACCCCTGCGCCCGCCGCGGCAGTGGCTACACCCGCAGCGCCCACCGGCAATCCGTCCAACGGCCGCTTGCTGGCCTACACCTGCCAGGGCTGCCATGGCGTCACCGGCTACAAGAACGCCTATCCCAGTTATCGCGTGCCCAAGATCGGCGGCCAGTCCAGCCAGTATCTGACCCAGGCGCTGACCGAGTACCGCCAGGGCAAACGCAAGCATCCCACCATGCAAGCGCAGGCGCAGAGCTTTTCCGAGCAGGACATCGCCGATATCTCCGCCTACCTGTCCACCCTCAAATAAGCGCCCACATGCCGAACGCCCTGCACGCTCCGCGTCTAGCCATCGCCCTGGTCGCTGCCCTGATGTTGGCGGCCTGCTCCCAATCCCAGGTCGAGTCCACCGATCATTCCGCCGGCGATGCCGGCCACGCCAGTGGCGAACATGGCTCCGGCTCGTCTGCCGGCCTGCCGACCGGACGCGCCGACGCCGGCGACAAGCTGGCGCACGCGAAAGGCAAGGCCACCGGCCAGAGCTGCATCGATTGCCACGGCGCCGACGGCAATGCCCCCATCGACCCCAGCTATCCCAAGCTCGGCGGCCAATACGGCGATTATCTTGCGCACGCCTTGCAGGCCTACCGCAGCGGCGATCGCCAGCACCCGTTGATGACGGCGCAGGCCACTGCGCTGAGCGATCAGGACATCGCCGACCTGGCCGCATACTTCGGTGCTCGACAGACGCAGCTGCGCGACCTGCACGGCGTCAACTGAGTTGTCGATGAGCAGCGTGCCCCGCGCACGCTGCGTCTCATGCGAAATGAAAAAGCACTTGCGCGAACATTAACAGGCCGCTATCATTTCGTTCTCAGTTTCGTGGGGCCATAGCTCAGCTGGGAGAGCGCCTGCATGGCATGCAGGAGGTCGGCGGTTCGATCCCGCCTGGCTCCACCACTCCTGGCTTAGGCCGTCAGGGTGACAACTTAGGTTTTGATACGCGTCCCCATCGTCTAGAGGCCTAGGACACCACCCTTTCACGGTGGACACCGGGGTTCGAATCCCCGTGGGGACGCCAATCATCTGAAAGCCCTGGCACTGCCGGGGCTTTTTTTTGCGTGTTTTTCAGCATCGATTGCATGCGCGGTTATCTGCATGCGGTGCTCGTGGTGTGGCGTGTCATCTGTCGATATCGTTGATGCAACAGCTCCGCATCAGCGTAGTGCGACCTGGAGCTTTGCACCTCACTTGCTGCGGTTGCCGGCACGGCTACGCAGATTGCGGTGCAAGCAAATGCAGGATGTTGCGATGCTGATCGAATGTTGTGCGCAGACTATTGCACATGACCGACGTGCAAAAGACGCCGCTGCCACTGCACCGCCACACCTTACGCAACCAGGCACTCGTGCATGCAGACGACATCGAGGTCGATCAGTTTGCGACGCGCGCACTCATCAAGCGCTCGCAAAGGCACGCGCCATTGGTCCCCGCTACTGGCGAATCGGTCGCGCAAACTTTTTTGCGCACACCACTTCCCAAGCGCCATCGATGTCGCTATGATTGCCGGCTCGCAGCATCGTGGGGCCATAGCTCAGCTGGGAGAGCGCCTGCATGGCATGCAGGAGGTCGGCGGTTCGATCCCGCCTGGCTCCACCAAATTCCCGACATAGGCCGTCTGGAATCTACAACCAGGTTTTGATACGCGTCCCCATCGTCTAGAGGCCTAGGACACCACCCTTTCACGGTGGACACCGGGGTTCGAATCCCCGTGGGGACGCCAATCATCCGAAAGCCTCGGCACTGCCGGGGCTTTTTTTTGCCTGAAATTCAGCGGCACCCTGTTCCACCGCATGCAGACGTGGCGACACGATACGCGCGCATCCTGTCAGTCCATCCACACACACACGCACGCACGCACGCACGCACGCATCGATTGTGGAACGCTCACAGCTTGGTTGCGCGTCGAACGAATCCGCACAACGACGGATCAGGTCTGGCCGACATCCAGCGCCTTGCGACCTTCGTGGGTGAGATCGATGTCGCCGTCTTCGGCTTGGGTCGCATAGCCGGCACGCACTGCCCAGTTGGCCTCTTCGTCGGCGACCGGCTTGGTGTCATGGATGTCGCGCAAGATGCGCAGTTTCTGCGAAGAATCGAAATCCATGGGAAGCCACCTGCTTGAAAAGAGCTTTCCAAGGTACGCATCGCGCGTGATGGCTGCGTGCCTACAGGCGTGTACCAGCAACCCACGCTCATCTCGCCGGAATTTTCAGCGACCATGCTTCATCGATACGAGGCAATGGAACACGCCGCCATGCGGTGAAGAAAGGTGACGCCGCTGCATCAGCAGCTGCGCCACGTCCACGGCAAAATGCTCTATTTCTGACGGCATACTCAGGCGCGACGATGCAGCAGCTGCCAACGTTCGTTGGTTGCGGCGATTCTCGAGCGCACAAAAGAAAAGCCCCTCTGACCGTCGCCAGAAGGGCTTTGCCTGTACCGCTACATCCTGGTGCCGAAGGTGGGACTCGAACCCACACGCTTTTAAGGGCGGCGGATTTTGAATCCGCTGCGTCTACCGATTCCGCCACTTCGGCGTGGCCGCGCAGTATAGCGACTTGCGCATGAAACGAACAGTGTCAGAACGCGCCTGACGAATTCAGCTGCAAGCATTGGCGTCAGCGCTGCGGTGGAGCAGTGTCGATATACTGGCCGACTTAGGTGAAGGAGTAAGCAATGTCGGTGTTGCGTGGAGTTCGGGTGCTGGTGGTCGAGAACGACCAGATGAATGCCATGCTGCTCGATCTGCAGCTCGTCCAGGCTGGCGCGGTGGTGCTGGGTCCGGTCGGGGAGGTTGCGCAAGCGCTAACCCTGATTCAGGCCGATGCGCCGGAGATCGCAGTGCTCGACTACCGCCTCGGCAATGGCGAGACCAGCGAGCCGGTCGCCCGGTTGCTGTCGGAGCTCGGGATTCCGTTCGTGCTGGCGACCGGTGTTGCCAGTGGCACCATCCCCAGCGGCTTCGAGCGCGGTGTGATCCTGACCAAGCCCTATTTGTCAGACGAACTGATCAGCGCTTTGGCCAGGGCACGGCAGCTGAGCGGCGCCGCCAGCTGAAAGCTCCGACCAGCCCCTGCGTCGCCAGCATGCGGGCCCGGCCGATGCTCTCATTCATCGCCAGCCACACCTGCAGACCGCCCGCCTGCTGCGCTTAACGTAGGCTCATCGCGCGGTCGCGCCGGCTGCCACACCCCCTCGATCACGGCCCGCTTGCCACTAGAATCGTGCATCCAGGCATGATGGGCAGGTCACCAATGGATATCGCCGTGTCGCCGTTTGCCGGTCTGTTGCCGGAGACGTGCGAGACAGCCGGGCTGTTGCTGGCATCGTCCGCATGCGCCGCCGACCCGCTGCTACGCGACAGCCCAGCGCTGCGCACGACGCTTTCGCTGTGCCTGCATGCACAGGCGCCAATGTTGCTGGTCTGGGGCGAGCAGTCGCGCTGCATCTACAACGATGCCTGCGCCGCGCTGTTGGGTGAACGCCACCCGGCAGCATTCGGCCACCCCTTGGCGGAACTTGCAGACGGCGCTGAAGCCAACCACAGCAGTGCCGATGCGCGTGCAGCATTGACGCTGTCGACGTGGTCCTGCAGCCCGGTGCTGCAGGCCGGCAAACCTCTGGGCATGCTGTATGTCGCGGGCACGCCCGCCCCTGCTGCGGGGCCGCCCCGTCGCGAGTCCGCGCCCGCAGCGGTGTCGCCTTCGCTCGACCAGTCGCCGGCCTTCATGGCGGTGCTGCGGGGACCCGGCTACATCATCGAAAGCGCGAACCAACGCTTCCACGAGCTGGTCGGCCAGCGACCGTTGCTCGGCCGTCCGTTGCTCGAGGCGATGCCGGAAGTCGCAGACCAGGGCTATCTCGAGCTGCTCGATGAGGTGCGGCGCAGCGGCCGCCCCTTCATCGGCGAATCGATGTCCGCCTATCTGCAGCGCACGCCCGGCAATGCGCTCGATCAGACCTTCGTGGATTTCCTGTATCAGCCGATGCGCGAGCGCGACGGCCGCATTGACGCGATCCTGGTGCACGGATTCGATGTCACCCAGCAACGCAGCATGGCAAGTCGCGACAGTTTCCTGCTGATGCTCGAAGACGCGCTGCAAAACGTTTCCGATCCGCGTCAGATCATCGATACCAGCGTGCGCTTGCTGGGCGAGCATCTGCAGGTCAATCGCTGCGCGTTCGGCCTGGCGGCGGCCGACGGCAGAACCATGCACGTGATCAGCGACCATGTGCAGGACATGCCTAGCCTGCAGGGCGATTTTCCGCTGGAAGTGGCGCAGGGCCTGCGCGACGCCTTGCTGGAAAACCGCCCCTGGTTCACCACCGATGCGATGGCGCCCGGCGCACCGGACTACGTGGCGCAGCAGTACCGACGCTCCGGCCTGCGCGCATCGCTGGCGATTCCGCTGCACAAACACGGCCGCCTGGTCGCGGCCATCGGCGTGCATCAGCGCGCACCGCGGCGCTGGCTGTCCACCGAGATCGAGCTGGTCCGCCTGGTTGCGGCGCGCTGTTGGGAATCCATGCAACGCGCCAAGGCGCAGCAGCAACTGGCCGCCAACGAGGCGCGGCTGCGCCGACTGGCCGACACGCTGCCACAGATCATCTTCATTGCCGACCCGGAGGGTGAGCCGCATTACTTCAACCGGCGCTGGTACGAATACACCGGACTGGATCCTGCCGATCACCAGACCACTGCGTGGCATCAGGCACACACCGCCGATGGCCTGCAGCTGTCCGCGCAGGCCTGGGTGTTGGCCATCGAGGGCGAGCGCGCCTACGAGATGGAGTGCGAGCTGCAACGCCACGATGGCCAGCGGCGCTGGCATCTGGCACGTGCCCTGCCCGTGCGCGGTGACGACGGCAGCATCAGCGAGTGGATCGGCACTTACACCGATATCCATGACCGCCGTGCGTTCGAGCAACAGCTGCGCGAAAGCGAGGTGCGCTTCCGTGCCTTGTGCGAGACGGTGCCGGCAATGATCTGGATGGCCGATGCGCAGGGCGACTGCGTGTACTGGAATCCGCGCTGGTACCACTTCACCGGGCAGGCCGAAGACCAGGCCATGGACCAGGGCTGGTGGGATGTGATGCATCCGGACGATGCCGAACGCGTGCGCCACGCATTCGGCCAGGCCTTGGAGCAGCGAGGCGAGTTCTTGGCCGAGTACCGCGTGCGTCGTCACGACGGGCAATACCGTTGGTGCATCGATACCGCGTCGCCGCATTTCGCCAGCGACGGACGCTTCCTCGGCCATATCGGTTCGCTGACCGATATCTCCGAACGCAAGCTGATCGAGGATGAAACCGCCTCCGATCGCGCCATCCTGAGCCTGATCACCACCGGCGCGCCGCTGCCGGTGGTGCTGGACGCCATCGCAGCGAGCGTGGAAGCGCGTGGCGAGATTGCGCTGTATTGCGCGGTGATGGTGCTGGATGACGTACGCAAGATGCTGAGCTTCGGCTCGGCGCCGCATTTTCCGGTCGAGTACCGCGGGCATTTCGAAGCCTCGCCGATCGGGCCGAACGGGCCGCCGTGCGCGCGCTCGGCCTATCTCGGTCAGCAGGTGATCTGCGAGGACATCCAGGCCGACCCCAGCTTCAGCGACCACCACGCGATTTCGGCGGCGCTGGGCATCGTCGCCTGCTGCGTGACGCCCATCCTGGACAGCAACGGCCAAGTGCTGGGCACGCTCAACATCTACTACGACCGCGTCCACCTGCCCTCGCTGCGCGAACAAGCGATGGCGCGCTCTGCATCGCATCTGGCCGGCATCGTCATCGAGCGTACGCGCGTGGATGCCAAGCTCAAGCAATCGCTGCAGGCCGAGACTGTCGCACGCAGTCAGGCCGAGCATGCCAACCGGGTCAAGGACGAGTTCCTGGCCACGCTCAGCCACGAATTGCGCACGCCGCTCAATGCCATCCTGGGCTGGTCGCGGTTGATGCAGTCGGAGGTGTTCGAGCCGGCCAATCTGGGCAAGGGGCTGGTCATCATCGAACGCAGTGCGCGTGCGCAGACGCAGATCATCGACGACCTGCTCGACATGAGTGCGATCCTGTCCGGCAAAATCCGTCTGCAGGCAGAGCACTTCGATATCGCAGGATTGATGCGCAGTACGGTGGAGTTGATGCAGCCGTCTGCACTGGCGCGCGACATCGCGCTGGAACTGGATGCACCCAGCGAGGGCGAGCTGTGGTTCTTCGGCGATGCCGGGCGGCTGCAGCAGGTGCTGTCCAACCTGCTCAGCAATGCGCTCAAATTCACCTCACCCGGCGGAACGGTGCGGGTGGCGCTGGACATTGAGGACGAACGGCTGCGACTGTGCGTGCAGGACACCGGCATCGGGATTGCGGCCGAGTTCCTGCCGCATGTGTTCGACCGCTTTCGCCAGGCCGATGCCGGCACCACGCGGCGCGTGGGCGGGCTGGGGCTGGGCTTGTCGATCTCGCGCCAGTTGGTCGATCTGCACGGCGGCAGCCTGGGTGCCTCCAGTGCGGGCGAAGGCAAGGGGTCGATCTTCACCATCGTGCTGCCGTTCCAGCACGGGGTCAGCGATCTGCGTCCCGCGTCGGCCGGGTCGCTGCAGGTCGGTCCGCTGCCGAGTGATTGTCTCGGGCGCCTGGATGGCGTGCGCCTGCTGCTGGTCGACGACGACCAGGATTCGCGCGAGGCGGTGGTGCAGTTCCTGATGCTTGCCGGCGCGCAGGTGCAGGCGGCCGGCTCGGTGGAAGCGGCCGAACAATGCCTGGCAGAGACGCCCTTCGATGTGCTGGTCAGCGATATCGCCATGCCGGTGCGCGACGGCTACGACTTGATCCGCACGGTGCGCTCCGGCCGCGCCGACCTGCCGCGGCACATCCCCGCGATCGCCCTCACCGCCTATGTGCGCGAAGAAGACCGCGACCGCGCTGTGGTCGCCGGATTCGATGCGCATATGGGCAAGCCGGTGGAACCACCCGGCCTGGTCGACCTGATCGAACGCCTGATCTTGCCGACGCGCGCGCTACGCAGCGAGGCGTGAGATCGCCTGGAAACGCAATAAAACAGCGTGGTCAACCAAGTGCTGCTTGCAGCACACACACCGACCATCCCAACAGGTCCTTGCCCGCCCACCGTCGCGGGACCTTACGCGGCATGGATGCCGCGTAAGAGCCTACATGGACGTACTTGCAGCGTGTCCTGCGATGGTGGGCGGGCAAGGGCCCTGCAGCAAGGCCTCAGACCAGCCGCCTTACGACTGATCGTATCTGCATAGGCGCACCGCGGTGGTCGGAGTGCACGGACCCGCAGCCAAGTTGCAGATCAGCCTGCCCAAGCGCGATCCAATCGCAGCCGGACCCGCCGCCTTGCGAGCGGGTCTATCTACACGGCCCAGCCACGCCAGGGCAGCCGCCGGGCACGCTGACTCAGCCGCGCTTGGCGCGTGCGAATGCCGCGGCCAGCGCGTTGTCGGCCGGCGGCGCAGTGGTGCGCGGCTTGCTGTTGCCCTGCGCCGGGCCACGCCCACCGCCACCCTCGCGCCGGCCCTGCCCCGCGCCGCCGTTGCCGCGCTGATCGCGCGATTGGGCTGCAGCATCGGCCGGCGGTGGCGTATCGGACAGACGGCAGGTCAGCGCGATGCGTTTGCGCGCCACGTCCACTTCCAGCACCTTGACCTTGACGATGTCGCCGGCCTTGACCACATCGCGCGGATCCTTGACGAAGGTGTCCGACAACGCGGAGATGTGCACCAGGCCATCCTGATGCACGCCGATGTCGACGAACGCACCGAATGCGGCGACGTTGCTGACCACGCCTTCGAGCACCATGCCGGGCTTAAGGTGCTTGATGTCCTCGATGCCTTCGGCGAACTGTGCCGCCTTGAATTCGGGGCGCGGATCGCGGCCGGGTTTTTCCAACTCCTTGAGGATGTCGCGCACGGTCGGTACACCGAACTGCTCGTCGGTGAACAGCTCCGGCTTGAGTCCACGCAGAAAGCTGCCGTCGCCCAGCAGGGCCTTGATCGGCTTGCCGGTGCTGCCGACGATGCGCTCGACCACCGGATAGGCTTCCGGATGCACCGCCGACACGTCCAGCGGCTCGTCGCCATCGGCGATGCGCAGGAAACCGGCGCATTGTTCGAAGGTCTTGTCGCCCAGACGCGGCACCTTGAGCAGGTCCTTGCGGCGCTTGAACGGCCCATTGTCGTCGCGATGGCGCACGATGTTTTCCGCCACCGTGCTCGACAGCCCGGATACGCGCGACAGCAGCGCCGCCGACGCGGTATTGACGTATACGCCGACCGCATTGACGCAGTCTTCCACGCGCGCCTCCAGCGCCTTGGCCAGACGATATTGATCCACGTCGTGCTGGTACTGGCCCACGCCGATCGCCTTGGGCTCGATCTTGACCAGCTCGGCCAGCGGATCCTGCAGGCGCCGCGCAATCGACACCGCACCGCGCAGCGACACGTCCAGATTGGGGAACTCCTTGGCAGCAAACTCGGACGCCGAATACACCGACGCACCGGCTTCGCTGACCACGATCTTCTGCAGCTTGCTCGCCCCGCACAGCGCGATCGCCTCACCGGCGAGCTTGTCGGTCTCGCGGCTGGCGGTGCCATTGCCGATCGCGATCAGCTCCACGTTGTGCTGCATGCACAGCTTCTTGATCGTCTGTAGCGACTGCTCCCATTGCCGCTTGGGCTCGTGCGGGTAGATCGTCTCGGTGGCCACCAGCTTGCCGGTGGCATCGACCACGGCGATCTTGCAACCGGTGCGGATACCCGGGTCCAGCCCCAGCACCACGCGCGGGCCGGCCGGCGCGGCCAGCATCAGGTCCTTGAGGTTGTCGCCGAACACGGCGATCGCCTCGGCCTCGGCCTTCTCCCGCGCCTGGTTGAACAGGTCCAGCAGCAGATGCATGTGCAGCTTGGCGCGCCAGGTCAGCCGGCAGGCATCCAGCAACCAGCGATCGGCCGGACGGTTCTGGTTGGAGATGCCGGCATTGCGCGCCACACGGCCCTCGGCGTACTGATGGCCGGCCTCGGCATCGTTGCCCGGCTCCAGATCCAGGTACAGGAACTCCTCGCGGCGCGCACGAAACAGCGCCAGCAAGCGGTGCGAGGGAATCTTGGACAGCGATTCGGCATGATCGAAGTAATCGCGGTACTTGGCACCGGCCTCTTCCTTGCCCTCGGCAACGCGCGCGCGAATCACGCCGTTGTCGTTCAACCAGCTGCGCAGCTCACCTACCAGGGCGGCATCTTCGCCCCAGCGCTCCATCAGGATGGCGCGTGCGCCTTCCAGCGCTGCCTTGATATCGGCCACGCCCTTTTCCGCGTCGATGTAGGCCGCAGCGGCGACTTCCGGCGCCTGGTTCGGGTCGGCCAGCAGGCCATCGGCCAGCGGCTCCAGACCGGCTTCGCGCGCAATCTGCGCGCGCGTGCGGCGCTTGGGCTTGTAAGGCAGGTACAGGTCTTCCAGCCGCGACTTGCTGTCGGCCGCCACGATCTCGGCGCGCAATTCGTCGCTGAGTTTGCCCTGCTCGCCGATGCTGGACAGGATCGCCGCGCGGCGCTCTTCCAGCTCGCGCAGATAGGTCAGGCGCGTTTCCAGATTGCGCAGCTGGGTATCGTCCAGCCCGCCGGTGACTTCCTTGCGGTAGCGCGCGATGAACGGAACGCTGGCGCCTTCGTCGAGAAGGGCAATGGCGGCGCGCGCCTGGGCGGGTTGGGCACCGATCTCGTCGGCGATGGTGCGAGCGATCTGCTGGGCAAGCTGGCTGTCGTGCATGGCGGCGCGGCCGGAGCCGCTTCACTGAAAAAAGCATTTTCGCAGTGCTGGCCCGCCGCGGGAACCCGTTGACAGGATCGCCATAACCCTGTGCCGGCGCGCCCGTCGATGGCTGACAAGCGCTAGCGGGCGATCGTCGGGGGGTTACCGATGGTGCGGAAGCGCTGAAGTACCGTTGCGATACCTGCAGCAGTGGGCACTTGGCGCCCACTGACAGTGAGCGCACTCGTCCGGTCGGCTGCGCTTAGCTGGCGCGACCTGCGTAATGCGTGGCCGCGCGCTCGACCAGGATGCTTTCGTGCAGCGATTCCAGTGCCATCACGCGGATCTTGCCGACGTCCTTCAACGGCACCATGCGCTCGACATAGATCTCCGGGCCAGCGTCGGTCATCGCGCGCGACTTGCTGAACCCGTAAGGCACAACTCCCTTGTCGCCATCTTTGCTGCCACCGACGTACAGAACGATCGACATGCCCACACCCTCATTAACAACTGTGACTACGTTAGTGGCGCGAGCATAACGACCGTGCCGTGAGGAGCTTTCCACGCACGTTAACGCCGGCTGTTTGCGGTTTGGTGACGGCGGGATCCCCTCGCCTGTCTGCACAACCGCTTCACCCGACCTGCCGGTCCAATTGCGCTCCTCCCGCACGTACGACACCGCATGGACCTCAAGAGTGGCTACCCGTTCTGGTCGATCCGCAATGGGTTGATGCGCGCCTATCCGCGTCTGGAGCGGGACACCGATTGCGAGGTGGCCATCATCGGCGGCGGGGTCACTGCCGCGCTGATCGCGCACGAACTGCTCAAGCACGGGCACGAGGTGGTAGTGGTCGAGCAGCGCGAGATCGGCTGGGGCAGTACCTCGGCCAGTACCGCCTTGCTGCAGTACGAAATCGACACACCGATGATCGAGTTGGCCAGGCATTACGGCATGCCGGCGGCAGCGTCGGCATACGCTGCGTGCGCGCAAGCCATCATCGACCTGCAAGGCCTCTGCAATACGCTGGGCGGTTGCGACTTCAGCCGTCAGGACAGCCTGTACTACGCCAGCCGGTCGCGGGATCTCGACGACCTACGCAGCGAACTGCAGGTGCGAAAAACCCACACTCTTCCGGTCGAATGGATCGAGCGCACGCCGTTGTGGCACAACTACGGCGTACGCTCGGAGGGCGCGATCCTCAGCCGCCTGGCCGCCAGCGTCGATCCGTATCGGCTGTGCTACCGCCTGTTTGCAGAAGGCGAGCATTACGGCGCGCGCATCTACGACCGCACCGCGATCGCCACCCTCACACCCCACGACCGGCATGTCGCGTTGCGCACCCGCGACGGGGTCACGCTGCGCGCCCGGCACGTCATCATGGCCGCAGGCTACGCAAACCAGCAGTGGCTGTCGCAGCGCGTGGCACGTAACCGCAGCAGCTACGCATTCGTGACCGATCCGCTGCACGACGGCGAGATGGGCGCGCTCAAGCACACCATGATGTGGGAAACCGCGCGTCCCTATCTCTACCTGCGCAGCACGCCGGATGGACGCGTGGTGGCCGGCGGCGAAGACGACAACATCGATCTGCCCGCACGTCGCGACGCACGTGTCATGCGCAAGCTGAAGACGCTGCTGAAGAAGATCCACCGGACGATGCCGGACATCAGCCTGCGCCCGGTGTTCGCCTGGGGCGGCACCTTCGCCGAAACCGCTGATGGACTGCCATTCTTCGGCCCGCATCCGCAACATGGGCCGCGGGTGTCGTTCGCGATGGCGTACGGCGGCAACGGCATCACCTACAGCGCGATCGGCGCAGGCTTATTGCGCGCGCAACTGGAAGGCAGGCCTCACCCGTTATCGGACCTGTTCGGTTTCTCGCGGTTGCGCTGAGATCCCCACGGCCACCAGCCGTGGCCATACAGCGCATACGCGTCGGCGGCCCGTTCCAGCGGATTGCGTACGTGGATGCCGCCGCACAGCAAATACACCGGCAAAAACAGCGGGCCGAGCAGCATGTACTGGTAAACATGCGCACGTTCGTGGTCGCCCAGGCGCACCGGCGGGTGCTGACAACGCCCGGCCGCATGCGCATACGTGCTGCACTGCAGATCCAGCGAGGCGCCCTTGAGCAGGATCACATTGCCCAGCGTCATCGCCCCGCCCGGTCCCCATGGCCAGGCATGGAACACCACGGCCAGTTCCCGCCCGGACCAGCGCGGACGCGCGCCGAAACAGCTGCCGGCGGCACCGATGGCAAGGCCGAGCAAGGTATTGGGCAGCGTCCACAACGCGCCCAGCACCTGCACGGACGACCACCGGCGCCGGGCGGGCGTCAGTCGGCCTGATTGGGGATCAGCAGCCACAGGATCAGATAGACCAGGATGCCGGGGAACGCCGCGGAGGCGATCGACACGATCACGAACAGCACCCGCAACAGCGTGGAGCTCCAGCCGAAGCGGCGGGCGATGCCGCCGACCACGCCGGCGATCATGCGGTCGTTGAGGGAACGGGACAATGTGGTGGTCGTGACCATGGAAGGCTCCTTCGAACGTGTCGCCCAGTCTAAAAAGCGCAGCGACTGCGCCTTGTGACGGCTGCGGCTGCTCGCTGCAGGCACAGCGCAACCCGAAGCCGGATCACGCGTTGCCGCCACGCTCCTGCAACCAGCGGTGGATCGCCACCGGCACCTCGCGCTGCGCACGTCCGGAGACGTAGATGCCGATATGCCCGCCGCGGAAACTCAGCTCGGTGTAGTCGTCGCTGCCGACCAGGCCGCGCAATGCACGCGAGGCGTCAGGCGGCACCAGATGATCGTGTTCGGCGTAGATGTTGAGCACCGGCATGTCCACCGCCTGCAGGTCGACCGCCTCCCCGCCGATGCGCACCTGCCCGGTCACCAGCCCATTGCGCTGATAGAACTGGGTGACGAACTCGCGGAACGCCTCGCCGGCCAGATCGGGCGAATCGAAGATCCACTTTTCCATGCGCAGGAAATCTTCCAGCGCCTGCTTGTCGTCGAGGATGTCGAGCAAGCCGACGTATTTCTGCAGATTCAGCCGGAACGGCTTGAGCATCAGGTAACTGGCGTTCATCAGATCCGCCGGCACGTTGCCCATGGTGTCCACGAACAGATCCACATCGACCATGCGCGCCCAGTTGGAGAGCATGTTGTCGGGGGTGTGGAAATCCACCGGCGTGACCATGGTGATCAGGTTGCGCACCTTCGGCCGCTGCAGCGCCGCATAGCACAGCGCAAACGTGCCGCCCTGGCAGATGCCGAGCACATCGACTGCCTCCAGCCCCGACTGCGCGCGCAGGTGATCCACCGCGCCATCGATATAGCGCAGCAGATAGTCCTCCAGGGTGAGGTAACGCTCGGAGCGGTCCGGGTAGCCCCAATCCAGCACGTAGACGTCCTGGCCGTGGCCCAGCAGGCCCTTGACCAGCGAGCGGTCGGCCTGCAGATCGACCATGTAGGGGCGGTTGACCAGCGCGTAGACGATCAGCAGCGGCGTCCTGGCCACCGGCGCCTGCTCGCCGACAAAGCGGTACAGCACCACCTTGCCGTCGCGCCAGATTTCCTCGCGCTCGGTCACGCCGTAATCCACGTCTTCCACGCCGGGCAACAGCTTGAGCCCCTCGCGCAGCTTGCGCTGCATCGACAGGGTTTCCTGCATCAGGTCTTCGGCGCTGAATCCCAACGGGCCTTTCATGTCTGCGCTCCACGTGGCTTGCGTGCGGTCGACTTACCGGAAGCTGTGCCGGTCGATGGCCTGGCGGCGCTTTTGGCCGCCTTCGTGTTCTTGGCTGGGGCGGTTTTCGCTGGCGGTTTCTTGGCCGGGCTGGTCGCCGCTGCCGGCTTGGGCGCAGTGTCCGCCTTGGCGGCCGGCGCGCGCCTGGCCGTGGCCGGCGCAGCCGGGTCAGCCGCCGCTGCAGCGGGCTTGCCGGCCGGGCTGGCCGCGGCGCGCAGCATGCGCCGCACCGCACGTTCCAGCTCGGCGATGCGGCGATGCGCGGCGTCCATCTCAGAACGCGTCGGCATCCCGAAACGCTCGCTCAACTGCTCCACTTCTTCCTGCAGCGCGGCGCGCAGGCGCATATGCGCATTGGCAAAGCCGCCGTAGACCTCGCGAAACTGGTCGGACAAGGCGACGTCGGCATACGACTCTTCGGCGGCCTCGATCCACAGATCGAACAAGGCACGCGCACTGGTCAGCTGACTGCCGCTGCTTTCGTGCTCCCCCAGCTTGGAGGCGAACCGGCCGAACGCCTGCTCGATCGCCGACTTGAGTTGTTCGCCATAGGCCTGCGATTGCGCCTGGTACTCCTGCTGCGCACGGGCCAGCGTCTGCAGGCGTGCCTGGTGATTGCGGCTCACGCCGAATGCCGGCATGCCCAGCCAGGGCGCGTTTTCTTCCCGCCACTTCGCCAGCGCCTGCGCAGCGTCCTGCAGCCACGGGTCGAAGCCGCCCGGGCTGCCGCCACGCAGCGAGCCCAGCGTCCACTGCATCAGCTGCTCGCCCTGCCCCTGCACGGCACGTCGCCAGGCTTCGGAGACCTCATTGGCCGAGGTGTCGCGCCCGGCAAACTGCGCGGCCACCTGCTGCATGGTGCCGAACCAGTCGCCGGCCTGATGACGGAAGCGGTCGATGGCCTCCTGCGCCTGCGGTGCGGCCTGGGTGGGCAGCAGTTGCGACCACCAGTCCATCGCCTTGCGCCAATCCTGCGGTGCGTCGCTGCCCGGCCCCGTCCCGGGAACGGCACCGGGCTGGGCAGCGGCGCCGGACTGGCCGTGGCGCATGGCATCTCCCCAGGCGCTCCAGTACTGGCGCGCCTTGTCTTCGAAGTTGCCGTTGTCCGAACCGCTGGTTGCCATGATCCCTTCCCGTGACTGTCCACCAGCCATCCTACCGCGTGTGCCCGGCCGTACCGGTCAGGGTTTGGGGATGCGCAGCGTCTTGCTGATCATCAGCGAACCGGACACCGCAAACAGCAGCACCAACGGGTGGAACTGCCACGGCCCCAGCTGCCACTGGCCCCACCACAAGGTCTGGCCGATATAGCCGCTGCTGGCGGCCACCGCCAGCAGGATCACCAGCAGCAGGCTGGTGGGGATCGGGGTGCCTTCGAAGTACGGCACCTTGTCGGCCTCGCCGGCGATCTCTTCGGCAGTCACGTTGTAGCGCGCCAGCCGGCTCACGCCGCAGCAGACGAAATAGCTCAGCACCAACCAATCCCAGCCGCCGCGCATGCCGCAGGCATAGCCCAGCGCCGCCGGCGCCACCCCGAACGAGATCACGTCGGCCAGTGAGTCCAGCTCGCGGCCCAGGGTCGAGGACGCCTTGCGCCAGCGCGCCACATGCCCGTCCAGCGCATCGAACACGAACGCCAGCGGGATCAGCGCCATGCCCAGCAGCAGGTCGCCGCGATGGCCTTCCTGCAGGAAACGCATCGACGCGAACACCGCGCCGGTGCCGCAGAAGGCGTTGGCCAGGGTGAACCAGTCCGCGAGTTGGAAATCGCGCAGCATCGAGAAATGGCGTTTCATGCGGAACCTGAGAAGAGCAAGGCGCAAAGGGTAACGCGCGCACGCCATGCAGGCGACCGTTTCGCGCTATCGGCTAGGCTGGCGATCAGCGTGGCCGCTCCGGCCGGGCACGATCGACACCGAGGACAGCATGAAGCGCAGCATCCTGATCACCGGCGCAGGCAGCGGCATCGGCGCCGGCATCGCCACCGAGCTGGCCGCCGGCGGCCACCATCTGATCGTCAGCGATATGGACCTGGCGGCAGCCGAACGCACCGCGCAGCGCCTGCGCGACACCGGCGGCTCGGCCGAAGCACTGGCGCTGGACGTGACCGATGACCACGGCATCGCGCAGGCCTTGGCGCGCGTGACGCGCGCGCCGCAGGTGCTGGTCAACAATGCCGGCCTGCAACAGGTGTCAGCGCTGGAAGACTTTCCGATGCAGCGCTGGGCCTTGCTGGTGGATGTGATGCTGACCGGCGCCGCACGGCTCAGCCGCGCGGTCCTGCCCGGCATGCGCGCGGCCGGCTACGGGCGCATCGTCAACATCGGCAGCATCCACTCGCTGGTCGCCAGCCCGTACAAGAGCGCGTATGTCGCCGCCAAGCACGGCCTGGTCGGCCTGGCCAAGGTCATCGCCCTGGAAACCGCCGACTGCGACATCACCGTCAACACGCTGTGCCCGAGCTATGTGCGCACCCCGCTGGTGGAGCGCCAGATCGCCGACCAGGCGCGCACGCGCGGCATCGCCGAAGACGCAGTGATTCGCGATGTGATGCTCAAGCCGATGCCCAAGGGCGCCTTCATCGACTACGACGAACTCGCCGGCACGGTCGCGTTCCTGATGTCGCATGCCGCACGCAACATCACCGGGCAGGCGATCGCCATCGATGGCGGCTGGACCGCGCAGTAAGCGCGGCTGGCGAAATTTTCACCAGCTTCCGTGGCCGCCTTGCGCCGCAAGGCGCGCGCGCAGTTGTCCACAGACTTGCGCAGGATTCATCCACAACCGGTGTGGAGAAGTGCGTGGAGGCGAATGCGGGCGGCAGGTCGCCACAGCGTGCAGCGCCGATTTGCGGTTGCGCTCGCCAGGTCGATCGCATGCACATTGGTGCCAGCAGATCGAAGTCCATTAAGGACGGCGGACGCTTAAGTCCGGCGCTGCGGTGACCGCGCCAGACAGCAGTAACAGCCGCGCTCGCCTGGGTGGCTGCGCACCCCCTCAATCCCGCTCAGATGCGCGAATACGTCCACGACTGCATGCGCCCGTCGCGATACGGCATCACGCCGTGAAACGGACGCGGGTCGCCATCGAAGACCAGTGGCAGGAAATTGCGGTCGCCTTCCCACATCGGTACCTGGTCCATGCGGTCGATCGCCACCCATTCCAGCGTGCCTTCCGGGTTGGAAGCCTGCGGCTCGCCTTGGAAGCTGCGGATCAGGAACACGAAGCCCAGCCAGTCCTCGCCCTGCTTGCCGAAGCCCGGCCAGCTGATGGTGCCGCGCAGTTGCATGTCGCCGCACTCAACGCCGGCCTCTTCGCGGATCTCGCGGCGCATGCCGGCCAGTACGTCCTCGTCCGGTTCCACCTTGCCGCCGAGCCCGTTGTATTTGCCCAGATGCTGATCGCCGGGGCGGGCATTGCGATGGATCATCAACACCTGTGTGCCGTCGGGCGACAACAGGTAGCCGAGCGTGGCGACGATGGGGGTATAGGGCATGGCGGGCGAGCTGGAATCGAGCGCATCAGTATGACCGATGCTGTGCAAGCGGCGTGGCGCAGCCTCAGCCGACCGCAGCCTGCGAGCCCGGGCGCGGTGGCGCAACGTAGTCGGTATCCAGACGCAAGGTAGCCACGCCATGGCCGCGCTCGGCCAGATAGTCCAGCCACTTGCCCAGGAACGTATTCATCCGCATGCGGTGGCTGATCAGCTCGGCCGGCGGCGGGAACATGCCCATCACGTCCTGCCAGCGACGGCCGACGTAGCAATGGGTGGTCTCGGCCTGGCGCGCATCGCGGTACAGGCGCACGTAGGCCGACGGGTCAGGCTCGCCGGTGACGGGATCGCACAGGTCGTAGGTCAGCCGCAGCTCGACCGTGTAGCGGTGGCACTCGATCACGTCCAGACGCAGGTCCAGGCCATCGCCGATCGACGAGACATAGGAGCCGGGAGCGAGGTCGGCCGGTGCGAACAGCCGGGTCAGATGCTGGAAGTTTTCTGCGTACAAGCCCATCAGCCAGCCGAACCGGCTCAACTTGGGGATGCGTTCGAGTTTACTCAGTGCTTGCGCCATGAACCGATCCTACACGCTGCGCTGCCGCACGGGCAGCATTGACGACCGGCCACCGGCAGGCCTACCTTGGCGGAGCCCTGCCCCGCCCACTTGATTTGCTTGACGCTCGCCGACCGACCGTGACACGTCACGGCAGCTCCGGATCGTGAATACGCTACGCCCGGCCCAATCCCCAATCCCGCCAACCAATTCCCGCCTCAAAACATCTCGCGCTGCAGCCCCAGCGTGGACAACACCTTGCTGGAAATTTCCTCGATCGAGGTATTGGTGGTGCTCAAGGTCGGGATGCGCTCCATCTGGAACATGCGCTCGGCGGTGGCCACCTCACG
Organism: Xanthomonas sp. WHRI 8393; assembly: GCF_040203315.1. Classification (NCBI taxonomy): domain Bacteria; kingdom Pseudomonadati; phylum Pseudomonadota; class Gammaproteobacteria; order Lysobacterales; family Lysobacteraceae; genus Xanthomonas; species Xanthomonas sp. WHRI 8393. Next base: position 248,377 of record NZ_JBEGGL010000005.1, on the reverse strand, counting down.
CCGGCAGGTCTCTGCCGCGCTGTAGCGTGAATTGGCGCGCCGCTCCTGGCGGATCTGCTGCAACCGCTCCGGGTCGATGGTCAGGCCGAACAACTTGCTGCGGTAATTGCGCAGGCGCGGCGGCAGGCGCTCGTCTTCCAGATCTTCCTCGGTCAACGGGTAGTTGGCGGCACGGATGCCGTAATGCAATGCCAGGTAGATGCAGGTCGGCGTCTTGCCGGCGCGCGACACCGCCACCAGGATCACGTCGGCCTCGTCGTAATTGAGTGCGATACCGTCATCGTGGCTCAGCGCGAAGTTCATCGCGTTGATGCGGCGGTGATAGGTCTCGAAGTCCACCATGCCGTGCGCACGGCCCACGCGCGAATGCCGCGGCGCATTGAGTTCGCGTTCCAGCGGCTCGATGAAGGGCGCGAACACGTCCAGCATCAAGGCGCCGCTTTCGGCCAGGATCATGCTCAACTGGGGATCGACGCAGGAATTGACCACCACCGGGCGCACCTGGTACCGCTCACCTGCCGCGCGCACCCGCAGCGCCGCATCGCGCGCTTTTTCTGCATCATCAATGAACGACATGCGGTCGGTGACAAAGTTGAATCCACTGAACTGCGTGAGCAGGCTATGCCCAATCGTTTCAGCGGTGATACCGGTTCCATCGGAGACGTAGAACACCGGTCGAATTGTTGACATCAAGACCACCTCTTTGAACTGGTGTCCAAAACTTACGGGTTCATGCTTGTGCAGATTCCGCTGTGCACTGCATCATAGCGGCTTCTTCCTACGGACGCGGCCATCCAGCCCGCTCGGGCGATGGCCATACGGAGCATCGCGCTTGAACGAGAATATCCTGTGGTTGCATGAGCTACGCCTGGCCGATCTGGCCCGCGTAGGTGGTAAGAATTCCTCGCTCGGCGAGATGATCGGCAACCTGGCCGGGCTCGGCGTTTCGGTTCCCGGTGGATATGCGACCACTGCCGAGGCTTTCAAGGACTTCATCGCGCATAACGATCTGTCCAAGCGCATCTTCGACAAGCTGGCGACGCTGGATGTCGAGGACGTTGGCGCCCTCACCGTTGCCGGCAAGGAAATCCGCGGCTGGGTGATCGATGCTCCGCTGCAGCCGGAACTGGACCGCGATATCCGCACCGCATACGCACAGCTGTGTGCGGAAAACGGCGGTGGCGAAGTGGCCGTGGCGGTGCGTTCGTCGGCCACTGCCGAAGATCTGCCCGATGCCTCGTTCGCCGGCCAGCAGGAGACCTTCCTCAACGTGACCGGTGCCGACGATGTCGTGCACAAGGTCAAGGAAGTGTTCGCCAGCCTCTATAACGATCGCGCAATCGCTTACCGCGTGCATCATGGCTTCAAGCACGAAGACGTGTTCCTGTCGGCCGGCGTGCAGTTGATGGTGCGCTCGGGCGTCGGTGCGGCCGGCGTGCTGTTCACGCTGGACACCGAATCGGGCTTCCGCGACGTGGTGTTCGTCACCTCCAGCTTCGGTCTGGGCGAGATGGTCGTGCAAGGCGCGGTCAACCCGGACGAGTTCTACGTCTACAAGCCCACGCTGACCGCAGGCAAGCCGGCGATCCTGCGCCGCTCGCTCGGCAGCAAGGCGATCCGCATGGTCTACTCGGATGTGCCCGGCGAGCGCGTGCGCACCGAAGACACGCCGGTGGAACTGCGCAGCACCTTCTCGATCAGCGATGAAGACGTGCAGGAGCTTTCCAAGCAGGCGCTGGTGATCGAAAAGCATTACGGCCGCCCGATGGACATCGAGTGGGCCAAGGACGGTGTCAGCGGCAAGCTGTTCATCGTGCAGGCGCGTCCGGAAACCGTGAAGTCGCGCAGCCATGCCACCCAGATCGAGCGTTTCTCGCTGGAAGCCAAGGACGCCAAGATCCTGGTCGAAGGCCGTGCGGTAGGCGCTAAGATCGGCAGCGGCGTGGCACGCGTGGTGCGCTCGCTGGACGACATGAATCGCGTGCAGGCCGGCGACGTCTTGATCGCCGACATGACCGATCCCGATTGGGAGCCGGTGATGAAGCGAGCATCGGCCATCGTCACCAACCGCGGCGGCCGCACCTGCCACGCGGCGATCATCGCGCGCGAACTCGGCGTGCCGGCCGTGGTCGGCTCGGGCAACGCCACCGATGTGATCAGCGACGGTCAGGAAGTGACGGTGAGCTGCGCCGAAGGCGATACCGGCTTCATCTACGACGGCCTGCTGCCGTTCGAGCGCACCACCACCGACCTGGGCAACATGCCGCCTGCCCCGCTCAAGATCATGATGAACGTGGCCAACCCGGAGCGTGCGTTCGACTTCGGCCAGCTGCCCAATGCCGGCATCGGCCTGGCGCGTCTGGAAATGATCATTGCCGCGCACATCGGCATCCATCCCAACGCGCTGCTGGAATACGACAAGCAGGACGCTGACGTCCGCAAGAAGATCGACGCCAAGACAGCCGGCTATGGCGACCCGGTGAGCTTCTACGTCAATCGCCTGGCCGAGGGCATCGCAACGCTGACCGCCTCGGTGGCACCGAACACGGTGATCGTGCGCCTGTCGGACTTCAAGTCCAACGAGTACGCCAACCTGATCGGCGGCTCGCGTTACGAACCGCATGAAGAGAACCCGATGATCGGCTTCCGTGGCGCCAGCCGCTACGTCGATCCGTCCTTCACCAAGGCCTTCTCGCTGGAGTGCAAGGCGGTGCTGAAGGTGCGCAACGAGATGGGCCTGGACAACCTCTGGGTGATGATCCCGTTCGTGCGCACGCTGGAAGAAGGCCGCAAGGTGATCGAGGTGCTGGAGCAGAACGGGCTCAAGCAGGGCGAGAACGGCGTAAAGATCATCATGATGTGCGAGCTGCCGTCCAATGCGCTGCTGGCCGACGAGTTCCTGGACATCTTCGACGGCTTCTCGATCGGCTCCAACGATCTGACCCAGCTGACCCTGGGCCTGGACCGCGATTCGTCGATCGTGGCGCATCTGTTCGACGAGCGGAACCCAGCGGTCAAGAAGCTGCTGTCGATGGCGATCAAGTCGGCGCGCGCCAAGGGCAAGTACGTGGGCATCTGTGGCCAGGGGCCGTCCGATCACCCGGAACTGGCCGAGTGGCTGATGCAGGAAGGGATCGAGTCGGTATCGCTGAATCCTGACACCGTGGTCGACACCTGGCTGCGTCTGGCCAAGTTGAAGAGCGAGAGCTGATGGGTATGTTGGGTGCGGTGTTGGCGGCGGCTGCGGGAGCAGTCGCCGCAAGGCCGGTGGCGGCCAAGACGGCGGAGCCGGCGTTCAACTGGGCCAATATCCCGTGGGCGCAATACGCGCTCAACTGGGGGCTGGCCCTGCTGATCGTGGTGGTCGGCATGTGGCTGGCCAAGCAGCTCAGCCAGTGGCTGCACCGTGCGCTGACCCGCGCACGCATCGAGATCACGCTGACCAACTTCCTGCGCAACGTGTTGTATGCATTGCTGCTGGTGCTGGTCTTCGTCAGTGCACTGAGCAAGATTGGCGTACCGCCGACCTCGCTGATCGCGGTGCTCGGTGCGGCCGGCCTGGCGGTCGGCCTGGCGTTGAAGGACTCGCTGTCCAATATCGCTGCAGGCGTGATGCTGATCGTGTTGCGGCCGATGCGCGATGGCGACCATGTGGTGATCGCCGGCCAGGAAGGCATCGTCGACGAGATCCGGATCTTCCAGACCCGGATCCGCTCGTTCGACGAGCGCATGATCACCCTGCCCAACAGCACCATCACCACCTCGCCGATCGTCAACTACAGCACCCTACCCAACCGGCGCCTGGAAGTGACCGTGGGCGTGGGCTACGGCGACGATCTGAAGAAAGCCCAGCAGCTGTTGCTGCAGATCGCCAAGGACAATCCGAACCTCCTGGAGTCGCCGGCACCGTTCGTGCAGGTCACCAATCTGGGCGAAAGCACGGTGGATCTGATGTTGTTCGCGTATGCGACCAACGGCAATTTCGGCGCGGCCAAGAGCACCACGCTGGAACAGATCCGCAACCAGTTGCTGGAAAACGGGCTCAACATCCCGTATCCGCAGCGCGACCTGCACGTGTATCACCACGATGCCGACGGCAAGCCGATCTCCGACCTGCTGCTAAAAGGCATCGCCGACGACGGCGACCTGAGCAAGGGTCCGCCGCTGGCGCGCTGATGCATTCAGTGGCGTGATGGAAAAGCAGGAAGGCCGCATCGAACGATGCGGCCTTTTTTGTTGGATGCGCTGCCACTGTGTGGCTTCTGGCCTGCCTGGGTCGGCAGCAAACGTTGCCGGACGTACGCCTGAGCGTCGTCCGCAACTAGGCGCCCTCAATCAACACGCCAACAGCGTGCAACGCCGCCGTCGCCAGCGCTCAGGCCGGCACGTCGGCCTGGGAATCGCCGCCCAGCGCACCCATGAACTGGCGGTAGTGGCGCAGCTCGTCGATCGAATCGCGCACATCGCTCAACGCGGTGTGGGCCGAGCTCTTGGCAAAGCCATTGGCCACCGTCGGCGCCCAACGCCGTGCCAGCTCCTTGATGGTGGACACGTCCAGGTTGCGGTAGTGGAAGTAGCGCTCCAGGCGCGACATCTGGCGATGCAGGAAGCGGCGGTCCTGGCAGATCGAATTGCCGCACATCGGCGAGGCGCCGGCGCGGATCCATTCACTCAGGAAGGCCACCGTCTGCGCCTCGGCCTGGGCATGGGTGACCTGGCTGTCGAGCACGCGCTGCCACAGCCCCGAACGGCGGTGCTGATTGCGGTTCCACTCGTCCATGGCTTCCAGCGTCGCCAGCGGGTGGGCGATGGCCAGCTCCGGCCCTTCGGCAAGCACGTTCAACTGCGCATCGGTCACGATGGTGGCGATCTCGATGATGGAATCGCGATCGGTATCCAGGCCGGTCATTTCCAGATCGATCCAGATCAGTCGGTCGTTGCCTGCAAGGGTGTCTGCCATATCGCCGTCCTGTGGAGGGCCGTCGCCGGCCGGATGCTGAAGGGCGCGCATCATACCGCGGCCGCGCCGCTCAGGGCGCGAGGGGCGGCTTGCCGCGCTTGGCCCTGAAGTAATTGGTCAGGCGCAGGCCGGCCTCGGCGGCCAGCACGCCACCGCTGACCTGCACGCGGTGGTTATGGCGCGGGTCGGCGGGCAGATCGAACACGCTGCCGCAGGCGCCGGTCTTGGGGTCGCTGGCGGCGAATACCACCCGCGCGATGCGCGCGTGGATCATCGCCATCGCGCACATCGCGCACGGCTCCAACGTGACATACAGCGTGCAGCCGATCAGCCGGTGGTTGGCCAGGCGGCGGCCACCTTCGCGCAGGGCCATGATCTCGGCATGCGCGCTGGGATCGTGGCTGGCGATATTGAAGTTCCAGCCCTCGCCCAGCACGGTGCCCCTGGCATCGATCAGGAGCGCGCCGACCGGGATCTCGTCAAAGTCGCGTTCGGCACGCTCGGCCAGTTGCAGGGCGCGTTGCATCCACTGTTGGTCGATCAGCGTCTGCGCCGCGTCTACCGACGTTTCCACCGGCATGCTCACGCGGCGCTGCCGCCCTGGCGATCCAGGAAGGCGGCGAACGCGGCCACGGTGGCTTCGCTGACATGGTGCTCGATGCCTTCGGCGTCACGGCGCGCGGTGGCCTCGTCGATGCCCAGGGCGAGCAGGAAACGTTCGACGATCTGATGGCGCTGCCGGCTGGACGCCGCCAGCGCCTCGCCGGCCGGGGTCAGGAACACCCCGCGGTACGGGCGCTGCACCACCCAGCCGTCGCGCACCAGGCGCTTGAGCATCTTGGCCACGGTCGGCTGCGCCACGCCTAAGCGCGCGGCGATATCGACCTGACGCGCTTCGCCACCGTCGACCAGCAGATCGGAGATCAGCTCCACATAGTCCTCGACCAGCTCGGCGCGGCGCGCTTCGCGCACCTGACGGAAGCTCTCCATATGCACCTGCGCGTCGATCAGCGCCGGCGCGGCTGCTTCCAGCTTTTCGCTCTTGCCCACCCTCATCCCCGTCATCACGTCCGGCGCCAGTGCCGGGATGCGTAGTTTGAAGCACGCAGCCGATCATTACGATTTAAATTGCCAATGCTCAATAGAATAGCCCTTGCTATATCATCGGTGTGAATCCCCGCCAGCCTGCGCCGCATGTCCGTCGATCTCCGTCCTCACCCGACCTCGCCCCTCCCCTTGCCGGCCGCGGCCAATGGCGGGTTGGGCGATCACCACGCCAGCGTCGCCGTACCCAAGGGCGGGCACTGGTGGTTCCGGCTGCTGGCGTTCCTGGGCCCGGGCTATATGGTGTCGGTCGGGTACATGGACCCGGGCAACTGGGCCACCGACCTGGCCGGCGGCTCGCAGTTCGGCTATCTGCTGCTGTCGGTGATCCTGCTGTCCAACCTGATGGCGATCGTGCTGCAGAGCCTGTCGGCGCGGCTGGGCATCGCGACCGGGCTGGACCTGGCGCAGGCCTGCCGGGCGCGCTACCCGCGCGGAGTGAACCTGGCGCTGTGGGGCATCTGCGAACTGGCGATCATCGCCTGCGATCTGGCCGAGGTGATCGGCACCGCCATTGCGTTGAAGCTGTTGTTCGGCATTCCGCTGACCGTGGGCGCCATCATCACTGCGGTGGACGTGGTGCTGGTGCTGTTGCTGATGAACCGCGGTTTCCGTGCGCTGGAAGCGTTCGTGATCGCGCTGCTGTTGATCATCTTCGTCTGCTTCGGCGTCCAGATCGCGCTGGCGGCACCACCGATCGCCGCCGTGCTGGGCGGCTTCATTCCGCGTGCGCAGGTGGTCACCGACCCGCGCGCGCTGTATCTGGCGATCGGCATCATCGGTGCGACGGTGATGCCGCATAACCTGTACCTGCATTCGTCGATCGTGCAGACACGTGCGTATCCGCGCACCGATGCGGGCCGCAAGTCGGCGCTGCGCTGGGCGGTGACCGACAGCACCGTGGCATTGATGTTCGCGCTGTTCATCAATGCCTCGATCCTGATCCTGGCGGCGGCGGTGTTCCATGCGCAGGGCCGCACCGATGTGCAGGAAATCGAACAGGCCCATGCCCTGCTCGCGCCGATGCTGGGCGTGGGCCTGGCCTCGACGCTGTTCGCAGTGGCGTTGCTGGCCTCCGGCGTCAATTCCACCGTCACCGCCACGCTGGCCGGGCAGATCGTGATGGAAGGCTTCCTGCAACTGCGCTTGCCGCCGTGGCTGCGCCGCCTGCTGACACGTGGCATCGCCATCGTGCCGGTGGTGATCGTGACCTGGTTGTATGGCGAGGCCGGTACCGCGCGGCTCCTGGTGCTCAGCCAGGTGGTGCTGTCGATGCAGCTGCCGTTTGCAGTAATCCCGCTGGTGCGCTTCGTGTCGGACCGTGAGTTGATGGGCGCATTGGTGGCACCGCCGTGGCTGGTGCGCATCGCCTGGGTCATTGCGACGGTGATCGTCGGCTTGAACCTGAAGCTGCTGTGGGACACTGCGCTGCAGTGAGTGGCGAGCACAACCGGCGTGGTCGATGCGATGCGGCAGCTGCGTGTGCTGCAGAGCCAGGCAGGATGCACGGAGGAGCGTTGATCGGCGCTGCATTGCGTTCGTGCGAGGTGGATGCCCGGATGATCCATTACGGCGCATCGACTGCAGCGAACGAGCTGATCCGCAACGCTGGGGATAACCGTTGTAGAGCGCACGCAGATGCAATCTGCGCTGCGACGCAGGCGGTCTACTGCTCGCATGCACCGGCACGCCCGTGGCCTGCGTCGCACCGCGTGGCGCGGGCTCATGCAAGCACGATGCGTATCGCATCGTGCCATCGCCGGGCTGCATGCCCCTCGCCCCAGGAGTGTTTATGGACCCGTTCGAGGCGCATCCGGCCGACGCCGGACGCCGCAGCTTTCTCATCACCGGCACGGTCGCCGTAGCAGCGTTGTCGCTGCCCGCGTTCGCCACTGCCGCACCTCCCGCACGCGCCCGCGCCACCACCCCACCCCACTCGTCCACTCACGGAGTCAACCCGATGTCCAATTTCGTCAAACGCCCCGACGGCGCCAATATCTTCTACAAGGATTGGGGCAAGGGCCAGCCGGTCGTCTTCGCACATGGTTGGCCGCTCAGCGGCGATGCCTGGGACCCGCAAATGCTGTTCATGGGCCAGCACGGCTACCGCGTGATCGCACACGATCGCCGCAGCCATGGCCGCTCGTCGCAGACCTGGGACGGTAACGACATGGACACCTATGCGGACGATCTGGCTGCAGTGATCGACGCGCTGGACCTGAAGGATGCGATCCTGGTCGGCCATTCCACCGGCGGTGGCGAAGTGGCGCATTACGTTGGCCGCCATGGCAGCAAGCGTGTGGCCAAGGTGGTACTGGTCGGCGCAGTGCCGCCGCAGATGGTCAAGAGCCCAACCAATCCGGGCGGCCTGCCGATGAGCGTGTTCGACGGCATCCGCGATGGCGTTGCCAAGGACCGTTCGCAGTTCTATCAGGACCTGACCACGCCGTTCTTCGGTGCCAACCGTGACGGCAACAAGGTCACCCAGGGCATGCGCGATGCGTTCTGGCTGCAGGGCATGCTGGGCGGTCACAAGGGTCAGTACGACTGCATCAAGGAATTCTCCGAGGTCGATTACACCGCCGACCTGAAGAAGATCGACGTGCCGGCGCTGGTGGTGCATGGCGACGACGACCAGATCGTGCCGATCGATGCATCAGGCAAGTTGTCGGCCAAGATCATCAGCAACGCCGAACTGAAGATCTACCCCGGCGCGCCGCACGGGTTGACCATTACCCATGCCGATCAGTTCAACAAGGATCTGCTGGCCTTCGCCAAGCGCTGATTCTTGCTTCACTGCGTAAGACAAAGGCCGGCTCGTGAGAGCCGGCCTTTTGTTTTGGTGCGCGTTGCTTTGCTGCGCGCAGATCCGTTGTGATCAGGCTGGCGGCCTCAGCGTCGATAGGCCTGTTGCCAGTGGCGCCCCAATGCGCCCACTGCAGGCGAGCTTGCGGACCCACGACGTGCGCGCAAAGATGCCGAAACAGCAAGCGGGATGGCGACGGTGCACCTTCGCAGCGTGGTCGCAACACCGCGCAACGGACCAGCTTCAGGCATGGACCGGCCAGCCACAGGTGAGCAAAGCAACCAGTGCCCGCAAGAAACCGCCACGCAGCACGACCACCAGCAACGCGATGCTCAGCCATGGCGGTGCCAGCAATGGCAGGTCAGGCAGTCGCAGCCAATGTCGATCGGCAGCGCGAGCGATACGCCGACCGCTGAAGGACACGTGCGCTGCCCTGGCTGACCGTATGGCCGATCGGGCGCAGCCAGCAGGCGGGGTGCGCCCGCTCCGCTTGGCCAAAAGGCGCTCCGGCCCTGGGTCTGCGCAGGCCGGTTACCAGCGCCGGCAACCGGCCTCACGCACGGCAGGCGCGGCCAACCTGGCAGCAGAAAGCGACATCGATTTCAGCGCCGGGCCGATCGGGAGCGTCGTGCTGATGAAGTTCTCAGATATCGGCATGCGCGTGCGGCGGCACCGCTACACCGCCGCCACCGACGAAGTGGCGGACCACCGGCGCGCGCTCGCCTTGATGCAGGGCGCGGATCTGCTCCTGCAGCTGGCGGTCGTCGCCGGTGACGCGCTCGTGCTGACGCAGATGTTCCAGCCACGAGGCGACGATGAAGTATTCCAGTTGCACGCCGGGTGTTGCCGCGTCTTCGGCGATACCCCAGACCACCGCACCATCACGACGCCGCGCGTTGCCCAGTTGCGTCATCAGCTGCAGGAAAGTTACGCGCGCATGGGCAGCGATGCGGTATTCGACCGTCACCAGCACCGGGCCGCGATCGTGTTCGACCGCATCCGATTGCGCCGGCACAGGCCAATGTCCGCCAGGGGCGAGGTCCAGCTGTTCGGTGCCGGCAATGCGCGCGCGCTTGACCAGCAGCGCCGCGATCACCGCGCCAACGGCGGCAATCTGCAGGGCTGTCGCGATCGAGGTGCGTTGCGCCAACGCGCCCCAGACCAGCGAGCCGGCCGCCATACCCGCAGAAAACACCACGATGTACAGCGACAATGCGCGTGCGCGCACCCAGGCAGGCACCGCCGTTTGCGCGGCGATCTGCAAGGACGACAGCACGGTAATCCAGGCCAGGCCGTTGACCACCATCACCACGCACAGCACTCCGATCTGACGCGACAATGCCAGCCCCAGCAATGAGGCTGCGCACACGATGGTGGCCACGAACACCAGTAGGTCGCGGTCGTAGCGCGCACGCAGGCGTGGCAACAGCAGCGCGCCACTGATCGCACCGATGCCGATGCAGCCCAGCAACACGCCATAACTGCCGGCACCCAACTGCATGTCGCGACGAACCACCAACGGCAGCAATGCGGTCAACGCGCTAGCGAACAGGAAGAACCCGGCGGCCTTGATCAGCACCGCCTGCAAGCGCCCGGCGCGTGCGGCGTAGCGCAGACCGGCACGCAGGCCCGCGCCGAAGCTCTCCGGCGGCAATGCAGAGATATGCACATCGCGACGCCAACGCCACAACACCAGCAGCATCAGCCCGAAGGTCACGCCATTGAGCAAAAATGCCCACGGCGGCCCGAATTGCGCCACGATCAAACCGCCAACCGCTGGGCCGATCGAGCGGGCGATGTTCATGCCGATCGAATTGAGCGCTACCGCCGAGGCCAGCATCGGCCGCGGCACCAGCTCCGACACGATTGCCGCCTGCGCAGGCATCGCCATTGCCGCGCCCATGCCCATTGCAAAGGTCAATGCCACCAGTACCCACGGGGTTAGCAACTGCAGATGCGATAGCAAGGCCAAGGCTGCGGCCACCAGCAACATCCAGCCCTGGGTAAGCATCAGGTAGCGGCGGCGGTCGACGATGTCGGCCAGCGTGCCGGCCACCAGTGCGAACAACACCACCGGCAAGGTGGTGGCCGACTGCACCGCCGCCACCATCAACGGCGAGCCCGTCCGTTCGACCATCACCCAGGACGCGGCGACATCGTTGATCCAGGTGCCGATGTTGCTGCCTAAGATGGCCAGCCATAAGGCACGAAAGATCGGCTCGCGCAGCGGCGACCAGGCACCGCTATCGGCGGGTGCGGCAGAAGAAGTCATCGCGGCAAGGCTCCAGTGGACGGGGTGAAACAAACAAGGTGACGGGCCTGGATGCGCCGGCAGGCGCATCGCTGTGGTGCCGATCTCAGAACGCGAAACACGCGCAACCCAATGCGCCCCAGAAGCCGAGCAGATCATCGCTGGGCGCAGCATGCTGCGCTGCATGTCCATGCGGCCCGTGCGCGCGACAGCCATGGCCATGCGTGTGCGTGGCACTGGCAAGCCCGCTGGCCGTACCGCCCACGTGATAGCCGCCGAACCGGTTGACCGGCGACCAGTCCGGCATCGCCGGCGGCAAGGTGGGCGCCAGTGCGGCGAAGTCGCCGTCGCCATGGACGACGCGCCCACCCAGCACGGTCAGCACGCTGGTGATGTCGGCAATGGCGGCATCGTCGACGCGGAAGTAATCGTCGGACAACACGATGAAATCGGCCAGTTGCCCCGCCGCCAGCGTGCCCTTGTGGCCCTCATCGCCGGAGAACCACGCGCTGCCCTGCGTCCACAGCCGCAACGCCTGCTCACGGTCGAGCAGGTTCTCTTCGCCGTACAACGCCAGACCGCCCACCGTGCGTCCGGTGACCAGCCACGACAGCGCCACCCACGGGTTGTAACTGGCCACGCGCGTCGCATCGGTGCCGGCGCCCACCGGCACGCCGGCGGCCAGCATGCGACGCACCGGTGGCGTCTGCTGCGCAGCCTGTACGCCGTAGCGCTCGACAAACGCTTCGCCCTGATACGCCATGCGGTGCTGCACGGCGATGCCGCCGCTCAAGGCGCGAATGCGGTCGATATTGCGTGGCGTGATGGTTTCGGCGTGATCGACGAACCAATGCAGGCCATCGAACGGAATGTCGGCATTGACCTTTTCGTACACATCGAGAATGCGTCCGATGCTTTCGTCGTAGGTGGCATGGATACGGAATGGCCAACGCTTTTCGACCAGCAACCGCACCACCTGCTCCAGCTCGGGCTCCAGTTCCGGCGGCAGCTCCGGGCGCGGCTCGCTGAACTGCTCGAAATCCGCAGCCGAAAACACCAGCATTTCGCCGGCGCCGTTGTGCCGCAGCAGATCGTCGCCCTTGCGCACCGGCAGCATCTCGGTCCAGCCGCGGAAGTCGTCGACTTCCTTGCCCTTGTTCTGGGTGAACAGGTTGTAGGCGATGCGCACGCTCAACTGGTCGGCCGCGTGCAACTGTTCGATGACTTGGTAGTCCTCCGGATAATTCTGGAAACCGCCGCCGGCATCGATCACCGAGGTGATCCCCAGCCGGTTGAGTTCGCGCATGAAATGGCGTGTGGAATTGGCCTGATACTCCAACGGCAGTCGCGGGCCCTTGGCCAGGCTGGTGTAGAGAATCAGGGCATTGGGCTTGGCCAGCAGCAAGCCTGTGGGATTACCCAGCTTGTCGCGCTCGATGCGCCCGCCGGGCGGATCGGCAGTGGCCTTGTCGTAGCCACAGGCGCGCAAGGCCGCGCGGTTCAGCAGGGCGCGGTCGTACAGATGCAGCAAAAATACCGGTGTATCCGGTGCGATGGCATTGATCTCGTCCAGGGTCGGCAAGCGTTTTTCGACGAACTGATGCGCGGTGAATCCGCCGACCACACGCACCCATTGCGGCGCTGGGGTGCGGTCGACCTGCGCCTTCAACATCGCCATCGCATCGGCAAGCGAGCGCACGCCATCCCAGCGCAGCTCCAGGTTGTAGTTGAGCCCGCCGCGAATCAGATGGGTGTGGCTGTCATTGAGGCCGGGCAACAGGCGTCGGCCTTGCGCATCGATGCTGCGGGCGCCAGCTGCCAGCGCCATGATCTGCGCATCGTCGCCCACCGCCACGATGCGTCCATCGGTCACTGCAATGGCGGTGGCGCTGGGCTGACGTGGATCGAGGGTAGTGATGCGTGCGTTGCGAACGACCAGATCGACCATCGGAGACTTCCCTGAAGCAGACCAGGCGCCGGGCAAGGCGCCCAACGCAAGACCGGCGGCGGCGGCCTGCATCCACAGGCGCCGCCCGGCATCGTGATCATTCGGTACGCCGCTCATGCCGCACCACGCCTGCGCAGCCCATCCAGCGACCATGCGCCACCGCCAGCGGCAACCAGCCCCAGCAACACCAGCAGCCACATCAGCGGGTATTCCATCCCGCCGTGCATCCAGAACCAGCCCTTGGGCACGCCCACCACGACGGTGGTGGCGATGAACACCGCCGCCAGTGCAGCACTGACGCGCGTCCACAGACCCAGTAACACCGCCAGCCCCGAGAGCGTCTGCACCAAAGCCAGCAGCAACGGCAACGGTTGCGCAGACGGAAAGCCGAATTGCTGTAATTCAGCGGCAAATGCAGCCAGCCCCGGCCCACCAAACCATCCCAGCAACTTGCCCAGGCCATGCGGCAACAGGAAACCGCCGCCGGCAATGCGCAGCATCAGCAATGCCGCTGCAAGGCCGGCGTTGCCACGTGGTGCCGATGCGTTCAATGCCCGCCTTCCTGCGCGCCGAACATGGTTTTGGCGTACTGAATGCCGATGCCGTAGCCGCCCGCATGCGCACGCGCGATGCCGGTGGTGAGGTCGTAGGTGTCGCTGCGTGCCCAGTCGCGCTGCAGTTCCAGCAGGTACTGCACGCTGGTGATGGGGGCGGCGCCGGCCTGCACCATCCGCGTCACCGCGCGCTCGTGCGCTTCGTCGCTGACATCGCCGCAGGCATCGGTGATGACGTAGACCTCGAACCCCTGCTCGACCGCCGACAGCGTCGGGCCGACGATGCAGACGCTGGTCCACAGCCCGGCAATCACCAGACGCTGCTTGCCGATGGCGTTGACGCGATCGATCACACCCTGGTCTTCCCAGGCATTCATGCTGGTGCGATCGAACACCGGTTCGCCGGCAAAGATCTCCGGCAGCTCGGGAAACAGTGGGCCGGAGAACGACTTCTCTGCAACGGTGGTCAAGATCACCGGCACCTTGAAGCCTTTGGCGCCCTTGGCAATCAGCGACACGTTGTTGCGCAGCGCCGAGATGTCGATGGTATGCGTGGCGAACGCCATCTGCGATTGATGGTCGATCAGGATCAGCGCGTGATCACCGGGCGACAACAGGGACTTACCGGGGACGGCGGTGGCGGTGGTCATGCGTGATGCTCCAGGGAGGATGAAAAAGAACCGGCGCTGTGCCGATGCGCACGCGGCTGGGCACGCGCGGCGCAGGGATCGTTCGCCACTTGCGCGGCAAAGCGCGCCGGCGTGCAGCCGGTGGCGTTGCGGAAGCTGCGGACGAAATGGCTTTGATCGAAGAAGCACAGATCGGTGGCGATCTGGCTGATGGTGTGGCCGCCCTCGCGCAGCATGGCCTGGGCGCGTTCGAGGCGACGACGACGCAGATACTCCATCGGGCTGGCGCCCAGCGCATCGCGAAACACGCGCGCAAAATGGAAGCGGCTCATGCAGGCGGCGCCGGCCAGTTGCGTCACGCCGATGGGCTCATACAGATGCGTGTCGATGTACTGCAGCGCTCTGGCCACGGCACGTGCGCGCGGGGCGTACAGTGCGTTGGTGTTGCCTGCATGCAGATCGGGGCAACCGGCGGCAGTCAGACGTGCCATGTGACGTCTCCGGCGGGGAATGGCGCCATGGTGGGGCGAACCTGCCGATCGCCCCACCCCTGATGGTGAGGCCGATCGCTCACTCTTTCGGGTGAGCGACACGCGTGCTGCCACAAGCACGCATGGGATCGCATGGGTGCATCGCCATGGCATGCACCGCGCATGCACGCCGATGCAGGGGCGATACCGCGCCGTTGTTTCTGTCGCGCTTTGCAGTGTCCAAGCCGACACCCGCACCACACGCAAACCAAGCGGACGCCAGCGCACGAATGCCACGCTACAAGGCGGCGTCATCACTGCTGCAGCCAACCGATGGCATCCAGCTTGGCGCACACTGCATCGCAGCGACACGCACGCACCCCACGCTACATGCCGGTCCATGCGTAGCCGATTTCCTGCCCGACCTGCCTCCCCCGAAAGAGGTGGTGGTGCTTGGCCCCGATCTCGCCCGACAATGCTGCAATGCCGCGCGAGCCCCCCATCCGATTCCACCTGCTCTGGCGCCTGTGCGCGGCGGTGATCGTTGTGATGTGCAGTTGCGGGTGGCCGTGCAATCCCGTGTACGCCCAAGGCATCGCCGCAACGCGTGCGGGGCTGCTGCAATTCCACCACACCGCCTGGAGCACCGAGCGCGGCGCACCGGCCGATATCTGGGATATCCAGCAAGCCGAGGCCGGGCCATTGTGGCTGGCGACCGGATTTGGCCTGTTTCAGTTCGATGGCGACCGTTTCGCGCGGCAGGCGGCGCCGGATGGCGAGGCCTATGCATCGCACAACATGACCACGCTTGCGCTGGCGCCGGACGATACCGCCTGGATCGGCTACTTCAACGCCGGCATCGATCGCGTTGCCGACGGTCACCTGACGCACTTCAGCCCGGGCAAGGACGTGCCCGCCGGCATGGTGTTCCGCATTGAGCACGATGGCAGTGGGCGCTGGTGGGCCGCCATCGATGGCGGTTTGTGCTGGTTCGATGGGCAACGCTGGCAGCGTGCAGGCGCCGACTGGGGCTACACCGCCGAGCGCGCGCATTGGCTGCTGCGCGATGTGCGCGGCACGCTCTGGGTCAGCGACGGTACCCAGATTCTGTCGTTGCGGCTTGGCGCCAAACGCTTCGAACCCAGCGGCCAGCAGGTGGGTCTCTACGTCACCATGGCCGAAAGTCCGGGCGGAGCGATCTGGGTCGCAGACCCGTACCGCGGCGTGTTTGCGTTGACCGATGCGCAGGGCCACGTGCTGCCCGCCACGGCCCGTGCCCGGCTGCAATTTCCCGGGCTGTTCGCGCGGCGCATCCGGTTCATGCGCGATGGCGCGCTATGGGGCAGCGACTACGCGGCGCATGGCCTGTTCCGGATCGCCTTGCCCACATCGCCCACGCCGGTGCTGGAACGCTTCGGAACCGTACAAGGCCTGACCTCGGCCACTGCCGGCCCCTTGCTCGAGGACCGCGAAGGCAATCTGTGGGCCGGCACCAATCTGGGCCTCAACCGGTTCCGACATCGCGCGTTGCTGCCGTTGGCGTCCTTGCTGCCGGGCCAGGCGATGGCCGTGGCGACCTTCAATCCCGCCCCGGGCACCGCCGCACGCCCGCTCCTGGCCAGCCTGCGCGATGGCCGGCTGCTGGCCTTGAGCCGCGATCGCGTGGAAGGTTTGCAGCGTGGTGCGTCCCACCACATCCTGGATGTGCCGGCGACCGCCAATGGCTGGGTGCTTGGCGAGCACGCCTTGCTACGTCTGCAGGTCGGCCGCGTGCAACCGGTGGCGCTGCCGCTCGGCCTGGCGACCGGCGCCATCCGCGCCTTCGTCGTGGACAACCGCAACCATCCCCGGATCTGCCCGGATGCCGGCGGCCCCTACGCTTTCGACGGCAACGTCTGGCAGCCGCTGCCCGATCTGCAGGATAGCCCGTGCACGGTGCTCGCCAATACGCGCGATGGCGGCCTGTGGGTGGGCACCATCAAGGGCGATGCGCGCCTGCTGCAGGTCCGGCAGGTGACGCGTTACAGCGCAGAAAATGGCCTGTCGGTGGGGCCGATCACCGCCATCTGGCAAGGCCCGTCGCTCACGCTGGTCGCCGGCGAAACCGGGCTGGCAGCGCTGGGCGCCGACGGCCGGTTCCGGCAAGTGGTCGATCAGACCAATCCGCTCCTGCAGGGCATCACCGGCATCGTGCAGGACCGGCACGGCACGCTGTGGTTGAACGGCAACCGCGGCGTGGTGCAGATCGCTCAACGTGCGCTGCTACAGAGCGTGCAATCGGGCGTGGTCAGCCCGGCGCTGCGCCTGTACGACATCATGGACGGGTTGCCCGGTGTCGCCCAGCAGGCCACACCGGTCCCCACGGCCATCGCCGCCGACGACGGCCTGTTGTGGTTCACCACCAACCAGGGCCTGGCCTGGCTGGACCCGGAACAGACCTACCGCAACCCCACCGCGCCGGAGGTCTTCATCACCGACGTGGTCGCCGACGACCGTCCCTACCCGCGTACCGCCGGGCTGCGCCTGCCCAAGTGGACGCACCGCCTGCGCATCGGCTACGACGCTGTGAGCCTGACCCGGCCCGAACGCGTGCGCTTCCGCTACCGGCTGGAGGGCGTGGACGCGCACTGGCAGGACGCCGGCAACCGTAACGAGGCGTTCTATACCAACCTCGCGCCCGGCCGTTACCGCTTCCGCATTGCCGCCGCCAACAACGATGGCGTGTGGAACGCGCGCGGCGACACGCTGGATTTCGTCATCGAAGCGGCCTTCGTGCAAACCTGGCAATTCAAGGTGTGCGTTGCGCTCGCCCTGCTGCTGACGCTTGCGATGCTGTGGCGCATGCGCACCCGGCGTATTGCCGGACGCCTGCGTGCACGCCTGGAAGAGCGCTACCGCGAACGCGAACGCATCGCGCGCGAGTTGCACGACACCTTGTTGCAGGGCACGCAAGGCCTGATCCTGCGGCTGCATGCCGCCAGCCGCTCGTTGCCGCAGGACGACCCGCGGCGGCTGGAGCTCGAACAGGCGGTCGACCTGGCCGAGAATGCGCTGGTCGAAGGCCGCGACCGCGTCAACGGGCTGCGCGACAGTTATTCGCTGCGCCAGGATCTGGCCGCCGCACTGCAGCGCGCACGCGAGGCCACCATGCCACCGCCGTCTGCCGAACTGCAGGTGTCGGTCGAAGGACGCCCGGTGGCGCTGCGTCCGATGGTGGCCGACGAAGTGTTCCAGCTTGGCCGCGAAGCATTGGCCAATGCCGATCGCCATGCAGGCGCCGCGCGCATCGCGCTGGAACTGCGTTACGGTTCACGTGACTTCGTGCTGCGCATCCGCGACGATGGCTGCGGCCTGGATCCAGACGTGCTGCATGGGCATGCACGCACCGGCCACTGGGGGCTGACCGGCATGCAGGAACGCGCCAAACGCATCGGCGCCAAGATGCAGTTGTGGTCGCGTCCAGGCAGCGGCACCGCAATCCAGATCACGCTTCCGGCCCGTACCGCCTATGCGACGCCACCGCGCTGGTGGTGGCGATTTCGACCTGCACGATCCACGGAGAGCTCCAATGGCTGAGATGGTCAAACCGACCGACGTGCTGGTGGTAGACGATCATCCGCTGCTGCGCGACGGTCTCAGTGCCATGCTTGCCGCCGAACACGACATGCGTGTGGTCGGCGAAGCCGAAGACGGCGAACAGGCCGTGGCCTGCTACGCCAGCCTGCGCCCGGACGTGGTGCTGATGGATCTGCAGATGCCGCGCGTGGATGGCGTCGAAGCCATCCAGCGCATCCGCCGTGTCGACCCCGCCGCCAAGGTCATCGTGTTGACCACCTATACGGGCGATGTGCGTGCGGTGCGCGCACTGCAGGCCGGCGCCTGCGGCTATCTGCTCAAGAGCGCGCTGCGCCGCGAGCTGGTCGACACCATTCGCGACGTGCGCCGCGGCCAGCGGCGGCATGTTCCGGCGTCGGTGGCCGAAAACATCGCCGCCCACGTGCTCGACGACGCACTATCCGCCCGCGAGACGGAGGTACTGAGCCTGGTGGCCACTGGATGCTCCAACAAGCAGATCGGCAATGCCTTGAGCATTTCCGAAGAGACGGTCAAGGCGCATATGAAGAACATCCTGGCCAAGCTCGGCGTGCGCGATCGCACCCATGCGGTCACCGTTGCCCTGCGCCGGGGAATCCTGTCGCTGGAAACCTGAGCCGCCTGCGACCAGGCAGATCGCAAGCGCAGGTCGCTCTTCAAACACCGCTGCATCTGGTCATCGCGGTAGCGCGGCAACGGCAGGCGTGACACAAAGACGCCACCGCGCGCATCGGCCGGCTCACCGACGGCGCCGCGATGGATCGCCCCTGGAGGGCTAGCCGATCTTGCCGCCCACCGCGCCCGCCAGCCCGAACTCTGTAACCCGGTCCACCATTCTTGAACACAAGGCGCACGATGCGATCGACGCGCACTGTCAAATCGATCGGCTTGAGCTATCGTATGCACCGCCAGCGGCGTGGGGGCCGCTTCAGCATCATGCGCAACAGCCGATAACGGCTAGGTCCGACCGCTGCCGGGGGGCTGCGACGGCGTTCGATCCAATCACTAAACGCGTTCAGGGGAATTGCGATGCTTCGTCACTCTTTGCGGGTGCGCCTGCTGTTGCCGGTGCTGGCCTTGGTGCTGGTCGTGGTGGTGGCACTGACGGTCATTCTGGCCATTACCGAAGCGAATCGGGTCAAGTTCGAGACCGGCGACGCGATCGAGCGCCAGTCGGTGTCCTTGCAGACCCTGTTCTCGGTCACCCGCGCGATGATGCTCGATCGCGTCAATTCCTCCATGCGCCAGCTGCGCAAGGAAGCCAACGCACACGGCGCCGCCAGCGTCGGCAACGAAGTGCGCGTGGGCGAGCGCAGCGCCAACGACCTGCTGCTGGGCCAGAAGGCGCAGGCCAACGTCTTCGACATGCTCGACGAGGTCACCGCCATCCACGAAGGCACCGCCACGCTGTTCTCGCGCACCGGCGATGACTTCGTGCGCATCTCCACCAACGTCAAGAAGGACGACGGCAGCCGCGCCATCGGCACCGTGCTCGATCCGAACGGCCAGGCCGCCGCCAAGCTGCGCAACGGCGAAAGCTTCTACGGCGTGGTCGACATCCTCGGCAATCCGTACGTCACCGGCTACGAGCCGATCTTCGCCGGCAACGACAAGCGCGTGATCGGTGCCTGGTACGTCGGCTACAAGGCCGACACCCAGGCGCTGGAAAACGTGGTCAGCAGCCGTCGCGTGCTCGACTCCGGCTTCATCGCCGTGTTCGACAGCAAGAACAAGCTGCGCTTCCAGTCCACCACCGGTGCCACCACCGACACCGCCACCATCGAGCGGATCGTCAAGGAAACGCCCAACGACTGGGTCGTCACCAAGCAGGAAGTGCCCGATTGGGGCTTCACCCTGGTGTCGGCCTATCCCAAGAGCGACGTCAATGGCGTGATCGTGCGCCAGTCGCTGTGGATCGCCGGCATCGGCCTGCTGGTGTGTGCGCTGTTGCTCGGCCTGCAGTGGGCGTTGATCTGGAGCCGCGTGTTGCGCCCGATTCAGCACCTGACCACCGTGGCCGAAGAGCTGAGCCTGGGCAAGTGGAACCACACCATCGACGAGGTCAACCTCAAGGATGAAATTGGTACCCTGGCGCGCGCCATCTCCCGTCTGTCCAACAGTGTCCGGCTGGCCATGGAGCGGCTCAGCAAACGCTGAGCTGCGCGCACCCACTCCGTACCAGATGATGCAAGGAAGACGCCATGTCCACTGAATTCCGTCCGCTGATCGAGGTCCTGCGCGAGCTCAAGGCGCTGGCACTGAAGAAGGCGTCCGGCTTTCTGTTCATCGTCACCGAGGAGAACCACTCCTGCATCATCCGCCTCAACGCCGGGCAGATCGAAGAGGTGGTGTTCCGCATGCTGCGCAATGATGAGGCGGTGCAACGCCTCACCATGGTCAATGCGGCCAAGGCCCGCTTCCAGACCGATCCCGGCGCCGGCATGGGCAAGCCCTCGCTGCTGAGCGATGACTCGCGCCAGTGGTTGATGGGCGGTTTCGAACAGGATCTGGGTGGTGTGCCGGCACCGCCGCGGGCAGCGGTTGCAGCGGTTGCAGCGGCTCCGGCACCGGCCGCCGCACCGAACGCAGCACCTGCAGGCGCTGGGTCGCCACCGGACGAGCGCGTCCGCGATGCACTGGAAAAGGTCGCGCTGAATTATCTTGGCCCGATCGCCGGCATGCTCTGCGACGAAGCCTGGGACGCATCGAGCGACATCGAGCAGGTGCTCAACCAGCTCGGCGCCAACCTCTCCACGCCACAGGAAACGCAGAAATTCATGGCCGATGCGCGCGTGGCGCTGGCCAAGCTGCGCTGACAGGCAACTGCAGTGGATCCAGGATCAAACCGCGCATTGCGCGGTTTTTTTTCGCGCCCACTCGTGCGGAGATAGCGGAATTATCGCTGGCTAATCCAGACTTTTCACGCTTATGCCATTCAAGAACAAGTCGACGAAATGCCCGATACGCGATTTCGATGATTGGTCATTTTCGACTGCAAGGGAGATGGCAGTCACCACGCAAATGAAGTCCTCATACGTGACGTCGCCACGGATCGCACCCGCGTCCTGCCCGCGCTGAAGCAGCCGTCGCCCTTCCGCGGTGATCGCATGACAGCCGGGCGTCCCGCATTGGATAACAGCTCCGATCGAAGCAGCAAGGCTCTGATAAATGCTCGTGTTCCTGGCAAGTTCTTCCAGGTACGCGCGTACCGCCTCGCCTGGAGCAAGGTCTCGGTCGCGCGCACGGCTGGCTTGCGCCAGCGACAGGAAACGCTCGTTGCTGGTCGCGGCTAACAGTGCCTCGCGCGTGGGAAAGCGACGATACAGCGTACCGATGCCGACACCTGCGCGCCTGGCAACTTCCTCGAGCGGGACACCAGCTCCTTTTTCCAGAAAGAGCGCTTCAGCTGCAGAAAGGATGAGTTCCCGATTTTTCTGCGCGTCTGCCCGAAGGGCAGGTTCGTCACTCACACGTTTTACTCCCTCTCTTGTCAAGTGGAGGTTACCTCCATATAATAAGTGGAGCAATCCTCCATATTTGGAAAAGGCGCTGGCAAATGACGAACCGTTTCGAGGACAAAGTGGTGGTGATCACCGGGGGCAGCGACGGCATCGGCCTGGCAACGGCGAAGCTGTTCGCCATGGAAGGCGCGCACGTGTACATCACCGGGCGTCGGCAGGACGCACTTACCGAGGCCGTCAAGGAGATCGGCCACGGAGCAGTCGGTGTGCAAGGCGATGTCACCAATTCCGACGACGTCGCGCGGCTTTACGAACGCATCCAACGCGATCACCACAAGGTCGATGTCGTGTTCGCGAATGCAGGCATCTACGAGATCGTCCCACTCAACGCGATCGACGCTACGCATTTCGACACGACCTTCGACGTCAATGTGAAAGGCATGGTGTTCACCGTGCAAAAAGCGCTACCGCTGATGACTGCGGGCAGCGCTATCGTCCTCAACGGCTCCATCGCCGGCAGCAAGGGCCTGCCAGGCCAGTCTCTTTACAACGCCAGCAAGGCCGCGGTGCGCTCGTTCGCCCGAAGCTGGACCACTGACCTCAAGGAGCGAGGCATCCGCGTGAACGTCGTCTCGCCTGGTGGCACGCAGACGCGCCTGATACGCAGCTACCTCGATTCGCAGCCCGAACTTGAAGAGGCGCTGAGCAAGAGTGTTCCGCTAGGACGGTTGGCCGAACCGAACGAGGTAGCACGGGCAGTCCTCTTCCTGGCCTCCAGCGAGAGCAGCTTTGTCGCCGGCCATGAGCTTTTCGTCGACGGTGGCGTCGCTGCGGTTTAGGCATTGGGCAAGACGCGTGGGGTGCACGGCCATCCTGCGTGTCGAAGCCGTGCTGAGATCGTGCAGGCATGGCTACGGCTCTGGTCGAAACGCTTCGTCGAGCGCGGGGTATCCCGCTATGTGGTCTTGTTTGACGCAGAGACCTGACGCAGCCCGCGCTTCTAGGGCACGGTCCTGTCATCCAGCAACGGCAGAGCGCAGGCCAGCATCCCATCATCCGCGAAGGTCGAACGTACCTGAGTGCAGAATGCCTCACCCTCCCCCGCCAACGGCGGGGTCCGGGCGCATGCGCACCCGGTCTATTTCACCATCATCGATACTTGCGTCATCTTTTCGACGACCGGCGACAGTCCTCGAAAGGCCGATGTCACTCCTCCTCTGTCATCAACGGGCCTCGTAAATCCCTATGATTTAAGGGATTTCTAGTGAGGGATTTCTAGTGATCGACAAATGTATACCGTCGCGATCTACCGTCAAAACACGCGTTTAATGCTGGTGCGGGTTATAGAGCGACCTGCGCGGCGTAGACACTTCCGGGCTTATTGTCGATTTAGCGCGCTCCACTACGACCGGGAACGACCACACGCTAAGGGATTACAGTTCGCCCAGGAAATCCCCGACCACGGCGACGCAATGATCGAAGCTGGGCGTGTAATCCAGCATGGCGATGGCCTTGAACGCGGCGCGCAGGCCGGCATGCGGCGCTTGGATCTGGGACAGAAACGCCTCCCGATGGCGTAGGAGAAACGGCGTCGCCGCCAGAAGCTGCTGAGGCTCGCGCTCAATCACGAGCGCCAGGTCGAAAAGATCACGCGCCGTGACCCGATCGCCACGGTGATACATCTTCTTGGCAATGATTTCGGCGGCTGTCTCCACCTTCACGGCGCGACCGCCGATATCCCAGGTGTCCCAGGCGCCGTTCAGCAGATTGGGAGCGGCAACGAAGTCGACCTCGCCCTCCTCGAACTGCAGTTTGACGAAGGCGCCTGGCTGCTCAGTATAGTCCTGCGTCAAGTCCGCCGCCGAGTCGCTCAAACGAGGCGTGACAAAGCCGAGGTACTGCGGATCGGGCACAAAAATGTCGATGTCCTTGCTCAGCCGATGGCGGTAACGGAACATCAGCACGGTTCCACCGCCCAGGGTCCAGAACGGGTCCGTGATGCCGCCGTACTGGCTAATCTCGTCGATCAGCGCCAACGCCCGCGGGAAAAGCTTCTCCCATGGACCGCCGGGCAGTGCCACGGGCTTCATGCCCACAGCGCCCGACGGTGCACGGACAAGGATCCGGCCAGCTTCGCCACGTTGCGCCAGACCTGCCTTGGCGGCAGGTGTGCACGCGAGGCCGCCTCTTCCACGGCCATCACGACGATGGGCACAGGCGCCTCGTCGAGTAAATGTGTCAGGTGAGGGGCAAATGGAGCAGGCACTTCGCCACTCGCCAGGGCCTTCTCCAGCGCCTCGGGCGCCAGTTCACGTGCATAGCTGACGCTCACCGTCTTGGCCGCCATCCACAGGCCGCGCTTCTTACGCCTCGCTTGCGTATCGAGCTTGGGACTGTCCAAGCCCAGTACCGCCGTCACCTGCCCCACACGGTTGACGCCAAGATCGCTCAGCGTGCCATTTTCCAGGCCGACCAGGGTCTGGCGAGACAGTCCGCTCAAGTGTGCCAACTGCGCCTGGGACAGGCCCAGCTCAGTGCGCCGGGTCCGCACGGTATGGCCGATATCGATGAGGTTCATGGCAGGCGCGATAGCTAGGTTAAATGTCTAATATTTTTTACATAATATACCCACTTATCACCACCTGCAAGAAGACAGATTTGGCAAGCCGTCGTCCCTATTTCGCTGCGATGGCTCTTATCTAGCCGATATCTTTGCCAACTGGCGCTAATATCCTGGCAGGGCGTAACGGGGCGTAATGCGCGTTATGACAGGGCACTGCAGGGGATTCCATGGACGAGACACAACTGGAAGATTCGGCCACCGCTGCCGAATTGAAAATCGACGTTACCCTGATCGCCAAATTGAACTTGGCGGACTTTCAAAATGCGGTCCCACTGTTGCGGGATCTCTGGCTGGTCAACGAGACCGATCAGAAGCATGAGCAGGTCGAGTTGGTCCTGACGTCCGATCCGCCCTTTCTGAAGCCGCGCCGTTGGCGGATCGACGCGCTGGCCGCGGGCTCCCGCTATCCGATCCGCGACCTGGACCTGAATCTGGACGGCGGATTGCTGGCGCGGCTAACCGAGGCCGAGACGGCCACGGTCTCGCTGGCCTTGCGCTCCGTGGGCGCGGATGCGTCCATCCCGGCCCTCGCGCAGCGCGACAGCCATCTGGAGCTGCTGCCACGCAACCAATGGGGCGGCATCTCGCATCTGCCGGACTTGGTCGCCGCCTTCGTCCAACCCAACGATCCGGCCGTGGATCGGCTGCTCAAGCGAACCGCCGAGGTGTTGCGGCAGAACGATCGCAACCCCGCACTGGATGGCTACACCGGCGGCGCCAAACGCGCCTGGGAACTGGCTTCGGCCCTCTGGGGGGCCACGGCTGGCATGCAGTTGGACTATGCCCTGCCCCCGGCCAGCTTCGAGCAGTCGGGCCAGAAGGTGCGCAGTCCCAGCCAGATCGAAAGCTCGGGGCTGGGGACGTGTTTCGACCTCACGTTGCTGTTCTGCGCCGCACTCGAGCAGGCAGGGTTGAACCCCCTGTTGGTCTTCACAGAGGGCCATGCCTTTGCAGGTGTCTGGCTGCAACCAGAGGAGTTTTCCAACACGGTCGTCGACGACGTGACCGCTTTGCGCAAGCGCCTCAGGCTCAAGGAACTGGTGCTGTTCGAGACCACCCTGATCACCCAGCGCCCCACTGTCCCTTTCAGCTATGCCACCGAACGCGGTGCCCAGCAGGTTGATGAATCTCAGGATGCGGGATTCCGCCTGGCCGTGGACATCCGCCGGGCGCGGCTGCAGCGCATCAAGCCATTGGCCAGTGCGGAGGCGGCAGTTGCTACGGCGTCGGACACCAAAGGGTCACCGTCCACGCCCGCCGCGCCAAAGATCGAAGACGCGCCTGACCTGCCCGACAACGCGCCGGCCAATGCGGAAGATGCCAGCCAGCTCGATCCCAAAGACCGGCTGCTTCGCTGGCAACGCAAGCTGCTGGATCTGTCGCTTCGCAACAACCTGCTCAACTTCAAGGCCGGCAAGAAAGCACTCAAGCTGGAAGCACCTGACCCTGGCGCGCTGGAAGACATGCTGGCCAGCGGCCAGTCCCTGAAGCTGCGCCCGCGTCCAGACCTGATGGACGGTGCCGATCCGCGCGATCAGGCCATCTACGAAGCCCGCGAACGCGAGAACGTGCGCCGTGCGCACGCGCTGGAAGCCCTGCAGAAAGGCGAGGTTTTCGTTGGCGTTCCCGAGATCGAACTCGATTCACGCCTGGTCGATTTGTTTCGCAGCGCTCGCACGACTTTGCAAGAAGGTGGTGCCAACACGCTTTATCTCGCCCTGGGCTTCCTGTCCTGGACCCGCGAAGACCGTGACGGTCAGCGCTACCGCGCGCCCTTGATCCTGGTGCCGGTCAGCCTGCAGCGCAAGAGCGCCCGCTCGGGCTTCACGCTCAGCCTGCATGACGACGAGCCCCGCTTCAATCCGACCTTGATCGAGATGCTGCGCCAGGACTTCGAACTGAGCCTAGGCACGCTCGAAGGCGAACTGCCGCGGGACGATGCCGGCCTGGACGTCGCTGCGGTATGGAAGGCTGTCGGCCACGCCATCAAGGACATCAAGGGCTGGGAAGTGACCGAGGACGTTGTGTTGTCCATGTTCTCGTTCGCCAAGTACCTGATGTGGAAAGACCTGGCCGAGCACAGCGAACAGTTGCGAGAGAACCCGGTCGTGCGCCACCTGCTGGACACCCCGCGCGATGCCTATCCACCGGGCGCTCCGTTCCCGCAAGTGCGCGAACTGGACCAGCACTTCGACCCCAGGCAGGTGTTCTGCCCCTTGCCGGCGGATTCCTCGCAGTTGTCAGCCGTGCTGGCCGCCTCGCAGGGCAAGGACTTCGTCCTGATCGGTCCACCGGGGACGGGCAAGAGCCAGACCATCGCCAACCTGATCGCCCAATCCCTGGCACAGGGCCGACGCGTCCTCTTCGTATCCGAGAAGATCGCGGCGCTGGACGTCGTCTACCGGCGCCTGCGTGAAATCGGCCTGGGCGAGTTCTGCCTGGAGCTGCACTCGAGCAAAGCCCGCAAGCTCGACGTGCTGACGCAGTTGCAATCGGCTTGGTCCAGCAGTGGCCAGGCCGACGCCGAGCAGTGGCGGGCCGAGGCCGAGAAACTCAAACGCCTGCGCGATGCGCTGAACATCTATGTGGAACGCCTTCACCAGCGTCGCCGCAACGGCTTGAGCCTGTTCGGTGCCATCGGCACCGTCAGCGCGGGACACGACGTCCCGACACTTCACGTGGCCTGGCCCTCGGCCGATCAGCACGATCATGCTGGCATCGAACAGTTGCGCAGTGCCGTGGACCGCCTGGAAGTCAACGCACAGGCCATTGGCCATGCCGCGCTGGCGCAGCACCCCTTGGCCCTGGTCGGCCAGGGAGACTGGTCGCCCACCTGGCAGCAACAACTAATCGCCACTGCACGTGATGTGCTTCCCGCCGCCCAGGCGACGATCGAATCCGCCCAGGCGTTTGTCCAGGCCATCGGCCTGCCCTCGCCCACCTTGACGCCCGAAACCTGCGAAGCGCTGCTGCTCCTGGCCCAACGCCTGCCTGTGGCGGCGGGACATGATTGGCGCTTTGTCCTGCGGCCCGACGCACGCAGCCTGAGCCAACGCCTTCAGGAAGGCGCGGCACTGGTGCGCCGCCATGCGGAACTGAACATACAGCTGTCCACGCCGTGGCCCGCTTCTGTCATGACCGCCTGCGCCGACGGGCTGGCCCTGCTCGCCGAGCACCGGCAGACTCGCGCAGAACTCGGCGAGCCCTGGCCGATACGCATCACCGTGCAGCTCAACCAAGGGCTGGGCTTGCTGGCCCAACTCGGCGAGCACCACTCGGCAATATCGGCTCCCTACGGCAAGGCGATCGAACAGCTCGACGTCGCCCAGTTGCAGCAAATGTGGGAACAGGCCGAGCAGACGTTCTGGCCTAAGTCCTGGCTGGGTAAACGCAAGGTCACAGCACAACTGTCCAGCGCTATCACAGGCGGCGCGCAGCCCGACGTAGCCAACGATCTGCAGCATTGGAAGGCCATCCGCGCCTTGCGCCAGCAGATCCAGGCCATCGCTCCAGGCCAGCAGTGTGCGGACGTCTGGGCAGGACTGGAGACACAAGAGGACAAGATACGCACGGCCCTGCGCTGGCAAACCGCCCTGGCCGCCGTACGCGAAGGCCAGCCCTGGGAGGACGACGGCTTCGATGCCATCGCCAACGGCCAATGCGGGGCCGCCCTGCAAGCCGATCTGCAACGGGCACGGCGACTGCGCCAGCTCGACCAAGACATTGCGGCACAGGCATCGCTGGAAACGGCGACCGACGGCCTATGGGCAGGCCACGCCACACCAATCGACCGCATGCGTGCCGCACTCGACTTCCTGAGCGACTGGCGCAGCCATGCCCAGCTAGGTGCGTTGGATGCCCACACCTTGGTTGAGGAAGGCGCTTGCGGCCCCACGCTGACACGTGACCACCAAACGCTTCGCCAGCGGGCCGATACGGAACAAGCACTGGCCGCCCTGGACGACTTGCGCGAGTTCACCGCAGGCCTGTGGAAAGGTCTCGCCACCCACCTGGATGACCTCGAGCAGGCCTGCCAGCTCCGAGAGGATCTGGCTGCCGTGCTGGCCCGCCTGGCCACCACGCCCGAACAGATCTCTGCCTGCAAGGCACCGCTGCATACGCTATTGGGCGATGCCAATGCACTGCTGGAGCCCGGTGGTCGAATCGTGCTGGCCGGCGCTCGATACGTGGAGAAATGGGAACAGCTACTACCCCGGCGCGAGGCACTCGCGACAACCGGACATTTTGCCGAGGCCGCCCAGGCGCAGTGGCAGTCCATATCACTCGACGGGCTGATCGAGCAAAGCCAGTCCATCGTGCGCGCCGAACACGGGCTGCGCAGCTGGTGCGCATGGCGCCAGGCGCGCGACGAGGCGCTCGCACTCGGGCTGGCCACCCTGGTCCAGGCCATCGAGCAGGGCCGGGTCGGCCCGGACCAGGCACGCCGAAGCTTCGAGACCAACTACGCACGCTGGTGGCTCAACGCCGTGGTCGATCACGAGCCGGTCATTCGCGGCTTCGTCAGCGCCGAGCATGAACAGCGCATCCGCGATTTCTGCGAACTCGACGAACGCTTCACCGCCATGACCCGGGACTGGCTGCGCGCCCGCCTGTGCGCCGACCTGCCCTCGCAGGACAACGTCAGCCGCAACTCCGAATGGGGGCTGCTACGGCACGAAATGGGCAAGAAGCGCGCGCACCTGCCCTTGCGCGAACTGATGGCTCAGATTCCCGAGGCGCTGACCAAGCTCACGCCCTGCTTGCTGATGAGTCCGCTGTCCATCGCGCAGTATCTCCAGGCCGGAGCCAACGCGTTCGACCTGGTGATCTTCGACGAAGCTTCGCAGATCCCGGTCTGGGACGCGATCGGCGCCATCGCCCGCGGCCGCCAGGTCGTCATGGTCGGCGACCCCAAGCAGTTGCCGCCCACCTCTTTCTTCGACCGCGCCGAATCCGGGCTGGACGACGAAGACGTCGAGGCCGACCTGGAGAGCATCCTCGACGAGTGCATCGGCGCCAACCTGCCGACACGGAATCTGAACTGGCACTACCGCTCCCGTCATGAAAGCCTGATTGCGTTCTCCAATCATGCCTACTACGACGGCGAACTGGTCACCTTCCCCTCACCCGTCACCAACGATCGCGCGGTCAGCCTGCAGCCGGTCTCAGGCACCTACCAGAAAGGCGGTGCGCGGACCAACCCGGCCGAAGCGAAGGCGCTGGTCGCCGACGTGGTGGCGCGCCTGACGGCGCCCGGTTTCCGCGAAATCGGGCTTACGATTGGAGTGGTCACCTTCAATGCGGAGCAGCAAAAACTGATCGAGGACCTGCTCGACGAGGCACGCCGCCAGGATCCAAGGCTGGAGCCCTATTTCGCCGAGAGCGAACTGGAGCCGCTGTTCGTCAAGAACCTGGAGAGCGTGCAGGGCGACGAACGCGATCTCATCTATTTCTCCATCACCTACGGCCCGGACCCCGCAGGCCAACTGGCTATGAACTTCGGTCCACTCAACCGCCAAGGCGGCGAGCGCCGGCTCAACGTGGCTATCACCCGCGCGCGTCACGAACTGCGCGTATTCGCCAGCGTCCGCGCGGAGCAGATGGATTTGGCGCGAACCCAAGCCATCGGCGTGCGCGATCTCAAGCACTTCTTGGAATTCGCCGAACGCGGCGCTCGCGCGCTGGCGGAAGCGAACAGAGGCAGCCTGGGGGGCTTCGACAGTCCCTTTGAACAAGCCGTGGCCACCGCCCTGACCCGGCGCGGCTGGCAGGTCCAGCCACAGATCGGCGCCTCCTCGTTCCGCGTCGACCTCGGCATCGTCGATCCCGACGCCCCCGGACGCTACCTGGCCGGTGTGGAATGCGATGGCGCCACCTACCATCGCAGCGCCACCGCGCGCGACCGCGACAAGCTGCGCGAGCAGGTTCTGCGCGGCCTGGGATGGGACATCGTGCGGGTCTGGTCCACCGACTGGTGGATTGATCCGGCCGGCACGCTCGACAGGCTGGACGCCCGGCTGCAAGCCGTGCTCACGGCCCAGCGCAAGCGGCGCTCCGAACAGGCCGAGCACGAAGCTGAGGCCGAGCGCCTAGCGCAGGCGGCCATCGCGCAAGCTATGGCGTCAGTAACGAAGCCAGACGAGGAAACGGCGGCCCCAATCCAGGATGCGGGTCCGGTCGCACCAGAAGTCCCGGCGACAGCTCCATCGCAGCAAGTCGAGGAAGTCTTTGCTCGCCAGGTCTCCGCAGCACCAGCCCATGCCGGTATCGCAGAAACAACGCCACCCGAAGCCTCGCTCTATCGGGTCACCCACCCGGCCGAAGCGGTCGCCGGCGCTAATCCCGATCGCTTTTTCGACGGCGATTACAACGACACCCTACTGGCCATGATCGCCCACGTCATCGATCATGAAGGCCCCGTGCTCGACGCCCTGCTGGCTCGCCGCATCGCCCGTGCCCACGGCTGGGTACGTACAGGCGGGCGGATCCGCGAACGCGTGTTCCAACTTGCTCGGGCCCGCCATCGGACGACGGATGAAGAGGTCGGCACGTTCTACTGGCCCGAGCATCTTGATCCTGCAACGGAGCCGCCTTTCCGAGCGCCTGCCGACGAGGACAGCGTGCGAGCGGTCGACGAGATCAGCCTGCAGGAACTGGCTTCGCTGGCCCGTGCTGTGATCGCACAAGGAACGAAAGACGAAGCTGTGTATTACGCAATGGCGCGGAGACTGAGCCTCCAGCAGCTGCGGGCCTCCAGCCGAATGCGCTTGGAGCAGGCCGTGCATTCGACAGGGCATTAGGTAGACATTCTCAGGAGGGGAGCCATGCCACACCAGGAGGCGCTATCGTCGAACCCGGAACAGGGCCTTGCAACGCCCAAGATGGTCCCGGCGGAGCCTTGGCCGCAGGCATCCTCCGAGAGCAGCGAGTGATTGGATGGCGCCACAGAACTACTTGACCTGTCACGTCAGCAGCGCAACCTGCTACTCCTGCGGCCCATCTTCCAACTCGAGCGCTACAAGGCGATGCTTGGTGATGAGGCTAGTGGGGACAGGACACTGTTCCACGGCATCGATGCCCACTACCTCGCGTTGTCAGCGCAAATGTGCAAGGCCACGAAGATGTCCATCGCCTGCCGCGACAGTAGGAAGGTCTGGATCCGACCTCCGGGGGGCTTACCGTCAGTTCTGTCGCCGACCCGTTCTGCTGGTCGGCAATAGCCACAGATAGAAAACTCAACTTATACTTTTATAATCAAAAAGTTAAGTTACTTCTACCGATATCGGGCGATAGCCTCCGAAAGACGCTTCATCACTCCCACTCGATCGTCGCCGGCGGCTTGCCGGAGATGTCGTAGACCACGCGCGAGACGCCGCGCAGTTCGTTGATGATGCGGTTGCTCACCGTGCCTAAGAAATCGTACGGCAGGTGCGCCCAGTGCGCGGTCATGAAGTCGATGGTTTCCACCGCGCGCAGTGCGATCACCCATTCGTAGGCGCGTGCATCGCCGACCACACCGACCGACTTGACCGGCAGGAACACCGCAAATGCCTGGCTGGTCTTGTCGTACAGATCGGCCTTGCGCAGTTCGTCGATGAAGATCGCATCGGCCTTGGCCAGCAATTCGGCGTATTCGCGCTTCACTTCGCCCAGGATGCGCACGCCCAGGCCGGGGCCCGGGAACGGATGACGGTACACCATCGTGCGCGGCAGGCCGAGTTCGACACCGAGGCGGCGCACTTCGTCCTTGAACAATTCGCGCAACGGCTCGACCAGGCCCAGCTTCATGTGCTCGGGCAGGCCGCCGACGTTGTGGTGGCTCTTGATCACGTGCGCCTTGCCGGTCTTGCTGCCGGCCGACTCGATCACGTCCGGATAGATCGTGCCCTGCGCCAGCCACTTGGCATTGGCCAGCTTGTTGGATTCCTCGTCGAAGATATCCACGAACAGGTTACCGATGATCTTGCGCTTGGCTTCCGGGTCGCTGACGCCTTCGAGCTTGGCGAAGTAACGATCGGCCGCGTTGACGCGGATCACCTTCACGCCCATGTGCTCGGCGAACATCGCCATCACCTGGTCGCCTTCCTGCCAGCGCAGCAGGCCGGTATCGACGAACACGCAGGTCAGCTTGTCGCCGATCGCCTTGTGCAGCAGCGCGGCGACCACCGACGAATCGACGCCGCCGGACAGGCCCAGGATTACTTCGTCATCGCCCACCTGCTCGCGCACGCGCGCGATCTGGTCGTCGATGATGTTGGCCGCCGTCCACAGCGTCTGGCAGCCACAGACATCGACCACGAAGCGGCGCAGCAAGGTCTGGCCCTGCAACGTGTGGGTGACCTCGGGATGGAACTGCACGCCGTACCAGCGCTTGTCCTCGTTGGACATCGCCGCCACCGGGATGCGGTCGGTCACCGCGGTGACGGTAAAGCCCGGCGGCACCTGCGACACGTGGTCGCCGTGGCTCATCCACACATTGAGACGCGACGCGCCGGCATGATCGGTCAGCCCTGCGAACAGGGCATCGGCGGCCACCACATCGACTTCGGCATGACCAAATTCGCGCTGGTCCGCCGCCTCGGTCGCACCACCCAGCTGCGCAGCCAGCGTCTGCATGCCGTAGCAGATACCGAACACCGGCAAGCCGCTGTCGAACACTTCCTGCGGCGCGACCGGCGCACCCGGCAAGGTGGTCGACTCCGGACCACCGGACAGGATGATGCCCTTGGCGCCGAAACCGGCGATCTCGGCCGGGTCATGATCCCAGGCCCAGATCTCGCAATACACCCCGATCTCGCGGATGCGCCGCGCAATCAGCTGGGTGTACTGCGCGCCGAAATCGAGGATGAGGATCTTGTCGCTGTGGATGTTGGTCATTGGCGCCGGGATTGGGAATTCGGGATTGGAGATTGGCAACAGCGGGATGGCGGCGATGCGCCCTGCCGAAGGAGATGCGGCGGGCTGCTACGCGTCCCTAATCCCGAATCCCCAATCCCGCGCACGGGCATCAGCCCATGCGGTAATTCGGCGGTTCCTTGGTGATCTGCACGTCGTGGACATGGCTTTCGCGCTGGCCGGCACCGGTGATGGTGACGAACTTCGGCTTGGTGCGCATTTCCTCGATGGTCGCGCAGCCCACGTAGCCCATCGTGGCGCGCAGACCGCCGATCAGCTGATGGACGATGCCACCGACCGGGCCGCGATACGGCACGCGCCCTTCGATGCCTTCCGGCACCAGCTTGTCGGCATCGCTGGAATCCTGGAAATAGCGGTCCTTGGACCCCTTCTCCATCGCGCCCAGGCTGCCCATGCCGCGGTAGCTCTTGTAGCTGCGGCCCTGGAACAGTTCGACCTCGCCCGGGGCTTCCTCGGTGCCGGCGAACAGGCCGCCGACCATCACCGTGGAGGCGCCGGCGACCAACGCCTTGCCGATGTCGCCGGAGTAGCGAATGCCGCCATCGGCGATCAGCGGAATACGGTCCTGCAGCGCCTCGGCGACCATGTCCACCGCGGTGATCTGCGGCACGCCGACACCGGCGACCACACGCGTGGTGCAGATCGACCCGGGGCCCACGCCGACCTTGACCGCATCGGCACCGGCGTCCATCAGCGCCAGCGCGGCATCGCCGGTGACGATGTTGCCGCCGATCACCTGCAGCTGCGGATACGCCTTCTTGACCCAGGCCACGCGATCGATCACGCCCTGCGAATGGCCGTGCGCGGTATCGACGATGACCACGTCCACGCCGGCCGCGGCCAGCAGTTCGATGCGCTGCTCGGTGTCGCCGCCCACGCCAACCGCCGCGCCGACCAGCAGGCGCGTGGACCCGTCCTTGGCCGCGTTGGGGTTGTCGGTCTTCTTCTGGATGTCCTTGACCGTGATCAGGCCGCGCAGCTCGAAGCTGTCGTTGACCACCAGGATCTTTTCGATGCGGTTGCGGTGCAGCAGCTCCAGCACTTCCTCGTCACTGGCGCCTTCGCGCACGGTGATCAGGCGATCCTTCTTGGTCATGATGTGGCGGACCGGATCGTCGAGCTTCTTCTCGAAGCGCATGTCGCGGCTGGTGACGATGCCGACCAGTTCGCTGCCATCCACCACCGGCACGCCGGAGATGTTGCGCGCGCGGGTCAGCTTGAGCACCTCGCCGATGGTCGTGTCCGGGCTCACCGTGAACGGCTCGGTGATGACGCCGGATTCGAATTTCTTGACCCGGGCCACTTCGCCCGCCTGCTGCGCAGGGGTCAGATTCTTGTGGATGATGCCGATGCCGCCCAGCTGGGCCATGGCCACCGCCAGGCGGTGCTCGGTCACTGTGTCCATCGCGGCCGAGAGAATCGGCAGTTTCAGGCGCAGATCGCGGGTCAGCCGGGTTTCCAGGCTGACGTCCTTGGGCAGGACGATCGAATGAGCGGGGACGAGGGAAACGTCGTCGTAGGTGAGAGCTTCAGCCTGGATGCGGAGCATCGGCGGACCCGAGTTTGGGGAAGCGCGGCATTTTACCCTGAAAGCCTTCACGAAGACACAACGCGACTGCAATGCAGCGTTACACGCGCCTCAGCCAGCCGCGTCGGCCGCTTCCAGCGTGTTCTGCATCAGCGTGGCGACCGTCATCGGCCCGACTCCACCCGGCACCGGCGTGATCCAGGCCGCACGTTGCACCGCTGCGTCGAAACCGACATCGCCGACCAGGCGACCGTCGTCCAGCCGATTGATGCCGACATCGATCACCACTGCGCCCGGCTTGACCCATTCGCCCGGAATCAGGCCCGGGCGACCGACTGCCACCACCAGGATGTCGGCATTGCGCACGCTGGCTTCCAGCACCTCGGGCGGGGTGAACTTGTGGCAGCTGGTGACTGTGCAACCGGCGATCAGCAGCTCCAGGCCCATCGGCCGGCCGACGTGATTGCTCACGCCCACGATGGTCGCGTTGCGGCCGCGCACCGGCTGATCGGTGTGCCCCAGCAAGGTCACGATGCCGCGCGGCGTGCACGGACGCAGGCCGAACTCGCGCAGCGCCAGGTGCCCGACATTCTGCGGATGGAAGCCGTCGACGTCCTTGCGCGGATCGATGCGCTGGATCAGGCGATTGGCATCGGGGATGCCCGGCAGCGGCAGCTGGATCAGGATGCCGTGGATCTTGGGGTCGGCATTGAGCTGGTCGATCAGCCGCGCCAGTTCGGCCTCGCTGGTGCCCTGCGGCAAATCGTAATCGAAAGCCTCGATGCCGACCTTTTCCGCGGCACGCCGCTTGTTGCGCACATACACCGACGAGGCCGGGTCGCCACCGACCAGCACCACCGCCAGCCCGGGGCGCGTCTTGCCGGCGGCAAGGCGCGCATCCACGCGCAGCTTCAGCCCGTCGAGCAGTTCCTCGGCGATGCGGCGACCATCGAGAAGGCGGGCCGGAGCAGAGGCAGCTGGCGCGGAAACGGTCATGGGGCGTCAGGTGTAGAGTCGAAGGCCGTCTATTGTCCCCGATTCCGTCATGACCGACACCACCTCGACACCCGATTCCATCACCACGTCCATCGAAGCGGCCGCATTTCGCCGTCTGTTGCAGCATCTCAACCAGCAGCGCCCGGATGTGCAGAACATCGATCTGATGATCCTGGCCGGCTTCTGCCGCAACTGCCTGGGCGACTGGTACCGCGAAGCCGCCGAAGCGCACGGCCAGCCGATGAGCAAGGAGCAGGCACGCGAAGCGGTGTACGGCATGCCGTTCGCCGACTGGAAACAGCAGCACCAGAAAGATGCCACACCCGAGCAACTGGAAGCCTTCGCGGCCGCTCAACGCCGGCACGGCTGAGCCGGTCGACTTGTCAGCTCAGGCCGGCAGCTTGGTGCCGGCCGCTCTATCACCCCAGGTTTTTTCTCGACCAGCCGAGGCAATCCCAGCGCCGAACCCGCTTCGGTGCTCGCCAGCCACACACGACTCAGTCGCGGGTCACGGCTTCGGGCTGAGTGGCCTGCGGCACCGCATCGGGATTGAGCGTGCGGCTCTCCCGCCGCGGCGGGGTGAACGGCGTGGGCTTGGGCACGGTCGGCGTGAGATTGCCGTACATCAGCCCTGCCACGGCGCCGGCACGCGTGTTGCCGGCCGCAATCTCCAGTTCGAACCGCTCGGCATCGCGCCGCCGGATCTCGCGCGCGATGGTGACCGCCTCGTCCTCGTCCACGCCCAGCTCGACCAGGGCCGCCTGCCCGAACGCCACTGCCGACTCAAAGGTCTCGCGAATCTGGTAGTCCACCCCGGCAGCGACCAACTGCAATGAGTGCTCACGGTCGAACGAGCGCACCAGCAACCTGGCGTGCGGGAACTCGCGCGTTGCCAGCTCGACGATGCGATTGGCCGCCTCGCGGTTGTCGATGCACACCGCGATCGCGCGTGCGCTATGCGCCCCGGAGGCGTGCAGCACATCGAGCCGGGTGCCGTCGCCGTAGTAGATCTTGAAACCGAACTGTTCTGCGCTCTGGATCATCTCGATGTCGTTATCGATGATGGTCACATCCACATCGCGCGCCAGCAGCGACTGGCTGGCAACCTGCCCGAAGCGCCCGAACCCGATGATCAGCACGCTGCCGGTCTGGCCATTGACGGCTTCCACGCCTTCCAGCGACGGCTGGGCGGCCGGCGTCAGCCGTCGCTGCAACAGCACGAACAGCGGCGTCAGCGCCATCGACAACACCACGATCGCCGTCAGGCTTGCGTTGACCTGTGCGTCGATGACGCCAGAGGCTGATGCCGCCGCGAACAGCACGAAGGCAAACTCGCCGCCCTGCGCCATCAGCACGCCCCGATCCAGCGCCTGGCGATGGTCGCTGCGCATCAACCGCGCCACCGCGTAGATGCACACGCCCTTGCCGAGCATGAGCGCCAGCACACCGGCCACGATCAGTCGCCAGTCGGCCGCAACCACATGCAGGTCCAGGCTCATGCCAACGCCCAGGAAGAACAGCCCCAGCAGGATGCCGCGGAACGGCTCGATATCCGCCTCGATCTGATGCCGGAAGGTGGATTCGGACAACAACACACCGGCCAGAAACGCGCCCATCGCCATCGACAGCCCGCCGACCTGCATCAACAGCGCCGCGCCCAGCACCACCAGCAAGGCCGCCGCCGTCATCACCTCGCGCGCCTTGGACGCGGCCAGGATGCGGAACAAGGGATTGAGCAGCCAGCGCCCCGCCACCACCAGGCCGACGATGCAGGCCAGACCGATGCCGATGTCCTGCCAGCGTTGCGTCGCCGCATGCGGGTCGCCATTGGCGCCCATCCAGGCCACGATCGCCAGCAGCGGCACGATCAACAAGTCCTCGAACAACAGGATCGCCACGATCTTCTGGCCCGGCGGCAAGGCGACATCGCCCCGCTCTGCCAGCAACTGCATCACCACCGCCGTGGAGGTCAGCACGAAGCCGGATGCGGTCACGAATGCCACCGGCGGCGTGAAGCCGAGCAACAGGCCGATGCCGGTCAGCACCAGCGCGCACACTGCGATCTGCAGCGTCCCCAGGCCGAAGATCTCCTTGCGCAGGCTCCACAGGTGGGACGGCTGCATTTCCAGCCCGATGACGAACAGAAACATCACCACGCCCAACTCGGCCACGTGCAGGATCGCCTGCGGGTCATCGAACAGGCCCAGGCCGAACGGACCGATCGCCAGACCCGCGGCCAGATAACCCAGCACCGAGCCCAGGCCCAGACGTCGAAACACCGGGATGGCGACCACGGCAGCGCCCAGCAAGGCCACCACGTTGATCAGTTCGCTGGATTCGGCAGGCTGGCTCATGCCGAGGATTCTAGCCGCAGGCGCGTACCACGGACTTGCACCAGCGTGCCACGCTGGCAAAGCCGCTTGACGTGTCGATCAGCCAGCGGTACGGCATTCCCGCCCAGCGAGGCCCCAAACGACGAACGACGCCGGATGGCGTCGTTCGTGGATGCAGGCGATGGCCAGGCAATCAGCCGCGCGCGTCGGCCTCGGCCAATGCGGTGCGCAGGATTTCCTTGGCCGGCCCGCCATGCTTCTCGTGCTCGAGCGCGAAATGCACGGTGGCCTCGATCAGACCGATATGCGCGCCGCAATCGAAGCGACGGCCTTCGAAGCGATAGGCGTCGACGGTTTCCTGCTGCAGCAGTCCGGCGATCGCATCGGTCAGCTGGATTTCGCCACCGGCGCCGGCGCCGGTCTCTTCGAGCAGCTCGAAGATCTTCGGGTTGAGCACATACCGGCCGACCACGGCCAGATTGCTCGGTGCCACTTCCGGCTTGGGCTTTTCGACGATGGCGTTGATGCGCCCCTTGCGACCATCGAACGCATCGGTGGCCACGATGCCGTAGCTGGCGGTCTTGTCGTGCGGCACATCCTCCACGGCGATGACGCTGCCACCCGAGGCTTCGGCCACATCGGCCATCTGGGTCAGCGCACCGGCGCCACGGTTCCAGATCAGGTCGTCCGGCAACAACACCGCAAACGGCTCGTCGCCGACCACGGCCTTGGCACATAACACAGCGTGACCCAGACCGAGCGCTTCGGCCTGCGTCACGAAAATGGCGCGCACGCCTTCCGGCAAGGCATGCCGCACCAGCTCCAGCTGTTCGAGCTTGCCGGCGCGCTCGAGCTTTTGCTCCAGTTCGTAGGCCTTGTCGAAGTAGTCGGCGATCGAGTGCTTGTAGCGATTGGTCACGAAGATCAGCGTGTCGCAACCGGCCTGGATGGCCTCGTCGACGGCGTACTGGATCAAAGGTTTGTCGATGATTGGCAGCATTTCCTTCGGCACCGTCTTGGTTGCCGGAAGAAAGCGGGTCCCAAGACCTGCGACGGGGAATACGGCCTTGCGAATACGCTTGCTCATTAAAGTCTTCTGACCTCACGTGCGGGGAATGGAACGACCGTATCAGATCGCGCGTCGACTTTCCGTCGAGCAGCCGCAAAATCCGGCATCAGACTGCCCAGCACAGTCTCCATCGCCTTGATGTCGTAACGGTTAACCGCCTCACGCAAGCGCGTCACCAGCTGCAACACCTGCTCGTGCGAGAACTCGCGCACACCGGCTTCCAGAATCTTGGGATGCGCGGTTGGGCGATAGTCTTCGTCGGAATAGAACAGGGTTTCGTGCAGCTTTTCGCCCGGACGCAGGCCGGTATAGAGGATCGCCACATCCTTGCCGGGCTGCTTGCCGGCAAGACGGATCATCTGCTCGGCGAGCAGGCGGATCGGCACCGGCTCGCCCATGTCCAGCGTATAGATCGCGCCATGCGAGGCAGAGGCCGCGGCCTGCACCACCAGCTGGCAGGCTTCCGGAATGGTCATGAAGTAACGCGTCACATCCGGATGGGTCACCGTGACCGGGCCGCCCTGGCGGATCTGCTCACGGAACAACGGCACCACACTGCCGGCCGAATCCAGCACGTTGCCGAAACGCACGGTGATGAAGCGCGTTGGCGCATCGCGCGCGTCCAGGCTCTGGCAGATCATCTCCGCATAGCGCTTGCTCGCGCCCAGCACGTTGACCGGCTCGACCGCCTTGTCGGTGGAGATGAAGACGAAGGTCTCGATGCGTGCGCGCTGGCATGCGCGCGCCACGTTTTCGGTGGCCAGCACGTTGTTGCGTACCGCCTCGCGCAACTGCTCTTCCAGCAGCGGCACCTGCTTGTAGGCGGCGGCATGAAAGACGGCATCCGGCAGCGCGGTGTTCAAGGCATGCGCGACCACCGCCGGGTCGCCACAATCGCCAAGCACGCGCACCACCTCGATATCGGGGAACAACCGACGCAGGTCCGAATCGACGGTCAGCAGCGCCAGCTCATCGATTTCCAGCAGCACGATGCGGCGCGCACCGTGCCGGGCGCACTGGCGGCAGACTTCCGACCCGATCGAACCACCCGCGCCGGTCACCATCACCGTCTTGTTGGTCAACCAGTCGCGAATCAGGCGCCAATCCGGGGTAACCGGCTTGCGGTTGAGCAGGTCCTCGATCGCGACCTCCTTCAACTCGCCGGGTAACGAGCGCCCTTCCAGCACGTTGATCAGCTTGGGCACCATGCGGAACGGCAGCCCGGTACTTTCGCAGATGGCCACCACGCGCTGCATGCCCGAGGCATCCAGCGACGGGATCGCGATGACCAGCAGTTTGGCCGCCGTCTCCTTGGCGATGGCTGCAGCCTGGTCCAGGTTGCCCAGCACATTCAGGCCCTGGATCTTGGCGCCATGCAGATTGTTGGCATCGTCCAGATAGCCGACCGGCACGAATGCGCCGGTGCGGCGCAGATCACGGACCAGACCCTCGGCAGCGCGGCCCGCGCCAAGGATCAACACGCGCTGCGCAGCATCGCCGGAGTGCGCGATCTGGTAATCCTTCCAGGCGCGATACAGCAGCCGCGGCGTGCCCAGCAGCGCAGACAGTGCGAACGGATAAACGACCAGCACCGACAACGGCACCCCGTCCAGGCGGTCATAGGACAGCGCCAGCACGATCGCGACCAGGCCGAGAAAACTCGACTTGAAGATGTTCCACAGGTCCGGCACCGAGGCGAATCGCCACAGCCCGCGATACAGGCCCATCTTCCAGAACACCAGGCCTTGCGCGACCAGGACCACCGCGGTGCGCCAATCCCATAACGGCAGATCGGGAGCCTCGCGCAGCATGGAGTAGCGGCCTGCATGCAGCAACTGCCAGCACACCCACACCATCAACAGGTCATGCAGCACCACCGCTGCTTGCGGCAGGGCCTTGGTCAAACGGTCACGCCAGGAAATCATAAAAGTCCGTTACTCAGGAATTGCGCAATCCATCGCGCAGGAAGTGCCAGATTGCGGTGGCACCCAGTCCCCATACCAGGGCTCCGGATACCTGCAGCCAAGTTGCATCATGACGAAGTAACACATACAAGCAGACGACGGCGACGCTGAAAGCGAAATAAATACCGGTTACCGGAACGTGCGTCTCAAGCCTGCGTGCCAGACGCTGATAGAGATGTTGGGCGTGTGGCTCCCACCACCGTTGCCCGGCGAGCATGCGAGACAGCAGCGTGAAGCCGGCGTCTACAAGAAATGCTGTCAGTGGCAACCAACTGATCCACCAGCTCACCTGGCCGCTGGCCACCGTCAGCGCCAGCAGCGCAGCCAGCACATATCCCAACGCACCACTGCCGCCATCACCCAGAAAGATGCGCGCACGCGGAAAGTTGAACGGCAAAAATCCCAGGCAGGACGCGGCGACGGCAAGACCGGCCCAGGCCCAGGCACCAGGCAAGACCGCAGCAAACGCCAGCGCGGCCAGCGCCGCCTGGCTGCTGGCCAGGCCGTTGATGCCGTCCATGAAGTTCCAGACGTTGATCAACACTACCGACGCCATGGCGGTGAGTACGCCATCCCAGAGCCTGCCGGTGTAATGGCTGACCAGCCAGCCCAGCATGACCGACGCCAATAGGTGGATCGCAAAACGCAGCCTGGCCGAAAGCGGACGATGGTCGTCCCACCAACCCACCCCGGCCACTAGCACCAGCCCGGCCGCGAACCAACCAAGAATCGGGCCTGCAGCCGGCCAGATCACGCCGGCTGCCACGCACCCGGACAGCAGCGCCGCCACGATTGCCATGCCACCGCCACGTGGGGTCGCGACCACATGGCTGCGGCGTTCACCCGGATGATCGAGCAGCCGCCGATGCAGCGCGTAACGTCGCAACAACCAGGTTCCCAGTGCCGCGACCGTCAGGTGCAACAGACACCACCACAGCCAGGCCTGCGGCATCAGACCACCGCGTAGTTCAACAGCGGCTTGACCGTGCCCCATTCCTTGCAACTCGGGCATTGCCAGTGATGGGTCTTGGCGCCGAAGCCGCAGCGGGTGCAGCGGTAACTCGGGTTGCGCACCAGCAACTGGTCGGTGATGTGCTTGAGGTCCTGCAAGGTGCCGACCGGGTCGCTGCCTTCGGCCAGGGTCAGGTCGATCAACGCCGATTCGCCGCGGACCGAGGGCCGGTCCTTGAGCTGGCGGCCCAGGTAGGCCAACGCAGGTGCCACACCGTCCTGGGCTTCCATCAACTGGGTCAATGCCAGCACCGGGGCGATGCCGCGATAGTGCTCGGTCATCTCGGACAGGAAATTACGTGCGCCGGCGATATCGCCGACCCGGCGATAGGCCGCCATCAATGCGGGAATGATCTCCGGCAGGTATTCCGGATCATGCCGCGCAGCGCGCTCAAACGCGCGCACTGCCGCTTCGTCGTGTCCGCGCTCGGCTTCGATGCGTCCTTCCAGAATGCCGGCGCGCACCGAGGTGCCATCGGCCTGGTAGGCACGCGCGATCGCCTGCAATGCTTCGTCGGGCTTGCTCAGGCCACGATAGCGGTC
The DNA here is from genome assembly GCF_040203315.1 of Xanthomonas sp. WHRI 8393. Taxonomy (NCBI): domain Bacteria; kingdom Pseudomonadati; phylum Pseudomonadota; class Gammaproteobacteria; order Lysobacterales; family Lysobacteraceae; genus Xanthomonas; species Xanthomonas sp. WHRI 8393. Next base: position 205,617 of record NZ_JBEGGL010000005.1, on the reverse strand, counting down.
GGCCAGCTCGCACTCGAATTGCGAAATCAGCTTGCCCATCGGCTCGCCGGTGACTTCTTCGTAACGGGTGGCGTTGTCGATCGCCTTTTCCCAGTCGCGCTCGGCCTGATAGATGCCGATCAGGTGACGCAGCGCCTGCGGCGCACGCTGATCCAGTTGCGCCAGTTCAGTGAATACGGTCTCGGCGCGATCCAGCAGGCCGGACTTCATGTAGTCCTCGCCCAGCGCCAGCAAGGCCTGCACGCGCTGCTGATCGGTCAGGTCGGCGCGTTGCACCAGGCCCTGATGCAGCCGGATCGCGCGGTCGACCTCACCGCGGCGACGGAACAAATGCCCCAACGCGACCTGGGTCTCGAAGGTTTCCTTGTCCAGTTCGGCGATATGCAGAAACAGCTCGATCGCCTTGTCCGGCTGCTCGTTGAGCAGATAGTTCAGACCGCGAAAGTAGGTGCTGGACAGGCGACTGACCTGGGTATCGCCGTGGCGTTGACCACCGCGGCGGCCAACGACCCAGCCCCCCAGCGCTGCCAACGGCACGAACAGGAAGAACCAGATCCACTCGGTCAGAAAGTCCATACGCGCTTACAGTCCATCAAAGGGGCGCGGCTCGACTGCGGCAGGCGCAATGGGCCTGGCGTCGGCGCGACTGACTGCAACCGCCTTGTTGGCCTGGCGCAGTTTGGAATAGAGGGGAATGACCACGCTGACCAGCACCATGCCGGCGCCGATCAACACACCGACCAGCAGCGCGACGATGATCGCGATTCCGGAGGTCGTGTGCACACTGGAGAAAAGGAAGTCGAGAGTGACGTCCTGGGAATTGACCGCACCGATGATCAGACCGACCAGCAGGAAGGCCAACATCACCAGCAAGCGAAACACCTTCATGGCCAGACTCCGTCAAAAGAGGCTTAGCTTAACCGAGCCGACATAAACGCAGCGGCAGAATGACCTCAGTCAGCCGCATCCAGCAGATCGACCGGGACCACGGAGCTGACACGCTCGCGCAATTCCTTGCCAGGCTTGAAATGCGGAACATGCTTGCCCGGCAACGCGACCGACTCGCCGGTCTTCGGATTACGGCCAAGACGTGGCGGGCGGTAATGCAGCGAGAAGCTGCCGAACCCGCGGATTTCGATCCGATCACCATCGGAGAGCGCCTGCCCCATCATTTCCAGCAGCGATTTGACTGCCAGATCCACGTCGTCCGCCTTCAGATGCGCTTGACGTCGCGCCAGGATTTCAATCAATTCGGACTTGGTCATGGGAAGACTTGCTTTTTTCGACTGACACATCGGAATCGGCCCGGGCAAGCCCGGGCCGATCCATCACGCTCTTGCGAGCGCTACGCGCTTACTCGGACTTGTTGCTGTTCAACTGTGCACGCAGCAGCGCGCCCAGCTGGGTCATGCCACCGGATGCGGCCGAAGACTGGTATTCCTCCAGCGTTTCGCGCATTTCGGCATCGTCCTTGGCCTTGATCGACAGCTGCAGGGTGCGGCCCTTGCGGTCCATGCCCACGAACTTGGCTTCGATCTTGTCGCCGACCTTCAGGTGCTGGGTCGCGTCGTCCACACGCTCGTTGGCGATGTCGCGTGCAGCGACGTAGCCTTCGATGCCGTCGGCCAGGTCGATCGTGGCGCCCTTAGCATCCACTTCACGCACCACGCCTTCGACCTTCGAACCCTTCGGGTTGGACGCCATGTACTGGCCGAACGGATCCTGCTCCAGCTGCTTGACGCCCAGGCTGATGCGCTCACGTTCCGGATCGACTGCCAGCACAACGGCTTCCAGCGTGTCGCCCTTCTTGTAGTTGCGCACGACATCTTCGCCGGTGGTGTTCCAGCTGATGTCGGACAGGTGGACCAGGCCGTCGATGCCGCCGTCCAGACCGATGAAGATGCCGAAGTCGGTGATCGACTTGATCTGGCCGGACACCTTGTCGTTCTTCTTGTGGGTGGCAGCGAAGGTTTCCCACGGATTGGCGGCAACCTGCTTCATGCCCAGCGAGATGCGGCGACGCTCCTCGTCGACATCCAGCACCATCACTTCGACTTCGTCACCCACCTGCACAACCTTGGACGGGTTGACGTTCTTGTTGGTCCAATCCATCTCGGAGACGTGCACCAGACCTTCGACGCCCGGCTCGATCTCGACGAATGCGCCGTAATCGGTGACGTTGGAGACCTTGCCGAACACGCGGCTGTTGGCCGGGTAACGACGTGCGATGTTGTCCCACGGATCTTCGCCCAGCTGCTTCAGGCCGAGGCTGACGCGGTTACGCTCGCGATCGAACTTCAGCACGCGCACGTCCAGCTCGTCGCCGACGTTGACGACTTCGGACGGATGGCGCACGCGCTTCCAGGCCATGTCGGTGATGTGCAGCAGGCCGTCGATACCGCCCAGGTCCACGAACGCGCCGTAATCGGTCAGGTTCTTGACGACACCCTTCAGGATCGCGCCTTCCTGCAGCTTGTCCATCAGCTGCTCGCGCTCTTCCGAGTGCTCGCTCTCGACCACGGCACGACGCGAGACCACCACGTTGTTCCGCTTGCGGTCCAGCTTGATCAGCTTGAACTCGAGTTCCTTGCCTTCCAGGTAGGCCGGGTCGCGCACCGGGCGCACATCCACCAGCGAACCAGGCAGGAACGCGCGGACATCCTTGATGTCCACGGTGAAACCACCCTTGACCTTGCCGCTGATGCGACCGGTGATGGTTTCGTTCTTTTCCAACGCCTCTTCCAGCTCGTCCCACACCATTGCGCGCTTGGCCTTCTCGCGCGACAGCACGGTCTCACCGAAGCCGTTCTCGATGGAATCGAGGGCAACCTTGACCTGGTCGCCTACGCCGACATCGATCTCGCCAGCGTCATTACGGAACTGCTCGATCGGCACGATGCCTTCGGACTTCAGGCCAGCGTTGATCACCACCACGTCGCCGCGCACTTCCACGACGGTACCGGTGACAATGGAGCCCGGCTTCAGCTTCGCCAGATTGGCTTGACTGGCTTCGAACAGTTCAGCAAAAGATTCTGTCATTTGAATTTTACTCAGTTGAACACACGGGCGTTGATCGTCGAATGCGACAGATGCCAAGCGCCCAGCCTGTTGGTCGACTCCGGACAGCGAGTCGGTTAAGTAGTAGTAGAACCGCCACACGGGATGTGCGACGGAGCCTTGGAACGCCTTACGGTCGGCGGGACATGCCCGCTTGCGGAACGCTTACGACGACGTGCGAACGGTCAACAACCCGACCACACGTTGGACGACATCCTCGATCCCCATTCCGCTGGTATCGATCAGCACGGCGTCTTCGGCCGGCCGCAATGGCGCCACCACCCGCTGCGCATCACGGGCATCTCGAGCCATGATCTCGCGCAGCAGGTCGTCAAAGATAACCGAAACACCCTTTTCCATCAACTGTTTATGGCGACGGCCCGCACGTTCTTCGGCACTGGCGGTCAGAAACACCTTGAAGGCGGCATCGGGGAAGATTACCGTGCCCATGTCACGCCCGTCCGCGACTAGGCCGGGGGCCTGCCTGAATGCGCGTTGGCGTTCCTTCAACGCGCTGCGCACCTCGGGAATGGCCGCAATCGCCGAGGCCAGCGCGCCGGTGGTCTCCAGGCGCAGTTCGCCGGTGGCGTCCACGCCATTGACCAGCACCCGCAGTCCTGCCTCGCCGGCATCGTCGAACTCCACCCTGGTGTCGAAGGTGCAGCGCACCAGCGCAGCCGGATCGGAGACATCCAGATCGGCCCAGCTCGCTGCCACGCCCACCGCGCGATACAGTGCGCCCGAATCGAGGTAATGCCAGCCCAGCCGGGCGGCCACGATCCGGCTCACGGTGCCCTTGCCGGCGCCGGAGGGACCATCGATGGTAAGGACGGGCGAAAGGTCGGTCATTCAGGTTTCCGGAAGGTCATCAGGCGGTAGTGTAGCGCCGCTCGCGGGGATTGCGATGCAACCACTTGAAAGCACGACGAAAAGCCGGTTAGAATTGCCGGCTTAATTCCGGGTGCACCCTCGATAGCGGGCACTCTCCCATCGAATCCAACCGTTTACGCCGAGGTGTGCCATGAAAGTCCTGTCCTCCCTGAAGTCTGCGAAGACCCGTCACCGCGACTGCAAGGTGGTCCGCCGCCGCGGCAAGGTCTTCGTGATCTGCAAGTCGAACCCGCGTTTCAAGGCGCGTCAGCGCTAAGCTTTCGCCGCGCGTGCAAGACCCGAGAAAGCCGCCTCCGGGCGGCTTTTTCTTGGCCGATCCTTCACGCCGACGATTGCCTGATGCAGGCTGGACTACACGGATGCCCGCCCAGCTCCGCGTAACGGTTGCGCTGGCAGGCAATACGCCGCGGCGTTGTGTACCACCGATCGGCAAGCACGCTGGCCCTGGTTTTGCTGTAATCACCATCCGAATCTTGTCCACTGGGGAGTAGATGACATGCGCAACCGTTTGTTTGTCCTGCCGCTGATCGCGCTGATGGGGATCAGTGCCGCTGCGTCGGCCGATACGCTGCTGATCGACCGCGCACAGCAGAAGCCTGCCGCTGCCCTGCCCTTGCGCGGCGACAGCATGAGCCAGGTCGAAGGCCGTTATGGCGCGCCGCAGGAAAAGCTGGCGCCGCGCGGTGGCCAGAAGCGCCAGTGGCCGACGATCCATCGCTGGGTATATCCGGCCTTCACCGTGTACTTCGAAAAGAGCCGGGTGATCGACGTGGTGGCCAACCAGGCCGATGCCAACGAGATCGGGCCCAAGCCGCCGATCAAGTGATCGCGGGTTGTTCGGGTTCCATCGGAGGGTGACTGCAACAGTGATTTGATCCAATGGTGTGCGGGAAGCGATCGCTGCGAGTCGGTAAGGCGAGTCCTTCGCAAGGGGCGATTCGACGCGAATTCCTCGCAAGAGCCGACTTAAGGCGAGTCCCTCGCAAGAGCCGACTTAAGGCGAGTCCCTCGCAAGAGCCAACTTAAGGCGAGTCCCTCGCAAGAGCCCGCACATCCATGTGCGGGGATTGAATTAACAGCCTGGCTTCGGTTGGGCATTGATAGGTGTTTGTTAGGTTATGACCGATAGCGTTCGCTTTCCTGCCGAGTGGGAATCTCAGTCCGCCGTGTTGATTGCGTGGCCGCATGCGGGTACCGATTGGGCCGAGCGTCTTGCCGAGGTGGAAGAGACCTATATCGCGCTGGTCACGGCGATTTCCCGCTTCGAGCCGGTGATCGTGTGCGTGGCCGATGACGACCTGCAGATTTATGCGGAAGCGCGGCTGCGCTCGGCGCGGGTGGACATGGCGCAGGTGCGCTTCGTGGTTGCGGCCTACAACGACACCTGGCTGCGCGATTCGGGCCCGATCACACTGCGCCAGGACGGCGGTTTCCGCCTGATGGATTTCCGCTTCACCGGCTGGGGCGGCAAATTCGAGGCCAGCCTGGACGATCAGCTGGTCACCTCGCTGGATGCGGCGCAGGTATTCGTGCCCTCGCAGGTGCAGACGGTGGACTTCGCGCTGGAAGGCGGCGCGATCGAGACCGATGGTGCGGGCACCTTGCTGACCACCTGGAAGTGCCTGCACGAGCGGCATCCGCAGCGCACACGCGATTCGCTGAGTGCCGATCTTGCCGCGTGGCTGGCGCAGGACCGCGTGCTGTGGCTGGATCACGGCTATCTGGAAGGCGACGACACCGACGCGCATATCGATACGCTGGCACGCTTCGCCGGCCCGGATGCGATCGTCTACCAGGGCTGCGATGTGGCCAGCGATTCGCATTACACCGAACTGCAGGCGATGGGCGCCGAGCTGGCTGCGTTGCGCAAGGCCGATGGGCAGCCGTATCGGCTGTTCGTGTTGCCGTGGGCCGAGCCTATCCTGGACCAGGGCCGGCGTCTGGCCGCCTCGTACGCCAACTTCCTGATCGTCAACGGTGCGGTGCTGATGCCGGCTTACAGCGACAAGGCCGATGCGCGCGCGCAGGCAGTGCTGGCCGAGGCGTTTCCGCAGCACGTCATCGTGCCGGTGCCGTGCCGCCCATTGATCTGGCAGAACGGCAGCCTGCATTGTCTGACCATGCAGCTGCCCGCCGGTCTGCTGGCTGCCTGAGTCACTCCTGTTCCGGCCGGCAGGCCGGTGTTACACCATCGCGCGCTACCTTAGTGCGCCACTTCGCTGGACGAATCGCCATGACCCGTCATCTCCTTCCCGTCGCGCTGATCCAGGAGCGCAACCACGGCGACGCCGCGGCCAATCTGGCCATCATCGAATCGCGCGTGGCCGAAGCCGCCGCACAGGGCGCCAAGCTGGTGCTGCTGCAGGAACTGCACAACGGTGCGTATTTCTGCCAGCACGAGTCGGTGGACGAATTCGACCTGGCCGAGCCGATCCCCGGCCCCAGTACCGAGCGGCTGGGCGCGCTAGCCAAGCAGCACGGCGTGGTGCTGGTGGCCTCGTTGTTCGAGCGCCGCGCGGCCGGGCTGTATCACAACACCGCGGTCGTGTTCGAAAAGGACGGCCGCCTGCTCGGCAAGTACCGCAAGATGCATATCCCGGACGATCCGGGCTTCTATGAAAAATTCTATTTCACCCCGGGCGATCTGGGCTTTGCGCCGATCGATACCTCGGTCGGCCGGCTCGGCGTGCTGGTGTGCTGGGACCAGTGGTACCCCGAAGCGGCGCGCCTGATGGCGCTGGCCGGCGCGGAACTGCTGCTCTACCCCACCGCGATCGGCTGGGATCCGGATGACCAGCAACCGGAGCAGGAGCGCCAGCGCGATGCCTGGGTGCTCAGCCATCGCGGCCATGCGGTCGCCAACGGGGTGCCGGTGCTGTCGTGCAACCGCGTCGGCCATGAGCCCTCGCCGTTGGGCGCCTCGGGCATCCAGTTTTGGGGCAACAGCCATGTGCTGGGGCCGCAGGGCGAATTCATCGCCGAAGCTGGACAGGACCCGACGGTGCTGGTCTGCGACGTCGACCTGCAGCGCAGCGAACACGTGCGCCGCATCTGGCCGTTCCTGCGCGATCGCCGTATCGATGCGTATGGCGACCTGCTCAAGCGCTACATCGACTGACCGCATGCCAGTGGAGTTGCGCGAAGTCCGCGACGCGGACATCCCGGCCATCACCGCGATCTATGCGGAGCAGATTGCCGGGGTCAACAGCTACGAATACAGCGCACCATCGCGCGATGAGATGGCTGCACGGGTGCGCGCGAGCGTGGATGCCGGCTACCCCTATCTTGTTGCCGAGCGCGATGGCGTGGTGGTGGGCTATGCCTACGTCGGCGCCTATCGCGCACGCGCCGGCTACCGCTGGACCGTTGAGAATTCGATCTATCTCGCCAGCGCCGCACAGGGCCACGGCATCGGCAAGGCCTTGCTCGGCGAGCTGATCGCACGCTGCCAACAGCGCGGCTATCGACAGATGATTGCGGTGATCGGCGATGCCGACAACCTGGCATCGCGACGGCTGCATGAACGTTTTGGTTTTCGCACGGTCGGAGTGTTCACCGGTATCGGCCGCAAGCATGGTCGCTGGCTGGACGGCGTGCAGATGCAACGCGCGCTCGGCTCCGGTGACACCGCCCCTCCTTCTGATGAATGACCCCATGACTGAGCAAACCACCCACGTTCTGGACGATGCGCTGTCCGGCCAGCCGCATCGCATCGTCGAACGCGATGGCGTGCGCTATACCCTGCTCGGCACCGCGCATGTCTCGCTGGCCAGCGTGGCTGCGGTGCAGCGGGCGATCGGCAGCGGCCGCTACGATGCGGTGGCGGTGGAACTGGACGCGCAGCGCCTGCAGGCGCTCAGCGATCCGGATGCCCTCGCCCGCCTGGACCTGGTGCAGGTAATTCGCAAGGGCAGGGTGGCCTTGTTTGCGGCCAACCTCGCCCTGGCCGCCTACCAGCGCCGCCTGGCCAAGCAGCTCGGTATCGAGCCGGGCGCGGAATTGAAGGAAGCGGTGAATCTGGCGCGCGCGCAAGGCCTGCCGGTGCACCTGATCGATCGCGAGGTCGGCCTGACCTTCAAGCGCGCGTCCGGGCGGCTGGGATTCTTCGGCAAGATGAAACTGGCCGGCGGCCTGCTCGGCGGCCTGTTCGCGGCTGACGAGGTGGGCGAAGAGGAAATCGAAAAGCTCAAGCAGGGCGACATGCTGGAGGCGAGCTTCGGCGACTTTGCCAGCGAAAGCCCGGAGCTGTACGAGACCGTGATTGCCGAGCGCGACCAGTACATGGCCACGCGCCTGCGCGAGGAAGCCACCACCGATCAGCGCGAGATCCTGGCGGTGGTCGGTGCAGGACATCTGGCCGGTCTGGCACGCCACCTGGAGCAGGACACCGCCGCACCCGGCCCGTTGCGCGAATCGCTGGAATTCGTGCAGCAGCGCAAGCGCATTCCATGGATCACGCTGGGCATCCTGGCGGTCATCATCACCGGCATCGGCATCGGGTTCTGGCGCGGCGGCCTGAGCATGGGCGCGGACCTGTTGTTGCAGTGGGCGATGTATACCGGAGGACTGGCCGCGCTGGGCTGCCTGCTGGCGGGCAGCCACCCGTTGAGCATCCTCACCGCGGCGGTGGTGGCGCCGTTCAAGCCGTTCCGCCTGAGCGTGCCGACCGGTGCGTTCGCCGCCCTGGTCGAAGTGCATATGCGCAAGCCGGCCTATGGCGACTTCCTGTCGCTGCGCGACGATGCGCAGACCTTGCGCGGCTGGTACCGCAATCGCGTCTCGCGCGTGGTGCTGACCTTCCTGCTGACCAACGTCGGCAGCATGGCCGGCGTGTGGCTGGCCGGTGTGCAGATCTTCAATCGCCTGCATGGGTGAGCGTGGCGGCGCTGCAATCTGCTGCTGCTCGTAGGAGCGCACCTGGGCGCGATGGGGCGTTATCGGTAAAGCCCATCGCGCCCGGGTGCGCTCCTACGTGGTTGATGTAGGGGTCGAGTTACGGCTGATCGGGCGCGAGCTGCAGGCGCACCCAGACGCCGTAGTGATCCGAGGCCCAGCGCCCTTCGGCGTACGGGGTGTCGAACAGGATGCGCGCTTCGCGGGCCAGCAGGCGGTTCTGCTGGAAGAACACGTGGTCGATCCGCGCCGGCGTGTCGAACACATGCAGGTTCAAGGTGCTGACGGTGGCGTCGCTGTTGCGGTGCACGCTGCCGTAGCTGTCGCCGTAGCCCTTGCGTAGCGCTTCCAGATCCAGGGCGTCGGCGGCGGTGTTGAAATCGCCGGCGATCACGACCGGGGCCTGCTCGCTGTTTGAAGCAATGAAATCCAGCAGGTCGGCGACCTGACGCGTGCGTGTGGCCGTGCCACGCGCATCGGCACGTTCGTTGAGATGGGTGACGTAGACGTTGATCGGCTGGCCGTCGACATCGACCTGCAGATGCGCAGCAACACGGTAATCGTCCAGCGGCTGCAGCAGGCGCTGATGCCGGGCCAGCACCGTGCGCCGACTCAACAAGGCATTGCCGTAGCGCTTGGGCGCACCGACCGGATCGGCCGAGGCGAAGGTGTAGTCGTAATCCAGCTTGCGCGCCAGCCAGGCGGCCTGGTTATCCACGCTGCCGCGGCGCTCGATCACTTCCTGCAGTGCGATCACATCCGGCGCCAGTTGCTTGAGCTGTCTGGCGATATAGGCGCGACGCGCCGGCCAGTCTTCGCGGTCGTGATGCAGGTTGAGCGTGACCAGGGTCATCTCGCGCTGCGCCGCGCCCGGCGACTGCACTGCCGGGGATGCGTGTGCTACCTGATCGGTCTGGTTGAGCTGTGCGGGTTGCGCGGCCTGCACGGCCTGCGTGGCGTATGCAGCGACAGCGCACAGCAGCAGCGCCACCCACGCGACCGGCCACCCGCCGCCGCGCCGCGCCGGGGCTGCCCGGGTCGGTCGAGCTGCGTGGGTCATTGCGAGGCGCGCTCGGCCCGCCGCACCGCGCTGGGCACATCGATCTGCACATTGGCCGGCAGCTGTTGAATCCGCAATTCGCCGTTCTGCCATTCGGCAGATTCACCGTTGATGCTGGCCTTGCCCGGCGTGCCCTGGTACGGCCACGGCAACACCACCCCGCCCGGCGGCAGGATCAGGCCCGGCTGCAGTTGCAGCACCAGCTGCTTGTCGGTGCGCTGCAAGGTGTAATTGAGGCGCCCGTAGGGCGTGCGCAGTTCGGCAATGCCGATGCCCTTGCCCTCGAACCAGCGCGTTGGCGTGCCGGCAGCGATGACCAGACTGGCGTCGGATTCGCGTCCGTAGGCGAACATGTCCAGCACCGAGCGCACGAAATCCGAGGCGACCCAGGCATGCGGCAGGTCGCCGACGAAGAACGGCGTGCGCGGCGTGCGCGAGACCACTTCCGCCCATTGGTTCCAGGGTTGCGGCGCACGGTCCTTGAAGAAGAACGCGGTGGCGTCCCAGGCGCGGTCGCGCCAGCCCAGACGCACGAACGCGGCCACGTTGCGCCATTCGTAGGGCGTGTAGTCCTTCCATGCGCGCTTGCCGTCGCGGCGATCGGAAAACTCCTTCCAGTAGCGCTCGAAGGTATTGGTCAACAGGTCCTGCGGCAGGCGTTGCTGCTCGCCGCCCGGGGCCAGCGCGATGGTGGTCGAGGTCGCATCGAAGTCGCCCAGCTCGGCCGAGCCGGGCAGGAAATCGAGACTGTGCTGGCGCACCGCAGCGCCTAGCGAGGCGACCAGGTCGCCACTGAATTCGTCGCGTGCGGCGCTGAAGCGGGCGACCTCGTCGGGCTTGTCGAGCGCGCCGGCCAGCATCGCCGCATCCTTGTAGCCGCGCAGCGCCCAGAAGTTGTCCCAGTAAGAATGCACCGGCTTGGCCGAATACCCTTCGTGGCTGATCGACACCGGCATCATTCCGTAGAAGGCCGGATTGCGCATGAAGTTGTCTTCGGTGCGTTCGCTGGCGCGCAGCTTTTCCATGTAGTCGTAGGCGCCGGTCACGTGCGGCCACATCTTTTCCAGGAACGCCTTGTCGCCGGTGTAGCGGTAGTACTCGGCGATGTTGAAGATCAGCTCGCCATGGCTGTCGTTCTCGGGCACCGGGTCGCTGCCGCGGTCGTCCACGCAGCACGGCACCATGCCGTCGGCGAACTGATACGGGGCGAACCAGTCGACGTACTCGCGCACCACGTCTTCGCGGCCGAGCCGCAGCAGGCCTTCGGAAATCATCGCGCCGTCGCGGATCCAGCTGCGCGAATACGAGCGCGTGCCCGGCTGCAGGCGCGGGCCGATGCGCGAGATCAACATGTGCGCCAGCGCGGTGCGCAAGGTGTCGACCACCGGCTTGCCTTCGGCCGGCACGCTGATGCGCACGCGATCGAGCTTGCTGCGCCACTGCTGGGCCACCTGCTGCTGCGCCTTGTCGGCATCGAAGCCGGCCGGCAGTTGCGCGGTGCCGGTCTGCGGAATCACCAGCGCCACCTCGCGCTGTTGGCCGGGCTCCAGCTTCCAGCGATACAGCAGCACGCCCGAAGCCAGGCCGGTGTCGTCCTTGACCTGGGTGATCGTCGGCGGCGTGGCGGCGGTGAGATGGCTGACATCCATGCCGCTGTCGAAGGCGCTGGCAAAGCCGGCATCCGGACGTTGTGCGGCGAATACCCGCGGCTTGCCGTTGACGCTGACCTGCGCGCCCTCCACCGCCAGTTGTTCGATCCGGCTGACGCCGCCCAGGGTGTTGAGGAACTGCGCCGGCGGGTTGACCTGGAACGGCCGCACCGCCAACGCCAGGGTGAAGTCGCGCGCCTCCTTGCCCGTGTTGTGCAGCTGATAGCGTGCGACCAGTTGCGCCTGATCCGGGGTGCCCTGCACGAATGCGGTCACGCGCAGGTTCATCAGGTCGTGGTGCCAGTCGACGCTGGGAATCGGCAGGTAATCGTCCTGCAGGCTCTGTTCGCTGCTGACGTCGGACCAGTGCAGCAGCTTGCCGCCGGTGACCACGAAGGGCTCGATGCTGAAGCCGCCCTTGCCCACTTCCACCGCGCCGTCCTCGCCGATCAGGCCCTGCTCAGTGCCACCATCCAGACCCAGGATGGTCCAGTACGGCTGCTCGCCGGAGAAACCGCGCGGATAGCTGCCGCGTGGCATCTGCGCGGCCAGCGACTTGATGAAGTCGTTCGGGGTCGCCGCAAATGCCAGCGGCTGCAGCTGCACTTCCTTGATGCCGTAGCGCCAGTTGGGACCGTCCTTGAGATCGAAGCGCAGGTAACGCGCCTCGGTGTCCGGCAGCGCCAGCCAATCGGTGCCGCCGGCACCGGCCGTGACGGTGCGCAGATCGCGCCAGCCGCGCCCGTCGCTGGACGCGCGCACCACGTATTGCGAGGCCTGCAGGCCGGGGACCCACTGCACCACCGCGCCGCCGAATTCGCGCACCTTGCCCAGGTCCAGCGTGACGGTCTGTTGCTTGACCGCGCCGCTGAGCCAGAAGGTCTCCGGCTTGCCGTCGGCCAGGCGTTGTTCCAGTGCGGGCGCGGTGTCGGTGATCGCCTCGGCCTTCAACGGCGAGGTGTCTTCCGGCGGCAGCGGCGTGAGCGTCAGGCGGTCGAAGCACACCGTGCCCTTGCCGCCGACCTTGTTGTAGATGGTGAACTCGACATCCGCGCTGCTGCGCAGCTGCTTGTCCTGGCCCGGGCCCCAGGCCTTTTCGATGTTGCGCTTGCGATAGCCGACGGTGGTCCAGTTCTTCGGGAAGTTGAAGCCGGGCCGGTTGACCCACCACACGTTGTCGCCGCTGGCATCGATCAACTTGACCTGCAGGTCGTTGGACGGCGAGTCGCCGCGCAGCGCAAAGCCGATGCGGTAATTGTCCGGATAGTCGATCGGCAGGTTGCGGCGGATGCCGACATAGCCGGACACGCCGTTGAAGTTGTAGTCCAGGCACAGCGCATGCCCGCCGGCGCTGGTGGCGACCGGCCGCAGCGAGCCGCTGACCTGGTTGGACACCACCAGGCGCCAGGCGCCGATGTCGTTGAAGCCGTCGAGCACGCGTTCCTGCGCCTGCGCCGTGACCGCAGAGGTGGCAACAGCGGTCATGGCAAACAATCGCAGGAACATTGGCTTCACCCCTTCACACTCCCCAGCAGAAGACCTTGGATGTAGTAGCGCTGCAGCGCGACGAACAATAGCAGCACCGGAATCACCGTCACCACTGCGCCGGCCATCATCAGCTCCACGTCCATGATGTGCTCGCGCGACAGTGCGGCCAGCGCCACCGGCAAGGTGTACTGCTCCTGGTCGGTCAGCACGATCAGCGGCCACATGAAATCGTTCCACGAGCCCATGAAGGTGAAGATGGTCAGGGTGACCAGCACCGGCTTGAGCATCGGCAGCACGATCTGGAAGAAGATCCGCATTTCGCTGGCGCCGTCGATGCGCGCGGCCTCGATCAGTTCATCGGGAATGCTGCGCGCGTACTGGCGCACCAGGAAGATGCCGAACACCGTCGCCAGCGCCGGCACCACCACCCCGCCGATGTTGTTGACCAGATGCAGCTGCTTCATCAACAGGAACAACGGCAGCATCGCCACCTGCGCCGGGATCACCAACGCGGCCATCAGGATCTTGAAGATGCGCTCGCGGCCAACGAACTGCAGCTTGGCGAACGCATAGCCGGCCATGGTGTTGATCAGCAGCGAGCCGAGCGTGATCAGCCCGGACACCATCAGGCTGTTGGCGAAATTGCGCGCCATGCCGGTGCGCGCGAACAGCTCGTGGTAGTTGGCGGTGGTGAACGCCGAGGGCAGCATCGGCGGCGGAAAGCGGCTGGCCTCGCCGGTGGGCATGAACGACACCGACAGCATCCACAACAGCGGCGCCAGGCTGACCAGCGCCAGCAGCAGCAGGCCACCGTTGATCAGCACGCCATTCCAGCGCGATTGGCCGACATCACGACTCATATCAAATCCCTCTTGCGGCCAAAGCGCAGCATCACGGTGGTCACCGCCAGGATGATCAGGAACAACAGGAACGCCACCGCCGACGCGCGGCCGAGGTTCCACCACTTGAAGCCTTCCTCGAACATGAAATACAGCACGCTCACGGTGCTTTGCAGTGGGTCGCCGCGGGTCATCACGTAAGGCTCGGCGAACAGCTGGAAATAGCCGGAGATGGTGATCACCCCGACCACCATCAGCACCGGGCCGAGCATCGGCAGGGTGATATGCAGGAACTGCTTCCAGCGCGAGGCGCCATCGATGCGCGCGGCCTCATACAGGTCCTGCGGGATCGCCTGCAGCCCGGCCAGGAAGATCACCATGTTGTAGCCGAAGTTCTTCCACACCGCGAACAGCATGATGGTCGGCATCGCCCAGCGCGGGTCGCCCAGCCAGTCGATCGGGGCGATGCCCAGATGGCTCAGGCCGAAGTTCACCAGGCCGTACTTGATGTGGAACAGATAGCGCCAGATCACCGCCACCGCCACCAGCGTGGTCACCACCGGGGCGAACAAGGCGGTGCGGAACAACGCCTTGAAGCGCGAGGCCTTGGCATTGAGCAGCAATGCCGCGCCCAGCGACACGCCGATCGACATCGGCACGCCCAGCAGCACGAAATACGTGGTGTTCCACAACGACTTCCAGAACAGCGGCGTCTGCAGCAGGTCGATGTAGTTGCCCAGGCCGACGAAGCGCAGATGGCCGCTGTCGGCCAGCGCGTACAGGTCGAAGTCGGTGACGCTGAGCACCAGCGCGGCGAACACCGGCACGCCGAAGAACATGCCCAGCACCAGGATCGACGGCGCGGCGAACACCCAGCCGGCGACGGAATTACGCTTCATCATCGTGCCGCTCCCTCGCCCGCTGCAGGCGCTGCGGCAGGCGTCGCCGCAGGCGTTGCCGGTTCACCGGCCGGACCGACATGCCCGCCCTCCTGTTCGAAGATCCAGCGGCGCTTGGCCAGGATCTCGTCCACGCGTTTATCCAGTTCCTGCACGGCGGCCTCATGTGACTGGCCGCCACGCACCACGCGCTCGGTCACCAGGCGCATTTCCTGCACGATGCGCTCCCACTCCAACACCTTGGGCGTGGCCTTGACCCGCTCCAGCTGGTCGCCGAAGGCATGCGCCAGTTCGTCGTTGGCCAGCGAGGGCACCTTCCAGGTGCTGCGACGCGGCGGCAGGTCGCCGATGATGGCGTGGAAGCGCGCCTGCACCTGCGGCTGCGACAGGTATTCGATCAGCTTCCAGCTGGCGTCCTTGTGCTGCGACGACTTGAAGATCACCAGGCTGGAACCGCCGGCAATGCCCGCGCCCAGGCCGTTGGGCCCCGGCAGCGGCGCAGTGCCCCACTTGCCTTCCATGCCCGGCGGCTGGCGCAGCTTGAACTCGCGCACGTTCCACGGGCCGGACAGATAGAACGCGTAATAGCCATTGAAGAATTCGTACCAGACGTTGGAGACCTGGGTCTCGGAGACCTTCGGCGCCCAGCCTTTCTGATACATGGTGTCGTAGAAGCCCAGCGCCTTGCGGAAGCCCTCGCCGCGAAAGTTGCCGTAGTTGTCGTGGTCGCGCAGCAGGCGGTCGTCCTGCTGCAGCGCGAACGACAGCTGCTGCTCGAACTCGTTGAGCGGCATCAGGATGGCGTAGCGGTCCGGGCTGACCTTGCGCTTGATCGCCGCCATCACCTGTTCCATCTCGGCCCAGGTCTTGGGCATCTCGCTATAGCCGGCCTCGCGCAGCAGGTCCTTGCGATAGAACAGCAGCCGGGTGTCCACATACCACGGCACGCCATACAGGGTGCCGTCGACCAGATTGGTGTCCCACACGCCGGGAAAATAATCCTGCGGGTCGACGATCCTGGAACGCGCCACATACGGCTGCATCGGTTCCAGCGTGTCCAGCAGGGCGAACTCCGGCAGCCAGGTGTTGCCGAGCTGGCACACGTCCGGCAAGCCATCGGCGGCAAAGGCGGTCAGCAGTTTTTCGTGCGCCGCCGTCATCGGGATGTTCTGCACATCCACGTGGATATCGGGGTTCTGCTTCTCGAAGTCGGTCACCAGCTCGGCGACCACTTCGGCCTCCTTGCCCATGGCCCAGAAGCGCACGGTGGTCTTGCCGGGGTCGGAGCGTTCGCATCCCGCCACACCCAGACACAGTGCGGCGGAGATCATCAACAGTTTCAAAAGGCGCACGGATTACTCGGGTTTTTGGCGTTGCGAGGGGTCTTGCTGGGCCTGGGCGGCGGCGGCACGCGACTCGGCCATGCCCAGCGCGCGGGCGGCGGCCTTCTGCTCGTCCTTCTGCGGCGCCGGCTGCGGCTCGCCTTCGGGGGTGAGCCAGCCGCCGGTGAAGCCGGCGCGTTCCAGACCGGCCCGGATGTAGGGGTTCTTCTTCATCACGGTCCAGACGAATTCGTTCTGGTAGTTGGCGATCATCGCCAGGATCGGGCCCTGGTCGATGGCGATGTAGTCGCTGGCCACCCAGCCACGGTCCGGCACCATGCGCCCGGTCTTGAGCGGGATGTCGTAGTTGAAGCTGGGATTGAACGAGTCCAGAAAGCCGTAGCTGGAATACAGGAAGTCGCCGTAGCGCTTGTGCATTTCCTCGGTGGCCGGGATCACCACTTCCGGGGCGAACACGATCGAGGAGATCGCCGCCGACGGCACGATGGTGCCGTCGTCGAAGTTCTCGCGCAGGCCGGCGCCGCGCGACGAATAGTGGCGGAACTGGCGCTGCTCGCCACGGTATTCCTGGCTGGTGTTCTGCGGGCCGTCGCCGGCGGTCAGGCCCCAGACGTTCTCGCCGTAGTCCTTCCACTTCATCGGGTTGTCGATGGCGTAGTCGCGCTGGGCCAGGGTGGCGCGGCGGCTGTTGAGGAAATAGTCGATGCCGCGTTCGCGCATGTACTGATCCTGGATATCGCGGAAATCGATCCAGACATGGCTGTACTGGTGACCGAACAGCGGACCGAAGGACAGGTATTCCTGGCCCTGGTAGACGCCCCAGTCGTTGTTGTAGGTGCGGGTCCAGCTGGTCCAGGCATCCACGTCCACGCCGTGGGTCGGCGAGCCGAGCGCGAGGATGTACAGCATCATCGCCTCGTTGTAGCCCATCCAGTCGTGGTCGATGAAGCCGCTCTCGGGGAACCAGCCCATCGAGATCAGCGGCGCGCGCTGCTGCAGCCAGCGCCAGTCCACGCGCTTATACAGCGCATCGGCGATCTGCCGGATCTCCTTTTCGCGCGGGTCGTCGCCGTCGTAATACGACTGGGTGAACAACACGCCCATCATCAGCAGCGCGGTATCCACGCTCGACAGCTCGACCCAGCTGTCGTAACGGTTGCCCTGCTGCATGTCCAGAAAGTGGTAGTAGAAGCCCTTGTACCCGGCCCTACCGGTCCGCTGCGGCCCCATTGGCGCATCGCGGAAGAATTTGAGTGTGGTCAGGGTGCGGTCGATCGCCTGATTGCGACTGACCCAGCCGTTCTCGATGCCGATCGGGTACGCGGTCAGCGCGAACCCCACCGAGGCGATGCTGGCGAACGGACGTGACGGAAACCGGTCCGGCGACAGCCCATTGAGTTCGTTGGTGGTGTCCCAGAAAAACTGGAAAGTGCGGCGCTCGATGTCCGAGAACAGCGGCGGCAGCGCGGGTTTGACCGGCTTGGGTGGCAGCTGCGCTTCCACCAGGATGACTTTCACCGGCGCCTTCTTTTCGGCCACTTTGGGTTCCTCGGCCTGCTTGCAGGACGCCAGCACCAGCGCACCCAGCAATAGTGGAATCGTCAACCAATACGAAGTCCTGCCCCTGTTCATCCGCCCCCCACTTGTGTAATCGATTACATCTCGCACGCCAACCTACCCTATCCAAGCGCCGAGTTCGACCGCCCCGGCAACAGCCGGGGCGGTCGAGTACCTCACCAGTTCAGGCCGAAGGCCAGACGGAAGGTACGCATCGGCGACGCCAGCACACCGGTCGGGGTGCCGTAAGCCGTGTTCAAGTCTCCGAGTGTCCCGGTCTCGCCGTTAAAGTTGGCGTAGTTCACCCAATTGAACACGTTGAGGATATCCGCACGCACGTTGAATTTGACGCCTGCGCCGGTATCCCACTCTTTATTGGCGGCGATGCTGAACTCCTTGTAGCCCAACGTGCCGTCCGGCTTGAACTGCACGATGTAGCACTGGTCGTTGCCGGCCAGGCAGTTCTGCCCATAACGCGCGGTCTGGCTGGCCAGCGACAGCTTGCCGGACAGCTTGATCTCGTACGGCAGCTCGTAGATGCCGGTGACCACCAGGCGATTCTTCGGAATGCCGCCGGCCTCGCGCCAGCCGTAGTCCTCGATGCGTTCGCGATCCAGGGCGTAATGCTCGCCAAACTGGCGGTTCTCCTTGGCATCGGAATAGGTGTAGGCCACCGTCAGGCCCCAGCCGGACTCCTCGTCGAACGGCTTTTCGACCTGCAGGGCGAGCTGGTTGTTGCGGGTTTCCACGCCGTTGGTCCCCAGCACGATGGCGCTGTAGCCATCCGGGCCGTCGGTCGGCGAGCCGGAGGTGGTACCCGGCTGGAAGAACGACCCGTCCGGCAGACGGTTGCCGCGCACGAACGCGAAACCGTCATGGCTTTCGATGCGGCTCAGGGTCACGTCGGTGAACCAGTCCTGGCCCCACAGCGGCACCATGTTGCGCATGCCGATGCTGAATTGATCGGAGTACGGGGTCTTGATGTTGTTGTCGATCAGGTAGACCTCGCGACCGCCGCCGCCACTGCTGCTGGCTGTCAGCGTGTTCAGGCCCTCCTGGGTGTTGTAGGCCGGATTCCATGCGGTGCACGGATCGCCCAGGCAGGCCGGGTTATTGGCGCTGGTGAAGTAGTAGCTATAGGAGTTGAACGAGTTGTTGAGCTGCTCGAGCGCCAGGTAGTCGAAGATGTTGCGGTCGTAGGCACGGCCGGCACCGCCATAGATCACATGCGCCTGATCGCCGAACAGGTCATAGGAGGCGCCCAGGCGCGGCTGCCAGGCGTTCTTGAACGCCTTGCGGTTGTTGCCGGTGCTGATGAAGTTGTTGATGTCGTAGTTGGCGTTGCGCAGGTTGGTCCAGTTCTGCAGCGCACCGGCGACGTCGGACGGGGTCACGAAGTCCAGGAACGCCGGGGTTTCTTCGTAGTCGTAGCGCACGCCCAGGTTCAGGGTCCAGTGCTCGTTGACCTCCCAGTCGTCCTGCAGGTAGATGCCGTACTGCTTGTTCTCGGACACCACCGAACCGCCGCCTTCGACCAGCGGCGCACCGAAGCGCACCCGGTACGGCGTTTCGACATCGCTGAGGATGTTGTAGTAGTACTGCGGGTTGGCCGGGTTGAACTGGGTGGAATCCAGATCGATGCTCTTGAACTTCACGCCCATCTTGACGGTGTGCGCGCCGTGCCATTCCAGGCTGTTCAGGGTCAAATCGTCCTGGAATGTCCAGCCCTTCTGACCCTTGCGCTGGAAGCTGCTGCCGGCGCCTGCGGCAAGCACGTCGGTCTCGTTACCGCGGTTGGGCGTGTAGCTGAGGATGTAGCCGTTGCCGTTGTTGATCGGCGCCTGGTTCCAGAACGCGCTCTCGTAGCTGAGGTTGGCTTCGTTGAGGAAGTTGGCGCCGCTGTACTGCCAGCGCAGGTTGGCGCGCTTTTCTTCCTGGCCGTTGATGCTGCCGTGCTCGAGGGTCGAGGTGCCGCCGACGTCGTTGAGCTCGTCTTCCTTGCGGTACTTGCCGCTCAGCTCGAACAGGCTGTTGTCGCCGATGGTCCAGTCGATCTTGGCGAAGTACAGGTCTTCCTTGAACGGCGTGCTGTAGGTGGCGACCAGCGGCTGCAACTGCGTAGGCAGCTGATCGACGCGGTCCGAATAGATCGAACCGGGGATCACCACGTTCGGGGTGGTGTATTCCTTGGCTTCATAGGCGACGAAGAAGTGCGCCTTGTCCTTGAGGATCGGGCCGCTGAAGGTGGCGCCGTACTGGGTTTCCTCGAAGTCGTCACGCACGCCGGCGCGCTTTTCCAGCGGGCTTTCTTCGCGCCAGCTGTCGTTGCTGGTATCCCAGAAGAAGCTGCCGTGGAAATCGTTGGTACCGGACTTGGACGAGGCCACGATGGCCGCGCCGCTGACCTGGTCGAACTCGGCCTTGTAGTTGGAGGTGATGACCTTGTATTCGCCGATCGCCGACTGCGGGAACGGATTGCCGCGGCTGGAATCCTGGCCGCTGACGCCACCGGTCAGCACGTAGTTCTTCTGGCTCACGCCGTCGATGTAGACGTTGGTGCCTTCGGCCGAGGTGGCACCCGAGCGGACCTTGGTAGTGCCGTTGGCCTCGCGGGTGAACTGCACGTTCGGCACGGTGTCGGCCAGTTCCAGGAAGTTGCGCGTGGCACGCGGTAGGTTCTGGATCTGCACGTTGGAGATATAGGTGGCGTTCTCGGAGGTACGGGTTTCCACCAGTACCGGCGGGGCCTTGACCTGCACCGCGTCCAGCGTGGTGGCGTTACCACCGTCAGCCGTGGCCGGTTCGCCGCCGACGCCCAGGTTCAGGGTCGCGGTCTGGCCGACCTGCACGGTGACGTTCTGCGAGGTGGTCTGGCCGTTGGCGGTGACGTCCAGGCGGTACGAACCCGGCGGCAGGCCGCCGAGCGAGTAGCCACCGTTGCTGACCTGCACGGTGCGGGTCAGGCCGGTGGCGAGATTGGTCGCGGTGACCTGGGCCTGGCTGGCAGGCGCCGAGTCGACGGTGACCTGGCCGCGGATGGTCGCCGCAGCACTCTGCGCAAAGGCCGGTGCGGCACCAAGCAACAGGCAACTGGCCAGGGCGCAGCTGAGCAGCTTGCGCGCCGGACTGGCGGAATGGGGGTAGTGGTGGCGCATTGGTCCCTCCAGGGATCGGTACAGATTGTTGTTGTGGCGTTGCGACTTGCAGGAACGACCGCTGCGGGGGGCAGCGGGAGCGGACAGAACGTCCGCGAAAAGGGTCAGCGGGCAGGAAACCTCAGGGGCCGGGCTCGCCGGCGCCGCAGGAGGCGCGGATCACCAGCTCGGGCGTGAGCAATTGGCGGATGCCGTCGTCGCGGCCGGGCTGGTCCACCAGCCGCATCAGCCGGGACATCGCCTGCTCGCCCAGGCGCGCGATGCTGACCCGCATCGTGGTCAGCGCCGGATGGACGAAACGGGCCAGCGGAATATCGTCGAAACCGGCCAGTGCCACATCGCCGGGCACCGAGACATCGGCCTGGACAAACGCGTACAGGCAGCCCAGCGCGGTCATGTCGTTGGCAGCGAAGACCGCGTCGGGCAGCGTGCCGCCGGCCAGCATCGCCTGGCCGGCGCGGTGGCCGGAGGCCTCGTCGAAGTCGCCGGGGAATTCGATGCCCTGCGCGGTATCGCCGTAGGCGGCGATCGCATCGCGGAAGCCACGCAGGCGTTCGCGCGCATCGAAATTCAGCGCTGGCCCGCCGATGAAGGCGATGCGCCGATGTCCGGCCGACAACAGATGTTCGGTCATCGCCATCGCGCCGGCATGGTCGTCGATGCTCAGCACCGGATAGGCATCGCCGGGGAGATGCGCGTTGATCAATACCGTGGGCAGCGCCTGCGGCAGGTTGTCGGTGAGGAACCCGGGCTGCTCGGCATACGGCGACAGCACCAGCAGACCATCCACGCGCCCGCGCATGGACTGCAGTGCCCTGCCCTGCGCTTCCGGGTCGCCGTGGTAACTGGACACCAGCAGATGCTGGCCGGCGGCGCGTGCCGCACCATCGATTCCGCGGATCAGCTCGGAAAAGAATTCGCCATACAGATCGGGCAGCACCACGCCCAGGGTCTGGGTGCGTCGGCTGCTCAGGCTGCGGGCTGCCGCATGCGGGCTGTAGCGCAGCCGGGCGGCCACGTCCTGCACCAGCTGGCGCACCGGCCCGGCGACGTTGTCATGCCCATTGAGCGCACGCGACACCGTTGCAACGGAGACCTGTGCTTCCCTGGCGACATCTTTGATGGTGACCGCACCCTTGGCCATTCGTGTCGCCCTCCGCGACCGAGTTCCCAAAACTGGCGCGGACTGTAAGCGTTTTCATACGAAGGCGTAAACCCCTGTCTTCACGCCCGTGAAAACGCTTACAGATCAAGCATCTGCAAGTGATGAATACGTGAAGCAATGTGTTGCGACGCAACAAATATCGCCCATATGTCCACGGATGAAGGTCGACGGCGATCACGGTTGGGGCGGTTTGGCGCTCCGGAGGGAACGGTCGCCGCCCGTAGGAGCGCACCCGGGCGCGACAGGCCTTACCGATACCCCCGTCGCGCCCGGGTGCGCTCCTACGACGGCTGGTTGAGTGGCCTGGTTATCCCGCCTCGCCCGGCGCGATCGCCTCGATCGACAGCGCGTGGATATCGGTCTGCATCATCTCGCCCACTGCGGCATAGACCGCGCGGTGCCGCGCCAGCGGCGGCTTGCCGGCGAAGGCGGCGCTGACCACGCGCACATTGAAATGCCCACGGCCGTCGCGCGCGCCGGCATGCCCGGCGTGGCGATGGCTGTCGTCCACCACCTCCAGCTCGGTCGGCGCCAGCGCCGCCTGCAGCGCGGTGCGGATCCGCTCGACCCGGCTCATGGCAGCACCCGGCGGAACGGGCGGACCTCGGTGCGCACGTAGACGCCCGCCTCGACATACGGATCGGCATCGGCCCAGGCGCGGGCGTCATCCAGCGCGTCGAATTCGGCGATGACCACGCTGCCACTGAAACCGGCCGGGCCCGGATCCTCGGCATCGATCGCCGGACATGGCCCGGCCACCAGCAGGCGCCCTGCCGCCGCCAGCGTCTGCAAACGGGCCAGATGCGCCGGTCGCGCCTGCTGCCGGGCCGCCAGTGCGTCGGCACGGTCATACCCTTCGATTACGTACCACATAGGCCACCTCGCCCAAGACGTGAAGAACAGCCCCGGGATTCTAGCCGCCTCGGCGCTGGACACCGCCCCCGCGCACGCATTACCCTTGCCACCACTGCACACGCAATCGGACGCAGCGGCCCGTCGGCCCAGGCCCCACGCCTCCTCGACGACCGATTCGCTGCCCACCGCCGACCCGCGTAGACGACCTCCTCGCTGTTCCGTCGCCGCATGCCACGCGGCGCACGTTGTATGTGGATTTGTAGGATCGTGCCGGCACGGGCACGACATTGATCGCAATAACTCAAGGCAAAGCCCTGCAGGCGCGGCTCCGACCGTGGCCGGCGACCGTAAGACCCGATGTCGACCTGATGAATTCCGAACTCGCGCACGACGCGAATCCGCCAGCCACGAGCGCGCCGCCACAGCAGCAGGAAATGCGGCTGGCGGTGGTGCATGGGCAAGCGGTGCTGCAGATCCCGCAGGATCTGTATATTCCGCCGGACGCGCTGGAAGTCATCCTGGATGCCTTCGAAGGTCCGCTGGACCTGCTGCTGTATCTGATCCGCCGCCAGAATCTGGACATCCTGGATATCCCCGTCGCCGAGATCACCCGGCAGTACGTGGATTACATCAACGTAATGCAGGAGCTGCGCTTCGAACTGGCGGCCGAATATCTGGTGATGGCCGCGATCCTGGCCGAGATCAAGTCGCGCATGCTGTTGCCGCGCCCGCCCAGCGAGGAAGGCGAAGAAAACGATCCGCGCGCCGAGCTGGTGCGCCGGCTACAGGAATACGAACGCTTCAAGCAGGCTGCCGAGGATCTGGACACCCTGCCGCGCATGGGCCGCGACAGCGCGCCGGTGCAGGCGCATCTACCCGAGCGCGCCGCGGTCAAGCTGCCGCCGCCGGTGGAACTGAAAGAAATGCTGATGGCGCTGTACGACGTGCTCAAACGCGCCGAACTGTTCACCGGCCATGCGATCAAGCGCGAGGCGCTGAGCGTGCGCCAGCGCATGGGCGATGTGCTGAGCCGCCTGGACGATGGCAGGTTCTACCGTTTCGAATCGCTGTTCACGGCCGAAGAAGGCAAGCTCGGCGTGCTGGTCACCTTCCTGGCGCTGCTCGAATTGGCCAAGGAGCAGTTGCTGGACATCGTGCAGGAGGCGCCGCTGGCGCCGATCTACGTGAAGTCGCTGGCCTTGGGCAATACCAATGCGCCGCTGCAATTCTCCAGCGAATTCGACGACAGCGATGCCGCCAACGAACCCCTCTGAAGCCGATCACCGAATGGATCAAGCGTTGATCACCCGCATTATCGAAGCCGCCCTGCTGGCGAGCAGCCAGCCGCTGACGCTGGCGCAGCTGCAGGGCGTGTTTCCGGAAGAAGAACCGGCGCCGCCCGGCAGCGTCGAGCGTGCGCTGGAACTGCTGCGCGACGGCTGCGCCGAGCGCGGCGTGGAGCTGGTCGAGGTGGCCTCGGGGTTCCGCTTCCAGGTCAAGGCGGACGTGCATGGCTGGGTCGCCCGGCTGTGGACCGAGCGCCGCACCAAGTACACCCGCGCCACGCTGGAAACCCTGGCACTGATCGCCTACCGCCAGCCGATCACCCGCGGCGAGATCGAGCAGGTGCGCGGCGTGGCGGTCAGCAGCAACATCATCCAGGCGCTGGAAGAACGCGAGTGGATCCGCGTGGTCGGCCACCGCGACGTGCCCGGCAAGCCGGCCCTGTTCGGCACTACCAAGGGCTTTCTGGATTACTTCGGGCTCAAGCGATTGGACGAGCTGCCGCCATTGTCTGAGTTGAAGGACATTGCCGAGCTGGAACCGCAGCTGCCGCTGGACCGCGACGGCCAACTGGATGGCGCGGTGCCGGCGTCGGCGGCGATGGGTGCGGAGCATGCTGAAGCGGGTCCGGATACGGATCCAGACCCGGATAGTGCGGATGCAGATGGCGCCGGCGCCGATGCGGCGATTGCCGCCCGGACTGACGCGGCAGCGGATGTTGGCGCTGACGTGGACGCCGACCCGGGCGACGACGCGCAGGAACAGCGCGATGCCGAGGAGGTGCTGCCGGCATCGGACAGCACCACCGATGCAACCAGCGACAGCAACGATGCAATGCACGCCGATGCCGATGCCGAGCTGGCCGTCGATGCCGATGGCGATGGCGATACCGATGTTGATGTAGACGACAGCGACCAGATCGCCAGCCCAGGCACTGCAGTCGACGACGAACACGAACACCACGCCGACGCGGTCGATGACCAGGCCAGCGCCGATGAATCGAGTAACGACACACCGCAACACCCCGAGCATGCCTCGGCGCAGGACCCAAAACCGTTGAACCCAGATGACGCCCGTGAGGGCGACCCCGACACCGCGCCGGGAACGCGCGCGGACGCAGTGAACGAAGACGAAGACAACGCCGTCGCGACGACGACCGTGGCTGTTGACGAAGCCGATTCCGAACCAGAGGCCGACCCAGAACGCGTCGGCCGGAGCCAGACACATGAGTGACACCCCCCGCAAGCTGTCGTTGAACAAGCTTTCCCTCAAGCGCGACAGCGCGCCCGAAGCGCCCAAGCTGGAAGAGCGCCTGCACAAGGTGCTGGCCCAGGCCGGACTGGGGTCGCGCCGCGCGCTGGAACAGCGCATTGCCGATGGCCTGATCAAGGTCAATAGCGCCGTCGCGCAGACCGGCATGTCGGTGCGCAGCGGCGACAAGATCGAGCTGGATGGCCGCAGTTTCGTGGCCAGCGCGCTGACCGAGCCCTCGCGCGTGCTGATCTACAACAAGCCCGAAGGCGAAGTGACCACCCGCGAAGACCCCGAAGGCCGCCCGACCGTGTTCGAGTCGCTGCCGGCATTGAAGGGCTCGCGCTGGATCGCCATCGGCCGCCTGGACATCAACACTACCGGCCTGCTGCTGCTGACCACCGACGGTGAGCTGGCCAACGCGATGATGCATCCCTCCTACGAGGTCGAGCGCGAATACGTGGTGCGCGTACGCGCCCCGGAAGGCGAGGACAAGGTCTCCGACGCCATCATCGAGCGCCTGTCGCGCGGCGTGCTGCTGGAAGACGGCGGCGCCAAGTTCGACGAGATCGAACGCATCGGCGGCACCGACTCGCACGACTGGTTCCGCGTGGTGGTCAAGGAAGGCCGCAACCGCGAAGTGCGTCGCCTGTGGGAGTCGCAGGGCTGCCAGGTCAGTCGCCTCAAGCGCAGCCGCTACGGCAAGATCTCGCTGCCGCGCGAACTGCTGCGTGGGCAGTCCATCGAAGTGGCGCAGGACAAGGTCGACAGCCTGCGTGCCGAACTCAAGCTGGAAGAAGGCGCGCCGTCGGCGCTGACGCTGCAGCCGGTGATCGGCCAGCGCCGCGCCGCCAAGTCCACCGTGCACGTCTCGCGCGATGGCCGCAGCAATGCCTACGTCAACGGCCAGACCTCCGGCGCCGACGAAGGACGCGAACTGCGCCGCTTCGACAACCCGCGCGAAGATCGCGGCGGCCGTGGCCGTGGCAAGCCGGGCGGTTTCCGCGGCGGCCTCACCGTCAGCGGCGAAGCGGCAGCCAAGCAGTCGCAGCAGCGCCCATTCAAGCAACGCGCCCCCTCCAAGGGCGACCGCGGCCTTCCGGACGGCAACCCGGCCGCGTTCCGCAGCTGGTACGTGCCCGATGGCGTGAGCACCGGCCCGAGCGGCCACCGCAATGCCGGCCCCGGTGGCCCTGGCACCGGCCAGGCGCGCCCGTACGCGAAGAAGGGTCCGGGCGGTGCACGCCCAGGTGGCGGCGCGGGCAATGCACGCCCTGGCGCGGGCGGCGCGGGACGTGGCGGCGCCGGTAGCGGACAGGGCCAGTCGCAGGGCCAGGGTCAGCGCAAGCACCCGTACGGTCATCCGGGCAATGCGCCGAGCTTTCCGTCCGATCACGCCAACCCGGGTTTCAGCCCGTATGGCGCGGCACGTCCGGCGGCCGGTCGCCCGACCGGCGCACGCGCGGGTGGCCCCGGTGGCAACCGTGGTCCGGGCGGCAATCGCGGTCCGGGTGGTCCGGGCGGCGCGCCGCGTGGACCGGGTGGTCGCCCGCCGGGTGGCGGCAATCGTCGTCCGCCAGGCGGCGGTAATCGCGGTCGCTAAGCTGCGGCACGCGCAATAAAAAACGGCCCTGCAAAGGGCCGTTTTTTATTGGTGTTTCCGTTCGCGCCCGGCATCGCAGTTGCTGGAAACAGCAGCGACACCGAGTTCGTACAGCAACAGCGCTGAGCCCACTGTCTGGGGGCGCTGCGCGTTCACGCAGGCGTCGACCATTGGCGACGCTTGCGCTGCATGCACAGCGTCTTACTTGCGACGCTCGATGACGAAGTTGCCCACCGCCACGCCCAGATCGACGCCCTCGCCCGTGCCGGCCAGGGCCAGCGAAATGTCGCCCTTGGTGACCACCTGTGCCGTGCTGGACTTGACCACGCCGGCATGCGCTTCGGCCGCCGCGTAGGTGCCGAACAGATCATTGAGGCTGTAGGCGCCGGAGAAGGTGCCGCGGCCGCCGACAATCTTGGACTTGCCGACGGTCAGGCCGCCGCCCTTGCTGGAGATCTTGACCGGGATCACCGCGCCGTTGTCGCACTTGATGGTGCCGGTGCCGCTGGCGGTCTTGTAGAACACCGACCAGCCCGACAGGTTGAACGACAGCTGGCAGTCGATGTTGCCGGCGGCCTGCGCCTGCGGTGCAAGCGTTGCGGCGCCCAGCAGCGCGAAGAGGGAAAGGGACTTGATCATGCGGGCATTCCGGTTGGTGAACGTGGCGCCGAGCCTAGCAGCGCCGATGTGGCAGCCGCGACAACATGCCGGCACCACGCATGCGACCGTTCAGCGAATCATTATTTCGCCGGCCCGCGGCCTGCGCAGCCACAGTCTGCAATGGCGGCATGGGATGATTGCGGCATGCCACGCACCGCCTACAGCCTGCTCTTCGCCGCCCTGCTGCTGCCCACCCTCGCCCACTGCGGCGAGACCATCCCGACCCAGGGCTATACCGTCGTGCGCACCTATCCGCACGACACCGCCGCCTTTACCGAAGGCCTGTTCTATCTCGACGGCTACCTGTACGAGAGCACCGGCGAACTGGGCCAGTCCAGCGTGCGCAAGGTCGAGCTGGCGACCGGCCGCGTCCTGCAGCAGGCCTCGACACCGGCGCCGTTTTTCGGCGAAGGCATCGTGGCCTGGCACGACCGCCTGATCCAGCTGACCTGGCGCAACCAGCGCGGGTTTGTCTACGACCTGGCCACGCTGACGCCGCGCACGCAGTTCAGTTATTCCGGCGAGGGCTGGGCGCTGACCCGCGACGACAGCAGCCTGTACATGAGCGATGGCACTGCCCGCATTCGACGGCTGGATCCGCAGACGCTGCAGCAGGTCGGCAGCATCAAGGTCACTGCCGGCGGCAGGGCGCTGGACAATCTCAACGAGCTGGAATGGGTCAACGGCGAGCTGTTGGCGAACGTCTGGCTGACCACCCGCATCGCACGCATCGACCCGGCCAGCGGCAAGGTGATCGCCTGGATCGACTTGAAGGCGCTGGTGCCGGACGCCGACACCCTGAGCGACCCAAGCAACGATGTACTCAACGGCATCGCCTACGACGCCGAGCACGATCGTCTGTTCGTCACCGGCAAGCGGTGGCCGAAGATCTACGAGATCAAGTTGGGTGAGTAGCGGGGATTGGGGATTGGGGATTCGCAACAGCGGGCAAACGGATAGCTGTGCCTTGCCTGCTTGCACCAATCCCTAATCCCTAATCCCGAATCACAAAGCCATCCGCATCCAGCATCGCCGGGAAGCGTGCGCGGTGTTCGGCCAGGGCGGCAGCGCTGACGGTGGTGGTGACCACCTGTGGCTGCTCGCGGATTTCCACCTGCGGCTGGCCGAGGAAATCGATCACGGCGCTGTCGCCGGCGTAGTGCAGCTGATTGCCGTCGACGCCGACGCGGTTGACCGCTGCCACAAAGCACAGGTTCTCGATCGCGCGTGCGCGCAGCAACGTCTTCCAGGCATAGGCGCGCGCGGACGGCCAGTTGGCGACGAACAGTTGCAGATCGAAATCCAGCTGGCCCGGCCGCTCGACATCGAAGCGATTGCGGCAGAACACCGGAAAGCGCAGGTCGTAGCAGACCTGCGGATTGATCCGCCAGCCCTTCCACTCCACCGTCAGGCGATCGCGCCCGGCCGCGTAGCGCAGGTGCTCGTTGCCGAAGCGGAACAGATGGCGCTTGTCGTAATACTGCAGCGCCCCGTCCGGCGTGGCCCACAGCAGCCGGTTGAACACGCCTTCGGGCGTGCGCAATTGCACGCTACCGGTGACGGCAGCATCCAGCCGCGCCGCCTGCGCACGCACCCAGGCCACGGTCGGCCCGTCCATGTCCTCGGCCTTGTCGATGGCGTCGTTGGAGAACCCGCTGGTGAAGGTCTCCGGCAGGATCACCAGATCGGTCTGCCCGGCCAACGGCTCCAGCAACGCACCGTAATAGTCGCGATTGCCGGCCGGGTCATGCCAGCGGGTGTCACCTTGGATCAGGGAGATGCGCAGGTCGTTCATTAAAGGCTCGGGATTCGGGAGTGGGATTTGGGATTCGAACGGCGGGTTTCGGGTGGCTTCCTGTCATCGGCATTCTGCGAACTCGTCAACAAACGACCAACCGCTTTTACGATTCCCTAATCCCGATTCCCGAATCCCAGCGCGTCAGAGCTGCTGCAACCGCGCGATCGCCGCATCCAGCGTCGCATCGTTCTTGGCGAAGCACAGCCGCGCCAGTCGTTGCCCTTGCGGCGCGGTCTCGTAGAACGGCGACAGCGGAATCGCGGCCACGCCCTTTTCCACCGTCAGCCACTTCACGAACTCGGTGTCGGGCAGGTCGCTGATCGCCGAATAGTCGACCAGCTGGAAGTAGCCGCCGG
The DNA here is from genome assembly GCF_040203315.1 of Xanthomonas sp. WHRI 8393. Classification (NCBI taxonomy): domain Bacteria; kingdom Pseudomonadati; phylum Pseudomonadota; class Gammaproteobacteria; order Lysobacterales; family Lysobacteraceae; genus Xanthomonas; species Xanthomonas sp. WHRI 8393. The sequence continues at coordinate 175,814 of NZ_JBEGGL010000005.1, read as the reverse complement.
GCACCGGTAACGGCTTCAGGCGCGTGGTCAGCAACTGTTCGCGGAAACGGTCGCGCTTGGCCTGGTAGAACGCGCCGAGGTGTTCGTCGTGTTCGGGTTCGTCGCGAATCATCGCGGCGAATGCGTGCTGGGCCGGACCGAAGCTGGTGAAGGTGTTGTACTGGTGCACCTTGCGGAACTCGGCGCTCAGTGCCGGCGGCGCGATGGCGTAGCCGATCTTCCAGCCGGTGCAGTGATAGGTCTTGCCGAAGCTGGAAATCACGAACGCGCGCTCGCGCAGTTCCGGCCAGCGCAACACCGATTCGTGGCGGCGGCCGTCGAACACGATGTGTTCGTACACCTCGTCCGAGAGCAGGAAGATGTCGCTGCCGCGCAACAGCTCGGTCAAGCGCTGCATGTCATCGGCAGACAGCATCGCGCCGGAGGGATTGTGCGGCGAGTTGATCATCAGCAGGCGCGTCTTCGGCGTGATCGCCGCGCGTAGCGCCGGCCAATCGATGGCGAAGGTCTGCGGGTCCAGCGCCACGTGCACGGCGCGCGCGCCGGCCAGGTCGATCGCCGGCTCGTAGCAGTCGTAGGCCGGGTCCAGCACGATGACCTCCTCGCCTGCGCGCACCACCGCGTGGGTGGCGTTGAAGATCGCCTCGGTGGCCCCGCTGGTGACGGTGATCTCGCTGTCGGCATCGACCTGCGCGCCGTAGCAGCGCTGCGCCTTGCCGGCGATGGCCTGGCGCAGGACCGCAACGCCGGTCATCGGCGGGTACTGGTTGTGGCCGGCCGCCATGGCCTTGGTCAGTTCATCGACCAGCCGCTGCGGCACCGCGAAATCGGGAAAACCCTGGCCCAGATTCACCGCGCCGTGTTCGGCCGCCAGCTGCGACATGACGGTGAAGATGGTGGTGCCCACCTTGGGCAGCTTGGTCGTGAGGGGCATCGGGCCTGTCCGGGCAACAAACGGGGGGACCGCGAGTGTACGCAAAGCCGCCAGGCGGTTGCGCCCAGGCAATGCAAAACAGCGTTCCCGGACACATCACGCCGCCGAACGCGCCCCCGGCAGCGCGCCATCGTCGCTACAATGCGCGCCCTGCCTCGCCCACCCCATGCCGTCCTGCGACGGGAGCCCGCTGCGCCGATGATCGAACCGCTGCACACTGCGCCACCGCTGCTGGCGGCGCGCGCGCTGGCTTTCAGCCGCAACGAGGAGCCGGTGTTCGGCCCGCTGGATTTCCATGTCGATGCCGGCGAGGCGCTGCTGGTGCAAGGTGACAACGGCGCCGGCAAGACCACGCTGCTGCGGGTGCTGGCCGGGCTGCTGCATGTGGAGCGCGGGCAGATCCAGATTGACGGCAAGACCGCGCGGCGCGGCGACCGCAGCCGCTTCATGGCCTATCTGGGCCATTTGCCGGGGCTGAAGGCCGATCTCAGCACGCTGGAGAACCTGCACTTCCTGTGCGGCCTGCATGGCCGCCGCGCCAAACAGATGCCCGGCAGTGCGCTGGCCATCGTCGGTCTGGCCGGCTACGAGGATGCGTTGGTGCGGCAGCTGTCGGCCGGCCAGCGCAAGCGCCTGGCGCTGGCGCGGCTGTGGTTGTCGCCGGCCCCGCTGTGGCTGCTGGACGAGCCCTACGCCAACCTGGACCTGGACGGCATCACCCTGGTCAACCGGATGATCTCCGCGCACCTGCGCGGCGGTGGCGCGGCGCTGGTCACCACCCACGGCGCCTATGCGGCGCCGCCGGTACGCACGCGCATGCTCACGCTGGAGGCGGCGGCATGAGCCTGCATTCGCCACAACCCTCGCTGTGGCAGGCCGCGCGCGCGCTGCTCAGCCGCGACCTGCAGCTGCTGTGGCGCCGTCGCAGCGATGCCTTGCAGCCGGCGCTGTTCGCCCTGCTGATCGTGGTGTTGTTCGCGCTGGGCCTGGGCGGTCGCCCGGACCTGCTGGCGCAGGCCGCACCGGCGGTGCTGTGGCTGTCGGTGCTGCTGGCCGGCCTGCTGTCGCTGGATGCGTTGTTCCGCAGCGACGTGGAAGACGGCTCGATGGAGCAATGGCTGCTGGCGCCGGTGCCGTTGGCGTGGCTGATCGCGGTGCGCGTGCTACTGCACTGGGCGACCAGCGCGCTGCCGTTGATCGCGGTGACGCCGCTGCTGGGCGAATTGCTGCACCTGCCACATGACCAACTACCAGTGCTGCTGGCATCGTTGGCGCTGGGCACACCGCTTCTGAGCCTGCTTGGTGCCGTGGTCGCGGCGCTGACGGTGACGATGAAACGCTCTGGTATTCTCGTGGCGTTGCTGGCGTTGCCGTTGTACGTGCCGGTGCTGGTGTTCGGTGCCGGCAGTGTCGCGGCCAGCGGACAAGGGCAGGATGCGGTGGGTGCGTTGTTGTTGCTGGGCGCCGGATTAGTGATCGGCGTGGTGCTGGCACCGCTGGCTGCGGCTGCCGCAATCCGGATTTCCTTGAGTTGAGCCCTGCGGTCGATGCGCTGTCGACAAGACGCTCCACTCATTGCGTTGTTGCTGTTTCGAGAGCCAATGCCATTCCAAAGGCTGCTGCCATCGCATGAACGTCGTCGCCCGCTGGTTCCACCAACTCGCCTCGCCTCCGATCTTCGACCGTTTCACTGCGCGCTGGGCGCCGTGGTGCTACGCGCTGGCCGCGGTGTTGCTGGGCGTGGGCATCTGGCAGGCCTTGTTTGCGGTCCCGGCCGACTACCAGCAGGGCGATAGCTTCCGCATTCTGTATATCCATGTGCCGAGCGCGTGGATGAGCCTGTTCGTGTTCGGGCTGATGGCGGTGTACGCGGCGATCGCGCTGATCTGGCGCATCAAGATCTGCGAAATCCTGGCCATGGCCTGCGCGCCGATCGGCGCGGCGTTCACCGTGATCACCCTGCTGACCGGCAGCATCTGGGGCAAGCCGATGTGGGGCGCCTGGTGGGATTGGGACCCGCGCCTGACCACCGAGCTGATCCTGCTGTTCCTGTATCTGGGCGTGATCGGTCTGTACCAGGCCATCGACGATCGCCGTCAGGCCGCGCGCGCGGCCGCCTTGCTGGCGATCGTCGGCGTGGCGCTGCTGCCGGTGATCCGCTATTCGGTGGTGTGGTGGAATTCGCTGCATCAGGGCCAGAGCATCCGCCTGCTCGGCCCCTCCAGCATCGATGCCAGCATGCTGCTGCCGCTGTGGCTGATGGTGATCGGCACCAAGTTCTGGTTCGCCGGTTCGCTGCTGACGCGTGCGCGCGCCGACAACCTGCGCCGCGAGGCCGGCAAGGCCTGGATCGTGCGCGATGCGCCGGAGCACGCGGCATGAGCTACCTGCCCTACGTCATCGCTGCCTACGCGGTATTCGTGCTGGTGCTGCTGTGGGACCTGATCGCCGGCCGCTGGCAGCTGCGCCGCGCGACGAAGATCGCGCAGGCGCGGCATCTGCGCGAGCGCAAGCGCGCGGTGCCCAGCGATGCGGAGCTGATCCGGTGAACCCGCAACGGCGCCGCCGGATCTGGCTGGTGATCGCGCTGGTGCTGGCCGGTGGCCTGGCGACCGCGCTGGTGGCGATGGCACTGCAGCGCAACGTGGCTTATCTGTACACACCGTCGGAAGTGCTGCGCGGCGACGCCGGCGAGCATGCGCGCTTCCGGCTCGGCGGCATGGTGGAGAAAGGCTCGTTCCAACGTGCGTCCGGTTCGCTGGAAGCGCAGTTCCGGGTCACCGATGGCGATGCACAGTTGCCGGTGCGTTACGACCGCATCCTGCCGGACCTGTTTCGCGAAGGCCAGGCGGTGGTGGCGACCGGGCGCATGCAGAACGGCGTCTTCGTTGCCGAAGATGTGCTGGCCAAGCACGACGAGACCTATATGCCGAAGGAAGTCGCCGACAAGATGGGCAGCGCGCACCGCAAGCATGACGTGCCGGCGGCCGCAGACCAGGCCGGAGCGCTGCGTTGATGGCAGGGGTCAAAACGTTCGCCTTGCTGCGCTGTGATCGCTTGCAGCTTACTTGCGTGGCCGACGATGTCGCCGTGCCCGGGCAGGCGCATGCAGACGCTGCCCGGCGGCCGCCCCTGCATTGCGCCGGCAAGCGTCGCACCACTGCCTGCCCACCAACGCGCCAACCCGATGCTGCCTGAGCTCGGCACCTTCCTGCTGATTCTGGCCTTGCTGGTGGCCCTGGTGCAGGCCGCGCTACCGCTGGCCGGTGCGCAGCGTGGGCGCAGCAGCTGGATGGCGGTCGCGCGGCCGGCCGCGTTGCTGCAGCTGGGCCTGATCGCAGCGGCCTTCGCGCTGCTGACGCATGCCTTCCTGGTGCAGGATTTTTCGGTGCGCTATGTCGCCGAGAATTCCAACAGCCTGCTGCCGGTGATGTATCGCTACTCGGCGGTATGGGGTGCGCACGAAGGCTCATTATTGCTGTGGACGCTGGTGCTGGCGCTGTGGACCGGGGCGGTGGCGCTGTGGTCGCGGCAGTTGCCCGCGCAGGTGGTGGCGCGCGTGCTGGGGGTAATGGCGCTGGTCAGCATCGGCTTCCTGGCGTTTTTGCTGTTCACCTCCAATCCGTTCGCGCGCTTGTTGCCGGTGCCGCTGGAAGGCGCCGACCTGAATCCGCTATTGCAGGACCCGGGGCTGATCATCCATCCGCCGATGCTGTATTGCGGCTATGTCGGTTTCGCGGTGCCGTTCGCCTTCGCCATCGCCGCGTTGCTGGAAGGCCGCATGGATGCGCGCTGGCTGCGCTGGACGCGGCCATGGACCAATGTGGCCTGGGCCATGCTCACCGTCGGCATCGCACTTGGCAGCTGGTGGGCGTATTACGAGCTGGGCTGGGGCGGCTGGTGGTTCTGGGACCCGGTGGAAAACGCCAGTTTCATGCCGTGGCTGGTGGGCACCGCCTTGCTGCATTCGCAGGCGGTCACCGAAAAGCGCGGCAGCTTCGCCAGCTGGACCTTGCTGCTGGCGATCGCCGCCTTTTCGCTGTCGTTGCTGGGCACCTTCCTGGTGCGCTCGGGCGTGCTGACCAGCGTGCATGCGTTTGCGGCCGACCCGTCGCGCGGCCTGTTCATCCTGGTGTTCCTGCTGGCGGTGGTCGGTGGTTCGCTGCTGCTGTACGCACTGCGTGCGCCGCGCCTGTCGCTGCTCGATGACCCGCGCCGCGCGTTCGCCGGCAGCTCGCGCGAAACCTTGCTGCTGTTGAACAACCTGCTGCTCGCCTGCGCCTGCGCAATGGTGTTGCTGGGCACGCTGTATCCGCTGCTGGCCGACGCCTTGGGCCTGGGCAAGCTGTCGGTGGGGCCGCCCTACTTCGGCACCTTGTTCCTGGTGCTGATGGCGCCGTTGGTGGCGCTGTTGCCGTTCGGCCCGCTGACCCGCTGGCAGCGCGAGCAGGCCTCGCGTCCGCTGGCGATGCTCGCACCATGGGCAGGCCTGGCGGTTGCCGCAGGCGTGCTGGCCTGGTTCGCCGCGCCGCAGGGCCAGTGGAAGGCGGCACTCGGCGTGGCCGGCGCGGCCTGGGTACTGCTGGGCACGCTGCGTTTCCTGTGGACGCGGCGCGCGGCCAAGGGCCGCAAGCTCACTGCCGAAATGCTGGGCATGCTGCTGGCGCACCTGGGCGTGGCGGTGTTTTTGGCCGGTGCGTTGCTGGTGGAATCACTGAGCCTGCAGCGCGAGGTCGCACTGGCGCCCGGGCAGCAGATGCAGATCGGCCGCTACGCGCTGCACTTCGATAATGTCGAAGAACTGCGCGGGCCCAATTACGTCTCCGACCGTGCCAATCTGCAGGTGTTCAAGGACGATGCGCCGGTCGGCCTGCTGCATGCGGAAAAACGCCGCTACGCCAGCGGCGGGCAGACCTTGACCGAGGCGGCGATCCGTCCCGGCCCGTTCGGCGACCTGTATGTCGCGCTTGGCGAACCCCTGGGCAATCAGGCCTGGGCGGTCCGCGTCCACCTCAAACCGTTCGTCCGCTGGATCTGGCTGGGGGCGCTGCTGATGGCGCTTGGCGGCCTGGTCACCGCGGCCGACCGGCGTTTTCGTCGTTCTCCGGAGATCCAAGATGGTTGAGTCACGTTCACCCCGCCTGCCTACTGCGGTTCTGGTAGGTGCCATCGTGCTGCTGCTCGCGCTGGCAGCGCTGCTGGTCTATGCGGTGGTGCGCTCCGGTCAGGACGATCGCGATGCTTTGCCTTCTGCGCTGATCGGCAAGCCGGCGCCGGAGTTCGCGCTGCCGCTGCTGCACGACCCCAGCATCGTGGTGCATGCGCGCGAACTGCGCGGCGCGCCGTACATCATCAACGTGTGGGGCAGCTGGTGCCCGGCCTGCCGCGAGGAGCACCCGGTGCTGAGCCGCTTTGCGCTGACCAAGCGCGTGCGCGTGATCGGCTACAACTGGAAGGACGAGCGCAACGATGCGCTACGCTGGCTCGAACAGCTGGGCAACCCCTACCTGCTGGTGGTCGCCGACAAAGACGGCCGTACCGCGATCGACTTCGGCATCGCTGCGGCACCGGAGACCTTTCTGGTCGACGGGCGCGGCGTGGTGCGCTGGAAGTACAGCGGCATGCTCACCCAATCCATCATCGACACGCAGCTGATTCCGGTGCTGAGCAAGATCGAGCGCTCGCCCAGTGCCGCACCGGACCTGCACGCCAAGCAATGATGCGCGCCTGGCTGCTGACGCTGCTGCTGTTGCCCTGGCTGGCCCTGGCCCAGCCGGTCGGCGACCCGGCGCCGCTGCGCTATGCCTCAGCCGAAGAAGAAGCACGCTTTCATGCGCTCACCGCCGAGCTGCGCTGCGTGCAGTGCCAGAACCAGTCGCTGGCCGATTCCAATGCGCAGATTGCCCAGGACCTGCGCCGCGAAGTGCTGGCGCTGATGCACGCAGGCCGCAGCAATGCGCAGATCCGCCAGTTCCTGGTCGCGCGCTATGGCGAGTTCGTGCTGTACCGCCCGCGCGTGGAATCGCGCACCTGGCTGCTGTGGTTCGGCCCGCTGCTGGTGTTGTTGCTGGGCGCTGGCGCCATTGTGTTGCTGGTGCGCCGACGCAGCGTGGCTGCGCCTGCCCTGCCCGCCGATGAGCAGGAGTGGTGATGGCCGGCTTCGTCAGTGCGGTGGTGGTGCTGGCCCTGCTCGTCTTCGGCGTGGCGCTGCGGCCGCTATGGCGCGAGGCACGCGGGCTGACCGCCAGCATCGCAGTGTTGCTGCTGGCGGCGAGCGCGGCGCTGTACTGGCTGGTCGGCACACCGAGCGCGATTCAGGCGCCGGCCGAGCGGCCGGCCACGCCACGCTCGCTGGATGAAGCCATCGTGCAACTGCGCGCCGCGCTGGCGCGCAATCCCGATCAGGCCGAAGGCTGGGTGTTGCTGGGGCGCTCGCTGTCCAGCCAACAGAAATTCGCCGAAGCGCGCGATGCGTTTGCGCGCGCGGTCGCGCTGCGTCCGGACGAGCCGGATGTGCTGGTGGCTGCCGCGCAGTCGCGCATGCTCGCCGACGACAGCGGGCGCCCGGATCCGCAGGCCATGCGCCTGCTGGAACATGCGCTGGCGGTGCAACCGGACCATCAACGCGCACGCTGGTTCCTGGGCGTGGTGCAGCGCCAGGCCGGTCAGCCGGCCAAGGCCAGCGAGACCTGGGAGCCGTTGTTGCGCGTGGTGGATGCCTCTACCCGCCCCGGCCTGCTGGAACAGATCAACGCCGCGCGCCAGGAAGCCAGGCTGGCGCCGATCCAGACGCCGGCTACGCCTGCCGCCGATGCAGCCAGCGGCAAACGCATCCAGGTACGCGTGACGCTGGATGCCGAGTTCGCCAAACGCGCCGGGTTGCCGGGCGACACCAGCGTCTTCGTGATTGCGCGCGCCGCCGACACGCCGATGCCGGTGGCGGTGGAAAAACACGCGCTGCGCGAGCTGCCGTTGACCATCACCCTGGACGACGGCGACAGCCCGATGCCGACGCGCCGGCTGTCGTCGCTGGACACCGTGCAGGTGCTGGCACGGCTATCGCGCAGCGGCAACGCAATGCGCCAGGCCGATGACGTCGAAAGCGTGCCGTTGATGGTGGAACTGCCCACTGCCGCGCCGGTGGAGCTGGTAATCGGTCGCTGATTGCCCGCCACGTGTCGACGCGACGCAATCAACGATGACGCCGCACCGGAGTGAGTCGGCAGCGGTGTTGAAAACCATGCACACCCAACATCTCCACTGGTCCTTGCCCGCCCATCGTCGCGGGACCTTACGCGGCATGGATGCCGCGTAAGAGCCTACACGGACGTACTTGCGGCGTGTCCTGCGATGGTGGGCGGGCAAGGGCCCTGCAGCAAACTCGCAACGTCGAGGGCAAGGACACCGCACCAGGCAGTGTGCTGATTGTTTTGCTGAAAACCACGCACACCGACCATCTCCACTGGTCCTTGCAGCAAACTCGCAACGTCGAGGGCAAGGACCCTGCAACCAAACCGCAGATCCGCCGCTCTGCAGAGTGGCATCACACAGAGCAACGACTCAAACCGATTCCCAATTCCCGAATCCCCAATCCCGAATCCCATCCTGCCCCCCGGCACCTGCCATGGCAGATAGAATTGCCGCATGACCGAATTCATTCCCCCCGGCACGCTGTTCCACGCGCTGCCCTCGCCGTTTCCGATGAAGCGCGGTGGTGTGCTGCTGCAGGCGCGTGTCGCCTACGAAACCTGGGGCACGCTGGCAGCCGATCGCAGCAATGCGGTGTTGATCGTCACCGGTCTGTCGCCGAATGCGCATGCCGCGGCAAATCCGGCCAATCCCGAGCCGGGCTGGTGGGAAGCAATGCTCGGGCCTGGCAAGCCGATCGATACCGAACGCTGGTTCGTGGTCTGCGTCAATTCGTTGGGCAGCTGCAAGGGCTCGACCGGCCCGGCGTCGATCGACCCTGCCACCGGCACGCGGTATCGCCTGGGTTTCCCGGAACTGTCGATCGAAGATGTGGCCGATGCCGCAGCCGACGTGGTGCGCGCGTTGGGCATCGAGCAACTGGCCTGCCTGATCGGCAACTCGATGGGCGGCATGACCGCACTGGCCTTGTTGCTGCGCCACCCCGGCATCGCGCGCAGCCATATCAATATCTCCGGCAGTGCGCAGGCGCTGCCGTTCTCGATCGCGATCCGCTCGCTGCAGCGCGAAGCCATCCGCCTGGATCCGCACTGGAACGGCGGCCATTACGACAACACGTGTTACCCGGAATCGGGCATGCGCATGGCGCGCAAGCTCGGCGTGATCACCTACCGCTCGGCACTGGAATGGGACGGCCGCTTCGGCCGCGTGCGGCTGGATTCCGAACAGGCCGCCGACGATCCGTTCGGCCTGGAATTCCAGGTCGAAAGTTATCTGGAAGGCCATGCGCGCCGCTTCGTGCGCTTCTTCGATCCCAATTGCTATCTGTATCTGAGCCGCTCGATGGACTGGTTCGATCTGGCCGAGTATGTCGACAACAGCCCGGCCATCGACGCGCGTATCGATGACACGCAAACCGACGACACTGCTGTCGCCGCCAGGCCGGATACAGGCATCTCGACCGACGCCACGGTGCTGGCCGGCCTGGCGCAGATCCGCATCGCGCGGGCGCTGGCGATCGGTGCCAACACCGACATCCTGTTCCCGGTGCAGCAACAGGAACAGATCGCGGAAGGCCTGCGCGCCGGCGGTGCCGAGGCACACTTCATCGGGCTGGATTCGCCACAAGGCCACGATGCCTTCCTGGTCGATTTTGCGCGCTTCGGGCCGGCGGTACGCAACTTCCTGGATGCTTGCTGATTTCCAGACCTGCGCAACGGCGGCGTGGTCCGTCACGGCAGCAGAGCCTGCCGCGCAAGACGCTGGCGCTGCTGTTCCTGATCGGCATGACCGCCATGGTGGTTGCAGGTCGCCTGCCGGCGCTGCTGGCGCTGTGGTACGCGGCTGCAAGCTTGCTGGCGATGCTGATCTACCGGCTCGACAAGAGCGCAGCCCAACGCGGCCGGCAACGCACACCGGAAGCCACCCTGCACCTCATCGCACTGCTCGGCGGCTGGCCGGGCGCGTTGCTGGCGCAGGCGCTGTTCCGGCATAAATCCAGCAAGGCGGCCTTCCAGCTGCGGTTCTGGATCACTGTCGTAGCGAACGTCGCCGCCTTGTATTGGGCATGCCGCCAACCTGCGCTGATGGCAGCACTCCACGCATTGCTGGGGTGAGCGGCGCCTGCGTGATACATGCGCACAACCGGTCAGTGCGAACCGGCAACAGCATCCTCAGGCCAACGGCTCCAGCGCACCGGCCCGCAGGCGATAGCGTCGCTGCACCACGCCATCGGGCACCCTGTCGTGGGTGATCATCACCAGGCTGCGCTCGCCCAGCGCGGCAGCTAGATCCAGCAGCAAGGCGTGCGCGGTATCCACATCCAGGCCGTCGGTGGGTTCGTCCAGCAGCAGGATCGGCGCCTCGCGCAGCAAGGCGCGCGCCAGCGCCAGCCGGCGCGCCTGGCCAGCCGAGAGCGTGGCGCCGTTTTCGCCGACCCAGGTGTCCAGGCCGTTTTGCGCGGTGGCCCAGGCGCGCAGACGCACCTGGTCCAGCGCGTTCCACATGGCCGTATCGCCTGCGCCGGCATCGCCGATGCGCAGGTTGTCGCGCACCGTGCCGGCAAACACCGGGGCATTCTGCGGCAGCCAGGCGATGCGTTGATGCCATTGCGCCTGCGCGAAGTGGCGCAGGTCGATATCGGCGTAGCTCACCTGCCCGGCCTGCGGGTCCCACAGCCGCAACAGCACTGCGGACAAGCTGCTCTTGCCGCTGCCGCTGTCACCGCTGATGGCGATGCGCTCGCCAGGCGCCAGGCTCAGATCGAGCGCCTGCAGCAGCGGGCGTCCGCTGCCCGGCCACGCAAAACTGACCTGTTGCAGGCGCAGCGTGCCGCTGCGTGGCGCATCCACTGGCTGCGACGGATCGACGACCGACGGCGCCTGGTCGACGATGGACTGCAGGCGCTTGGCCGCAACGCGCGCGCTCTGCAGCGCCTGCAAGGCGAGCCCGGCGCCGGCCCAGACCTCCAGCAATGCCATGGTCAGGAACACCAGCCCAGCCGCCATTTCCGCAGCAATCAATCCACGTTCTGCCGCGCTCAACCCAAGCCACAACATGCCGGCCAGACCGATACCGCCGCAGACCGCATGCAGCAGGTTGCCGCCGATCAGGCGACGGCGCTGCAGGCGATCGCCATCGACCACCGCCGCCGCCGTTGCATCGACCTGATGCAGCCAGGCACCTTGCGCATCCACCGCAGCGAGATCGGCCGCACCTTCCAGGCCCTCGAACGCCTGCGTGCGCAAGGCGGTGCGTTGCCGGGCGCGCAGCTGTTCGCGCTGCGCACCGCCGCGCGCCACCTGCCACGGCACCATGCCGCCGATGACCACGCCCAGCACCACCAGCAACACGCCAGCCGGCGGATAGATCAGCGCCGCTGCCACCACGCCGGCCACCCAGATGCCGAGCAATGCGCTCAACGGCGCCAACGCGCGCACGCTCACGCCATCGACCTCGCCGATGTCGGACATCAGCCGCGCCAGCAGATCGCCGGTGCGCGTGGCCGACAGGCGGCCCGGCGCCAGCGGCAACGCGCGGCGGAAGAACCACACGCGTAGGTCGCGGGCGATGCGCAGCGTGGCGTCGTGGCCGATCAATTTTTCGCCATAACGCGAAACGATGCGCGCAAAGGTCAGCGCGCGAATGCCGGCCGAGGGCGAAAAGAAATTGAAGCCGCTGCCCATGCCGGCGACACCGGCCAAAGCAGCGGCGGTCAGGAAACTGCCGGACAGGCCGAGCAGGCCCACGCCGGCCAGCATGGTGACAAGGACCAACAGCGCCGACAGCAGCAGGCGCCAGGCATGCCGGCGAAACACATCGCGCAGACGGTCGGGCTGTGTGTCGTTCATGGCAGCTCCGCTGTGACGGTGGCGCCGCGCAGGTCGATCACCGTGTCGGCCCAGCGCATCACCGCCGCGCTGTGCGTGGCCAGCACCACCGCGCGGCCGCGTGCGAACACACCCAGGGTGCGCAGCAACTCCGCTTCGGTGTCCGGATTGAGGAAGGCAGTGGGTTCGTCCAGCAGCAACAGGTCCGGCTCACGCAGCAACAGCCGCGCCAGGGCCACGCGCCGCGCTTCGCCACCGGACAACCCGAAGCCGCGCTCGCCGATCTGCGTGTCCAGGCCCGCAGGCAGCTGCGCGGCAAAGCGCAGCACCTGCGCAGCGTCGGCCACCGCGTGCAGGCGCGCAGCGCCGGCCTGCGGATCGGCCAGGCGCAGGTTGTCGGCGATGCTGCCGTGAAACAGATACGGCCGCTGCGTGGCATAGCCGATGCGAGTCCCCTGCCGCAGCACCACGCTGCCGGCCTCCGGCGCCAGCCAGCCGGCCAGGCCCTCCAGCAAGGTGCTCTTGCCGCTGCCACTGGCACCGATCACGGCAACGCGCTGCCCGGGCTGCAAGGTCAGCGAAAAATGCGCGACCACCGTGTGCGGCGCGCCCGGCGGCCGTAGCGCAAGATCGCGCGCCTGCAAGAGCGGGGCGTGTGCCTGGGCCGGTTCCAGTGCACGCAAGGGCGGCACCGTCACCGGTGGCGTTGCCGATGCCGGCGCGAAGCCTTCCAGCAGGCGCTCGGCTTCGGCCACCGCCGCCAGCGCATTGGCACGGTCGTGGTAATGCGCCGCCAGCCGCCGCAACGGCGCAAAGAATTCCGGCGCCAGCAGCAGGCAGAACATGCCCGCGCCCAGCGTCGGCAAGCCGTGCAGATCGAGCATGCCCAGATAGGTCAGGCCGAAGTACAGCGCCACGATCGCCACGCTCACCGAGGCGAAGAATTCCAGCACCGTGGACGACAGGAAGGCGATGCGCAGCACCTTGAGCGAACGCTCGCGCACGCCTTCGGCCGCCGCGGCAATGCCGCTCAACTCGGCCTCGCCGCGGCCATACACGCGCAACAGGCCCAGGCCCTTGAGGCGATCGGCAAAGTGCCCGCCCATCCGCGCCAGCTCGCTCAGCTGGTCGCGCCCGGCGGCTTCGGCGCCCCAGCCCACCAGCATCATGAAGAACGGAATCAGCGGTGCGGTCAGCAGCAGCACCAGGCCCACCACCCAATCGACCGAAAACACCGCGACCAGGATCAGCGGCGGCACCAGCAGCATCTCGGTGCGTGCGAGCTGGTAGCCGACGAAGTAGCCCTCCAGCGCATCGGTATGCGCCAGGCTCAATTCGCCCAGTTCGCCGCTGCGCTGCCGACGCAGCCACACCGGCCCATGCTGCACCAGGCGGCGCGCGATGCGGGCACGCAGTTCGCGCCTGGCCACATCGGCCACCTCGCCGGTCAGCGACTGCGCCCAGGCATTGAGCAGCGCGCGCCCTACCAGCGCACAGACCAGCCCCGCCCCCACGTCGCGCAATTGCGCCAGCGCCAGATGCTGCACCAGCACCGCCTGCAGCAACCACGCGATCGCCGCCGCCTGCGCCAGCAGCAGTACCCCAGACACCGCCACCGCCACGCCGGCCAGGCGCCGCGCACGCGTGGCCGGGGCCGCCAGTGCATCCAGCCATTGGCCGCGTTGACGGCGCTGGGCTGGCGTTTCGCTGGCTCGCACGCTGGGCTGGCTCACATCGCTCTCAAGGAAGACATCGTGTTGCAAGCGATTGTAAGTCGCCACTTCCCGCTACGGGCTGCGCATTGTGCCGCACCCGCCCGCCGCGGCATTGATCTGGATCAACGCGCGTGTCGCGGCAAGCGCAGATGATCGGCTGCATTCCTTCATCGACACCCAACCAGGCCCACCCGCCATGATCGACTCGACAGTTGTTGAACTGTCGCGGCTGCAGTTCGCAGTCACCGCGATGTACCACTTCATCTTTCCGCCGCTGACCATGGGCCTGTCGTTCCTGCTCGGCATCATGGAAAGCGTCTATGTGATGACCGGCAAGGACATCTGGCGGCGCATGACCATGTTCTGGGGCGTGCTGTTCGGCATCAACTTTGCCATGGGCGTGGGCACCGGCATCGTGATGGAATTCGAGTTCGGCATGAACTGGTCTTACTACAGCCATTACGTCGGCGACATCTTCGGTGCGCCGCTGGCGATCGAAGGCCTGATGGCGTTCTTTCTGGAAGCGACCTTCCTGGGCCTGTTCTTTCTCGGCTGGAACCGGCTGAGCAAGGTGCAGCACCTGGCCACCACCTGGCTGGTGGCGCTGGGCAGCAACTTCTCGGCACTGTGGATCCTGATCGCCAACGGCTGGATGCAGAACCCGACCGGCGCGGTGTTCAACCCGGACACCATGCGCATGGAAGTGGTCGATTTCATGGCGGTGCTGTTCAACCCGGTGGCACAGGCCAAGTTCGTGCACACCGTCAGCGCCGGCTACGTGCTCGGCGCGGTGTTCGTGATGGCGATCAGCGCGTTCTATCTGCTGCGCGGCACCCATGTGGAGATGGCGCGGCGTTCGTTCGCAGTGGCTGCCGCGTTCGGCCTGTTGTCCTCGCTGTCGGTGGTGGTGCTCGGCGACGAGAGCGGCTACGCCGCCAACGAACACCAGAAGATGAAGCTGGCGGCGATCGAGGCGATGTGGGAAACCGAAGCCGCCCCGGCCGACTTCACCGCATTCGGCATTCCCAACCAGCAGACCCATCGCAACGACTACGCGGTCAAGATCCCGTACCTGATGGGTCTGATCGCCACACGTTCGCTGGACCAGCCGATCCCCGGCATCCTGGAACTGGTCGGCCGTGCCGAGCATCGCATCCGCGGCGGCCAGATCGCCTACGGCGCGCTGCAACGCATCCGCGCCAACAAGGACGATGCCGAAGCGCGCAAGGTCTTCGAGGCACATTGGCAGGATCTGGGCCACGGCCTGCTGCTCAAGCGCTATCGCGACGATATCGGCAATGCCACGCCGCAGCAGATCGCCCAGGCCGCGATGGACACCGTGCCGCGGGTGCTGCCGCTGTTCTGGACCTTCCGCATCATGGCCGCCATCGGCATCTACCTGATCGCCTTCTTCGCCATCGCGTTCTGGTTCGCCTGCAAGCACAACTTCGAGGAAAAACGCTGGTTCCTGACCCTGGCGCTGTGGAGCCTGCCGCTGCCGTGGATCGCGATCGAGTGCGGTTGGTTCGTGGCCGAGTACGGCCGCCAGCCATGGGCGGTGGAAGGCGTGCTGCCGACCTTCTATGCCGCCTCGGGACTGGATCTGTACGAAATCGTGTTGACCCTGGTCGGCTTCACCGCGCTGTACACCACGCTGTTGGTGATCGCGATCAAGCTGTCGCTGAAGACCATCCGCAAGGGCCCGGATGCGCTATTTCCACCGAGCCAACGCACCCCGTCGCCGCACGGCAGCTCGCCCCACGCGTCCTCACCCGACGCCCCATTGAGCACCGGCGCGCTGGCCGGCGGCGCACCGTAAGCCAGGAGAGACAACCATGGATTTCATCTTGCTCGACTACACCACATTGCGCGTGATCTGGTGGCTGTTGCTCGGCGTATTGCTGTCCGGCTACGCGGTGATGGGCGGCTTCGATCTGGGCGTCAGCACCCTGCTGCCGCTGGTGGCCCGCAACGATGCCGAACGCCGGCTGGTGATCAACACCATCGGCCCGGTCTGGGAAGGCAGCCAGGTCTGGCTGATCCTGGGCGGCGGCGCGATCTTCGCCGCATTCCCGCCGTTGTATGCGGTGAGTTTTTCCGGGTTCTATCTGGCGATGTTCCTGATCCTGTTCGCACTGATCCTGCGCCCGGTCGGGTTCAAGTTCCGCGGCAAGCTGGCCGACCAGCGCTGGCGCAGCAACTGGGACTGGGCGTTGTTCGTCGGCGGCTGCATTCCGGCGCTGATCATGGGCGTGGCGGTCGGCAATGTGCTGCTCGGTGTGCCGTTCCACTTCGACGCCAGCATGCGCACGTTCTATACCGGCAACCTGTTCGGGCTGCTGACGCCGTTCGCGCTGCTCGCCGGCCTGCTCAGCGTGGCGATGTTGATGGCGCACGGCGCGGCGATGCTGGTACTGAAGACCGACGGACCGGTGGCCGAGCGTGCGGCGCGTTTTGGCAGCATCGCCGCGCTCTGCGCGGTGGCGCTGTTTGCCGCCGCCGGTGCATGGGTGGCGCTGGGTCTGCCGGGCTACGCAGTGACTTCGCTCCTGGCAACCGATGCGCCGACCAATCCGCTTGGCAAGACCGCCGCACTCACCGCAGCCGGCGGCTGGCTGCACAACTACAGCAGCATGCCGGCCACATTGATGGCACCGCTGATCGGCCTGGTCGGACTGGCAATGAATGCGCTGCTATTGCGTGTGCGTCGCGGCGGCCTGGCGTTCATCGCCTCGGGTTGCGCCATCGTCGGCATCGTCTTTACCGTCGGCTTTGCGTTGTTCCCGTTCCTGTTGCCCTCGTCCACCGCACCGAGCGCAAGCCTGACGCTGTGGGATGCCTCCAGCAGCCACCTGACGCTGTGGATCATGCTGCTGGCGACCACGCTGTTCATGCCGATCGTGCTGGCCTACACAAGCTGGGTCTATCGCGTGCTCAAGGGCAAGGTCACCGCCGACGAACTCTCGGCCAATCCAAACGCCTACTGAGCATGCCCGCTGCGCGTTGCGATGCACAGCTGCATCGCGCTCGCAGCAGGCCTCAACCTCGCACCTGCTTCAACAACTCAAGGAGAACGACAATGTGGTACTTCGCCTGGATCCTCGGCACCGGTCTGGCCGCACTGGCGGCCGTGCTCAACGGCATGTGGTTCGAAGCACGCGAGCCGGAGCGTGGCCAACCGCATCAGTAAAATTATTTTCGCTAGATGCTTGCCGATTCCGCATTCCCTATGTAACATACGCGGCTCCTTCGGGGTGTAGCTCAGTCTGGTAGAGCGCTACGTTCGGGACGTAGAGGTCGCAGGTTCGAATCCTGTCTCCCCGACCAGTTTCAAAACACAAAACCGGCCTCGTGCCGGTTTTGTGTTTTCAGGCGCTGGCGCATGCATGCGCGCAGTGCGGATGGTCTGTCATGTCTGTTGTCATTGCCGCTGCCTCCCCGTCCGCCCGGTTGCGTGGTCGCGGCTTGGTGCTGGCTGCCATTTTGTTGTCCGCCTTCAACTTGCGTACCGCGGTGACGTCGTTGACGCCGCTGCTGGAACGCATTGCCGACGAGTACGCATTCGGCGCGCCCACCATGGGTGCGCTCGGCATGTTACCGACGGCTGCATTCGCACTGACCGGTGTGGCCACGCCGGCCTTGCTGCGCCGCTTCGGCCTGCTGCGCACCGCGCTGCTGTCGATGGCATTGGCCACTGTCGGCCTGGTGTTGCGCCCGCTGCTGCCGGGCACTGCCGGACTGCTGATCGGTTCGCTGGTGGCACTCGCCGGCATGGGCATGGGCAACGTGGTGTTGCCGCCGCTGGTGAAGCGCTATTTCGGCGATCGCGTCGGCGGCGTCAGCACGCTCTACATCACCGTGCTGCAGGTCGGCACCCTGCTGCCGGCACTGCTGGCGGTACCGGTGGCCGATGCGCTGGGCTGGCGCAGCTCGATGGTGGTGTGGGTGTTGCCGGCACTGCTGGCATTGGCGGCCTGGGCCATGGTGCACACCAGCCACCGCCGCATTCACGCGACCGGGCCGGCACCGGTCACACCCACGCCCGAGGCCGAGGGCCGCGTGGCACGCACCGCCCTGGGCTGGAGCATGGCGGTGACCTTCGGCATGACCTCGCTGGTCACCTATTCGATGTTCACCTGGTTGCCGACGCTGCTGCGCGAAGCCGGCGCCTCGCCCGCATTCGGCGGCACCATGGTGGCGCTGTTCGCGGCACTGGGCATGGTTGGTGCCTTGACCATGCCGGCGCTGGCGGTCCGCATGCGCAACCCGTTTCCGATCGTGCTGCTGTGCGCGGCCTGCCATCTGGTCGCGTTTGCCGGGCTGTGGTGGGCGCCGCTGGCCGCGCCGATCCTGTGGGTGACCCTGCTCGGCCTGGGGCCGAGCACGTTCCCGCTGGCATTGGTGCTGGTCAATCAACGCAGCCGCACCGCAGCCGGCTCGGCGGCCCTGTCCGGGTTCTCGCAGGGCATGGGCTATGCGGTGAGCTGCCTGGGGCCGTTCCTGTTCGGCTGGCTGCACGCGCACCACGGCGGCTGGACCTCGCCGTTCGTCTTCCTGGTGATCTGCATCCTGGTGCAGCTGGCGGCCGCCTGGGTGGCCTGCCGCCCGCAGTTGCTGGAAGACGTCTGGGCGCCGCCGCCACGCGGCGCCCGCGCGGTCAACGTACCGGCAGACTGATGTAGCTGGGCTGCTCGGGGCTCACATAGACGCGCTGGGTGGCCTTTCGATAATCGCCGGGCTTGGCGAAGAAGATGTTGTCCACGTAGGTCTGCGGATTGCGGTCGTACAGCGGAAACAGGCTGGACTGCACCTGCACCATCACCCGGTGGCCCGGCTGGAAGGTGTGGTTGGCGGTCGGCAGGCCGAACTGGAACGCCAGCGGCTGATTGGATGCCAGCGGCTTGGGCGTGCTGAAACTCTCGCGATAGCGGCCGCGAAAGATCGCCAGCGACACCGGCAACTCGTAGCCGCCCATCTTGGGACTGGACGCCATCTCGTCCGGATACACGTCGATCAGTTTCACCACCCAGTCGCTGTCGCTGCCGCTGGTGGAGGCCTGCAGATGCACTTCGGGTGCGCCGGCGATCTGCAGGGGTTCGGTCAGCGGCTCGGTGACGAAGGTCAGCACGTCCGGGCGGCCGTCGACGAAGCGCTGGTCCTGCACCAGCCAGGTGGTCCACATGCTGCGATCACCGAAGTCCACCGGGCGCGGCACGAACGGTACCGGCTTGGCCGGGTCGGCCACGTACTCCTCGAAACCCGGCTGGCCTGCCGCCGGCCGCTGGAACGACAGCTTGCCGCCGGCCTGCAGGTACAGCGGTTTGCTGCGCGATGCACAGCCCTTGGCGCAGCTGCGCGGCCAGGCCTGCAGACGGTCCCAATGATTCTCTCCGGTGTTGTAGATGAACACCGGTGGCGTGCTCGCCTTGGGCGCGCCATCGACCAGGTATTGATCGAAGAACGGGCGCAGCACGTCGTGGCGGAACTGGCGCGCGGTATCACCGTCGAAATTCAATGCGCCCAACGCGCTGCCGTCGTAGTTGACCTGGCTGTGCCGCCACGGCCCCATCACCAGGTAGTTGAGCGTATTGCTGCGGTCGCGTGGCTCCATCGCCGCGTAGCTATGGATGGCACCCCACATGTCCTCCTGGTCCCACAGCCCCTGCAACCACATGGTCGGCACCTTGAGCGGGGTGCGCGCCATCACCTTGTCCAGCGCCTGCTCCTGCCAGAACGTATCGTAGGCGGCGTGTTCGGTGAGCTTGTGCCACCACGGCAGCTGCTCCAGGCCGGCGGCCCTGGCGAAATCGCCGGCCGACCCGGCGCGCAGCAGGTTGCTGTAGTCGTCATGGCCCTGGCGCGCGATGCCGCTGCCCTTGCCGCGCTGGGTGAGCTGGCCGGTGAAATAGTCGAAGTTGACCTGGCGGAACGCGCCGTAGTTGAACCAGTCGTCGCCCATCCAGCCGTCGATCATCGGGCTTTCCGGCACCGCGACCTTGAGCGCGGGATGCGGGTTGGTCAACGCCATCACCACGGTGAAGCCTTCGTAGGACGAGCCGATCATGCCGACCTTGCCGTTGGATTCCTTGACGTTTTTCACCAGCCAGTCGATGGTGTCCCAGGCATCGGTGGAATGGTCGACCTCGCTGGGATTGAGCGCACCGCGCAACGGCCGGGTCATCACGTAATCGCCTTCGGAGCCGTACTTGCCGCGCACGTCCTGGATCACGCGGATATAGCCGCCTTCCACGAACACGTCGTCGCCCTGTGCGAGCAGGTCCTTCATATGCGGCGAGGCCATGCGCTCGGTGCGGCCGCTGGCGTTGTACGGCGTGCGCGTCAGCACCATCGGCGCATTGCGCGCGCCCTTGGGCAGCACGATCACCGTATGCAGCTTGACCCCGTCGCGCATCGGAATCATCACCTCGCGCTTGATGTAGTCGTTGGCGGCATCACCTGCCACGAACGGCTTGCCGGTGATGTCCGGCGTCATCGGCGAAGTTTGCGCCAGCGCGCTGCCGGTGGCGGCGGCAATGGCGGTGGCGAGCAGGCAGGCGGCAAAACGGCGCATCGACGACTCCGGAACGTGCGTGGGCAGTCGTCGACTGTAGGCAGAGCGCGGCCTGCCGGGGGAGTGTCAAAGGTCGTGGTTGCCGGGTAGGTCGTGATTGCCGGGTGGCTGGCCTGCGTATCGCCAATCAGTGCCGTATCTGGCCCTGGCCCCGCACCACGAAGCGCTCCACGGTCAGCGCCTCCAGGCCCATCGGGCCGTAGGAATGCAGGCGCGTGGTGGAGATGCCGATCTCCGCGCCCAGGCCAAGCTCGCCGCCATCGGAGAAACGCGAGGAGGCGTTGACCATTACCACCGCCGAGCGCAGCGACTGCACGAACCGCTCGGCGTTGGCGGCATCCTGCGTGGCGATCACCTCGGTGTGGTCCGAGCCGTACTGGCGGATATGCGCCAGCGCGGTGTCCAGATCCGGCACTACGCGGATCGCCAGGATCAGGTCGAGGAATTCGGCGGCGTAGTCGTCGTCGCTGGCAGCTGCGACGTCGGGCAACAGTGCGCGCGTTGCCGCATCGCCACGCAGCTCCACCTCGCGCTCACGCAGGGCCTGCGCGGCCAGCGGCAGAAAGCGCGCCGCGATGTCGGCATGCACCAGCAAGGTCTCCAGCGCATTGCAGGCCGAGGGCCGGCTGGCCTTGCCATCGACCAATAGACGCACGGCCAGATTCACGTCCGCCGACGCATCCACGAACAGATGGCACACGCCCTTGTAATGCTTGATCACCGGCACGCGCGCATGCTCGGCCACGAAGCGGATCAGCCCTTCGCCACCACGCGGAATCGCCAGATCGACGATGTCGCTGAGTTGCAGCAGCTCCAGCATGGTCTCGCGGCGCAGATCCTCGACCAGGGTCAACGCCGCTTCCGGCACGCCGGCCTCGCGCAAGGCGCGCTGCAGGGCGCGCGCGATCGCGGTGTTGGAGTGGATTGCTTCCGAGCCGCCACGCAGGATCACGCCATTGCCGGCCTTGATGCACAGTGCTGCGGCATCGGCGGTCACATTCGGGCGCGCCTCGTAGATCATCGCGATCACCCCCAGCGGCACCCGCACCTTCTGCACGACGATGCCGTTGGGGCGAACATCCTCGCGCGTGACCTGCCCGACCGGATCGGGCAGTTGCGCCACCTCGCGCAGCGCGGCTGCGATGCCGTCCAGGCGCTTTGTGTCCAGCGCCAGACGATCGAGCATCGCAGCACCAACCCCCTTCTCACGCGCCGCCTCCAGATCGCGCGCATTCGCCGCCAGGATCACCGCCGCATCCTGTTCCAGCGCGGCCGCCATCGCCTCCAGCAAGGCCTGCTTGGCAGACGCGGACAGTTGCGACAGCACTTGCGCGGCATCACGGCATTGCAGGGCTAGGGTTTTGATGGTCATTGTGGAATCGGGAGTGGGGAATCGGGAATGGTAAAAGCGCGCGCCATCACTTTACTGCGACAGAATCGGCAGCGGGAAAGTTGGCTGGAAGCGCTCTTGCGATTCCCCATTCCCGATTCTCGATTCCCCGCTACAAAAGCACCAAATCATCGCGATGCACCACATTCTCGCCGTAGCTGTAACCGAGCACGGGCTCGATCTCGCGCGAGTGGCGGCGGGCGATGCGGCGGATATCCACCGCCGAATACTGGCTGACGCCGCGTGCCAGGCAGCGCTCGCCGGCGTCGTCACGCAGGTGGATCTCCACCATGTCGCCACGCCGGAAGTCGCCCTGCGCACCGGCCACGCCGCCCGGCAGCAGCGAGGCGCCCTTGTCGGTCAGTGCGGCGGCGGCACCGGCATCGATCAGGATCGCGCCCGCTTCCACCGGCGCATGCCGCAGCCAGTACTTGCGGGCGGCGATGCGCGTGCGTGCGGCGTGGATACGCGTGCCGTGCAGGCGATCCTGCGCCAGTGCCCGCACCACATCGCCATTGCGGCCGTTGAACAGATAGGTTTCGATGCCGGCCGCGCCGGCCTTTGCGGCGGCTTCCAGCTTGGTGCGCATGCCGCCGGTGCCCACGCTGCTGCCGCTGCCGCCGGCCATCGCCAGTACCTCGGCGGTGAGTTCGGCCACCTCGTCGAGCGGCCGCGCCAGCGGATTGCTGCGCGGATCGGCGCTGTACAGCCCGTCGATATCGGTGGCGATGAACAAGGCATCGGCATCGACCAGGGCGGCGACGATCGCGGCCAGGTTGTCGTTGTCGCCCAGCTTGAGCTCGTCCACCGACACGGTGTCGTTTTCGTTGATCACCGGCAACGCGCCCAGCCGCAACAACTCGCCCAGGGTGGCGCGTGCGTTGAGATAGCGGCGGCGGTTACGCAGGTCGTCGTGGGTGAGCAACACCTGCGCCACCGGGCGCTCGAAGAAGCGCTGCCAGAGCGCGATCAACTGCGCCTGCCCCAGCGCAGCCAGCGCCTGGCGCGCGGCGATCGGCGCACCGGCCTCGGCAGCCTTCGGCAGGATCGCACGGCCGGCGGCCACCGCACCCGACGACACGATCACCAGCTCGCGCCCGGCCATCAGGTTGGCCGAGACGAACTGCGCCAGCCCCAGCGCAAAACGCGGCGACAGGCCACCGCCATCGGCGGCGAGCAGGCTGCTGCCGACCTTGAGCACCGCGCGTCGCCATGGCGGCAGCGCCTGCTCGGTAAATGACGCAGCAGTGGCGATGGGCGTGCTCATGGCGACAACCTGCTCAGTGCGTGTTCCACTCATGAACGGTCAGCGTGGAGGCATCGCGCAGCGCCAATGGGTCGCGCGCGACGATCTGCTGTGCGTCTTCCAGGCTGGCGACGTTGATCAACACGTACGCGCCGCCGCTGCCATCGCTGAAGCCGCCGGTCAGTTCCAGCTGCCCGGCCGCCCGCAGCGTGTCGAGAAATGCACGGTGCGGCTGCACCACATCGGCCGGAAAATCCGGCTTGCGCATCGCCAGCACCAGATAGCGTGTCGCCATCAGCCTGCCTCCTTGTCGGGTGTTGCCTCGCTACGGCCGAACGGCGCGGAAATCACCAGAAAGCGCGCTTCCATCTCGGACAGGTTGTGCATCTGATGGGTGGAACCGGGCGGCACATGCAGGCCCTGCCCGACCCCGAGCACATGCTGCTCGCCATCCAGCTGCAGCATCACCTCGCCGGCCAGCACATAGAAGAAATGCCGCGCGCGGCTGTGCCGGTGACGCAGCTCGGCCGCGCCGGGCGGCATGTGCTCTTCGAGCACGCTCAGGTTGGGGTCGCGCAACAGGTGCCAGCCGTCGCTGGCTTCGCCCCAGGGGTAATGCTCGGCGGTGTCGGTGCTGATCGCGGCCATCAAACCAGCGCCTGCCAGCGGGCACGCAGGACGTCCAGCTGCAGATCTGCGGCGGCGCCTGGCGAGACGCGGGCGGCCAGGCTGCCTTCCGGCGTGCGCCCCCGCCCTGCAGTGTCGGCCGATTCCGCGGCCGCCTTGTAGGCCTCGCGGAACGGCACGCCGGCAACCGCCGCTTCCACCGCCACGTCGGTGGCGTACATGCCCGAATCGATCGCCGCACGCAGCTTATCCGGGCGCCATTCCAGATTGGCCAGCAGGGCCGGCAGCAGTTCCAGCGCCGCCAGGCCGCGCCCGAAGCCGTGCACGATGGCGCCCTTGCTGCTCTGCAGGTCGCGGTGATAGCCCGATGGCAGCGACAGCAGCTGTTCGATCTCGGTCCGCGCGGCGGCCACGCTGGCGTGGGTGGCACGCATCAGTTCGATCACGTCGGGGTTACGCTTGTTCGGCATGATCGAGCTGCCGGTAGTGTATTGCGCCGGCAACGCGACGAAGGCGAACTCGCCGCTGGTGAACAACGACAGATCCCAGGCGATCCGGCGCAGGTCCAGCGTTGCGCTGCCAAGCGCCTCGAGCGCGGCCAGTTCGTACTTGCCACGCGAGAGCTGCGCATAGATCGGCGACACCTGCAGCCGTGCAAAGCCCAGCTCGGCAGTAGTGTGTGCACGGTCCAGCGGCAGGTTGACGCCGTAGCCGGCCGCAGTACCGAGCGGATTGCTGTCCACCAGGCGCAAGGTATCGGCCGCACGCACCGCGTTGTCGATAAAGGCCTCGGCCCAGCCCGCCCACCACATGCCGGCAGAGGACACCACCGCACGCTGGATATGCGTATAGCCCGGCACCGGCAACGCGGCTTCGGCATGCGCGCGGTCCAGCGCCACCTTGGCGATTTCCGCGCCGAGCTCGGCCACGCGTTGCAGCTTGTCCTTCAACCACAGGCGCGTGGCGACCAGGATCTGGTCGTTACGGCTGCGCCCGGTGTGGATCTTGCGGCCGGCATCGCCCAGCCGTTCGGTCAGGCGCGCCTCGATCGCCGAATGGCAGTCCTCGTAGCGCTCGTCCAGCACGAACGTGCCACTGCGGAAATCAGCCGCCAGCAGGTCGAGCTGTTCGCTCAGTCCGCCCAGCTCCTGCAGCGACAGGATGCCGATGTGCTGCAGTCCCTGCGCATGCGCCTTGCTGGCAGCGATGTCGTACAGGAAGAACTCGCGGTCCAGGATGACGTCGTCGCCGGCCAGGAAGCTCTGAATCTTGGCGTCCACCGCCACGCCGGGTTTTTGCCACAACAGATTGGTCATCGGAAAGCGTCTCGAAATAAATTGTCAGCTTAAATCCCCGCACACGGAGGTGCGGGCTGTCGCGAGGGACTCGCATCTTTAAATCCCCGCACAAGGAAGTGCGGGCTCTTGCGAGGGACTCGCATCATCAGCCAATCGCAGTCAATTCGTCCCAGCCCAATGCCAGGTTGAGATTCTGCATCGCCTGCGTCGCCGCGCCCTTGAGCAGGTTGTCCAGCGTTGCCACCACCACCACCCGCTTGTTGCCCGGCGCCAGCGTCACGCCACCGATCTGCACGCCATGCCTGCCGGCGATGCGGCTGACCCACGGCGCTTCATCGACGATCTCGATCAACGGCTCGTCGGCGTAACGCTGCGTGTAGCGCGCCTGGACCTGCTCGCGCGTCAGCGCTTGCTGCAGCCACAGGTTGACGGTCATGGTGATGCCACGGAAGTGCGGTGCCACATGCGGCATGAACTCCACCGGCACACCGAGCTGCGCAGAGACTTCGCGCTCGTGCATGTGGTTGGTCAGCGCATACGGCATCAGGTTATCGGCCAGCAACTCGGGGTTGTTCTTGTCCGACGGCGTGGTGCCCGCGCCGGAATACCCGGACACGCCGAAACACTGCGGCGGGCCGGCCAGTTGGTCGAGCAAGGGCGCGATCGTCAGCTGCATCGCGGTGGCATAGCAGCCCGGATTGCTGATGCGTCGCTGCCCGGCGTAGCTGCCGCGCGTCAGCTCCGGCAGCCCGTAATACCAGGCCGGATCGAAGCGGTAATCGGCCGACAGATCGACCAGCAGCGTCTGCGGCCTGGCCGAGTCGATCGCCGCGACGAAGGGCTCGGCCTTGCCGTTGGGCAATGCCAGGATCACCACGTCGGCGGCCTTGGCGGCCACCGCATCGGCATCCAGGCTCTCGTAGCGCAGCTCGCCGCGATACGCCGCGTTGTGCTTGGCCACCGGTTGCCCGGCCAGCTCGCGCGAGGACACGAACAGCAGCTGCAGATGCGGGTGTGCCGCCACCAGCTTGATCAATTCCGATCCGGTATGCCCGCGGGCCCCGACGATGCCGATGGTCGTTGTTTGAACAGTCATGCGTTTGCTTCCAGGCGGAACTGCAGGTGGCGTTTGACCCCGGCCCATTCCGTATCGATGATGGAGAACACCACGGTGTCGCGCGGCGTGCCGTCAGGGTGACGGGTGTAATTGCGCAGCACGCCGTCCTGCTTTGCACCGAGCCGCGCAATCGCCGCGCGCGAGGTGTGATTGAACCAACTGGTCTCGAACACTACGCTCAGGCAGCCCAGCGTCTCGAAGGCGTGCTGCAGCAGCATCCGCTTGGTGTCGGTATTGACGCCGCTGCGCTGCACGCGCGGCGCGTACCAGGTGTAGCCGATCGACAGCTTGGGCACTGTCGCATCCAGCCCGTAATAGCGTGTGCAGCCGACGACCTCGCCGGCCGCATCGCATACCACGTAAGGCAGCACCCGCCCGTCGGCTTGCGCATCCAGGGCCGCGCCCACGTAGTCGTCCACCTGCGCCGGTGCCGGCACGCCGGTGTACCACAGCCGCGACAAGGCCCCATCGCCCAGCGCAGCGCGCAGACCATCGGCATGCGCAGCTTGCAATGGTTCCAGTGTTGCGTGTTGCCCGCGTAGCGTGGGCAGCTCGCGCCAAAGCGCTGGCAATGCGACGGGCGCCATCGTACTCAGCCCAGCAGCGTCGGCTGGCGCGTCGCGCAATGCGCCACGCAGTGCTGGATCTGCTCGAAGTTCTCCAGCCCGTACCAGAACACCTTCCACTTCTCCTGCTTGATGCAGCCGTCGGACTCGGCGTAGTAGAAGATGTTGACCTGGTTGTTGTGACGCGAGCGCCAGAACAGCTGCGGGGTTTCCTCGCGCATCACGTTCCACACTGCACGGCCCAGGCCTTCGCCCTGGGCGTCGTCGAGCACGGCGAACTTGTCCAGGTAGATCAGCGCGCTTGCACCCAGCATGCCTTCGTCGGTGAGGATCACCGCGGCGCGGTAGTTCTCGCTGACATAGGCGCGCAGCAACCTGGTGTTGCTGAAGTAATCGGGCACCAGCGTGCGGCCGAAGCTGGATTCGATCAGCGTCCTGAGCCGCGGCAGGTCCAGTTCGTCCCAGGAGGTCGCGCGCAGCACGCGCTCGCCGCGCCGCACCAGCGTGCCCGAGCCCTTGTGGGTGAACAGTTCCTTGGCCAGATCGGCCGGCCGGGTGATCGACACCGACGACTCCAGCGGCAGGCGATCGAGCAGATCCTTGATCTGTTCGATCTTCACCCGCATGCCGCCGTTGATCCACGGCTGCTGCATCAGATGGTCGAACTCGGTGGACAGGTTGATCGAGTCGATCACCTTGCCATCGGCATCCAGCAGACCGCCGGTGCCGGTGAGGAAGATGATCTTGTACGGCTGCAGCTCTTGCACCAGTTCGTTGGCGGCAAAATCCGCGTTGACGTTGAGGATCTGCCCGCTCGGCGTCTCGCCCAGGCTGGTGATCACCGGAATCGAGCCGGCCTGCAGGCTGGCTTCGATCGGCGCCAGGTTGACCGCCTTGACCTCACCGACCAGGCCGTAGGTGTCGCGGTCCAGATACTGCGCTTCGAATACGCCGCCGGTGATCGAGGTCGCACGCGCGCCGTTCTGCTGCAGCGCCTCGACCAGCTTGAGGTTGGAGGCCTGGAACACCTTGCGCACGATCGCCAGCGCTTCCGGCGAGGTCACCCGCAGGCCGTTGACGGTGCGCTTCTCGATACCGGCCGCCGACAGTTCGGCATCCAGCTGCGGGCCGGCGCCATGCAGCACGATCGGGGTCAGCCCCACTTCCTGCAGGAACGACAGCGACGAGGTCAGCGCGTCCAGGTCGTCGCGCAGCACCGCGCCGCCCACCTTGACCACCGCAAAGCGTTTGGCATCCAGCTGCGAGAAACGCTTGAGGTACTGGCTGATTTCCTTGGCGCTGGCCATGCTCGAAAGCAGGCGCACGATGGTCTGGCGGGTCTGTTTGTGGGGCTGTGCGGAGAGGGACATTGCCGTGATCGAAGAGAGGGATGGCCGCGCCTGGGCGCGGAACGCGGCTTCAGTTTGAGCCGTTGATGATGCGATGTACCGACTCGGCGTAACGCTGCAGCTGCGCAAGCGTTACGAACTCGTCGGCGGTGTGCGCCTGGGCGATATCGCCGGGGCCATAGACCAGGGCGGTGTAACCGCCGGCCGAAAACAGCGAGGCCTCGGTCCAGAAATCCACTGCATTGCCGATCGGCAGGTCCAGCGCATCGGCCACATCGCGGGCGGCCAGGCGGCGTTCCTCGGCCCGCGCGATATCGCCGGACGGCAGGCTGGGGCCGCGGAAGGTTTCTTCGAAATGCGCCGCGTGTGGATCGGCAAATCCGGCAAACGTCGCCAGCAAACCGTCCACGTCCATCGACGGCAGCGGACGAAAGCCGAAACGCAGCTCGGCCGCCGGCGCGATCATGTTGGCCTTGATGCCGCCCTCGACCCGACCGATGTTGAAGCGCAGGCCGGTCAGGCCGCCGAAACGCGCATGCGCCAGCGACTCGACATGGTCCAGCGCCCTGCCGCCCCAACGCATCGCCTGATGCAATGCACTTGCGGAAGGGTCCTGCTTGCCCGAGGCATGCCCGGCACGCCCGGCAAACCGCATCAGCACCGAGCTGATGCCGCGATGCGCCAGCACCGCCTCGCTCATGGTCGGCTCGGCGACCAGCACCGCCTCATACGGCACACCGCGCGCCAGGAACGCGGCGATGCAGCGCGGGTCGTTGGCTTCCTCGTCGGAGGAAAACAGGAAGGCCGCATCGCCCTGCCCGGCATTGGCCGCTGCCACCAGCGCCGCTGCCGCACCCTTGATGTCGCAGACGCCCAGGCCGATCACGCGATCGTCGGTACGCCGCATCACGTGCGGATCGGCGCTCCAGTGCGGCGAATCCGGCACCGTGTCCAGATGCACGTTGAACAGGTAGCTGGGCGTGCCGCGCACCGCATACAGGCTGACCGCACCGGCACCGTGGTCGATCACCTCGACCTGGAAACCGGGCAGCTGCGCACGCAGATAATCGAAGATGCCGCCCTCGGCAGCGATCGCCCGCGGCGGATTGCGGGTGTCGAAGGACACCAGCTGTTCCAGGTGTTCGAGGGTGGAGGCAAGTAGATCGGTCATGTCGGTTTGATCAATGGTCCGAAGTGGCGGCTAACAAAAGTCACAACTGCACCGTGGTGCGAGGTTGCGCAAACAACACCTACAGCGCATCCAGGCCACCCTTCTCCCACCGGGAGAAGGTGCCCCGAAGGGGCGGATGAGGGGACGGGCGAAGCCGAGTGCACCGCACCCTGCAGGAGCTTCGCTCGCACCCTCACCTCACCCCCGCTGCGCGCCCCGGCCCGCGCTTGCGGCGCGGGCGCTCCAAGGCACGCGCGCCAGTGGCGCGTACGCCGTGCCTCTCGCCCCGGGGGAGAGGGGCTTTGCATACGTGCCCTGAAACTTCAGCGATTCACCTGGGCATACAGCGTCGAGCTCATCCCGAACAGCTTGATGAAGCCTTCCGCTTCCTCCACGCCCCAGTCGGCCGACTGCGCATAGGTCGCGCCCTTGGTGTTGAGCAGGTGCGGCGAACGCACCGCCACCGCATCGACGCGGCCGCCGCGGGTTTCCAGCGTGACCTCGCCATTGACCTTGGCCTGCGACGACTTCAGGAACGCCTCGATGTCGGTCTTGAGCGGATCGTGATAGAAGCCTTCGTACACCAGCTCCACCCACTTGCGCGCCACATCCGGCTTGAAGCGATTCTGCTGCTTGGTCAGCACCGCATCTTCCAGCGCGCGGTGTGCGGTCAGCAGCGAGATCAGGCCTGGCGCCTCGAACACGATGCGGCCCTTCAACCCGATCACGGTGTCGCCGGTGTAGACGCCACGGCCCACGCCGTAGGGCGCGAACAACTTGTTGAGCTGGGCCAGGATCTGCTCGCCCGGCAGCGCCTTGCCATTGAGTTCAACGGCCTCGCCTTCGACGAACTTCAGGGTGACGGTCAGCGGCTCGGCCGGCCACTCGCTGCGCGGCGCGCACCAGCCGCGCGCACCTTCGCCCGGCGCTTCCCAACGGTCGATCTCGCCGCCGGACATGGTCAGCCCGAGCAGGTTCTCGTTGATGGTGTAGGCCTGCTGCTTGGCACGCACGCCGAAGCCGCGCTCTTCCAGGTACTTCTGCTCGTAGGCGCGGGTCTGGGTGTGTTCTTTCTGGATCTCGCGGATCGGCGCCACGATCTGGTAATCGCCCAGTGCCTTCACTGCCAGGTCGAAACGCACCTGGTCGTTGCCCATGCCGGTGCAGCCGTGGGCGATGCTGCGCGTGCCCAGTTCCTCGGCGCGCTTGAGCGCGGCGTCGACGATCAGGTAACGGTCGGACACCAGCAACGGGTACTGGCCCTGATAGCCCTCGCCCGCCCACACGAACGGCTTGACGAAGCCCTGCCAGATGGCCGGACCGCCATCGACGGTGACATGGCTGGCGGCACCAAGTTCGGCCGCGCGCTTTTCGATGAAATCACGCTCCTCGGCATCCACCCCGCCGGTATCGGCAAACACGGTGTGCACCGCATAGCCCTGCGCCTGCAGATACGGAATGCAGAAGCTGGTATCCAGGCCACCGGAGAACGCCAGGACGATGTCCTTCTTTGTGCCGGGATTGGAGAGTGGGGATTCGGGATTGGTGGAAGCGGTCTGCTGCGACATGGGGGTCTCTTTAGAAGTTGACTAGGTTGGGTCGGGAGCCGGGTTCGCCGTTGCGAATCCCACATCCCCAATCACGAATCCCGGCGGCCCTGGCCCGCCAGGGCCGCCATGATCGCCTTCTGCACATGCAGGCGATTCTCGGCTTCATCGATGGCGATGCAGTTGGGCGAATCCATCACCGCGTCGGTGGCCTTGACGTTGCGACGCAGCGGCAGGCAGTGCGAGAACACGCCGTTGTTGGTCAGCGCCATCTTGCGTTCGTCGACGATGAAGTGCTGGTACTGGTCGCGGATCGGCTTTTCCGGCTCCCAATTGCCGAAGAACGGCAACGCGCCCCAGCTCTTGGCATACACCACGTCGGCACCGGCGTAGGCACTGTCGATGTCGTGGCTGACCTGCAGCGAGCCGCCGCTTTCGGCCACGTTCTGCGCTGCCCAGTCCATGTAGCGCGGGTCCAGGATGTAGTCCGGCGTCGGGCACAGCAGGGTCACGTCCATGCCCATGCGGGTGGCGATCGTCAGCGCGGAATTGGCCACCGCGGTGTTCAACGGCTTGGGGTGATAGGTCCAGGTCAGCACGTACTTCTTGCCGCGCAGATCCTGGGTGCCGAAGTGTTCCTGCAACGCCATCGCGTGCGCCAGCTCCTGGCACGGGTGGGTGATGGTCTCCATGTTGATCACCGGTACCGGCGAATACTTGGCGAAGCTCCTGAGCACCTGGTCCTCGCGGTCCTTGGACCAGTCGACGAACTTCGGGAACGCGCGCACGCCGATCAGGTCGACATAACGGCCCAGCACCCGCGCCACTTCGGCGATGTGCTCTTCGGTGTCGCCATCCATCACCGTGCCCAGATTGAACTCGATCGGCCAGGCGTCCTTGCCCGGCTGCAGCACCACCGCATGCCCGCCCAGCTGGAACGCGCCCAGCTCGAAGCTGGTGCGGGTGCGCATGGACGGGTTGAAGAACACCAGCGCGATCGACTTGCCCTTCAGCTCGCTTCCCAGCTTGTTGCGTTTGAACAACGCGGCCTGGGTCAACAGCGCGTCCAGTTCGGCGCGGCTCCAGTCCTGGGTGTTCAAGAAGTGCTTCAGTGACATCGATCGATCCTTGTGCTGCGTGCTTCTGCTGCGTGGTCCGCCAGGAGCGGCGGGGTGCGCGACATGCGCGTTTCTTGCGGTTGAAACTTTTGTGACGTCAAAACGAAAAAACCCAGCCTGCGGGCTGGGTTTTCAACGGCGGAACAGCAAAACGCTCCGGTTACCCAGCGAAAATGTGGGATTCCGGTCGGCGGGCACGCGAGGTCATGCCGGAGGCCATCCGGGCGGCGCTGGTGTCGTGCTGAAAGGCGTTTGCGTACATAGGGCGCGAATCCTCGCATGCATGCGGGCACGGCGCAACCGCCGCGCGGCTCAGCGCGGCGGCGCGACGATGGCGTCGGGGATGTAGGGGGTGACCGACACGCGGACGCGCAGCCGGTTACCCGGGTCTTCCGGCAGCCGCGAACGGTACTTGGTGCCCTTGTAGACGTAATCCACGTCGAAGGCGATCGGCCGCCGGAACTCGCGCGGCACTTCCACCACCCGGCAGTTGCGCCGTGTGCTGGTCGGCGGCACCGCCATCGGCACGGACGCCGGTTCGGGGCGACGGGAGAACATCTCCTTGACCGAATCCACCATCCGGTTGATACGGCCTTCGTCCTCGACCGGTGCCGCTGCTACCGGCGCGACCTGCTCGGCCTCACACTGTTCCTCCATGCGGGTGGCACGCAGGGTCTGGTAGACCGGCTCGACATTGAGCACCTGCGCGTAATCCAGCTTCACGTTCTCGATCACCACCACCCGGTTCTTGGGATCGGTTTCCGCCGCGTGCGCTGACGATGCCTGCCAGGCGAACACACAGAGCAGCAGGAAGAACGGGGAAGGTCGCATCAGTACCAGGAGGGCGCAGCCAGGCAATACGTAAGTGTATGGAGCTTGCGATACCTTGGGCTGAACGCAGCCCATCCGGTCACCGGCGCTGCTGCGCGCGTGCGGTTGGTTCGCCACATCGCCGCGACCGGCTAGAATCGCCCGGTTATCCTTTTTCAGATGCCGATGAGCCTGCGCCTGCACAACAACCTGACGCGGCGGGTCGAGCCGTTCGCACCGCTCGATCCGTCCAGCCCCACTCTGTATGTGTGCGGCCCCACCGTCTACAACTACGCGCATATCGGCAACGCCCGCGGCCCGGTCGTGTTCGATGTGCTGGCCGCCCTGCTGCGCCGGCGCTACGGCGCGCTGCGCTACGCGCGCAACATCACCGACGTGGACGACAAGATCAACGCCGCCGCGCAGGCGCAGGGCGTGCCGATCTCGACCATCACCGACCGCTTCGCCGCGATCTACCGCCAGGACATGGCCGCGCTCGGCGTGCAGCCGCCGGACATCGAACCGGAAGCGACCGCGCATATCCCGCAGATCGTGGCGATGATCGAGCAGCTGATTGCCAACGGACATGCCTATGCCGCCGAAGGCCATGTGCTGTTCGCGGTGGCCAGCTTTGCGCACTACGGCAAGCTCTCGCGCCGCGACCCGGACGAGATGCTGGCCGGCGCGCGCGTGGACGTGGCGCCGTACAAGCGCGACCCCGGCGACTTCGTGCTGTGGAAGCCCTCCAGCGACGAGCTGCCCGGCTGGGACTCGCCCTGGGGCCGCGGCCGCCCGGGCTGGCATATCGAATGCTCGGCGATGGCTGCCGCGCACCTGGGCCCGACCATCGACATCCATGCCGGCGGCGTGGACCTGCAGTTCCCGCATCACGAGAACGAGATCGCGCAGAGCGAGTGCGCGCATGGTGGAGCCACGTTCGCGCGGTTCTGGCTGCACAACGGCATGCTCAATTTCAGCGGCGCCAAGATGAGCAAGTCGCTGGGCAACATCGAGACCGTGCACGACCTGATCGCCCGCCACCCGCCCGAGGCGTTGCGCTACGCGCTGCTGAGCGCGCATTACCGGCAGCCGCTGGACTGGTCCGATGGCCTGATCGACCAGGCCAAGAACACGCTGGACCGGCTGTACGGCACCTTGCGCGACCTGGCCGCGGCCGAACACGCTGCCGGGATCGCCCCCGCGCAGCCGGCCACGATTCCCGACGAGGTGGAAGCCGCGCTCGACGACGACCTCAACACCCCGCTTGCGCTGTCGGTCATCGCCAGCATTGCCTCCGAGGCCCGCGCGCTGCGCACCCAACTCGCACAGGGCAGCGACGCATCGGCAGGTGTTGCCGCGCTGTCCGGGCTGAAGTCGCGGCTGCTCGGCGCAGGCCTGGCGCTGGGATTGCTGCAGCAGGATCCGGCCGCCTGGTTCTCGCGCGGCACCGACGCCGGCGACGATGCACGCATCACGGCGCTGGTCGAAGAACGCAATGCCGCCAAGAAAGCGAGGGACTTCGCCCGCGCCGACGCCATCCGCACGCAGCTGGCCGACGAAGGCATCGTGCTGGAAGACACTCCGCAAGGCGTGCGCTGGAAGCGCGCATGACCCTCCGCCCTTCTCCCTTTGGGGGAAGGTGCCCCGTAGGGGCGGATCAGGGTGCGAGCGCAGCCACATGCACCTTCCTTGCGGTAAGGGCGAAGCCACCCGCATCGAATTCCAGCGAGGCTTTGCCCGTACCCTCGCCCCAACCCCCGCTCCGCGCCCCGGCCCGCGCTGGCGGCGCGGGCGCTTCAAGGCACGCGCGCCCATGGCGCGCAAACCGCGCCGCCTTCTCGCCCCGGCGGGTGATGGGCGCCATTGCGGTGTCGCCGGGCAGCGCTACCACCGACCGAATCTGGATTTTCTGATGACCACCACCCCCTTCCCGCTTGAACCCACCGCCGTCGACGCACAGGCCGCCATTGCCGAGGAGTTCTCCTTCTTCGGCGACTGGTCCGAGCGTTACCAGTACCTGATCGACCTGGGCCGCAAGCTGCCCAGCTTCCCCGAACAGTGGAAGACCGAAGAACACCGCCTGCATGGTTGCCAGTCGATGGTATGGATCGTGCCGGAGGGCAATGCCGAGCGGCTGGACTTCCACGCCGTCAGCGACTCGGCGATCGTCTCCGGGCTGATCTATCTGGCCTTGCGCGTTTACTCCGGGCGTAGCGCGCAGGAGATCCTGGCCACCGAGCCGGACTACATCGCCGGCATCGGGCTGGCCAAGCATCTGTCGCCGACCCGCAGCAACGGCGTGGCGGCAATGCTGGCTTTCATCCGCGACACCGCCCGCGCCCAGCAGTGAGCACGCCGACGCCCTCGCCCGCCGCCTCGCTGCGTACGCTGCTGGCTCATCCCGGCTTCGGCCTGGTGCTGCTGTATCGCGTGGCGGCGATGCTGTCGTACCAGATCGTCGCGGTCACGGTCGGCTGGCATATCTACGAGATCACCCGCAATCCGCTCTCGCTCGGGCTGATCGGCCTGGCGGAGATCCTGCCGTTCTTCTGCATCGCGCCGTTTGCCGGCTATCTGGTCGATCATCTGCCGCGCCGACGCCTCGGCATGGTCGCGGTGCTGGGCCTGGTCGCCACCGCGTTGCTGCTGTTGGCCATCACCCATGGCTGGCTGCCGGTGCAGGGCGTGTGGCCGATCTACGCGGCCATCGCGCTGACCGGTGCGGCGCGCTCGTTCCTGTCGCCGGTCTACAACGCGCTGTTCGCGCGTGCGCTGCCGCGCGAGGCGTTCGCGCGCGGCGCCAGTATCGGCAGCGTCACCTTCCAGGCCGGCATGGTGATCGGCCCGGCGCTGGGCGGCGTGCTGGTCGGCTGGGGCGGCAAGGGCCTGGCCTATGGCGTGGCCGCCGGCGTGGCGCTGGTGGCAATCCTGGCGCTGGCGCTGCTGCGTGTCAGCGAGCCGGTCAACGCAGGCCCGCGTGCGCCGATCTTCCGCAGCATCGCCGAAGGTGCGCAGTTCGTGCTGTCCAACCAGATCATGCTGGGCGCGATGGCGCTGGACATGTTCTCGGTGTTGCTGGGCGGCGCAGTGTCGATGCTGCCGGCCTTCATCCACGACATCCTGCATTACGGCCCGGAAGGGCTGGGCATCCTGCGCGGCGCCCCGGCACTGGGCTCGATCGTGGTCGGCGTGTGGCTGGCGCGGCACCCGCTGCAGCGCAATGCCGGGCGCATCCTGATGCTGTCGGTGGCCGGCTTCGGTCTGTGCACCATCGCGTTCGGCCTGTCGCGGCATTTCTGGCTGTCGGCGGCGATCCTGCTGGTCTACGGCATGTGCGACGGGGTGTCGGTGGTGGTGCGCCAGACCATCCTGCAGCTGGCCACGCCCGATGCGATGCGCGGCCGGGTGTCGTCGATCAACGGCATCTTCATCGGCTCGTCCAACGAGCTGGGTGCGTTCTACGACGGGGTGATGGCACGCCTGGTCGGCCTGGTGCCGGCGGTGGTGATCGGCGGCTGCGTGACCCTGGGCGTGGTCGCCACCACCGCGTGGAAGGCGCCCAAGCTGCGCAAGCTGGATCTGCGCGACCTGCAGTGAGGTCTGCGGCAGTGAGGTTTGCGACGGTGCCCGCAGGTCTGATCGATATCACCTGATCGATGCCTGCCTGGCCGCATGACACGCGCCAGGCGTGTCGACCACTGCAACGTCCGTTGCGCTGGCACGATGCGCATAAAAAAACCCCGCACATGGCGGGGTCTTTCAGTCGACGGACAAGGCCTGGACCTTGTCGAACGATCAGTCGCCCTGCTGCTTCTGCAGGTGCTCCCAACGCTCCTGGGCGTCGATGGTGCGTTCGGCGGTCAGGCGCGCTTCCAGCCGGTCCAGGCCGATCTCTTCGCCGGTGTCCACGCAGTAACCGTAGTCGCCGTCTTCCAGACGCTTGAGCGTGCTGTCGATCTTGCCGATCAGCTTGCGGTGACGGTCGCGGGTGCGCAGCTCCAGCGAGTTCTCGGTCTCGCGCGTGGCACGCTCGGCCTCGTCGCCGATGTCGCGCACTTCTTCGCGCAGGTTTTCGATGGTCTGCTTGGACTCTTCGATCAGGTCGTTGCGCCAGCTCTGCAGACGCTGACGGAAGTACTCCTGCTGCAGCTTGCTCATGTACTCCTCATCGGCTGCAGGCTTGTAGCCCTGCGGCAGGATCGGACGACCGGTGGCCTCATCGGTCTTGTACTCGACCACCTTGTACTTGGTCTTGGGGGTCGGGCTGGACGGCTTGGAGGTCACGGCCACGGCCACCTTGCCGACCGGACGGGTCGCGGCGGGCTTGGCGGGGGCTTCGGTTTTGGTTGGCGTTTTTGCTGAAGATTTCGAAACGGGCACGGGATTCTTGAGTGACGGGGTCGCAGGCTTTGCCGGCTTCGCAGGGGCGGCCTTGGAGGCCGGTGCGGGCGCGGGCTTTTCAGCCTTGACCGGGACTGACTTGGCCGGAGTCGGCTTGGTAGCCGGCTTCGGTACGGACTTGGGCGCCACCGGCTTGGCGGCCGGTTTGGCGGCAGCCGGAGCTGCCTTGTTCGCCGCCGGCTTGGCAGCACGCTTGGCGACAGAAGATTTTACAGATTTGGCGGCCGCGGGTTTGGACGCTGCGGTCTTGGCGACCGGCGCCGGCTTGGCCGCGGTCTTGCTCGCAGCTGCCTTCTTGGCAACCGCTTGCTTGGCAGCCGGCTCGACCTGCTTGGCGGCCGGTTTTGCAGCGGCAGGCGCCGCTGCCTTCTTCGCAACGGGTTTGGCGGACTTCTTGGCGGCCTCTACGGCCTTTTTTGCAGGTTTTTTAGCAGCCACGAAACGCTCATCCTTGGTTCCCCCGGGGCCCGGGAAAGCGGGCCTTTATAGCTTACCCCACGGACCTCCGGCAACCACGTATTAATCCAAGTGGCATATCATTGGCAAGTGATCTCACGCCTGCTCATCGCGCTGCTGCGCTTCTACAAGCGGTTCATCAGCCCCCTGCTGGGGCCGCGCTGCCGTTTCGCGCCCAGTTGCTCGGAATACGCG
Source organism: Xanthomonas sp. WHRI 8393 (assembly GCF_040203315.1). Classification (NCBI taxonomy): domain Bacteria; kingdom Pseudomonadati; phylum Pseudomonadota; class Gammaproteobacteria; order Lysobacterales; family Lysobacteraceae; genus Xanthomonas; species Xanthomonas sp. WHRI 8393. The sequence continues at coordinate 138,327 of NZ_JBEGGL010000005.1, read as the reverse complement.
ATGACCGCGATCGGCCGCTTCGGCCCGCTGCGCGGTTGCTGGCTGGCCGCACGCCGGCTCGGCCGCTGCCATCCCTTTCATCCGGGCGGGTTCGATCCCGTCCCCGACGCGCCCGCGTCCTCGCCCGCTTCCCCTTCCTGTAGTTGCAAAGGACCTCATCCATGAGCCGAACCCTCATCGTCAACGCCCGCCTGGTCAATGAAGGCAAGGAATTCGACGCCGATCTGCTGATCGAAGCCGGCCGCATCGCCAAGATCGCCAGCAAGATCGCCCCAGCCGCAGGCGACACCGTGGTGGACGCGGCCGGACGCTGGGTGCTGCCGGGCATGATCGACGACCAGGTGCACTTCCGCGAGCCGGGCCTGACCCACAAGGGCGATATCGCGACCGAATCAGGCGCCGCGGTGGCCGGTGGCCTGACCAGCTTCATGGACATGCCCAACACCAATCCGCCGACCCTGGACGCGGCCGCACTGCAGGCCAAGTACGACGCGGCGGCCGGGCGCGCCTGGGCCAACTACGGCTTCTACATGGGCGCCAGCAACGACAATCTGGCCGCGATCCAGACGCTGGACCCGAAGACCGCCCCGGGCATCAAGGTGTTCATGGGCGCCTCCACCGGCAACATGCTGGTCGACAATCCCGAGACGCTGGACGCGATCTTCCGCGACGCGCCGACGCCGATCATCACCCACTGCGAAGACACCCCCACCATCGACGCGACGCTGGCGCAGTACAAGGAAAAGTACGGCGACGCGTTGACCCCGGAGATGCATCCGGACATCCGCTCACGCGAGGCCTGCCTGAAGTCCTCGCGGCTGGCGGTGTCGCTGGCGCGCAAGCACAACACCCGCCTGCACGTGCTGCATATCTCCACCGCCGACGAGCTGGCGCTGTTCGAAGCCGGCCCGCTGGTCGATGCAGAGGGCAAGCTGCGCAAGCGCATCACCGCCGAGACCTGCATCCACTTCCTGCGCTTCGACCGCAGCGATTACGCGCGACTGGGCAACCTGATCAAGTGCAACCCCGCGATCAAGGACGCCGACGACCGCCTAGCGTTGATCCAGGCGCTGGCCGAGGACGTCATCGACGTGCTCGCCACCGACCACGCCCCGCATACCTGGGAAGAAAAGCAGAAGCCCTACGCACAGGCGCCCTCCGGCCTGCCGCTGGTGCAGTACGCGCTGGTCGCCGCGCTGGAGCTGGTGCACGAGGGCAAGCTGCCGATCACCCGCATCGTGCAGAAGTTCGCGCATGCGCCGGCGCAGCTGTTCGATGTGGAAGAGCGTGGCTTCCTGCGCGAAGGCTATTTCGCCGACCTGGTGATGATCGACAACACCCCGTTCACCGTGAAGCGCGAGCAGGTGCTGTCCAAGTGCGGCTGGTCGCCGTTCGAAGGCACCACGTTCCGTTCGCGTATCGCCGCGACCTGGGTCAACGGCCAGCAGGTGTGGGATGGCGAACAATTGATTGGCGCTGCCGCCGGTCAGCGCCTGACCTTCGACCGCTGATGCGCGCAGCCCTGTTTGGCGCCTGGCTTGCGCTGGCGCCGCTCTCGCTCGCTGTCGGCAGCGTCGCTGCGCAGTCTGCCGACGCTACGGAGGTGGTATTTCCGCAAAGCGCTTCGCAGGGCGCGCTGGTGATCGGCAAGGTGCCGGCGGGCAGCCAGGTGCAGTACGCCGGCCGCAGCTTGCGGGTCAGCGGCTATGGCAGCGTGGTGTTCGGCATCGGCCGCGACGCCACCGGCCCGTTGCAGGTGCAGATCACCCGGCCCGATGGCAGCAAACAGACCGCCAGCATTGCGGTGACGCCGCGCGACTGGCCGGTGGAGCGCGTCAACGGCGTGCCGCCCAAGACGGTCAATCCGCCTGCGGCGATCGCCGAGCGGATCAAGCGCGAGCAGGCGCAGGTCACCGCCGCGCGTGACCGCGACGATGCCCGCACCGATTTCGCCCAGGCCTTCATCTGGCCCGTGCAGGGCCGCATCAGCGGGCGCTTCGGCAACGCGCGCGTCTACAACGGCCAGCCCGGTGCCGGCCACTCGGGCATGGACATCGCCGTGCCCACCGGCACGCCGGTCAAGGCACCGGCTGCCGGCGTGGTGACCTTTGCCGCGCCGGACCTGTATCTGACCGGCGGCACCGTGTTGCTGGACCATGGCTTCGGGGTGAGCTCGAATTTTCTGCACCTGTCGCGCATCGACGTGAAGGTGGGCGACCGGGTGGAGCAAGGCCAGGTGATTGCCGCAGTCGGTGCCACCGGGCGCGCGACCGGGCCGCATCTGCATTGGGGGATGAACTGGTTCGATGTACGCATCGATCCGCTGCTGGTGCTTGAGCGCAGCAAATAGCTAGCGCGCGCGGTGTGCCGCCACGGCGGCATGGTGTCTGCGACCCACCCGTTGCGCTTGTGTTCGCCGCAGGGCTTTGGGGTATAACCGGGACGACCGTCGATCGTCACCGGGCAACGGTGGACGATCGGTCACTGGCCGTCGGTCCGGTGCCTAGCCGCCGGACCTGCGTCATCTCCCCTCCCCCGACCGCAGGAGATGTGCGACATGCGCAACGAGCAACTCAAACCCACCCTGGGCACCTGGCAACTGTGGGGGATCGCCGTGGGTCTGGTGATCTCCGGCGAATATTTCGGCTGGAGCTACGGCTGGGGCACCGCCGGCACGCTGGGTTTTCTGGTGACCACGCTGCTGGTCGCGGTGATGTACACCTGCTTCATCTTCAGCTTTACCGAGCTGACCACCGCCATCCCCAATGCGGGCGGGCCGTTCGCCTACAGCCTGCGCGCGTTCGGGACCTACGGCGGCATGCTGGCGGGCCTGGCCACGCTGATCGAATTCGTGTTCGCGCCGCCGGCCATCGCGATGGCAATCGGCGCCTATCTCAATGTGCAGTTCCCGACCCTGGACGCACGCATCGCCGCGATCGGCGCGTATGCGATCTTCATGGGCTTGAACATCCTCGGCGTGGCGATCGCCGCCACCTTCGAGCTGATCGTGACCTTGCTGGCGGTGATCGAGCTGCTGGTGTTCATGGGCGTGGTGGCGCCGGGCTTCAGCGTTGCGCGTTTTGCCGCCAATGGCTGGGCCGGTCACGATGTGTTCGGCCCGGCCGCCATTTCCGGCATCTTTGCCGCGATTCCGTTTGCGATCTGGTTCTTTCTGGCGATCGAGGGCGCGGCGATGGCGGCCGAAGAAGCCAAGGACCCCAAGCGCACGATTCCGCGTGCCTACATCGCCGGCATCCTCACTCTGGTGGTGCTGGCGCTGGGCGTGATGGTGTTTGCGGGCGGGGTCGGCGACTGGCGTCAGCTCTCCAACATCAACGACCCGTTGCCACAGGCGATGAAGGCCGTGGTCGGCAACAGCTCGACCTGGCTGCATATGCTGGTGTGGATCGGCCTGTTCGGCCTGGTGGCCAGCTTCCACGGCATCATCCTGGGCTATTCGCGGCAGTTCTTTGCGTTGGCGCGTGCCGGGTTCCTGCCGCACGGGCTGGCCAGGCTGTCGCGCTTTCGCACGCCGCATCGCGCGATTCTTGCCGGCGGCGCGATCGGCATCGCGGCGATCTGCAGCGACAGCGTGGTCAAGATCCAGGGCATGTCGCTGACCGCGGCGATGATCACCATGTCGGTGTTCGGTGCGATCGTGATGTACGTGATGAGCATGCTCAGCCTGTTCAAGCTGCGCCGCGCCGAACCCGGGCTGGAGCGCAGCTTTCGTGCGCCGGGTTATCCGGTGGTGCCGGCAATCGCTCTGCTGCTGGCGCTGGTGTGTCTGGTGGCGATGGTCTGGTTCAACCCGATCGTGGCGCTGATCTTCGTGGGCCTGCTGCTGTTCGGTGCGCTGTGTTGCGTGCTGAGCTTGCGCAGCCAGGCCACGCCTGCAACCAGTGCCAGATGAGCGGGTTCGCGTTTACCGCCGGCGGCGAGCGCTTCCAGTTTGCCGATCTCAAGACCTTGCTGGCCAAGGCCACGCCGCCGCGCTCGGGCGACCAACTGGCCGGGCTCGCCGCCGACTCCGGGCTGCAGCGGGTGGCCGCGCAGATGGCGCTGGCGGACCTGCCGCTGCGACACTTCCTCGATGAAGCGGTGGTGCCGTACGAATCGGACGAGGTCACCCGCCTGATCGTCGACCAGCACGATGCGGCCGCATTTGCTGCGGTGGCGCATCTCACCGTAGGTGGCTTTCGCGATTGGCTGTTGAGTGCGCAGGCCGACGAAGCGGCACTGGCCGCACTGGCGCCCGGACTGACGCCGGAGATGGTGGCGGCGGCCTCGAAGTTGATGCGCGTGCAGGACCTGATCCTGGTCGCGCAGAAGACGCGCGTGGTCACGCGCTTTCGCAATACGCTGGGCTTGCGTGGCCGTCTGTCCACGCGCCTGCAGCCCAACCACCCTACCGACGATGCCACCGGCATCGCCGCCAGCGTGCTCGATGGCCTGTTGTACGGCAACGGCGATGCGGTGATCGGCATCAATCCTGCCAGCGACAGCCTGGCCGCCACCACCGCGTTGCTGCGCATGCTCGATGCGGTGATCACCGGCTACCAGATCCCCACGCAGTCCTGCGTGCTGGCACACATCACCACCACCATCGACGCGATCAACCGCGGTGTGCCGGTGGACCTGGTGTTCCAGTCGATCGCCGGCACCGAAGCGGCCAATGCCAGCTTCGGCATCAATCTGGCGCTGCTGCAGGAAGGCCATGACGCCGGGGTGTCGCTGCGGCGCGGCAGTGTCGGCGACAACGTGATGTATTTCGAGACCGGCCAGGGCAGCGCCTTGTCGGCCAATGCGCACCATGGCGTCGATCAGCAGACCTGCGAGGTACGTGCCTATGCCGTGGCGCGGCAGTTCAAGCCGCTGCTGGTGAACACCGTGGTGGGCTTTATCGGCCCGGAATATCTCTACGACGGCAAGCAGATCATCCGTGCCGGGCTGGAGGATCACTTCTGCGGCAAGCTGCTGGGCGTGCCGATGGGCTGCGACATCTGCTACACCAATCATGCCGAGGCGGACCAGGACGACATGGACGTGCTGCTGACCCTGCTCGGCACCGCCGGCATCAACTTCATCATGGGCATTCCCGGCTCCGACGATGTGATGCTCAACTACCAGACCACCTCGTTCCACGATGCGCTGTATGCGCGCCAGGCGCTCGGGCTGCGCGCTGCGCCCGAGTTCGAACACTGGCTGGAACAGCAAGGCATCCTGCGCCTGCGCGATGGCCGCTTCGAACTCGGCAGCGAGCTTCCCGCACCGTTCCGGCGTGCGCTGGAGCAATTGAACGCCGGCAGCGTGCAATGAGCAGCCCCACCACTCCTCCGCGCGATGCCTGGGCGCAGCTGCGTCAACTCACACCGGCGCGCGTTGCGCTGGGGCGCGTCGGCACCAGCCTGCCCACCGCGGCACATCTGGATTTCCAGCTTGCGCATGCGCAGGCGCGCGATGCGGTGCATCTGGCATTCGACCCACAGCCGCTGCAGGCAGCGCTGCAACAGCGCGGGCGGGACAGCATTCTGCTGCACAGCGCAGCGGTGGACCGGCACACCTATCTGCAACGTCCGGATCTGGGCCGGCGCCTGGACGAGGATGCGGCCGCGCATCTGCGTGGCCTGACTGCGGTCCACGGCGGCGGGCACGATGTCGCGGTGGTGGTCGCCGACGGACTCTCTGCATTGGCGGTGCATCGACACGCAGCGCAGATGCTGGAGCATATCGACGCGCTGGCCGCACACGAAGGCTGGTCGTTGGCGCCGGTGGCATTGATCGCGCAAGGCCGCGTTGCCATCGGCGACGAGGTCGGCGAACTGCTCAAGGCGCGTCTGGTGATCGTGTTGATCGGCGAGCGACCAGGGCTGAGCTCGCCCGACAGCCTGGGCCTGTATCTGACCTATACCCCGCGCGTCGGCCTGACCGACGCCGCGCGCAATTGCATCTCCAATATCCGCGCCGAAGGACTGAGTTACGCCGAAGCCACGCACAAGCTTGCATACCTGCTGCGCGAATCGTTCCGGCGCAAACTGTCCGGCGTGCAACTCAAGGACGAAGCCGAGCAACCGGCGTTGCCGTCGGCGGGCGCGTCCGACGCCGCGCCGCGGACGTTTCTGCTTCCTGATGGCGCGCCACCAGACGCTGAAGCTGGGTGCGGCTAGCCGACCTACTTAGGTAAGCGCTCCATCGTGCGGATCGCTGGCCGCATAGGTGCTGGTTGGCAACTCGTTGTCGTGCGGATGGCGCAAGGCATTACGTACCTCTGCGGGCAGTTGCGCGACATCCAGCATCACCTTGCCGGAATGCACATCACGCACCACCGACGCAGGCAGCACGAAGTCGCCCCCGTTTTCGATATTGATGACCAGCTCGGCGCCATCCTTGCGCACCTCGCGGACGGCACCGACGCCGACTTCGCCATCGCGCAGAAATACCATCTGGCCGATTTCGATCTGTTGCATCTTGCTTCTCCTTTGGCAGGCAGCGCTCGAACGCGCAGTGCCATGAACGTTCTTGTATGCAATCCAGGCTGACAGCGCAGATCCAGCCTCACAACTGGATCGGCGCTTGCGCAAGCGACAGCAGTGAAATGAGAACGCCTGCACCATCGCGAAGATCGTGCAGGCGTGCAGCAGGCCTCAGGGCAGCGGAACGTCCGCCACCTTGTCCTGGTAATCCTTTTTCGGGTCAACGCCGAACAACACCTTGATACCGGCCAGCAGACTGGAACCGTTGAGCCAGATCTGCGCGTGATCGGTGTCCAGACGCAGCAGCGCCAGCTTGGGATCGTCCTTGCCGCCTTCGTACCAGGCAGCCACATGCGGGTTCCACAGGCGCTCGACCACAGCCGGGTCAGTGTCTTCACGCAACGAGCCGCTGATGCTGGCGAACAGGTCATGCCCCTTGCTGCTGAAGGCGCCGATGACGCGGCGGCCTTGCCCCAGCATGGCAATCAACGCATTGTCCTTGGAGGTGAAGAACCAGATCGGACCACCGCTATCGCCTTCGATCTGCGCGGTCATCGGGCGGGCATGCCCGTCTTCCACGCCATCCAGGCCCAGCATCACGGTGCGATCGGATTTCAGGGCTTTCCAGAATTTTTCCTGCAGCTCTTTGGGATCTGCCATCTCGATGTCTCACATGCGCGTGTCTACGCGGGTGACTCAGTCTGGAAGTCTCCCCGCCCACGGCATGTGACGATGCGCACTCCTGCCTGCACATGGCGGCAACGCGATCGCCCCCTCTGCAATGGTGCACCTGTATAAATGGCGACCACCCATGCGGCGTGTTTGCGACGCAGTCACCTTGCAGAGCGTGATGCCAGCAAAGCCCTTGAACATTGCGCCTCGACACCGGGCAGCTGTAGCACCCATGTCAGTAAGCTCGCCTGCCAGGCCGCCCGGCATTGGGGCATGCTCCGCACGCCAACGGTTGGGGATAGCGCGTAGGGACCCGGCGCCTGCTGCGACGACGCTGATTGAGCTTCATCAGGGCAATACACGCGCCAGGCCCTTTTGTGGTTCCACACCTGTCCGCGACGGCGGATAATCTGGAAAGAGCTTTCCAAAACCACGCTCGGGAAAGCGCTCGGCCACTTCGGACAACAATGCAATGCCCTCCACGTCGCGATCGGGACAACGCCGATAGCGCGCCGTTGAGCGAGCCGCGCCAACCACTGAACAGGCACGGCGCGCGCTCCAACAATGCTGCTCAATGAGCCAGGCAAGAAACGGACGCTTATACGCAGGGTCTACAGCTTTTTTGCGGTTAGATCCTTCAACGCATGGTTGTCCATCGCCAACGCGGCATACATCCGCTTGCGCTTGGCGTGCTCGGCCTCAACATCACGCAGCCGCGGCACGTCCGAGGCTTCCGTGCCGCCGTACCTGGACTTCCAGACGTAGTACGTCGCATCGGAAATACCCGGCTCACGGCACACATCCTTGACCTGCTCGCAAGGCAGGAAACATTATGTGGTTCATGAATAAAAAAAACCTCAGTGACGAGCAGGCGACCGCGCTCAGTGAGCAGGCGTGGGCGGCGTTTCGCGAGCAGGATCTGGACACCGCGCTGGAGTACTTCCAGACCCTTGCCAAGGCGTGCCCCGCCGACCCGCGCTGGATGAACGGCGTTGGCGCCGTGAGCCTGGCGCGTGAAGATCACGCCGACGCTCATCGACACTTCCAGATGGCCGCCGAGCACGATTATCCCGGCGGCCACTACAACCTCGGCATCTTGGCCTATCAGGACGGTGATCACGACGCCGCCCGCCAACACTTCCAAAGGGCCGCCGAACACGATTATCCAGGCAGCCACTACAACCTCGGCAGCATGGCCTTCCAGGAGGGTGATCACGACGCCGCCCGCCAATACTTCCAGAAAGCCGCCGCGTACGATTGCCCCCGCAGCCACTTCTACCTCGGCAGCATGGCCTATCAGGACGGCGATCACGACGCCGCCGTCGAGCACCTCGACAACGCAGTGCGCCACGATCATGCGGAGGCGCTGAACCTGCTTGGCGACGTCCATCTGCACGCCAAGCGCTACCCGCAGGCCGAGCAGGCCTATCGGCGCGCTGCCGAGCTGGGGAATATCGACGGCTACAACAACCTCGGCCTGCTGTACCTGCAGCTCGAGGACTACCAACAGGCCAGGCAGGCGTTGTTGCAGGCGCTGGAATCCGATCACGTCTACGCCCAGCACAATCTGGCGGTGGCCTACCACCGCCTGAGCGAACTCGAGGCGGCCGAGCGCTGGTATCTGATTTCCTTCTCCAAGCACGGCAACCTGCAGTCGCTGGAGAACCTCGGCTACGTGTATGGCGAAAGTGGGCGTGAAGTCGAGGGCCGGGCGCTAGTCGACGCCTCCGACAAGCTCTACGAAAATCAGCCTCTCAACGATTACGAGCAGGCGTTGATCGATCGTTTGCTGATCTGAATCGCGATGACCTTGCGGAGAATCCTCAACGGCTCTTGAGAGAGGCGCTGGGGTAATGCAGCCATATGGGTGATCTGGGCCTGCCGCCCGATCTGCAGATTAGCGGGATTGCCGTGCTGACCCACGATGTGTCGACACATCCGGCGAAGTACGCGATGCGCCACCGTATCCCGTACACCAGCATCGCCACCCAGCTCACCAAGCTGGCGCCGAAGTTGGCCGTGCATGTGGGCGGCTGCACCCGCGCCGCCGGCCTGATGTAGGACAGCGCAGATCGGCGGATAGCGCCTCAAGGACCTCTTTTGTGTCCTTTCTTTGCCGCCCTGGTCACGACGTCCGCCCGTCCTGAGTAGCGGCCGGGTTTAGAGTCCGGGGTTGATGATATCGGTGCCGCCAGCTGTGGGGCATACGTGCGTGCAGCAGTGTCGGGAACCAGTGTTCGTTGAAGCCATGGCGCCGGCACAGTCGTTGATCGCCACGCCCGCTTCGGCTTCGCGCAAGAAGCCAATGATCTGTTCTTCGGAAAAGCGCTTCTTCACGTCCAATCTCCTTCGGCTAGGGAATTGGACTACAAACTGCGGTGCTACTCAAAATCGGGGGACGTCGGTGCTTAGAGGATGAAATTTCCGCGCTGCTATTTGCGAATAGCTTTTTACATGTTATATCCAACCCAATACATGTCAGGGACTTGCCACTCCAATAACTCCACCACTTTGGAATACGTAAACCTAGCCACCCTCGCTACCGCAACTCAAAGCAAATAACAAGTTGCCTAACCAATCTACGGCACAGTTAAAAAGGACTAATACAACACATCAACTACAGCGACTTTTGGCGACTTACCCTCACTATATTTAACAATGACTTTAATGCCTCTCTTTAATTTATGAATGTCATTTGGCCTTACCAACCCTTTCGCAGTATATAGATTCGGTTTTCCAGCAACATTAAGTGATACCTTGAAATTATAGAAGAATTCATCACCATACTTGGCGCCTGTTGGCGACCAGCTTTTAGGCTCGGTAGTAATTATCTCACCATGCCACTCCCCCTTGGTCTTCCAGTTTTTTATATTCACCAACTCGTCTTTATTAGGCTTGAAGATTGAAAGCATTACGAACAAACCAATGGCAGTCATTAAAATGCCGATGATAAATGGCGTTTCAGTTAAAAATGCATTTTCACCTTTATATAAATAAATGCATCGCGCCAACCCAGGGCGCGCCTGGGACGAGGGCATCGGCAGCCTGTCCGCCTACGTCAACGGAAACTCGCCCAATGGCCAGGTCACGGTGCGCAATTCCAGCCTGGGCAGCCACATCTGCAAGACCGCACCATGCAATGCATCCACCGTCAGCCGCCCGTACTGCAGCAGCACCTGTGTCAATTCGGCCAACCGTTTCTACGAATACGGCAATAGCGGTGCCGGCAGCGCGGACCGACGGCTGCCACACCAGGCCATCCGCGTCGCCGGATCGCAGCGCGTGGACGTTGCCACCCCCGCCTGTCGGCAAGCCGTGTGATGCGTTACGCCGACAGGCGTTGCCGTTTCCTGCGATTGCGGCACCTTCGCCACGTCGTTGGTCGTGCACTAACGGAACCAGATCCGCGCGCTCAGTCCGCGCCGCTGGCAGCACGCCAGCTATGCCACAACTGCTGCACGGGCGGTGGATAGGCTGCCTTGCCGGCAAGCTCGCGCTGCAGGCGCAGGCGTGCCAGCCGCGACCATACCCGGTGCGGGCGCGCCAACGCCGGTTTGCGCGGCCAGGCGCGCAGCAATTGCGTGCGCCATGCGGCCAGCGTCATGTCGCCGGGTGCGGCGCTGTCGCCGGCCACACGCTGGCGTGCATCCAGCCATTGCAGCGCCACCGCGGTGGCATCGCCAGGCTGGGTGCGCGCAAACAGCGCGGCTTCCACGCCGACCACGGCCTCGGCGAAGGCACGCAATCTCGCCAACGCCTGCTGCAACGATTGCGGCTGCGCACGGGCGTCCTGCATGGCCGGCAAGGTGTCGGCCAACTGCGCCCATGGCGCAGGCACCGGCTCCAGCACGCGCCCCAGCGGATGGCGCGAACGCTGCTGCGACCAGTCGCGCAACTCCTGCTGCCACCATGCCAGCTTGGCGTCGGCCGGCAACGGGTCGCCTGCGATGTTCATGATGTCTTCCCATTCCTGCAGCAGCGCAAACCAGGCCGCCGTGAGGCGTCGCTGCGGCTCGGGAATGAAGGGCTCGGCAACCGACCATTCCGGCCAGCGCGTGCGCCACTTGTCGAGAAAACTGTCGAGAGCGCTGGATTGGCTCATGGCGGGTCCGGAAGAAAACGAAAGAAGATCAGGTCTGCGGCCACGCCACGGCATCCCACAGCGTCTGCGGCTGCGCGACGAGGACGTCGGCCTGCCAGCGCGACGGCTCGTCGTCATGCAGGCGATAGCCCCACAACACCGCCACCGACGGCATCGCCGCCGCGCGCGCGGCCAGGATGTCGCGCTCGTCGTCGCCGACGTAGACGCAGTGCGCCGGCGCAACGCCGATGCGCTCGGCCGCGGTCAGCAAGGGCAACGGATGCGGCTTGCGCTCGGCCAGCGTATCGCCGCCGATCAGCACCGCGCAGCGCTGCTCCCATCCCAGTTGCGGCAGGATCAGCCGGGCCAGATATTCGGGCTTGTTGGTGACCACGCCCCAGACGCAACCTGCACGCTCCAGCCGCAGCAGCAGTTCTTCGACACCATCGAACAGCTGCGACTGCGTGCCGATCAAGGCTTCGTAACGACGCAGGAATTCCGCCACCAAGGTGTCGCGCTCGAGCGCATCGAGGTCGGCAAACGCCACCGCCAGCATCGCGCGCGCGCCCTTGGACACCACCGGACGCAACTGCGCCAAGGCGATTGGCGCACGCCCACGCGCATCCAGCATCGCGTTGACGGTCGCCAGCATGTCCGGCGCGCTATCCAGCAAGGTGCCATCCAGATCGAACAACACCGCACGCGGAAACTTCGACGATGCGACGGCGTCTTTCCGCTGAGCGGCGTCATCTTGAACTCGAAATGGCTCGGACATCACCGGCGCCGGTCTCTGTTGTTGCGATTCCCGAATCCCGATTCCCGATTCGTCACGGCTTCACCGCATAAGCCAGGTAATTGACCTCGGTCCGCGACGACAGGCGCGCACGATTGCGCCACGGCTCGTACACCATGCCGCTGACGTCTTCCAGCTGCAGTTCGGCACTGCGCAACCACGCCGCAAGCTCTGCCGGCTTGATGAAATCCTTGTAGTGATGCGTGCCCCTGGGCAGCAGCCGCGCGATGTACTCGGCGCCGACCACCGCCAGCGCGAACGCGGCCGGGGTGCGGTTGAGCGTGGACAAAAACAGCTTGCCGCCCGGCTTGAGCAGGCTGGCGCAGGCGCGGATGATCGCGGTGGGGTCCGGCACGTGTTCGAGCATTTCCATGCAGGTCACCGCATCGAAACTGCCCGGCTGTTCGGCGGCCAGGTCTTCCACCGACTGCACGCGGTAATCCACCTGCACGCCCGATTCCAGGCTGTGCAGGCGCGCCACCTTGACCAGCTCCGGCGCCAGGTCGATCGCGGTAACCTGGGCGCCCAGGCGCGCCATCGACTCGCTGAGCAGACCGCCGCCGCAGCCGACATCGAGCACGCGCGCGCCGGCCAGGCCCAGCCGCGCGGACACGTAGTCCAGGCGCACCGGATTGAGCGCATGCAGCGGCTTCTGCGGGCCGTCGGCATCCCACCAGCGGTTGGCCAGCGCCGCAAACTTGTCCAGCTCGCTCTGATGGAAGTTGCTGGAATTGGATTGGGGATTCGGATTCATGCGGAGCTCCGTGATGGGGTGACGCGCGCTCAGGCGCGGACGGTGCGGATGCGCTCGCGCCACTGCCGCGCATTGGCGACCAGGGCAGCGGTGTCCATGTCGATGAGCTCGCGCTGCACCAGTTTGGGCTTGCCGGCGATCCACACATCGGTGACCTGATGACGGCCGGCCGCGTAGATCAGTTGCGACAGCACATGATGCAGCGGTTGGGTCTCCAGTGCGGACAGATCCACGCAGACCAGATCGGCCTGCTTGCCGATTTCGATCGAGCCGATCCTGTCGCCGAAGCCCAACGCGCGCGCGCCGCCCAGTGTGGCCGCACGCAGCGTGGTCGCTGCGTCCAGTGCAGTGGCATCGTTGGCTACTGCCTTGGCCAGGATCGCCGCCGTGCGGTTCTCGCTGAACATGTCCAGGTCGTTGTTGCTGGCGCAGCCGTCGGTGCCGATCGCCAGGTTGACGCCGGCACGTTGCAGCGCGCAGGCCGGGCAAAAGCCCGAAGCGAGCTTGAGATTGGACTCCGGGCAATGCACCACGCTGACGCCGCGCTCGGCGCACAGGTGGATTTCCGCCTCGGTGAGCTGGGTCATGTGCACGGCGATCAGGCGGTCGTTGACCAGCCCCAGGCGGTCCAGCCGCGCCAGCGGGCGCTGCCCGTACTGGGCAACCGAATCGGCCACTTCCTGCGCGGTTTCGTGCGTGTGCAGATGCACCGGCAGATCCAGCTGGTCGGCCAGCATGCGCACGCGTTCGAAGTTGGCGTCGTTGACCGTGTACGGCGCATGCGGCGCGAAGGCGGTGCTGATCAGCGGATCGTCGCGCCACTGGTCGTGCAGTTCGCCGGCCCGTGCGAAGTATTCGTCGTCCGACGATGCCCAGGCGGTGGGGAAATCGATGATCACCGCGCCGACCAGCGCACGGAACCCGTGCTGCTTGTACACGGCCGCCTGCACATCGGCGAAGAAGTAGTTCTCGTTGACGCAGGTGGTACCGCCACGCAGCATTTCGGCGATCGCCAGCGTGGTGCCGTCGGCGACGAATTCCGGCCCGATCACCGCCGCCTCCACCGGCCAGATGTGCTGCTGCAGCCACACCATCAACGGCAGATCGTCGGCAACGCCACGCAGCAGCGTCATCGGGTTATGCGTATGCGCATTGACCAGGCCCGGGATCAAGGCCGCCTCCGGGCGCGAGACGGTCTGCGTCGGCGCAAACCGCAGGCGCGCCTCGGCGGTCGGCAGGATGGCCACGATGACGCCGTTGTGCACCGCCACCGCGTGATCGTCGAGCACCACCGCATGCGGCTCGATCGGCACGACGTAACCGGCTTCGATCAACAGGTCGCAGACTTCGGGAGGGGCATTGGTCATGAGCGGATCCATAAAAGGTTAATTGTCGAACGGCCAGCTGGGATCGCCACCGGCCACAGGCACATAGCGCTGGCCGTTGTAGCGCAGCACCTGGCGCACGCGACGGGTGCGTTCGGTATCGGTGTCGCTGCCAGCGGCGCTCTCCACGGTAGCCACGTTGGCTGTCAGCACGATGTCCGCGTAGCCGGCGTGTACCTGCGGCGCCATGCTCACGCTCAGATTGGCCACTTCGGTGATCACATCGTCCTTGCCCAGACTGCACGGCTCGCCTTTCACACGTTGCCACGCATAGAGATCGCGTTGCAGCACCGGGCGCAGGCTGCGCCCCTCGCGCACCAGAAGTGTCAATGCCTGATTGCTGTAAAAATCCGGGCAGCTGGGCCCGCGCGCGGCACTGCGCACCACCACGCCGATCGCACGCACGCCCTTGGCCAGGTCGTAGCGCGCGGTGTCCAGGCGCAGGCTGTCGGCAGCCAGTTCAAAGGCGGCGTCCTCGCCCATTGCCTGCGCGTAGAACGCCAGCACCTTGCCGCTGGCGGCATCGAGCATGGCCACGCGCAACTCGAGGTCGCGCTCGCCAGGCACGGTCTCCGCATCGCCGGCAAATGCGATTGCCGCCAACCGGATCGCCGCATCGTTCGGCCACGGCTTGCAGCTCTGGGCCACCAGACGGTCGACCGGCACCGTGGCGGCAGCGCCGCCCACGACGCCGGACGTTGCAATGGCCGCAACGGCGGCCACGTCCTCGGCATCGCAGGTTGCGGCAGCCGATTGCGCAAACGCCGGGCACGCGAGCAGCGCCCCCCACAGCCCCAACACGACACTGGCACCGCGTCCCGCTCGATCAGGCCAGTGTCCCGGACGCATCGTCTTACTTGACGCGCGCCGAGTATTCGCCCGAGCGGGTGTCGACTTTGATGATTTCGTCCTGGTTGACGAACAGCGGCACACGCACCACCGCGCCGGTTTCCAGCGTCGCCGGCTTGCCGCCGCCGCCGGAGGTATCGCCACGCACGCCCGGGTCGGTCTCGGTGATCTTCAGCTCGACGAAGTTCGGCGGCTGCACCCAGATCGGCGTGCCGTTCCACAGCGTCACGATGCAGTCTTCCTCGCCCTTGAGCCACTTGTCGGCGCCGCCCATGCCGGCCTTGTCGGTCTGCACCTGCTCGAAGGTTTCCGGGTCCATGAAGTGCCAGTACTCGCCATCGCTGTACAGGTAGCGCATGTCGGTATCGACCACGTCGGCCACTTCCACGTCGTCGGTCGCCTTCATGGTCATTTCGACCACGCGGCCGGACTTGATGAAGCGGTACTTCATGCGGGTGAAGGCCTGGCCCTTGCCCGGCTTGACGTATTCGGTCTCGGTGATGACCGCCGGCTCGTTGTTGACCAGGATCTTCATGCCGTTCTTGACGTCGTTCATGCCAACAGTGGCCATGGTGCAGCTCCTCGATAAGACCACGATCTGCCACAGGCCGTGGCAGGTCGGATTAGAATGGGGCGCCCGCCGCAACCGGCGGGCATTGGTTTTGTGACCGCACATGATACCCGCAGCCCCCCTCGCCTTGCAGCCATCTCCGCCGCCCACCCTGCAACCGCCGCGCTGGCAGCAGCAGTGGCGCGACGCCGTGCGCGACCCGCGCGCGCTGCTGGCGCTGCTGGGCCTGGAGGCGCAGGCGGCCGGGATCAGCGACGCGGCCGCCGCGCAGTTCCCGCTGCGGGTGCCGCAGGCATTCGTGGCGCGCATGCGCCGTGGCGACCTGCACGACCCGCTGCTGCGCCAGGTGCTGCCGCTGGACGATGAAATGCGGCCGGTGCCCGGCTTCGGCCTGGATGCGGTCGGCGATGGCGCCGCCAAGACCGCCGACGGGGTGATCCAGAAATACCGCGGCCGCGCGCTGCTGATCGCCACCGGCAGCTGCGCGGTGCACTGCCGCTACTGCTTCCGCCGCCACTTCCCGTATGCCGAGGAAACCGCCGCGCGCGACGGCTGGCGCGACGCGGTCGCCGCGATCGCGGCCGACCCCGGCATCGACGAAGTGCTGCTGTCCGGCGGCGACCCACTGTCGCTGGCCACCGGCAAGCTGGCCGAACTCACCGACGCGCTGGCTGCCATCGGCCACATCAAGCGCCTGCGCATCCACAGCCGGCTGCCGATCGTGCTGCCCGCGCGTGTCGACACGCCGCTGCTGGCCTGGCTGCGCAGCCTGCCGTGGCCGGTGGCCTTCGTGGTGCATGCCAACCATGCCAACGAATTCGATACCGCCGTGGACGATGCCATGCGCGCCCTGCGCGAGGCCGGCGCGCAGTTGCTCAACCAGGCCGTGCTGCTGCGCGGCGTCAACGACAGCGTGGACGCGCTGGCGGCCCTGAGCGAACGCAGCTTCGCCGCCGGCGTGCTGCCGTATTACCTGCATCAGCTCGACCGGGTGGCCGGCGTGGCGCATTTCGAAGTGGACGATGCGCGCGCGCGCGCGCTGCACACCGAGCTGGCCGCGCGCCTGTCCGGCTACCTGGTGCCGCGCCTGGTGCGCGAAATTCCCGGCGACACCGGCAAACGTCCGCTGTAACCACCAGCTCGAACACACCGGATCGTAGGAGCGCACCCGGGCGCGACGAAGCATGACCGGTAACACCCGTCGCGCCCGCGTGCGCTCCTACGCTGATCAGCCCGCGGCGATCAGCTTGACCATGTCGGCCGGGCTCAGCGGGCGGCTGAACCAGTAGCCCTGGCCCAGGTCGCAGCCACGCTCGCGCAGCAGGTTGAACTGCGCTTCCTGCTCGATCCCCTCGGCCACCACCGTGATGCCCAGCGAATGCGCCATGCCGATGATGGCTGTGGTCAGCGCCAGATCGTCCGGGTCGCGCTGCAGGTCGGCGATGAAACTCTTGTCGATCTTGACCCCGTCCACCGGCACCTGGCGCAGATGGCTCAAGCCGGAGAAACCGGTGCCGAAGTCGTCCAGCCACACCTTCACGCCGGTGCGGTGCAATTGATCGAGCAGGCTAGCGGCCATCATTTCGTCCCCGATCACCGCCGTTTCGGTCAGCTCCAGGTGCAAGCGCGCGGCCGGCAGGCCGGACTCGGCCAGGCACTCGGCCACGGTGTCGATCAGGTCGCCACTGCGCAGCTGACGCGGCGAGACGTTGACCGAGATGAACAAGCCCTCGCCCACCACCGGCCATTGCGCCGCTTCCAGGCAGGCCGCGCGCAGCACCTTGGGGCCGATCACCTCGATCAGGCCGCTCTGCTCGGCGATGTCGATAAAGGTGGACGGCGCAATCGTGCCCAGCGCCGGGTGCTGCCAGCGCAACAGCACTTCCACCCCCACCAGCACCCGGTCGCTGGTACGGTAGATCGGCTGATAGACCAGCCGCAGCTCGTCGCGCTCCCAGGCCCCGCGCAGCTCGTGCTCCATATGCACGCGCCGCTCCACCGCATGATCGGCGGCACGGCTATAGAAGCGATGGCAGTTCTTGCCGGCGACCTTGGCCTGGTACATCGCGATGTCGCCGTTCTTCAGCAACGCGGTGGCATTGCTGGCATCGTCCGGGAACAGCGTGATGCCGATCGAGGTGCCCAGGAACACCTCCCGGCCCTGCACGTTCAAGGGGCGGCTCAATTCGTGCACTAGCCGGTCCGCCAGCTGGGCGGCAAGCAGGCTGACATCGCCGTTCTGCAGCAGGATCACGAACTCGTCGCCGCCAAAGCGCGCCAGGATCGCGTCGTCGCCGCCCAACGCACCGACCGCGCGGCTGATGCGGCTGGCAAACTGCAGCAGCGCCTCGTCGCCGGCTTCGTGCCCCAGCGTGTCGTTGACCCGCTTGAAGTCGTCGATATCGGCGAACAGCAGCGCCAGCTTGCTGTCGGTGCTGCGGGCGGTGTTGAGCAGATGGTCCAGGCCCTCGCGGAACCCCAGCCGGTTGGTCAGCCCGGTCAGCGCGTCGGTGTAGGCCATGTGGCGCACCTCGCGATCGTGCCGGGCGATGCTCTCGCTCATGCGGCCGAAGGCGGAAATCAACTCGCCGATCTCGTCGTTGCGCGGATGCGGCGGCAGCTGCACCGCATAGTCGCCACGCTCGATCTGGCGCGCGGCCGCCGCCAGCAGCCGCACCGGCGCCACCAGGGTGCGCTGCACGTAGATGGCCAACAGCACCCCCAGCGCCACCAGCGCGGCCAGCAGCACCAGCAGCCAGCCCAGATCGCGCTTGCCGATCGCGTTGAGGTTCTGCACCAGGGTCAGGTTGGCGCCGGATTCGACCCTGCGCACCCGCTCGCGCGACATGCCCACCCGCACCCCGCCGATGCGCTGGTCGCCGATCTTGATCGGCATCGTCACGTCCAGCACTTCCGGCGAGGACTGCGACAGCATGGCGCGCGCGGTCACCGCCCTGGCCGCGAGCGGGTCGGTCATGGGCTGGCCGTAATGCTGCAGATCGGGCGAGCCATCGTGCACCAGCCGGCCGCGTCGATCGAACACCAGCACGTAGCTCACCACCTGCTGCCGCGAGGCGTTGCGCACCAGCGCACCCACCGTGCCCAGGTCGGAGTAGTACAACGGATTGGCCAGGCCGTTCGCCAGTTCGGTGGCCAGGGTCTCGCCACGCGTGCGCAGGCTGCGATCGAACAGCTCGTGCAGGATCTGCGCGCTGAGCCCGCGCACCTCGCGTTGCATCGCGCTCTGGCGCTGCAGCAGCGACGCCAGGATCGCACCGACCAGCAGCAGCGTCAGCGCCATCACCAACAAGAAGCGTGCCTGCAACCCGAAGCGCACCTGAGTCATTCCACTTGGTCCCTGACACGGTGCAAGCCGGCGCTCAGCGCATCCAGGCGCCGGCGGCTGGCAGCATCCAGCGGGTGGAAGGCGGTGGTGCCGAAGAAGCGCTTCAGGGCCGGCCCGGCCTTGGGGTCGGAGGCCGCCTGCAGCAGCACCACGCGCAGACGCCGTTCCACCGCCGGATCCATGCCGGTGCGCACCATCTCCACCGCGCGCGGCACCGGCGCACTGCGATGGACGATACGAAAATCACGCTTGAACACCTGCGGCAGGTGGCGTTCGTCATCCCAGTCGGCGTTGCTGAAAGCGCCCGCATCGATCAGGTGCTGATGTACGAAGGCGGAGATATTCAGTTTCGACCCGACCATCAGGTAACCCACCGAGCCCGGTACCTGGCTGTCGTCCGGCGACAGCAGCACATCGCAGGCGATGCCGTTGCGCACCAGCTCCAGCATCGGCAGCAGGTAGCCGCTGGTGGAGGAGGCGTTCTGCAACGCCAGGGTGTGCCCGCGCAACTGCTTGAGCGACTGGATCGGACTGTCGCGGCGGACGAAGAACACCGTATGGAACTCGCGCAGGCCGGCGCGCTCGGTCATCACCAGCGGGTGCGCACTGCCGCGCTGTTCCAGCAGCATTGCCGCACCGGTGGTTTCGCTGACCCAGTCGACGCGGCCACGCCGCAGGTAACTGGACATCTGCCGCGCATCCGGCGCCATCAGGATTTCGCCACGGCGGATCCCGACCTCGCGCATGCGCGGCACCACGTAATCCAGCAGGGGCTTGAGTTGCGCGTAATGGGTGGCGGGATCGTCGCTGATCCGTCCAAGCACCAATACCGGGGAAGGCGCCGCTGTCGCCGTCGCGGCCAAGCCTGCCCCGGCCAACAGCCCGCAGGCAATCAGACACCATCGTAGACCGCGCAAAACGGACACTCCCCTAGAGCCGCCGACAGCCTAGCCGAATCTTTCCAGATGTGACAGACGTCAGTTTCCGTTGCGCTTTGCCAGCATGGCCATGCGCTGCGCATCGGACAGAATGCCGCGCAGCAAACGCACTTCCTGCTCGCTCATGTCCGCGCGCAACAGCAGCCGCCGCAGCTTGCGCATCGCCGACTCCGGCGCCCGCCCCTTGTGGAAGTCGATCTCGTCCAGGGTCTGGCCCAACTGGCCGAACATGCCTTCCAGCTGGGCATGGCTGGCCGGGCCCTCGCGCAGCGCGCCGGCCGCCGCGGCGGGCGCAACCTCCGCTTCGCCAGCCGCCAGCTGCGCCAGCCGCACCTCGTACGCCACGACCTGTACCGCCGCCGCCAGGTTGAGCGAGCTGAACGCCGGATCGGAGGGGATATGCAGCGCCGCATGGCAGAGCTGCAGTTCGTCGTTGGTCAGGCCGGTGCGCTCGCGGCCGAACACGATCGCCACCTCGGCCGGTTCGCCGGCCTTGGCCCAGGCACGGCGCGCGCCCTCGTCCGGCGGCAACTCTTCCAGCGCGACCCGGCGCGCACGCGCGGTGCAGCCGATCACCAGGGTGCAATCGGCCACCGCCTCGGCCAGGGTGGCGAAGATCGGCGCCTCGCCGAGCACGTCCTCGGCACCGGCCGACCGCCGATAGGCGTCTTCGTCGAGCGCACGCTCCGGCGCCACCAGCACCAGGCGCGACACGCCCATCGTCTTCATCGCGCGCGCGGCGGCGCCGATGTTGCCTGGATGCTGGGTGCCGACAAGAACGAAACGGATGCGCTGGCTGACGGACATGAACGGAGATTGGGAGCGATTCGGTCGTAGATGGTAAACTGCGCGGCCGGCTTTGGTGCCGGACCGCTCTTTTACCTTCGCCATTTTCGATTCTGCCTTCACGGGAGCTTTAACCATGCAGAAACCCGCCGTCACCGTCATGGTCAAAGCCGCCCGCCTCGCCGGCAATGTGCTGTTGCGCGGTATCAACAAGCTCGATGCGCTCAACGTGGTGCAGAAAGGCCGCATGGACTACGCCAGCGAAGTCGATGCCGATGCCGAGAAGGTCATCATCAAGGAACTCAAGCGCGGCTACCCCGAGTACGCCGTGTTCGGCGAAGAAGGCGGCGTGCAAGGTGGCAAGAGTGGCCGCTACACCTGGGTCATCGACCCGCTGGACGGCACCAGCAACTATCTGCGCGGCTTCCCGCATTACTGCGTGTCGATCGCGCTGGTGGAAAACGGCGAGCCCACCGACGCGGTGATCTTCGACCCGCTGCGCAATGAGCTGTTCACCGCCAGCCGCGGCGCCGGC
Organism: Xanthomonas sp. WHRI 8393; assembly: GCF_040203315.1. Classification (NCBI taxonomy): domain Bacteria; kingdom Pseudomonadati; phylum Pseudomonadota; class Gammaproteobacteria; order Lysobacterales; family Lysobacteraceae; genus Xanthomonas; species Xanthomonas sp. WHRI 8393. The sequence continues at coordinate 117,144 of NZ_JBEGGL010000005.1, read as the reverse complement.
GCGGTGCTCAACGACCGCCGCATCCGCATCGCCGAACGCAAGGACCTGGAAGGCGCGATGGTCCACACCGGCTTCCCGCCGCGCGAGCGCGCACGCACCAGTGCGCAGCTGAAGTGCGTCGATGCGTTGCTGGTGCAGGCAGAGGATGTGCGTCGTACCGGTTCTGCCGCGCTGGACCTGGCCTACGTGGCCTGCGGCCGCGCCGATGCGTATTTCGAGGCCGGCGTCAAAGCGTGGGACATCGCGGCCGGCGTGCTGCTGGTGCGCGAAGCCGGTGGCCGCGTCTGCGACTACAAGGGTGCCACCCCGCCGCGCATGGACAACATGGGCCCGGAAACGCAGCAGATCGTGGCCGGCAACATCAAGATCAGCGACGCGCTGCAGAAGGTCATCGTCAACACCGGCTACGCCCGCGAGTTCGACGCCAAGTTCTGATCGCTGCCCGACCCCAAGTTCTAGTCGGCGCCCGCACACCGTAGGAGCGCGCCAGAGCGCGACGGGGCTTTCCCAGCAAAGCTCCTCGCGACCAGGGTCGCTCCTACAACAGCGCGCAGCAAAACGCACAAGGCCGGGATCGCTCCCGGCCTTGTGCGTTCCAGCTCGATGCAAAGCCCATCGGCGCCACACACTGTAGGAGCGCGCCCGAGCGCGACGGGGCTTTCCCGGCAAAGCCCCTCGCGACCAGGGTCGCTCCTACGACAGCGCGCAGTAAAACGCACAAGGCCGGGATCGCTCCCGGCCTTGTGCGTTTCAGCGCGACGCCAAGCCCATAAGCGCCACACACCGTAGGAGCGCGCCCGAGCGCGACGGGGCTCTCCCAGCAAAGCCCCTCGCGACCAGGGTCGCTCCTACAACAGCCCGCAGCAAAACGGGATCGCTCCCGGCCTTGTGTGTTCCAGCTCGCTGCAAAACCCATCGGCGCCGCACACCGTAGGAGCGCGCCAGAGCGCGACGGGGCTTCCCGGCAAAGCCCCTCGCGACCAGGGTCGCTCCTACACAGCGCGCAGCAAAACACACAAGGCCGGGATCGCTCCCGGCCTTGTGCGTTGGGTGCCGCTGTCGCAGCGCTACGTGGAACCTAGCGCTGATGCACGACTTCAGGCGATCGCAGCGTGGTAGCGGCGCTCGACTTCTTCCCAGTTCACCGCGTTGTAGAACGCGCCGATGTATTCCGGACGACGGTTCTGGTACTTCAGGTAGTACGCGTGTTCCCACACGTCCAGACCCAGGATCGGGGTGTTGCCTTCGAACAGCGGGCTGTCCTGGTTGGCGGTGCTTTCCACCACCAGCTTCTTGTCCGGGGTCACGCTCAACCAGGCCCAGCCCGAGCCGAAACGGCTGACGGCGGCCTTGGTGAAGGCTTCCTTGAACTTCTCGAAACCACCGATGTCCTTGTCGATTGCCTTGGCGACCTCGCCCTTGGGCTCACCGCCGCCATTGGGCGACAGCACGGTCCAGAACAGCGAATGGTTGGCGTGGCCACCACCGTTGTTGCGCACCGGGCCCTGCAGGTTTTCCGGCAGGCTCTTCAGCTTGGACACCAGCTCTTCCACCGGCAGGTCGGCGTACTCGGTCCCTTCCAGCGCCGCGTTGACGTTGTTGATATAGGTCTGGTGATGCTTGGTGTGATGGATTTCCATCGTCTGCGCATCGATGTTGGGTTCCAGCGCGTCGTAGGCGTAGGGCAACTGCGGGAGGGTGTAAGCCATGCGTGTCTCCTGGACTTGCCGCCCGGCGAAGACCGGGCGTTGCGGGGTAGATGGTAAGGACGGCGGCGGCGCTTACCAAGGTTATTGGCAGGGAAACTTCATCCCATCGCATGCCGCGTCGTGTTCGCTGCATACCTTGCACCATGCCCCGGTTACTCGGGCGTGAACCGTCCTGCAGCCCGGCGCGTTCAAAGTCGACACAGTCGCGCAACGGCATACTTGCTCTGCCGTCCCAACACCCTGTTTCCGGAACCGTCATGCGCAAGCCCGCTTTGCTGATCGTCGCCATCGTGCTGCTCGTCGCCGGGTTATGGGGCATGCGCGCGATGCAGACACCCAAGCCGCACTTCGCGCCGCAGCTCAGCGCGCCGATCGCCGCCGCAGCACCGGTCGAACGCTCACCGCAGCAGCAAGCGTTGCCGGGATTTCTGCCGACCGAGGCCATGGCCACGATCGTGCTGATCCAGCGCGGCGGGCCATTTCCGCATCCGCAGGACGGCAGCGTGTTCGGCAATCGTGAGCAGCGCCTGCCCGAGCGTCCGCGCGGCTACTACCACGAATACACCGTGGAAACCCCAGGCAGTCCCGATCGCGGTGCGCGCCGCATCGTCACCGGCGGTACGCCACCGCAGGCGTGGTATTACAGCGACGATCATTACCAGAGTTTCAGATCGTTCCAGGGCCCGGCCCCGGAGCAGGCACCATGAGCGCAGGCGACTTCGCACTGGACCTGTCCGACCCGCAGCAATCGGGCGTCTACCAAGCCGAGACCGACGATCTGGACACCATGGCCGCGCTTGCCCGCGATGCCGGCCTGCACATCCTGCGCGTGGACCTGGCCAGCTGCGGCGACAAGCACAGGCTGCTGATGCGCCTGGCCACCCAACTGGACTTCCCGGCCGGCTTCGGCCGCAACTGGGATGCGCTCTCCGATGCCTTGCGCGATCTGGCATGGCTGCCGGCGTCGCATGGCTATGCGCTGCTGATCGACGGCGCCGATGCGCTGGCCCGCACTGCGCCGAACGACCGCGACACCTTGCTGGACATCCTCGACGAAGCGGCTACCGCCTGGGCCGCGCGCGGGCTCACGTTTGCGGCATTCGTGGCGCCTGCGAGCGCCTGCGACTAGGCGCTGCCTGCAAGACGCATCGCGCACTCGCCGGGCACAGCACGATCAACACGGCGTGGTGGTGGTCGGTGATCACCGGTGCGTGTCCAGCGCGTGTTTCACGCAACGCGCTGCCCCACGGCTGCCACCCCTGTAGTGGGAGGCGTGGTGCCAGTTATCGCTCCACACATCCACAAGGCCGGCACGCAGTCGCGCACCGGCCCGACCATCAACTATCCAGTTCGCTCCAGCGCGCGAACGCCGCATCCAGCCGAGCCTGCGCATCGCCCAATACGGCCGTATGCGCGGCCATCGCCGCACTGTCGCGCTGGTAGAAGGCCGGGTCGTTCATCGCCTCGGTCAATGCCGCGACCTGCTGCTCCAGGGTTTCGATCAAGGCCGGCAATTGCTCCAGCTCACGCGCGTCCTTGTAGCTGAGCTTGCGCTTGGGCGCGGCATCGGCCGGCAGCGCAGCCGCCACCGGCGTAGTCGCCGCCGCCGTCGCCGATGCCTTGGCAACCGCCATCGCGTTGGGCGCCGGGGTGCGACGCTGACGCAGCGAATCGCTGTACCCGCCGACGTAATCGCCGATCAGGCCCTCGCCCTCCATCACCAGGGTGGAGGTCACCACGTTGTCGAGGAAGTCGCGGTCATGGCTGACCAGCAACAAGGTGCCGGTGTACTCGCCCAGCAGCTCTTCCAGCAGCTCCAGCGTTTCCACGTCCAGATCGTTGGTCGGTTCGTCCATCACCAGCAGGTTGGACGGCTGCGCGAACAGGCGGGCCAGCAGCAGCCGATTGCGCTCGCCGCCGGACAGCCGGGTGATCGGCGCACGTGCGCGCTCGGGGGTGAACAAAAAGTCCTGCAGATACGCATGCACATGCTTGCGCTTGCCGTTGATCTCGATGAAGTCGCGGCCTTCGGCCACGTTCTCGATCGCGCTCCAGTCCTCGCGCAGCGTGGAACGGTACTGATCGAAGTAGGCGATCTGCAGATTGGTGCCGATGCGGATCTCGCCCTGTTGCGCCTGCAGATCGCCCAGCAACAACTTCAGCAAGGTGGTCTTGCCGCTGCCGTTGGGGCCGATCAGCCCGATGCGGTCGCCGCGCTGGATGATGGTCGAAAAATCCTTGACCATCGTGCGCGCGCCGAATGCGAAACCGACTTCCTTGGCCTCGATCACCTTCTTGCCGGAGGACTCGCCCTGCGAGACTTCCATGCGCACGTTGCCGGTCAGGTCGCGGCGCTGTACGCGCTCGTTGCGCATCGATTCCAGACGCCGTACGCGGCCTTCGTCGCGGGTACGCCGCGCCTTGATGCCCTGACGGATCCAGATTTCTTCCTGCGCCAGCATCTTGTCGAAGCGCGCGTTTTCCTGCGCCTGCGCATTGAGCCGCTCTTCGCGGCGCCGCTCGTAATTGGCCCAGTCGCCCGGCCAGCTGGTGACCTGACCACGATCGATCTCGACGATGCGGGTGGCCAACGCACGCAGGAAGCGCCGGTCATGGGTGACGAACAACACGCTGCCGTTCCAGTTCTTCAGGAACGACTCCAGCCAGTCGATGGCTTCGATGTCCAGGTGGTTGGTCGGCTCGTCCAGCAGCAGCACATCCGGCGAGGACACCAGCGAGCGCGCCAGCAGCACTCGCCGCTTCATGCCGCCGGACAACCGCGCAAACTCCGCATCGCCGTCCAGTTCCAGCTTGGTCAGCGTCTCGCTGACGCGCTGATCCAGCGCCCAGCCGTCGGCCGCATCGATCTTGGCCTGCACCTTGCCGAATGCGTCGGCATCGAACACCTCGGCATGGCTGAGCTGATGGAACTCGGCCAGCCAATGACCCAGCTCGCCCAGGCCGTCGGCCACCACATCGAACACGCTGCCGCCGGTGCCCTGCGGCACTTCCTGCTCCAGCCGCGCGATGCGCACGCCCTGTTGCACGCGCACTTCGCCGTCGTCGGGCTTGAGCTCGCCGGCAATCAGTTTCATCAAGGTCGATTTGCCGGCGCCGTTGCGGCCGATCAGGGCGATACGCTCGCCCGGCTCGATCGTGAGGTCGGTTTTTTCCAGCAACAAGGGGCCGCCGACGCTGTAGTCGACGCTTTGCAGAGTGATTAAAGGCATGGGCTGATTGTACGGGAATCGGGAATGGTGAATCGGGAATGGAAAAAGCCTCGCCGTAGCGAATCCTCAATCCCCACTGCCAATCCCGGCTAAAATGCGCCATGAACGAATTCTCCGCGCTGCCGCTGTCGCCGGCCCTGGCCCCCGGCATCGACGCCCTTGGCTACACCGTCCTTACACCCATCCAGGCGCAGAGCCTGCCGCCGATCCTGCAGGGGCTGGACGTCATCGCCCAGGCGCCGACCGGCAGCGGCAAGACCGCCGCCTTCGGTCTGGGCCTGCTGCAGAAGCTCGACCCGGCGCTGACCCGCGCGCAGGCGCTGGTGCTGTGCCCCACCCGCGAACTGGCCGATCAGGTCGGCAAGCAGCTGCGCAAGCTGGCCACCGGCATCCCCAACATGAAGCTGGTGGTGCTCACCGGCGGCATGCCGCTCGGCCCGCAGCTGGCCTCGCTGGAAGCGCACGACCCGCAAGTGGTGGTCGGCACGCCCGGCCGCATCCAGGAACTGGCCCGCAAGCGCGCCCTGCATCTGGGCGGGGTGCGCACGCTGGTGCTGGACGAGGCCGACCGCATGCTCGACATGGGCTTCGAAGAACCCATCCGCGAGATCGCCAGCCGCTGCGACAAGCACCGCCAGAGCCTGCTGTTCTCGGCCACCTTCCCGGACATCATCCGCACACTGGCGCGCGAGATCCTCAAGGACCCGGTCGAAATCACCGTCGAAGGCGCCGACAACGCGCCGGAAATCGACCAGCAATTCTTCGAGGTCGACCCGACCTACCGGCAGAAGGCCGTCGCCGGCCTGCTGCTGCGCTTCAATCCCGAATCCAGCGTGGTGTTCTGCAATACCCGCAAGGAAGTGGACGAGGTGGCCGGCTCGCTGCAGGAGTTCGGCTTCTCCGCGCTCGCCCTGCACGGCGACATGGAACAGCGCGACCGCGACGAAGTGCTGGTGCGCTTCGTCAACCGCAGCTGCAACGTGCTGGTGGCCAGCGATGTGGCCGCACGCGGGCTGGACGTGGAAGACCTGTCGGCAGTGGTCAATTACGAGCTGCCCACCGATACCGAAACCTACCGCCACCGCATCGGCCGCACCGCGCGCGCCGGCAAGCGCGGATTGGCGCTCAGCCTGGTGGCCTCGCGCGAGACCGGCCGCGCGCAGGCGCTGGAAGCCGAACAGGGCCAGCCGCTGAAGTGGTCGCGCGCGCCCCTGGCCACCGCCCGCCCGGCGCAGCTGCCGCAGGCGGCCATGACCACGCTGCGCATCGACGGCGGCAAGACCGACAAGCTGCGTGCCGGCGACATCCTCGGCGCACTGACCGGCGAAGCCGGACTGTCGGGCGCGGCGATCGGCAAGATCGCGATCTACCCCACCCGCTCCTACGTCGCCATCGCACGCGCGCAGGTCGCCAAGGCGCTGGCGCATCTGCATGCGGGCAAGATCAAGGGACGCCGGTTCCGGGTCAGCAAGCTGTAATCAAGGCGCGGCAGCGAGCCTGCCGACCAACCGATCGAGCGGCAGCGATAGCGTCTGCCGCACGCTCCACAGGGATGCGCACGCTTGCGCATTCCCGTTTTCAGAAAGCCTGATCAGCGAGCTGCTCGATCGGCAAGCTGCCTGGGTCAGTAGCTCAACGTGGCCAGCAACGGCACGTCATTGGCCCATTTCTCACGGCCCTGCAGCGCCAGTAGTTCGACCAGCACCGCCGCGCCGACCACTTCCAGCTCCAGCTGTGCAGCCAGACTCAGGGCCGCGCGCAGCGTACCGCCGGTGGCAAGCACGTCGTCGACGATCAACACGCGCGCGCCGCGTGGCAACGCGTCCTCGTGCATTTCGATGCGGTCGGTACCGTATTCCAGCGCATATTCCTGGACCAGCGTACGCCCGGGCAGTTTGCCGGGCTTGCGCACCGGCACAAAGCCAGTGCGCAGTTCGCGCGCCAGCGCCGACCCCAGGATGAAACCGCGCGCCTCGATGCCCAGCACCGCATCCAGCGGCGTGGTGCGCCAGGGCTGCGCCATCTCGTCCAGCGCCGAGGCGAAGTCCGGGCCATCCGACAGCAGCGGCGTGATGTCCTTGAAGACGATGCCCGGCTTGGGAAAATCGGCGATGTCGCGGATCCGTTCGGACCATTGGTTGGGTCCGGAAGAATTGGTGCCGGCGCAGCGGGTGCAGTCAGTCATGGTGGTGGTGGCGTCTAGGCCGGTGGGGACCACCCTATTCTAGGCTGCGCGGACTTGCGGCGCCGCGTTTACGACATACCTGCATCTGAGCGCGTCAGGAACTGCAGGACAGCATCGAGCAACCGGCGCGGTCGCGCGCCCAGTCCGGCCGCCGCGCGGCAAACGCCTCGCGGCCCGGCTGCTCGTCGTATGGGTGACGCATGACCTCCAGCAACTCCTGCACGCCGGATGGATCGCCCTGCTCGGCCAGGTCGATCGCCTGCTGCGCCAGATAGTTGCGCAGCACATAGCGCGGGTTGGCCTGGCGCATGCGTTCGCGCCGCGCATCAGGCGACAGCATGTCCTGCTGCAGCCGCTCAGCGTAGCGCTGCAGCCAGTCCTGCAGCTGCGCGGCATGCGCGAGCCGCTTGTCCTGGTCATAGAACGCCTCACGCAACAGATCGGGATCCGGATGCTCCGGCACCAACGCGATCAGGCCGCGGAAGGTCAGCGTCATGTCCATTTCCGCGTTGTGCATCAGCGCGCGCAGCGCATCGATCAGCTGTAGATCCTCGTCGCGGCAGTCGGCCAGACCCAACTTGGCGGCAGTGTCGCGGCGGTCGCAGGCCAGGTAGATATCGCGGAAGCGGTCCAGCCCCAGCTGCAGCTGCGCCTGGTCGGCGAACAGCGGCGCCAGCGCCTGCGCCAGGCGCCCCAGGTTCCAATAGGCGACCTGGGGCTGGGTGCCGAAGCGGTAGCGACGGCCCTGCGCATCGGTGGTGTTCGGCGTCCAGTCCGGGTCGTAGTCGTCGACCCAGCCGTAGGGGCCGTAATCGATGGTCAGGCCCAGGATCGACATGTTGTCGGTGTTCATCACCCCATGCACGAAGCCCACCCGCATCCAGTGCGCCACCATCACCGCGGTGCGCTCGCAGACCTGTGCGAACCAGGCTGCGTACAGCGCCTCGCCAGCACCTTGCAGCTGCGGGAAATCGCGTGCAATGGTGAAGTCCACCCATTGCCGCAGCAGCGCCAGATCGCCGCGCGCACTGGGCAGCTCGAAGTTGCCGAAGCGGATGAACGACGGCGCCACCCGGCATACGATCGCGCCCGGCTCGCGCTGCGGCCGGCCGTCGTAAAACATGTCGCGCACCACCGCATCGCCGGTGGTGACCAGACTCAGCGCACGCGTAGTCGGCACACCCAGATGATGCATCGCTTCGCTGCACAGGAATTCGCGAATCGACGAGCGCAATACCGCCCGGCCATCAGCACCGCGCGAATAAGGTGTCGGGCCGGCGCCCTTGAGCTGCAGCTCGTAGCGACCGCCATCGACCCCGATTGCCTCGCCCAGCGAAATCGCCCGGCCATCACCCAACTGGCCGGCCCAATGTCCGAACTGGTGCCCACCATAATTGACCGCCCACGGCTGCATGCCCGGGTACAGCGCATTACCGGCGAATACCTCGGCAAACTGCGCGCTTCCGATCTGGCCCTCATCCAGCCCCAGCCGTTGGGCGACATCGGCCGAATACGCCAGCAAGCGCGGCGAGGCTACCGGCGTCGGCATCACCGTCGACCATGCAGCGCGTACCTCGCGGCGGCGTGGACCTTGTTCGGAGTCACCGGGCAGCTGCTGGCGTAGGCGGTTGTCAAACTGCAGAGTCGTCATGTGTGCCAGCGTAGGCCAACGACAGTGAACTTCGCATGGGCAACCACGCATCCGGCGTTGCGCACGTACCGTATCTTCGAGCAGCTGGCCGCCAGCAAACGAGCTCGTCCTGCACACGCAGGCAACAGCCACCGCGTTATTCCTCCCCGCCCCTCACATGACATCGCCCATGCCCTCGCGCACTTCCCGCTGGTTTCGCCCCGCCCTGCTGCTGCTCGGCTCGCTGACACTGACTGCCTGCAGCAGCGTGTTCTTTGGCGGCATCAATGCCGCCTCCAGCCGCGACGGCATTGTCGAGCACCGTGACCAGGTGTTCGATCCGGCGCATGGTCTGGCCCTGGACATCTACCAGCCGCGCGGCGCGGTGGATGCACCGGTGGTGGTGTTCTTCTATGGCGGCACCTGGAAGCGCGGGACGCGCGCCAACTATCGCTGGGTCGGACGCGCGCTCGCGCGCCAGGGCGTGGTGGCGATGGTGGCCGACTACCGCAAGTACCCGCAGGTCGGCCTGCAGGGCTTCATGTCCGACGCTGCCGGCGCCACCGCCTGGGGCTATCGGCATGCGCATGACTACGGTGGCGACCCGACGCGCCTGGCGGTGATGGGCCACTCCGCGGGCGCGCATATGGCCGCGCTGCTGGGTACCGACGCGCACTGGCTGCAGGTGCAAGGCCTTCAACCCCGGCAACTGTGCGGGGTGGTGGGTCTGGCCGGACCCTACGACTTCCTGCCACTGACCGATCCGGAGCTGATCGAGATCTTCGGCGAGGCACCGGCCGCGCAGCAACAATCGCAGCCGGTGCACTACGTCGGCGGCGACGAACCGCCGATGCTGCTGCTGCATGGCGATGCCGATCGCGTGGTCGAGCTGCAGAACAGCACCTCGTTGCAGCACGCCCTGCAACGCAAGGGCGGCACGGCGGAGTTGAAGGTCTACCCGGGCATGGGCCATCTCGGCATCGTGCTGGCGCTGCGCAAACCGCCCGAGCGCTCGCCCGTGCTGCGCGACACGCTGCAGTTCCTGCGGCAATGTCGGGCGCCTTGATTGGCGGTACGGGATTGGGGAGTCGGGATTGGGGATTCGCCAAACCCTGGCAGGACACCGTCAAGGCACGGTGACCTGTAGCTTCCCTGGGCGCATACCGCGCCGTCACTCGGCGGGCTTGCGCCCCATCAGCTCGAACGGGCCGCCCTTCTTCAGCGCGGCCTGGTACGCCGGACGCGCTTCGATGCGCGCGAGAAACGCGCGCAGACGCGGATAGCTTTCCAGCCCGCCGCCACGTGCAGAAGCGGCCTGCACCGGGAAGCTCATCTGGATGTCGGCTGCAGTAAAGCGCTCACCGGCAAACCATTCACTTGCCTGCAGCGACTGCTCCATCCAGTCCAGATGCAGTTTGAGCTGCGGACCGACAAAACCGGACATCGCCTTGTCCACGATGGCACGTGCGATCGGCTTGGCGAAGAACGGCATCGGCGCACTGCGAATCCGCCCGAAGATCAATGTCATCAGCAGCGGCGGCATTGCCGAGCCTTCGGCGTAATGCATCCAGTACCGGAACTTCAGGCGCTCCGGCGACTCCAGCGGACGCGGTGGTGGTGACAGCGCGCATTCGGTGTCGTAGCGTTCGGTCAGAAACTCCAGGATCGCGCCGGACTCGGCCACGGTCAGATCGCCGTCGACAACCACCGGCGACTTGCCGAGCGGATGGATGGCACGCAATGCCGCCGGCGCCAGCATGGTCTTGGGATCGCGCTCATGCCGCACGATCTGGTACGGCAGCGCCAGTTCCTCCAGCAGCCACAGCACGCGCTGGGAACGGGAATTGTTGAGATGGTGGACAGTGATCATGGAAGAGGCTGCACGCGGAAAGCGCACATGCTACCGATTGGCGTGTCGTCGCTGCGCTCACCTGAGCGGGTCGAACCGCCCGCACTCTCTATTGCACTGACCAAATCGCGCCCAATAAAAAACGCCGGTCGCTTGCGCGACCGGCGTTTTTGGCAACCTTACGGTTGCAGACGGATTAGACCGCCTGCACCTGGTCAGCCTGCATGCCCTTCTGGCCCTGCACGGCGACGAAGGTCACTTTCTGGCCTTCCTGCAGCGACTTGAAGCCGGTGCCCTGGATGGCACGGAAGTGCACGAACAGGTCCGGGCCGCTTTCCGGGGTGATGAAGCCGAAGCCCTTGGCATCGTTGAACCACTTCACGGTACCGCTCTGACGATCTGACATTTACAAACTCCTGAACTATAGATGGATAAATCGCAGCGTCCGAAAAGCCGGAGCTGAGACTGAGTTGCAGGCGTTGGTAAAGCGGAACGATGAAGCGAGATCTGTAACGATCCGGCTGCATCAGGCCACGATTCACGGTGACCCTTGCAAACACAGTGCGTGCACAGTACTCGCGTTCCCAGCAAAAAGCGACACCTTGCGTCAAATTTTTTACTGTCGGGCCGAATCCGACCACCTGTCAGGCCCCTTCCCTCTCGATTTCAGCACATGAATACGCCTCCTCCGCCGTCACGTCCGCATATCTGGGTCGACGCCGATGCCTGCCCGGCAGTCATCCGCGACATCCTTTTCCGCGCCGCCGCACGTACCGGCACGGCGGTGACGCTGGTCGCCAATCATTTCCTGCCCACCCCTCGCCTGCCCCACGTGCGTGCGCTGCAGATGCCTGGAGGCGCGGACGCGGCCGACGATGCAATTGCCGCACGGGTGGCCGCAGGCGACCTGGTCGTCACCCAGGACATTCCGCTGGCCGCTCGCGTACTGGAGGCGGGAGCGGCCGCCGTCAGCCCGCGTGGCGAGCCCTTTACCAGCGACAGCATCAACGAGCGCCTGTCGGTCCGCGGCTTTCTGGAGGAACTGCGCGGCGCCGGCGTGGTCACCGGTGGGCCGGCGGCCCTGCACCCGCGCGACCGCCAGGCATTTGCCGCCCAGCTGGACCGCTGGCTGGCCGAGATGGCGCGGCGCTGACCGCAACACGCCGGCATTGCAACGGGGGCGTATCATAAGTGCCCTTTGCAACCGGCATCCTGATGGCCCTTACCGCCACCGTCCGCAGGGCGGAACTCCAGATCAGCGACATGGACCGTGGCTACTACGCCAACCATTCGTTGACCCTGGCCCAGCATCCCTCCGAAACCGACGAGCGCCTGATGGTGCGGCTGCTGGCGTTCGCGCTGTTCGCCGACGACCGCCTGGAATTCGGCCGCGGCCTCAGCAACGAGGACGAACCCGACCTGTGGCGGCGCGACTACACCGGCGACCCGGACCTGTGGATCGACCTCGGCCAGCCGGACGAAAGCCGGGTGCGCAAGGCCTGCAATCGGTCGCGCGAAGCGGTGGTGATCGGCTATGGCGGCCAGGCCACCGAAACCTGGTGGAAGAAGCAGGCCAACGCGCTTAGCCGCCAGCGCAACCTGCGCGTGATCGAGCTGGACTCGCAGGCCACCGAAGCGCTGGGCGCGCTGATCCAGCGCGGCATGCGCTTCGACGTGATCATCCAGGATGGCGAGGTGCAGATGCTGGCCGACCACGGCAGCGTCACCCTGACCCCGATGGTGCGGCAAGCTCCGGCCGAATGAACATGCGTTGCGATGTGCTGGTCATCGGTGCCGGCGCGGCCGGACTGATGAGCGCCTTCACTGCAGGCCGGCGCGGCCGCCAGGTGCTGGTGATCGACCATGCCAACAAGGTCGGCAAGAAGATCCTGATGTCCGGTGGCGGCCGCTGCAACTTCACCAATACCGGCACCACGCCGGGCAACTTCCTCTCGGCCAACCGCCACTTCTGCAAGTCCGCCCTCGCCCGCTACAGCCCGCTGGATTTCGTGGAGATGGTCGAACGCCACGGCATCGCCTATCACGAGAAAGAGCTGGGCCAGCTGTTCTGCGACATCTCGTCCAAGCAGATCGTGCGCATGCTGCTGGACGAGTGCGAGGCGGCGGGCGTGGAGGTGCGTACTGACTGCAAGGTGCAATCGGTGCAGCGCGGCAGCGACGGCTTCAGTGTGGAGACCAGCCAGGGACGCGTGCAGGCGCAGTCGCTGATCGTGGCGACCGGCGGGCTGTCGATTCCGAGCATGGGCGCCAGCGGCTTCGGCTATGCGCTGGCCCAGCAGTTCGGCCACACGCTGTTGCCGACGCGTGCCGGGCTGGTGCCGCTGACCCTGAGCGGCAAGCACCAGGAACGGCTGCAGGACCTATCCGGGCTGGCGCTACCGGTCCAGGCGCAGTGCAACGGGGTCAGCTTTCGCAACTTCATGCTGGTCACCCACCGCGGCGTCAGCGGCCCGGCCATCCTGCAGATCTCCTCGTACTGGCAGCCCGGCGACGACCTGCGCCTGGACCTGCTGCCCGGCCAGGATGCGGCGGCGTGGCTGCGCGAACAGAAAAATCAGCGCGGCGCCACCGAACTGCGCAACGTGCTGGCCGACGTGCTTCCGCGGCGGTTCGCCCAGCGCCTGTGCGAGGTGTGGTTGCCGGACAAGCCGGTCCGCCAGCTCGACCCACCGCAGCTGCAGGCCGCAGCGGACCTGCTGGCCGCCTTCCCGCTGATCGCCAGTGGAACCGAAGGCTATCGCACCGCTGAAGTAACGCTGGGAGGTGTCGATACCAACCAGGTCTCCAGTGCGAGCATGGAGTCGCGCCTGGTGGCCGGCCTGTACTTCGTCGGCGAGGTGCTGGACGTGACCGGCTGGCTGGGCGGCTACAACTTTCAGTGGGCGTGGGCGTCCGGCCATGCCGCCGGAAGCGTCGCCTGAGGTCGGCTTTGACACATGGAAACGTGGCCTGAGTCTCACCCCGGATGCGGCCGTGTCCACAGACATGGACGCAGCCGAGTTCCTTCGTGTATTAAAGCCCGTCGCTAGGGAAACGCGCATGCAAAAAGGCAAAGATCTCACCCTCCGCCTGATGATCGTCGACGACAGTGTCGAAAGCGCGGAGGCGATCGTGACCGCGCTGCGCAACGGCGGCATCGCAGTGCGTCCGTCGCGGCCGCAGACACCGGAAGAGCTCGCCAGCATGCTGTCGGGACAGATCGACCTGGCCCTGCACGGGCAGGCGCTGCAGGTCCCGATGAGCGCGTTGCGGCAGCAGATCGCCGGCAGCGGCAAGGATATTCCGATCATCCTGCTGGCCGAGCGGATCGAGGAAAACGCGCTGGTCGAGGCCGCAGCGCATGGCATTCGCGCCATCGCGCTGCGTCATCGCCCCGAACACCTGCTGTCGCTGGTGCGCTCGGAATGGGCCGACCTGCAAGCACGCCGTGGCCTGCGCCGCATCGAGGCACAGATGCGCGAGACCGAGCGACGCTGCGACGCCCTGATCGCCTCCTCGCGCGACCCGATCGCCTACGTGCACGAAGGCATGCACATCCGCGCCAACGAGGCGTATCTGGACATGTTCGGCTTCGAGTCGTTCGACGATGTCGAAGGTGTGTCGCTGCTGGACATGATCGCCGCCCAGTACGTCGACGATTTCAAGCAGCTGCTCAAGGCCATGTCCAAGGGTGAGCCGCCGCCGGCGCAGTACAAGGTCGACGCGCGCCGGCTCGAAGGCGACACCTTCCCGGCGACGATGGAGTTCGCCACCGCGACCTACGAAGGCGAACCTTGCATCCAGGTGGTGTTCCGCCGTCGCGAGGAATTCGACCCGGAGCTGGCGCGCGAGGTCGAGGACCTGCGCCAGCGCGACCAGGTCACCGGCCTGCTCAACCGCCCCACCTTCATGGTGGCGCTGGAACAGGCGGTGGCGCGCGCCGGCCGCAGCGAAGGCCAGTCCGGCTTCCTGTTGATCGAGCCCGACCACTACGCGCGCCTGCTGCCCGAGATCGGCCTGGATTCGGCCGATGCGCTGATTGCCGCGCTGGCCGCGCACGTGGCCAGCGTGAGCGATGACAGCGTGGTCGCCGCACGTTTCGGCGAGCACAGCTTTGCGTTGTTGATGGACGGCAATTACGCGCGCACGCATGCACTGGCGGAGCTGGTACGCGACGCCTTCGCGCAGCACGTCTTCAGCATCGGCGCGCGTTCGGCCACGGTGACGGTGAGCATCGGCGGCGTGCAGATCGGCGAGAAGATCGCCAGCATCGGCCAGGTGCTCAACCGTGGCACCGAGGCAGTGCGCACCACCGCCGAGCTCGGCGGCAATGCGGTCAGCATCTACGACCCGGCAGCAGCCGACCGGGCTGAAGAGGAACGCATCGAGCGCTGGGTGCAGCAACTGCGCGAGGCGCTGGTCGGCGACGGCTTCCTGCTGCATTACCAGCCGGTGCTCAACCTGCAGGGCGAGCCGCTGGAGCTGTACCAGGCCTTCCTGCGGCTGGAGCGCAACGGCGAGATGATGTCGCCGAACGCCTTCATGGCGATAGCCGAAGAACACGATCTGATCACCGAGATCGACCGCTGGGTGGTGGCACGCGCGATCCGCCAGCTCGGCGAGCGGCAACGTGCGGGACACAGGACGCACCTGCTGGTACGCATCGGGCCCAACTCGTTCTCCGATCCGCAGATGATCGACATCATCCGCGAGCAGCTGGCCGTGTACGGCGTGCCGGGCGAACGGCTGTGGCTGCAGACGCCGGAATCGAAGGTGTTCACCCATCTGCGCAATGCCCAGCAGTTCCTGGCGGCGGTGTCGGCGATGGGCTGCAAGGTCGGGCTGGAACAGTTCGGCTCGGGCCTGGACTCGTTCCAGCTGCTGGCGCATTTCCAGCCGGCCTTCCTCAAGCTCGATCGCGGCATCACCGGCGAGGTGGCCTCGGCGCGCGAAAGCCAGGAGAAGATCCGCGAGATCACCTCGCGCGCGCAACCGGCCGGCATCCTCACCGTGGCCGAGTTCGTGGCCGATGCGCAGTCGATGAGCACCTTTTTCAGCGCCGGGGTGGACTATGTGCAAGGCGATTTCGTCGCCCCGACCGGGCCATTGATGAACTACGAGTTCGGCTGAGACCTGCAGCCGTAGCGCATCACTGCCGCCGCGCTCCAGCCAACAAAAAACCCGCAGGACGCGGGTTTTTTGTTGGACGGCACGCATCGGTTGGCGCTACCGTCTTACATCGCCGCACCGTTGGCGGCGCGCAGCGCGGCGATACGCTCGGACAGCGGCGGGTGGCTCAGAAACAGCCGGCGCAACCCATCGCCACCACCGCCGGAAATGCCGAACGCCTGCACCTGCGAAGGCAGGCTGTTCTGGCCATGGTTGAGCGACAGGCGCTCCAACGCGGCGATCATCTTGCCGCGGCCCGCCAGTTGCGCGCCACCGGCATCAGCGCGGAATTCGCGGCGCCGCGAGAACCACATCGCGATCATCGTCGCGAACAGGCCGAACACCATCTCCAGCACGAACACGATGATGTAGTAGGCAAAGCCGCGGCCACCGTCGCGGTTGCCCGACATGGCGCTGTCGATGACGCCGCCGACCACGCGCGCCAGCACGATCACGAAGGTATTGAGCACGCCCTGCAGCAAGGCCATGGTGACCATGTCGCCATTGGCGACATGCGCGATTTCATGGCCCAGCACCGCCTCGGCCTCGTCCTGGCTCATGTTCTGCAGCAGCCCGGTGGACACCGCCACCAGCGCGTTGTTGCGGTTGGCGCCGGTGGCGAAGGCATTGATCTCCGGGCCGTCGTAGACCGCCACTTCCGGCATGCCGATGCCGGCCGCCTCGGCCTGGCGCCGCACCGTCGCCAGCAGCCAGCGCTCGGTTGGCGTGCGCGGCTCGCTGATCACCTGCGCGCCGGTGCTGCGCTTGGCCATGAACTTGGACAGCAGCAACGAGATGAACGAGCCGCCGAACCCGAACACGGCCGCCATCACCAGCAGGCCGCTCATCTGCGCGGGATTGACGCCCAGCACCGACATCACGATGCCGGCCAGCATCAGCACCGCAAAATTGGTCAGCAGGAACAGGAAAATGCGGTTGAACATGGTGCGACGACTCCACGCGAGCAGGATGGACTGCAGCGGATCTGCGGTCGTCAGCGCTTGAAATCAAGCGATCACCTGACCGACGATTCAGCCGATCATGCCAGCTCTCCCCTACCGCGGCCGCTTCGCACCCTCCCCGACCGGCCCGCTGCACTTCGGCTCCCTGCTAGCGGCATTCGGCAGCTGGCTACTGGCGCGGCATGCCGGCGGTCAGTGGTGTGTGCGCATCGAAGACATCGATCCACCGCGTGCCGAACCCGGCGCCTCCGCACGCCAACTGCGCACGCTGGCCGCCTTCGGCCTGCACTCGGACTTGCCGGTGCTGTATCAATCCGAGCGCCACGCACAGTACGACGCCGCCGTCACCACCTTGCTGGAGGCGGGACTGGCGTTCGAATGCAGCTGCAGCCGGGCCGACCTTGCCGGCATGGGCGGCATCCACCACGCCTGCGTGGCGCCACTGGGCGCCCGCCGCGCGGTGCGCCTGCGGGTGCCCCCACAGCCGCCGGTCGGCTTCGACGACGCGCTGCAGGGCCATGTGGTGCAGGACGTGCATGCCGAGGTCGGCGACGTGGTGCTGCGCCGCGCCGATGGCTACTGGGCGTACCAGCTGGCGGTGGTGGTCGACGATGCCGCGCAGGCCATCACCGATGTCGTGCGCGGCGCCGACCTGCTGGACTCCACCCCGCGCCAGTTGTTGCTGCAGCGCGCACTGGGCCTGCCGCAACCGCGCTACCTGCACCTGCCGCTGATCCTGGATCACACCGGCCGCAAGCTGTCCAAGTCGCACGCTGCGCCCGCGCTGGACGATGCCGATCCGCAACCGGCCCTGCACGCAGCCTGGGCCGTGCTGGGACAGCAGCCGGCAGCCTTGCCGCGCCGGGCGGCGCTGGACACCTTGCTGCAGCATGCGGTGCAGCATTTTTCGCCACAGCGGTTGCCCCGGCACCTGCATCTGGACGCGGACGGACGCGCATCGCAGCCCCGGCGTGACTAGAATTGCGCCCCGGCACCGGCATCGGGCCAGGCAGCGCGCCTGTGCCCCGCCCGCCCCCAGTCTTACCTGTCCATTGGAGTCGTCATGACATCTCGCGTCGTATTGGTCACCGGCGGCACCGGCGGTATCGGCACCGCCATCTGCAAGCGCCTGGCCGACCAGGGCCACCGGGTGGCCAGCAACTTCCGCAATGCCGAAAAAGCCCAGGCGTGGCAGCAGCGCATGCAGACCCAGGGCTACGACATCGCCCTGTTCCGCGGCGATGTGGCGTCCTCCGAACATGCGCGCAGCCTGGTCGAGGACGTCCAGGCAGCGCTGGGGCCGATCGAAATACTGGTCAACAACGCCGGCATCACCCGCGACACCACCTTCCATCGCATGACTGCCGAGCAATGGCATGACGTCATCAACACCAATCTCAACTCGGTGTTCAACGTCACCCGCCCGGTGATCGAAGGCATGCGCCAGCGCGGCTGGGGACGGGTGATCCAGATCAGTTCGATCAATGGCCTGAAGGGCCAGTACGGGCAGGCCAATTACGCGGCCGCCAAGGCTGGCATGCATGGCTTCACCATTTCGCTGGCACGCGAAAATGCCGCGTTCGGAGTGACAGTCAATACCGTGTCGCCGGGGTATGTGGCCACCGACATGGTGATGGCGGTCCCGGAAGAGGTGCGCGCCAAGATCGTTGCCGACATCCCCACCGGCCGCCTGGGCCGGCCGGAAGAAATCGCCTATGCGGTGGCATTCCTGGTCGCGGAAGAGGCCGCCTGGATCACCGGCTCCAACCTGGATATCAACGGCGGCCACCACATGGGCTGGTGAGCTTTGCTGCAACTTTGCGATGCAGCATAAAAACCCTTGAAAATCATGCTGCGCAACATTTTTTATGTGTCTACTTAAGAAAATAAGGCCTTGTGGCGGTTGCAAGGGCTGCTGCGGTGCGCCATCCTGCGCGCACTATCGTTGTGAGTGAACGTTCCATGGCCGGACTTCGCATCATCAAGAAGTATCCCAATCGCCGTCTCTACGACACGGAAATTTCCAGCTACATCACCATCGAGGATGTGCGTCAGCTCATCATCGACGGCGAAGAATTCGAGGTACGCGACGCCAAGAGCGGCGAAGACCTCAGCCGCGCGGTCTTGCTGCAGATCATTGCCGACCGTGAACAGGACGGCGAGCCGATGCTGTCGACCCAGTTGCTGAGTCAGATCATCCGTTTCTACGGCGACTCGCTGCAGGGCTTCATGGGCAACTACCTGGAGCGCAGCATGCAGGTGTTCCTGGATCAGCAGCAGCAGTTCCGCCAACAGATGGGCAACCTGCTCGGGCAGACCCCGTGGGCGATGATGAACCAGCTGACCGAGCGCAACCTGGAGTTGTGGCAGGAGTTCCAGCGCAACTTTGGCGCCGGCTTCGGCCGTCCGGGCGGCCCCGGCACGCCGCCGACCCCGCCGGGTGCCAGCGGCATGGGCAGCGGCCCGATGGGCACCGGCACGCACGGCACTGCCGGCAGCGCCGGCAAGGCCCGCAACCGCGGGTAACCCACGCGCGGCGCCGGGAGCCGTGACACGCTCCGCGGCGCCACCGATCAGCGGCTTGCCTGCCCCGCGCAGGCCGTGCAGATCCGCTCCACGTGGTAGCCACGCGCGCGCAGACGCTCCACCACGCCATCGCTTCCCAGCAGGTGCAGCGCACCGACCACCACCAGCGTGGTCCCGCTGCCCTTGCCCAGCCGCTGCTCCAGCCGCGGCACCCAGCGCGCATTGCGCTCGACATTGATGTCCTGATACAGCGCTGGGTAGTGCTGCCGCATTTCTTCAGCCATCTGCCTGGACAGGGTGCGCACATCGCCACTGCGCCAGGCCGCGTGCAGCTGACGCAGCTGATCGTTGGCGCCGGCATCGTCCAGCGATTCCTCCAGCAGCTGATGCTGTTCGGTCGGCGACATGCCATCGAGCAAGGCAATCTGCTCCTCGGCCCGCTCCAGCCCATCGGCCGGTTTGCCACCGGCCTGTGCCTGCGCCATCAGGTAATGGTCGAGACCGGCGTTCGGGTCCATGCCTTGCCGGCTCATCTCCGCCAGGCTGATCGTCAGCGCCACGAACCAGGGTTCCAGGGTCTGCAAGCTGTCAACCGGCATCCCGTGTTTGCGGGCATAGGTGGTCAGCGCCTGCCAGGTCTTCGGATCCAGTGCGTCCTGCAGGCGACGCCCGTCGCTGCGCCGCGCCGCCTGCAGCATGCGGCCGGCCAGCTCGGGCGACTGCGCATCGGAGGGCGGCAGTTCGAACACCAGCCGGTCGGCCTTGGCAAAAGCCTGCATCACATCCGGCGACAACGGGTAATCACTGGGCTTGAGCACATGGAACGAACCCAGCAGATACAGCGTGCCGCCCTTGCCATCCACCTTCCACAACAGCGGTACCGGCGGACCGGCCGGCGCATCGTTGCCGGCACGCGCCCAGGTCGGCGCGGCCGCCCCGCTCCATAACGCCAGAGCGATGACCGCACTGCAGCTCCAGGCTGCGAGCCGGGTGCGCATGCTTGCCTTCACCATGTTGGTCTCCACGTCAGTGCGGCACCTTGTAGGTCTTCTCGCCGGCCGACACCGCCAGGTCGATGCGGTTTTCCGGTGGCGGCAGCGGACAGGTCGCAAATGGAGTGAACGCGCACGGCGGGTTGTAGGCACGATTGAAATCGACGACCACATGCCCGGAGGCGTCGGGCACGTCCAGGTCGAGAAAGCGCCCGGCCGGATAGCTGCCGTGCCCACTGGTGCGGTCGGCGAACACCACGAACATCGGCCGCCCGGGTTCGCCGATGGTCTCCAGCCGATACGCCTTGCCATCGCGCTCGAAGGTGATTGCCCCGGCGTTGGGTTGTTCGCTGCTGATGCCGACGATGTCCACGATCGGAATGGTCTTGCCGACATCATTGGGCACATAGCGCGCACTGATGCGCCAGGACGGATCGACCGGCCAGTAGTCCAGACCGGCGAAGTGGCTGCGCGATGGCGCGTCGGCATGCTTGACCCGCAGCGCGTTGCGGTCGCCGCGATGGATCAGGCTCAACACGCCCTTGCCGTCATCGAAATGGATGAAGGTCGGCTGCGGGTCGCGATCGGACTGGAAGCGGATCCTGCCGGTCAGCGGCTTGCCATCGACGGTCAATGCTGCGCCGCGCTCGGGCACGAACCAGACCGTATCGGCCTCGGTCGCGACCATGCCCATCTTGGGTGGCCCGACCGCCAGCCTGATGCCGCTGTCGGCACTGCTGCCGATGTAATGCGCCTTCAGCGACAGCCAGTGCAGGCCGACCAGGCTGGTCCAGCCATCGGGCGCGCGCAACTCGGTCAGGCGCGCTTCGCGCCAGGCCGCGTTGTCGGCCAGGAAGGCCTTGTCGAGTGCGGCCGGCGCTGCCGGTGGCGATGCATCCTTGCCACAGCCGGCCAGCGCCGCACACACCAGCATGCCGAGCAGCCAGCGGTTCCCCATGTGCAATACAGCCATCAGCGCCCCCTCAGGAACCAGCGATCGATTTCGCCCAGCGTAAACCGTGCCCAGGTCGGTCGGCCATGGTTGCACTGGCCCGAGCGCTCGGTGACTTCCATATCGCGCAGCAGTGCGTTCATTTCCGGCACGGTCAGGCGCCGGTTCGCGCGCACCGCGCCGTGGCACGCCATCGTGGAGAGCAGTTCGTCGCGCGCACCGGCAATGCGCCGGCTCTGGCCATGCTCGCGCAGATCGCCGAGCACATCGCGCAACAACGCCTCCGGGTCGGCATTGGCAAGCAGCGCGGGAATGCTGCGCACATGCAGCGACTGCGGGCCGGCGCGGGTGATCTCGAAGCCCAGGCTGGCCAGCGTGTCGGCCTCGCGCTCGGCGGTGTCGGCCTCACGCTCGCCCACCGCCAGCGTCATCGGCACCAGCAGCGGTTGTGCGTGCAGGCCGATGCTGTCGTGCGCGTTCTTGAGCCGCTCGTAGCCGATACGTTCGTGCGCGGCATGCATGTCCACCACGATCAGGCCTTCGGCGTTCTCGGCCAGGATGTAGATGCCGTGCAACTGCGCGACGGCATACCCCAGCGGCGGCACGCCACTGTCCGCGGCAGTCGCCGGCAGGCCCATCCCGGCGCCCTCCAGCAAGGCGGCAGACTGCTGCTGAGCGCCACTGGACGGCGGCGCATACAGCGCGCTGTAGGCCGCACGCGCCTCGTCCACGCGCAGGCCCAGCGGAGTCTGCGATGGCGTCCACTGACCGTAGCCGGCACCGCCGCCACTGCCTCCGCCACCGCCACCGCCACCGTAGTTTGGTCGGTCGAGCATGCCGCCCGGCGCCGCAACCGCGTCGCTGGCGCCCTCGGTGCCGAGGCTGTTGGGCATCGCACCGGCACGCGTATGCGCCAGCGCGTCCTGCAAGGTGCGGTAGACAAAGTCGTGGATCAGCCGCGCCTCACGGAAACGCACCTCGTGCTTGGCCGGATGCACGTTGACGTCCACGCGCGCCGGATCCAGTTCCAGGAACAGCACGTAGGCCGGCTGGCGACCATGGAACAGCACATCGCCATAGGCCATCTTGACCGCGTGCGCGACGCTGCGATCGCGCACCGAACGGCCATTGACGTAGAGATACTGCTGGTCAGTACTGGCGCGCGAGTAATGCGGCTGCGCGACCCAGCCATGCAGCCGCAGGCCGGCGCCACTGTGATCGACGCGCAAGGCCTGCCGCGCGAAATCCTCGCCCAGGGTTTCGCCCAGCCGCGCATCCGAATACAGATCGCCCGGCTTGTAGCGACGCGACGGTTTGCCGTTGTGCGAGACCCGCAATTCCACATCCGGGCGCGCCAACGCCAACGAGCGCAGCCATTCTTCGATATGCCCAAGCTCAGTGCGCTCGGCACGCAGGAACTTGCGCCGCGCCGGCACGTTGAAGAACAGCTCGCGCACTTCGACCGTGGTGCCGGGCGCATGCGCGCGTGGCATCACCTCGCTCAGGCGCCCGCCATCGATCTCAAGTGCGGAGCCATGTTCGGCATCGTGGCGCCGCGAGATCAGCGTGAAACGGCTGACCGAGGCGATCGACGGCAGGGCTTCGCCGCGGAATCCGAGCGTGGCCACGGTCTCCAGATCGTCCAGCGATGCGATCTTGCTGGTGGCATGCCGCGACACCGCCAGCGGCAGTTCGTCGGGGGCGATGCCGCCACCGTTGTCGCGGATACGGATCAGCCGCACGCCGCCCTCTTCCAGCTCGATATCCACGCGGGTGGCGCCAGCATCGAGGGCGTTTTCGACCAGTTCCTTGACCACCGACGCAGGCCGCTCGACGACTTCGCCGGCAGCAATCTGGTTGATCAGGATCTCGGGGAGCTGACGGATCGCCATCAGTACAGGCGCTCGCGCTGGACGCAGACTGCGGAGCGCATCGGGGGTGTCACAGGCAAGACAGAGGTCGGCACGGCAATCCGGCGGCGCGCAGGCGCCGTCATCAAGGAATCAGTGCGGAATGATAGCCGAGCGGCTCAGCGGCTGCCGCCGGCCACGGTGCCAGCGCTGGCATCGGCTTCGGCCTGTGCGCGTGCGGCAAACAGGGTGCCCGGCGGCGGCTGGCGGGTGAAGAAGGTATCGATGCCATCCAGCACGGCCGAGGCGATCTTGCGCTGGTAGGCCGGGTCGATCAGCCGGCGCTCTTCGTCCGGATTGGAAATGAAGGCGGTTTCCACCAGCATTGCCGGCATGTCGGAGGTGCGCAGCACCGCAAAGTTGGCGCGTTCCAGCTGCGGCTTGTGATTGTTGCCGATCCGCTTGAGGCCGCCGAGCACGTGCCCTGCCGCATCTTCGGAGGCCTTCATGTGGCCGCTCTGCGCCAGGTCCAGCAACACGTTGGCCAGCGTGCTTTCGGTCTGCTGCAGACGCACCCCGCCGACCAGGTCGGCGGCATTTTCCTTGTCGGCCAGCCAGCGCGCGCGTTGCGAGGAGGCGCCCTTGGTCGACAGTACATAGACCGACGAGCCGGTCGCACTGCGGTTTTCGGCAGCGTCGGCGTGGATGGAGATGAAGATGTCGGCCTTGGCGGCGCGTGCCTTCTGCGCGCGCATCGGCAGCGGAATGAACACGTCGGTATCGCGCGTCAGGTAGGCCTTCATGCCGGGCGTGGCATTGATCTGGCGCGCCAGTTCGCGGCCGACCGCCAAGGTGACGTCTTTTTCGCGCTTGCCGGTGGGGCCCATGGCGCCAGGATCCTGGCCGCCGTGTCCCGGATCGATGGCCACGATCAGCGGCCGCATACCCGGTGCCATCTTGATCCGCGAGGCCTCGCTGGGCAGCACCGGACGCGGCGGCAGGTCATCGCTGTCCGCCGAGGCCATACTGCCGGCAGCCGCATTCGGCATGGCAGCCATGGCATTGGCGGATGCAGCACCCAGCGGCGCGCTGCCGCCATTCAAGATCGCAGCCGGCGATGCGGCGTTGCCTGGCAGTGCCGAGCCGGGCGCGGCACCGGCGGTGGAGACGGTGACGCGGTTCGGGGTGCCGGCGGTGCTTGCGGGCGTGGCCGTGCTGGTCGTCACCGCGGTCGTGGCGGTGCCTGGACGCGGTGTCGGCACGCCGGTGGCGACCGTGGTCGGTACCGGTGCCGGAGTCACGCTGGGCATGGCCGACGCAGGCACATACGGTGCGGGCGCCGGAGCAGGCGGCACCACCGACGCGCGCTGCGCAGACGCCGCCAACGCAGCGGTTGCGCGGGCGGCTTCCGATTGTGCATTGGCCGGGCGCGGCGGCGGCGCGGCAGGCGCGGCGGTGGTGGCCACCGTGCCGGCAGCCGGCGGATCGCCCGGCCACTCGATCACCAGGGTGGATGCACTACCTAGCGTCTGCATCTGCGGCTTCAACGGGGTCACCGGCGTTGCCAGCTCGAATACCACCCGAAAGGTGCCCGGTACCGGTTGACCGGTACGCACCGACGTCACCAGGCCGGCAGCAGGCGGCAGCTTGAGGCCACGCACACCCGAGGAATCGGGAAAGTCCACCACCAGCCGATTGGGGTTGGCCAGCGACAGCATCTTGAATCCGCCGCTACCGGCGAGCTGGATCTCCGCACGCGTGCCGGTGGCACCGGTGCTGACGCCCACGCCCTTGATTTCGCCGGCCCACGCAGCAAAAACCGCCAGGCTGAGGCTGGCGGTCACGGTGGAAACACAGAACTGGCGGAACCCCGGTGTCATGGCGCTGGATTCAATCACCCAAACGTGTGAATTGCAAGGTGATTTCCCTTAATAATCCACAACCTGGCGTTCATTCTTCCTGTGAGCTGGCACAAAGGGACTGCAACTGAGGCAAGTCCGACAGCCGCCTCAGCCAGTCGCGGCCGGTTTCGCTGCGGCCCAGCAACGTCACGCTGCGCCCCTCGCCGTCGACTGCCAGTTCCACGTCCAGATCCACCGGCGGCAATGCACCAGCGCCGCGTTCCGGCCATTCGACCAGCCACAGGCTGGCGCTGCCTTCGTCGAGCCCGAGAAAATCCAGTTCTCCGGCCTGCCCGATGCGGTACAAATCCAGGTGCCAGGCCTCGTCGCCAGTGCCGAGCGGATAGCGCTCGACCAGCGTGTAGGTGGGGCTGCGAATCGGCCCGGTGACGCCGAGTGCGCGCAGCAGGGCGCGCGCCAGCGTGGACTTGCCGGCGCCGAGATCGCCGTGCAGTTGCACCATCGCGCGGGTGGGCCGCACCGCGGCCAGGGCCTGTCCCAGGGTTTCGGTGGCCTGCGCATCGACCAGGTGTGCGCTGAGTTGGCTCATGCAATGGCTCCGGCATTGGCGAGGCGGCGCAGTTCGGGCAGCAGATCGGTCGGCAGCAGGCCGCGCTCGCCCGCGCGCGCAGCTGCATCGCCGGCACAGGCATGCAACAAGGCGCCCAGGCTGGCGGCATCGAAGGGCGACCAGCCCTGGGCCAGCAAGGCCGCGATCACGCCAGTCAGCAGGTCGCCCATGCCGCCGACCGCCATGCCCGGATTGCCGGCATCGATGATGCGCGGCACTGCGTGCGGCGCGGCGATCACGCTGCCGGCGCCCTTGAGCACCACCACTGCATCGAAACGTTTGGCCAATGCGTCTGCGGCAGCCAGTCGATCCTGCTGAACCTGCCTGGTCGACATCCCCAGCAGACGTCCAGCCTCGCCGGGATGCGGGGTCATCACGCGCGGGCCGCGCGCCGGCATCGGGTTGGCAGCCAGCAGATTCAGGCCATCTGCATCGATGACGAGAGCGCTGTCCAAGGCCAGCACCGCGCGCCACAACTGCTGCGCCCAGGCGTCCTGCCCCAGGCCCGGACCCAGCGCGACGACGTCGGCGGCGTCAGCCAACGCGGCGATGTCCTCGTCAGCCGGCACCGCACGCACCATCGCTTCCGGGCAACGCGCCAGCAGCGGCGCGACGTGCTCGGCGCGGGTGGCGACCTGCACCAGCCCTGCCCCGCTGCGCAGGGCCGCTTCGGCGGTGAGCATGATCGCGCCGCCGCTGCCGAGGTTGCCGCCGACGCATAGCACGCGACCGGACTCGCCCTTGTGCGTATTGCGTCGCCGCGGGCGCAACTGCGCGGCCAGGGCGTCGATGTCCCAGCTGTGCGCGGCCGGCGCCAGGCCGTCGAATGCGGCATCCGGCACGTCCAGCGACGCGGTTGCGCGCGTGCCGGCATGCTCCAGCGCATCGCCGGTATAGAGCCCCAGGTGCGGCACGATGAACTGCAAGGTGGCCTCTGCGCGCACCGCGGCACCGAAGGACACGCCATGATCGGCATCGATGCCGCTGGGCACATCCAGTGCGAGCACCGGCACACCGGCGGCGTTGATGGCGTCGATCAAGGCGGTGGTCTCGGCGTCGGGCGCGCGGTTGAGGCCGATGCCGAACAGCGCATCGACGATCACATCGGCCTGCGCCAGCGGCGAGGGAAACAGCTCGATCGCGCCGCCCACGCCCAGATAGTCGGTACAGGCGCGTTGCGCCAGCGGCGATGCCGGGCCGTGCTCGGCAAGATGCACCACCTGCACCTGGCGCCCGGCCCGCTGCGCCAGGCGTGCCAGCACATAGCCATCGCCGCCGTTGTTGCCGGTGCCGCAGACCACCACGATGCGGCGCGCCTGCGGCCAGCGTTCCAGCAGATGCTGCCAGGCGGCCTGCCCGGCGCGCTGCATCAAGATGTAGCCGTCGCCGCCGAGCAGCGTGGTGGCCTGCGTGTCCAGCCTGCGCGCGGCAGCGGTGTCGTAAAGATCGAGCGGTGCGTACATGCCGGGAATTCTATACTTGTCGCCATGTCTGCCGTCCTTGCCCGCCCCGACCCCAACGACGCTGCCGCGCGCATCCGTGCGCTCGCGCGCGAGGCGGGCTTTCAACGCTGCGGCATCACCGGCATCGAGCTCGGCGAAGACGAGGCGCATCTGCGCAGCTGGCTGCAAGAAGGCCTGTACGGGACCATGCACTGGATGGCCCAGCACGGCGACAAGCGTTCGCGCCCGCAGGAGCTGGTGCCGGGCACCTTGCGCGTGCTGTCGGTCGGCATGGACTACGGCCGCAAGGACGACACTGAGGCCTGGAACACCTTGCACGACGGCCGCCGCGCCTACGTGGCGCGCTACGCGCTGGGGCGCGATTACCACAAGCTGATGCGCAACCGGCTGCAGAAACTGGCCGAGCGTATCCAGGGCGAAGTCGGCGCGTTCGGCTATCGGGTCTTCGTGGATTCGGCACCGGTGCTAGAGCGCGCACTGGCGCGCAATGCCGGGCTGGGCTGGATCGGCAAACACACCTGCCTGATCGATCGCAATGGCGGCTCGTGGTTCTTCCTGGGCGAGATCTACCTTGACCTGCCCTTGCCCATTGACACCCCAGCCACCGCGCATTGCGGCACCTGCACGCGGTGCATCGACGTTTGCCCGACCCAGGCCATCATCGCCCCGTACCGGCTGGATGCGCGCCGCTGCATCGCCTATCTCACCATCGAACACGAGGGCGCGATTCCCGAGCAGATGCGCAAGCCGATCGGCAACCGCATCTTCGGTTGCGACGACTGCCAGCTGGTCTGCCCCTGGAACAAGTTCGCCCAGCGCACCGACGAAGCCGATTTCCGCGCCCGCAACGAGCTGGATGTGGCGATGCTGCCGCAGCTGTTCGCCTGGGACGAAGACGAGTTCCTGCGCCGCACCGAAGGCAGCCCGATCCGTCGCAGCGGCCATCAACGCTGGCTGCGCAACATCGCGGTCGGCCTGGGCAATGCGCCCGGTACACCGGAGGTGTTGGCGGCACTGGAAGCGCGCCGCCACGACACCTCGGAGCTGGTACGCGAACACGTGGGCTGGGCGTTGGCACAACACGGTTTGTGAGGTCTCGCCCGATGCGCTCACGCATGCGCATCGCCGCTGCGGGATAATGCGGCGATGGCCGACCGCAACGAACAGATCCTCACCCCCAGCCAGCTCAATACGCTGGCACGCGACCTGCTGGAAGGCAGCTTTCCGCTGGTCTGGGTGGAGGCAGAGCTGAGCAGCGTCACGCGCCCGTCCTCGGGCCATCTGTACTTCACGCTCAAGGACGCGCGTGCGCAGATCCGTTGCGCGATGTTCAAGCCCAAGAGCACCTGGCTGAAGTTCCAGCCGCGCGAAGGGCTGCGCGTGCTCGCGCGCGGACGTCTCACGCTGTACGAAGCGCGCGGCGACTACCAGCTGGTACTCGACCACATGGAAGAGGCTGGCGAAGGCGCCCTGCGCCGGGCCTTCGACGAACTGCGTGCGCGCCTGGCCGCCGAGGGCCTGTTCGATGCCGAGCGCAAGCAGCCGTTGCCGGCGCATGTGCGGCGGCTGGCAGTGATCACCTCGCCCAGCGGTGCGGCGGTGCGCGACGTACTCAGCGTCCTGGCGCGCCGCTTTCCATTGTTGGAAGTGGACCTGCTGCCCTCGCTGGTGCAGGGCGACAGCGCCGCGGCGCAGATCACCTCATTGCTGCAGCGCGCCGATGCCTCCGGGCGCTACGATGTCATTCTGATCACCCGCGGCGGCGGCTCGCTGGAAGACCTGTGGGCCTTCAACGACGAACGCCTGGCCCGCGCGATTGCCGCCGCGCAC
This sequence comes from Xanthomonas sp. WHRI 8393, assembly GCF_040203315.1. Classification (NCBI taxonomy): domain Bacteria; kingdom Pseudomonadati; phylum Pseudomonadota; class Gammaproteobacteria; order Lysobacterales; family Lysobacteraceae; genus Xanthomonas; species Xanthomonas sp. WHRI 8393. The sequence continues at coordinate 88,325 of NZ_JBEGGL010000005.1, read as the reverse complement.
ACGCCGGTGGTGTCGGCGGTCGGGCACGAGACCGACTTCAGCCTCAGCGATTTCGTGGCCGACGTGCGCGCGCCCACGCCCTCGGTGGCGGCGGAGCTGCTGGTGCCCGATCAGCGCGAGCTGGTCGCGCGCGTGCGGCGTGCGCATGCCCGCATGGCCCAGCTGCAACAGCACGCGCTGGGCAATGCGATGCAGCGCGCCGACCGGCTCGCCCTGCGCCTGCGTGCGCACAGCCCGCAGGCGCGGCTGCAATTGCTGCAACGCCGGCAGCAGGACGCCGGCCGCCAGCTGCGCGCGCGCATGACCCAGGTGCTGGAGCGTCTGCAGGCACGCCTGCAACGGACGCAGGCGCGCCTGCACGCGCATAACCCGCAACGCGATCTGGCCACGCTGCAGCAACGACTGCGCGCACTGCATCCGCAGACAGCGATGCAGCGGCGCTTGCAGCACGATCAACTGCGGTTGCGCAGCCTGGCACGCTCGCTGGAAGCGGTCAGCCCGCTCGCCACCGTCGCGCGTGGCTATGCCATCGTGACCCGCCCCGCCGATGGCAGCGTGGTGCGCAGCGCCGCCGAGGTCAGCGCCGGCGAGCGCCTGCGTGCGCAGCTGGCCGATGGCAGCATCGAAGTGCGGGTCGAACCAGGCAACGACGACTGACGGCGGCAAACCACGCTTGCTGCGTGGTTGCCGTGGGCGACCAGCAAGCGCGCACGCATAGCAGTGTCGCGATGACGATGAGTTCCAGGGCGGTCGCCCGAGCAGCGCCGTGGATTGGCACAGAGGGCGCGCCTGGGTGGCGCTATCCACTTCGCCCAGGCGGGCCAAGCCTGGATCAACCCTTCAACCCGCCGCAGACAGCTCCGCGTGCAGATCAGAGGGCGTCACCGGCTCTCTAACCGTGACTGGGCGTCTGCGCCGCCTGCTGCCAGCCCTGCATCAGCAGCCCGGCCAGCACCACCGGATCATGGTCGAAGTGATGCCCGCCCGGACGCGCCAGCACCTGCACGCCACGCGCGCGCAACTCCGGGCACAGCGTGTCCTTTTCCTGATCGCCGTAGATGCATTGCAGGCGATGCGCGTCCAGCGACTGGATCGCCGGCTCCACATCGCGCTCGGCATCGTTGTGCCAGCCCAGCCAGCCACCGACACGCACCTTGAAATCGGCTTGATGGGCAAGGCCGAGCAGGCTGACAAACTGCACCGATGCGCGCTGCTGCGGCGACAGCTCGGGATAGGCAAACGGCAGCACATCGGCGCCGAACGAGTAGCCCACCAGCGCAACGTGGTGGATATGCCAACGCTGCTGATAGGTCGCGATCACCCGATCCAGGTCTGCCCCGACCTGCTGCGGCGTGCGGCTGGCCCAGAAGTAGCGCAGGCTGTTCCAGCCCACCACCGACACGCCTTGCTGCTGCAATTGCGCGGCAATGCCCTTATCCAGTTCGCGCCAGCCGCCGTCGCCGGACAGCATGACCACCATGCGGTCGCTGCCCGGCGCATGCAGTTCGACCAGCGGCAGATCGCCCACGCCCTGCGCCTGGGCCGTCAGGAAATGGCCCCGGGTGGCCGCAGCGATCTGCATGGGGCTGGCAGCGTCGACCAGGTCGTCAAGGAAGCCTTGATTGGCATCGGGCACGTCGCGCGAGCAGGCCAGGCCACCATCGCTGGCGTCGCCATCGGCGACAACCGCGCCACCCAGCACGTCGGGCGCGGCCGAGGCCAGCGCCTGCCGCGCCAGCACTGCGCCATCGCCCTGCCCCACCAGGACCGGCGGCAGGAACGCGTCGACATGCTCGGCGCGCAGCAACTTCTTGCCCAATCGTTCGGCATCGTCGGCCAGGGAACTGCAGGCTGCGTGATGCGCGCGCACCCGTTCGCGATAGCTGGCGGTATCGACCACCGCGACCAGCGCGCCGTCGTTGCTCAGCATCTCGGCAAGCCGCTGGCCGTCCTGCGCATGGCCGCTGTCGGGTAACAGCACCACCATGGCCTTCGGCGTGCCTTCCGGACGTAACACCTCCACCGAGCGGTAATGCCCGGCGGTATTTCCGTCCTGCAGATGGCGCGCCACGGCGTAGCCGCTACCGCCAATCAGCAGTACCGCGATGACCCAACGAAACACCTTGATTCCCCAGCCCATCACCGCAATCCTCGCAAGCGCTGGCGCTTGGACCGCGACCAAGCCAACCGGTTCCATGGCGATCGCGGGCAGTGTTCGCTGCGGTTAAGCCTGCGCGTCCTGGTCCTGCGGCGGTAAAGGCTCGGCACTGCGGGGTGCGCAAGCCACCCGGACCGCACGGCGATCGATCACCGTGCAGCCGCAAACCACGCATACGCACTGACTTGCAGCTGCGCCCTAGATCCCGCGCGCCACCCGGAAGCCGATCCGTGCGCTGGTGCTGTCCGAATCCTGCGACTGCCGCCAGGCCGCACGCGTCTGCTGCGGCGAGTTGGCCCAGCTGCCGCCGCGGATCATGCGCTGCCGGCAGCCGGGGTTGAACCAGGCGGCACCGTCGGCCGGCGCGCGTCGATAGCTGGCATGCCAGCAATCGGCCACCCACTCGCTCAGGTTGCCGCCCATGTCGTGCAGCCCCCAGGCATTGGCGCGAAAGCTGCCGACCGGCGCCGGGCCCCAGAAACCGTCGCCGTAGCCGACAAAGCCGTTGTTCCAGTGCCGGCCGCTGCGCGAGACATCGTTGCCGCCGGTGAAGTTGCCCGCATCCAGCGGCGGCGAGCCGGCATTGCCCCAGGGATAGCGCCCGGTGGTGCCGGCGCGCACCGCGTATTCGAACTCGGCCTCGCTGGGCACGTGGTAGTGGCGGCCGGTCTGTTCCGACAGCCAGCTCGCATAGGCTTCGGCGTCGCGGATGCTGACGTGCATCACCGGGCTGTTGGGCGCGGCCTGCGCACCGTTGTAGTCGGACTGCCAATCCACCCCGCTGCGGCGGATGAAGTTGCCGCTGCGCTCGTCGTACACCACCGAATGCCCGCGCCGGGTGGCACGCGGGCGCGCACCGGTCGCCTCGACGAACTGGCGGAATTCGGCAACCGTCACTTCGGTGATCGACAACGCAAACCCGCGCGCAAAACGCACGTAATGCGCCGGGCGCTCGTTGTCGGAGGCGCCGGGCTCGGCATCACCGGCGCCCATCTGGAACGCGCCATGCGGCACCACGATCATCTGCGGACCGCGCCCGCCAACCTTGAGCCCGTCGGTGAACACCTGCCCGGGGCGAAAGCTGCCGTAATGGGTGGCCAGTTCCAGCCGCCGGCGCAGATCGCCGGCCACCGCATCGCCCGGGTCGGCGATGCGCAGCACCTCGGCCAGTGTTTCGCCAGCCGCCTTGAGGCCGCGGGGCGAGGTGAGATCGTGCAGGCCGGCGTCGTGCAAGGCGGCGATCTGGGCACGACGCATGCGCTCGATGCGCGCACGTGCATCGGCAATGGTCGGTGCGCGCTCACGCACCTGCCCGGCCATCTGCAACCAGTAGCGTGCGCCGATGAAGTCGCTCGCCTCGGCCGCCTGCTCGGCGCGTGCCAGCAGGCCGCTTTCCACCGCAGCCAGCCCCTGGCGCGTGCGCGGGTTGTCCGGATCCAGCTGCGCCGCATCGCGAAAGTTCACCAGCGCCCCGTTGCCGTCTTCGCCCAGGCGGCCGCCACGCAGATCCTCCTCGCCGGCACGGTTGAAGCTCAGCACCCGTTGTGCGGTTTCCACTGCGCGCTGCAGTGCACGCACCGTCGGGTCCTGCGGAGCGAGCGCCAGCGCCACGATGGCCAACTCACGCGCCTGTTCCAGCGCGCTGTCCTGACGGTCGGTCTGCGCGATCAGCGCTTGGCCGCGCTCGATCAACCGACGCCGCGCCTGCTCCAGCCCGCGCCGGCTGGCCGCGTCCTTGCCGTCGGCGCGTTGCTGGATTGCCAGATACAGCGGAATCGCATCGTCGGCGTCACGATACAGCCGGTCGTCCTTCAATGCCTGTTCGGCGCGCTTGCGCACCTGCGCCAGCGGCTCATCGCCCAGGTCCACTGGCGGCGGCTGCCATTGCGCCACGGTTTCGGCGGACTCTTCGCCACCGATGGACACATTCGGCTTGCTCGGCACCGCGGCGGCGGCAGCAGGTTGCGGCGCAGCGGCAGGCGCCGGCGTCGGTGTCCGCGAACAGGCGCACACGCTTAGCGCAACCAATGCCCACGCTGCGATCCGGTTACCGCACTCACCCACCACCTGCTCCTTCCAGTGCTCTGCCGCACGACAGGCGATCGCGACGTTAGGCTATTCTGCGCGTTCTGCGCAAACCCTTGCTGTCGACGGAAATCACGTGCCCCATTGGATCACCCACCCCTCCGAGCTGAGCGAACGCCTGCAGGCATCGCGTCCGTCCCGCATTGGCCTGGATACCGAATTCATTCGCGAACGCACCTATTGGCCGCAACTGGCGCTGGTGCAGATGGCCATCGGCGAGGAGATCCTGCTGATCGACCCGCTGATCCCGGGCATGAACGAGGCGCTCAGGGAATGGTTGACCGCCACCGACATCGTCAAGGTGATGCATAGCGCCAGCGAGGATCTGGTCACCTTCAAATGTGCGTGCGGGGTATTGCCGCGGCCATTGTTCGATACCCAGATCGCCGCCGCGCTGGCAGGTGTGGGGGGTGGCATGGGCTACCAGAAACTGGTGCAGGAAGTGACCGGCACTTTGCTGACCAAGGGCGAGACCCGCTCGGACTGGATGCGTCGCCCGCTGTCGTCGGCGCAGCTGGAATACGCCGCCGACGATGTGCGTTATCTGTTCGCCATCCACGACGAACTCACCCGCCGCCTGACCGAGCAGGATCGCCTGGGCTGGCTGGCCGAGGACGCCGAGCGCCTGCTCGCCACGGTGGAGCACGACGATGGCGAGCGCTGGCCGCATGTGAGCCTGCGCACCGCGCAATTCCTCGAGCCTGCGGCGCAGCGCCGCCTGCTGCGCCTGTTGCGCTGGCGCGACCTGCAGGCGCGCCAGAGCGACCGCCCGCGCAGCTGGATCCTGGACAACGAACTGGCCAGCCAGCTGGCGCGCTTTCCGCCCGCCGATCTGGATGCCTTGCTGCGCCAGTTCGACAAGTTTCCCAAGGCGCCGCGCAAGCTCGCCGCCGCAGTGTGGGAAGCGCTCAGCACGCCGTTGCCCGACGAGGACCATGCACCGCTGGCGCAAGCCGCCACCGACGGCAACAAGGCCGTGCTCAAGCGCCTGCAGGATGCGGTGGCCCAGCGCAGCCGCGAGCTGGGATTGCCCGACGGCATCCTGGCCTCGCGCCGGCATCTGGAAACCCTGATCGAACAGCGCAGCTGGCCCGCACCGCTGGGGCAATGGCGCCGCGACGCGCTGGAAGCGCAGCTGACGCCGCTGCTGGAAGACGCCACGGCGCAGTGACGTGATGCAGTGGTCGCCAGGCCAGACATCCACGCGGTCGTGGCGACGCGGGCAGACCACTCAGGGCCATTCGCCCGCTGCCTCGCACATCGCCGGCCGTGACAGGACGCCACGGTCGGGCAGCATCCTCGTCGATCGCTGCATCCGCCCTTGCATGGCGCACCTTCGAAACTGGCGCAGTCTAGCGGGACACGGTTGGCCATGCCGCAGTCACTATCTGGCCAGCGCTGCACGCAGGTGTCATCCCGTCTGGCCTGCTGCTGTATCGTTATTGTCGGGGTCGCAGCCGGCGCAAGCAGGCTCGCCGGCCTCGCCAGGACCCTGCAAACGCGTGACCAGACGCTGTGAAAGGCCTGGCCACGCCGCGTGCAGGCACGCGCACGCGCAACGGCCGCCCCCGGGCCACATGCCATAATGACGCGCGCCCATTGGGCAACGTCTCCACCCCCTTATTCCGAGGCCATACCTCTGTGAGCAATACCACCTCCAAACTGGATTCCATCGCGCAAGCCAAAGCCAAGCTGCTGGACGAGCTGCAGAAGCTGGAAGAACAGGAAAAGACCGAGCGCGCGAGCGAGGCATCCTCTGCGCATGCCACCATCGTCTCGCTGCTCGAGCAGTTTGCCGGCCATTTCAACACCAAGCAGCGCAACGATATTGCCGCTTACCTGGGCACCACCGCTGCACGCAAGGAAGTGGTCAAGAGCGGCCGCAGCGAAGTCAAGCCGAAGTACGAACTGCCGCACACCGGCGAGACCTGGTCCGGCCGCGGCCGCACGCCCAAGGCCTTCGCCGCCTGGGAAGGCTCGGTGTCGTACAAGGAATGGAAGGCCAAGAACCCGGACCTCAAGTTCCCGCTGGTCCGCGAGTGATTGCCGCAGGATCGCGCTTGCGGGCGGCGATCCAGGTCGCCGGACTGCTTGGCGAATCGCGCGACATGTGGTTAGAATCCAGGCACGTGGGGCGGTAGCTCAGCTGGGAGAGCGTCGCGTTCGCATCGCGAAGGTCGAGGGTTCGATCCCCTTCCGCTCCACCATTGCTTCAATCGTAAAGGCCTCGGAAACGTCATGTTTCCGGGGCTTTTCCGTTCTGGGCCCCTGCACCGGCAGCGCGTCGGCCTGGTGCATGCCAGGCCCCGGTACGGCCATGTCGCCAGGATCACATCGCGCGCGCTAACGTCCGTTTCATCACCATCCCGGACGCAAGCCATGAGCAACAAGCAGAGCCAGCCCGACAAGGCCGCCGACAATCAGCACGGTGTTTCGGAGAGCCAGCAGGATCGCAAACAGGATGAGGCCGCCAAGCAGCGCCCCGGGCAGAAGGACATGCAGATCCATGACGAACAAACCCGCCGCCCCAAGGGCAACGACGGCCAGGGCGAATGAGGCGCCCGGCAAGGCGGCCCTGCAGCGCGCCAGCGTAACGTCGCTGCCCCGCCCTGCCCGATGTGGCAAGATCGGTGACGGGCGTCATCCGCTGGGGTGGATGAGGTCTGCGCCAACCAACGCGTGCGACGGTCCAAGACACGGTATCGCCATGCGCACATCCATCGCCTGACGGCGCCTTGTTCCGGTGGTCTATCCATGCAGATTCCTGACGCGTCCGCGTTGCACCTCTTCCACGCGACGCTGCTGCCGCGCAACGCCGCCGTTGCAGCGCAGCTGCCGGCGAACGAAGACGAACGTCTGGCCGCATTGCAGGACTACCAGCTGCTGGACACTTCACCGGAACCGGTCTACGACGCCTTCACCTCGAGCGCGGCCGAGGTCTGCGGGACGCCGATGGCCCTCATTTCGCTGATCGACACGCAGCGCCAGTGGTTCAAGTCGAAACTGGGCATGGCGCCACGCGAAACCCCGCGCGAACTGTCGTTCTGTGCGCACGCGATCCTCGAACCCGATCAGGTGATGGAGGTTGGCGACACCCACCAGGATGCGCGCTTCGTGGGCAATGCGCTGGTCACCGGCGAGCCGCAGATCCGTTTCTATGCCGGCGCCCCGCTGCTGACCTCCGATGGGATCGCGCTGGGCACGCTGTGCGTGCTGGATCGCACACCCCGGCGCCTGTCGGCGGCCGAGCGCGACGCACTGCAGGCGCTGGCACGGCAGGTCGTCGACACCATCGAGCTGCGCCGTGCGGCCAAGCTGGTCGAGCTGGACGCGCTGCGCGACGAACTCACCGGCATGTGGAACCGCGCCGGTCTGGAACATGCGCTGCAGACACACGCACAGAGCTCGCCCACTGCCGCCACGCCATCGCTCGCCCTGGCGCTGATCGAGCTGGATGGCTTCAAACGGCTGAGATTGCAGGCGGGCGCGGCGGCGGCGGATGCAACGCTGATCCAGGCTGCCAGGGTGATCGAAGCGCAGTTGCCGGATGCCGCCACGGTGGCACGATTGAGCCGGGATCAACTCTGTATTGCCTTGCCGGAAACAGCGGCAACCAAGGCAATGGAGCTGATCGAAGCTGTCCGCAAGGCGATCGAAGCGGCCAGCTGGCCAGCCGGCGCATTGACGATCAGCGCAGGGCTGGTCGAGGTGGCAGCCGGTGCCTCGCTCGACAGCAATGCCTTGCTGGCGCGCGCGCGGCACGCCCTGCAGGGCGCGATCAGCAATGGACGCAACCGCGTGCAGCGCTTCAATGGCTGGCATCGGCAGGACTGAGCGGCAGACCGCGCGTGGGCTCGGCGAGGTAGGCCAGCAGGGCGCTGATCGACACGACTGCGCAACTTTGAATCGCTAGATCGATGCCTGTGTACGGCTGCAGTCTTTCCACTTACGACCGCAGTGCACACACACCCGCCAGCGCGCCTGTCTTGCGTGGCTAACGCGTGTAGCGATCAGCTGCCAGGCGGCAGCCGTATCGCCAGCGGCGCTTGGCCAGGCTCAGGCTGCCAGCGCATCGGTGTTGCCGGCGATTTCGTCCACCTGCAGCACCTGCTCCATCTCCAGCAGCACCACGAAGCGCTCGCCCACCTTGCCCATGCCGCGCAGCAGGTCGCGGCGGATATGCGTGCCGAACGATGGCGCCGCTTCGATGTCCTGATCGGCCAGTTCGATCACCGCGTTGACCGCATCGACCAGCACCCCGATCACCTGCGTTCCCTGCGCCTGCTCGGTGGCCAGGATCACGATGCAGCTGCGCTTGCCGATCGCGCTGTCGGCACGCCCCAGCCGCGACTGCAGATCCACCACCGGCACCACCGCACCGCGCAGGTTGATCACCCCGCGCACGCAGGCCGGCATCGACGGCACCGGCGTGGGTGCGCGGTACTGGATGATTTCGCGAATGCCAAGAATGCTGATGGCGAAGGTTTCGCCATCCAGCTGGAAGGTCAGGTACTGGGCCGCCGCATCGGCGTCGCCAGGCATCACATCGGGGGTCTGTGCAGTCATCGATCGGTCTCTCAGAAGCGGGCGAACTGGCCTTCGTCCGGGCCCTCGGACATCGCATAGGCCGGTGCTGCGGCACTGCGCCAGCCGCGCGCACCGGGCGCACGTGCCGGGCGTGCGGCGGCCACCTTGCCGCGCTTGGGCGGCGTGCTCGCCGGCCCCTGCCCGCCCAGGCGGAAGAACGCCATGCTCTGCTGCAACTGCTCGGCCTGCGCGCTCATTTCCTCGGCAGTGGCGGCCAGTTCTTCCGACGCACTGGCGTTCTGCTGGGTGGTCTGGCTCAGCTGCACCACTGCCGAATTGATCTGGCTGACACCGGAGGATTGCTCTTCGGAAGCTGCGGAAATCTCCTGCACCAGGTCCGAGGTGCGCTTGATGCTGGGCACGATGGTGTCGAGCAGACGGCCGGCGCGATCGGCCAGTTCGACGCTGGAACTGGCCACCTCGCCGATCTCCTGCGCGGCCACCTGGCTGCGTTCGGCCAGCTTGCGCACCTCGGCGGCCACCACGGCAAAGCCCTTGCCGTGTTCGCCGGCGCGCGCCGCTTCAATCGCTGCATTGAGCGCGAGCAGATTGGTCTGATATGCGATGTCGTCGATGATGCCGATCTTCTGCGCGATCTGCTTCATCGCCTGGGTGGTGGCGACCACCGCTTCGCCGCCTTCGATGGTCTCCTTCGCGGCCTGCGTGGCCATGCCATCGGTGATGCGGGCGTTTTCGGTGTTCTGGCTGATCGATGCGGTCATCTGCTCCAGCGAGGCGCTGGTTTCCTCCACACCGGCGGCCTGTTCGCTGGCGGCCTGCGACAACGACTGCGCGGTGGCGCTGACTTCCTCCGACGCGCTGGCCAGGGTTTCGGCACTGGTGTTGACCTCGCCGACCACCTGCGACAGCTTCTGCACCATCGTGCGCATCGCTTCGAGCAGCTGCGCGGTTTCGTCGCGGCCATGCACGTCGATGCGCATAGTCAGATCGCCTTCGGACAGCCCGTTGGCCACCGTCACCGCGCGGCGGATCGGGCCGGTGACGCTGCGGCTGATCACCACGCCGAGAACCGCGCCGAGCAGCACACCGCCGCAGATGATGACCATCAGCAGCTTGGAGCTGCGCGCGTGGATGCTGCCGGCCTCGGCATTGGCCGAGGCAGCGCTGCGCTCGCGCAGGCCGCTCAGATCGGTCATCAAGGTATCGACTTCATCCGAGCTGGCACGCACCGCACGCGAGAGTTCGGCCAGTTCCGGGTTGGCGTCACGCAAGGCTTCGCGGTTGGCGGCGTCGATGAAGCGGCCGCGCTCTTCCAGGTATTTCTGCCAGGCGCGGTCGAACTGCGCCAGCTTGTTCCTGCCTTCCTCGGTCTGGAAGCTGGAGCGCGCGCGCGTCATGTAATCGACCACCTTGGCGGTGTACTTGTCGATGTTCTGCACATGCGACTGGCGCTCTTCGGCGCTGCTGGCCAGCAACAGGTTGGCACGTGCGCGGCCGGCGTAGATCAGGTTGATGTTGGCCTCCTTGACGTTCGACAAGCCGAGCAGCTCGCGCTCGTAAAGCGAGGTCGACAGGTCGCTGATCCGACCGGAGTTGGAATAACCCACCCACCCGATGCATGCGCCGATCGCCGAGACGATCAGGAACGCCACGATCAGCCTGGTTCCGATTCTGAAGTTGCCTAACATTGGGGAGTTCTCTTGAAGGTGGTGCATGCGCGACCTGCGTTGCAGGGTCGCCCGGTGGCCTGGTGCGGGTGCCGCTCACTGTGTGCGGCTTGTCTAACCAATCGCTAATGGCTATCGGCGAGGCCAAAACGCGCTTGAGACGCAAACGGCACTTAACCGCGTATTCACACCGTCGGATATGCGCTTTTGTGACCGGTCACGCGCTCGTACGGCCCGCGTTCGGAAAATTCCTACCCCTGGTTTCTGCTGTGTCCGGAACAGTCCGCTGGGACATCACGACTGCGCGGTTAGGCTTGGCGCATGTCCTCACAAGCACTTCCACGCAGCTTCTATGCGCACGATGCCCGCCAGGTCGCGCCGCGCTTGCTCAACAAGGTATTGGTCAGCGCGGACGGACGCCGCGGACGCATCACCGAGGTCGAGGCGTATTGCGGCAGCGAAGATCCGGCCGCGCATTCGTTTCGCGGCATGACCCCGCGCACGCAGGTGATGTTCGGCGCACCGGGGCATCTGTATGTGTATTTCATCTACGGCATGCACTGGGCAATCAACGCGGTGTGCGGCGGTGCGCCCGGGCATGCGGTGCTGATCCGCGCGCTCGAACCGCTGGCCGGGATCGCCACCATGCAGGCCGCGCGCAACGCTGCTCCACTCAAGACCTTGACCACCGGTCCCGGTCGCCTGGCCCAGGCATTCGCGGTGAGCGCGACAGACAACGGGCTGGATTTGACCGACGCAGGCGCACGCCTGTGGATCGAGGACGACGGCCTGCCGCCGCCCTCCGCAGCGCTGGCGACGCCGCGCATCGGCATCCGCAAGGCGGTGGATGCGCCGTGGCGCTGGGTGGTCGCGGACAACCCCTATCTGTCGCGTCCGCTGCCGCGCGCGACCGGCGCACGCGCGGTGCTGCCGGGCGACTGAGCCAGCCATTGCTCCATCGGCGTCTGCTCGGCGGCGCCCGGCCCACGCTGCAGCAGGCGCAAGGCCTGCTCGGCCTGTTCGTCGCTCAGGTCCTGCAGCGGCTGGAAGCTATCTGCCGCCCACACCGCCATCGGCAGGCCATCGAGATACGCCACACGGTTGCCCGGCACGCGCGCCACGCGCTCGCCCGGCAGGACGCTGCCCAACAGATTGCTCGAGTCGCTCGCACTGACGCATACCCACTGCTGCGGCAAGGCCTGTGCACGCACGCGGCGCAGCGCCGCGATCGCATCCGGCAACGCGAACTGCTCGCCGGACAGCCCGGCGATGAAACGCCCGCCACGGATCTCGCCACGCGCCTCCAGCCGCTGATACATGCGCAGCAACTCGCGCCACGGCGGCAGCCACGCCGCCTCGCGCTCCAGCAGCCGCCAGCAGACCACGCCGTAGCGCCGCAACAAGGTATGCGCCACATGTTCGAGCATGTCCTGGTGGCGCTCGCCGGCTTCGGCCAGCGGCAGCTCCGGCAGCGCGCGTACCGGCGCCCAGCGGCCGGCATCGCGAATGCCCAGCGCGCTGGCGCGGCGTCGGTGGCGCGACAGCGCCGAGGGCCGCTTGGAGGCCGGCACCAGCAGCGCGCGCAGCCCAGCATAGCTGTCGCAATGCGCACGCCCGCGCATCACCAGTTCGCTCAGGGCATCTTCCAGCTCGGTGCTCATCAGGCGGGCCGCATCGGCAATCTCGTCGAAGAACAAGGCGCCCTGCTGCTGCAGCACCTCCGCCACCCGCTGCGCGCGCGATCCCAGCGGCGCGTCGTCGGCATCGCGTGCCAGGCCGCTCCAGCGCTGCGCCTCGCGACGCGGCAGCAACACGATCGGCGTGCTGCGCAACGCGGCACCGCTGCGGCCACCACCGGGCCGCAGCCGCGCCCACACGGTGCGCCCGGCGGTGCACAGTTCGTCCAGCCAGGCCGGTTGATAGTCGCGCACGCGTGCCGGCAGCAGCTCGCTCTCCCACAGCACTGCAGGTGCCTCGAAGCCTTCCAGCTGCCCGACCACGCCGGCCAATGCGTCCGGCCCCGCCACCCGGCTGGCACTGTCGAGGTGCTGCCACTCGAACAGGAACCGCGCGTAATCGCGTTGCGCCACCGGCTCGATCTCGCGGCGCAACCGTCCCAGGGTATAGCGATGGATGCGCGCCAGCAGATGGCGTTCGCACCATTCTTCCGCCTGCGCCTGCGCGTTGAAATGGCCGGCCATGACATAGCCCTCGCGCTGCAGGGCGGCCAGGGCAAGCACGATCTCGGACTCGGGCAAACGCAAGGCGCCGGCCAGGGCCGACACCTGCGCCGGGCCGACCGCAGACAGACGACCGCGCAGCAGCTCGCGCACGGCCCAGTCGCGCTGCCAGTCGGCAACGCGGCAATCTGCCGGCGCCTGTAGCGGCGGCTGTGCGGATGCATGCGCATACAGTGGCGCAAACCAGTCGATGCGCTCGGCACTGATCCACAGCGCGGGCACACCATCGAACGCAAGACAGCTGGCACGCCCATCGCCTGCGAGTGCAGCCAGCCAGGCCTGCCAGTGCGCATCGCCCGCTTCATCGACCGGAAGCACGCCCAGCCCGACCAACGCTTCGTGCATTTCTTCGCCATCGCGCGGCTGCGGCCAGGCCTGTTCGCGCACCGAGGCGATCGCCTCGGGATCGAGCTGCCCCAGGTCGTCGCTGCTCTGCGGGGTGTAGCGACGGCTTTGCACGGCCTGGGTGCGGCGTTCTTCCAGCGGTGCATCGTCCAGGAATGCGTACGGACGCGCATTCAAGGCTTCGGCCGCCAGCGGCGACGGTGCCGCCAGATCGCGCGCGACCAACGTGATCGCCCCCGACTCCAGCCCGCGCAGCACCTGCAACCAGCCCTCGCTGTCCATGGACTGATGCAGGCAGTCTTCCAGTGTCTGCGCCACCAACGGATGATCCGGCACCTCGCGCTCGCCGACCAGATTCTCCGCGCAGGCGACCTGATCGGGGAACACCGTCGCCAGCAGATCTTCCGACTTCATCCGTTGCAGTTGCGGCGCGACCTTGTTGCCACCGGCAAAGCGCGGCAGCGCCATCGCATTGGTCGCATTCCAGCGCCAGCGCACGCCGAACAGCGGCGCATCCAGCAAGGCCTGGATCAACACATGCTCGGCCGATGACGAATGCAGGTAGCGCGCCACCTCCTCCAGGGCAAAACTATGACTGGTGGACAGCGACAACACGATCGCATCCTCGGTCGCGGCGGCCTGCAGTTCGAAGTTGAAGGTGCGGCAGAAGCGCTTGCGCAACGCCAGCCCCCAGGCACGATTGATGCGGCTGCCGTACGGCGAGTGGATCACCAGCTGGGTGCCGCCGCTGGCATCGAAGAAGCGCTCCATCACCAGGCACTGCTGGGTGGGCATCGCGCCCAGCGCGGTGCAGGCATGGGCGAGATAGTCGACCAGCTGGCGTGCCGCTTCCACCGAGAGATCCAGCACGGTGTGCAGCCAGTCGCAGGCGGCCTGATGTGGCAGGCTATCCAGCCGCAGCGCAATCTCGCCACGCAGACGTGACACCGCCGCCGACAATTCGTCGCTGCGGCCGGGCGCCTCGCCCAGCCAGAACGGGATATTCGGTGGCGCGCCCTGGGCGTCTTCAACACGTACGCGCCCGGCATCCACACGCAGGATGCGGTAGCTGGCATTGCCGAGCTGGAACACGTCGCCGGTAAGACTTTCGACCGCGAAATCCTCGTTCACCGTGCCGATCTTTTCGGCCTGCGGCTCCAGCACCACGCTGTAGTCGCCGGTTTCTGGAATGGTGCCGCCGGAGGTCAGCGCAGTCATGCGTGCGCCGCGGCGCGCATGCAGGCGCCGATGCACCGCATCGCGATGCAGGTAGCCTGCACGCGGCCCGAGCCGTGTGCTGAAGCCGTCGCACAGCATGCGCACCACGTCATCGAAGCGCGCGCGGCTCAACTGCGCGAACGGCCAGGCGCGGCGCACCAAGGCGAACAGCGCATCTTCGTCCCAGTCCTCGCACGCGGCCTCGGCCACGATCTGTTGTGCAAGCACATCGATCGGCGCCAGCGGAATGCGCAAGGCGTCCAGCTCACCGCGGCGCACGCTGTCCAGCAGCGCGGCGCATTCCACCAGTTCGTCGCGGGTCTGCGGAAACAGGCGCGCCTTCGGCGTGCCGCCAACCGCATGCCCGGAGCGTCCGGCACGCTGCAGGAAGGTGGCGATCGAGCGCGGCGAACCGAGCTGGCAGACCAGGTCCACATCGCCGATATCCAGGCCGAGTTCCAGCGATGCGGTGGCCACCAGCACGGTGAGGTCGCCGGCCTTGAGCCGCTGCTCCGCCAGCAGACGCGTTTCGCGCGACAGGCTCCCGTGGTGCGCGGCGACGCGCTGCTTGCCGAGCAGATCGCCAAGATGGCGCGCAGCGCGCTCGGCCATGCGCCGCGTGTTGACGAACACCAGTGTGGTGCGATGCTGCTGCGCGAGCGTGGCGACATCGGCATACACCTGCAGCCACTGATCGTTGGACATCACCACGCTCAGCGGCGTCGGCGGCAAGGCCAGGGCCAGATCGCGCCTGCGGGTGTAGCCGATATCGACGATCTCGCACTGCGGCGGCCGGCCGGCATCGCCCGCCCCGACCAAGAACTGCGCCACGGTCTCGATCGGCTTCTGCGTGGCCGACAGCCCGACGCGGGTGATCGGGCGCTCGGCCAGCCGCTGCAATCGCTCCAGGGTCAGCGCCAGATGACTGCCGCGTTTGTCCGCCGCCACCGCATGGATCTCATCGACGATGACGGTGCGCACATGCCGCAACGCATTGCGCCCGGAGGCCGAGCCCAACAGCACATACAGCGACTCGGGCGTGGTCACCAGGATATGCGGCGGCGTGCGGCGCGCCTGTGCGCGCTCGCGTTGCGGGGTGTCGCCGGTACGCACTGCCGTGCGCACCGCGACATCCGGCAGACCGCTCGTGACCAGCGCCGTGCGGATGCCCTGTAACGGCGCTTCCAGATTGAGGTGGATGTCGTTGGACAACGCCTTCAGCGGTGAGACGTAAACCACGCGGGTTTCGTCCGGCAGCGCGCCGCCATTGGCCAGGCCATCGCGGATCAACGCGTCGATGGCCGCGAAGAACGCGGTCAGCGTCTTGCCCGAGCCGGTCGGCGCGGCCACCAGCGTGTGGCGTCCGGCCTGGATCGCCGGCCACGCGGCAATCTGCGCCGGCGTGGGCGCAGCGAAGGTCTGCGCGAACCACGCAGCCACGACAGGATGGAACTGCTGCAGGACAGGATGCATAGGCAATGCCGCAGGCCGCGATGCCAGGCCAGACGCGGCGTGTGGATTCAACGGGGCGAAGTCCAATGGATGGGGTTGCGCTGCGCCCGACACAAGCCGAGCCCGGGAATGGCGGTGAATGGTTAAAGCGGCTGTCGGCCTGACTGCGCAGCGGCCAAATTGGCGCGTCCGCTGCACCGATTCGACCTGCTGCAACCTTCCCGTCAACTCCAGTTCTACCGCGCGCGATGCCGAGCACTCGCGCGACGTGACGACAGCCGTTGCTGGTGCAGCGAAAGGGATGCCTGCACAAGCGGCGGATGCCGGCCGGCGCATCGGGTCGCCAGCCACCAGCCATCAACGCAACGCTGCGGCCCGGCGCGATGATTGTCGATCGGGCGCAGGCCATGGCACATTGACGCCATGCCCAGCCTTATCCTCTTCATGATTGCCGGCGCCGCGCTGTACGCGTTCTGGAACTCCTCGCGTGCGGCGGCCGAACGTGCCGACATCCTCGGCCGCAATGCCTGCCGCGCGGCCGATGTGCAATGGCTGGACCAGAGCGTGCATTCCACCAATATCCGCATCTGCCGCAAGCCCAATGGCTGGCTGGGCTTCGAGCGGACGTTTCGGTTCGAGTATTCCTACGATGGCATCGACCGTCATAGCGGCCGCCTAGTGCTGCGCGGCGACCAATTGATCGCCTTCACCGGACCGCAGGTGGCCACGGTGACGCCGTTGAGCCCGGACCATCAGCGCCTGAACTGACCGCGATTGGGTCGATGTATGCGTCTGCACGCACCTGGCCTGCAGACGGCGCCGTACGACCGAAGATCCGCGTCGCTGCCGCCTATCCGCAACGTCGATGCACACATGCAACGGCGTGTTCTGGTGGAAAAATGCGCGAGCGATGCAAGTCGCACGCGTACATGGCGCAACAACGCACGAACGCGCGATGCGCGTCCGTGCGTGCAGTTACTTGACCACGCGCAGATGCGGACGCTTGCCCGCGCTCGGCGGCTCGTCCGGCGTGGGTGCGCTTGGCGGCGGTGTACCCGGATCCGGTGGCTCGGTACTGGTGCCGGGGATATCGTCCGGCAAGGCCATGCCTTGCCCGGTCTCGCGTGCATACACCGCCAGGACCGCGGCCATCGGCACCATCACCGGATAACTGACGCCGCCAAAGCGCGCGGTGAACTGCACGCTTTCGTTGTCGACCTGCAGCCCGACCACGGCGCGCTCGGCGATGTTCAGCACCACGCGGCCGTCCTTGACGGCACTGGCAGGCACCTGCACACCGGGCAGCCCGGCGTCCACCAGCACGTGCGGGGTCATGCCGTTGTCGTTGATCCATTCGACCAAGGCCCGCAGCAGGTACGGGCGATGGCTGGTCATGCGGGGGAAATCTTCGCTCATGACGTCATTTTACCCGCACACGGCCCGCAGCGGCGGCTGCGCGTTGGGGCGTCGGTCTGTTGGCATACAGCCGTCGCATCAGCCCGGCAGGTCGCGCAGTTTCTTTTCCTGATCGGTCAGGCTGCGGATGAAGCCGGGATTGCGGAAGATCCGGTTGCCGTAGTCTTCGATCGCCTTGCCGTCCTTGGGCAGACCGATCTCCAACGCGTCCAGTCGCCAGATGATCGGCGCCATCGCGCAATCGGCCAGACTCATTTCCGGATTGAGGAAGAACTTGCTGGCCTTGAACAGCGGCACCGAGGCGGTGAGCAGTTCCTTCAGGCGCTTGCGGCCGGCCTCGGCCTGGGTCTTGTTGCCGAGCTGGATGGCCTGCACCTGCGGCACCCAGTCGTGCTCGATCCGCAGCATCGCCAGACGCAGACGTGCGCGCGAGAGCGGATCGACCGGCATCAACGGCGGATGCGGGTAGCGCTCGTCCAGGTATTCGCTGACCACCGATGCCGCGTACAGCACCAGGTCGCGTTCGACCAGGGTCGGGACCGAATGGTAGGGATTGAGATCGATTAGATCTTCCGGGGGATTTTGCGGGTCGACCGGCACCAGGTCGTAGGTCACCCCTTTCGCCGCCAGGACCAGACGGACCCGGTGGCACAACACGTCGTCGTTGGACGAAAACAAAGTCAAGGTATTCCGCATACGCACACTCGTCGCCATTCAAGGCTCTCCGACGACCGGAATCCGCCGGCCGCATCGGCGCGGCCGGCCCAACGCCGACCGTCACCACGGTCCTTCGAGTGTGCAATCACGTCACGCAAAAGCCAAGAGTGATAGGGCCGATTAATGCCCGGACAGGCCGCTTGTTGCGCCGAGATGCAGCTTCCGGTCACGTGCGCGTGTCGCAACGGGGCGACTGCCGGTGCACGACATCGGATGCGGCAGAGGCGATTTGTCGTCAACCGAAGCAGTGATTGCTTGCTGACCCTCACCGCACCCCTCTCCTGCGGGGAGAGGGGCTCAGCGGTGGTTGTACTGCAGCCGTTGCATGGTTTGCGCATGCATGGCCGATGCGCTCTGCAGCCGATGACCGGCCTGCAGACCGATCAGTGCACGTCCTTCCAGTATTCCTTCTTCAGCAGGTAGGCCATGAAGGTGAGCAAGGCCAGGAACAGGATCACCCACACGCCCATGCTCTGCCGCTTCAAGGCCGCCGGTTCGCCGGCGTATTCGAGGAAGTTGGCGATATCGCGCACGGTCTGATCAAACTCGACCGGCGTCTGTCGCCCTGGCTGACCGAGTTTGAGCGCCTGCACCGGCTTGTCGCCGGTCGCCTTGTCGGGCGGGCCGAACTGCGCCTGCTGCAGGCCCTGCAGCTCCCACAACGGGTTGGGCATGGAGGCATTCGGAAACAGCTGGTTGTTCCAGCCCAGGGGGCGGGTCTGATCCAGGTAGAACGACTTGAGATAGGTATAGACCCAGTCGGTGCCACGCACGCGGGCGATCAAGGTCAGATCCGGCGGCGCCTTGCCGAACCACTTGGTGGCCGCATCGTGCGGCATGGTGCCTTCGATGTGTTCGCCGATCTTGGCGCCGGTGAAGTTGAGGTTGGTCATGACCTCTTCTTCGCTCAGTCCCAGATCGCTGGCCATGCGCGAATAGCGCAGGTACTTCAGCGAGTGGCAGCCGGAGCAGTAGTTCATGAACAACTGCGCACCACGCTGCAGCGAGGCTCGGTCGCTCAAGTCGTTGCCGGCCTGCTGCACCTTTCCGCCTTCGGCTGCCAGCGCCCCTGCGGCCAGGGTCAGCCCGCACAACAGGGCGACCACGCGCGACCTCCATGACCTCACGTTGGAATTAGTCATGGGTGGTCACCCGCTCCGGCACCGGCTTGGTCTTGTCCAGCCGCGTCCACACCGGCATGGTGATGAAGAAGGCGAAGTACAGGAAGGTCAGCACGCGCCCGACATAGGTTTCGTGTGCGTCGGTGCCAGGACCGGAGCCGATCACGCCCAGCCACACGAAGCACACCACCAGCACGCCGAGCGCGACCTTGGAGATCCAGCCGCGGTAGCGGATCGAGCGCACCTTGGCCCGATCCAGCCATGGCACCAGGAACAGGATCGCGATCGCCGAGAACATCACCAGCACGCCGCCGAGCTTGTTGGGGACCACCCGCAACATCGCGTAGTACGGCGTGTAGTACCAGACCGGCTTGATGTGCTCCGGGGTCACCAGGCGATTGGCCTCGGTGAAGTTGTCGTGCTCCAGGAACAAACCGCCGAACGCCGGCGCGAAGAAGATGATGAAGGCCGCAATCAGCAGCAAAAAGCCGACCCCGACCAGATCCTTGACCGTGTAGTACGGATGGAACGGGATGCCGTCGGCCGGCTTGTGCGCGTCCCAGCGGTTGCCCTTGGGTCCCTTCTTGATCTCCACGCCATCGGGATTGTTGGAGCCCACTTCGTGCAGCGCGCCGATGTGCAGCACGATCAGCAGCAACAGCACCAGCGGCAGTGCGATCACGTGCAGCGCGAAGAAGCGGTTGAGCGTGGCATCGCCAGGCAGATAATCGCCCATGATCCATTCGGTCAGCCCGTTGCCGATCACCGGGATGGCGCCGAACAGCGAGATGATCACCTTCGCGCCCCAGAACGACATCTGCCCCCACGGCAGCACGTAGCCCATGAAGGCTTCGGCCATCAGCACCAGGTAGATCAGCATGCCGAGAATCCACACCAGCTCGCGCGGCTTCTGGTAGCTGCCGTACATCAGCCCACGGAACATGTGCAGATACACCACGATGAAGAATAGCGAGGCCCCGGTGCTGTGCATGTAGCGGATCAGCCAGCCCCACTCCACGTCGCGCATGATGTATTCGATCGAGGCGAACGCATCGGCCGCGCTGGTCTTGTAGTGCATCGTCAGGAAGATGCCGGTGACGATCTGGTTGACCAGCACCACGATGGCCAGCGAGCCGAAGTAGTACCAGAGGTTGAAGTTCTTCGGCGCGTAGTACTCGCTGACGTGCTTGCGGTACATGGGCATCAGCCCGGGCGCGCGTTCGTTGACCCAATCGAACACACCGTTGGCGGTACGGACCAGGATATTGCTCATCAGGCAGCCCCCGTGCTGTTGGCCGACGTACCGGCACCGTCGGGATCGACGCCGATCACCAAGGTGTTGTCGTCCACGTAGTGGTGTGGGGGCACCAGCAGATTGATCGGTGCCGGCACGCCGTCGAAGACGCGGCCGGACATGTCGAAGCGCGACTTGTGGCAGGGGCAGAAGTAGCCGCCCTTCCACTGCGGGTCGTAGGGCTCGGGGCGGATCTCGGCGACCATTTCCGGCGAGCAGCCCAGATGCGTGCACAACCCGACCAGCACCGAGATGTCGGACTTGATCGAGCGGTACTCGGGGTTCTTCAGCACGTAGTCGGGCTGCTGGTCCTTGTTCTCGGACTTGGGATCCTTGAGCCGGTCATCCAGCGATGGCAGTGCGTCGAGCATCGCCTTGGAGCGCTTGACGATCCAGATGGGCTGACCGCGCCATTCCAGAACCAGCCGTTGCCCTTCCTGCAAGGCGCTGATGTCGGCGGTCACCGGGGCACCGGCCAACTTGGCGCGTGCGCTGGGATTCCACGACTTCACGAACGGAACTGCGACAAATCCTGCTCCGACCGCACCGACCACGGCCGTTGTCGCGGTCAAGAACCGACGACGCCCGATATCAGCAGGTGCGTTAACCCCATCGTTGGCCATCCGGCTCTCCGATCTTGATTAGGTAGCGTGAGGCTGCCAACGGCTGGCGGGGGGTCCAGCCGCGATGAATCGACCGCAGTGTAGCGGAACGCTTAATGCACAGACAACGCAATGTACGCAGTCGAACCGGCGCAGTGCAAACACTGGATGCAGGCATGCGTCGACCGCATCACGCGCCAGCCCTGCGCAAGGCGGACAGCTGTGACCCAGTGCTGACAAAAAAGACCGCGCCAGTTGCAGACATGCTGCGCGTTGGCTGCACTATCGCGCCGGTGCAACGGCGGCCTGCGCGGCCTGGTGGCCGCATGACGTCCGTTTCGGCGCGCGACTGTCAAAGCAGGCCGCAGCGCGCGCAGATGCATGCAAAGCACACGGCTCAGTTGGCCGCCGTGGTCTGCCCACGATAGCGTCCGGCCAGCACGCCGACGCGTTGGACGTAGCGCTGGGTCTCGCTGTAAGGCGGCACGCCGCCATAGCGATCCACCGCGCCCTCGCCTGCGTTGTAGCCGGCAGCGGCGAGCGTGAGATCGCCATTGAAGCGCTTCAGCAACCACGAAAGATATTGCACGCCACCGCGAATATTTTGCGTTGCATCATAGGCATCGCTGACGCCGAAGCGGCGCGCGGTGCCGGGCATCAACTGCATCAGCCCCTGCGCGCCGGCCCGACTCAGTGCCAGCGGGTTGTAGGCCGACTCGGCATGGATGATCGCGCGCACGATCGCTTCCTCGACCCCGAACTCGCGCGCGGCTGCGGTGATTTCCTGCTGATAGGCATTGGTGTTGAGCCGGATCGCACCGAAATTGACGCCGGGCTTGGCGGCGCAGGCGTAACAGGTTTCGATGAAGCTGTAATGGATGGTGCGCAGGCCTTCGATGCTGGCGACCTGACGCGGGCGCGCACTGGTGTAGTGACGCACGCCGTCCTTCATATACGAATAGACCTGCCCGCTGACCACCCGGCGCGGATTGACCGCGGTGGCGGGCGCCTGCATGACCGAAGTTTCCGACACCGGCAGCGCGCGCGGCGTCACCGCCGAGGCGACCTCGGCAGCACGGCGTGGCGCCTGGCCAACCGGCTGACTGATGATGGTGGCTGGCGCGCCGCTGTCGATCGAGGTGCTGGCGCGCTCCGGGCCGGCGGCCACGCCCTGCGCCGGGCGAGCCATGGACGGCGGCGCGCGGCGCGCGGATCGCTCGGGGGTGTAGCTGCTGATGACGCTGCAGGTCGCGCCACTCTGGCGCTTGCTCAGGTAGCTGGTGATTCCGTCGCCGCTGACACACTTGTACAAGGTGCCCGCGCAGACCGGCGCTGCCGGCAACGTGACGAGTAACAGCCCCAGCAATCTTGACATCCCCTTCATGCGGCGGAGTGTCCCAGCTTGGCCGGGGCTTGCCAAGTGGCCGCCGCGGTTATCCGGGCAGTGGCTCCAGCCGCGTCTGCAACGCGTTCAGCGCCTCGCCCAGCGGCAAGCGCACGGCATCCGGGCAGATCGCATCGAACGGCAGGTCGAGCAGCAGCAGGTTGGCCGCCAGCGCCGGCATGCTCGGCGCGCCCAGGCCCAGCCAGCAATGCGCCGGCCCGTCGGCTTCCAGCGCGCCCAGCCAGGGCGGGATACGCGCTGCCAGTGCCTCCAGCGTGCCGTGCAGGCGTACCCGGGCCCGGCACGGGAATGGCGACTCGCCGATCGCCTTGCGCAGGAGTTGCAGTGGTTCTTCCGGCAGTGCGCGAGCGGCGAATTGCGCGCCGGTCATGTTGGCCCGGTCGATGCGGTCGGCGCGCAAGGTGCGCCAGTCCTGGCGCTCGCAGTCCCAGGCCAGCAGATACCAGCGCCGCCCGTAATTCACCAGCAGGGCTGGCTCGACGCAACGCGTAATCGGGGCACCGGAGTGGCGGCGATAGTCCAGCCGCAGCGTGACCCGGTCGCGGCAGGCGCTGGCCAGTTGCGCCAGCAGCGCCGCATCCACCAGGGCACCCGCCTCCCCGGTGACCGGCAGGCTGGCGGTGGCCGCGTGCGCCGCACTGGCACGCTGGCCGCTGCGCCGCGGCAACAGCGGATCGAGCTTGCGCAGCACCCGCGCCGCCGCCGCATCCATGCCGCGTATCGCCGGGGCCGCTGCACGCAGCGCGATCGCCACCGTCAGCGCCTCGTCTTCTTCGAACAACAGCGGCAGGGCGGCTGCACCCTGCCCCAGCCGATAGCCGCCACCGGCGCCGGGCACGGCATGCACCGGGTAACCCAGCTCGCGCAGGCGCTCGATCGCGCGCCGCACGCTGCGCGGATGCAGTTCCAGCCGCTCGGCCAGCGCCACGCCCGACCAACTGCGGCCGCCCTGCAGCAGCGCAAGCAGACGCAACAAGCGGGCAGCGGTCGAGGCCATCGCGTTACCGTATTGCGGACAGAAACTGTCCGCAATAGCTGCGTAGGATTGCCTGGCACCTCGTTCTCTATGCCTTCCGCATCCACCAAGGAAACCGCAATGTCCGACCAGCGCCACATCACCCTGTTCCACAATCCCCGCTCGCGTTCGCGCGGCGTGCTGGTGCTGCTGGAAGAGCTCGGCGCCAGTTACGACCTGCAGATCGTCAACCTGGAAAAAGGCGAGCAACTCGCGCCCGCGTACCTGGCGATCAACCCCATGGGCAAGATTCCGGCGATCCGGCATGGCGACAGCGTGGTCACCGAACAGGGCGCGATCTACCAGTATCTGGCCGAGCTGTATCCGGAAGCCGGGCTGTCGCCGGCGCCGGGCGATGCCGATCGCGGCGCCTACCTGCGCTGGCTGGCCTTCTACGGCTCGGCGTTCGAGCCGGCGATCATCGACCGCGCAATGAAGCGCGATGCGCCGCCGCGCTCGATCTCGCCCTACGCCGACTGCGCCACGGTGCTGCAGGTAATCGATGCGCAACTGGCCAAGGGTGACTATCTCCTGGGCCAGCGCTGCAGCGCGGCCGATGTGCTGTGGGGCGGCGCGCTGGGCTGGATGGTCGATTTCGGCCTGATCGACCCGCCTGCCAGCACCCGCGCCTACATCGCCCGCATGGCCGACCGGCCGGCGTTCGCGCGTGCCGAGGCCATCAACGCCAAGGCCTGACCAAGCGGACGGGCCCGGCGCAAGCGGGTAAACTGTGCGGCTATCTTCTACCCGCCTGGAATAAGCGCCATGCCCGGGACATCCGTTTCCGACCTGTCCGCGGCCACCGCCGTGGACGCACCCGCCCTGTTGCCGCTGCCGGTGGCCCGCCCGTCGGCGCCTGCCGTGGTGCGCGGCAAGCTCTACATCAAGACCCACGGGTGCCAGATGAACGAGTACGACTCGGCCAAGATGGCCGACGTGCTCGCCGCCTCCGAAGGCCTGGAGCTGACCGACAACCCCGAAGACGCCGACGTGGTGCTGGTCAACACCTGCTCCATCCGCGAGAAGGCGCAGGAAAAGGTGTTCAGCCAGCTGGGCCGCTGGAAGGCGCTGAAGGCAGGCGGCAAGCCGGTGATCATCGGCGTGGGCGGCTGCGTGGCCTCGCAGGAAGGCGAGGCCATCGTCAAGCGCGCGCCCTATGTGGATCTGGTGTTCGGCCCGCAGACCCTGCATCGCCTGCCGGAGCTGATACGCGCGCGGCGCGAATCGGGCAAGTCGCAGGTGGACATCAGCTTTCCGGAAATCGAGAAGTTCGATCGCCTGCCTGAGCCGCGCGCCGAGGGTCCGTCGGCGTTCGTGTCGATCATGGAAGGCTGCTCCAAGTACTGCTCGTTCTGCGTGGTGCCCTACACCCGTGGCGAAGAAGTCAGCCGGCCGTTCGAGGACGTGCTGGTGGAGGTGGCGCAGCTGGCCGCACAAGGCGTGCGCGAGATCAATCTGCTCGGCCAGAACGTCAACGCGTATCGCGGTGCGTACGGCGCCGATGCCGGCGACGCGGCGCAATACGCGGATCTGGGCCTGTTGATCCGCACCATCGCGCAGATCGAGGGCATCGGCCGTATCCGTTTCACCACTTCGCACCCGCTGGAATTTTCCGACTCGCTGGTGGATGCGTACCGCGATGTGCCGCAGCTGGCCAATTATCTGCATCTGCCGGTGCAGGCCGGCAGCGACCGCATCCTGTCGGCGATGAAGCGTGGCTACACCGCGCTGGAATTCAAGTCCAAGATCCGCAAGCTGCGCGCGGTGCGTCCGGATATCTCGATCAGCTCGGACTTCATCGTCGGTTTCCCCGGCGAGACCGAAGCGGATTTCGAAAAGACCATGAAGCTGATCGAGGACGTGGGCTTCGACCAGAGTTTCTCGTTCGTCTATTCGCGGCGTCCCGGCACGCCGGCCTCGGACCTGCAGGACGACACCCCGGAAGCCGTCAAGCAGGCGCGGCTTGCGCGTTTGCAGGCGCAGATCAACGCGCACGCCACACGCATTTCGCAGTCCATGGTCGGCAGCGTGCAACGGGTGCTAGTGGAAGGCCCGTCGCGGCGCGATCCGAATGAATTGACCGGCAAGAGCGAGAACATGCGTCCGGTGAATTTCCCCGGCAATCCGCGCCTGATCGGGCAGTTCGTCGATGTCCTGATCACCGAGGCGATGAGCAATTCGCTGCGCGGTCTTATCCAGGTGGACGACAGCGAAAGCTGATACCGAATAGGTGCCGGGGCGCGTGGCGCCACGGCATGCATCGCGTCTTGCTGACTGGAAGGTGCGCGTTGGTTGGTCACTACTTTCGTAGTGCTGCGACCGGCTACGCGATGCTGCGTCTGCCTGCCATCGTTGTTGCGTTGCTTTGCGTAGCTGCGTGCGTGTAACACGCTGGCAATTGCGTTGAGGTCACGCGCGTCGTGCCTCGCACCTCGATCGTCGGCAAGCACGCAGCTGGTTGCTTGCCGCACTGCATTCGCCGATCGGCGCTCCAGCATCTGCGCGCTACTAAGCCGTGGTCGGTCTAGGTCAACAACGGCGCGCACTGCTCGCATACGCCAGGCATGGTCGTGATCGCGCACAACAACAACACCGACGTCCCTGGTCACACGGCACGCAAGGTAAGTGATCAAAAATTCACCACTTGTCTGCAACGCCTTGCGGCATAAGGAGTGCGAGCACTTACCCACAGGCTTTGCCGAATTCGATCCACACCGCTTGTGGACAACCGCCATCGCAGTGGTGATTTTTTCACCATGCCCCTGCCGCACCTTGTGCGAGTAGGCGCCACGATTTTTATCCACAGGTTAGTGATACGTGACTCCACAGCGATTGTGGAAAACCCGCGCGCACCGCCGGGGATCGGCCAGACCATGCGCTTGCAGTGGCCTTGCGTGTTGGTGGGATCACACGCTGCGCGCTACCCTCGTCTGCCGCCCAACCGACCAGCGCATGCGTGCGCGGTCCGATCCGACCATGAACTCACCTGCACATCGCGACTTCACCCTGGAACCCGACGACACCGAGCGCCTGGCCAACCTGGCCGGCCCGTTCGACGCGCACCTGCGCCAGATCGAACTCAAGCTCGGCGTGGAGATCGCCAACCGCGGCAACATCTTCCGTGTCACCGGCCCGGAGCCGGCGATCACCGCCGCACAGACGCTGCTAACCGCCTTGTACGAGGAAGCCACCTCCACCACCTTCGACAACCACGCCATCCACCTGCGCCTGAACGATGCCAACGTCGAGCAGGTGGTCGATCGTTCCTACGTGGCCCAGGACGTGGCGATCAAGGTCAAACGCGGCACCGTGCGTGGCCGCGGCGCCAACCAGGCCAAGTACCTGCACGCGATCGCCACGCACGACATCAATTTCGGTATTGGCCCGGCCGGTACCGGCAAGACCTTCCTGGCGGTGGCCAGCGCAGTGGAAGCCTTGAACGAGTCGCGCGTACAGCGCCTGATCCTGGTGCGCCCGGCGGTGGAAGCCGGCGAGAAGCTGGGCTTCCTGCCCGGCGATCTCAGCCAGAAGGTGGATCCGTACCTGCGCCCGCTCTACGACGCGCTCTACGAAATGCTGGGCGTGGAAAAAGTGGTCAAGCTGCTGGAAAAGAACGTCATCGAGATCGCGCCGCTGGCCTATATGCGCGGCCGCACGCTCAACGATGCCTACGTGATCCTGGACGAGGCACAGAACACCACCATCGAGCAGATGAAGATGTTCCTGACCCGGCTGGGCTTCGGCTCCACCGCGGTGGTCACCGGCGACCTGACCCAGATCGACCTGCCCAAACACGTCAAGTCCGGCCTGCGCGACGCAATCGAAGTGCTGCGCGAGGTGGACGGCGCCAGCTTCACCTTCTTCGAAGCGCGCGACGTGGTGCGCCACCCGCTGGTGCAGCGCATCGTCACGGCCTATGAAAAGCGCGATCAGCAGGACGCTGCCGCCAAGCAACAGCCTGAGTGAGTTCGCGCCCTGTCAGCCTGGTGCTGACAGACGCAGTCGTCGCCGTCGCCGGGCATCCCGATCGCGTGCGGTCTGGCTGCATGACCAGCCAGGATTCGTTTCAAGCTTGCGGGTGCGGGATTACAATCGCGGCTGCGGGCGGGGCCCGATCGGCAGTTCGAGCTACCGCGTGGCCCACGGGCCTGCGTTGCTACTGCTGATCACCTGCACGCGCTGACCCTCTGCCCAGGAAACTCTCGCCATGACCCGTGGACCTGTCCGCCTCGACGTCGCTGTCAGTTATGCGCTGCCGCGCGCCGGTCTGCCGTCGGCGGTGAGTTTTCGCAAGTGGGTGGCCGCTGCGCTGAAGGGACGCATCCGCGAGGCCGACCTGGCGGTGCGGATTGTCGACGAGAAGGAAGGCTGCTCGCTCAACCATCATTACCGGGGCAAGGATTACGCCACCAATGTGCTGAGCTTCCCGGCCGATTTACCCGAAGGCCTGCCCAAGGGTGTCAAGATGCCGCTGCTCGGCGATCTGGTGATCTGCGCGCCGGTGGTGGCGCGCGAGGCGGCCGAACAAGGCAAGTCGCTGGCCGCGCATTACGCCCATCTGACCGTGCACGGCACGCTGCATCTGCTCGGCTGGGACCACGAAGACGACAAGGAAGCCGATGCGATGGAGCAACTCGAACGCGAGATCCTGGCAGATCTCGGCATCGACGACCCGTACGCGGGAGAAAGCTGATGCGGGCCTGCCTCGCCGCCGCGTCGCTGTTGCTGGCCTGCTCCAGCGCCTGGGCGCAGGCCGCGCCGGCACGCCCCGACCTGCCGGCCCTGATCGAATGCCGCCAGCGCATTGGCGACTTCAACGCGCTGGCACCGGTGCTGGCCGACCCGCTCAAGGCGGTGGCGCTGGGCTGGACGCCGCTGGACCAGGCCAACCTGTTCATGACCGAGTACACGCTCAACACGCCGATCAGCGTGTTCGGCCACAGCACCACCCACATCGCGTTCTCCGGGGCCAGCGTCATGGCGCTGCTGGACCTGCCCGACCCGCGCCCGCTGGCCAAACAGCTGAACCTGGAACTGGGCGTGGATAACGCCGACAAGGTCATGTATGGCCGTGAGCTGGTCAGCGAAGACACCACCAACCCCAAGACCGGCGAGGCGATGATCGAATCGATCGTGCTCAGCGTCTCCAACGTGAAGTCGCATCCGGGCAAGACCGTGGTCGGCTGCGGCTACAGCCTGGACCTGCCCTGACGCGCAGCGCCCACCCCGGCCCCGTCCACAGCGCCTTAGCGGCTTCCTGTTAGACTGACGGCTATCGCCTGGTCTGCCGGGTGCCGTCCCACGTCACGATGTCCGAAGACGACAGTAGCCAATCCCAAGAAACACCCGAAAAACGCCGTAGCTGGCTCGAGCGCCTGAGCGCTGCCTTCTCTGGCGAACCCCATACCCGCGACGAACTGGTCGCGCTGCTGCGGACCGCCGAACAGGATGGTCTCATCGCTGCAGACACCTTGCGCATGATGGAAGGCGCAATCTCCGTGTCCGAGCTCACCGTGGGCGACGTGATGATCTCGCGCTCGCAGATGGTCTCGCTGCCGGTAGAGGCGCGCTTCATCGACCTGATGAAGCAGGTGGTGGAATCCGGCCATTCGCGCTTCCCGGTGCACGGCGAGAACAAGGACGAAGTGCTCGGCATCCTGCTGGCCAAGGACTTGTTGCGCGGCGTGGTTGCCGACAACGGCCCCGGCAACGTGCGCGAACTGCTGCGCCCGGCGGTGCTGATCCCCGAGTCCAAGAAGCTCAACGTGCTGCTCAAGGAATTCCGGCTGTCGCGCAACCACATGGCGATCGTGGTGGACGAGTACGGCGGCGTCGCCGGGCTGGTCACCATCGAAGACGTGCTGGAGCAGATCGTCGGCCAGATTGACGATGAGCACGACGATGCCGAAGACGAGAATTCGCTGATCGCGATCCAGGCCGACGGCCGCTATGTGGTCGATGCGCTGACGCCGATCGAAGACTTCAACGAGCGCTTTGGTGCCGACTTCCCCGATGACGAGTACGACACCGTCGGCGGCCTGGTCACCGATGCGATCGGCCACCTGCCGGAAACCGGCGAAGAGCTGACGCTGGGGCGCTTTGCCTTCCGTGTGGCCAAGGCCGATGCGCGGCGCGTGCACGCCTTCCACGTGACCATTCTGCCGCCAGACCCGCAGGACGACGCTTGAACCGTTGGTACCGCGTCACTGCTGCAGCGCCAGCCCGCGGCAGCATCCGGCGCTGCGCGGCAGCGTGTCTGCTGCTGTTGCTGGCGTGGTTGGTGGCACCTGCCGCCATGGCCCAGGCCACCGGGCAGGCGCCTGCCCAGCCCAATGTGCCGGCACCGCGGGTCGGCGTGGTGACCATGCAGCCGGGCGAAGTGTTCTTCGAGCGCTTCGGCCACGATGCCATCGTGGTGGTCGATCCCGTCACCGGGCAGGCCACCTCGTACAACTTTGGCTTCTTCGACCCCGGCGAGCCGGATTTCGTCCCCCGCTTTGCGCGCGGCGAGATGATGTATTACCTGGTCGCGTTGCCGCTGGAAGAAGACCTGCAGCAGTACCGTGCGGTCGGCCGCGGCGTCAGCATCCAGTGGCTGGACCTGCCACCGGACCAGGCGCGCGCGCTGGCTGACGGGCTGGCCATCCGCAGCCAGCCCGAGAACGCGCGCTACCACTACGATTACTTCGTGGCCAACTGCGCCACCATGGTCCGCGACACGCTGGACCGCGCCATGGGTGGCGCGTTGAAATCGCAACTGGCCGGGCGCTCGCGCGGCAACACCTTCCGCAGCGAAGCGGTGCGCTTGGCCTCCCCTGCCCCGTGGATGTGGCTGGGCTTCGACCTGGGCCTGGGGCCGTATGCGGACCGCCCGCTGTCGCGCTGGGAAGAAGCCTTCGTGCCGATGCGCCTGGCCGACAGCCTGACCCAGGTGTACAACAGCGCCGGCCGCCCGTTGGTGCAGTCCACCCAGGTCCTGCTGCCGCATCGCATCGCACCGGAGCCGGCCGAACAGCAGCGCCACTGGTGGCCATGGCTGCTGACCGGGCTGATCGTCGCTGCCGGCGTGCTGGCACTCGGTCGCCGGCAACGCGTGCTGGCCGCCTTCGCCCTGCCGTACTGGCTGCTGTGCGCGATCGGCGGCGGCTTGCTGGTGTATCTGTGGGGCTTCACCGCGCATCAGTCGGCCTGGGCCAATCGCAACCTGTTGCTGGTCAACCCGCTGTGCGTGCTGCTGTTGATCGGCGGCATTGCCGTGCTGCGCGGGCGCCGGCCCGGGCGCTGGTTCGATGTGCTGCGCTGGGTGGTCGCCGCCGCGGCATTGCTGGCGCTGCTGATCCACTGGCTGTCGTTCCAGGCGCAGGACAACCTGCAGTGGGTGCTGTTGCTGTTGCCGATCCATGCCGCGCTCGCCATCGCGTTGCGGCGGCGTGACTTGTCCGTCCGCACGCGCTGATCCAGGATGCGCCCATGAACCACCACGGCCGCCATCCGGACAACCCCTCCTGCGTCATCACCTGCGCCTATTACGACGGCCAGGGCGAGCGCCACGACATCAGCCTGGAACAGATCAGCGACGTGCTGCAGCGCCCGGATGGCTTTGTCTGGGTCGGCCTGTACGAGCCGCAGGAATCGGTGCTGCACAAACTGCAGGATGAGTTCGGCCTGCACGATCTGGCCATCGAGGATGCGCTCAAGGCGCACCAACGTCCCAAGGCCGAGAGCTACGGCAACTCCTTGTTCGTGGTGGTCAACACCGCACAACTGGTCAACGAGCGCATCCGCTATGGCGAGACGCACGCGTTTCTGGGCGCGCGCTTTCTGTTGACGGTGCGCCATGGCGCATCGCTGTCGTACACGCCGGTGCGGCACCGGGTTGAACGCGAACCGGCGATGCTGCGCATGGGCGCCTCGTTCTGCCTGTATGGCGTGCTCGACTTCGTGGTCGACAACTACCTTCCGATCATGGACGAGTTCCGCGACACGCTGGAAGGCCTGGAAAAGGACATCTTCGCCGACAACTACAAGCGCGAAACCGTGGTGCGCCTGTACGAGCTCAAGCGCGAACTCAACAAGATGCGGTTGGTCGTGGCGCCATTGCAGGACGTGCTCTCGCACCTCAAGCGCAACCCCGGCTCGCTGATCCACGACGAGGTCGGCATCTACCTGCGCGACGTACTCGACCATGCCGTGCGCATCAACGACGCCATCGACACCTTGCGCGAAATGTTGGGCACCGCGCTGAGCGTCAACCTGTCGATGGTGACGCTGGCCCAGGGCGAAACCGTCAAACGCCTGGGCGCCTGGGCCGCCCTGCTGGCCGCGCCCACCCTGATCACCAGCTGGTACGGCATGAATTTCACCCACATGCCAGAACTCGACAAACCTTATGCCTACCCGCTGCTGGTAGCCGGCGTGGTCGCCTCGTGCCTGGTGCTGTATCGCCTGTTCAAGCGAGCGCGGTGGCTTTAGGCCGCTTTGCGGCTGGGATTTGGGAGTGGGGATTGGGGATTGGTTGGAGCAGGACGAGTGACTTCTGCTCGCTTGCTGCACGTATCCTCATCCGCCCTTCGGGCACCTTCACCCAGAGGGAGAAGGAAGGCTGCCTGCTTTTACGAATCCCCAATCCCGAATCCCCAATCCCCGCACTCAAGCCACATAGATCGTCTTGATGTTCATGAACTCGTGGATGCCGTGCTCGGCCAGCTCGCGGCCGAAGCCCGAGCGCTTGATGCCGCCGAACGGTAGCCGCACGTCGCTCTTGACCACCGAATTGACGAACGCCGCGCCGCACTGCAATTGCTGCGCGACGCGCTCGCCGCGCTTGGCATCGGAGGTCCACACGCTGCCGCCCAGGCCAAAGCTGGTGTCGTTGGCCACGCGTACTGCTTCTGCTTCATCCTGCACGCGAATGACCGATGCAACCGGGCCGAAAAACTCCTCCTCGTAGGCCGGCATGCCCGGGGCGACATGATCGAGGATGGTGGCCGGATAGCCTGCATGCGAACCGGGTACCGGTTCGCCGCCCAGCAGCACCTTGGCACCCTTTTCCACGCTGTGTTGCACCTGCTTGTGCAGCTCGTCGCGCAGATCCGCGCGGGCCATGGGCG
Organism: Xanthomonas sp. WHRI 8393; assembly: GCF_040203315.1. NCBI lineage: Bacteria > Pseudomonadati > Pseudomonadota > Gammaproteobacteria > Lysobacterales > Lysobacteraceae > Xanthomonas > Xanthomonas sp. WHRI 8393. The sequence goes on along the minus strand of NZ_JBEGGL010000005.1, from coordinate 55,932 downwards.
CCAGCGTGGTGCCCTCCTGCTGCGGGTCGCCGAGCACGCGCTGGGAGGCAGCGGCAACGAAGCGTTCGATGAAGCGATCGGCGATGGCGTCCACCACAATGAAGCGCTTGGCGGCGATGCAGGTCTGCCCGCTGTTATCGAACCGCGACTGCACGGCGGAGGCGACGGTGTGCTCCAGGTCGGCGTCCTCCAGCACCACGAACGCATCGCTGCCGCCGAGTTCCATCACGCACTTCTTCAACTGATCGCCCGCATTTGCAGCCAGCGAACGTCCGGCGCGCTCGCTGCCGGTCAGCGTCACTGCGGCAATGCGATCGTCACGCAACACGTCTGCAGCCTGGTCATTGTCGATATGCAGCACATCGAACACGCCGGGCGGAATACCGGCGGCATCCAGCACCTCCTTCATCGCATCGGCGCAGCGCGGCACATTGCTGGCGTGCTTGAGCAGCGCGACATTACCGGCCATCAGACCCGGGGCGAGGAAACGGAACGCCTGCCACAACGGAAAATTCCATGGCATCACCGCAAACACGCAGCCCAGTGGCTCGTAGCGCACATAGCTGGACTGCGCCTCGGTCGGGATATCGCGCGGCGCCAGGTAGTCGGCTGCATGTTCGGCGTAATAGGCGCAGCCCTGCGCGCACTTGTCCACCTCGGCCAGCGCCTCGTGGCGCAGCTTGCCCATCTCGGCGGTCATGATGCGCTGCAGGTCGTCGCGCCGCAGGGTCAGCTCTTCGCCGACCCGGCGCAGCAGCGCGCCGCGCTCGGCCAGCGGCAGCGCCGCCCACTGCGGAAATGCCTTGGCGGAAGCAGCCAGACGCGCCTCGATGGCGGCGGCGTCCAGGGTGTGCTGGGTATGTTCGACCTGGCCATTGGCCGGGTTGACGGTGTCGTAGGACATGACGGTCTCCTGTTACAGGCCCGCCATGCTAGTCGTCGGCAAGTTGCAGCCGCGTCACAACCGCGGCAAATCGCTGCAACGCTGTGTTTACCCACGCCGCGACGCAATGCCGCACCTCCATCGCACCGCTCGCGGATCACTGGCAACCGGAACAACGCTCCCAGCCACGCGAACGAAAGCGTCCCTGCCCTGTCCCGACCGTCCCACCGCACAAAAATGCTCTAGCATTCGGCACTTGGCAGCTTCATCCATTCACGGAAGACCACCACGATGCGCCGGGATCTCATTGTTCTAGTTGTACTTGGCATCGGCGCCTGCCTGCCGGGATGCGCCGTCCTGCAGGACATGCTGCACGGCCCGCGTCCCGGCCCGAACGGATTTGTCACCGTGAGCTGCACCAACACGCTGCCCAATCCCAGCCAACCCTGCGAGGAAGAGGCACTGCGTGCCTGCTCGGATACTGCCATCCGCCAATTTGTCACCGCGCACTCGTCGCCGAACATGGTCACGATCTATCCGAGCAAGCAAAAATCCAAGGACGACGGCGACAAGAACGGCAAGAACAGGGACAAGGATCGCGCCGACGAACAACCCAAGGTCGAGCAACAGGGCTACGACATCAGCGCCGAGTATCAGTGCTACCTGACCAAGCCGCAGCCCTGGGATAGCGGGTACACGCCTCCGGCCAGGTAACAGCGGCCCAACCAACTGCCGTGCCCGGCGTCCGGTGGCCGCATCAGGCGTCCGCAATCGGCGTGCAGCCATCGTGGATGTCGGTGGCGTCGGCGTTCGCAGCCGTCTGGCCGCCGCTGGTGGCGATGCATTCGCCACACCCATGTTGGTGCCTGCTCAGGAAGCAGCTTGCAGCGCCAGTTGCGCATCGCGCTGACGCCGTTTTTCGCTGCGCGCCAGCAGCCACCAGCCGATCACTGCGGCGATCGACACCGCCAGCACCATCAGCGTGGCAAGTGCGTTGATCTTGGGGCTGATGCCCAGCCGCACCGACGCAAACACCTTGATCGGCAAGGTGGTCGAACTGGGCCCGGCCAGAAAGCTGGCGATCACCACGTCGTCCAGCGACAGCGTGAACGCGAGCAGCCAGCCCGATACCAATGCCGGAGCGATGATCGGCAAGGTGATCAGGAAGAACACCTTCAGCGGTGTCGCGCCCAGATCCATCGCCGCCTCTTCCAGCGAGCGATCCAGTTCCTGCAGGCGCGAGGAAATCACCACCGTGACGAACGAGACGGTGAAGGTGACATGCGCCGCCCAGATTGCCACCGCGCCACGCGGTGCGATCCCGAGTACACCGCCCATCGAAACCAGCAACAACAGGATCGACAGGCCGATGATCACTTCCGGCATCACCAGCGGTGCGGTGATCAATGCACCGAACAGGGTCTTGCCGGGAAAACGCCGCATGCGCACCATCGCCAGCGCCGCCATCGTCCCCAGCACCGTCGATGCACAGGCGGTCCAGAACGCGACTTGCAGGCTGACCCAGGCCGCCTCCAGCAACTGGCGATCGCGCAGCAATTCGCCGTACCAACGCGTGGAAAAGCCACCCCACACCATCGCCAGCCGCGAGGCGTTGAACGAGTAGACCATCAGCAACAGGATCGGCAGATACAGAAAGCCGAAGCCCAGCGCGAGCACGCCAGCGCCCAGCAGGCGCGTGCCGGGAGAGGCGCGCATCATGTCAGCCGCCCTTCCAGCTCGCGCTGCTGATAACGGTGGAACAGCACGATCGGCACCAGCAACAGCAGCAACATCACCGTAGCCACCGCCGCGGCCACCGGCCAGTCGCGATTATTGAAGAACTCGCCCCACAGCACGCGGCCGATCATCAAGGTGTCCGGCCCGCCCAGCATTTCCGGAATCACGAATTCGCCCACCGCCGGGATCATCACCAGCATGCAGCCGGCCACGATGCCGTTGCGCGACAGCGGCAAGGTGATGCGCACGAAGGCCTGCCACGGCCGCGCGCCCAGATCGTAGGCGGCTTCGAGCAATCGCTGGTCGTGCTTGACCAGATTGGCGTACAACGGCAACACCATGAACGGCAGATAGCAATACACGATGCCGATGTAGGCGGCGAGCGGCGTGTACAGCAACTGCAAGGGCTGGCGGATCACTCCCAGCGCCAGCAGCGCCTGATTGAGCAGGCCGTTGCCGTCGAGGATGCCGATCCAGGCGTAGACGCGGATCAGGAACGAGGTCCACGACGGCAGCACCACCAGCATCATCGCCACATTGCGCGTGGCCAGTGGCAGACGCGCAATGACATAGGCCATCGGGTAGCCGATCAACAGCGCAAACACGGTCGACAGCGCGGCGATCCTGATCGAACTCGCATACGCCGCCACGTATTGGCTGTCGCGCAGCATGACCAGATAATTGCCCAGATGCAGCTTGAGGCTCACCGCCCCATCGGCCGCAACGGCGAACAGCGGCGTGTACGGCGGCATCGCGGTGGCACGCTCGGCGAAGGAGATCTTCAGCACGATCAGGAACGGGATCGCAAAGAACACCAGCAGCCACAGATACGGTGCGGCGATCACACCCCAGCGCGCGCCCGGCAATGCGCGGATCAGGCGCCTCATGCAGTAAGTACCACGCCGTCGTCCTCGCCCCAGCTCAGCCAGACGGTGTCGCCCCAGGTCAGCGCTTCGCTGGCCCAACGCTGACGGTTGGCAAAGTTGGCCATCAGCTTGAAACCGCCAGGCAGGCGCACGTGATAGACCGAATGGCTGCCGAAATAGGCGATGTCCTCGATCACGCCCTGCGCCTTGTTGCAGGCCTGGGCCGGCTCGTCCTTGCCGATGAGGAGTTTTTCCGGGCGCAGCGCGAACGCCACCGCCTGCCCTTCGAAACCGGTGATGCCGTGGCCGATCCGGATATTGGCGTCGAAGGCCGGCGCCTTCAGGCCGACGTAGTCGGGTTTGTCCTCGACGATCACCGCGTCGATCAGATTGACCGAGCCGATGAAGTCGGCAGCGAACCGGTTGGCCGGTTGCTCATAGATTTCGTCCGGGGTGCCGACCTGCTGGATCCAGCCCTGGTCCATCAACGCGATGCGGGTGGCCATGCTCATGGCCTCTTCCTGATCATGGGTGACCATGACGCAGGTGACGCCAGAGGTCTCGATGATGTTGACCAGTTCCAGCTGCATCTGCGCGCGCAGCTTCTTGTCCAGCGCGCCCATCGGTTCGTCCAGCAGCAGCAGCTTGGGCCGCTTGGCCAGGGAGCGCGCCAACGCCACGCGTTGCTGCTGCCCGCCGGACAATTGATGCGGCTTGCGCCTGGCCAGGTTGCCAAGCTGCACCAGCTCCAGCATTTCGCCCACGCGCGCCGCGATCGCCGGCTTGGAAAGCGCCTCCTGCTTCAGCCCAAAGGCGATGTTCTGTTCCACGCTCATGTGCGGAAACAGCGCATACGACTGGAACATCATGTTGATCGGGCGCTCGTACGGCGGCAACCCGTCGATCGGCTGACCATCGAGCACGATGCGGCCTTTGGTCGGCCGCTCGAAGCCGGCCAGGCAGCGCAGCAGGGTGGACTTGCCGCTGCCCGAGCCGCCCAGCAGCGCGAAGATCTCGCCCTTGCGGATCTGCAGGCTGACATCATCGACCGCGACGACGCCATCGAATTCCTTGCGGACCTCGTTGATGCTCAGATAGGCGTTGTCGCCAGGGGAAAGCGGCGCCACTGCGGCCTCGGTAACTGCCATGGATCCTCTCGATTGCGAAGCGTGGCCCGGCGACGACTGTGCACCTCAGGACGCCGGCGCCGCCAGTGCTTGGTGCGACATCAGCGATCGTCCGTTTGCGCCCAAGCGTTTCGTCTGCAGCGAGCCGACGACGACCTGCTACATCGGGTGACCGCCTGCCGGCGCGGGCGCTGCAGCAACACGGTGTCTGCGAAGACAGAGCGACACCCTAGCGCGAACAAAGCGCCGACGCCCGCCGCGACGGCTATCGATCAGCGTGGCTCCGGCACCGGCGCGCTCCAGCCCAGACCCAGGCTCTTCTGCAGCGCGACGTAGTTCACCAGCAACTGCACCTGTGCCTGCGCGGCGGCGTCCTGCGCGGACAGCTGCTGGCGCTGCACGTCGAGCAGATCGATCGACGAGGTGGCACCGGCATCGCGCCGTTGCTGCATCAAGCCGGCCGAACGCGTGGCCGAGGCTTCGGCCTGCCGCGCCACCACCAGCTGCTTGCGCGCCGAGCCGAAGCGCGCCAATGCCGAATTGGCATCCTGCAACGCAGCCAGCACCGCGCCCTCGTACGCCGCCTCGCGCCCGGCGTTGCCGGCACGCGCCTGCTCAACCTGTGCCTTGGTGCGGCCGAAGTCGAAGATCGACCAGCGCAGCATCGGCACCGCCAGCGTGGTCAAGGCATCGGAATTGAAATCGCTGGGCGAGCCGGCCACCCAGCTCAGGCCGCCCAGCAGGCTCACCTGCGGAAAATACCCGTTCAACGCCTCGCCGATCTGCGCGCTGGAGGCAGCCAGTTCGCGCTCGGCCTTGCGCACATCGGGGCGGCGGCGGATCAGGGCGCCGGCATCGTCCACGCGCACCTGGGTGGGCAGCATCGGCAACGGCTGCGGCGCGCTCAACTGCGCGTCCAGCGCGCCGGGCTCGCGCCCCACCATCAGCGCCAGCTGGTCCAGCGCTTCCTGCGATTGCATCTCCAACGGCAGGCGCTGCGCCTGTTGCTGCTGCACTTGCGTGGCGATCTGTTCGACCTGCAGGTCCGACGCAGCGCCACGCTCGCGGCGCTGCTGGGTCAGGCGCAGGGTCTGCCCGATCTTGTCCAGGTTCGCATCGGCGATCGCCAGCCGCGCCTGCAAGCCGCGGTAGTTGAGGTATACCTGCCCCACTTCGGCTGCCAGCTGCACCTGCGCATCGGCCAGCTCGGCTTCCGAGGCCTGCGCCTGTGCCAGCGCGCCTTCGGCGGCGCGACGGCGGCGGCCGAAGAAATCCAGTTCCCAGCTGGCGTCGAAACCGGCGCTGTAGATCTGGGTCTTTTCCAGGTCCAGCGCCTCGCTACCCTGTGCCGGTGGCTGGCCGTTCTGGCCATTCTGCAGGCCGCCCAAGGTATCGACGATGGTCTGCGGCGGCTCGGCATACGCATACACCGCGCTGGCGTTGAGCTTGGGCAGACGTTCGGCACGGCGCTGGCTGGCCAGTGCACGGTTGGCACGCAGCCGCGCCTGCGCCGCACGCAGGTTGGGACTGTCGGCCAGGGCCTGGGTGACCAGTTGGGTGAGGGTCGGGTCCTGCAGCTGCTCCCACCAATGATTCAATGGCGCGGCAGCGACCACGTCGGCGCCAGCGGCGCGATGCAGGGCCGGCGCCTGCACCGCCGTGTCGGCCACTGCCGGGGGCTTGGTGTAGTTGGGGCCAAGCATGCAACCGCCGAGCAGGACCACGCTCAACGCCGCAGCCAGGGGCATGCGGATCAGGCGCATGGAATCAGTGCATTGCAAGGTGCGCCCCCTTGGGTAACGGCTTGAGCAAAAAGGCCAGCGGAATCGTGCAGACCACGATCACGCCGAAGATCCAGAACAGATCGCTATACGTCATCACCAGGGCCTGCTGCTGCACCAGGCGCGCCAGCTGCGCGACCGAGCGAATGGCCGCCTCGCCACCGGCACTGCCCTGCATCTGCGCAGTCAGCCCGGAAAGAAAGTCCTGCGCGCGCGAGGAATTGGCGGTGATCGCGCTGCCGATGGTTTCGGTATGGAAGGTCATGCGGCGCTCCTGGAAGGTGGAGATCAGCGCAAGCCCCACCGAGCCGCCCAGGTTGCGGCCGGCGTTGAACAGGCCCGACGCATCGCCGGCCAGCTCGGGCGGCACAGACGAAATGGCCGCCTGGTTCAACGACATCATCGCCAGCGCCAGGCCGCAGCCCTGCAGCAACTGGCCGGCGACAAAATGCATGCCCACGGTGTCGGCGGTCAGCGACAGATTGGCGAAGCAGGCCGCGGCAAAGCAGATCAGCCCGGCGATCACCAGGATGCGCACGTCCACCACCTCCAGCAGCTTGGGCATCATCGGCATCAACAGCACGGTCGGCAGGCCTGACAGCAGCAGCACGTAGCCGGCCTGCTCGGTGTTGTAGCCGGAGATCACCGCCAAGAACTGCGGAATCATGTACATGACGCCGAACAGGATCATGCCCACCGCCATGATCATGACGAACACCGCGCCGAAACTGCGATGCAGCAGCAGCGACAGGTGGATCACCGGCGGCCGCTTGCGAAACTGGCCCACGACCAGTGCAGCGAATCCGCTCAGCGCGATCACGCTCAGCGCATTGATCTCGCTGGATTCGAACCAGCGCTCGCGCTGGCCCTCTTCCAGCACCACGGTGAGCCCGCCCAGGCCGGCGGTCAGGCCGTAGATGCCCAGCCAGTCGGCATTGAGCAGGCCAGCCCAGTCGCCTTTTTCATGCTTGAGGCCAAGCAGCAGCAAGGCCACCAGGCCGACGCAGATCGGCACGTTGATGAAGAAGGCGTAGTGCCAGCTGACGTTCTCGGTGAGCCAGCCGCCGAGCAGCGGGCCGATCACCGGTCCCATGATCACGGTCATGCCGAACAGCGCGGTGCCCATCGTTTGTTGGCTCGGCGGTAGCCGCGTCGCAACGATGGTCAGCGCGGTCGGAATCAGCGCACCACCGGCCAGGCCCTGCCCCACGCGGCCGATGATCATCATCGTCAACGAGGTCGACAGCCCGCACACCACCGAAAACGCGGTGAACATCAGTGCGCAGATCAGCAGGAAGTTGCGCAGGCCCAGCGTGCGCACGAACCAGCCGGTCAGCGGGATCATGATGATCTCGGCAACCAGGTACGCGGTGGAGATCCAGGTGCCTTCGGTGCCGCTGGCGCCGACCTCGCCCTGGATGGTGGGCAGCGCCGCGTTGACGATGGAGATGTCCAGCGTCGCCATGAACGAGCCGATGGTGCCGGCCAGCACCGCCAGCCAGGCGCCCGGCTCGGCCTTCTCGCGTTGCGCGCTGCCGCCGGCACGCGGGCCGGTGGCTGCCGTTGCATTCATCGCGCGCGCTCCTGCGCCTGCACGCGATCGGATTCCTCCTCGGCCCGTTGCTTGGCGTCCTTGGCCGAGCGCGTGTCTACGGTGACCTCGACCGACATGCCCGGCACCAGCACCTTGCGCGCCTCGTCGCCGGCCAGCACGCGGATGCGCACCGGCACGCGCTGCACCACCTTGGTGAAGTTGCCGGTGGCATTTTCCGGCGGCAGCAACGCGAACTGCGAGCCGGTGCCCGGCGACAGGCTCTCGACCTTGCCGTGCAGCTTGACGCCCGACAAGGCATCGACCTCGATCTCGGCCGGCTGGCCAGGACGCATCAGGCCGACCTGGGTTTCCTTGAAATTGGCGATCAGATACAGCGATTCCTGCGGCACGATGGTCATGGTGCGGGTGCCGGCCCCGAGGAACTGGCCGACCTGCACGGTCTTGTCGCCGACGCGGCCGTGGATGCGGCTGGTCAGCAAGGTGTCTTCCACCGCCACGCGGGCCTGGTCGGCATCGGCGCTGGCCTGCTTGAGGCCGGCCTGGGCCTGCTCCAGCTGCGCGTTGCTGGCCAGGATCTGGCTCTGCGCGCCCTTGGCCTGCGCCTGCGCGGCCTGGTACTGGGCGCGTGCACGTTGCAGCTCGTGCTGCAGGCTTTCCTGGTGCTCGTGGGTGTCGGCGCCGGAGGCGGCCAACGGGGCGAAGCGCTTCACTTCGGCCTGGGCGAAGCTCAGGCTTGCCGCTGCCGAGGTGACCTGGCTACGCGCCTGCACCAGCGCTGACTCCTGCCCGGACACGTTGGCGGTGGCCGCGGCGATATCGGCCTGGCGCGCGGCGATCGCGGCTTCGGCCTGCTGCAGGGTCGCCTGGTAGGTGCGGTCGTCGATCTGCAGCAGCGGCTGGCCGGCTTCCACGATCTGGTTGTCGCCCACCATCACCTTGGTCACGTAGCCGCTGACCCGCGGCGCCACGGCCACCGAGTCGGCCTGCAGGTAGGCATTATTGGTGTCCTGCATGTAGCGGCCCTTGATCAGGTAATAGGCCAGCCAGATCACCAGCAGCACCACCACCAGCACCCCGACCACGATCAGCGTCCATTTGACCTTTGGGTTCTTCAACGGCGAGGGCTTGGGCGGCTCCTGCTCGTTGTGCGCGCCGGTGCCTTGCGCATCCGTGCCCGAAGGCTGGCCGTCGTTGGACTGCTGGTCGTGGTTGCTCAAGGTGAGGCGTCCTGTGTCGTGGGCGAGGCGCGCGCGACGACGTACCGCATCAGCGGTCCGGCGAAGGCGGCGCAACCATACAATTATTTGAACCGCCCGGTACAGATTGCGTGACGACCGCAGTCAGCGCGCGCTAGGACTTGCAGGCGCACGCCTGGCAAGCGCTCTTACAAAACTGGAAGAGCGACTGCGACGGTCAGCGACCGGTCTTGATCTCGGTCCACAGCCGCGTATACAGCCGGTCCACCTCCGGCGGATTGATCGCATAGGTGAACATCTTGGCGGTCACCTCCGGCGGCGGGTAGATGGTGGGGTCGTTGCGGATCGCCGCGTCCACCAGCGGCGTGGCGGTGCGCACCGGGTTGGCGTAGTGGATGAAGTTGCTATTGGCCGCGGCCACGTCCGGCTTCAACAGATAATTGATGAAGGCGTAGGCGTTTTCGGGGTGCTTGGCGTCCTTGGGAATGGCCAGCATGTCGAACCACTGCGGCGCGCCTTCCCTGGGGATCGCATAGGCCACCTTGATGCCGTTGCCGGCTTCCACCGCGCGGTCGCGCGCCTGGATGATGTCGCCCGACCAGCCCACCGCCAGGCAGGTGTTGCCGTTGGCCAGCGAGCTCACGTACTGGCTGGAATGAAAGTTCTGCACGTACGGGCGGATCGTCTTGATCAGCGCGGCAGCCTGCTCGATCTCCGCCGGCACGCTGCTGTGCGGATCCAGGCCCAGATAATTGAGCGCGATCGGAATCAGGTCCGAGGGCGTGTCCAGCAGGGTCACGCCACAGTCCTTCAACCTGGACAGGTTTTCCGGCTTGAACACCAGGTCCCAGCTGTTGGCGACCTCGGTGTTGCCGAAGATCGCCTTGAGCTTGTCCACGTTGTAGCCGATGCCGGTGGTGCCGATCATGTACGGCACGCCATAGGCATTGCCCGGGTCCTGCGCGGCAATGCGCCGCATGATGTCCGGGTCCAGATTGGCCAGATTGGGGATCTTGGCCTTGTCCAGCGGCAGGAACACGCCGGCCTGGATCTGCCGGCCGAAGAAGTTCAGCGTGGGCACCACCACGTCGTAATCGCTGCCACCGGCGAGCAGCTTGGTTTCCACCATCTCGTCGCTGTCGAACACGTCGTAGGTGACCTTGATGCCGGTGCTCTTCTCGAACGCGGGAATGGTGTCTTCGGCGATGTAGTCCGAGTAGTTGTAGACGTTGAGCACCTTGGCCCGCGCCTCGGCACCGCCGGGTGCATTGCTGCCACCGCAGGCGGCCAGCAAGGTGGTGGACAGCGTCAGGGCGAGCAGTCGCAGCGTCATGCGGGTCTCCAGGGCAGCGCGATCAGGGCGGGCCGGGATGCGGCCGGTCGAAGGGCCAGCCTACCCATGGTGGTTGTGTTTGCACAGCGCGGCGTGGCGGAAATCAACCGTGCGGACCCGCTGGCCGGCGCGGCCGGTGCCGCAAGCGCCTCTGCCGGCCGCCCTGGCGGGTGTGCGCGACCGGCAAAGCTTGACGTGCGCCGGCCGGCTTAGGCCGCACCGATGCCTAGCGCCTGCGCAGTATCGTCCAGCGCCGCCCAGGCCTTGTCGAACAGCTCATCGACCTGTTCGCAGGTGATGATCAACGGAGGCGACAGCAGCATCGCATCGTAGGTGGCACGCAGGATCAGCCCGCGCCGCAGCGCGAAATCGCGGCACAGCGCACCGACCCGACCGCGTTCGGGGAAATAGACCCCACGCCGGCGTTTGTCCGGCACCAGTTCCAGTGCCCCGACCAGGCCGGCGATACGCGCCTCCCCGACCAGCCGGTGCTCGCCCAGCTCGGCCCAGCGTTGCGCCAGGTACGGTGCGATCCGGGTACGCGCGGTGTCCACGATGCCTTCGTCCTGCAGCAGGCGCAGGTTCTCCAGCGCCACCGCCGCGCAGACCGGATGCCCCGCATAGGTGCCGCCGTGCGCGAGCTCGCCGCCCTGCGCCTTGAGCACACCGGCCACGCGATCGTTGAACATCGCCGCCGCCAACGGGATATAGCCGGAGGTGATGCCCTTGGCCAGCGTCATCACGTCGGGCTGGAAGCCGAAATAATCCGCACCGAACCAGGCACCGGTACGCCCGAACCCGCAGATCACCTCGTCGGCCACCAGCAGCACGTCGTAGCGCTTGCAGATGCGCTCGATTTCCGGCCAGTAGCTGCGCGGCGGGATGTACACCCCGATCGCACCCATGATCGGCTCGCCGATGAAGGCCGCCACGTTCTCTGGGCCGAGTTGCAGAATCTTGTCTTCCAGGCGCTTGGCCGCCAGCAAGCCATACTCCTCTGGATCCATCTCCCCGCCGTCGCCGAAGTGATACGGCGGTGCGATGTGGTGAATATCCGGAATCGGCAGGCCACCCTGCCTGTGCATGCCGCGCATGCCGCCCAGGCTGGCGCCGGCCATGGTGGTGCCGTGATAGCCGTCGTGGCGGCCGATGAAGATGCGTTTTTCCGGCTGCCCCTGCACCGCCCAGAAATGCCGCACCAGCCGCAGGATGGTGTCGTTGGCTTCCGACCCCGAATTGGCGAAGAACGCATTGTTCAGATCGCCCGGCGTCAGCTCCGCCAGCTTGGCGGCCAGATGGATGGTGGGCTCGGTGGTGCACTGGAAGAAGCTGTTGTAGTACGCCAGCTGTTCCATCTGCCGCGCCGCCGCCTGTGCCAGCTCCTTGCGCCCGTAGCCGACGTTCACGCACCACAAGCCGCCGAACGCATCCAGCAACTTGTTGCCCTGCGCGTCCCAGACATACACGCCCTCGCCACGGGTCAGGATGCGCGTGCCCTTTTCGGCCAATGCCGCGTTGTCGTTGAACGGATGCAGGTGATGGGCGGCATCGAGTTGCTGCAAGGTTTCCAACACAGTGGGGTGCACGGCTTGCTCCGGAAGGTGGCTCACGCCAGTGGCGCGAACGCAGTGGCGTTACGAAAGGCAGCTGGCGCAAAACGCATCGGACGCCTGCAATGCACCTGGGTCTGGACCATGGCCAGACGACCTGCCCTCATCCGCCCTTCGGGCACCTTCTCCCGAGGGGAGAAGGGAGCGGCGCGGCACGCTGCGCCGAGCGCAGACGCCTCACACATTCAACAACAGGAACTCCCGCTCCCACGAACTGATCACGCGGAAGAACGTCTCGTACTCCTTGCGCTTGACCGAGATGTAGGCGCGCACGAAGCGCCGCCCCAGCATCTCCTGCAAGGCCTCGCAGCCCTCCAGTCCGTCCAGCGCCTCGCCCAGCGAGCGCGGCAGATCGTAGCCCTGCTCCTTGCCGTTGCTGCTGATCGGCGCGGTCGGTTCGAGCTTCTCGCGGATGCCGAGCAACCCGCAGGCCAGGGTCGCCGCCATCGCCAGATACGGATTGGCGTCGGAGCCGGCAAAGCGGCTTTCCACCTGCATGTTCTGCGGCACATCGATCGGCACCCGCAGCCCGCAGGTGCGATTGTCGAAACCCCACAGCACATTGCTCGGCGACACCTCGCCGAACATCAGCCGCCGGTAGGAATTGACGTTGGGCGCCAGCAGCCCCATCGCCATCGGAATGTATTTCTGCAGGCCACCAAGATAGTGCGCAAAGGTGTCGCTGAAGCCGCCTTCGCGTTTGCCGCTGAACACGTTCTTGCCGGTGCCGGCATGCAGCAGGCTCTGATGGATATGCATCGCACTGCCCGGCTCGGTCTCCATCGGCTTGGCCAGAAACGTCGCATACACGCCATGCCGCAACGCCGCTTCGCGCATCGTGCGCTTGAACAGGAACACCTGATCGGCGCGCGAGAGTGCATCGGCGTGGGTGAAGTTGACCTCCAGCTGCGCGGCGCCGGATTCGTGGATCAGCGTATCCACATCCAGTTCCATCGCATCGCAATAGTCGTACATCAGGTCCAGGATGGGGTCGAACTCGTTGACCGCATCGATCGAATACGACTGCCGCGCGGTCTCCGGCCGACCCGAGCGCCCGGCCGGCGGCAACAACGGAAAGTCCGGGTCGGTGTTCTTCTGCACCAGGAAGAATTCCAGCTCCGGCGCCACCACCGGTTGCAGCTTGGCTTCGGCATAGGCGTCCAGCACGCGCCGCAGCACATTGCGCGGGGCAAGCTCATGCGGCTGGCCGTCCTTGGTGTAGCAATCGTGGATGACCTGCGCGGTGGGATCGGCCGCCCACGGCACCATGCGCACGGTGGACGCGTCCGGGCGCAGATGCATGTCCGAATCCGATGGCGAGGTCAGCTCGTAGTAATCGTCCGGGAAATCGCCGGTGACGGTGGTCGCGAAGATGCCTTCCGGCAGCCGGGTGCCGTAGTCGTGCGAAAACTTGTCCGCCGGAATGATCTTGCCGCGTGCGTTGCCGGTGATGTCCGGCACCAGGCACTCGACCTCGGTGATGTGGCGGTCCTTGAGCCAGCGGCGCAGCGCGCTCTCGGGCTGCTTGGGCGTGGATGTGCGCGAACGGGTGCGGATCGACATGCAACCTCACTGACCGCGTCGAGCGGCGTATTGGCGACAGGCCTCGCCGAAGGCCTGGAAGATGGCACGGTAGAACGGATGCTGTGTGACACGCCACTCCGGATGCCACTGCACCGCGAGCAGAAAGCCCGGCCCGGGGCCGCGAAAGGCTTCGATCAGGCCATCCGGCGCGGTCGCCTCGATCAGCAGGCCGTCGGCCAGGCGTGCAATGCCCTGCCCGTGCAGCGAGTTCACCGCGACCTGCGCGCTGCCGCTCATGCCGGCCAGCAGGCCGCCGGGATGCAGCTGCACCGGATGCGCCGGGCCGTACTGCGTGTCCAGCGGCATGGCGCGATCTTCGCGGTGATCAAGCAGGCCAGGCACGTCATGCACGCGTTGATGCAGGCGCCCGCCCAGCGCCACGTTGACCTCCTGCAGCCCGCGGCAGATCGCCAGCACCGGCAGGCCACGCGCCAGTGCCTGCGGAATCAGTCCCAGGCTGGTGGCATCGCGCGCCGGGTCGTGCGGATTGCCCTCCCAGCTCGGCTCGTCGCTGTAGTGATGCGGCTCGACATTGCTCACCGCACCGGTCAGCAACAGGCCATCCAGGCGATCCAGCCACGCGCCCGCATCCAGCGTGGGCTGCAGGCTCGGCAACAGCACCGGCATGGCTCCGGCTGCGTCCACCACCGCGCGGATGTACTTCTCGCCGGTGGCCAGAAACGGATGCGGCCCTTGCTGGATGCGATCGGTCGGCAACCCGACCAGTGGAACGACAGCCATGCGGATCTCCCGGTTGAACGCGGCTGCATCACGTCTGCGCTCGCCACCAGGCAGGCGCTGGCACTGTACAGGGCACAGGTGGCGCGCAGCTGGCGGCTTGCGCATCACCTGCATCGCTCTGACTGCGACGACTTGTCAGCGCGTGGTCGCCCCGGGTTGATCGGGTGCGTTGCCGATGCCTGCGAACTTACCGTGCGGCCACCTGCATTGCCAGGGTTCCACACGCGCACAGTTGCGAACGATCACATGCGCTTTGCTAGTCTGAGCGGCGACCTTGCAGGTGGTGCCCCATGGTTTCCGAGAACTCCGTCGCGTGCTTGCCCGCCGCCGATGCCGCCACGCTGGCGCGGATCGATGGCTGCGAAGCGGTCGACCTGCTGCTGCCCGACACCAACGGCGTGCTGCGTGGCAAACGTGTGACAGCCGAGGTCATTAGCAAGGTCTATCGCGATGGCGTGTGCCTGCCGATGTCGCTGATCGCCACCGACATCACCGGCAATACCGTCGAGGAAACCGGGCTGGGCTACGCCATCGGCGATGCCGATCGCATCTGCCGGCCGATTGCCGGCTCGCTGCGCCCGGTGCCGTGGGCACCGCGGCCGATGGCGCAGCTGCTGCTGGCGATGCATCAGCCGGACGGCAGCGTGTTCGAGGTCGCGCCGCGCGCGGTCTTGCAGCGCGTGCTGCACGGTTTTGCTGCGCTCGGCCTGACCCCGGTCATTGCGGTGGAACTGGAGTTCTACCTGTTCGATGCGGTGCCCGATGCGCAGGGACGCCCGCAGACGCCACGCGACCCGCAGACCGGTGCACGCAGCGACAGCACCCAGGTGTATTCCTTGCAGGACCTGGACGACCAGCGCACCTTCACCGACGCGGTGACTGACGCCTGTCGCCAGCAAGGCATCCCGGCCGACACCGCCGTGGCCGAGTACGCACCCGGCCAGTTCGAAATCAACCTGCAGCATCGCGCCGATGCGGTGGCCGCCTGCGACGAGGCGATCCTGCTCAAGCGCACCATCAAGGCGATTGCGCAACAGCAGGGCAAGCTCGCCAGCTTCATGGCCAAGCCGTTTCCCGGCCAGGCCGGCAGCGGCCTGCACCTGCACGTGAGCCTGCTCGACGTCGACGGGCACAACGTGTTTGCCGGCAACGTCGATGTACCCGCCGACTGCCTGCGCCATGCCATCGCCGGCCTGCAGCGGCACGCCGATGCCTCGCTGCTGATGTTCGCGCCGCACGCCAACAGTTACCGCAGGTTCGTCAGCAATGCCTTCGTGCCGCTGGATGCGAGCTGGGGCTTCAACAACCGCACCGTGGCGCTGCGCATCCCGCATAGCGATGCACGCAACACCCGCATCGAGCATCGCATCGCCGGCGCCGATGCCAACCCGTACCTAGCCGCCGCCGCCGTGCTCGCCGCCATGCTGGACGGCCTGCAACATCCCGGCGAGCCCAGCGCGCCAGTCACCGGCAATGCCTATGCGCAAGCGGTCTTTCGGCCGCGCACCTGGCAAGCCGCGGTGGATGCATTCGGCGCCAGCGACTTTGTCGGCGCGCAGTTCGGCAGCCAGTTCCAGCACGTATTTGGCCAGCAGAAACAGCGCGAACTGCTCGACTACCAGGCGCAGGTGCCGGATCTGGATTACGCCCGGTACCTGCGGATCGTCTGATGGACGGCCCGGCCACATCGCTGCCGCCTGCCGATCCGCCGGGTAACGGCTATCCCGACAGCTGGTACGCCCGCAGCACGCCGGTCTTGCCGGAGCAGCCGTGCCTGCAAGGCGTGCAACGTGCCGATGTCTGCATCCTCGGCGCCGGCTACACCGGCCTCACCGCCGCGCTCGCCCTGGCCGAGGCCGGCTACAAGGTCATCGTGCTGGAGGCCAGGCGCATCGGCTGGGGCGCCTCCGGGCGCAACGGCGGCCAGGCCATCGTCGGCTACGGCTGCGAGCAGGAAACCCTGGAAGCACTGGTCGGCGATGCCGACGCGCGGCGGCTGTTCGACTTCTCGCGCGACGGCATGCGCCTGCTGCGCGCACGCATCGAACGCCACGCCATCGCCTGCGACTGGCGCGACGGCCACGCCCACGTGCCGCTGAAGCCGCGCCAGGTGCAGGCCTTGCAGCACGGCATCATGCGCATGGCCGAGCGCTACGACTACCCGCTGGAATGGTGGGACCGCGCGCGTACGCGGCAGGTGCTGGACAGCCCACTCTACCTGGGCGCGATGTTCGACCCGGCCAGCGGCCATCTGCATCCGCTGGCCTATGCGCTGGGCCTGGCGCGCGCAGCGCTGGCGGCCGGCGTGCGCATCCACGAGGCTTCGCCGGTCTCCCGGCTGGAGCACGGCGCGCGCGTGACCATGCAGACCGACCAGGGCAGCGTCAGCGCCGAGTTCGGCGTGATCGCCGGCAATGCCCTGCTGCAGGGCATTTCCACAGCGCTGGAGCGCCACATCATGCCGGTGGGCACCTATGTCGGTGCGACGCCGCCGCTGGGCCAGGCCCGCGCGCGTGCGCTGATCGCCAACGACATGGCGGTCGCCGACACCAACTGGGCGCTGGACTACTACCGGCTCAGCGCCGACCACCGGCTGCTGTTCGGCGGACGCGCCAGCTACTCCTCGCACCCGCCGCACGGCCTGGATCGGTTGATGACCCGGCGCATGCACACGGTCTTCCCGCAACTGCGCGACGTGCCGCTGCAAACGCTGTGGGGCGGCTACGTGGACATCTCGCGCAACCGCGCCCCGCACTGGGGCCGGCTAGGGCGCAACGTGTATTTCGCCCAGGGATTCTCCGGGCATGGCGTCGCCGCCACCGGCCTGGCCGGCCAGGTCATCGCCGAGGCCATCGCCGGCCAGAGCCGACGGCTGGACGTGTTCGCACGCATTCCGCATCGGCCCTTCCCCGGGGGGCGCCTGCTGCGCACGCCGCTGCTGGTGGCGGCGATGAGTTGGTACCGGCTGCGCGATGCGTTGTGGTGAACAGGGCGCCGTCTTGGGCACTTTGAGACGCGGCGCTCAAGTTTTGGCGAGCAGGGCCGTTAGCTGGTATGACGGTTCGATCCGCACGGCCAGCCGATGTCCCCAGGTACCCTACATCGCAATAGTGAAAGCGCAGTCCTGCCGCAACGCGTGTTGCTGGTGGAGAACTCGCGCACTTTCACCAGCATGCTGCGCGAGGCCATCGAGCAACGTGTGGAGCTGCCGGTCACGGTCGTGTCGACGCTGGCAGAAGCGGCCCGTGTACTGGACGAAGAAGACGGCTGGTTTCTGGTCCTGACCGGCCTGGTATTGGTGGATGGCGACCGCGACAAGGTCGTGGAATTCTTCCTCTCGCGCAAGCTGCCCACTGTGGTGGTCAGCGGCGTCTACGACGAGGATCTGCGCCAGCGCGTGCTGCAGCAGCAGATCATCGACTACGTGCTCAAGAACGCGCCCGGCAGCATCGAATATCTGGCCTGGCTGGTGCAACGCCTGGAACGCAATCGCCGCATCGCCGCGCTGGTGGTGGACGATTCCCTGTCCGCACGGACCTATGCGGCCGCGTTGCTGTCGATGTACGGCTACCGCGTGGTGCTGGCGGCCGACGGTGCGGCCGGCCTGCAGGCGATCGAGCGCGACCCCGGCATCCGCCTGACCATCGTCGACCAGGAAATGCCCGGCATGGAAGGGGTGGAATTCACCCGCCGGCTGCGTGCGATCCGTTCGCGCGACAAGGTCGCGGTGATCGGCATCTCCGGCAACAGCGACTCGTCGCTGATCCCGCGTTTCCTCAAGAACGGTGCCAACGATTTCCTGCGCAAGCCGTTCTCGCGCGAAGAGTTCTTCTGCCGCGTGTCACAGAACGTGGACCAGTTGGAACTGATCGGCACGCTGCAGGACCTGGCCACCCGCGACTTCCTCACCGGCCTGCCCAACCGGCGCTATTTCCTGGAACAAAGCCAGCGGGTGATCCCCACCCTGCTGTCGCAGGAGCAGACGGTCACCGCGGCGATGCTGGACATCGACCACTTCAAGCACATCAACGACACCTGGGGCCACGAAGCCGGCGACCAGGCGCTACGCGCGGTGGCCGCGTCGGTCTCCAGTCATGCGCGGCCGCAGGATCTGGTAGCGCGTTTCGGCGGCGAAGAATTCTGCCTGCTGGTACCGGGGCTGGATGCCGCCAACGCCACCAGCTACTTCGAAACCCTGCGCGAACGCATCAGCGCACTGCGCGTGCGGATCGGCGACGAAACCCTCAGCATGACGGTGAGCATCGGCGTATGCATCGCCACCGAAGACGGCCAGTCGCTGCACCATCTGCTGGGCGAGGCGGACAAGTACCTCTATCTGGCCAAGGCCGGCGGCCGCAACCAGGTGCGTCTGGCCAGCTGAGCGGGGGCAGGCTCGTGCGCCGCACGGCCGGCGGCGCGCCCGACCCGGCGGTATCGCCGGCACACAGAATCGCTACGCAGCATGCACGCCGCCCGCTTGCCGTAGCCGGATTTGATCCAGATCAACGCATTGGCGACCACGCGCGCCTATCGTGCCCTCATCGTATGGAACAAGGGCGAACGATGGCTTTGCTGGTCTGGCAGGACGACCTCAACACCGGGATCGAGGTCATCGATCACCAACACCGGCGCATCGTGGAAATGATCAATCAGTTGCATGCCGCGCACGCCAGCCTGCAACGCCTGGCAGTGGCCGAGGTGATCGACGAATTGATCGACTACACGCTGTCGCACTTTGCCTTCGAGGAAGAACTGATGGAGGAAGCCGGCTACCCCTTCAGCCTGGCGCACAAGCGCGTGCACGAGGTCTTCGGCAAACGTGTCGGCGAGTACCGGCTGCGGTTCCAGGCCGGCGAAGACGTCTGCGACGAACTCCGCAGCATGCTTTCGCGCTGGTTGTTCAACCATATCCGCGGCGACGACCAGGCCTATGCGCCGCAGGTGATCGCACATCTGGACCAGTTCGCGCGCAGCCACCAACACGGCAACTGGCTGGGACGCACACTCAAGCGTCTGTTCCGCTAGCAATCGCTCCGGCGCAGGCGCGTGCTCGCGCGCAACAGGGCGGTGCCGGTCATGCCGCATCGAGCAAGCGCGTTCCCGAGGATCGGCAGGCCAGCATCGCCAGCACCACGGTGCAGCAATGTACGCAATACCTAGACCATTGGCCCGAAGACTTCATTTCGCGCAGAAGCAGCCAGCTTCGGAGAAGTGCACCTGGGCGGGACCTGCCTCAACGATGACGCCGACTCGCGTACGCCTTCAAACGCCAACCGGGCGACGCGATCTGCGGGCCACGATCAACGCCAGCAGGCTCAACACCGCCGCGGCGCCCAGATACTGCCCGACCGCCTGCACGCCATAGCGTGCGGCCAGTTGCGTGGCCACGTACGGCGCCGGTGCCGCCCCCAGGATGCTGGCCAGGTTGAACGACAGCGAGGCTCCGGTGTAGCGCACCTCGGTGGGATACAGCTCGGCCAGCAGCGTGCCGCAGGGGCCGTAGGTCAGGCCCATGAAGAAGAAGCCCAGTGCAAGGAACGCGAGCACCTGCAACGGGTGATTGGCCTGGAACAGCGGCGCGAACGCCAACCCGAACGCGATGATCGCCACACTGGCCAGCATCATCGCCAGCGGCGCGCCATGCCGGTCGCCGAACCTGGCCGACAGCGGGATGCCGATCGCGAAAAACACGATCCCGGCCATCTGCAACAGCAGGAATTGCTCCTTGTCGTAGCCCAGGGTCTTGGTCCCGTAGCCCAGCGCGAACACGGTCATCAGATAGAACAGCACGAAGGTGGCGAATGCGCCCAGCGTGCCGATGATCAGCGCCGGCCAGTGCTGCGAGATCACCGTCCCCAGCGGCAGGCGCACGCGCGTCTTGCGGTCCAGGGCCTTCTGGAAGTCCGGCGTCTCGGTGATGCTCAGGCGCACCCACAGGCCGGTCAGCACCAGCAATGCGCTGGCCAGAAACGGCACCCGCCAGCCCCATTGCATGAACTGCGCATCGTCGAGCACCGCGCCCATGCCGAGAAAGGTGCCAGTGGACAGCAGAAAGCCCAGCGGCGCACCCAGCTGCGGAAACATGCCGTACCACACGCGCTTGCCGGGCGGTGCATTTTCGGTGGCAAGCAGCACGGCCCCGCCCCACTCGCCCCCCAGGCCCAGACCCTGGCCAAAGCGGCACAGCGCCAGCAACGCAGGTGCGAACACGCCGATCTGCGCGTAACTGGGCAGCAAGCCGATCGCCACGGTGGACAGGCCCATCGTCAGCAGCGCCGCCACCAACGTGGCCTTGCGCCCGATCCGGTCGCCGAAATGGCCGAACACTGCAGAGCCCACCGGCCGCGCGATAAAGGCCACCGCAAACGTCGCCAGCGACTGCAGCATCGCCGCACTGCCATCGCCCGCCGGAAAAAACAGCGTCGGGAACACCAGCACCGCAGCGGTGGCGTAGATATAGAAATCGAAGAACTCGATGGTGGTGCCGATCAGACTGGCGAACAGCACGCGCGCGGGCGAATTGATGGGAGCAGCAAGCGGCGCAGCAGCAGTCATCGTTGATCGGCATCCAGACAAGACAAGTCAGCCGATTCTGGCAGATTGCAGCAACGGTTTGCGCAGACCAACCTGCTCACGAAAGGTTACAGCCGTGACTGCCTGCCTTTCGGGCAGTGGCAGCCTGATGTCTTTCGGAATCTCGGTTGCGTTGGAGTCGCCGGGCAGTGTTGATAGATGCTTGTTAGAGCGACTGCTCTGTGGCCTTGTTGCAGGGCCCTTGCCCGCCCACCATCGCAGGACACGCCGCAAGTACATCCTTGTAGGCTCTTACGCGGCATCCATGCCGCGTAAGAGCCCGCGACGGTAAGCGGACAAGGACCAGTCAAGATGGTCGGTGTGCGCAGTTAAGAGCAGTGCGTGATGCGCGTTGTTCGTATCACCTTGCGCCCGATCAGCTCCCGACGCAGGCCGAGCAACCGGCAGGCTTTCAACACGCGACTTACAAACGTCTCATCTTCCCACCGCAAGCCGAGAAATAAGCTTTGAGGAAAGCAGCCGACCAACTCTCTGGTGCGGTGTCCTTGCCGGTTGTGGGACCCTCGGCGGCATGGATGCCGCCGAGGAGCCTCCACGGATGGATTCACGGCGTGTCCCGCAAGCGGTGAGGGCACCGCGCGCTCGATCAACCAGGCTTTTGACCCAAGTCTTAGACTGCATCCATAACGGCGCCACGATTGAAGAGCTCGGTGGGTCTTGGAGTGGTCGGATAGTGCTGATAGATCGCTTGCAGAGCGTCGGGTCTGCGACTTTGCTGCGGGGCCCTTGCCCGCCCACCATCGCAG
This sequence comes from Xanthomonas sp. WHRI 8393, assembly GCF_040203315.1. Classification (NCBI taxonomy): domain Bacteria; kingdom Pseudomonadati; phylum Pseudomonadota; class Gammaproteobacteria; order Lysobacterales; family Lysobacteraceae; genus Xanthomonas; species Xanthomonas sp. WHRI 8393. The sequence continues at coordinate 34,179 of NZ_JBEGGL010000005.1, read as the reverse complement.
GACACGCCGCAAGTACGTCCATGTAGGCTCTTACGCGGCATCCATGCCGCGTAAGGTCCCGCGACGGTGAGCGGACAAGGACCAGTCAAGATGGTCGGTGTGTTTGGTTGCAAGCAAAGCGTAGCCTGCGTTGTTCGGATCAGGTTGCGTCTGATCGAGCTTCCCGTACAAGTGAAGAGGCTTCAGTCTCCTGCTCTCCTCAGCCGGGAAGAACCAGCAAGTTACTCAGTCGCACGGCTGCGTTTGCGTCATTGCACGTTGCGCATGCGCTGCCAGCCCGAGATCCGTCAGCACTGCAAATTGGCGCTCGCCGCGGTCTTCCAGCTGGATCCAGCCTGGACCGGGTTGACCATACAGGCTGGCACTGCCCAGCCACGCCAGGGTGCGCAGCAGCACGCTCATGCGCACGCCCAGTTGCTTGCACAGGCGCGCCAGCGACACGCCCTCGGGCGTGTCGGCCAACGCGGCAAGCAGCAGCGCGGTGAGCTGCGGATCAGCGGACAAGCACCGCTCCGATGTCGCGTGGCGCTGCATCGGCGGTTTCGGCGCGGTGCGGCAGCACGATCACCGGAATCGACTTGGAAGTGGGCGTGCGCGCTTCGTCGGCGAAGCTGGACAGCGGCACCAGCGCGTTGGTTTCCGGGTAATACGCCGCCAGGCAGCCGCGCGGAATGTTGTAGTCCACCAGCAGGAAGCGGCGCGCCTCGCGATGCACGCCGTCCTCGCACAGGCTCTCCAGGTCCACCCAGTCACCGGCCTTCATGTTCAACGCGGCGATATCCGCGCCATTGATGAAGAGCACGCGACGCTCGCCGAACACGCCGCGGTAGCGATCGTCCAGCCCGTAGATGGTGGTGTTGTATTGATCGTGCGAGCGCGTGGTGGCCAGCGTAAACACCATCTGCTCGGTGTGGCTGCGGCGTGCGCGATGGATCGGGTTGTCGGTCGGCACCGCGTGCGGCTTGAACACCGCGCGCTTCTCGGGCGTCACCCACTGGCGATCGCGCGCGGTGTTGGACAGGCGGAAGCCGCCCGGCACCCGCACGCGCTGATTGAAGTCGGCAAAATCGGGGAACACCTGGGCAATCAGGTCGCGAATGCGGTCGTAGTCGCCCACCAGCCAACGCCAGCGGATCGCGCTGCGCGTACCCAGCGTCGCCTCGGCCAGCCGCGCCACGATCGCCGGCTCGGACAACAGCTCCGGCGAGGCCGGCGGATTGATGCCGGCCGACAGGTGCACCATGCTCATCGAATCTTCCACCGTCACGCCTTGCGAGCCAGCGTCCTGGATGTCGATTTCGGTACGGCCCAGGCATGGCAAGATCAGCGCATCGCGCCCATGCACCAGGTGGCTGCGATTGAGCTTGGTGGTGACATGCACGGTGAGTTCGCAGTTGCGCAGCGCGCGATGGGTGGCGTCGGTATCCGGCGTGGCGGCAGCGAAGTTGCCGCCCATCGCGAAGAACACCTTGCCGCGCCCGTCCAGCATCGCCTCGATCGCACCGACAGTGTCGAAACCGTCTTCGCGCGGTGGCGCGAACCCGAACAGCGTCTGCAACTTGTCCAGAAACGCGGCCGGCGGTTTTTCGTAGATCATCATCGTGCGGTCGCCCTGCACGTTGCTGTGTCCGCGCACCGGGCACACGCCCGCGCCCGGCCGGCCCAGATGGCCGCGCAGCAACAGCAGGTTGGTGATCATGTGGATGGTGGCCACCGAATGCTTGTGCTGGGTGATGCCCATGCCCCAGCAGGCGATCACGCGCTCGGCATTGAGATAGAGTTCGCCGGCCTTGCGCAGCGCCACCTCGTCCAGCCCGGACTCCTCGACGATGGTGTCCCAGGATTCGCCATGCACCTCGGCAGCGAAAGCGTCGAAGTTGGCGGTGTGGGCGTCGATGAATTCCAGATCCAGCAGGCGTGGCGTGCCGTCGCGCTGGGCTTGTGCGTCGCGCTCCAGCACATGCTTGATGATGCCCTTGACCGCGGCTAGATCGCCGCCGATCTTGAGCTGGAAATAATCCGAGGCGATGCGGGTGGAGCCGTTGTGCAGCATCTCCAGCTTGTCCTGCGGGTCGGCGAACTTCTCCAGCCCGCGCTCGCGCAACGGATTGAATGCCGCAATCGCCGCGCCGCGCTTGGAGGCCTGACGCAACTCGCCCAGCATGCGCGGGTGATTGGTGCCCGGATTCTGGCCGAAGATGAAGATCGCATCGGCCAGTTCGAAATCGTGCAGCGACACCGTGCCCTTGCCCACGCCGATCTGTGAGCGCAGCGCGGTGCCGGAGGGCTCGTGGCACATGTTGGAGCAGTCGGGGAAGTTGTTGGTGCCGAACTCGCGCACGAACAACTGATACAGGAAGGCCGCTTCGTTGCTGGTGCGCCCGGAGGTGTAGAAGATCGCCTCGTCCGGCGATGCCAGCCCGTTGAGGTGCCCGGCGATCTGCGCAAACGCCTCGTCCCAGCTCACCGGCACGTAGTGGTCGGTGGCCGCGTCGTAACGCATCGGCTGGGTCAGCCGGCCCTGCCCTTCCAGCCAGTAGTCGCTGTACTGCGACAGCAGGCTGACGCTGTGCGAGGCGAACAGCTCCGGCCCGGCGCGGCGCGCCGTGGACTCTGCCGCGACGGCCTTGGCGCCGTTCTCGCAAAACTCAAAGGTGGAGGTGTGATCGCGGTCGGGCCAGGCGCAGCCGGGGCAGTCGAAACCGTCCGGCTGGTTGGCGTGCAGCAGCGTCTTGGCGCCCTGCACCGCGATGTCCTGTTCCATCAGATGCTTGGCAACCGAGCGCAATGCGCCCCAGCCGCCGGCGGGATTGTCGTATTGCTGGATGGTCTTCTTGCTCATGCGGGCTCTCCCACGCCAACGCCCAGATTTAGGCGCTGCGGATGGCTGTAAACGACACAATCGTGATCGCGGGCAAACCCGATCAGGGTCAGTCCCGCACTGTCGGCCAGGCTGATCGCCAGCGCGGTCGGCGCCGAAATCGCTGCGAGCAGCGGGATCCGGGCCTGCGCGGCTTTCATGGCCATTTCGTAACTGGCGCGGCTGGTCACCACCGCAAACCCTTGCGATGCATCGACGCGCTCCCGCGCCAGCGCACCGATCAACTTGTCGAGCGCGTTATGCCGGCCGACGTCTTCGCGCACGTAGCGCACCACACCGTGCGCATCGGCCCAACCGGCGGCATGCACCGCGCCGGTCTGCGCGGCGATCGGCTGCTGCGCATGCAGCGCTTCCAGCGCACGCGCCAATGCCTGCGCATCTATCTGCAATGACGACTGCAGCGCCGGCGGCACACGCAGCACTGCCTCGATCGATTCGTTGCCGCACACCCCGCAACCGCTGCGGCCATCCAGATTGCGCCGTCGCCGGTCCAGCGCGGCGGCACGTTCGGGCGGGATCTCGATCTGCAGCGAGGCGCCTTCCAGAAACGTCTCCACCGCCACCACCCGCAGATCCTGCGGCTGGTCGACGATGCCCTCGCTCAGCGAGAACCCGAATGCGAAATCTTCCAGGTCTTCCGGCGTGGCCATCATCACCGCGAACGGCACGCCGTTGTAGTGGAAGGCGACCGGCATTTCGGCCGCCACCATGTCCTGCACCGTGGCGTTACGGCCGCCGCGGTGGCGGACAACCGTGCGCACCACACTGCCGGCGCGCACGGAACGGGAAGACGGAAGTGTCATCTCATCTCAATGAAACAGCACGAAGGCTTTCTGCAGCGTGACCCAAATGCCCCAGGACATCGGCACGCCCACCGCCAGCCAGGCCAGCGCGACCAGGGCGGGATTACCGCCATGCCCGATGCGCGCCATCTGCTCCGGCGGCAGCACCGCCTTGCCGCTGCGGTCCACCTTCTCGTGCGCCAGCTGCTTCTCGCGCGCCAATTCTTCCGGCGTCATGAAATGACGCGCGGCCACCGGGCGCACCAACAGGTTGCAGATCAGACCGAGCACCAACATGCCGGCGAGGATGTACATGGTGGTGTTGTAGACCTGTGACGGCGGGCTGCCGTGGGCCAGCTGGTACTCGCGCATGTAGCCGACCACCACCGGACCGAGGATGCCGGCGGTGGCCCAGGCGGTCAGCAGGCGGCCGTGGATGGCGCCGACCATCTGGGTGCCGAACAGGTCGGCCAGATATGCCGGGATGGTGGCAAAGCCGCCGCCGTACATCGACAGGATGATGCAGAAGATGCCCGCAAACAGCGCGATGCCGCCCACACCGCCGGCCGACGGCGCAGCCGCGTACAGGCAGATGCCCAGCACGAAGAACAGCGTGTAGGTGTTCTTGCGGCCGAGCTTGTCGGACATGCTGGCCCAGAAGAAGCGCCCGCCGATGTTGAACAGGCTGAGCAGGCCGGTGAAGCCGGCCGCGATGGCCGCGATGCTGGCCAGCTGCGCCGTGTCCAGGCTGCCGAAGCCGACGTCCACCCCGATCAACCGGCCGCCGAACACTTCCTGCAGCATCGGCGAGGACATGCCGATCACGCCGATGCCGGCCGACACGTTCAGGCACAGAACGCCCCACAGCAGCCAGAACTGCGGGATGCCCCAGACCTTGCTCACGTGCACGTGGTTGGCAGTGATCATGGCGTTGTTGCTGGCCACCGGCGCGGTCCAGCCGGCGGGGGTCCAGCCGCTCGGCGGCACGCGGTACCCGAACGCGCCAGCCATCATGAAGACGAAGTACAGCGCCGCCATCACCAGGAAGGTTTCCAGTACGCCCACCGAGGTCGGCGTGGCGAAGTGGCGCATCAGCGCATCGGCCAGCGGGCTGCCGATCATCGCGCCGCCACCGAAGCCCATGATCGCCATGCCGGTCGCCATGCCGCGGCGGTCCGGGAACCACTTGATCAGCGTCGACACCGGCGAGATGTAACCCAGGCCAAGGCCAATCCCGCCGATCACGCCCGAGCCCAGCCACAGCATCCAGATCTGATGGAAGTGGATGCCGGCTGCCGAAATCACCAGGCCACCGCACCAGCACAGCGCCGAGACCACACCGGCCTTGCGCGGGCCGGCACGTTCCAGCCAGCCGCCCCAGATCGCCGCCGAGCAGCCCAGCAGCACGAAGAACAGCGTGTACATCCACTGCAACTCGCTGATCTTCCAGTCGCAGGTGGTGGCGACCATGCGCGCGAACAGGCCCATGTCGGCCGGGCACGCGATCGCCTCGGTGATGCCCAGCGCCTTGGACAGCGGCAACCAGAACACGCTGAAGCCATAGGCCATGCCGATACACAGGTGGATCGCCAGTGCCGCCGGCGGTACCAACCAACGATTGAAGCCCGGACGCGCAACGATGCGCTCCTTGGACAGCAGGCCGGCGTCTGAGCCGTTGGCGCTCGCCACGGTGGACCCTTGTGTCATTCCCGTTCCCCTAAAAAAGTGCGATGAAGTGTGTCCGGAGCGCCCAACAGGATGGCTGCATGCAGGCGGTGTCAGTGGTTCCGAAAACGATTGATGGCTGCGATCGATTGACGTGTTGCGATAAGGGCAGCGGCGACTACCAGGCCCAACTGGCACTCGTCTGGCGCATCATCGGCGATCGTTGAATCTTTGCAATGCTTCGGCACGCCCCGCAGCCAGTCAAAAACCCGTCATGGCCTGCGCCACAAGGCGTTCCCACAGCTTAGCGGCCGACGTTGCGACTAATTGACTAGTCCATGCGGATCGGCGCATGCGGGTCCGCAAATCGTGCTCGCCGTCGCGCTCGGCCGGGGTGACGGCCGAGGCGCGGTGGCCGTACAGTCGGACGCTTTCCAGCGACGGAGTCCGCCATGCACGACCACCCTCCGCGCGATGGCGCGCACGCGCTGCAGGCACCGGCGCACCTGGACGCGTTCTGGATGCCGTTCACCGCCAACCGCCAGTTCAAGGCGCGCCCGCGCCTGCTGGCCTCCGCTGCCGGCATGTACTACCGCGATGTCGACGGCCGCCAGATCCTGGACGGCACCGCCGGGCTGTGGTGCTGCAATGCCGGCCACGCCCGCGAACGCATCGTGGCGGCGATCCGTGAGCAGGCCGGCACGCTGGATTTCGCCCCGACCTTCCAGATGGGTTCACCGCTGCCGTTCGTGCTGGCGCAGCGGCTGGCCGCGATCGCACCGCCCGGCCTGGGCCATGTGTTCTTCACCAACTCCGGCTCGGAGGCGGTCGATAGTGCGATGAAGATCGTGCTGGCCTACCACCGCCTGCGCGGCGAGGGCCAGCGTACCCGCTTCATCGGCCGCGAGAAGGCCTATCACGGGGTCGGCTTCGGCGGCATGTCGATCGGCGGGCTGCCCAACAACCGCAAATGGTTCGGCCCCCTGCTGGCCGGCACCGACCATCTGCGGCATACGCTGGATCTGCAACGCAATGCCTACGCGCGCGGGCTGCCGGCGCACGGCGCCGAGCTGGCCGACGATCTGGAACGCCTGATCACCCTGCACGACGCCTCGACCATTGCGGCGGTCTTCGTCGAGCCGGTGTCCGGCTCGGCCGGGGTGATCCTGCCGCCGGAAGGCTATCTGCAGCGGCTGCGCGCCATCTGCGACCGCCACGGCATCGTGCTGGTGTTCGACGAGGTCATCACCGGCTTCGGACGGGTCGGCGAGGCGTTCGCGGCGCAACGCTTCGGCGTCACGCCGGACCTGATCACCGCCGCCAAGGGGCTGACCAGCGGTAGCGTGCCAATGGGCGCGGTCCTAGTGGCCGATGCGATCCACGCGGCCTTCATGCAGGGGCCGCAGAATGCGATCGAGCTCTTCCACGGCTACACCTATTCCGGCCATCCGCTGGCCTGCGCCGCGGCCATCGCCGCGCTGGACACCTACGCCGAAGAACACCTGTTCGACCGCGCGATCACGCTGGGCCCGCAATGGGAAGACGCGCTGCACAGCTTGCGCGGGCTGCCGCACGTCATCGACATCCGCAACATCGGCCTGATCGGCGCGATCGAGCTGGCGCCACGCGACGGCGCGCCCGGCGCACGCGGCTACGAGGTGTTCGAACGCTGCTTCCACGACGGCAGCCTGCTGGTGCGCGTCACCGGCGATGTCATCGCGCTGTCACCACCGCTGATCGTCACCCCCGAGCAGATCGGGCAGATGGTCGAAACGCTGGGCAGGATCCTGCGCAGCACCGCCTGACGACCAGGGCACAGGCGCCCGCGCGTAACGCCCGCACGCGGCGCGGTCAAGCGCGCAAAGCCGGGGCAGGCTCACTACAATGCCGGCCCCGCACTTCCCCGCAGTTGCCGCATGAACATCGTTGTCAAAGAAGAACTCAAGGCCTACATCGACCCGCTGACGCCCGACGAGCACGAGGCGCTGGAGCGCAGCCTGCTGGCCGAAGGCTGCCGCGATGCGCTGGTGCTGTGGGGCGATGTGCTGGTGGATGGCCACAACCGCTACGGCATCTGCCAGAAGCACGACCTGCCGTTCCAGACCGTGCAGAACCCGCGCTTCCAGTCGATGCAGGACGTGCAGCTGTGGATGATCGAGCAGCACCTGGGCCGGCGCAGCGTGTCGGACTTCCAGCGTGGCGTGCTGGCACTGCGCAAGCGCGAGATCCTGGCCGCGCGCCAGCGCAGCCAGCGCGACGCCGACGCCGCTGCCGAAGCGCCGGCGGTTGCCGACATTGAGCAGCCGGCCACCGGCGTCGACCACGACGCCACGCCGGCGGCCACGGACAACGACAGCCCGCCGTGGGAAGAGACCTCCACCCTGGTCAGCCGCGCCGAGCTGGCGCGCGAGGCCCGCCTGAGCAACAACCAGGTGGTGATGATCGAGCGCATCCACAAGCAGGCCGCCCCGGAAGTGGTGCAGGCGGTCAAGGCCGGCGAGATTTCGATCAGCGCCGCCGCTGCCGTGGCCACCTTGTCCGAGGACGAACAGCGCGCCGCCGCGCAGGCCGGCAAGGCCGAGCTCAAACAGGCTGCCAAGCGCGTACGCGACGCCAAGCGCAAACCCAAGCCCGACGAGGCCGAAGGCGGCGAAGCCGAACGCCGCGACATGAAAGCCCTGCAACGCCGTGTCACCGAACTGGAAAACGAAAACGCCGCGCTGCAGGCCAAGGTGACCGCGCTGCAATCACAGCTGGAGCGCCTGCGCGGCTAAGTGCCGGACGGTGCATCACCGTAGGAGCGCACCCGGGCGCGACATGGCGTTCCCAGTAACCCCATCGCGCTCAGGCGCGCTCCTACAGGAGCGGTCAGCCGCTACCGCGATCGCCGCAACCACCCGTAGGAGCGCACCCGGGCGCGACATGGCCTGCCCGGTAACCCCATCGCGCTCAGGCGCGCTCCTACAAACCGATCGGCTACTACCGCGATCGCTGCAACCACCCGTAGGAGCGCACCCGGGCGCGACATGGCATTCCCGGTAACCCCATCGCGCTCAGGCGCGCTCCTACAAACCGATCGGCTAGTACCGCGATTGCTGCAACCACCCGTAGGAGCGCACCCGGGCGCGACATGGCGTTCCCAGTAACGCCATCGCGCTCAGGCGCGCTCCTACAAACCGATCGGCTACTACCGCGATCGCCGCAAACACCCGTAGGAGCGCACCCGGGCGCGACATGGCGTTCCCGGTAACGCCGTCGCGCTCAGGCGCGCTCCTACCGCGCCGTCACGCCCGGCCGTGGACATGCCGTGCTCCGGCGACTGGGTACACTGCGCAGATGGAACCAAGCGTCAGCATTCCCCGCCCCGTCGATCCCCGTCGTGCCCAGCTGCAGCGCATGAAGCTGTTGGCGGTGGCCCTGCTGCTGGCCATGTTCGCCGGCTTCGTCGTCAGCCACCTGATGGGCGAACAAGGCGTCTGGGCCTGGGTCTCGGCCTTCTGCGAAGCGGCCACGGTCGGCGCACTGGCCGACTGGTTCGCGGTAGTGGCCTTGTTCCGGCGGCCGATGGGCCTGCCGATTCCGCACACCGCCATCCTGCCGCGCGGCAAGGACCGTCTGGCCGACGGCCTGGCGGTATTCGTGCGCGACCAGTTCCTCGCCCCCGAGGCGTTGATGGACAAACTGCGCGTGTTCGACCCCGCCAGCCGCCTCGGCGAATGGCTGGCCAAACCCGAACAGGCGCGCATGCTCGCGCAAATGGCGCGCAGCTGGATGCTGCAGGCGCTGGAACTGCTGGACGAGGCCGCGGTGCGCCGCGCGATCCAGCGCTTCGTGGTCGACCGTCTGCGCAAATGGAATGCAGCCGCCACCGTCGGCGATGTGATGGCACTGCTCACCACCGACGGCCGGCATCAGAAATTGCTGGACGAGGTGCTGCTGCGCCTGGGCGAGTGGCTGGATCAGGAGCAGGTCAAGACGCGTGCCTCGGCCTTGATCGTGCGTTACGCGCGGCGCGAGTGGCCCAAGCTGGTCGGCACGGTGAACTGGGTCAAGCCGATCGAGGAGATCGGCGACAGCCTGGCCGACCGCATGGCGCGGGCGGCGATCGAGGAGTTGCAGGACATCCTCAAGACCCCCGAGCACCCGATCAGGCTCGACTACGAAGCGTGGCTGCAACGCTACATCGCGCGCCTGCGCGACGAGCCGGCAATGGCCGAGCGCGTGGAGGAGCTCAAGCAACGCGTGATCGAACATCCGGCCTTGCAGGACTACGTGCAAGGCCTGTGGGGCGAGATCCGCGATGCACTGCGCAACGACCTGGCGCGTGAAGAATCGTCGATGGCCGCGCACATGGAGCGCTCCATGCAATCGCTCGGCCAGGCCTTGTCGCAGGATCCCTCGCTGCGCGAAGCGCTCAACCAGCACATGTTGCAGGCCGCGGACAAACTCACCACGCGTCTGCGCGCATCGGTGACCGACCATATCGCGTCGACGATGAAAAGTTGGGACGAACGTCACCTCGTCGAACAATTGGAATTGGGTGTCGGACGCGATCTGCAATACATTCGGTTTAATGGAACGTTGGTGGGCGGACTGATCGGGCTTGCCCTTCACGCATTATCGATCTGGCTGGCGTTCTGATGCATTGGCAATGACGTTGATCGCCCACCGGAAGCACGTGCGGACGCCGGGGAGTTTGCACGGGTTCTGATGATCGTCAGGCGCCACCACGAGACCGGCCTCGCCGTCGGCCAGCACACCGGGCACGCAACAGGCAAGGCAAAGGAACAGAAATGCCGAATGGCCGCTGGGATCTGCGCAGAAAATACGGGCGCCGCGCATCGATCGGTGCCCTGCTGATTCTCGCCACAGGTCTGATTGCCGCCATTCTCGCCGGCCTGTCGCTACAGCGACATAACGAGCTCGAGCGCGAGCAGCGTTTCAACTATGTCGTGCGCACGCTGACACGCAACATCAGCGAGCGCATGTATACCTTCGAACACGGGTTGCGCGGCGCACGCGGTGCCTTGATCGGCGCCGGCAAGGATGTCATCAGTCGCGACCGCTTCACCTTGTACAGCCGCTCGCGCGATTACACGCGCGAGTTCCCCGGCGTACTGGGTTACGGCTACATCCATCGCGTCGCGCCCGCCGACGAAGAGGCCTTCCTGCAGGCCGCGCGCGCGGACGGTGCACCGGACATCAAGCGCCGGCCGCTGGCGCCCTGGGACGGCGAGCGTTACATCGTGCTGTATTTCGAACCGGAGTCCTCGGGCAACCGTCCGATCGGTCTGGACATCGCCTCCGATCCGCGTCGCCGCGCGGCGGCACTGCAGGCCGCACGCAGCGGCGTGCCGATCATGACCTCGCCGATCTCGCTGTCCGGTTATCGCATTCCCAGCGAGAGCGGATTCCTGGTGCTGCTGGCGGTCTATCGCGAGGGCATGCCGCTGCAGACGCCGCAACAGCGCATGGCCGCGACCAGCGGCTGGGTCTACGCGCCCTTCAGCGTCGAACAGATGGTGGAAAGCACCCTGGGCGAGCGTGACGACGTGGCGCTGGATCTGTCCGACCGCAGCGAGCCCACCCACAACTTCTTTCGCAGCGGCACGCCGTCCAGCGACAGCGCGCGTCGCCCGCCGGTGATCCAGCAGCTGCAGATCTACGGCCGCACCTGGATCATCACCGCCCACCCCACCGCCAGCTTCCTGGCCTCGCTCAACCAGACCTCGCCATGGCTGACCGGCGGCCTGGTGCTGGGCGTGTCGGTGCTGCTGGCGGCATTGCTGGTGCTGTATTTCAGCAACGGCCTGCGGCGCGAGGAAGTGCTGCGCAAACAGATGGAGCTGGCGGCACTGGTCAGCCATTCCAGCGAGGCCATCGTTGCCGAAACCCCGGACGGACACATCACCCACTGGAATCCCGCTGCCGAAGCGATGTTCGGCTACAGCGCGGACGAGGCGATCGGCCAGAACCTGACGATGCTGCTGTCGCCGCAGCCATATGCGATCCCCGACATCGAGCACGCCGACGAGCACCATTCGGTCGATACCTCGGCCGCGCTGAGCATGCGCCATCGCGATGGGCATCTGGTCCATGTGCTGGCCAGCAAGGCCCCGATTATCGAACGCGATGCCACCCTGAGCGGGCACTCGCACTTCTTCCGCGACATCTCCGAGCGGGTGCGTTCGCATCAGCGCATCGTCGACCTGAATGCATCGCTCGAACACCAGGTCGCCGAACGCACCAGCGAATTGATGAAGTTCTCCGCGCTGCACCGGGCGATCCTGGCACACGCCGGCTTTGCCATCATCGCCACCGACTCCGGCGGCTTTGTCACGCTGTTTAATCGCGCCGCGGAAAAACTGCTGGGCTACAACGCCGACGAGGTGATCGGCCGCCGCAAGGCCGGCCAGTTCATCGAGCAGGAGGAACTGCAGGAGCGCGCGCACCTGCTGTCCGAGCAGACCGGCGCCCCGGTGGCGCATACGCTGGAGGCAATCGCCGCGCTGACCAGCCTGGGCCGCAGCGACACCAGCGAATGGACCTACGTCAGCCACGAAGGCCGCCGCCTGCCGGTGCTGCTGACCCTGAGCACCCTGCGCGACGATAACGACCAGGTGATCGGTTACCTGGGCATGGCGGTGGACCTGACCGAGCAGAAACTGCACGAGAAACAACTGCGCCTGGCGATGGATGCGGCCAAGAGCGCCAACCAGTCCAAGTCCGATTTCCTGGCCAACATGAGCCACGAGATCCGCACCCCGATGAACGCGATCCTGGGCATGCTGTACCTGCTCCAGCGCAGCGAACTGCCCAGTGCGGCACAGGACATGGTGACCAAGATCGACCGCTCCGCGCGCTCGCTGCTGGAGATCATCAACGACATCCTGGACTTCTCCAAGATCGAGGCCGGGCGCATCGATCTGGAACGCGCACCGTTCGACCTCAATCAACTGTTCGACAACATCGCCGACCTGATGCGTTCCTCGCTCAGCACCAAACCGGTGGAGATGATCGTCGAGCCACTGCCGCGCGACTGCCGCTGGTTGCTCGGCGATGCGCTGCGCATCAACCAGGTGCTGGTCAACCTGGTCGGCAACGCGATCAAGTTCACCGAGCAGGGCGAAGTGGTGCTGTCGGTGCGGCGCTTCCCCAGCGGCGATCCGAACAAGCTCAAGCTGCTGTTCTCGGTGCGCGACACCGGCATCGGCATTTCCAAGGAAAAGCAGAGCCTGATCTTCTCGCCGTTCCTGCAGGCCGACACCTCCACCAGCCGGCGCTACGGCGGCAGCGGCCTGGGCCTGACCATCAGCCGGCGCCTGATCGAATTGATGGGCGGCGAGCTGGAGGTGGAAAGCGTGCCCGGCCGCGGCAGCGAGTTCTATTTCGTGGTGACGCTGGAAAAATCCGCCCCGCCGCTGGCGCAGCGCGACCTGCCGGCGCTGCCGCCGGAAGCGATGCCGCGGGTGTTGATCGCCGACGACCACGATGCGGCGCTCAACAACCTGGTGCGCATCGCCAGCGAACTCGGCTGGCGCGTGGATGCGGTCGCCAGCGGCCAGGCCGCCCTGCAGGCGATCGAGCAGGCCAGCGAGCCCTACGACATCTTCCTGCTCGACTGGCGCATGCCCGATATCGACGGTGTGGCGATCGCGCGGCAGATCCGCGCACGCGCCGTGCCCGGCCCGCATCCGGTGATCGTCATGGTCACCGCCTACGAGCGCCGGCTGCTGGAGCAGCATCCCGAGCAACAGGACCTGGATGCGGTGATGACCAAGCCGGTGACCAGCGCGGCGCTGCACCGGCTGGTGGAGCAACTGGTCCACGAACGCCCCGGCGCGCGGCCGGTGGCGCCCACCTTCGTGGCGCGTCGGCTGGAAGGCGCGCATCTGCTGCTGGTGGACGACAGCGAAATCAACTGCGAAGTGGCGCAGCGCATTCTCGAAGGCGAAGGCGCCATGGTCACGGTCGCCCACGACGGCGAACAGGCCATCAACACGCTGCGGCGTGCGCCGGAGCTGTTCCAGCTGGTGTTGATGGACGTGCAGATGCCGGTGGTCGATGGCTATGAAGCCACGCGGCGGCTGCGGCAGATCCCCGCGCTGGCCAGCCTGCCGGTGATCGCGCTGACTGCCGGCGCCTTTCGCCCACAACAGGAGAAAGCGCTGGAAGCGGGCATGAACGGTTTCATCGCCAAGCCGTTCAATGTGGAGGAACTGGTCACCGCCATCCGCCACTTCCTGCAGCCGGGTGTACGGCGCATCCCGTCGCTGCCGCACGAGGCCGCTGTGCAGGGCGGCCCCGAGTGGGAACACGCCGACCCGGAGGTGCTGGATGCGGCGCGTGCACGCAGCCTGTGGCGCGAGCGCGAACCGTACGAGCGCTATCTGCTCAAACTGCTGCGCGACAACCCCGACCCGGCCGAGGCCGCAGCCGAGCATCTGCGCCGCAACGAGCTGCCGGCGATCGGTGCGCTGGCGCACAAGCTGCGCGGCGCCGCCGGGTCGCTGGCGTTGCCGGCCCTGGCCGGTGCCGCCAGCGACCTGGAAACCCGCGTCGAGCAGGGCCACGACATCACCTCGGCACTGCTCGCACTCAAGGACACCATGCAGCGTACCGCCGCGGCGATCCATACCTTCCTGCAACACGGCGACAGCGACGCGGAAGCAGGCGATGACGATGCCGCGCTGGACGCGGACAGCGTGCAGATCCTGGAAGCGGCCCTGGGCAGCGACGATGCCGACATGATCGACCACGCGCTGCTGATCTGCGCGCCGCATCTGCCGCGCAACCTGCAGGAAGCACTGCAGCGTGCGGTGGAAGATTTCGACTTCCGTCGCGCCGAGGCCACCTTGCGCGACTGGCAAGCCACTCACCTGCGCTGACCGCTCACCACGCCGGCTGGCAAGGAGCCCCCATGTCGCATCGTCCCCTGCTGTGTGTCGACGATGAATCCAGCAACCTGGCCACCCTGCGCCAGCTGTTGCGCGACGATTTTCCGCTGGTGTTCGCCAAGTCCGGCGGCGAAGCGCTGGAGGCGGTGCTCCGCCACACGCCGGCGTTGATCCTGCTGGATGTCGAGCTGCCCGACATAGACGGCTATGCGGTGGCGCGCACGCTCAAGCAGCAGCCCGCCAGCACGGCCATCCCGATCCTGTTCGTGACCTCGCGCAGCAGCGAGCACGACGAACGTACCGGACTGGAAGCGGGCGCGGCCGATTACGTCAGCAAGCCCTACTCGCCCGCCCTGCTCAAGGCGCGCATCGCCACCCAGTTGAAGCTGGCCGAAAGCGCGCGCCTGGCGCAGCACTATCGCGATGCGATCCATTTGCTCGGGACCGCCGGGCAAGGCCAGGATGCCGACACCGGCGCGCATATCTGGCGCATGGCCGCCTATGCGCAGGTGCTGGCCGAGCAGGTCGGCTGGCCGGCGCAACGGGCGCAGCTGCTGCAAGATGCCGCGCCCCTGCACGACGCCGGCAAGATCGCGGTGCCCGGCAACATCCTGCACAAGCCCGGTGCATTGGACGAACACGAACGCACCGTGGTGCGCCAGCACCCGCAGGTCGGCCACGACCTGCTGCGGCACGGCCGCGGGCCGGTGTTTCAGCTGGCTGCGGAAATCGCGCTGCATCACCACGAATGCTGGGACGGCAGCGGCTATCCCAACGGCCTGGCCGGCGAGGCCATTCCCGAATCGGCGCGCATCGTGGCGGTGGCCGACGTGTTCGACGCGCTGTGCGGGCGGCGCGCCTACAAGGCGCCGTGGACGGTGGACGATGCGATGCGCAAGCTCGACAGCATGGCAGGCAAGCAGCTGGAACCGCGCCTGGTGCAGCAATTTCGCGAGGCGTTGCCGCAGGTCCTGCAGATCATGGATGCCTGGGATAGCGCGGCGCCGGGGACCTGAAGAGCGGGGATTGGGGAATCGGGATTGGGGAATCGGGGAGCGGGGAGCGCGAGGGCGGGACGGGCTGATCAGTTTCTGGGCCGATCGGGTGAGTTGGCACAAGGCATTCGCGCCCGTCTTTCGGGGCGTACGGCTCTCTCAGGTGGGCTGGTGGTGTTATCGGCCCTGTGATGCGTACGCAGTGTTGCCTGGCGCGTGCTTGAACACCGCTTCGCACGGGCGGACAATAGCCATGTTGCGCCGCACAACACCGTGCGACGCGGGCCGGTCCGATCGCCATCTGCGCGCCACCGATGCGGCCCCGCAACCGAGAGTCCGATGTCCTCCAGCGTGTCCGAGGCCGGCGTCACGCCGCCGCGTTATCCCGATTACCGCATCATCTCGCTGATCCTGGCCTGCGCCATCTTCATGGAGCAGATGGACGCCACCGTGCTGGCGACCGCGCTGCCGACCCTGGCGCGCGATTTCGGCGTTGCCGCGCCGGCGATGAGCATCGCCATGACCAGCTACCTGCTGGCGCTGGCGGTGCTGATCCCGGCCAGCGGCGCGATCGCCGACCGCTTCGGCCTGCGCCGCGTGTTCGGCGCATCGATCTGGGTGTTCGTCGGCGGCTCGATCCTGTGTTCGCTGGCTGACAGCCTGCCCACCATGGTCGCCGCGCGCGTACTGCAAGGCGCCGGCGGCGCGATGATGGCCCCGCTCGGCCGGCTGATCCTGCTGCGCACGGTGGAGCGCCGTCACCTGGTGTCGGCCATGGCCTGGACGCTGGTGCCGGCCTTCATCGGCCCGATGCTGGGCCCGCCGCTGGGTGGATTTTTCGTCTCGTATCTGGACTGGCGCTGGATCTTCTACATCAACGTGCCGATCGGCATTGCCGGCTTTTTGCTGGTGCGCCGTTTCATTCCGGAAATTCCCACCGAATCGGCGCTGGCACGTTTCGACCTGCGCGGTTTCGTGCTGTGCGGCACCGCGTTGGGCTGCCTGCTGTTCGGCCTGGAAATGGTCAGCCAGCAGGACGGCATCGGTACCGCGAGCTGGCTGCTGGCCATCGGCGGCAGCGCTGCGCTGGGATATCTGTGGCATGCACGCCACCACCCCGCTCCGCTGCTGGACCTGAGCCTGCTGCGGATCGATTCGTTCCGCTTGTCGGTGATCGGCGGTGCGCTGATGCGCATTACCCAGGGCGCGCATCCATTCCTGCTGCCGCTGCTGTTCCAGATCGGCTTCGGCATGAGTGCTGCACACAGCGGGCGCCTGATCCTGGCCACCGCGCTCGGTGCACTGCTGATGCGCAGCATCACCCCGCAGTTGCTGCGCCGCTTCGGCTATCGCAACAGCCTGATCGGCAACGGTGTGCTCGCCAGCCTGGGCTACATGGTGTGTGCGTTGTTCCGGCCCGACTGGCCGCCGGCGCTGATGTTCGGCCTGCTGCTGTGCTGCGGCGCCTTCATGTCGTTCCAGTTCGCCGCCTACAACACTATCGCCTACGAAAATGTGCCCGCATCGCGCATGAGCCGCGCCAGCAGCCTGTACACCACCTTGCAGCAACTGATGCTCTCGGTCGGCGTATGCGCCGGCGCAATGATCCTCAAGCTGGCGATGCTGGCCGGCGATCACACCCAGCCTGCGCAACGCGATTTTTCGCTGGCGTTCTGCGTGGTCAGCCTGATTTCGCTCAGCGCCACCTGGTGGCATGTGCGTTTCGACAAGGATGCCGGGCAGGAAATGAGCGGGCACCGGGCTTCGAGCGGCTGACCGCAGGGCTGCGTAGCCGGCGCAGCTACATAGCCGTGACTGGAATCGGCGTGCACCGCCCCGGCGACTGCGGTTTCCATGCGACACCCACATCAATTGCCAATTGCTCGCACCGCTTGGTTGACCAGTCTTGCAACGTGTCATGTCCGCCAACTCGCATGACAGCACCTCACAGGCGCCGCCATGCCTGCCATCATCGCGCCTTGTCGTTTTGCCGCGACGCGGCCTCGGCACGCGCCACCAGCAGGAACGCCAGCGAAAAGCCGATCTCGATCGCGACTGCCGCGAAGATGCCGGCGTTGACATGCCCGGCCACCCACTCCGCCACGCCCAGCACTGCCAGCAACAGGCACGCGGTGACGAAGCCCGCAACCACGGCACGGCGCCCTGGCGACGGTGGCGCCGTTCGCACCAGCAGCAGCATGACGCCGATGGCCGCATACAGCGGTGCGGCGCGTCGGCCGAGCACGCCCAGCGCGTCGCTGTCGAAGGCCACGCCCAAATTGGCCAGCATGGCCGCAGGCGCCAGCAGCCAGGCAGCGCCCAACGCCAAGAACGACAACGCCGACAGCGTGGCCAGGTAGCGAAATGCGCGCGATGCAGTCAGCGCGCTCATGCGTTCATCTCCACGACCATCCGCCCCTGCACCTTCCGCGCGTCGCGGCCAGAGTGGGGCTGATGCAATCCCCGGCCATCGACCAGCAACCGGTCTGCAACTGCAATGCCGGCATCGCGGGACGCTTGGACCACACCGGCAAGATCGACGCCAGGAATCAGCGGAAGATTGCGAATGATCGGGCCGGCTCTGCTCACCGCCACCGCCACCGCCATCGCGTGGTGGCAGTTGCCGGTCGAATTCTCGACAGCAACCCTCACCTCGCCCGGCATCAACGCGTCTTCGTTGAACCGGGCCAGCCTGGTAACCACCGGCTCGCTGGTCTGAGCGGCAAGCACTGCATCGAAGGTCATTGCCTTCTCCTGTTGGGGTCAAGGCCGCGCGCGACCGCGTCACCACCGACGCATCGATAACGGCATGCACACTGCAGTCGCTGCAGCTCGTTTGTGCAGCGGTGCAACCCGGCGCGGCGCAGCTGAAACCTGTTGCGCTCACCGCCAGGACCGGCACTTGCAGTGGTTTGTCGGCCGGGCTTATCCGGCGTGGGATGGCGTCGTCGTCTCGGGTGGCGTCTTCGCATCGAGCTGCAGGTTCTTGCGAATCAGCGCCTGGAACACGCCAGCCGGCGCAAACCGCCGCAGGAACTGCAGCTGTCCGGCGATCTTGCCCGCGGTGTAGCGCACCTTGGGCTGCTGCGCGCGCGCCGCCTTCACCACCACGTCGGCCACGACGGAGGGCTCGTCCGCGCTTGCCATTGCCTGCGCCACCACTTGGCCGACCTGGGTACGCACCTGACGGTAGTTTTCCAGCGGCGCATCCGGGGCGAGAGTGTTCGCCTCGAACTGGGTTTTGGTGTAGGCCGGCTCGATTACCGTGACCCGGATTCCGTAGCTGCGCAGCTCGTGGTCCACCGCTTCGGAGTAACCCTCCACCGCGTGCTTGCTGGCCGCGTACAGCGCCGCATACGGCGTGGGCACCAGCCCGATGATCGAGCCGATGTTGATGATGCGGCCACTACCCTGGCGCCGCATGTGCGGCACCACTGCGCGCGTCATGCGCACGACACCGAGGAAGTTGGTGTCGAGGATGGCCTTGGCCTGCTCGATCGAGCTTTCCTCCGCAGCGGCGGGAGACACACCGAAACCGGCGTTATTGACCAGCAGGTCGATGCGCCCTTCCCGTCGCAGCAGCTCCTGGATCGCGGCGTCGACCGATTCATCGCTGGTCACATCCAGCGCCAGCAGCGTAAAGGCGCGCTGCCCGGACTGCGCGCCGCGACGGCTGGTGCCGTACACCGTATAACCGGCGGCAGCCAACGCGTTGGCAGTTGCTTCGCCGATACCGGAGGAGGCGCCGGTCACCAGCGCAACAGGGGGTTTGCTTGTCATTGGAATTCCTTGAGTGCAGTGAGTGACAGGGCGGCAGTCGGTTGACGATCACGCCGCGACTGGGATGCGATGGCTTGGCTAAAAACGCAGTTCTACCGGTGAAACCTCGGCCACGTGTGTGGCGGATGCACGCCTGTCGGTTAGTTGGATGCCTGCAACGACGACAGGATCTGGTCGCGACACACCGCGATGATTTCGTCGGCCAGTGGCGAATCGTTCGGGCACGACCGCGACAGCACGATGGCGCCGATGGCGTGCGCCATCATGTCCAGGTTGCTGGCGCGCTCCGCTGCTGCCTCGGCGGTGCCGGGCGCAGCGCCGCTGCGGTCGAGCGAGGCCAACAGGTTTTCGACCCCGGCGGCGAACGCCTCGCGCACTTCCTCCGGCTGGCGCGCGGCATCGGCGCCCAGCGCAGCCATCGTGCAGCCGGTGGCAAGGCTGTCGCGATGTCCGCGCGACAGATAGAAGTTCACGAAATCTGCCTTGTCCACGTGCTCGGTCTGCGCGGCGATGTTGGCCAGGCCACAGGCCGCCGATTCGGCCATTAGATCCGCCTTGGAGCGGAACTGCTTGTAGAAGCCGCCGTGGGTGAACCCTGCAGCGGCCATCAGATCGGCGATGCCGATCCCTTCGTAACCGCGCTCGCGAAACAGCACCGAGGCGGTCTCGACGACGTGCGCCCGGTTTGCCTGCGCCTGTGCCTTGGTCACTTTCATCGTTGGGACACTCCGTGCTTGTGCGGGACTGGGGAGAGCGGCAGCTTACTTTGATGTCATTCGTCATCAAAGTGTTGACACTTTAGATTTTGATCGTAATCTTTGTCAACCACTGATTCCGAGTACCGCCAATGACCCACCCTTCGCTGTTCGAACCCTATGCACTGGGCGCGCTGACCCTGGCCAACCGCATCGTGATGGCTCCGCTGACCCGCAACCGTGCGGGCGCCGGCCTGGTGCCGAGCGCACTGGCGGCCACCTATTACGCCCAGCGCGCCTCGGCCGGCCTGCTGATCACCGAGGCCACCCAGATCTCGCCCCAGGCCCAGGGCTATCAGGACACCCCTGGCCTGTACACGCCCGAGCAGATCGCCGGCTGGCGAGCAGTCACCGACGCCGTGCATGCCCAGGGCGGGCGCATCTTCGTGCAGCTGTGGCATGTGGGCCGGGTGTCGCATGTCGACCTGCAGCCGGGCGGCGCCGCACCGGTCGCGCCGTCGGCGATCCGCGCGGCGACCAAGGTGTTCGTCAACAACGGCTTTGCCGATGTCTCCGAACCACGCGCGCTTGAGCTGCACGAACTGCCGGGCATCGTCGACGACTTCCGCCAGGCAGCGGCCAATGCGATTGCCGCCGGCTTCGATGGCGTCGAAATCCACGGCGCCAACGGCTACCTGCTGGAGCAGTTCATCAAGGACGGCGCCAACCAGCGCACCGATGCCTACGGCGGCTCGATCGAAAACCGCGCGCGCCTGTTGCTGGAGGTGGTCGCGGCAGTGAGCAAGCAGATCGGCGCCGATCGCACCGGCGTGCGCATTTCGCCGGTGTCGCCGGCAAGCGGCATTTCCGGCAGCGATCCGCAGCCGCAATACGACTACATCGCCGAACAACTCGATGCGCTGGGCATCGTGTACCTGCACGTGGTCGAAGGTGCGACCGGCGGCCCGCGCGACGCGGCCCCGTTCGACTATGCCGCGCTGCGCAGCAAGTTCACCCGTACCTATCTGGCCAACAACGGCTACGACCTGGAACTGGCCAACGCCCAGTTGCGCGCAGGCAACGTCGACCTGGTGGCCTTCGGCCGCCCGTTCATCAGCAACGCCGATCTTGTCGAACGTCTGCACACCGGCGCAGCGCTGGCGCCGTTGAATCCGGCCACGCTCTACGGCGGTGGCGCCGAAGGTTATATCGACTACCCGTCCCTCGCCGGCTGAGGCTGTCTCGCCTGGCGTCTTTCATCCACTGTCATCAAGGAATTCTGTATGTCCACACTTCCCGCTGTCCTCATCACTGGCGCCTCCACCGGTATCGGCGCCGTCTACGCCGAGCGCTTTGCGCAACGCGGCCACAACCTGGTGCTGGTCGCACGCGACAAGGCCCGTCTGGATGCGCTGGCGGCGCGTCTGCACGCTGCACATGGCGTCAACGTCGACGTGCTGCAGGCCGACCTGACCCAGCCCGCCGACCTGACCGCAGTGGAAGCCCGCCTGCGCGATGACGCGCAGATCGGCATCCTGATCAACAACGCCGGCATGGCGCAGTCCGGCGGCATCCTGCAGCAGAACGCCGAGGCAATCGACCGCCTGTTGGCGCTCAATGTCACCGCGTTGACGCGCCTGTCTGCCGCGGTTGCGCCGCGCTTTGCGCAGTCTGGCAGCGGCGCGATCGTCAATCTTGGTTCGGTGGTGGGCTTCGCTCCCGAATTCGGCATGAGCGTCTATGGCGCCACCAAGGCCTTCGTGCTGTTCCTGTCGCAGGGGCTGCACCTGGAGCTGGGAGCTAAGGGCGTGTATGTGCAGGCCGTGCTGCCGGCCGGTACGCGCACCGAGATCTGGGGGCGTGCCGGTATCGACGTCAACACGCTCAGCGATCTGATGGACGTGGGCGAACTGGTCGATGCCGCGCTGGTTGGTTTTGATCGCCGCGAACTGGTCACCATCCCGCCGCTGCACGTGGCCGAACGTTGGGACGCACTGGATGGCGCGCGCCAGGGGCTGCTGTCTGACATCCGCCAGGCCACCGCAGCCGAGCGCTATCAGCCGGCGGTCTGACCGGCCCGGCGGCGCACCCGCCCGCAGCGCTTGCCACGGTGAGCGCTGCGGGCCTGCGCTGAGGCGTCGCGCATTCACCCTGCTGCACGGATGCGTCGATGCAAACCGCCCTCATGGCGATCAGGCTGCAGGCACGGAATTGCCAGCGCAAAGGTGAAGGCGGCCGGGGATCGCATCGTGCCCGGCCACGCATCCAGACAACGACAGCAGTGGACCCGAACCAGATGAAAGCACTCACCTTCAAACGCTATGGCAAATCTCCCGATATCGGCTTCAGCGAGCGCGCCCGCCCGACGCTGCAGCCCGACGAACTGCTGGTCGAGGTGCACGCCGCTGGCGTGAACCCGATCGACAACATGATTCCCACCGGCATCTTCAAACCTGTGGTGAAGTTCGAGCTGCCCGCCACGCTGGGCAGCGACGTGGCCGGGATCGTCATCGACGTCGGCAGCCGCGTCACCCGCTTCAAGCGGGGCGATGCGATTTTTGCCAGCGTGTTCGATCTTGGCCGCGGCACCATCGCCGAGTATGTCGCGGTACCGGAAAGCGCCGCAGCGCTGAAGCCGGCCAATCTGGATTTTGTGCAGGCGGCATCGCTGCCGATGGTCGCGCTCACGTCCTGGCAGGCCCTGAAGGAACGTGCCGACCTGCAGCCCGGCCAGAAAGTGTTCATTCCTGCCGGTTCCGGCGGTATCGGCACCATCGCAATCCAGCTGGCAAAACACCTCGGCGCCACCGTCGGAACCACCACCAGCACCGGCAATGTCGCGCTGGTGAACAGCCTTGGCGCAGATGAGGTAGTCGACTACAAGCAACAGGACTTCGAGACCGTGCTGCGCGGCTACGACATCGCGCTTGGCACGATGCGGGGCGATACGATCGAAAAATCGCTCGCCATCCTCAAGCCCGGCGGCAGGATCGTGTCGCTGGTCGGGCCGCTGGATGCCGCCTTTGCCCGCGCACGCCGGTTGAATGTCGTGCTGCAATTCGTCTTCGCCATGATGAGCCGCAAGATCATCCGTCTAGCGAACAAGCACAACGTCGCCTATTCGTTCCTGTTCGTACGCCCCAATGGCACGCAACTGGCCAAAATCGGCGAACTGCTCGAAGCCGAACGTCTCCGCCCGGTCATCGACAAGGTGTTTGCGTTCGACCAGGCAAAGCAGGCGCTGGAGTATCTGGCGCAAGGCCGCGCCAAGGGCAAGGTGGTCGTCAAGATCAAGTAAGAAGCCGGATACATATCCGTGGGCCAGGCTGCGATATAAGAAGATCGAACAGCGCGAACCATGCCGTCGTACTGTTTCAACGACAGTGCGCAACACATGTACATGGTTGTAGATGCGAACTGGAAATTTGCAATCCGGTTGCAGGGCACCCAATCTGCGGCTTGTTTGGAGGTCCTTGCCCGCCCACCGTCGCGGGACACGCCGCAAGTACATTCCCGTTAGGCTCTTATGCGGCATCCATGTCGCGTAAGGTCCCGCCACGGTGGGCGGACAAGGACCCGTCGAGATGGTTGGTGTCCATGCCTTTCATAAAGCAACCAGCAGAATCTTTGCTGCGGTGTCATCGCTGATTGCGTGATCCGTGGCGGCATGGATGCCGCCACGGAGCGTCCACAGACGAATTCACGGCGTGTCCCACGTGCGGTGAGGGCACCGCACGCTCGACTCACCAGCAAGCGTCGTTTGAGGTGCACAGCATCAAGCCCAAAGACGGCTCTTTGATGCAAGCCAACGAGGTTGCCGTCTGACTACCGCGAGGATGATGACGAAGCACTCGCTCCGCCATCACCTCGCTGCACACACTTACATCCCGTGCGCCGCCAGCTGCCCGAGTCGCTGCACTGCCACCGATACGGTCGGGTAATCCAAGGTCTTCTGCTCGGCCACATCGGCGAGCATGGCCAGGGTGAAGCGTAGGCTGGAATCGTCGCGTGCCAGCCAGTTGGCCACCTTGTCCTCGGCACTGCTGCCGGGCAGGGTCAGCACCTGCGCCACCAGCGCGCGCTGATGTGCAGCCAGCTCGTCGCGCAGCACGCCACGTGCCACCGCGTGCCAGCGGCCGTTGACCTCCAGCGCGTCGATCTGCTCGAACAACCACGGCAGGCGCAGCGCTTCGCCCAGGCGGAAATGCACCTTGGACACGTCCACCGGCTTGAGCTTGCGGGTGCGTGCGGTTTCGATGATGTCGAAGGCCGGTTCCAGATAGCGTAGCTCGGATAACTGCTGCGCCAGCTGCGGCGGTAGGCCCTTTTCCTGCCATTCCTGCACGCTGCCTTCGTACTGCGGGCGCTGCGTATCGGAGAGCACACCGGAGGCGACACGGATGTCGTTGAACGGGCCGTGGTAACGCTCCACCGCCGCAGTGATGCCCGGCATCTGGCCCGGACGCAACAGCAGCCAACGCACGAACGAACGCTGCAGGCGCCAGATCACTTCCAGCGCGTCGATCTGCACCGACTCGGGCACCTTGCCGTCCAACGCGTCGATCTGCGTCCACAGCGCGCGTGCATCCAGCGTCTCGCGGCTGATGGTGTAGGCCTTGGCGACCTCGGCGATGCTGCGGCCGGTGTCTTCCTGCATGCGCATCAGGAAGGTGGCGCCCATGCGGTTGATGGTGGTGTTGGTCACCGCGGTGGCGATGATCTCGCGCTTGAGGCGGTGACGCTCCATCGCATCGGCGTACTTTTTCTGCAGCGGCTGCGGGAAGTAGCGCTGCAATTCCTTGGACAGATACGGGTCTTCGGGAATATCCGATTCCAGCAGCTGCTGGAACGCCACCAGCTTGGAGTACGACAACAGCACCGACAGCTCCGGGCGCGACAGGCCCTGTCCGCGCGCCTTGCGTGCGGACAGTTCGGCATCGGACGGCAGGAACTCGATCTGGCGATCGAGCAGGCCCTGCAATTCCAGCGTGCGGATGAAGTGCTGCTTGGAGCCGAGACGCTTGACGCTCATCCGCTCCATCAGGCTGATCGCCTGGTTCTGGCGGTAGTTGTCCCACAACACCAGGTCGGCCACCTCGTCGGTCATCGACGCGAGCAATGTGTTGCGCGCGTCGTAGGTGAGCTTCTTGGCCTGCACCATGTCGTTGAGCAGGATCTTGATGTTCACCTCGTGATCGGAGGTGTCCACGCCGGCCGAGTTGTCGATGAAGTCGGTGTTGAGCAGCACCCCGGCCTGCGCGGCCTCGATGCGGCCGAGCTGGGTCAGGCCCAGGTTGCCGCCCTCGCCCACCACCTTGCAGCGCAACTCGCCGCCGTTGACGCGCAGGCCGTTGTTGGCGCGGTCGCCCACATCGGCGTGCGACTCGCTGGACGCCTTGACGTAGGTGCCGATGCCGCCATTCCAGAACAGGTCCACCGGCGCCTTGAGGATGGCGTTCATCAGCTCGTTGGGCGAGAGCTGCTTGACGCTGGATTCCAAGCCCAGGACCTCGCGCACCGGCGCGCTGATGTCGATGGATTTGAGCGTGCGCGGATAGATGCCGCCGCCGGCGCTGATCAGCTTGGCCTCGTAGTCGGCCCAGCTGGAACGCGGCAGCTTGAACAGGCGCTCGCGCTCGGCGAACGAGGCAGCGGCATCCGGATTGGGATCCAGGAAGATATGCCGGTGATCGAATGCGGCCAGCAGGCGGATATGCCGCGACAACAGCATGCCGTTGCCGAACACGTCGCCGGACATGTCGCCGATGCCGACCACGCTGAAATCCTGGCTCTGGCAGTCGCGCCCCATCGCGCGGAAATGGCGCTTGACCGACTCCCACGCACCGCGCGCAGTGATGCCCATGCCCTTGTGGTCGTAACCGACCGAACCGCCGGAAGCGAACGCATCGCCCAGCCAGAAGCCGTGGTCCAGCGCCAGCCCGTTGGCGATGTCGGAGAACGTGGCGGTGCCCTTGTCGGCCGCGACCACCAGGTACGGATCATCCTGGTCGTGACGCACCACCTGCGGCGGCGGCACGATCTTGCCGCCGACGATGTTGTCGGTGATGTCGAGCAGGCTCTGGATGAACAGCTTGTAGCAGGCGATGCCTTCGGCCTGGATCGCATCGCGGTCGCCGCCGACCGGCGAGCGCTTGACGTAGAAACCGCCCTTGGCCCCGACCGGCACGATGACGGTGTTCTTGACCATCTGCGCCTTGACCAGGCCCAGCACCTCGGTGCGGAAATCCTCGCGCCGATCCGACCAGCGCAGGCCGCCACGCGCCACCGCGCCAAAGCGCAGGTGCACGCCTTCCACCCGCGGGCTGTAGACGAAGATCTCGCGGTACGGGCGCGGCTTGGGCAGGTCCGGCACGATCGAAGAATCCAGCTTGAAGCTGATGCAGTGGCCGTGCTTGCCGCTCTTGTCGGTCTGGTAATAGTTGGTGCGCAGCGTGGCGTCGATCACACCGATGAAGCTGCGCAGGATGCGGTCCTCGTCCAGGCTGGAGACGCGATCCATCAGCTTCAGCAGCGTGGCGCGCGTGGCTTCCTGCTGCGCATCGCGGTCGCTTCCGCGCGCCTGCAATACCGGCTCCAGTGCCTTGAGCGTGGCCTCGTCGTCACCGGCCAGCACCGACAGTTCCTCGCGCAGGCGTTCCTGCCCGGCGAAGATCTGCGCCTTGGTCTCGCTGCCGGTGGCCGGATCGAAGCGCGCTTCGAACAGTTCCACCAGCAGGCGCGCCAGCAGCGGGTAACGGGTGAACGTCGCCTCGACATAGGCCTGCGAGAACGGCACCGCGGTCTGCAGCAGATACTTGCAGTAGCCACGCAGCAGCGCGACCTGGCGCCAGTGCAGGCCGGCGGCCAGAATCAGGCGGTTGAAGCCGTCGTTTTCGGCATCGCCGCTCCAGATCCGCTCGAAGGCTTCGCCGAAACCGGCGTCGGCATTGGCAGCGTTGATCTTGCCGGAGGTCGATTCGACCTCGAAATCCTGAATGTAGACCGGCGTCTCGCCGACCTGCAGCCGGTACGGCCGCTCGGAGATCACCCGCAGGCCCATGTTCTCCATCATCGGCATCGCGTCGGACAACGGGATGTCGTCGAGCTGGCGATACAGCTTCAGGCGCAGGCCTTCGCCGGCGTCCAGCCGCACGCCGTCGTCGCGACGGATCTCCTGCAGGCTCAGGTGCAGATCGTCCGGGCCGTCCAGTGCGGCCAGATGCTCGACGTCGGACACCGCCGATTCGATCGACGAGTCCTCGATGTAGCCGGCCGGCAGCGCACGCCCGAAGTTGGCGGCCATGCGCAGGCCATTGACCTCGCCATGCCGCGCCACCAGCGCCTCGCGCAGGGCATCGCGCCAGTTGCGCAGCAGATGCGCAAGCCGGGCCTCGAGTTCGGTGGTGTTGAATTCCAGCGCCTCGCCACTCTTGGGCCGCACGATCAGGTGCAGCTGCGCCAGCGGCGACTCGCCCAGCACCACGCTGGAATCGATGTATTCGCCGTGCAGCGCGTCCTTGAGCAAGGCCTCGATGCGCAGCCGCACATCGGTGTTGAAGCGCTCGCGCGGGATGTACACCAGCGCGGAGATGAAGCGGCTGTACTTGTCGCGGCGCAGGAACATGCGGCTGCGCACGCGCTCCTGCAGGCCGAGGATGCCGATCGCGGTGCGATACAGCTCTTCCTCGTTGGACTGGAACAGCTCCTCGCGCGGCAGCGTCTCGAGAATGTGCCGCAACGCCTTGCCGCTGTGGCTGCTCGGGGTCAGCCCGGACTTGCTCATCACGTATTCGTGGCGCTGGCGCACCAGCGGGATTTCCCACGGGCGGCGGTTGTAGGCGCTGGAGGTGAACAGGCCCAGGAAACGCTGCTCGCCGACGATGCGGCCCTTGGCATCGAATTCCAGGATGCCGATGTAATCCATGTAGCCGACCCGATGCACGCGCGAGCGCGCATTGGTCTTGGTCAGGATCAGTGCGTCCTTTAGCTTGGCCGAAGTGTTCAGGCCGTGCGCCGCCAGCGTGGTCACCGGGCGCGCCGGCGAGGTGTCGCGGCCGCGCATCAGGCCCAGGCCGGTTTCTTCCACCGGCGCCAGCACGTCCTGGCCGTCCTGCTTCTCCACGCGGTACTCGCGATAGCCGAAGAAGGTGAAGTGGTCGGCCGCCGCCCAGCGCAGGAACTCCTGCGCCTCGTGGCGGCTGATGTCGTCCATCGGCAGGCGGCGGGTGGCCAGGTCGTCAGCCAGCATCACCATCTTTTCGCGCATCGACGCCCAGTCGTGCACGATCGCGCGCACCTCGCCCAGCACCTTGCGCACCGCCGCTTCCACCTTGAGCATGTCCTCGGCGGGCTGGCGGTCGATCTCCAGCACCATCAGCGACTCGCTCTTGCCCTCGCCCACCGCGCTCAGCTTGCCAGCCTTGTCGCGCGCGATGCGCAGCACCGGGTGGCCGAGCACGTGCACGCCGATGCCAAGGTCCGACAGCGTCATGCTCACCGAGTCCACCAGGAACGGCATGTCGTCGTTGACGATCTGCAGCAGCGTGTGCGGCGATTCGTAACCGTGGCTCTTCAGGGTCGGGTTGAACACCCGCACGTTGACCGTGCCGGGCTTGCGCGTGCGCGCAAATTCCAGCATGTCCGCCGCCAGGGCCGCCCACTGTTCGGCCGGGTGGTTGGGGAACTCGTCCTCTTCCATGCGCCGGTAGAAGTCGGCGGCGAACAGCTGCACCTCGGACTGGCGGGCGGCCGGGTAGCGCTTGCGCAACGCGGCAAACACCGGCTCCAGGGTGACCGCCTGCGGCGCGGTGGCAAGCACGGGGACGGCATGGTCGGCGACCGGTTTGACCGACGTCGTGGACGATTTCGAAGCAGCTTTCTTGGCTGTCATGAGAGCGCTGGGATGCTCGGTGGAAAACCTGAATTGTACCGGCGCCGGATGAAGACGCCTTGCTGCATAGCGCAAAATCCTGGTCGGGCGCTCTCCCTCGGTGAGGCGCAAAAGCACTACCCGACTGTAATTCCTGCAGCGGCGCCGGATTGGCGCCTGCATGGCCAGCCGCCAGACCGCCACAACCGGCAAAGTCCGGCCGGGCGCTTGGGCCACAAGGCGTTGCGCAGACAGAACTGCGACCGTCAAGCCTGTTTAAAAACTAAACTGGACGGTATAGTCTACCGCCATGACCCCCCGTTCCCACCGTGCTGCCCGGCGCTCGGACTGCGATCGCCGCATCCATGCGGCTGTGCATACGCTGCTTGCCGAGCGCGGCATGCGGCTGAGCATGGACGCGGTGGCCGAGCGCGCCGGCTGCTCCAAGCAGACGCTCTATAGTTATTACGGTTGTAAAGAAAACCTGCTGCGCGATGTGCTCCAGGACCATGTGCACCTGGCCACGGTGCCGCTGGGCACCGCCTCGGGCGAGTTGCGCGAGGATCTGCTGGCCTTCGCGCTGGCCCACCTTGACCGCCTGAACCGCCCGGATGTGTTACAGACCTGCCGGTTGGTGGAAGCCGAATCGCACCGGTTCCCCGATCAGTCGCAGCAGATCTTCCAGGACGGGGTCGTCGGCATGCAGCAGCGCCTGGCGCAGCGCTTCGAGCAGGCGATGCAGGCCGGCCAGCTGCGCCATGACGATCCGCACTGTATGGCCGAACTGCTGTTGAGCATGATCGTCGGTCTGGATTTCGACCGGCAACGCTTTCAGGTTCCCCACCGCGCCGGCCTTCCCGCCAGGCAGCAGTGGGCGCAATTCGCTGTCGACACCTTCCTGCGCGCATTTGCCGCGGTCGCTGCCACGCCTTCGCTGTCCCCGCTTTCCTTTCTCACTTCAAGACCCTAACGGAGTTCCTCCTGATGATCGCCCCGCTCCGCACATTCGGCCTGGCCTGTGCCATCACCCTGGCGCTGGCTGCCTGCAGCAAGCCCGAACAACAGCAGGCGCCGCCGCCGCCGGAAGTGTCGGTGCTGGAAATGAAGCCGCAGACCCTGCCGCTGGAACGCGACCTGGTCGGCCGGCTGTCGGCATTCCGCTCGGCCGACGTGCGCGCGCGCGTGGACGGCGTGCTGCTCAAGCGCCTGTACACCGAAGGCACCGACGTCAAGGAAGGCCAGCCGCTGTTCGAGATCGACCCGGCGCCGCTGAAGGCCACGCTGCTGCAGGCGCAAGGCCAGCTGGCCGCCGCCGAGGCGACCTACGCCAATGCCCAGGTCGCCGCCAAGCGCGCGCGCAGCCTGGCCCCGCAGCAGTATGTGTCGCGTGCTGACATCGACAATGCCGAAGCCACCGAGCGCTCCTCCAGCGCCAACGTGCAGCAGGCACGCGGCCAGGTCCAGTCCGCCCGCATCCAGCTCGGCTTTGCCAGCGTCACCTCGCCGATCACCGGCCGCGCCGGCATCCAGCGCGTGACCGAAGGTGCGCTGGTGGGCTCGGGTGAGGCGACCCTGCTGACCACGGTCGACCAGATCGACCCGCTGTATGTGAACTTTGCGATGAGCAGCGAAGAGCTCGCCGCCCTGCGCCAGGCCCAGAGCAGCGGCAACGTGCAGCTCAGCGGCGACGGCAAGTCCACCATCAACGTGGAACTGGGCAACGGCACGCAGTACCCGCACCCGGGTACGCTGGATGTGTCGGCGGTGACGGTGGACCCGAGCACCGGTGCGGTGTCGCTGCGCGCGACCCTGCCCAATCCAGAGCAGGCGCTGCTGCCGGGCGCGTTCGTGACCTTCAAGGCCAGCCTTGGCCAGCGCAACAATGCCTATCTGCTGCCGCAGCAGGCCGTGCAGCGCGATGCCACCGGCGCCTATGCGCTGGTGCTGGGCAAGGACGGCAAGGTGGCACGCAAGAATCTCACCGTCGATGGCCAGCAGAAGGGCCAGTGGATCGTCACCGCGGGCATGACCCCGGGCGACCAGGTGATCGTCGATGGCGTGCAGAAGGCGAAGGAAGGCCAGCCGGCCAAGGGCGTGCCGTGGGATCCGAACAAGCCGGCGCAGGGCGGCCAGCCCGGCGCACCGGGCGCGGCTCCCGCCGCTGCCCAGGGCGGCGGCGCGCAGGCCGCACCGGCGGCCGACAAGGCCGATGCAGCGGCACCGGCCGCGCAGGAACAGTCCAAGCCGGACGCTGCGGCGCAGCCGGCCGACTCCCAGTCCAAGCAGCAGTAACGGAACCCGGACATGCCTAAGTTTTTCATCGAACACCCTGTCTTTGCCTGGGTGGTGGCGATCCTGATCTCGCTTGCGGGCGTGATCTCGATCCTGAATCTGGGTATCGAGTCGTACCCCACGATCGCCCCGCCGCAGGTCACCGTTACCGCCAACTTCCCCGGCGCCAGCGCCGATACCGCCGAAAAAGCGGTGACCCAGGTCATCGAGCAGCAGCTCACCGGTATCGACCACCTGCTGTACTTCAACTCGTCCTCGGCCGCCAACGGCCGCGTGACCATCACGCTGACCTTCGAAACCGGCACCGACGCGGATATCGCGCAGGTGCAGGTGCAGAACAAGGTGTCGCTGGCCACGCCGCGCCTGCCCTCGGAAGTCACCCAGCAGGGTGTGGTGGTGGCCAAGGCCAACGCCGGCTTCCTGATGGTGGCCGCGTTGCGCTCGGACAATCCGTCGATCAACCGCGACGCGCTCAACGACATCGTCGGCTCGCGCGTGCTCGAGCAGATCTCGCGCGTGCCCGGCGTGGGCAGCACCAACCAGTTCGGCGCCGAGTACGCGATGAACATCTGGTTGAACCCGGAGAAGCTGCAGGGCTACAACCTGTCGGCCACCCAGGTGCTGACCGCGGTGCGCAACCAGAACGTGCAGTTCGCTGCCGGTTCGGTGGGCGCCGACCCGACCCCGGAAGGCATCAGCTTCACCGCCACGGTCTCGGCCGAAGGCCGCTTCAGCTCGCCGGACCAGTTCGAGAACATCATCCTGCGCACCGACAACAACGGCGCCACGGTGCGGTTGAAGGATGTCGCACGGGTCACCGTGGGGCCGAGCAACTACGGCTTCGACACCCAGTACAACGGCAAGCCCACCGGTGCCTTCGGTATCCAGCTGTTGCCGGGCGCCAATGCCCTGAACGTCTCCGAGGCGGTCGGTGCCAAGCTCGACGAACTGCAGCCGACCTTCCCGCAGGGCGTGACCTGGTTTGCGCCGTACGAATCGACCACCTTCGTGCGCATCTCCATCGAGGAAGTGATCCACACGCTGGTGGAAGCCATCGTGCTGGTGTTCCTGGTGATGCTGCTGTTCCTGCAGAACTTCCGCGCCACCGTGATTCCCACGCTGGTGATTCCGGTCGCGCTGCTGGGCACGTTCTTCGGCATGTACATGATCGGCTTCACCATCAACCAGCTGACGCTGTTTGCGATGGTGCTGGCGATCGGCATCGTGGTCGACGACGCGATCGTGGTGATCGAGAACGTCGAACGCATCATGAGCGAGGAACACCTGGAGCCGAAGGCGGCCACGCAGAAGGCGATGACCCAGATCACCGGCGCGGTGGTGGCCATCACCGTGGTGCTGGCGGCGGTGTTCATCCCCTCCTCGCTGCAACCCGGCGCTTCGGGCGCGATCTACAAGCAGTTCGCACTGACCATCGCCATGTCGATGGGGTTCTCGGCGTTCCTGGCGCTGAGCTTCACCCCGGCGCTGTGCGGCGCGTTCCTCAAGTCGACCCATTCGACCAAGAAGAACTGGATCTACCGCACCTTCGACAAGTACTACGACAAGCTGGCGCATCGCTATGTCGGCGTGGTCGGCCACACCCTCAAGCGCTCGCCGCCGTGGATGATCGTGTTCGTGGTGCTGGTGGTGCTGTGCGGCTTCCTGTTCACCCGCATGCCGGGCAGCTTCCTGCCGGAAGAAGACCAGGGCTTTGCGGTGGCCATCGTGCAGCTGCCGCCGGGCGCGACCAAGATCCGCACCAACGAGGCCTTCGCGCAGATGCGTGCGGTGCTGGAGAAGCAGCCGGCCGTGGAAGGCATGCTGCAGATCGCCGGCTTCAGCTTCCTGGGTTCGGGCGAAAACGTCGGCATGGGCTTCATCCGGCTCAAGCCGTGGGAAGAGCGTGACGTCACTGCCGAGCAGTTGATCCAGCAGCTCAACGGCGCCTTCTACGGCATCAAGGGCGCGCAGATCTTCGTGGTCAACCTGCCCACCGTGCAGGGCCTGGGCCAGTTCGGCGGCTTCGACATGTGGCTGCAGGACCGCTCCGGCGCAGGCCAGCAAGCTTTGACCCAGGCGCGCAACATCGTGCTGGGCAAGGCGGCGGAAAAGCAGGACACCATGGTGGGCGTACGCCCGAACGGCCTGGAAGACGCGCCGCAGCTGCAGTTGCACGTGGACCGTGTGCAGGCGCAGTCGATGGGCCTGGACGTCAGCGACGTCTACAGCTCGATCCAGCTGATGCTGGCGCCTGTCTACATCAACGACTACTTTTCCGAAGGCCGCATCAAGCGCGTCAACATCCGTGCCGACGACCAGTTCCGTACCGGCCCGGAGTCGCTGCGCAGCTTCTTCAGCCCCAGCGCCACGGCCACCGGTGCCGATGGTCAGCCGGGAATGATTCCGCTGAGCAATGTGGTCAAGGCCGACTGGACCTACGCCTCGCCGGCACTGAACCGCTACAACGGCTATTCGGCGGTGAACATCGTCGGCAACCCGGCGCCGGGCGGCAGCTCCGGCCAGGCGATGACCGCGATGGAGGAGATCGTCAACAACGACCTGCCGCCGGGCTTCGGTTTCGACTGGAGCGGCATGTCGTACCAGGAAATCATTGCCGGTAATGCGGCCACGCTGTTGCTGGCGTTGTCGGTGGTGGTGGTGTTCCTGTGCCTGGCCGCGCTCTACGAGAGCTGGTCGATTCCGGTGGCGGTGCTGATGGTGGTGCCGATCGGCGTGCTGGGTGCGATCACCTTCTCGATGCTGCGCGGTCTGCCGAACGATCTGTACTTCAAGATCGGCATGATCACCGTGATCGGCCTGGCGGCGAAGAACGCGATCCTGATCGTGGAGTTCGCAGTGGAGCAGCGTGCGGCAGGCAAGACGCTGCGCGAGGCGACGCTGGAAGCGGCGCATCTGCGCTTCCGCCCGATCCTGATGACCTCGTTCGCGTTCATCCTGGGCGTGCTGCCGCTGGCCATCTCCACCGGTGCCGGCGCCAACTCGCGTCACTCCATCGGTACCGGCGTGATCGGCGGCATGGTGTTCGCCACCGTGCTCGGCGTGATCTTCATTCCGCTGTTCTTCGTGGTGGTGCGCCGCATGCTGGGCGACAAGCTGGACGAACAGTCCAAGGAATACCTGCTCGCGCAGAACGACTCGGGCCCGCATCGTCCGGATCGCTGATCCCGGACATGGCGCAGAACGAAAAGCCCCGGCAGTGCCGGGGCTTTTTTTTGGCTGCGCTGCAGTCATGTCTCGTAGGAGCGCACCCGGGCGCGATGGGCCTCACCGGTAACGCCCGTCGCGCCCGGGTGCGCTCCTAC